>NZ_FOSC01000012.1 GCF_900114155.1 Marinobacter persicus
GACGAACGTGGGCTTCGGTGTTTGGAATGGTGTAGAACTGCCCGGAGGGATGAAGGGCGATGT
This sequence comes from Marinobacter persicus, assembly GCF_900114155.1. GTDB lineage: Bacteria > Pseudomonadota > Gammaproteobacteria > Pseudomonadales > Oleiphilaceae > Marinobacter > Marinobacter persicus. The sequence continues at coordinate 64 of NZ_FOSC01000012.1, forward strand.
CCAGGTTGGCTTTACCGACATCGACACCGACATTGACTGGGGTTTGGATTTCCGTGTTGTTCATAATAAGCTGACTCTGCCTTGCTATACGGGCTCGAGGCCCCGATGACTGTTCGAGTTATCGCTTGAGAGTCATGCAGCGCTGCACACTTGTTATCGGTCTCTCGGAAGAGGAACCTTGCAGGCATCGAGCTGCTGCATGAAGGCCCCCAGCGGCCACTGGGGGTGGGCCTCAATTTACCCAAACACGGAAGAAATTATCCATACAAGTAGGCACCAACCTCCCCATTTAAGCCAGCTCGTCGGAACCAAAAGGGGCGCCCCAGCAAAGGTACGAGTGCTATTCATACCCCGCTTCCCTCAGTCTTGACCCGACGAGCGCTGAGAAGCAAGTATCAATTGGTTCAACCGTTGCTGGGTAGGGCATTGAGGGGGGCATTCGTAAGAGACGTGTTTGAGCAGCTCCGCCCAAACTTCTGCTGCCAAGGGAACTCGTCATTGCTGTCATAGTCGCGTCCATGTGTTTGTTTCCAAAGCCAGTGGAGCAGAGCGTACAAAGGGACACAGGTAAGTTGGAAACGAAAAAACTTGTCTGGGGGTATCAACTTATTCGATACTCGATCAGCGTTCCTTTTTGTCCATTCGATTGCCGTTCCCCCCAACATGCGCACATCAAGCAGTTGAGACGAGCCGGTCATAGGAGATATCAAAATGAAATGGAGCTTGGATCAGCTACGTACATTTATATATGTTGCGGATACGGGCGGTTTTTCGCGGGCAGGAGAACGACTTTTCCTGGCCCAGTCTACGGTCAGCTGGCAAGTGCAGCAGCTTGAACGTCAGGTTGGCGCGCCGTTGCTTCAACGGAATCCGAATGGCGTCACCCTCACTGAAAAAGGTATGGCCTTCTACCTGAGGGCGCAAAAGGTCGTCACCGCAAACGATGAAGCTGAGTTGTGGTTGACGCAGAACACCGTTGACCGACAAATCATTCGATTTGCCACCACCGATTGTTATGCAAGTTGTCTACTACCAGGACTACTTGAGCATTGGAAATGCCAGTTTCCCAACGTGCAAGTAACTTTGGATTGCAGCTTTAGCACTGGTATCTGGGAGCGTTATAAAAAAGGGGAGTTCGATATTGCTCTGGCACAGCATTGTCCTTCTGACATTAACGCAGAGCCCATCAGGGTCGAACCGTTAGAATGGGTATGTGCCCGAAAATCGTTAGCTTGGCAACAAACTACGGTGCCCGTAGCTTTGTTTGAGCACGGCTGCCCTGACAGAGAAGTGATGCTCGGTGCTCTCAAAGGTGCGGGACGTGAGTATCGAGTGGAATACGAGACCTACAGTTATGGGGGGCTTGTGGCGGCGGTGGAAAGCGGGGCCGTAGTTTCTGCTCTGCCCAGATCGACAATACCTTCCACACTCAAACGTCTTGGTAGTCAGCACGGGCTCCCAAGGCTACCATCTTTGAACGTGAATCTAGCAAGCCCAAACAAAAGAAGTAACGCCATATGCGGCCAACTATACGATGCCGTTATGCGCCACTTAATTGTGGGTAGCCCAAATTTTGCCATTGGTGGCGAGGAAGCAGTCCCAAGCTAGACGTGCATTATGATCATTCGGTTGCCACGCAAAAGAGCAATCTCGCACCAACTACCAATCACTGACTAGCTCCTCGACTGTATTAGCGAATGTCGCTTTCCCGGATCACCATCACCGCTTGGGAGGGCATTGCCAGATTTCCAGGCGTTATTGAAAGTATCGTTGATGCGCAGCTTGCGCGTGCGACGATCGGGAATAATGCCGTCGCATACAAGGAGTTTGACAATGCTCCCCGGTGATTTACCGACACCTCTTCATTGACATTTCTTTGTTCCTTTTGTAGAACGTTCTGTAAATAGAACATTGGAAGTGTTTTACATGGATCAGCTTTCTCTCGAAACCCTGGGGCGACACCTTCAGTCCTTGCGGGTGGCTCGCGGATGGTCGCTCTCGGGGCTTGCCGCCGCCGCAGGTGTTGCCAAATCGAATCTTTCCCGCCTGGAACAGGGAAACGGGAATCCGACCCTGGATACCATCTGGCGACTGGCGGTTCAGCTTAATGTCCCCTTCGGCAACCTGGTTGCCCCGATCCGTGTGCCGGTTGGTGAGGAAGGGGTGCAGGTCCGGCTTGTGGATCAGGGGGGAGACAATCCCCGGGTAGACGCCTACTGGATGTCCTGTGCCCCCAACACGACGCGTATGGCGGAGGGGCATACGCCAGGGACGGTGGAGTCTGTTACCGTCATCAGCGGTCAACTGGAAGTCGGTGTCACTGGCCACAGCCAGCATTTGCGGGCTGGCGAGAGCCACACCTTCGATGCTGATCAGCCACACTTATATCGTACCCGGGAAGCCTGGGCCACCTTACTGGTCACCATCGTGTATCAAAAAGAAGGTGAGGAATTATGAGTGTTCAGGTAGTCAGCGCGGGCGGGCGCGCCTGGTTGAGAGGGGTACGGGATGCGATTCCGCTGCTGGGTGGATACATTCCGGTAGCAATTTCATTTGGCCTGATCGCCAATCAGGCTGGTTTTAGCAGTTGGGAAGCCATCATCATCTCCCTGGTCATCTATGCGGGTGCCTCCCAGTTCCTGTTTGTTGGCATGGTGGCCTCGGGAGCCCCCTTGTGGCTTGTGGTTGTGATGACGCTGCTGATCAATGCCCGGCATATGGTGTATGCGCCGAACCTGGCGCCCTGGCTCACCGGGAACCGGTGGTGGTTCTGGTTGATGCACGGGCTGACAGATCAGGTCTTTGCCCTGGCGCACACCCGCCTGCCGGCGTTGCCATCCTCGGAACGCTTGGGGTGGTTCACTGGCGCCATGTTGCTTGCCTGGTTCAGTTGGGTAGGGGGCACGGCCCTGGGAGCTTTTGCGGGGCAGGAGCTGACCGGGCGCTGGCCATTGCTGAATGACGTTATGCCCTTCGCGCTACCGGCTCTGTTTGTGGTGCTGTTGGCCCCGAGATTCACTTCCTGGTTATGGGCTGCAGCGCTGGGGTGTGCCATTGTCGTAGCGTTGTTGTTCGCGGCTAATGGCCTGCCCAATATGGCGATACCGGTTGCGGCGCTTCTGGGCGCTGCGGTGTTCTTTGTGATGCAATCCAATACACGGGCGGAGGTTTAACGCATGGCTGGTGAGCTGTGGGTTGCGGTGATGGTTGCCGCAGCGGGTACATTCTTAATGCGTTTGTTACCACTGGTGTGGATGCAGAGGCGTCTGGCCCGGGAAGACAGTCAGGGCGCTACAGCGGCCATGCCCAAGTGGCTCGGGGTGCTCGGCCCGGTGATGATCGCGGCCATGCTGGGGGCTTCGCTGGTTCCCGTAGCCGGCACCCTGAATGCCTGGGTTGCAACGGCTGTTGGGGGATGCGTAACCCTGCTGGTCTGGTGGAAAACAAAGTCCCTGGGATGGCCGGTCGTCTGGGGCGTTGTGGCGTTTGGGGTGGTGCGGTTTCTCAATTTCGTTGTGATTTAACTGATCAAGGATAGGAGTGAATATGAGTACTCATACTTCCAGCCAGAAGATAACAACCTCTAAGATTCAGGCCATGAAAGGACGAGGCAGCATCGTTTCTCTCACTGCATACACGAAGCCCATGGCAGAACTCATGGACCCTTTTGTCGATCTGATCATCGTCGGGGATTCCACAGGGATGGTGGCTTACGGATACGATTCTACGTTGCCCGTTACTCTGGATATGATGATTAACCATGGTGCAGCAGTGGTGCGTGGCAGCCAGAAAGCCTGTGTCGTTATCGATATGCCCTATGGCTCGTATCAAGAAAGCAAGGAGCTGGCTTTCCGAAACGCGGCGCGCTTACTGACGGAAACTGGTGCTCAGGGCATCAAGGTTGAAGGTGGGTTAGAGCTTGTTGAAACGGTGGAGTTCCTGGTCAGTCGTGGTATACCGGTAATGCCACATATTGGCTTGCGTCCTCAGCATGCAAACACTATGGGCGGATTTAAGGCCCAGGGCAGAGATGAGGCTGCAGCCAAACGGTTGGTTGAAGAAGCACAGGCTTTTGAGTCTGTTGGCGCTTTCTCAGTCTTAATTGAAGGGGTATTTGAAGCCGCCGCGCGGCGTGTTACGCAATCTTTAGCCATTCCTACCATTGGTATTGGCGCGTCTCCCGAGTGTGATGGCCAAGTGCTGGTAACGGAGGATATTCTGGGCTTGTTTACTGACTACACGCCGAAATTTGCCAAAAAGTACGTCGATCTGAGCGCTCAAATAAAGGATGTGTTTGCTCTGTATGAGAGAGAGGTCAGAGCCGGCGAATTTCCCGCAGAGGAGCATTGCTTTGGGATTAAGAAGCAACCAACTTAGATTGTCGGGAGGGGCAAGGGGTTGTGTGTGAACAAGTGCGAAACAAAGGAAATGAGCCGAACCTGGGCAAGCCTGAATACCTCTATCACGGTAGTCGAAAAAAAACCGTTCGGCTAGAGCCAGCTCAGGGCATTGGACATGGTGACGCTGACAACCAATACGGTATTTATGCTGTCTCAGAGCGGGATTTAGCTGTTCCGTTTGCAATCACATATTACCCCCTGAGCCCTCGTGCGGTTTTCTCGGTCGACACCTCGCAACGCCCACCCCGGATAATGCTGAGGGATACTGAAGTAAGCTGGCATCAGAAGGGGTATATCTATAAGTTGCGATCTGAAACCTTTGAGCAAATAGATGCTCTCCAGTGGGTTTCGCGAGTTCCTGTAGAGCCTGTGTTGATTGAAGAAATTACCCCTGAGCTCTACCGGGATTGGGTCGTTGATTCCTGACAACAGCTAATTCATTTCGGACCTGCAGGTGCCAGTCTTCATTCGTCATCCGATAGAGCCGCACAGTCCTATTGTGAAACTCTTGCATAGTGTAGCAGGCGAACCCAGCCTTCTCAGTTACTCGAACTGAGGCAGCATGGTCTGGCTCTATAATTACCACTACTGACTCACACTGTTTTTGATCGAAGGCATACTGCAGCACGCCTTTAACAGCTTCGGTTGCAAGCCCTTGATTCCAGTATCGTCGCGCTAATCGATAACCGAGGTTGATCTCCTCAACCTCTCCGACTAGCTCGGGCCCAATACCACAGAAGCCAACAAGTTTTCCCGACCTTTTCTCAGTTAATGCCCATGGACCCATACCATGGGATGCGTAACAGTCCTGGCACCAGCCTATAAATTTGCGGGTAGCTTCTTCATCACAAACCCCTCGAACGGAATACCTCATGACCTCAGGGTCACTCAGTATTTCAGTGAGTGCGGGAATATCTTTATGGGATAGCTGCGTTACGATTAGTCTTTTCGTTTGAAACACATACACCGTGTGTACCTATGATTGGAAATTTTAAAACTGGCCCTCAGGAACCTTCGAATTCTACCAGTCTTACTGCAACATTGGCGTGGCGTGCTCCTGATGTACTTTCGTGGTGCGAGCCAAACAAATGGACCCACTGTCCTTTTTCCAGCAATAACTCCCCACTTCCCGAGCTTTGTCCGCTGCTTGTCGTATGTGTACCCGTATAGTTGAACGAGAACGTGTCGGATGAGTCTTTGATTGGGCTGAATTCATACCCCATGGTGACGTAATCGGACGCGACGAAGCCGTTATCTTCAGTAAACACAGCCGTTTTCACAACACTCGACTCCTGCAAAAAATCTGACAGCAATACGGACGGATGACCATTCGGCTTGACGGCTTCGCATTCGCAGTGCCGGATTTCCAAGACCAAATGCTTGCTGCCAATGTAGGCCTCAGGAGTGGCATTTTCGGCCAGCGTGAAGGCGGGAAGTACAGAAAGGCCGGTTAGAAAAAGCGGCAATAAAATTCTTGGCATCATTGGCATAGAACCTCCATCTTGAGATGCTTTAATGTTAAACGAACTGAGTGACGGTGATGACCATTTGATTCGCATTCCGTTGACGACATTATTACACATGGAGCTACTGTTCGAGGTCGCGCACTTCACCTGCCGTCATACCACAAAACCATTTGCAGTATAATGAAGTTACTGAGCGGAGCGGCTTTCTAAGTTTTACAGTATGGCAATGACCGATCAGGCTGCCAGATGCCGCTTTACGCGGCTCCTTCGTCACCATCGTGCTTCGTCAAACAGACTAAGGAGAGCTGATGTTGGATTTAGCTAATGTAGTTCCGTGGGGGCGATCGCTAAAGGAATATCAGGCGATGTTTGAGCTATCGAATGATGACCTGAACAAGAAAATTCTGGGTTGCGGCGATGGCCCGGCCAGCTTCAATGCTGAGGCGACAGAGGTAGGATGCCAAGTCATCTCATGTGATCCGGTATATCAATTCAAGGTTGATGAAGTGCGTCACCGAATTGGCGAGGTGTACCCAGAAATCATGGCCAAGATGCAACAGGCCGCAGACAGTTATGTTTGGGACTCATTCAATAGCGTTGAGCATCTTGGCGAGGTTCGGATGGAAGCTATGTCGCGGTTCCTGTCCGATTTTGATGCTGGTTACCAACAAGGACGGTATGTGTCGGCGTCATTGCCTATGCTGCGATTCTCTGACTCCAAGTTTGATCTGGCACTCTGTTCTCACTTTCTTTTCCTTTACAGTGATCATTTAGATCGGGCGGCCCATCTGGCATCAATGCGGGAGTTATGCAGAGTTGCCTCTGAGGTTCGCGTCTTTCCAGTTGTCTCGCTGGACGGAAAAACCTCAAAGCACCTTGATTCGGTCATGGCGGGACTATCCGCTGACGGAATCGCTGTCTCGTTGCAGCCTGTTAGCTATCGTTTTCAAAAGGGCGCTACTGAGATGTTGGTGGCAAAATCGGCATAACCATTGGCTGTTGTCGGACGACCCTACGGGCCACTTCGGCACATTCCAAAGCTAAGTTTTAAATTTACAGAGTGAGATCTCTCATGGGGTTGAAGGGAAGCTGTTTGTGTGGCGAGATAAGTTACGAAATCGACTCAGTGGATATGCCAATCGTTCATTGCCATTGTCAGACTTGTCGTAAAGCCCATGCTGCACCGTTCGCCTCCACTGCGGGAGTAAAGCGCGAGAATTTCCGTTGGCTCAGAGGTAAGCGTTCTATTTCTACGTTCGAATCATCCCCTGGAAAATTGCGCCATTTTTGCAAACGCTGTGGTTCCCATTTGGTGGCTGAAAGGCCTGCGCAACCCCACGTCATTGTTCGGGTAGCTACTCTGGACTATGATCCCGGTTTAAAACCAGAGGCTCATATTTGGGTGTCGCACGACCTGCCATGGCTTGAGTACGATAGGGCCTGTAAGCATAGAGAGTGGCGAGACGACATTTAACAAATCAATCGAGTTTCCGGCATGAAGGCCTGCCACCGGATGCCCCTGCCGGGGCGGCGCTTATTTGTGACATCAACTGGGAGGGAGCCCATGAATCAGAGTCTTGCGGATGAGCTGGTCATGATGCTGTTAGAAGACCAGCGATTGTTACAGCGACTCTTCGATTCCGGCGAGTTACCGTCGGATTCCTACCATCCCCGACTGAAAGCACTGCACCAGCGCAACGCCTCCCGCCTGAAGGAAATCATCAGGGCTCACTGCTGGCCTGGTATTTCCTTGGTCGGAGAGGAAGCCTCCAAAGCCGCCTGGCTGGTGGCTCAGCATTCGGTGTCCGAGGCCGGGTTCATGGCGGAATGCGTTCACTTGCTGGAGGAAGCCGTTGCGAAAGACGACGCCGAGGGTTGGCAGTTGGCGTTTCTTCAGGATCGGGTGCGGACGTTAGCCGGCGAGCCACAATATTACGGCACCCAGTTTGATGTTGATGAAAACGGGTGGCCAACACCGTTTCCCATCAAGGATCCCGCCTCGGTTAATGAGCGCCGTGCGCAACTTGGACTTGATTCCCTGGAGGAGCGTTTAGGACAAATGACTGAGCAGGAACGGAAGCGACGTGCCAACAGCCAGCACGCCAGTTAACCAAGCGCGGCACTTGGTCGCCTTCGTCTCCATTTTGCTGCGTCGCGCTCGCCGGAACACTTTTTGCGCCTGTTCGAGGTTAGAAGCTGAATGAGCGAAAGAAGATTGAGCTACATATACAGTTTCAAGTGTGGAGATGAGCTTGAGCACTTCGACAAACTACCTGACTATGAGCAAGCCAATATCGAACGATACATTGTACAAGTAATCAGCGATTCTTTTGTTAAACCTGCAGATGAAGACTATGTGACTGCTCGGTTACTGGCAAAAAAAGGAATGCATCGCGCTTTTTTTTGGGCTGCGTGTCAAGCGCTTGAAAAATACCTCAAAGCTTTTCTTTTAATGAGGGGTGCTTCGGTTAATCGCTTCAGAGGTCATCCGATTGCCGATTTATACTCTGAAGCGTGCTCAGTAGATGCTGAGCTCTTAACCGTTGACACGAGTTTCCATCCAGCAATTAAGATTCACCAAAACGTCTCTGAGTCCATTGAAGGGTTATCTGTAGCTCAATTCATCAATGGCATTGAAATGCAGGGAAGTCCCGACAACCGCTATAATTCGTTTGGAGTCAACTTCAACACAGGCTATTTATTTGCGCTTGATAGCTTTGTTTTTGGCTTGCGGCAGCGGATCGGCGTGCCCCCGATAGAAGAAACTCTCAGAAAGTTTGATCAGGATCTTGTCGAGGGATTCAACTTGTACAACCCATGGTTCGCTCCTGTGCACGTGGATCTTGCGGAAGTCCCCAATAAAGATTTCAATCTGCGCATATCTGGCTCTGTCCCAACCCTGGACATTCTCACCGGTCCATATGCGCCAAATGGATCCCGATTTGTGTTGCAATGGCTTGACAAAAAAATGAAATTGCCCAGGAAAACCAAGCAGCATTTGAGCAAGGGCTAATGGGCTCACAGTGATACGCGGCTAACGAGTCAAATCGTACTAACGCAGATATGAGCCAGCTCCATCAGTGGCGGGGGAATGAATGGAAGCTAAGTGTATTGCGGGGTTTGCGTCAATTACTAAAGATTCTGCGGCGAGTGCGTCTTTGTATGAGGGTGCGCGAGGCTTGCCGCTAGAAAAGATGGACGATTATCGTTTCATGGATACGCTCCCCGGAGCGCATCATTTCGGGGTATGACCCCTCTCTATGGCGGCCCAGTCTTGTTTTGGGCAGGAGGAATGGCCTGACCATGTTCCTGAGCCGACAGCTACAATTGAATTTGAGTTGGCGGACGCGGCTGCAGTGGACGCGGCATTGAAAGAAATGAAGGAAAGGGGTCAGGAATTCGTTCATGAAACCCGGACTGAACCCTGGGGGCAAACAGTCGCAAGGTTTATGAGCCCTGAGAGTGTGTTGGTTGGCCTGAGTTATGCGCCATGGCTTCATGAATAAGAGCTTAACCACATAGCGTTACGCCGACTGGCTTTTCAGCTGATTCTCCAAGGTTAGCCGGTTCCGCTTTGCGACAGTTTGTACCCTTTTAGGGCCTCATTGGGGGAAGCTCAGATCGTTTACTGGGAGCTTGCCAATGATAAGTTACCAACTTTATTACCATGATTTTCGAGGGGTTTTGCTCTGGGTCCTTAGAAAGTTACCAACTTTATTTATCTTTATGGTTGATTAATTACTGTAAAATTGAGCTCGGGAAGGTATTTTGTTACCAACTTTATTCCGGTCCTACAGTCTCGCTTCTTTTTGGACTGGCCGGCTGCACAGGCCTGCCGGACGGCATCGAGCCTGTGGATAATTTCAACAAAGACCGCTACCTGGGCACCTGGTACGAAATCGCCCGGCTGGACCACTCTTTCGAGGAGGGGCTGAGCCAGGTCACTGCCGAATACACCGAGAACGACGACGGCAGTATCAAGGTCATCAACCGGGGATACAACGAAGAAAGCGGCGAGTGGGAAGAAGCCGAGGGCAGGGCGGTGTTTGTGGATAACAGTGGTGCCGGCCACCTGAAAGTCTCGTTTTTCGGGCCTTTTTACGCGTCTTACGTGGTGTTTGGTCTGGATGACCACTATTCCCGCGCCTACATCACCGGCTACAACCGCGACTACCTCTGGCTGATGGCGCGAACGCCGGAGGTCAGTGATTCTGTACTGGAAGACTTCAAAGAAACGGCCCGCGCCAAAGGTTTCGACCTGGATGAGCTGATCATTGTTGACCAGTCCCGGCAATAACCGGCGTCGGTACAATTACAAATATCGCAAGCTACCTTTCCTGATTTTATAATACGGGCGCACCGGGCAAGCGCCCAACTCTTTCTGCTTTCAAAGCGCCTTTTCGCGACTTTCGGCCAGCGTCCGATGCACAAATATCAAGGATGTTCGCGGTAATTTGCGGCACACTCCTTCGGCAGCCACCATCAGAAAGAATCGTGCAATGGCCAATACCCTCATCAACGGCTTTACCCACAATTTCCTTGGCCGGGCTCCTGCCTGGTACAAGAAAGTCATTCTGCTTTTCCTGATTGCCAACCCTGTTTTGATGTATGTACTTGGCCCCGGGGTAACCGGCTGGTTACTGATTGCCGAGTTCATTTTCACCCTCGCCATGGCCCTCAAGTGCTACCCGTTGTTGCCGGGTGGCCTGCTGGCGGTGGAAGCCCTGCTGATTGGCCTCACCACGCCAGATGCGGTGTACGCCGAGGTGCTCACCAATTTTCCGGTGATCCTGCTGCTGATGTTCATGGTGGCGGGTATCTACTTCATGAAAGAGCTGTTGCTGGTGACCTTCACCCAGATCCTGGTGGGGGTGCGCTCCAAATCAGCGTTGTCATTGCTGTTCTGTGGCGCGGCTGCCCTGTTGTCCGCCTTTCTGGATGCCCTTACCGTAACGGCGGTGATTATCAGCGTGGCGGTGGGTTTTTTCTCGGTGTACCACAAGGTGGCCTCCGGCAAGGGCTACCAGCACAAGGACCACAATGCCAACAGCGACGATGAAGTTATCGAACTGCATCGTGAAGACCTGGAAGACTTCCGCGCGTTCCTGCGCAGCCTGCTGATGCACGGCGCCATTGGCACCGCGCTGGGTGGCGTGGCCACCATGGTGGGCGAGCCGCAGAACCTGCTGATTGCCAAAGTGGTGGGTTGGGATTTCGTCGAGTTCTTCCTGCACATGGCGCCCATCAGCCTGCCGGTACTGGTGGCGGGTTTTGCCACTTGCTGGGCGCTGGAGAAACTGCGCTGGTTTGGTTATGGCGGCCGGCTGCCCAGGCCGGTTCGGCGGGTGCTGGAAGAGTTCGCCGAGAACGAGCGGGCCCGGCGCACCAAGGCCGACCAGGCCGCCTTATGGGTACAGGCAGTGGCCGCCGGCATTCTGGTGTGCGGCCTGGCGTTCCACCTGGCGGAAGTGGGTCTGATTGGTTTGCTGGTGATTATCCTGGTGACTTCCTTCACCGGCATCACCGACGAAGGGCAAATCGGCAAAGCCTTCCAGGAATCCCTGCCGTTCACCTCTCTGCTGGTGGTGTTCTTCGCCATTGTCGCGGTGATTCATGAACAGCACCTGTTCGCGCCCATCATCAATTACGTGCTCAGCCTGCCCGAAAGCCAGCAACCGGGCATGTTCTTCATCGCCAACGGCCTGTTGTCGATGATCAGCGACAATGTGTTCGTGGCCACCGTGTACATCAGCGAAGTGAAACAGGCCCTGGACGCCGGCGCTATCAGCAACGAGCACTTCCAGACCCTGGCGGTGGCCATCAACACCGGCACCAACCTGCCCAGCGTGGCCACCCCCAACGGCCAGGCTGCCTTCCTGTTCCTGCTCACCTCCGCCATCGCCCCGCTGGTGCGGCTGTCCTATGGCAAGATGGTGGTGATGGCCCTGCCGTATACCCTGGTGATGGGTGGCGTGGGGCTTTATATGGTCATGCACGCCATCTGAATTGTATGGCAGCCGGGGGCCTTGTCTCCGGCTGCGCCTCTCTATATAGTGAGCTTGTCCTTGGTTAACTACCATATATTGTGATCATCTACTGATCACCTTGTTCAAACGGTAGTCGGGAATCCGGTGAGACTCCGGAACTGACGCGCAGCGGTATTGGGGAACGAGCGTGGCACAAAGACACTGACAATCGTCGGGAAGTCGCCACGCAAGGCCGAACCAACAGGTTCACGCCCCTGAGTCCGAAGACCTGCCAGGGATGTGGAGCCTCCAGCATTCAAAGGGGCTCTTTAACTGCACCTTCGCGTTTCAAGGTGAGCAGGTCGGACCAGAACTTACCCCTTCCCTCTCCCGCCAGTGGTGAGGGAGCGTTTGGCGCTTATACGGCGCCAGGTCGTCGGCATGCTTTCCCGTAAACGCGAAGTCAGCATCACTAACGCGTTTAAAGGAGCAATGCCATGTCTTCCCCCGCTCTGGCTGCACCCCAGCCCGGCTCGAAAAGCGACACCGAAGCCCTCCAGGTCATCAAACGCAACGGCACCCTTGTTGGCTTTGACCCGTCGAAAATCAGCGTCGCCGTCACCAAAGCCTTTCTGGCCGTGGAAGGCGATAAAGCCGCCGGTTCTGCCCGCATCAACAACGCCGTTCAGCAAGTCACCGCGCAGGTCATTCAGGCCATCAGCCGCCGCCTGCAAGCCGGCGGCAAAGTTCACATCGAAGACATCCAGGATCAGGTTGAACTGGCCCTGATGCGGGCGGAAGAACAGAAAGTGGCCCGCGCCTACGTGCTGTACCGCGAAGAACACGCCCGCCAGCGCGCCCTCGACGAGCCGGTGGAAGCCCACCCGCACCTGACCGTGAAAAAAGCCGACGGCAGCATTGCGCCACTGGACCTGGGCCTGATGAAACAGCAGGTGGAACAGGCCGCCACCGGTCTTTCGGGCATCGACGGCGAATCGCTGGTGGACGATGCCCTGCGCAACCTGTTCGACGGCATCGAAGAAACCGAAGTGCTGTCCGCGCTGATCATGACCGCCCGTGGCCGCATCGAGCGCGAGCCGGACTACAGCGCCGTCACCGCCCGCCTGTTGCTGGAGCAGCTGCGCCTGGAAAACGCCCGCGCACTCGGGTTATCCACAGACCTGCCGCTGGCGGAACTCTATCCACAGGCCCTGAATGCCTTCATTCATGCCGGCATCCGCTACGAACTGCTGGACGACGCCCTGGCCGCCTTCGACCTGGAAGCCCTGGGCCATGCCCTTAAACCCGAGCGCGACCACCAGTTCGGTTTCCTGGGCCTGCAGACCCTGTACGACCGCTACTTCCTGCACTGGAACAAGGCCCGCCTGGAACTGCCACAGGTGTTCTTCATGCGCGTGGCCATGGGCCTGGCGTTGCGCGAAGACGACCCCAACGGCCGCGCCATCGAATTCTATGAGCTGCTGTCCAGCTTCGACTACATGGCCAGCACGCCCACACTGTTCAACAGCGGCACCCGCCACTCCCAGCTGTCGTCCTGCTACCTGACCACCGTGGATGACGACCTGGAAGGCATCTACGGCGCCATCCGCGACAACGCCATGCTCTCCAAATGGGCCGGCGGCCTGGGCAACGACTGGACCCCGGTACGCGCACTCGGCTCCCACATCAAAGGCACCAACGGCGAAAGCCAGGGTGTGGTGCCATTCCTGAAAGTGGTGAACGACACCGCCGTGGCCGTGAACCAGGGCGGCAAGCGTAAGGGCGCGGTGTGCGCCTACCTGGAAAGCTGGCACCTGGACATCGAAGAATTCCTGGAACTGCGCAAGAACACCGGCGACGAACGCCGCCGCACCCACGATATGAACACCGCCAACTGGGTGCCGGACTTGCTCATCGAACGCATGCGCGACGACGCCGACTGGACCCTGTTCTCCCCCAGCGACGTGCCGGACCTGCACGACCTGACCGGCAACACCTTCCGCGAACGCTACGAGCATTACGAAGCACTGGCCGAGCAGGGCGAGATCCGCCTGTTCAAGAAAGTCTCCGCCAAACAACTGTGGCGCAAAATGCTCACCGTGCTGTTTGAAACCGGCCACCCGTGGATCACCTTCAAGGACCCCTGCAACCTGCGCTCGCCGCAGCAGCACCAGGGCGTGGTCCACAGCTCCAACCTGTGCACCGAAATCACCCTCAACACCAGCAGTGATGAAATTGCCGTGTGCAACCTGGGCTCCGTGAACCTGGCTGCCCACATCCACAACGGCGAGCTGGACGTGCAGCGCCTGGAGAAAACCGTAAACACCGCCGTGCGAATGCTCGATAACGTCATCGACATCAACTACTACGCCGTGCCCCAGGCGAAAAACTCCAATCTCAAACACCGCCCCGTGGGCCTGGGCCTGATGGGCTTCCAGGACGCCCTCTACCAACTGGGCCTGCCGTACTCCAGCCCTGAAGCCGTGCAGTTCGCCGACCAGTCCATGGAGCAACTGAGCTACTTCGCCATCCGCGCCTCCGCCACCCTGGCCGGCGAACGCGGCGCCTACGAAACCTACGAAGGCTCGCTGTGGCAGCAGGGCCTATTGCCCATCGACTCCATCAACCTGCTGAAAGAAAACCGCAGGGAAGGGGAGCTGGCCGTGAACACCGACACCACTCTGGACTGGACCCCGGTGCGCGAGCTCATCGCCAAAAACGGCATGCGCAACAGCAACGTCATGGCCATTGCCCCCACCGCCACCATCTCCAACATCGTGGGCGTGTCCCAGTCCATCGAACCGGCGTACCAGAACCTGTTCGTGAAATCGAACCTCTCCGGCGAATTCACCGTGGTGAACCCCTCACTGGTACGCGACCTGAAAGCTGAAGGCCTGTGGGACAACGTGATGGTGAACGACCTCAAATACTTCGACGGCAGCGTGCAACAGATCGACCGCATCCCGGACGAACTCAAAGCAAGATACGCCACCGCCTTCGAAATCGACCCCCAATGGCTGGTAGAAGCCGCCGCAAGACGCCAGAAATGGCTCGACCAGGCCCAGAGCCTCAACCTCTACATGGCCGAACCCAACGGCAGAAAGCTGGATGCGCTCTACCAACTGGCTTGGGAACGCGGCCTGAAAACCACCTACTACCTGCGCTCCCTGGGCGCCACCGGCGCCGAAAAAACCGCCCCGGTCGCTGCCCCGCAGCCGCAGGTTTGCAGCATCGACGAACCAGACTGCGAAGCCTGTCAGTAACCACTGACAAACAAACCAACACCTGCGGCGATAACTCCAAGCAGCGAAGAACCGGGCTGGTATCCCCTCCCGAAAATGTCTGTAGCCAGGGATGGCTACAGCCAAGCTCCCCAAGGACGGGTTCACGAGCGGTTTTCGGGAGGGGATACCAGAACGGTTCCTCCCCCAAAATTGAAGGCTACAGAGTCAAAGGAGACCCCCATGCTCAACTGGGACGACGAACCAAAAACCGAATCCAAAGCCACAAACACCGAAGGCCCCGCCCCGGTAAACGTAGACGACAAACGCGTCATCAACGGCGAAACCGACATCAACCAGCTGGCACCGTTCAAGTACCCCTGGGCCTGGGAATACTTCATGAACGCCAACAAAAACCACTGGACCCCGCTGGACGTCAACATGGCCCAGGACGTCCACGACTACCACCACCGCCTTAACCCCGCGGAAAAGCACGTATACGAAAACGTCCTGGCCTACCTCACCACCTCCGACATCCTCGCCATGCGCAACATCGGCCTGGCCGTCATGGAAAAAATGAGCGCCCCGGAACTGCAGATCTACCAGGCCCGCCAGGTTTACGAAGAATCCATGCACACCTGGGCCTACCAGCACTGCATTGAAACCCTCAACCTCGACCAGAGCGAAATCTACAACCGCTACCGCGTGGTGCCCGAAATCCACGGCAAAATCCAGATGGCCAACCGCCGCCTCGACGCCGCCATGCGCTCCGATTTGAACCTGCGCAACCGGGACGATCTGCACGAATTCATCATGTCCTACCTGTTCTTCGCCGCCGTGTTCGAAGGCGCCTGGTTCTATAACGGCTTCAGCCCCATCTTCGCCCTGCAGCGCCGTGGCCTGATGCGCGGCACCGGCGAACAGCTCCAGTACATCCTGCGCGACGAAGCCATGCACTTCTCCTTCGGCCTGAAAGTCGTCAACCAGATCATGGAAGAAGAAAACATCACCCTCGACCCCAAAGCCGTGCGCGACATGTGGGACGAATCCGAAGCCAGGGAAACCGACTACGCCAACTACATCCTGCGCGACCCCATACTGGGCTACTCCGCCGAGTACCACAGCGAACAGTTCCGCTTCGTGGCCAACCGCAGGGCCAGAACAGTAGGGCTGGAAGAGCCGTTCCCCGGTGCGAAAAACGTCTCGCCGTGGCTCGATGAGCAGGCTACGCTACGTAAAGAAAAGAACTTCTTTGAAACCCGGGTGATCGAGTACCAGACCGGTGCCCAGTTGGAGTGGTAAAACCATGAAAGTCGCCGTTTTCAGCACCAAACCCTACGACGAACAGTTCCTCGGCCAGGCCAACCAGGAAGCCCACCAGCACGAGCTGACCTTCCTGGAAACCCGCCTGAACGAAACCACGGCGGCACTGGCCCAGGGTTTCGACGCCGTATGCGTGTTCGTTAACGACCAGGTAGACGCCCCGGTGCTGGAAAAGCTGGCGGCCGGCGGCACCCGCGTGATTGCCCTGCGCTGTGCGGGCTTCAACAACGTCGATCTCAAAGCCGCCGAACGTCTGGGCCTGGCCGTGGTGCGTGTGCCGGCGTACTCCCCCTACGCCGTGGCCGAACACACCGTGGCGATGATTCTCACCCTCAACCGCCAGATTCACCGGGCCTACCACCGCATCCGCGAGGGCAACTTCGCCCTCGACGGCCTGCTGGGCTTTGATTTGCGCGGGCGCACCGTGGGCATCATCGGCACCGGGCGGATTGGCGTGGAAGTGGCCCGTATCATGCGCGGGTTTGGCTGCCGGGTGCTGGGGTACGCCCACAAGGTACACAAGGAAGCCGAGGAAGTGGGGGTGGAATACGTGCCGCTGGATGAGCTGTTCGCCGAATCCGACATCATCACCCTGCATTGCCCGCTCACCCCGGAAACCCACCACCTGATCGACGCCGAAGCCATGGCCAAGATGAAAGACGGGGTAATGCTGATCAACACCAGCCGGGGCGCGATTGTGGACACCGGCGCCGTGATCGAGGGCCTGAAATCCGGCCACATCGGCTACCTGGGGCTGGACGTGTACGAAGAAGAGGGCGACCTGTTCTTCGAAGACCTCTCCAACCTGGTGCTGCAGGACGACGTGTTCGCCCGGCTGCTGACCTTTCCCAACGTGGTGATCACCGGCCACCAGGCCTTCTTCACCCACGACGCGCTGGAAAGCATCGCCCACACCACCCTGGGTAACCTCAGTGAATGGGAAGAAACGGGCCAGTGCGCCAATGCGGTGAAGGCCTGACGCGGGCCGGGCACTGAGACAACCCGGTCCATAGCCCGTAAAATAGTGCCATGGCCAGACAATTCTATCGCCGGGGCCCGGACCACCGCGCCGGAGCCCCCGTAACCTTCCTGGACGTGCGCCGCCGCTTCCAGTTTCGCAGCATCGACATCGGACGTTGGGTCACCGAACCCGAGAAGCAGCGTAGTGCCGCGCTTTTCTACGACGCCCTGTGCGACCTGATGACCATCCTCGGCGGCACCGAAAGCCTGATCTCCCTGCGCGGCACCCTGGCCCTGCAATACGGCACCGGCGGCCGGCCCGGAGTGAGTGCCCACTACACCCCAGCCACCCGCACCTTCTCGCTGGCCAAAAATGCGGGGCCGGGCAGCATCGCCCACGAATGGTTCCACGCCTTTGATCACTACATCGCGGACAAGGTATTCACCGATGTGGAGCCCGGCGCCTTCGGCTCCAAACTCTGGCTGACCCGGGAAGACATCGTGGCCCACCCGCTGAACGAACGCCTTGAGGCCTGCTACCGCGCCATTCTGCTGGACCCCACCGGCAACCAGCCCAGCGAGTTGTTCCGAACCTCCGCCAAAGCGGACAAAGCCGCCGGCGTGTACTACTACAGCCAACCGGAAGAACTCTGCGCCCGCGCCTTCGAAGCCTTCGTGCAGGACGCCACCTGCAAAAACGCCTTCCTGGTGCGAGGCACGAAAGAAACCGACGAAGCAAAACTGGGGCTGTATCCACAAGGGGAAGAACGCGCCCGGACGAACCGGGCGTTTGAGACCTATTTCCAGGCTTTGGGCAGAGCGCTCAGGCGCGGTGGGCATTAATCAGTGAAAAGCGTATCCAATCAGTGAATCAGGATCTGAAACACGAGCATGGCAAGAAACGCTAACAGCACCAGTGCGCCCACTGATTCCGGCTTAAGCTTTTTGTTGGCATCCGGCAGCAATTCTGCGAATACCATCCAGATCATCGCACCGGCCGCAAGGCCCAGGCCGAAGGGCAAGAAAGGCTTGAAAGTACTGACAAAAAGATAAGCGGGGATCGCCATCACCGGCTGAGGTAAGCTGCTGAAAATCGCCCAGCCTGCTGCTTTTGTCACCGACATGCCGCGCGGAACCAGCACCAGCGCAATGGCGAGGCCCTCTGGTACGTTATGCACCGCAATGGCAGCGGTGATGAACACACCCAGGTCCTGCCCGCCTCCGTAGGAGACGCCAACGCCGATACCCTCGGCAAAAGAGTGAGCGGTCATCACCCCGATAATCAGCAAGGCTTTCTTGGCGTCCGCCCCGCTGAGTTCACTGACATCCGGTGCGCCTTTGCTCTCGATCCACTGATGGGCCAGATAAACGGCTGCCAGGCCTGCCAGCATACCCAGTAAGGTGAGCCACTCCTGCTTGCCGATACCTTCGGCTGTCAGGCTATGGCTGGCGGAAAGCATCAAGCCGCTCGCCACAGCCGCGCCAACGCTCAACCAAACCGCGTTGAGCTGGCGGTTCGCGGCAAGGGGCAGGGCACCCAGGCCGGTGGTGAGAGCCGTAATTAACGCCGCGATAAAAACCGTAAACAAACTTACCTCGAGAGCCATCTGGCTGCCTCCTTTTGGTAATAAAGATATGACGGTGTGTTATCGACGTTACGGAGCGGATGGGCGGGGAGTTTGGTAGGTAGTGGTCAGGTCTGTTGGAAAAGAACCCGTGATTGATTTGAGTCAGGTTTTCGAGGTCGTGCTTTTTAACCGAAAAGAATAAAAATGCCCGGTTTAACCGGGCATTTGTTGCCTGTTTTTCAGGTGGCGGTCACCGTGAACAGGGCTTAGTTGGTCGCTTCGTCGTAACCATCTTCGATGGCATCGCCGGCTTGTTCGGCGCTTTCGGCTACTTCTTCACCCGCCTCTTCCGCGCTATCGCCGATGGCCTCACCGGCGTTTTCCGCGCCTTCCTGCAGCTCGCCCAGGGCGCTTTCATCTTGGCCGGTGGCTTCTTCATAAGTCTCTTCTGCGGCGTTGCCAGCCTCGTCCATTTGCTGTTCCGCATCTTCTGCAGCCTGTTCGAGCGCAGCTTCGTCCTCATTCTCAGAGCCACAAGCAGCCAGGCCCAGAGTCAAAACCATAAGCAGTGCGCTGAGAGTTAATTTGTTCATAAAGTGCCTCCTTTACCAATTGTCGGGAACGCACAGTAAAGGCTCGGGCGGGCCGATACCATTTCCCGGGGGTTACCCTTTGGTTAGGGCCACTGATGCTTCAGGCAACGGTCTTTTACGAACGCGTTCGTAAAAGACCGGCGAAATTCCGATAACCTTCTGATAGGGTTGGAAACAGTGACGGAATCGGGCGGAGTTATACGCCCGGAACAGTGAGCAGGGTTGGCTCCAGAAAAGGCGCATAACTCCTGCCGTAGCCGTGGTGGATTGGGTTATGTGCTTGTTTCTCTATAGGAATGCCTCTCTTCTCCACACGGAAAATTCTGGAATTATGCGAATGCGTGATAGGCGAACGTGTTCGTTGAATTACGCTGTTAAAGGACACTAGGAGATCGAGTGACTAGGAAGAAAAAAGACGAAATGGATGCGTTGCTCTTTATCGATACTAATATTCTCCTCGACTTTTATAGAGATCGGAAGTCAGATGTGAGTATGAAGTTTCTTGAACAAATTGAGGCGTGCAGAGATAGGCTCATCCTCGGATCTCAGGTCGAGATGGAATACAAAAAGAATCGGCAGCACGTCATTTTGGAGAGTCTAGGTAAATTCGGGGCTCCTGACTGGGGAAAGCTAAGTGCGCCCGCTCTAGTATCTGAAACTCAAGCAGCCGGAATGATCGATAAGCACCGAAAAGAGTTGGTTAAACAACAAAAAATACTTACAGAAAAAATTCAGGCAATTTTGGAGCGGCCTGCAACTCAAGATGAAGTTTATAAAGTCCTTCAACGCGTATTCAAGCACAAAAGCCCATATAACCTTGATCGAGAGGACAAGCGACGGTTCGCAGTTCGAAGGTTGGCGCGGAAGAGATTTTCACTAGGCTACCCTCCGAGAAAAAAGGGCGAGACATCATACGGGGATGCTATCAACTGGGAATGGTTGATTCAGTGCTCAATAGACAGCGGTAAAGATGTGGTTATTGTTACCCGAGATACTGACTTTGGAGTAATTTACAAGAATAAGTCTTATCTCAACGATTGGTTAGCGCAAGAATTTAAGCAGCGAGTGAGTCGAAAAAGAAAGTTGAAACTAACCGCTAGTCTTTCCGAGGGGCTCAAAATCGTCCATGCAAAGGTAACTAAGGAGATGGAAGCAGCGGAGCGCGCTATGCTTTCAGAAATTTGGGCACAACTTAGAACAAGGGATGACGTTGAGCCCGAGCAAGATATTCTTTAATAAGTGGCTGTTGGCGGACGCACCTTCGCTGGCGCTCTGGTGTGCCGCAAAGCCAAGGCGTTATGAAGTTGAAGGGAGTGACTTTTGAGGACGTTGATCTCAGAATCCAAAATGCTCAAAAAAAGCGCTTTTGAGTTACATCGGAGAAGGTTGAATTGGCGATTAGTAGCTAAGAACGAAATAGCGAAGTGTTTTAGAGATGCTTGTGATTCTGCAACGAAATTGTCTTATCCATTCTCTATGTATTGTAACGTCCACGACGATACAAAAAATGAAGAAACGGTCCAATTATCGTCAGGTGTCAATCACACCGGTATTGTAGAGAAAATAGATAAACCGGATGAGAAGGGCTGGAAGGCTGAGACTGAGAAGGGAGCCGCTCTCGTTGCGTCTTTTGGAAGCAACGGTACTGTTGCTTTCATAATTTATCCATATAAATCAGATCGACATTCAAGGAATGAAGATAATATAATTTTGTACCACAACCTTTCACCTGATGCAGTTACAGATGAATTGATAAAGCGTTGTATCGGAAAGTTTCTTCTTTACGTAAGAAATTCAAGTATCTATGGTGGTTATAGCCTGTCTTTTTTTGATCGCATGCATATTAACATGATGATCTTAATAGACATAAGGAATCGGAAGCAGTTGTATAGAAATGCCTTTGGCCTTGTAGCTGAATGGTCAAAAATTATCGGCGCTGGGATAGCTGGTTATATCGTCGCCATCCTGACGCAAGGTTCATAGCAATGTGGTCAACCGGACGGTGGAGTTCGCGTCTATTACGCAAGCGTTTATACGGTTGCCAGAAAAGGGTAGGGACAGTTGACATACTACATCGCAAAAGTTGCAGTTACCGCTGTGTTGGTTGTTCTCATCGCGGAGATCTCCAAACGTAGTTCATTCATTGGCGCCGTACTTGCGTCAGTGCCATTGACTTCTGTTCTGGCAATGCTTTGGCTTTACGTAGATACAGGAGATGTTGGTAAAGTCGGTGAGCTTGCAAGCAGTGTTTTTTGGTTGGTTCTCCCGTCGCTGGCATTGTTTATTGCATTGCCTATCCTGCTGGCGAAAGGAGTGGGTTTTTATCTCAGCCTGGTTGTGTCGGTTGGTATTACCGCAGTTTGTTACTGGTTAATGGTGGTTACTCTGCGTCACCATGGAGTGGAGCTTTGACGTCACCGTATAACAAGTAACTGTGACGTCAATTCCATAAATCAACCTCTTAGCCCAACGTCGCCTGTTTAACTCTCCTGCGCAGAGGACCAAACCAATGCGAAAACTCATAACCTCGGGTTCCCCCCTGGAAGCCCCCATCGGCTTCTCCCGCGCATGCCGGGTCGGAAACATGATCTCCGTCTCCGGTACCGCCCCCATCAAAGACGGTAAAACCACCTGCGTGGGCGATGTGTACGGCCAAACCCGCTATTGTCTGGAACTGTCGATCCAGGCCATTCGTGAAGCGGGCGGCAGCCCGGCGGATATCATCCGCACTCGCATCATGCTCACGGATATTTCCCGCTGGGAGGAAGCGGCCAAGGCCCACGGGGAGCTGTTTTCCGAGATAAGGCCGGCCTGCACGTTTGTGGAAGTCAGCCGCTTTATTGATCCGGAGTGGCTGGTTGAGACGGAGGTGGACTGTGTGCTGGAGGCTGAGTAGCTAAGCTTCCATACTGTTTCTTACTGCCTGGGCGCTCAATCAGTAGTGATACCGAAGCTGGGCGATAAGCAAAGCGTCGTCCGTGACCTTGTAAACCATTCGGTGTTCTTCGTTGATTCGCCGAGACCAATAACCGGCCAGGCTATGCTTGAGGGACTCGGGTTTGCCGACACCTTCGAACGGCTCTCGAGTTGTTGCCTTGATCAGTTTATTGATTCGGATGAGGGTTTTTGTCGGTTTTCTGCCATTACAGATAGTCTTCCCAGGCGTTCTCGGAGAAGATCAGTTTCATTCAAGAAGTTCCTTTTCTTGACCATGGCCTTGCTCCAGCTCCGCCACGGATTCCATTAAACGGCGGGCATTCTTGGGGGCGCGGAGGAGGTAGGCGGTTTCTTGCAACGCCTCGTAGTCCTCAAGCGAGATCATGACCACCGATTGGGACTTGTTTCGGGTGATGATCACGGGAAAATGGTCTTCACAGACCTGCTCCATGGTTTTTGCCAGGTTGGCTCTGGCGGCTGTGTAACTAATGGCATCCATGATGTCGGACCTGTACAGGATGTTTTTCATGCTCAGAATACCGCACAAAAAAGGAATTAACAGTCAGCTGCGCAGCGACCGTTTTTTCTCCGCTTTACGGCTGCGAATCGCGTTTGTTTTTGCGTCCATGCTGGTTCTTGCCGCCTGCGCTCGGAACGATTCTTTGCCGGACGAGCCAACCGCCGTTTATCTATCGGAGTGGACAGCCGGCATTATCGACCGGCCGCGGTCGGACCAGCCCGCTGCGATGCTTGTTGCCGTCCGTACCGGCACCCACGAAGGCTTTGACCGGGTCGTTTTCGAGTTTGATGAGCGGGTGCCGGGCTATCACATTGAGTACATCGACAAACCCGTTCGCAAGTGCGGTTCCGGGAAGGTCACGCCTCTGGCCGGTGATGGCTGGCTTGAGGTCCGGATGTACCCGGCAAAGGCGCACACCGAAGAGTGGCAGCCGACGGTCACCGATCGTAAGCGTATGCCAGACTTGCCGGTTCTCTCCGAGTTGGAGCTGACGTGCGACTTCGAGGCGGTGGTGACATGGGTCTTCGGCGTCGAGTCCCCGAATCGCTACCAGGTCCGGGAATTGAGCAGTCCTCCGCGCCTGGTTATCGATTTGAGACATGGTCGGTAAAACACGGTATTGTCACCGGTGATGGCGCGCTTATGCCCTAAAGCAGGTGCCCTTCCTGGAAAGCTTGAAATTCGGTATCAGTGTCCTTCGTTGTCCAGTTCACGAATAAGTGAGTCATAGGAGTAGTCCTCAAAACCACTATCCTCGCCTTCCTTGAGCAGTTTGCGGAGCGTGGTCAAGCGGGTTTCGGATTCTTCAAGCAGGCGTAAGCCTGCACGAACAACCTCGCTGGTTGAGCTGTATCGGCCATTCTTGAGCTGTTCTGCAATGAACGCATCAAAATGTTGGCCTAGAGTGATGCTGGTGTTCTTTTGCATGGCGCCGCCTCACTAGTACCAATAATTGGTATATTTTCGTTCAGGTAGCATAACAATGAAATCTACGCGACAAGCGGGTGATTGCGGGCGTGATGAAACACTCGTCGAACTTGGACTAGCTTAGATGACAGAACTCCTTATTGTCGGTGTTTTTGTAATCTTCGTGGCAGTTGCCGTCTGGTGGAATAAACAGAACACAGACCCCGCTGAGCAAGCCTGTGCCCGTGAGATCGGAGCCTTGTTGAAAGCTGATCGCGATGCCAAACCGCAAGCCATTGCCGATGTGTTCAGCAAGCACGGTATTGCCCGGTCCAGGTGCAAGCAGGTTGGCCGTTTGGTAATGCCTCAGCTGCGCAAGCATGGCCTGAATCCGGAGGATGCAAAAATAGCGATGATTCAGGTGAGGGCTGCATATTCTCTGGTGCAGTCAAAACCTGACCAGCACTCATCATTCCCTTGATCAGATCCTCAGCCGGCCAGCCCTGCGTGGCCTCAGTCGTCGCATCAATTTGCTGTTTAGAATAAAACGGTGAAAGCCCCGGCGCTGGAACAGCAAAAGAGGACAGAATAACGAATCAGAATACTGTATAAATATTCAGTATTTGTGATAGGCTGCGCTTTCATTAACGGTTTTACCAACCATCATGACCCCGGAGGCGATGGCATATCATGGGCGTAAAAGCACTCTACTATTCCGAGAGGGACGGACTGGACATGGCACTGAAAAACCCGGACAAAATGTTGTTTGCGTCCAAAGCAGAAGCCGATGCCCGGGACAAGGTTCTGGAACTTTCCGAAGAGATTATCACCTTCCTGCAGCGCAAGGTCGGGGGGCTGTCTGAAGAGTTGGCAGAGCAATGCGCCCTGGCCATTGCGGAAGAAAAGGAGTTGTTCACCCGGGCACTTAAAAAACCGGAACTGCTGAACGAAGCTGCCGAAACCGAGTAGCACCCGGTCCAAGGGCAGGCCCGAAGTTACTCAGTCGGGCGTTACACCCTGAAGATCAAAGTGCCGTGATCGCACGGCGCTTACCTCCACGTGAATGTGGCGGCTGTTCAGCCCAAAATCGGACGCCGCCTGCCTCACGGCCTTCTGAATTTCAGCATAGGCCCGCGCTTCCTCGTCTGGCATCACCATCAGCATGACAGCGAACACGGATTCTTTGTGAACGTTGCCCTCGTACTCGCCTTTGAAGGCGTGGCCATCTTCGGCCCAGTAGCCGGTCAGCCAGGCATTATCATGGCCTCCCATCACCGTCGCGCCCCCAAACTTCCGGGAAAGCTGCCGGGCGATCCGCTCACTCGCCAGGGGCACCTGTTCCGGCTCTGCCGACAGAATGACCAGAAAACGACTTCTTTCATTGCCCGTCATGGCAAACTCCTTTTCATCAGCGCTTGGCCAGATAGATGTAGAACGAGATCAGTACAAGAATGGTCGTGGACAACGCAATGGAGCCATCGGGCTGGAGCCATTCGAACACATCCAGCACCCCGGGAATGTCATCACGCTCCAGGCCCCGGGAGGCGGTCGTCAACGAAATAAACAGATCAATAACGGCGACGCCACCGATACCGGCAAGAATCAATTCCACCGAACGATCGAGCTGGCTCTTCCGGGCTTCCAGCAGGCGGGAGATTTTGGAGCGAATCAAGCCGGTACGCTCCAGGGAGCCCTCAATCAGCTCGCCCAGATTCCAGGCCGCATACGTAGCCCTGACCACCTTGGCTCGTTCGGCCTGAACCCCGATGATGGCTTCATTGAATTCAAGGCGAGTGAATTCCAGGTGGTCCAGGGTCTTCGTAATGTCCGTCATCAGCCGGTGCAAATCTTTACTGCGGCGCCGCGAGCCCGCAATGTCGTTGAGCTCCGAATAACTGGATTTCAGGATGCCGCCGTATATCGATAACACGGCGTTGTAGAGCTGGCAGACGGACAGACCGCGAAGCCAGTTGTTCGCCTGGGACTCCACATCGTCCGCAACTGCCAGGATGTTGCCTGAGCCCACAAATTGTCTGGCCTCCAGCAATGCCTCCGGCGAGCCAGTGTACGAGGCCCACAGCCGCAAGCTGTCGCCAAGCGGACCGTTCAGGGCGCTTGGCTGCGTTACCACGTATCGGCCGGTCCAGAGCACATAGGTGTCTGGTGCGTCCGGTGAATCGAACGACACATCCCGAAACACCGTCAACTTTTTCGGATCTCGAAGATACGACACGGCGCCGGCGTCTTTGTACCGTTTGCGCTTGTCGAACCCAAGCGCGTACTGGTGGAATGTCGGGTACACCGTGTGCTTGTAGACCCATTTGGCCAGCCGGGAGAGCGCACCGTCGAGGCGGTGTCCAGCAAGCAACTCAACAAGACCTGGTTCGCGGGTGTCAAAGGCTACGTCCAGCTGCAGCAGGGCGACCGTGTCATCGTAAAGGTACAGGTGACAGTGCTCGATCACGCCGCCGTTGTCGGCCAGAAGCTCGCCGATGTCGGCAGGCAGGGGCGTGTCATCCATTGCCACCGAGTAACAGGCGAACGGTTGGAAGAACGCCGGCAGGTTATCGTGCTCAAGTGTTCCGTAACCGTTTGTCCAAGGCCATTCAAAGCGCCTGAGAGTGTCTGTTTCGGGCAACAGATTGAGCGGGGCACCGGCATCGCAGCCGGCCTCCGCCATTTGCTTCAGGGCATCCGCAGCGCGACGCTCGCTGTCTGCACTAATGGGCGATCGCACAGGCGACAGCGTTCGCACTTTCAGCATGTTGGATTTCCTACGGTCTTTTTCAGAGGGTCGTC
Organism: Marinobacter persicus; assembly: GCF_900114155.1. Lineage (GTDB taxonomy): Bacteria > Pseudomonadota > Gammaproteobacteria > Pseudomonadales > Oleiphilaceae > Marinobacter > Marinobacter persicus. The sequence goes on from NZ_FOSC01000012.1 coordinate 26,723, forward strand.
AGGCGTAAAACGTCTTGTAGTTTACCCCTGAATGCCACACTTTGGTAAAACCCGTGCTGGCCTCAGTAGGCGTCCTCGCTGTAAATCAGCTCGTAGCTGTGGCTGTAGATTTCCAGAATGTTTCCGAAAAAGGGGTTTTCCAACCGGATCGGGTTGATTCTCGAGCCGGTTAGCCTGGGGCTGGGATTTACCGTGTTACCCGCCCATGCGGTGATCGCTCACGCGCGGCGATGGCTTTAAACTGTTCTGGTTTAAAACGGTACGGTCAAAACCGTTAAGGAAATGAGAATGGACGAACTCCAGCTACTGATCGATCTCCATAAACACGCCAACCGCCAGGGCCCGGGAGGCGATGCCGAGACCGAACGAGCCTTGGATCTTGCGGGCCTGAGCCGCGCCGCGCCCTTGAAAGTGGCCGATATCGGTTGCGGTACGGGTGCCTCCGCGCTAACACTGGCCCGCATGCTGAACGCCGAGATCACGGCGGTCGATTTTCTTCAGGCGTTTCTGGACGAGCTGGAAACCCGGGCCCGGCGGGAAGGGCTTGAGGAAAAGATCACGCCGGTGTGTGCGTCCATGGACGAACTTCCGTTTGAGGACGAGGCGTTTGACGTGATCTGGTCCGAAGGCGCGATCTACAACATCGGGTTCCAGAAGGGCGTTTCGGATTGGAAGCGTTACCTCAAGCCCGGCGGTGTGTTGGTTGCCTCGGAACTTACCTGGACCACTGGCATGCGCCCGGCGGAACTTCAGCAGCATTGGGATAATGAATACCCCGAAGTCGATACCGCCTCGGCGAAAATGAAGGTTCTGGAGGACAACGGTTATTCTCCGGTGGGCTATTTTCTATTGCCCGAACACTGCTGGCTGGCCAATTATTACCGGCCCATGCAGGCGGATTTTCAGGGGTTTCTGGAACGCCATGGCAACAGTGACGAAGCTCGTGCCATCGTTGAGGCCGAGCAGCATGAAATCGAGCTCTACGAAAAATACAAAGCGTTCGTCAGCTATGGCGTGTACATTGCGAAAAAGTCCGATGCCTGAAACCCACCCAAACCGAGCTTTGACCCGTTCATGAAAAAGTCCATCGCCCTGGCCACTCTGATTCTTCTGCTGTTCGTCGGCATCGTGTTCCAGTATTACATCACCGCGCTGCCAGACCTGGAGCAGCCGATTACCCTCCGTGAGGCCAGCATTACCACCGAGGCAGGCTCGGTGTCGGCCACCTTTGTGGATAACGCGGGCGATCCGTTCATGTTTGGCTTCCGCGCCAGTGAAGACTTTGAGCCGGAGGTGTACCCGGCGTTCTACATGCGCAACCCGGAACTGGTGCCTTACATGTACTGGCCGAACATTGGCGGGCCGGATGAGCGGGCGTTGTTGCGTGTGGTGGAGGGCTGGCTGCAGCGTAATGCGCCACCGGAGCTGATGGAGCGGCTGGAGCAGGGCCATGCGAAAGACTTGTCTGTTGATGAACAGAAAATAGCAGCGGTGTATGAGGTCTACGCACTGTTGCGTGAGCGTCACCAGGGCTGACACAACCATGACGGTCTCGCTTGCCCTCAAGGCACTGGTTATCTGGGTCGTGATTCTGATGCTGGCCATGGCCAACGGTTTTCTGCGTGAGTTTGTTCTCATGCCCAGGCTTGGTACTCCCGCCGCATTGGTATTCAGCGGCTTGTTGTTGTCGGCGCTGATTCTGGGCATAGCTTACCTGTCGCTTCCCTGGTTAAAGCCCGGCTCCCCAATCCAATACTGGCTGGTGGGCTTTGGCTGGCTGGCGCTGACCCTGGTGTTCGAATTCTCCTTTGGACTCTGGCAGGGCAAGTCCTGGCCGGTGATGCTGGAAGCCTACTCCTTCAAGGGCGGTAACCTCTGGCCCGTGGTGCTTGCAGTCACGGCGGTGGCGCCTTACCTTGCCGCCAAATTGCGGGGCTGGTTGTGAGTAGGGTAGAGGGCTTTTGAAGTTTGTTCTTAGTAAGCTATCCGGGGCATTCCGGGGCAGCAATGATGCCTACTAAATGCTTCAGGCGATACTCTTGATATATATACGGCATCGCCGTATATTTTGAGAATGCTATTCATCGAGACTTCAACGTTCACCAAGCTATTGCCGAATTACCTCACGGATGAGGAATACCGTGGGCTTCAAACGTATCTTCTGCAGAAGCCGGATGTGGGCGACCTTATAAAGGGCTCAGGCGGTGTTCGTAAGGTTCGATGGGCACCAGCGGGTTCCGGGAAGAGCGGTGGTATCAGAGCCATTTACTACTGGAAGAAGTCTGACCACGAGATATGGATGCTCACGCTGTACAGTAAATCAGAGCGCGCCAGCATTCCTGGCCATATGCTCAAGCAGATAGCGGAGGCAATCAAAAATGGGTAACAGGAACCTTGGGGCAGAGATACTTGACGGTATCAATGAAATCAAACAGTTCAAGAAAGGCAAACTAGCTCTACGAACCCATGAGCTTTCAGAACCCTCACCACCCAAAGTGATCAGGCTGAAATTGCACATGTCGCAGTCAGCATTTGCCGGCCTAATGGGTGTGAGTGTGCGAACCCTTCAGGACTGGGAGCAGGGTCGGCGTGAGCCACAGGGTCCTGCGGTTGCGCTTCTGCGTATTGCTGAGCAGCATCCCGAAATTTTTAATCAGCTTCACTGACCCACGAGAGGTTCAACTAGTGTCCCGTCTGGTTAATTCGCTGATCTACTGCGTAGCTCTGGGGTTCCTGGCCAAGGCGCCAGTGTGCAGGTGTGGTGGTGCCACATCAAGCGCTGGCAACACCGGCCAGGAATCCCAGAGCTACGCCCTTCGGGAGCCACTGAGAGCGTTGATAGCCGCGTTGCGCTAATTCGATATGGAACCACCATACCTTCATTAGCACGCCTTGCTCTCAACGCTCTCAGTGGCTCAGTAGGTCAACGAATTAACCAGACGGGACACTAGGCCAAGCACCGGATGCCAAACCCCTCTGCTTTGCTGTGGTTTTGTCACCGGTGATATGCAGCCGCCGCGCCTTTGAAAGTGGCTGATATTGGCTGCGGTACGGGTGCCAAATTGCGAGGCAGGTTGTAAGAAAGGAGCGTGTGGTTCATGGAAATCCTGCCGTATGAGAAGGTAAGGGCCGAATTCAAACCCTGGACGGAAACCTATCTGGCCGTCGCCCAGGCGCTGATTCGGTTTATTGAAACGGATGAGATGGAGGTGATGCACTTCGGCTCCACCTCCGCCAGGGTTGGTGGCAAGGGCATCATTGATCTGTCGGTGCTATACCCCGAAGGCCGGTTGCAGGCGGCGGTTGATCACCTCAAAACACTGGGCTTTCAGGACCAGGTATCCACCAAGCCCTTCCCCCCGGAGCGCCCGCGCAAGGATGGCGCAGTGCTGTTTGAAGGCCGAAAGTACCTGATTCACGCCCATGTGATTCAAAGGGATTCCGAGGAACACCAACGCCAACGCGCCTACCGGGATTACCTGCTGGCCAATCCACAGGTTCGCGCGGACTATGAACGCGAGAAAATAGCAATTCTGGCTGAAGGCGTGGATGATCAGGATGTGTACGTAAAGCGCAAGGCGCCGTTTGTGAAGACTATACTTCACGGGCTGGAGCGCTGATTCGATCAGCGCAAACAAGGATTGGCTAAGGGCCCGGACGGGCCAAGAGGAAGCACCATGAAGCGCCTGACTCCCATCGCACTCCCCCTGCTTGCAGGATTTCTCGCCGCATTGGGCCCTGCGGCGCCAGCCTGCGCTCAAACGGATTCCTATATGAGCGCCGAAGCATCGGACCCCCGGCAATTGGGCTGGATGACGGGCTTCCCGCCGCCACCTGAAAAACTAATCATGCAGCCCGAATCGGATTTCTTCAGCTTCCCAAAAATGCGCTGGACAGTCTGCCACATCCGGGAATTGATGCCCACCAGGCAGGTGAGCCGGGGCATTGGCGCACCGGTGCCGCTGGAATATGCACTCGATGATGGTATTGATGCGGTGACCTTTACGCCCATGGGCGGCGGGGAACCGATGACCTGGGAAGAGTCGCTCTCGGCGAACTACACCGATGGCATGCTCATCCTGCATGAGGGCCGGGTGGTTTACGAACACTACTCCGGTTGCCTGGACGAAACTGGCAAGCATGCCGCCATGTCGATGACAAAATCCATGACCGGACTGCTGGCGGAGATTCTGGTGGTCGAGGGGCAACTGGACGACACCGCGCAGGTTTCGGCCATTGTTCCGGAGCTGGTGGACAGCGCCTTCGGGAGCGCGACGGTGCGCCAGGTGATGGACATGACCACGGCGCTGGATTACAGCGAAGACTACGCTGATCCGGAAGCGGACATCTGGCTCTATTCAAAGGCGGCGAGCCCATTGCCCAAACCCGAGGGCTATGAGGGCCCCAACGGTTACTTTGAATACCTGCAAACCGTGAAACAGGATGGCGTTCATGGCGAAGCCTTCGGTTACCGGACCATCAATACGGATGCACTGGGCTGGATTATCTCTCGAGTGACGGACAAGAGCGTTGCGCAACTGCTTTCCGAGCGGCTGTGGAGCCAGATGGGCGCCGAGCAGGACGGCTACATGACGGTGGACGCCAAGGGCACCCCGTTTGCTGGCGGCGGACTGAGTGCTGGTTTACGGGATCTGGGGCGTATTGGGCTGCTGATGCTGAACGACGGCAAACTGAATGGCGAGCAGCTGTTTCCTGAAAAGGTCACTGAAAACATTCGGGCGGGTGGCGACAAGGAGGTATTTGCCAAGGCCGGTTATAACACTCTGGAGGGTGGAAGTTACCGGAGCATGTGGTGGCTTTTGCATAATGAACACGGAGCTTTCGCTGCACGGGGTGTGCATGGGCAAACCATCTATGTGGACCCGACCGCCGATATGGTGATTGTCAGGTTGGCATCGTTTCCCGTGGCGAAAAATGCCCGGATTGACCCGACCTCGCTGCCCGCCTATCAGGCGGTAGCGGATTACTTGATGAGTAAATGACCATCCGGTGCTCTTTGATGACTGGCGGTGACCAATAACCAGCCGCCGTTGCTATTACGGCAGAATCACCAGGTGATTGGGCAGCTCATTGCGCTCGTGAGTCGCCGGTACGTGCTCTTTGAGGAGCTTGCCGCAGGCTTCAATGCAGTCCAGAAAGCCCTGCCGGGTCTGGCCCTGGTGCACCTTGGCGGTGAAGTCCGCCACTATGTCTTCCCACACCTGGTTGTCCAGAACGTCGGCAATGCCCTGATCCACCAGAATCTCCACATAGCGTTCCGCCTCCGAGACGAAGATCAGCATGCCGGTGCCGCCTTCGGTATGGTGCAGGCTCTGCTCCAGGAACTGGCGCCGTGCCAGGTTGGAGGCTCGCCAGTAACGCACCTGCCGGGGAATCAGCCGGGTGTTGATGCTGGGCATTTTGAACAGCAGGCTGAGTACGATGAAAACACCCCACTGAACCAGCAACAGCACGTCGGCTCCGAACCAGCTACCGAAGTAGTTGGCAATACCCGGTACCAGTAGCGCCAGGATGCCGGCCCAGAGCAGGGGAATATAGCTGTAATTGTCGGACTGGGCCGTCAGTACAGTGACCAGTTCGGCGTCGGTGTGCCGCTCTACCTCGTTGATGGCAGCGGTTACGGCTTCCTGATCGGTTTTGCTTAGTAATGTCATGATTCTGTGATTCTCATATGCAGGTGAGAGGATTCAGCGCGCGCGGATACCAAAGCGGAATTACCAGCCACCGGAAGCACCGCCACCGCCGAAGCCGCCTCCGCCGCCGCCAAAACCACCGCCGCCGAAGCCGCCACCGCCACCACGACCGCCCATGGCGGCACCGAGCAGCGCCGCGCCGACCAGGGCAGCGCCACCGCGCCCGCCACGGCCACCGCGACTACCGATAAAGAACACCACGCCGAGCATGCCGAGGAATATCAGCCCCACCAGGCCGGCATTGGGCTTTTCCTGGGCAGCACGGGGTGACTGCTGACCCTGGGGAACCGCGAGGGGCTCGCCGCCGAGCACCTGGATCATGGCCGCAGCGCCGTTGAAGATGCCGGCTTCAAAATTACCCTGGCGGAAAGCCGGGCTGATGGCCTGGTTGATGATCACCGAGGATTGGGCATCGGTAAGCCGGCCTTCCAGGCCATAACCCACTTCGATGCGAATGGCGCGCTCTTCCTCGGCCACGATCAGCAGGGCGCCGTTGTCCTCTCCTTCCTGACCAATACCCCAGTGCCGGCCCAGTTGATAGCCGAAATCCTCAATGGGATAACCCTGCAGGTTGGGCAGGGTAACCACCACAACCTGTTCGGTGCTGGCCTGTTCGTGGGCTTCAAGCATCTGGGTCAGGCGTGTTTCCACTTGTGGAGAGAGCATGTCGGCCCGGTCGACCACCCGGCCGGTCAGCTCCGGAAATTCCGGCGTTGACTGGGCCCAGACGGTGGTCGGGAGCAACAGCAGTAACGTCAGCAGCAGACTTTTGCGCGGCAATACAACCATCAGAAGTCCACCGCTGGTGCGTCTTCCGCATTGTCCGTGGTGGCTTCAAAGTTGGCGCGGGGCTCCAGATCGCTGTACAGAATGCTGTGCCAGATCTTGCCCGGGAAGGTGCGCAGTTCGGTGTTATAGCGCTCCACCGCCTGAATGAAATCCCGGCGGGCGACGGCAATCCGGTTTTCAGTGCCTTCAAGTTGTGATTGCAGGGCCAGGAAGTTCTGGTTTGATTTCAGGTCCGGGTAACGTTCAGACACCGCCATCAGGCGGCTCAGCGCACTGCTCAGCTCGCCCTGGGCCTGCTGGAACTGCTGCAGTTTCTTGGGATTCTCCAGAATGCTCTCGTCCACCTGAATCGAGGTGGCCTTGGAACGCGCTTCAATAACGGCGGTCAGGGTTTCCTGCTCCTGGGCCGCGAAGCCTTTGACGGTTTCCACCAGGTTGGGAATCAGATCGGCGCGGCGCTGGTACTGGTTTTCCACCTGGGCCCAGGCGGAGGTTACCTGCTCGTCGTAGGTGGGGATGTTGTTGATTCCACAGCCACTGAGTAATAAAACCAGTGCCATCAGTGATGTCAGCTGCCAGACAGTCCGCTGTCGAAACGGTTTTTGAAGGGTTCCCATAGTGTTCTGTCCCGGAGGTGGTTGCACGCAGAAGAAAAGACGCCTAGCGAAGGAAGGCATCGAACTACGTCCTATATGGGGACAGAACCGCTATTTTCAAGGTAGGTTAGCCGCCTTCAGCCTCCCGATAAGTCACCATGCGCTGCTTGTCCTCATCCTAGGGGGGCTAACGGAAGCAGTCGGCTATTTCGCCGGGCAGCTTGAGAACTTCCGGGGACTGCTGCCACACTCTGTAGGGCCGGTATTCTTAATGTTGGCCGGTTCCAACTCCACAATGGCCGTCAGGCGGAGGTGGCGTGAAGAGTCCTTCCAGCACCACATTTGCCCTGTTGGGTGCCGCGCTGATCGCAATCAGCTACGGGCTGGCGCGTTTCGCCTTTGGCCTGTTTGTACCGCCCATTCGTGATGAGCTGGCACTCTCCTCCTATGTGGTGGGCATTATTGGTGCCCTGCCATTGATCAGTTTTGTGTTTGCCACCCTGGTGGCACCGTTGGCCGCCGTGCGGCTGGGTGCCCGCAATACTGCCATGGCCTCCGGCGTGTTCGGCGCTGTCGGGCTGGGGCTGATCAGCCAGGCCTCCGGCGCCATTTCGCTGGGTATTGGCGTGGTTGCCTGCGGTATCTGTACCGGGCTGATGATGCCGGCGCTCACCGCGGCCATGCAGGCACTGGTGGACCGCTCGGTGCACGGGCGGGTCAGTTCGGTGATGAATGCGGGCACCAGTGTGGGCGTGGCGGTGTCTGTGCCCGCAGTGTTGTTCATGGCCGGTGAATGGCGCCATGCCTACATGGCGTTTGCCGGGCTGGCGGTGTTGGGCCTGGTGGCCACCTGGATATTCATCCCCTCTGTGTCGCGGGTAACGCCGGCCAACGCCGCGCAACCGCCCATCGATGCCCAGCAATGGTGGAAGCTGTTCCGCCTCTCGCTGTTTGCCTTTGCCATGGGCTTTGTTTCCGCGGCTTACTGGATTTTCGCGCCGGATCTGGCGTCTGAGCTGGGTGCCCTGCCTGCCGGCTCAACCGGCTGGCTGTGGCTCGGCGTGGGCATTGCGGGCCTTGGCGGTGCCGTGGTGGCAGACCTGGCGGATCGCAACAACCCACCCATTACCCAGGCGCTGATGCTGATGATGCTGTCGGTCAGCCTGGCGCTGCTGGCGGCCAGCCCGGGGCAGATCGTGATTGCGGTGTTCTCCGCGCTGGTGTTTGGCCTGGCTTACATGAGCCTGACCGGCCTGTACCTGATGACGGGCATTCGCCTGCTGCCCGGCCGCTTGTCCATGGGCCCGGTGCTGCCGTTTATGGCGGTTTCGCTGGGCCAGGCAACCGGATCGCCCATTGTTGGCTGGCTGGTGGATGCGCTCGGCTATGCCGATGGCTTTGCCGTTTTCGCTGCTATCGGTGTGGTGGTGGCGATGCTGTCGCCCCTTTACCCGCGTTATCTGGAGTACGAGCCGGAGGAAGAACCGGAAGAGGAGACCGGCCTGCAGGCGGCCTATGATTACCAGCTGCAGGACGAGGAGGGCGAACCCATTACCGAGGCGGCCGGCTATGAGTCGTCGGATGACGACGAGCCGGCCGTGGGTGAACCCGGAAAAGATTAGGCGTCAAACAGGAAGTTGGCAATCAGTTCCTTGCCGCCTTCGGTGGCAAAGGATTCGGGATGGAATTGGATGCCGTGGATGGGGTGCTGCTTGTGTTTCACGCCCATGATCTCGAACTCACCACCTTGATGGATGCGCTCATGATCAGTGAAGCTTTGCACCGGCAAATCGCCCACCACGGCGGTCACGTTCAGGCATTCCGGGAAGCTTTCCGCCTCCGCCATCAGTGAGTGGTAGCGCATGATTTCCAGCTGGTCCGGTGTGTTGGCGAACACGCCTTCGCCGGTGTGGCTGATGGGGCTGATTTTGCCGTGCATGGGCAGGGTGGCCTTCACCACCTTGCCGCCGAACACGTGCACAATGCCCTGCATGCCCAGGCACACGCCCAGAAGGGGAATGGTGGGGCCCAGTTCGCGGATCACCTCGGCGCACACGCCAAAGTAGGCCGGGTCGTCGGGTGAGCCCGGACCGGGGGAGATGATGATTCGGTCCGGTGCGGCGGCGCGGACGTCTTCCAGGGTCACCTGGTTATTACGCTTCACCACGATCTCGAAATGCTCCAGCCGGCCCCGGTGGCGTTCCGTGCTCAGGATTTCACCGATGTACTGGTAGAGGTTGTAGGTGAAGGAGTCGTAGTTGTCGATGATGTAAACCTTCATGCCTCGCCCTCCGCGCTGAACTTGTCCAGAACCTTCTTGGTGCCGGCGAATTTGCGCCGGATTTCCTCGTACTCATCCTCCGGGTTGGAGTCGTACACGTTGCCGCCGCAGGTCTGCACGTAGGCTTCCTCGCCCTTGGCGAACACGGTGCGGATGGGGATGGCGAAAGTGCAGTCACCGTTGAACGAGAAGTGGCCCACGGCACCGCCGTAGGGGCCGCGGCCATCGCACTCCAGGTCGTCGATGATCTTCATGGCCTCGATCTTGGGTGCGCCGGTCAGGGTGCCGGCCGGGAAATTGCTCGCCAGTGCCGAGAACATGTCGTGATCTTCGGAAATAATGCCGACGATTTCGCTGGAAATGTGCTGAACGTGGCTGAACCGCTTGATGTCCATCAGGCTGCGCACCTTAACAGTACCGAAGCGCGCCACCCGGCCGATGTCGTTGCGGTGCAGGTCAACGATCATGTTGTGTTCGGCGATTTCCTTCGGGTCATTCAGCAGGGTGCGGGCGTACTGGGTGTCTTCCACGTCGTTGGCACCGCGCTTGGTGGTGCCGGCCAGCGGGAAGGTTTCCATTTCGCCCTGGCGTAGGCGGAACAGCAGCTCGGGGCTGGCGCCGATCAGCTTCTGGTCACCGAACTTCACGTAGTACATCTGCGGCGAGGGGTTCACCTCGCGCAGCTGCTCGTACAGGTTGATGGTGTCACCTTCCAGGCGGAAGCGTTTTTTGAAGCCCACCTCGCACTGGAACACCTTGCCGTCGATGATGTCCTGTTTCACCTTCATCACCGCTTTGGCGTGCTCTTCCTTGCTCATGGTTTCGCCGTTGGCGGTGACTTTCAGCGGGCCGTTTGCCACCGCGGGTTCGGCAAGAATGTCCTCGATCAGCGCCATACGGCTGTGATCGTAATGGAAATAGATGACTTCGCCGGTCATCTTGTCGAGAATCAGGCCGTCCTTGAATACCCCGAACCGGAACACATCGAACATCTCGCTGTGCTGCAGTTTCAGCGTTGGCTCGAAGTAGTTCATGCAGTCGTAGCCGATGTAACCGGTCAGCCCGCCGGCGTACTTCCGGGAGATGATGTCCTGGGGCACGATCTCGCGCAGCAGGTAGTAGGGGTTGTCGCTGGCGTAGCTGTTCACCTCGCCATTGCGTTCCTGGATGTGCAGTTCGCCCTCGGTGGCCCAGAGGATCTGCTCCGGGTCGAAACCGATGATGGAGTGGCGGGCCATGTGGCTTTCTTCGCCCAGTGACTCCAGCATGAAGCAGTTGTCGAAGCGTTTTTCGATCTTCTTGAACAGGCCGAAGAAATCGATGTCGGCCGCCAGGGTCACATAATGTGGCTTGCGCGGCAGGGTAATGCGGGCCGGTTTTTCACTCATTGCGGGCTCTGCTTGTGTTGGTTGTTTCCGGTGGTGCGGGGGCTGAGCCGAAGTTATCACATTTGCCGGTCTGTGCCACCAGCCGGTTATGCGGAAAACCCCGATTGACGATTGGCCTAATGTACTACCTCGAACCTGTTGACCGGTCCAGAAAGGGCCGTTTATGCTCTCTAGTACTTATACCTGTTAAATCTACCAAAAGGGATGCACCACTTGGGCACGATCACTAGCCGGGTGGTGGCAGTTTTTGTTTTGTCTGCCGAAAGCTCCCTGCGTTGCGGTTCTGGTTTTTATCATTTCATAAATATAAACGAGAAAGGGTGAGTCACATGGGTTTGATTAAAAGCATCAAGGAAAAAGCGAAGTCTCAGTTGCGGACCATTGTTCTGCCGGAAACTGAAGACGAGCGGGTGCTGAAAGCGGCCGAAAAAGTGCTCGAAGAGCAGACAGCCAAAGTGGTTCTGATCGGTAACGAAGACACCATCAAGGCCGATGCCTCCTCCTGCACCGCCAATATTGAAGGCGCGACCATTATTGATCCGAAAACCTTTGCTGATCTTGATAAATACGTAGACGAGCTGGTTGAGCTGCGCAAGAAAAAGGGCATGACTCCGGAAGAAGCCCGCGAAATCCTGACCACCGAGCCGCGGTTCTTCGGTTGCATGATGGTGCGTCTGGGCGATGCCGACGGCCTGGTGGCTGGTTCCAGCGCCCCCACCGCCGATGTTCTGAAGGCCGCTATCCAGGTCGTGAAAACCGCCCCGGGCATTAACACCGTGTCTTCCTGCTTCGTGATGGAAACCGTGGACGGCAACTTTGGTGAGAACGGTCTGATCCTGTTTGCCGACTGCGCCGTTATTCCCGAGCCGAACGCCGAGCAGCTGGCGGATATCGCCTGCGCCACCGCCGCCACCGCCAAGAACGTGGTGGGTATCGACCCGAAAGTGGCCATGCTGTCTTTCTCCACCAAGGGCAGTGCCAAGCACCCGCTGGTCGACAAGGTGCAGTATGCCGTTGATCTCATGGCCGACCGCAATGTGGATTTCCCGTTCGATGGCGAACTGCAGGCCGACGCAGCGATTGTTGAATCCATTGGTGCCAAGAAAGCACCGGGCTCCGACGTAGCCGGCCACGCCAACGTGCTGGTCTTCCCGGACCTGCAGTCCGGCAATATTGGTTACAAGCTGGTTCAGCGCTTCTCCGGCGCCGCCGCCCACGGCCCGATCATCCAGGGTCTGGCCAAGCCGGTGAACGATCTGTCCCGTGGCTGCTCCGTTGACGACATCGCCAACCTGGTTGCCATTACCGCCACCCAGGTCAAGTAACGCTTTCTTTTACAGACTATAAAAATCCAGAGGAAACACAGTATGTTGGTATTTATTCTTAACGCGGGCAGCTCATCGCTGAAGTACCAGTTGATGAACCCGGTGACGGCTGAAACCCTGGCTGCCGGTATCTGCGAGCGTATCGGCCTGGATGGCGTGCTCAAGCACGAATTCGGCGATGACCGTGAACTGAAAATGGACGTCGATATGCCGACTCACAAAGAGGCCATCGAGTCTGTGCTGCGCACCCTGACCAGTGGTGAAGGCAAGGTCATCGACTCCACCGATGAAATTGAAGCCATCGGCCACCGCGCCGTGCACGGCGGCGAGAAGTTCTCCGCGTCTGTGCTGGTCACCGACGAGGTGATCAACGAAATGAAAGACCTGATCCCGCTGGCGCCACTGCACAACCCGGCCAACATCATGGGCATGGAAATCTGCCGCGAGCTGATGCCGGGCAAGCCCAACGTGGCCGTGTTCGACACCGCGTTCCACCAGACCATGCCGGACTACGCGTACATGTACGCGCTGCCGTATGACCAGTACGCCAAGCACAAGATCCGCAAGTACGGCTTCCACGGCACCTCGCACTACTTCGTGTCCAACGAAGCGCGCAAGATGCTGGACAAGAAGCACAACACCCGCATCATCGTGTGTCACCTGGGTAACGGCTCTTCCGTTTCTGCCGTTCAGAACGGCGAGTGTATCGACACGTCCATGGGCCTGACTCCGGTTCAGGGCCTGATGATGGGCACCCGTGCCGGCGACATCGGTGCCGGTGCGCTGCAGTACATGATGCGTCAGGAAAACCTGACCATCGATGACGCACTGAACGTGTTGAACAAGAAATCCGGCATCCTGGGTATTTCCGGCAAGTCCTCGGACCTGCGCGAGGTGCTCGAAGGCATGCAGAATGGTGATGACCGCTGTCGTCTGGCCGTGGACATGGTCGCCTACAACATCAAGAAATACGTGGGCTCCTACGTGGCCGCGCTCGACGGTATCGATGCCCTGTGCTTCACCGGTGGTATCGGTGAAAACGCCGCACTGATCCGTGAAAAGGTTTGTGCCGGTCTGGACGCCATGGGTCTGGTGATCGACCCGGTCAAGAACAACAAGCGTTCCAAGGAAGCCCGTGACATCGCCACCAACGGCTCCGCTTCACGCATCTTCGTGATTCCGACCAACGAAGAGTTTGTGATCGCAAACGATACCTTCAAGATCGTTTCCGAAATGAAGAAGTAAGCCTTCAGGTACCAGGGCGGGCAAAAGGCCCGCTCTGGCCATTTCTTTTCCCTGGAGTACACGGGCGTGAAGTACCTGCCCTATCTCAGAGAGGCCACCCAATGCCAGCATCGGCAATTGGAGAGCCTGCCGATCATGCGGGAACTGCTTAAGCCGGATTTTACCCTGTCGAAATACCGAGCGTTGCTGCACTGCCACTATCGGGTCCACCGACAACTGGAAAGCCGTCTGGCTCATTTTCTCTGCAGTTTTCCCTCAGATATCTTCCATTGGCAACATTTCACTGCATCATCCCGCCTTTTTTCTGACTTGACAAAACTGGGTGAGCCGCCCTGCGAGCCCGGTCCATTGCCACCCACGGTACCGATTACCAACCTGCCCGAAGCCCTGGGTTGCTGTTATGTGCTGCTCGGTGCCGGTTTTGGTGCCCGCTTTATCGCCCCGCGCCTGGAACAGCATCTGGGCCCGGATACCCCACTGAGTTTTTACCGGGACGGTCAGCCGTTCCTGAAACCGCTCTGGCATCAGCTTGACCGTCTGCTGGCGGCCCATGCCAGCGAACCGGCGGCCAGAGAAGCCTGCGCAAATGCCGCCCGAGCCACCTTTTCCCTGTTTTTTCAAAACTTCCAGACGATATCCCGCCCAGAACACCGAGAGGTCAGTACCCCGTGAACGCCGCCGTTTCCACCGAGGATCTTGAGCAATGTGAAAAGGAGCCGATTCATATCCCCGGAGCCATTCAGCCAGATGGTCTTTTACTGGTATTGGACCCGGACGATTTCACCATCATCCAGCTCAGTCAGAACACCGATGTGTGGCTTGGCTGGGCACCTGAAGCGCTACTGGGAAAACCGCTGGCCCATGTGCTGGGTCAGGATCTGGACGAGTTTCTGACAAGGGTATTGGGCCATCCGGTCAACGACCACCCCACGTTGCAGCCGGTGCGGTACCGGGGTAAGGGGTTCATCCTGCGAGGGCACCACAATCAAAGCGGTATTCTGGTGGAAATGGAGCCGCTGCCGGATGATGACCAGTTACTGACTTACCAGCTGTTCAGCCAGTTGAGCAATTTTTTTCACGATCTGGAGCGTATTCGCGATCCGGACCGGTTGCTGACCATGACGGCCCGGCTGGTAAGGGAGGTGACCGGTCACGAAAGTGTCATGGTGTATCGCTTTGATGCCGAGTGGAACGGGCAGATCATTATTGAAGACCGGGCCGACGGCCAGCACCGGTTTCTGGGCCACCACTTTCCGGCCAGTGACATCCCGTCCCAGGCCCGGCGGTTGTATGAAATCAACCGCATCCGCCGCATCAGTAATGTGGGTTACACGCCCGTGCCGTTGCTACCGGCCGAGAACCCCTTTACCGGGGAGCTGGACATGACTTACACGCAGTTGCGCAGTGTTTCACCCATTCACCGGGAATACATGCGCAACATGGGCACCGTGTCCTCCCTGACCATGTCGCTGATGCCGGATGGTGAGCTCTGGGGCATGATTGTCTGCCATGGCGACAAGCCCAATTACCTGAGCCAGCCGGTGCGCACCTTCTGCAAAATGGTGTCGCAGATGGCCAGCGAAAACCTGCAGCTGGCCCTGAACCGGGAGTTCAATCACCGCATGTCCCAACTGGGCAGGGCGATCGACAGTTTTAATGCTCCGTTCCAGGCCGCACTGGATCTTGAGGAGGGCCTGTCCGGCCTGGAGACCCTGCTGCCCGCATTCGATTGTGAGGCGGTTTTCCTGCGTCTTGATGGCATCTGCTATCAATACGGTCGAAAACTGGACGCCGACCGGGTGCGGATCCTGCGAGAGGCCATCCGTGAACAGGACAGCACCGGTATGGCCAGTGCCGAACACCTGCCTGAATCGGTGCGGGGTTCGGTTGATTGGGTGTGCGGTTACCTGTTCATTCCGTTGTCCCATGCCAGCGACGAGTACCTGATACTGCTGCGTGGTGAGCGACCACTGGATATCAACTGGGCCGGTGAGCCAGCCAAGGCTGTTGACCGCTCCCCGGTAGGCGACAAGGCCCGGATATCACCACGTCAGTCATTTGAGGCCTGGACCGAACAAGTGCGGGGGCAAAGCCTGCCCTGGGAACGCCACCACCGGGCTGGTGCCAGTCGTTTACGCCGGGCAATCAACCTGCGCATGGCCAGCGAAATGTCGCGCCTGCGCCAGCACGACGCCAAAATGGCCCACCTGGCCACTCACGATGCCCTGACTGGTCTGCCCAATCGTCTGTTGGTGGATGACCGCCTGGAACGTGCATTGTCCCGGGCGCGTCGTGAACACACAGGTGGTGCGGTGCTGTTCATGGATCTGAACGGTTTTAAACCCATCAATGACCAGCACGGCCATGATGCGGGTGATCTGATCCTGCAACAGGTGGCTGGGCGCCTGGCGGAAATTGTCCGTGATTCAGACACGTTTGCCCGTTTCGGGGGTGACGAGTTTGTGTTTGTCATCACCGGTTATCTGTCCCAGTCCACTGCTCGCCTGGGTGCCGAGGCCATGGCCAGAAAACTGCTGGACGCGCTGGCGCAGCCCTTCGAGGTGGAGGGCCAGCAGTTCCGTTTGGGGGCCAGCATCGGTATCGCGCTCTATCCGTTTGACAGCGAGGATCCGGAAGATTTGATCCGCCAGGCGGACCAGGCCATGTATGTGGTCAAGGAAACCCGGCGCAGTCATTATCACTTCGCGTCGGACGGTTAGGCTGGAGTGCGTTTCACTGTTCCGGACCATTGGCGTCAAACGCGCCCTTGTGGAAGGTAATGGCTGCTTCCACTTCTTCCAGGCCACACATTTTAGGCTCGTCGGGCGTGGCGCCGGCGAGTACTTTCAGTACCGAATGCACACCACGGGATAGTGATTCAATGTTGTAACCACCCTCCAGAATCATGGCCAGCCGGCCATGACAGTGTTTGTTGGCAATTTGCTGGACCACGCCGGTCATCGCCGCAAACCCCTCGTAAGAGACATTGAGTGCCAGATCAAACCAGTGGGCATCGAAGCCGGCGGACACCAGCACCAGGTCGGGCTGGAAGTAATCGGCGGCGGGAACCAGAATTTCCCGCATGGCTTTCAGGTAGGCTATGTCGCAGGCGCCACCGGGCATTGGCACGTTCACGGTGGTGCCTTCGCCGCGCCCGGCTCCCACGTCGGTGAGTGCCCCGGTGCCGGGATAGAAGGGAGCGGCTCGGTGAATGTCGAAAAACAGGACATTCGGGTCGGCCCAGAAGATGTCCTGTGTGCCGTTGCCGTGATGGGCATCCCAGTCCACGATCAACACCCTTTTGCAACCCAGCACATCCTGCGCGTGGGCGGCGGCAATGGCCACGTTGTTGAACAGGCAGAAACCACGGGCACGCACCGGCTCCGCGTGGTGGCCGGGCGGGCGAACCACGGCGAAGGCTGAGCCAGCCCGGCCCTCGATCACCGCTTCCACGGCGGCGATGGCCGTGCCGGCCGCAACTTCCGCGGCCTGAACACTGCCGGGTGAGACGGCGGTGGTGTCCACGTCCAGCCAGGCACTTTGGTCACGCAGGGAGAAAATATCGTCCAGAAAGGATTTGGTATGGACCCGGCTCAGCTGGTCCATGGTTGCCGCCTTGCCGGGTTCGATACTGACGCCCTCAATCGGCTCCCGGGCCAGCAGATCCATGATCGCGGTAATCCGGCCCGGGTGTTCGGGATACTTCCATGGAATGTAAAGCCCCGACAGAATGGACCGTACACGTTTGTCCAGCCGGCCGGGGAGAAACTCCGCGTTGGTGTCGGGGAAGTGGGCGAGCATGCGTTCATCGTAGAAAACGATGACGCCGTGTCGTGGTGCCACGCTTTGGCCCTCCAAGGGGTCATTTAAGCCTGTCGATGCCCAGCGTCTTCATTACATAGCGTTCGTAGATCGGGTCGCTGGTGCCTGCACGCACTTTGTGCAGAAAATACTTCTCGAAGGCGATCTTTCCATAATGCACCCATTTGCCCTTTTTCATCCAGTTCACATTGCGTGGTGGAATCTGGGGAATGGCCACGAATGCGATTCCGGTGTCTCCCATGTCGGCCAGGCATACGGCATTCCAGGTGGCTTCGCTTTCCGGTTCCTGTTCATCCAGGACAGCGCGGATGTTGCGGGCTGTTGCGGTCACCATGCTTTCGATCATGAAGCCGGTCTTGGGCACGCCCACCGGCAGTGGTGTCTTGCCCGGGGGTGCGATGGCCACGGCAACGCCAATGCCCCATATATCGGGGTAGGTGGGGTTGCGCTGATGCTTGTCGATGATGATGAATCCGCGCGGATTCACCAGGCCTTCAATACCTCGTACAGCCTCGATACCGGTGAAGGCGGGCAGCATCATGGAATAGTCGAAGGGCAGTTCATGCCGGGTTTTCTCGCTGCCATCGTCGTTCACTTCCACCACGTGCATCAGGCCGTCTTCGATCTTCTCGACCCGGGCATTACAGATCCAGTTGATGTGGTGCTGGCGCAGTTCCGATTCCAGCATGCTCTTGCTGTCGCCCACGCCCCCCAGGCCCAGGTGGCCGATATAGGGTTCCGGTGTCACAAAGGTCATCGGGACCTTGTCCCGGAGTTTCCGCTGACGCAGATCCCGATCCATGATGAAGGCATACTCGTAGGCTGGCCCAAAACAGGAGGCGCCCTGCACCGCGCCGACCACCACCGGGCCAGGGTTCTCCACGAAGGATTGCCAGCGGTTGCGGGCCTTGTCGGCGTGGTCCACGTGGCAGATGGACTGGGTAAATCCCCCATCCGGCCCGAGCCCCTCCACTTCATCGAACGCCAGCCGTGGCCCGGTGGCAAGAATCAGGTGGTCGTATTCGACGCTGGAGTCGTCCGCCAGAATCACCTTGCGGCCGTCCGGGTCCACTCGTGTGACGGCGTTGACGATCAGCTCCACCTTGCGTTTGGCCAGGACCCCCGCCAGCGGAACCTTGATGTCGTCCGGTTTTC
Source organism: Marinobacter persicus (assembly GCF_900114155.1). Lineage (GTDB taxonomy): Bacteria > Pseudomonadota > Gammaproteobacteria > Pseudomonadales > Oleiphilaceae > Marinobacter > Marinobacter persicus. Next base: position 45,038 of record NZ_FOSC01000012.1, read on the forward strand.
GCCAGTCCACCGCCACCCAGGGGTTGGAGGGGACAAAGTGGAAGTAATCCTTGTCGGAAATCATCACGATGCGATCGGTTTTTCGGGCCAGTTCGCGCATCTCGAACGCCATGGGCATGCCGCCCAGGCCGGCACCGACAATCACGATAGTGGCCATCGGATGCTCCTTTGAATGTTATGACGTGCATGAATAAATTTAGAACACGGTGTTCATCCGCGCTACTGGAAGAAACCGGCACCGGTTTCCTGGTTGTTTGAAATGCGCACGGCTTTTCTGTAACCTTTTTATTAATTGAACGTTCAATTAACAATATTGAGGGATCAGAGACCGTCGCCATGCCAAAAGTTGGAATGAAAGACACCCGCCGACAGCAGTTGATTGACGCCACCATGGAGTCGATTGCCGAGCTGGGCATGCAGAACACCACCATTGTCAGCATCAGCAAGCGGGCGGGGATGTCATCGGGGATTATCAGTCACTATTTCGGCGGCAAGCAGGGGCTGATTGAAGCAGCCCTGCGCCACCTGCTGGACCAGTTGGGCAGGGAACTGCTGGAGCGCATGGCAAAAACCGACGGCTCTCCCGAGCAGCGGCTGGATTGCATCATCGAATCCAACTTCTCGGAATTCCAGCGTTCGGCGCTGGCGGCGAAAACCTGGCTGAGTTTCTGGTCCCGTGCCATGCATGAGCCGGGGCTGCACCGGTTGCAGCAGATCAACAACGCCCGGCTGTACAGCAATCTCAGGTATTCGTTTGCCCAGGTACTACCCGCCAACGAGGCCACGGAGGCGGCGCGGCAAACCGCCGCACTGATCGACGGTTTCTGGTTGCGCAGTGCCCTGAGCGCAGACCCGTCCGAGCACTTCGAGGCCGGCGAGCGTCTGTGCAAGAAATTCGTCCACGAGACACTGGCCCAGGCCCGCGCCTGAGCCCATTGAATCAAACGGCCCACAAGGCCTGAAGTCACCCAATTGAGGGATTTTCCGGATCATGTCTGAAGCAGCAACGGTTCCTGTTGTCCGTAACTTTATCCACGGCCGGTTTCTGGCCAACACCACCGGTGAAACTTTCCCGGTGGTGAACCCGGCCACCGGCCAGGTGATCTACGAAGTGGAAGTGGCCGATGAGGCCATCCAGCAGGCGGCCATTGAAAGCGCCCGCGCCGGCTTTGCCCAGTGGTCCGCCATGCCCATGGTCGAGCGCAGCCGGATCCTGCTCAAGGCCGTGGCGATACTGCGCGAGCGCAATGACGAACTGGCGGCGGTGGAAGTGAAGGACACCGGTAAGCCCTGGCAGGAAGCCGAAGCGGTGGATGTGACCACCGGTGCCGATGCCATCGAATTTTTCGCCGGCCTGGCGCCGTCCATCGAGGGCAACCAGCAGGATCTGGGCGGTGACTTCTATTACACCCGCCGGGAACCGCTGGGGATCTGTGCCGGTATTGGCGCTTGGAACTACCCGCTGCAGATTGCCTGCTGGAAGTCCGCGCCGGCGCTGGCCACCGGCAACGCCATGATCTTCAAGCCCTCCGAGGAAACCCCCATGGGTGCGGTGAAGCTGGCGGAAATCTTCACCGAGGCCGGTGTGCCGGCGGGCGTGTTCAACGTGGTGCAGGGCGCTGCCGAAGTGGGGCAGTGGCTGACCCACAGCCCGGCCATCGCCAAGGTGTCGTTCACCGGCGAGGTGGGTACTGGCAAAAAGGTCATGGAAGCCTCCGCCTCCACCCTGAAAGACGTGACCATGGAACTGGGCGGCAAGTCGCCGCTGATCATCTTCGATGACGCCGACCTGGAGAACGCCATCTCCGCCGCCATGGTGGGCAACTTCTACACCCAGGGCGAGATCTGCACCAACGGCACCCGGGTGTTCGTCCACGAAGACATCTACCCGGCCTTCATGGAGCGCCTGCTGGAGCGCACCCGCAAGAACATCCTGCCGGGCGATCCCATGGACCCGAACACCAACTTCGGTGCCCTGATCTCCAAAAAACACCAGGAGCTGGTGCTGGACTACATCGCCAGGGGCCTGTCCGAAGGCGCCACCCTGAGCCACGGTGGCCGGGCGTTCGAGCCGGAGGATTCGAAAGGCGGTTACTTCGTGGAGCCGACCATTTTCACCGACTGCTCCGACGACATGACCATCGTGCGCGAGGAGATCTTCGGGCCGGTGATGTCGGTGCTGACTTTCCGCGATGAAGACGAGGTGATCGCCCGGGCCAACAACACCGACACCGGCCTGGCCGCCGGCGTGTTCACCAACGACATCCGCCGCGCCCACCGGGTGATTCACCGCATCCAGGCGGGTATCTGCTGGATCAACAGTTACGGCGAGTCCCCGGCAGAAATGCCCGTGGGCGGTTACAAACTCTCGGGCATCGGCCGGGAAAACGGGCGCGTGACCCTGGACCACTACACCCAGATCAAATCGGTGTACGTGGGCATGAAAGATATCGATGCGCCCTTTTAACCCCGCAGGCCACAGAGGAGTACGCGTATGAAAGAAGCACAATACGACTACATCATTGTGGGTGCGGGCTCGGCCGGTTGTGTGCTGGCCAACCGGCTCACCGAAGACTCGAACAACCGGGTGCTGCTGCTGGAAACCGGCGGCAGCGACAAGAGCATCTTCATCCAGATGCCCACCGCCCTGTCCATTCCCATGAACACCAAAAAGTACGCCTGGCAGTTCCACACCGAGCCGGAGCCCTATCTGGACAACCGCGAAATGCACTGCCCCCGGGGCAAGGTGCTGGGCGGTTCATCCTCCATCAACGGCATGGTGTATGTGCGCGGCCACGCCCGGGATTTCGATGAGTGGCAAGCCGAAGGCGCGGACGGCTGGAATTACGCCAACGTATTGCCCTACTTCAAAAAAGCGGAAACCTGGGCCTTTGGTGGCGATGACTACCGGGGCGGCGAGGGTCCGCTGGGTGTGAACAACGGCAACAACATGCTGAACCCACTGTACTCGGCCTTTGTTCAGGCAGGTGTGGATGCCGGGTACATGGAAACCAAGGATTACAACGGTGCCCGCCAGGAAGGCTTCGGCCCCATGCACATGACGGTGAAAAACGGTCGTCGCTGGTCCACGGCGAATGCTTACCTGCGCCCGGCCATGGCCCGGGACAACCTGACTGTGGTCACCCACGCCCAGGTGCACCGGGTGCTGCTGGAGGGCAAGACCGCCACCGGCGTGCGCTACGAACAGGGTGGCAAGGTGCATGAGGCCCAGGCTGGCAAAGAAGTGATTCTGTCCGCCGGCTCCATCGGCTCGCCGCACCTGCTGCAACTCTCCGGCATTGGTAACCCGGAGGTGCTGAAGCAGGCAGGCATCGACGTGCAGCACGAACTGCCCGGCGTGGGCGAGAACCTGCAGGATCATCTGGAGTTCTACTTCCAGTTCCGCTGCAAGCAGCCGGTGTCGCTGAACCGCAAGCTGGACTGGTGGAACAAGTTCAAGATCGGCGTGCGCTGGATCCTGCGCAAGGACGGTCTGGGTGCCACCAACCACTTCGAGTCCTGTGGCTTTATCCGCTCCAAGGCGGGCGTGGAGTGGCCGGACCTGCAATACCACTTCCTGCCGGCCGCCATGCGCTACGACGGTAAGGAAGCGTTTTCCGGGGACGGTTTCCAACTGCACATCGGCCACAACAAGCCCAAAAGCCGGGGCTTTGTGCGCGTGCAGTCGGCCGACCCGAAGCAGTCACCGCGCATCCGCTTTAATTACCTGCAACACGAGGATGACCGCGAAGGCTTCCGTGACTGCGTGCGCCTGACCCGGGAGATCATCAACCAGCCGGCCATGGACGCCTACCGGGGCGCGGAAATCCAGCCCGGTGAGCAGATCACCAGTGACGAAGACATCGATGCCTTTGTCCGCCAGGCGGTGGAGAGCGCTTATCACCCGTCCTGCACCTGCAAGATGGGCACCGACGAGCTGGCGGTGGTGGACCCGGACACCCGGGTGCGCGGCATCGACAATCTAAGGGTGGTGGACTCGTCCATCTTCCCGACCATTCCCAACGGCAACCTGAACGCGCCCACCATCATGGTGGCTGAGCGGGCCGCCGACCTCATTCGGGGCAGGGAGCCCCTGCCGGCCTCGGCCGCACCGGTCGACATGGACGCCCAGTGGCAAGTGCACCAACGCCCTGGCCAGGCCAAACGGGCGCATCCCTAGCTATTCCGCGACCGTGATCCTACCCCGAGTGCGCAACGCGCCCGGGTAGCAAGCCCTCAGGATTTCCCTATCAGCGCAACGGCCTTGTGCCGTTCTCGGGCGCCGGATAGGCAAGTCCTGGGTTTGTGTCCGATTCGAAATAAGCAGCGCTTAATCAAGTAGAGGAGGAACACCCATGCTGTGCTTTATACTGAGTAGTACCAACCGGAGGCTGAGCGTATGACACTCTGGTTATCGTCTGGTCTGATTTTCACCTTCGCCGCCATTGCCCTGATTCTGTACAAATGGTGGGACATGCAGTGCATCGGCGTGACGCCGGTTCGCACGCTGGTCTTCATTGCCATCCTGTTCACCTCCGGCCTGGACGTGGGGCTGATCATGTTCCCGCTGACCGAGTTCGGCGGCTATGGCAATGTCTCGGACAACCCGGAATACGGCTTCGCAAACCCGCTGGCCATTGAATTTGGCTTCTGGGCGTTCCTGATCTGGGGCTTTTATTTCCTGACCTGCTTCTACTTCGCCATCATCGAGCCGAGAGTGCAGTTCTTTGAAATCCCGGTGGTGAAGTTCATCAACAACGTGGTGATCATTGGCACCTGTGCGTTTACAGCCTATCTGCTACTGGCGAACCTGCCGTGGTATCTGCCGCAGCTGAGCAGTGACGACGGGGTAGTGCCGGCGTTTTATGTCATCGTATTCCTGTCGATTGCGCTGGCGGTCTATTCCAGTTCGAAGATCAAGTACGTGCGCATCCTGAGTGTGGGCTCCAGTATTCTGTTCATCGCACTCATCATCGGTATGTGGTTCCGGGCGTTTGTGCTCGGGCAGGGCTCGCCGGCGGACTTCTTTGGCACGGCGGGCATGCTGGGGGACTATTTCGGAAACCTGCACCAGTTTGTGCTGCCGATTAACGACTACCACGAGTTCTATCTGTTCTGGTGGTTCGCCTGGAGCATCATGATTGGCCAGTTCACCGCGCGCTTTGTGTCCGGTATCAAGACCTGGCAGCTGCTGCTGGCCATGCTGGTGGTGCCGTCCATCGCCATTGGCGTGTGGTTCAGTGTGCTGTACTACTACCACGCCGAGGGGCTGAAGATTGCCGCGTTCACCAATGTTGCCATGATCTCGGTCGGGGTGCTGATGGTGATCAACTCGCTGGATTCGCTGATCCGCCTGTACACCGATAACCTGAACCTGACGGCGAAGCGCCTGGGCCGGGTGAACTACGTGATCTTCAACCTGGTGGCACTGGTCGGGCTGACCCTGCTGTTCCAGCTGGATTTCCTGCGCATCCAGTGGGTGGGGGCGCTGGTGATTGCCCTGTATTTCACCTGTTTTGCCTACATTCTGCTGAAGAAGCGCAAGGAAGTGGCGGCCATCAAGGCGTCACCGGAAGACAACATTCTGGACTTCCACCGGGTGGAACTGGCGGGCTAACGCCCGCTGTCTTTGAATGCGTGATAGTAGAGAACCGGCACCAGCACCAGGGTCAGCAGGGTGGATACCAGCACCCCGCTGGCCAGGGTGAGCCCCAGCGGCTCCAGGGCCGGTTCGAAAATCAGCACGCCGCTGCCGAACATGACGGTGGCGGCGGTGAGCAGGATCGGGCGGGTGCGCTGGGCGCCGGCCTGAATCACCGCTTCTTTCAATTCCATGCCTTCCTCCAGCCGCTGCTGAATAAAGTCCACCAGCAGAATGGCGTTGCGAGTGACAATCCCGCCCAATGCAATGACCCCCAGTACGCCCGTGCCGGCAATGTTGATACCCCACAGCCAGTGGGCCGGAATCACGCCGATAAAAATCAGCGGAATCGGTAGCATAATCAGCACCGGTAACCGGTAGGAGCGGAACCAGCCGGCCAGCAGCACGTAAATCAGCACCATCACCACCAGCCCGGCCACGCCCAGGTCCCGGTAGACATCCCGGGTCATTTCCCATTCACCGGACCAGTAGCCGGTGGTTTCCCGGGTGCTGTCCGGCAGGTTCAGCCAGCGCACGTCGATATCGGGCCAGTGGTCGCTGCTGAAGGATTCCATCTGCACCGCCGTGGGCTGTGCCACGGAGCGGTCCAGGTCGGCAAATACGGTGGTCACCGGCATCAGGTCGCGGCGAAAACGGGCCTGGTCGCCACCGGTGTGCTCAAAATCCAGCACCGATTCCAGCGAGACCGGCTGGTTCTGCCGGCCGATGACGTACAGGCTGCGAATGGCCTGCTCGGAATCCCGGTCGGCCTTGTCCAGGCGCAGGACGATGGGCATCGGGTCTCGGCCGTAGTCGTGGCTGGCCCAGTCGCCCAGGGTTTCGCCGGCAATGGCCAGGCGCAATGTGCGGGTCACCTCCGCCGGCACCACGCCGAAGGTGGCCGCGCGTTCGGGGTCGACGTGCAGGTTCAGTCGCGGCAGGGCGGCGGTCGGGCTCTGGCTGGTGGCAATCACGCCCTCCTGTTCGGCCAGCCATTGCTCGAGCTTGTCGGCGGCGGCCTGGCGGCTTTGCGGGTCCGGGCCGTAGATCTCGGCGGTAATGGCCCGGTCACTGGCGGGGCCGGAGGGAATGCGGCCGATGTGGCCGGTGGCGTTGTGGGGCTCCAGCCAGTCGTCCAGTTGTTGGGCGATCTCCCGATTGATCTGGTAGCTCTGGCGCTCGCGCTCTTCTTCGGGCACCAGATTGACGTGCAGGATCAGGTCCCTCGGTGCCTTGCGCTCGGGTGCGGTGAGGGTTTCCGGCGGGTAGATCATTGGTGCCATCAGGCCGGAATACACCGTGACCCCGCGCAGTTCCGGTATCTGAGCCAGTTTCCGGTTCAGGTCCGAGGCGGTGCTCAGAGAATCAGTGAGGGTGGCGCTGGCCGGAAGTTCCACATCCACGGCAAACACGTTGCGATCCAGCAGGGGGGTCAGGCCGATCTGCACGGTACGCATGGCCACCAGCGACAGGCTGGCCAGCAGCAGAACGATCAGCCCCAGGTAGAACAGCCAGCGCAGGGAGGCAAACCGAAGAAAGGGCTCCATGAGACGGCGGTACTGGCCCACAAAGCCGCTCTCGGGGGCGGATTCCGTGGCGCCGTTGTTCGGGTTTTGGCCGGCCTTGACCTTCAACAGACGGTAGCCGAAGTAGGGGGTAATGGTCAGGGCCACCAGCAGGGAGAACAGCACGGCGGCGGAGGCCCCGACCGGAATGGCCCGCACGTACTGGCCCATTTCGCCGGTGATGTAGGCGGTGGGGAGTAGGGTGGCCACCACCAGCAAGTCCGCCAGAATGGTGGGGTTGCCCACCTCGTCGATGGCTTTCACCGTCAGCTCCCGGGTTTTTTCTCCGGCGCGCTGGAAATGCCGGGCGACGTTTTCCAGCATCACCACCGCGTCGTCCGAGAGAATGCCGATGGCCAGGATCATGGCGGCAATGGACACCGGGTTCAGGGTGAAGCCAAGGTAGTTGTACAGGTAGGGCACCACCGCCAGGGACACCGGCATCATGATGGCGATGATGGTTGCCGCGCGCCAGCCCAGGCCAAGCCAGATAATGCCCACTACCACCAGGGTGCCGCTCAGCAGTTGGGACAGGACACTGTACACCCGTTTGGCGGCATCGGCGCCGGCGTCGTGGGTGATGTCCAGGTGCACATCCGAGGGCAGGGTGTCGTCGCTGAAGGTCTGTAACCGTTCAATGATGGTCTCGGTGATGTCACTGACGTTGTGCCCGGCCAGGGTGGTGACCGCCAGGGTGACGGCCGGGTAGGGGGCGGAAAAGCCTTTTTGCCAGTGCAGCACGGCCTGGTTCTCTTCCACTCGCCCGGCACGCAGTTGGGCCACCTGTTCCAGGTAGACCGGGCCGCCGCCGTCGTGGCCCACGGGTATTCGCCCGAGCTGCTCCAGGTTATCCAGGCTGAGACCGGCCTGCAGGTCGGTCACCGGGCTGCCCTCCAGGCGGCCGGTGGGAACCTGCCGGTTGGCGCCGGCCACGGCCTCGGCCAACTGATTCAGGGGAATCCTGCGGGCCGCCAGTTCCGCCGGGTCCGGCAGAATTTCGATAGCGGCCTTGTCGCCCCCGAAGCGCTGCACATCCCGTACGCCGGGTATTCGCAGCAGCTCTGCCGAAAGCTCGGTGGCCATGTCTTCCAGCCCGTTGGGGCCCACGGTTTTGCTGCTGAGGGTGGCCATCAGCACCACCAGCCGCGATTCGCCGAAGGTTTCAATGGTGGGTGAACCGGCCGTGGCCGGCAGTTCGGTGGCGTGGGCGCCAAACAGCTCGTCCAGTTGGGAATAGGCCTTGTTTTTCGGGGTGCCCGCTTCGAATTCCACCGATAACAGGGCCGCGTGACTGGAACTGCTGCTGCGCACTTCGCTGACCGTCTCCAGCTCACGAACCCAGCCGGCGGCCTTTCGGGCCAGCTGGTTGTCCACACGTTCAACACCGGCACCGGGCCAGGGAATCAGCACGGTGGCGGTGGGCACGTCGATGTCCGGGCGGTCTTCCCGGGGGGTGACCAGCAGGGCGTAACCGCCCAGCAGCAGGCAGGCGATGACAAACAGCGGAACAATGGGGGAGGCCAGCAAACGCTGGGCAATGCGCCCGGCCAGTCCGGGTTTATCGCTTGCCATTGTCTGCTCCGGCTGTTTTGACCGTGACTGTCTGGCCATCCTGCAGGTCCGCTGACGGCTCCAGTACCACTTGTTCGCCCTCAGACAGGCCTTCGGTGACCGGAATCTTGTCGGTGCCGTTGGCTGGCGGGTTGGCGGTCTTGATCCATTTCAGGTGCACGGCGGTTTCATCGCCGCGTTGTTCCAGCACCAGGGTGCCGGTTAACTGACCCCGGCGGATCAGCGCGCTTTGTGGCAGTGCCATCCAGTTGCGGGTGCCGACCATACCTTCATCCGGGTTGGGCACCAGTACGGTGACCACTTGCCCCGGGGCCAGCGCGCCTTGGTTGCTGTTCAGTGTCAGTCTCAGGCGTTGGCCGGTGGCTTCGTTGTCCAGTGCCGGGATAACGCCGGTCAGGTGGGCGGGCAGGGTGTGGCCTTCTTCGCCGGTAATAACCGATACCAGCTGTCCGGGAAGCAGACTGTTGGCAATCCGGCTGGATACCGGAACGTCGATGCGCAGGGTATCCCGGGCCTCCAGCACCATCAGGGCCTGGCCGGGGCCAACGAAGCTGCCGGCGTCGACCAGTGTTTCCGCCACCAGGCCATCGAAAGGGGCGGTCAGCCGGGTGTAATCCAGATTGCTTTGCTGGCTCTGCAATTCGGCTTTGGCGGTTTCCAGGCGAGCTTCAAATTCCTGGACCCGGACACCCGCCTGTTCCATTTTGACCCGGGCAATCAAATCTTCCCCGTATAGCCGTTGCAGTCGTTCATGTTCACGCCGGGCCTGACTCAGGGCCGATTCCGTCGCCTGGACATTGGCGCGGGCGGCCCGGATGGCGGACTCCACTTCCCGGGAGTCGACGGTTGCCAGGGGTTGGCCGGTGGTCACTGTGTCGCCCGGCTCCACGTTGACCGTCTCCAGGGTGCCGGACATACGGGTGCTGATCACGGCCCGCCTGCCCGGGCGAACCACCCCGGGCAGGGTGCGGGTGGCGCCGTTTTGCCAGGGCCGGATTTCGGCCACGGTGACTTCCGGTGTCGGCGTGTTTTTCTTCGCTTCCGGTTCCGGGGGGTCGCCGAAACAGCCGGCCAGAACCAGTAACGAGCAGAGCCCCAGGGCCCGGGTGAAAACAGTCATTGGTAGTCATTCCCTAACGCCAGAAGTGGATCACGGCCGTGCTGGAGGTGATGGTTCATGGCGGCCAGCACCGCCTGATAGCGGCTGTCAATCAAGGTGGCCCGTTCCCGGTCAAGCCGGGCCCGGGCGGTCAGCAGGTCGGTCATGGAGCCGAGGTTTTCCTGATAGCGGCGGCTGGCCAGCCGGGCGGCTTTTTCGGCCGCTTTGACCGACTTGCCGGCAGCCTGCCAGGCACTGAAGCCGGCCTGCCACTGGCTGGCGGCAATGGCCTGTTCACGGTCTATGCGCCGCCGGGTTTCTTCCAGTTCAGTGCGGATTTTGTCGGCAGCGGCCCGGGCTTCGGCAATGCGGCCCTGACGGCCCAGGCCATCAAACAGGGTCCATTGCAGGTTCACGGCCACCAGCCAGCCATCGGCGTTGTCGTCCAGCAGTTCGTTGCCATGGGCCCATTGCTGGCGGGCCAGCAGATTGACCCGGGGCAGCCACTCCGCCTCGGTGGCGCGGGTTTGCTGGTCGGCGGCCCGGGCGGCCAGCTGGCGGGCCTCCAGGTCTTTGCGCGGTGCGCCTTGGCCGCTTTCCATGGGCGGTGCCGGTTGCGGCAAGCCGGTCTCCAGTGTCAGTGGCTCGCGGGGGGCCATGCCCAGCAGGGATTTCAGCTGGTATTCGGCCTCCCGGGCGGCGGCTTCGGCCTGGCTGATTCGGGCCTGTGCCGCTGCCAGTTCGGCCCGGGCCTGCTCCACATCCAGTCGGGCGGCCATGCCCTGTTGATAACTGCCTTCGGCCATCTGTACGGCCTGTCGGGCGGCATCACTGGCTTGTTCCGCGGCGTTTTGCCGGCTTCTCAGGCGCAGGATATTGAAGTAACGGCGCGCCACTTCCAGGCGCAGGGCCTGCTGCCCCCATTGCCGGGCCTGGCGCCGGGCATCCAGTTTCAGGCTGGCGGCTTCCCGTTGTTTGAGGGCATCGGCGTTGAAAACCGGCTGCACCAGTTGTACGCCGGTAACGGCGCCCTCCACCGGGCCGAGATCGGCTTGCCTGAGGCCGGTGGGGCTGGTCTGGTCAGGTACCGGTACACCGGTGATCAGGCTGGAATCGGCCCGCAGCCAGCTGGTGTCCGCGCTCAGGGTGGGTAAAAACGCCTGGGCGGTCCGGGTGTGCTGGGCTTCGGCCTGGCGGGTTTCGGCCTCCAGGGTTTGCAGAGTGGTGGCCTGTTCCCTGGCAATCACCAGTGCCTCATCCAGCGACAGGGCGCTGGCGGCGCCGGGTATCATCATTACAGCTGCGGTAAAAGCCCGTATAGAACGCAAATAAACTCCCTGTCTGCTCCGGTGGATCGACCCCGGCAGTATATCACCGAAGGTCTTGTATGGGTTTTCCATGGTATTGAATTCCGGGTTCTGACCCCCATTTCCCTGTTAGCAAAAAGGTTTCCCGGGTCAGACTGGGTTGGCCCTGCCGGCTCCTTCGATAGATGAAGGCTATCCGGTTTGTCGGAATTATCAATTTTCGGCAAGACAAAAAAGCCAGTATAGTTTTGAACCGTTAATTCATTGATCAGTAAATCCATTAAACAGGAGTTATCTTTACATGGGTATCATCAACAGCGAGATCAAACCGTTCAACGCCACCGCTTTCAAGAATGGTGAGTTTGTTGAAATCAGCGATGCGGATGTAAAAGGCAAGTGGGCGGTATTTTTCTTCTACCCGGCTGACTTCACTTTCGTATGCCCGACCGAGCTGGGCGATGTGGCCGACAAGTACGAAGAGCTGCAGAAGCTGGGCGTGGAAGTGTTCTCTGTGTCCACAGACACCCACTTCACCCACAAAGCGTGGCACGACAGCTCCGAGACCATCGGCAAGATCCAGTACTACATGGTAGGTGACCAGACCGGCACCATCACCAACAACTTCGGTGTGATGCGTGAAGGCCAGGGCCTGGCAGACCGTGCTACTTTCCTGATCGATCCGGATGGTGTTATCCAGGCAATGGAAATCACTGCTGAAGGCATTGGCCGTGACGCAGACGACCTGCTGCGCAAGGTGAAAGCCGCTCAGTACGTTCGCAACCATCCTGGTGAAGTTTGCCCGGCCAAGTGGAAGGAAGGCGAAGAAACTCTGGCTCCGTCTCTGGACCTGGTTGGCAAGATCTAAGCGTACCTTTTCAGGTCATGCTTTGGAGAAAGGCCCGCTTTGCGGGCCTTTTTCGGTTCTGGCAATGGTTTTGTTGAGTAATATAGAGAGTGGCTATTGATTGTTTCGGTGTAATCAATTTGAGCTTCTGATAGCCAGCCTTTATCTTACTTCCATCTTCAGAACACGAATCTTTTGAATTCAGCCAGTTAGATTTACGACATAAAGGGGAAGACCGAACATGTTGGATGCGAACATCAAGCAACAGCTCAAGGCGTACATGGAAAAGCTGCAGCAGCCGATTGAGCTGGTGGCGGCGTATGACGACAGTGACAAGTCCCAGGAACTGAAGCAGCTGCTGGAAGAAATCGAGCCGATGTCCAGCAAGATCGGCCTGCGCACCGAAAGCGACCAGCGTGTGCGTCGTCCGTCGTTTGCCATCCAGCGTGTCGGCACCGATGTGAGCGTCCGTTTCGCCGGCATTCCCATGGGCCACGAGTTTACCTCGCTGGTGCTGGCCCTGTTGCAGGTGGGTGGTCATCCGTCCAAGGCGTCTCAGGAGCTGATCGAGCAGATTCAGGATCTGGACGAGGATCTGGAGTTTGAAACCTACTATTCCCTGTCCTGTCAGAACTGTCCGGATGTGGTGCAGGCGCTGAACCTGATCAGCATCCTCAACCCGAAGGTCAAGCACACCTCCATTGACGGTGCGCTGTTCCAGGACGAAGTGGAGCGTCGCGAAGTGATGGCGGTGCCCAGTGTCTTCCTGAACGGTGAATCCTGGGGCCAGGGCCGCATGACCCTGGAAGAGATTGTCGCCAAACTGGACACCAATTCCGCGGCCAAGGAAGCCAAGAAAATCAACGAGCGCGATCCGTTCGAAGTGCTGGTGATTGGCGGCGGCCCGGCTGGTGCGTCTGCGGCGATTTACTCGGCCCGTAAAGGCATTTCCACCGGTATTGCCGCCGAGCGTTTCGGTGGCCAGGTGGCCGACACCATGGGCATCGAGAACCTGATTTCCGTGCCCTACACCGAAGGCCCGAAACTGGTCGCGGCCATGGAACAGCACGTTAACGAATACGATGTGGACATCATGAACATGCAGCGCGCCGAGGAGCTGATTCCGGCGAAAGAAAAGGGTGGCCTGCACGAGGTTCGTCTGGCCAACGGCGCGTCGCTCAAGTCCAAAACCATCGTGTTGTCCACCGGTGCCCGCTGGCGCCAGATGGGCGTGCCGGGTGAAGAGGAGTATCGCAACAAGGGCGTGGCCTACTGTCCGCACTGCGACGGCCCGCTGTTCAAGGGCAAGCGCGTGGCGGTGATCGGCGGCGGCAACTCCGGCGTGGAAGCGGCTATCGACCTGGCTGGCATTGTCGGCCACGTGACGCTGATCGAATTCGGCGATGAAATGAAGGCCGACGAGGTACTGCAGCGCAAACTGCGGAGCCTGGACAACGTGAAGATCATCACCTCCGGACAGACCACCGAGATTGTCGGTGAAAACGGCAAGGTCAGCGGCCTGAACTACACAGATCGCAAGACCGGTGACGAGCACCACGTGGAGCTGGAAGGCGTGTTCGTACAGATCGGTTTGGTACCGAACACCGAATGGCTGAAAGGTGGTCCGGTTGAGCTGAGCCAGTACGGTGAAATCATCGTAAATGACCGTAACGAAACCTCGGTTCCGGGCATCTATGCGGCTGGCGACGTGACCACCGTGCCCTACAAGCAGATCGTGATTTCCATGGGTGAAGGCTCCAAGGCCGCCCTGAGCGCCTTCGACTTCATCATCCGCAACTCCGCGGAGTAAGTTGTTCACACAGGCCTGACGGGTTCAGGCCTCCCCTTCAGCCGGTGCCTGCAGCAATGCGGTCGCCGGTTTTTTTATGCCTGGCATGGTTTGCAAAGCCTGTCCGGTTACCAGGCCACTCTGCTAGTCTGGCATCAGGTTCACCAAGAGTAATTTCATGACCGACTTTTTCACCGACATGACGCTGGCGCAAATGCTTGGCCAGATCGCCGGCCTGTTTGCCCTGGGCTTTTGCATCGCCGGATTTGCCAACAAGAACGACGACCGGCTGATGGTGTTGCTGATTTCCGCCAACGTCGCCTTCGTGCTGATGTTTGCCTTCTTTCAGAGTTGGACGGCGGCGGCACTGACACTGCTGGTGATTGTGCGGATTGAGCTGGCCCGGAGGTTTCAGGGTAACTGGCGGCTGATGCTTGGTTTACTGGCTGTTAGCGGCCTGGCCGCCTGGGCCACCTGGCAATCGATCACCGACATTTTTGCCGTGCTGGCCATGACCTTCGGCACCGTGGGCATGTTCATGCTGCGGGGCATTCCCCTGCGTATCATGTTGGGCCTGGCTGCATTCTCCTGGATGCTCAACAACATCGTGATTGGCTCTGTCGGGGGCATGCTGGCTGAGGCCATGGTGCTGGTAACCAACATCATCACTATCATCCGGCTGTACCGCCTGCGGGAAAAATTTCCGGAGGTGGTGTCGGGTACCGTTGTTAGCCCCGACAGCGGGCAGGAAGAGTCTGCCGGTCGTTAGCCCGGGTCAGGGTCTGGCGCCAAACATCCTTTCGATGGCTTGCGGGTTGGGCAGGCCCTGCACCATTTGTACCTTGCCGTCATCGGTTTTATAAATCGTGCTGGGTGTGGCCTGTAATCCCAGTTTTTGCATCAGCTGGTTATTGGCTTTTACATCGAGATGAGCGTTGCTTACTTTCTGGCGGTCTACATCAATACCACCTTGCCGGTAGCGGCTTTGATGTTCTTTGAGCGCCTCTTCGGGATTATCGCTGCCCAGAATAGTGGCGGCCTTGGTGAGACTGTCTTCTTTTAAAATACCAACCATGATGTGGCGAAGCTGAACCTTGCCGGCCTCGATCCAGGGTTTGGCCTGCTCCCGGAAGCGGTGGCAGTAGGGGCAGTTGGGGTCGGTGAAGGTGTAGACAATGGTGTCTGCGTCTTCAGCGCCGTCCCGCACCCAGTTGCTTTCTTCCAGTTCCGGCCAGGCTTCTGCGAATTTCGGGCCGGTTACCAGTTCGTCGATACTGGCTTTACTCAGGTTCTGGCCGTCTTTGTCCAGCAGGGTGCCGACGATCACGTGATCGCCGTCCGGCGTCAGGTAGAAGGCCAGTGAACGGCCCTGTATTTCACCCACGTAGCCGGTCATGCCACCAGGGGCTTCGAAGCTCTCGACCACGCTCACACCCTGTTCTTCCAGTGCCTGGATGGGCTCGGGATAGGACTCTGCCTGTACGCTGGCAGCCAGCAGTGTGGAAGCCAGGGCGCTGCTTTGTAGCAGGCGGCGGAACATCGGGTTAGTCATTGGCGGGGATCTCCTTGTCGGGGGATTCTTTCAGGTATGCGGGGTCAAAGCGCTCCAGATTGCGCGCCAGGCTGGCGTTGGACAGCTCGCCCATGTGGCTGTCCACCAGTTTGCCCCCGGCGTTATAGAACAGGGTGGTGGGCAGGCCGTGGCTGCCAACCACCTGGCCGAAGCTGCCTTGCTGGTCGGTCAGCACATTGTTCAGGTTCAGCGAGTGTTCGTTCAGAAATTGCCGGATGGTTTCTGCATGCTCGCCCTGGTTGGCAAAGACAAAACGCACGTTGGGGTAACGAGCCTGAGCCTCTTCCAGCACGGGCATCTCCCGGATGCAGGGTGGGCACCAGGTGGCCCAGAGGTTGACCACCACGGGCTTGCCGCCGGCGATGGCGGCCAGGCTGGCGGGCTGGCCATCCAGGGTGGCCACCTGCACATCCGGCAGCCCGCTGGTTTGCTGGTTGATCAGGGTAATGCCGCCAAAGGTGAACCCCCAGGTGACTGCACCGGCCACCAGGGCCGTGGCCAGGGGCCTGCGAACCGCGCTGCGCCGCCACATCAGCACGCCAGTGAACACCAGGGCGGCGATAACGCCGGTGATCATGTCAAAACCGCCATCACGGATATCGACCATGCCGAGCCAGTCGCCCCGATACTGCTCGAAATACTGCACCACAAAGCCGATGCGGGCGAACACCATGGCCACCAGGAAGATGTCAGCCAGGCTGCCGGCCACGGGAATTTTCCGTTTACGCCCGGCAATGGCGCCGGCCACCAGCGCCACGGCAAAGGCGATCATCAGAAGTACGTGTTCAACCGACAGGCTAAGCGGGCCCACACCAACGCTGAGCATGGCATCTCCAATTTCCAGGGGTTTCAATGAATACGGGGGCTACTGACCGCTACTGTCGGCCTAGGTTCCCGCCGATGGCATACTGAAGTGATTACTGTGGCACCGGTAGCTGAGGCCCCTAGTAAAACATAGATAGCTATTCAGTGGGCGGTCTGTTATCGTGCCTTCATCCTGCCTCTAAGGATTCCGCAGTTTCCGGCAAAACGCCACCTTGCGAACTATCCAAACGACCTTCCAGAGGACGTCACCCCGTATTTGGTGCGTGACCGTAGTCGTCTTTTTATTCCATGAATGTTCATGGCTCTGCCCGCATTCGCCGCTCCGGTGTTCGTGGAGGCAGACTAATCAAGAGTACATCGTATATGAGTTTTTCTTCCCTCGGTTTGTCCGAGCAGCTGGTTCGTGCCACGTCCGATCAGGGTTATGAAACCCCGTCTCCCATCCAGCAGCAGGCCATTCCTGCGGTGTTGTCTGGCAAAGACGTCATGGCGGCGGCCCAGACCGGCACCGGTAAAACCGCCGGATTTACCCTGCCATTGCTGCAGCGCCTGGCGGAAAAGCCGCGCACCGGCAAAGGTCCGCGTGCGCTGATCCTGGCGCCGACCCGCGAGCTGGCGGCCCAGGTACACGATAGCGTGAACCAGTACAGCAAATACGTGCCCACCAAGGCGGCCGTGGTGTTCGGCGGTGTGAAGATCAATCCGCAGATGATGAAGCTGCGCAAGGGCCTGGACGTGCTGGTAGCTACCCCAGGCCGTTTGATGGATTTGTATCAGCAGAACGCCGTGCGTTTTGATGAAGTGGAAATCCTGGTACTGGACGAAGCCGACCGCATGCTGGACATGGGCTTTATCCGCGACATCCGCAAGATTCTTGCGATGCTGCCGCCCAAGCGCCAGAATCTGCTGTTTTCCGCGACTTTCTCCGGCGAGATCCGCAAGCTGGCCGAAGGGCTGCTGCATAATCCGGTTCAGGTGGAAGTGGCGGCCCGTAACACCACCGCCGAAAAGGTGAAGCAGTCTGTTTACCCGGTGGACCAGAGCCAGAAAACCGCGCTACTGAGCAAACTGGTGCGTGACAACGCCTGGGAGCAGGTGCTGGTGTTTACCCGCACCAAGCACGGCGCCAACCGCCTGACCCAGAAGCTGGAGCGGGACGGTATTACCGCCGCCGCTATCCATGGCAACAAGTCCCAGGGTGCCCGCACCCGGGCGCTGTCCAACTTCAAAGCGGGTGAAGTGCGCGTGTTGGTAGCGACCGACATCGCCGCCCGTGGTCTGGACATCAAGCAGCTGCCGCAGGTGGTGAACTTTGAGCTGCCGAATGTGCCGGAAGACTACGTTCACCGCATCGGCCGCACCGGCCGTGCGGGCGAGAGTGGCCATGCGCTGTCACTGGTCAGTGCCGATGAAGGCAAGCAACTGGCGGGCATCGAGAAGCTGATTAAAAAGCAGCTGCCGCGCACGGAAATCGAAGGCTTCGAGCCGCAGAACAACCTGCCGGTGAAGCCCAAGGCCAAGGCCGACCCGAGCAAGGCCCGGGGCCGCAAGCCTCAGGGTGCCAACAAGGGCAAGAGCTTTGGCCCGAAACCGGCGGGCCGTTCAGGTGCCGGTCGCGGCCGGGGTGGCGCCGGCGGCGCGGGACAGGCTCAGGGCAGAGGCCGTCCGGGTCAGCAGCGCCGTAGCGCCTGATAGCCGGATTTCGTGAAATAAAAAACGGGCAGGGTGCCAAAACCCTGCCCGTTTTTTGTTATCCGTAATCTGGGTTCTCCAGACACAAAAAAGCGGGGCCGAAGCCCCGCTCAGGAGAACGCACCATGGCAGCCGTCAGGTCCGAGGCTGCCGGGTACGGGGATGCTTAGAACTTGTAGGTCATACCGATCATGTAGACCATCGGGTCGATTTCTACTTCGAATTCGTCGGTTTTTGCGGACGTTCCATTGTCAAAATCAGCTGTAACGGTTGCGTCAGTGTTGATGTCAGCCCACCAGAGGGCAGCGTTCAGACCAAAGTTGTCACTCAGCATGTAATCCATGCCGAGCTCAACTGCTACGCCTACACTGTCATCAAGGTCGAGAGACGTTCCTGTAACATTACCTAGTGACTTGTACTCATCTGCTACAGCGCCAGTCAATGTATCAGAAGTTTTTTCTTCGAAGAAAACGGTATAGTTAATACCAATACCCGCATACGGCTGGAACTTGGAAGAAGAACTCATCGGGAAATATTGCAGAGTGATCGTGGGTGGCAAGTGCTTGGTTTCACCCAGATTAAGATCACTGGAAAGGTCTCCGCCCCCATTGATGTCGTGCTTAAAGGGAGTTGCAGCTAGAATTCCCAAACCCAAGTTCTCGGTAAACATGTAGGTGGCACGGATCCCTAGCTGGGTATTGGAATCAACAGTTACCTTGGAATCAGCACCGGAAAGTAGCGGATTGCCCCCCAGGGTGATTGAGTCACTAGAATCATCCGGCGCCACATGCACCGCACCGCCACGAACTACAAAATTACCAGCCTCAAACGCCTGGGCAGCCGGAGCGACTGCCATGACTGCTGCTGCCAGAACGCCTACTTTGAAACTACGGGACATAGCCTTTACTCCTCGTGTATGAATAATCTATGACCGTAATGTAATCCCCATGGCCTCAGGGATCTTGATTTAGCGCAAGAAATGATTGCGCTGACGGGAACTCGCTGAGAACCGTTGATGCAACTCAAAAAAACGGCGGCTGCTCACCGGTGTATTGCTTGCTATGTTTTTTCGGGTTTCACGGGCTCCAATGAGTAAAAGCCTGCGTATACTGCTACCAAGGCTGGTAATTAAAAGCTCGCTAAATTTTTGTACCCCCTTTTATCTGTGAGGCTTTATGACGTTGAATCTGGACCCGCTGTTTCAGCCCTTTGATCTGGGCAGGTTGCACCTGCGCAATCGCGTAGCCATGGCGCCGATGACCCGGAATTTCTCGCCCCGGGGCATTCCGGGCGAGGATGTAGTGGCCTATTATCGCCGGCGTGCCGAGGCTGGTATCGGCCTGATCATCACCGAAGGCACGGTGGTCAATCACCCGGCCGCGAACGGTTACCCGGATGTGCCGGCGTTTCATGGCGAGCAGGCCCTGGCCGGCTGGAAGCAGGTGGCGGATGCGGTGCATCAGGCCGGCGGTGCGATTTTCCCCCAGTTGTGGCATGTGGGCGCGGTGCGCAAGGAAGGCATGGAGCCGGACCCGCAGGTGCCTGGTTTCAGCCCGTCTGGCCTTTATTCACCGGGCAAACCCAACGGCAAGGCCATGACCCGGGAAGACATCCGCGATGTGGTCAAGGCTTTTGGTCAGGCCGCTGCCGATGCCAGGGCCCTGGGTTTTGACGGGGTGGAAATCCACGGTGCGCACGGTTACCTCCTGGACCAGTTTTTGTGGGAAGGTACCAACCAGCGCGAGGATGAATACGGCGGCAGTATGGAAAACCGTCTGCGCATCGTCGTGGAGGTGATTGAAGAAGTCCGCCGCTGCGTGGGTCCGGATTTCCCCATCATGCTGCGCTTCTCTCAGTGGAAAATGCAGGATTACGAAGCCAGGCTGGCGCATACACCGGATGAGCTGGAGGCGTTTCTCAAGCCGCTGTCCGAGGCCGGTGTGGATATCTTCCACGCTTCCACCCGCCGTTTCTGGGAACCGGAATTCGAGGGTTCGAACCTGAACCTGGCCGGCTGGACCCAGAAGCTCACCGGCAAGCCGGCGATGTCGGTGGGCAGTGTCGGTCTGACGGAGGATTTCATCAGTGGCACGTTCGCCAGTGAGAAGGAATCGGTGGAACGTTCAGGCCTGGACGAGCTGGCCGAGCGCATGGCCAATCACGAGTTTGAGCTGATTGCGGTGGGCCGGGCGCTGCTGCAGGACCCGTACTGGTTGCAAAAGGTGAAGGACGGGCGCCTGGATGAGATCAAGGATTTCTCCAAAAGCGCGCTTGGCAAGCTTTACTGATTCGCTGTTACTGAACCTGTAAAAACAAAAAAGCCGCAACCCCGAGGGACTGCGGCTTTTTTCATCGGTTTCGATGCGTGAACCCGAAGGCTCTTACATCTTGCCGGTTTCTTCGAAGTTCTCGTGCCAGCTCAGGGCTTCCGCCAGGTTGTGCGGAGTGTGCTGGCCACGGCCGTTCTTGGTGGCGCGCTCGAAGTAGTCGAGCAGGCGGTCACGGTAGTCCGGGTGCGCACACTTGTTGATCACTTCCAGGGCACGCTTGCGCGGGCACAGGCCACGCAGGTCGGCCAGACCCTGCTCGGTCACGATAACCTGTACGTCGTGCTCGGTGTGGTCCACGTGGGAAACCATCGGCACGATGGTGGAGATAGCGCCACCTTTAGCCAGGGACGGGGTCATGAAGATGGACAGGTAGCCGTTCCGGGCGAAGTCGCCGGAGCCGCCGATACCGTTCATCACACGAGTACCCATCACGTGAGTGGAGTTCACGTTGCCGTAGATGTCGGCTTCGATCATACCGTTCATGGCGATGATGCCAAGACGACGGATCACTTCCGGGTGGTTACTCACTTCCTGCTGACGCAGCATGATGCGGTCTTTGTACTCTTCGATGTTCTCGGCCAGCTCCTGGTTGGCTTCCGGGCTCAGGGAGAACGAGGTACAGGAGGCCATCTTCAGGGTGCCGGACTTCAGCATTTCCAGCATGCCGTCCTGCAGCACTTCGGTGTAGGAAGTCAGGTTCTTGTAAGGACCGTCGTTCAGGCCAGCCAGTACGGCGTTGGCGATGTTGCCCACACCAGACTGGATCGGCAGCAGTTCCTTCGGCAGACGACCGGCTTTGATTTCGTCATCGAAGAACTGGAGGATGTTCTGGGCGATCTGCTTGGACGCCTCATCCGGCTCGCTGAAGCTGGAGTTGCGGTCGGTTGAGTTGGTCTCAACGATGGCCGCGATCTTTTCTTTCGGGCACTTGATGTACGGCGTACCAACGCGGTCTTCCGGCTTCAGAACCGGGATCGGCTTGCGGTGCGGAGGCAGGAAGTCTTCCTGGTAGATGTCGTGCATGCCTTCCAGGCCGGCCGGCTGGCCGTGGTTGACTTCGATGATCACTTTGTCGGCTACGTCGACCCAGGTCTTGTTGTTGCCCACGGACGACGACGGGATCAGGTGACCTTCCTCGGTGATGCCAACCACTTCAATAACGGCAACGGAGATTTTGCCGTAGAAACCGGCAGCTACGTCCGGACCCAGGTGGGACAGGTGCACGTCCATGTAGTCCATGCGGCCTTCGTTGATGTTCTTGCGGCCGATGGGATCACTCTGGTACGGGATACGGAAGGACATGCCGTTCACTTCAGACAGAACACCGTCCAGTTCCGGAGCGGTGGAAGCGCCGGTAAATACACCGATTTTGTATTCGGTGCCTTGCTCGCGCTGCTCGCGGATGTGATCGGCCAGAGCCTGCGGGATGGCTTTCGGGTAGCCGGCACCGGTGAAACCACTCATGCCAACGTTTACACCGTTGGGGATCAGGGCAGCAGCCTCTTTGGCGCTCATGATGCGATCGTTCAGATCAGCACAACGAATTCTGGAAGCAGTAGACATAGCAGCTCCGAGTTACTGTTGGTTTTTTGGGATTGTGTCTATCAAACAAAGGTGACTGTACCATAGCCATAGGTAGTTATAGCTAAAACTGAAAAAAATTTATACTAATTTCTGACGGCGCGTTTGACGCAGTCCGATCAGCACCAATGGCACGACAATCATCAGGCTTCCCACCATAAACCAGATATCCGGTATTTCGCCAAACCAGATCCAGCCAATGGCCACGGCCCATATCAGGCCGGTGTATTCGGCACTGGTCACCAGGTTGGCCTCCACCTGTTGGTAGGCCAGCAGAACGGTAATATTGTAGCCCAGAATCAGTGCGGCGGAACCGGCGGCGTTGATCAGCATGCCGGGGTTCCAGCTGGCCCCTTCCCACAGGGCCAGGGCACCGGCGGCGGGGATGATCAGCAGGTAGCTGAGAAACAGTTTGTGTACGGTGCTCTGGGTTCTGGGCAGCTGGCGCACCATGACGGCGTTGATGGCCAGGGCGCAGGCGGAGCCCAGGGCGGCAATCACGGCCCAGTTGAAGTCGGTGGGCCGCAGAATGATGAGGATGCCGGCAAAGCCGCTGAATACGGCGGTGACGCTGAGCGGTGTCAGGCTTTCACGGAAGAAGACGGCGGAGAGCACCATGACGATGATGGGGGCGCCGTAGAACAGAGCGTTGGCGGTGGCCAGGTGCAGGTTGGTCAGGGCGATGACCATGCAGACGATGCCGGCCAGGTGCACGTGGGAGCGGATGGCGTGGACTTTCAGGCCGTCGAGGAGGTGCTGGCGGTTGAACTTTCGGGCCAGGGGTAGCAGGAACAGCAGGGTCAGGATGCAGCGCATGAAGGCGAACTGGAATACGGGTGCGCCGGGTTCCAGGGTTTTGATGAATACATCCGAGCCGATGGCCATGGCGTTGCCGATGATCAGCAGCAGGATGGCGCTGTTTACGGTTTTTCCTGACACTTCTTTTTAACCTCCTTTGACCTTCATGCTTCGGTGCATGAGCGGGTTGGGGAAACGACTTCCGAAAACCGCTGCCAGTACTTCCCTGTACGCTTGTCTCAGCCATCCCTGGCTTCAAACATTTTCGGAAGTCGTTTCCCCAACCCGCTCCCTGAACTGCGGTGGTGAGTCTACGAGTCTGCTAGTATTTGGTGAAATGATCATTATTCTTCACCTATTAGAAAATTCGATACATGAAGCTCCCTCCGTTAAAAGCCCTACCCGTTTTCGAAGCTGTTGCCCGCCTGAAAAGCTTTTCAGCCGCCGCCGGGGAGCTGTCGATTACCCAGAGTGCGGTGAGTCACCAGATCAAGCAGCTGGAAACCTATCTGGGCGAGCAGTTGTTCTGGCGTTCGGGGCGGTCGGTGACGTTGACCGATGAAGGGCGGCAGTACTTTGATGCCATCAGCTCGGCGTTGTTGCAGGTGGAGCGGGCCAGTGAGCAATTGCTGGGGCATGAGCAGTCGCGCATTCGCCTGTCGGTGTTCAGCTCCTTTGCCGTGCGCTGGCTGGTGCCCCGGTTGCCGTATCTGCAACGTCGGCATCCGCAATTGGACCTGGCGCTGGAGATGAGTAGCGAGAATCCGGTGCTGTCGGAGCGGGTGGCGGATTGTTTCATCACCATTTATCCGACCGTGCCCGCCTACAGTTACGAGCATCTGTACACCGAGAGGCTGTTCCCGGTGTGCAGTCAGGATTACTGGCAGCGTATTCGCCGGGAGCTGGGCCGTAACGCCGAGCCGGAGGGGCGGGGTGAGAAGCCGGTATCTGCGGAGGACATTGCCCGGTTTCCGTTGTTGTCGACTCACAGCATTTTCGACAAACCGGCCGGTGACTGGGAGGCCTGGTTTCGGGAAATTGGTGAGCCTGTTCCCGAGTCGGCACGGGTTCAGCACTTCAGCCACATGCTGCTGGCTCTGGAGGCTGCCCGTTTTCACCAGGGTATCGCGCTGACCAACGATTACATGCTCAGTACCCGGAAGGATTCAGAGGATTTCGTGCGTTTGCCCACGCATTCGGTGATTACCGGCGACAAGTTCTATTTTGCCTGGAAAACCAGCCGGCGGCATGAGAAGGGGATTCAGCTGTTGCGGCGCTGGTTGGTGAATGAAGCGGTCCGGGGTGGCCTTCGGGGGGAATAGTCGGTTTTGGCCATGGTCTGCTTGTTTGTGTGCGTTGAGCAGGGCGGGGTGTCTGTCCGGAAAGCGCCTCGAGACTCCCTGTGCGGCTTATGCTCCGCCATCCATGGCTCCGCAAATTTCCGGACAGACACCCCGCCCCGCTCAAATCGAACTTGGCAGTTATCGCCATTACTACTTGGACTCGGTCTCACTTTTCCGGGTTGAGGCCCGCGTGAGGTTGTACGTGAGTATGTGGGGTGGAGCTTCCGAAAATGTTCGTAGCCATGGATGGCGGAGACAAGCGTACAAGGAAGTACTTGCAGCGGTTTTCGGAAGCTCCACCCCACATACTCACAGGCCCCCAAGAATAGAGGGCCTGCAAGCCAGAGGGTTACTCGGAGTTTGAACGCTCCACCACACGCCGCTTCCCCCGAGCACAGTCAGAGAGTTCTTTCAGGCCATCGGCATCAAACGCATCCACCCGGATCACGTCATACAGGGCCGTAAGCGCCTCCTCCAGCTTCGGGCACTCATCAGCCTTCACAATGCCCTGGGCGCAGGCCCAATCCACCAGTTCCTTGCGCTGGTGACCCATCAGCAGGTCAATGCCGCCCAGTTCGTCTTCATCGCGGTTGCGGATGGCATCGTGCAGGCGTTTGCGCACATCGGCGGTTTCGTTGGCCAGCTTGTAGGCATTCAAAACCCGACCCAGCGGGTCTTGCGGGTCCGGGTTGATGAAGGTGCCACGGCTGATGCGCTGGCGCACTTGAGTGTCATCCACGATCGTGGCGGCGACCTTGGCGCCGAGTTTGTCGCTCGGGCCGTTCAGGCCGGTGGCACCCAGCGGGAACACCAGTAGCCGCAGCGGCCAGCGCAGGGCTGGTACCGGGTAGTTGATGATGGCTTCGCGCATGGCAATCTGCAGATCACGCAGGCAGGTTTCCAGGCACCATTCCACCAGATCGCGCTGGTCTTCCGGGTAGCCTTCCTCGTGCCATTGCTTGATCACTGCCGTGGCGTAATACAGATGCACCAGGCAATCGGCCATGCGGCCGGACAGGCGCTGGCGGGCTTTCAGGCCGCCGCCGACGGACAGCAGGGTGACGTCGGTCATCACGGCAAAGGCAGCGGAGAAGCGCCCGAGCTGGCGGTAATACTTCTGGATCCCGCCTTGACGTGGCGCGGCCTCCAGCCAGCCTTTGGTCAGCCCGTGCAGGAAAGTGCGCATGGCGTTGCGGCTGGTGTGGGCCAGATGGCGGTAGAAAACGCCGTCGAATTTTTTCGCCGCCTGGTCCGGGTCGTCCATGTTGGCCGCCTCGATTTCCTCAACGATAAACGGGTGACAGCGGATGGCGCCCTGACCGAAGATCATCAGGCTGCGGGTCAGGATGTTTGCGCCTTCCACGGTGATGCCAATAGGCACCGCCTGGTAGGCCCGGGCCAGGAAGTTGCGCGGGCCGGTGATCACGCCCCGGCCGGCTACCACGTCCATGGCGTTGTTGATGACTTCGCGCATCAGGTCGGTGTTGCGGTATTTCAGCACCGCCGACGGCACGGACGGGCGCACGCCCCGGTCCAGCATGCCGGTGGTCAGCAAGCGCGCGGAGTCCATCATGTAGGTGTAGCCGGCGATGGGTTCGAGGGCTTCCTGAACGCCTTCAAACTGGCTGATGGAGCGGCCGAACTGCTCGCGGGTATAGGCGTAGGAGCCGGTGGCCAGGCTGGCCAGTTTGCCGGCCCCGGTGCCAAGCGCCGGCAGGGAAATGGAGCGGCCGATGGACAGGCATTCGAGCAGCATTTTCCAGCCCTTGCCCAGCATGTCCTGGCCGCCGATCACCTGTTCCATGGGAATGAAGACTTCTTCGCCCCAGGTTGGCCCGTTCATAAATACCGTGTTCATGGGCAGGTGGCGGGCGCCGGCATGTACACCGTCGGTGTCTCGTGGCACCAGCACGCAGGTCACGCCAATTTCTTCCTGTTCGCCCAGCATGTGTTCCGGGTCATACACCTTGATGGCCAGGCCAATCAGGGTGGCCACCGGCGCCAGGGTGATGTAACGCTTGTTCCAGGTGACTTTCAGGCCCAGCACTTCTTTGCCGTTCCACTCGCCCTTGCAGACGATGCCCTTGTCCGGAATGGCACCGGCGTCGGAGCCGGCCACCGGCGAGGTCAGTGCAAAGCAGGGGATCTCATCGCCACCGGCCAGGCGCGGCAGGTAGTGCTGTTTCTGATCGTTGGTGCCGTAGTGCATCAAGAGCTCGCCCGGGCCCAGGGAGTTGGGCACCATCACGGTGACGGCGGCCGACACGCTACGGGTGGAGATCTTCATCACGATTTCGGAATGGGCGGTGTTGGAGAAGCCCTTGCCGCCGTCTTCTTTGGGAATGACCAGCCCGAAGAAACCGTTTTCCCGGATGAATTTCCAGACCTTTTCCGGCAGGTCGTAGTCTTCATGGGTGATCTGCCAGTCATCCAGCATCCGGCATAGCTCTTCCACCGGGCCATCCAGGAAGGCCTGTTCCTCGCTGGTGAGGTGTGCCGGCTGGTAGTCCATCAGCTTGTTCCAGTCCGGCTTGCCGGAGAACAGCTCGCCATCCCAGTCCACCGAGCCGGAGCTCAAGGCCTCGCGTTCGGTGTCGGACAGCTTGGGCAGGCGGCTGCGTACCCAGCACAGCAGCGGGCGGCTGAGTTTGTCCAGGCGCAGGTCTCCGGGCAACACCACCAACAACGCCAGCGCCAGGAACACGCCGCCAACAAGGAAACTGATGATATGCCAGCCGTCCTGGGCGACACCCAGCAGGGTGGCAATCGAAAGTACCACGGCTGCCGCCTTGCCGCCGATGTTGAGGTAGATCAGCAACAGGGCACTGATAACAAGAAACAGAACGCTCATGGGCGGATCTCCCTACCGCGAAGAAAAGTAACGTGAATAAGCTTAACCATCGGTGAAAGTGGCGGTGGTTGCAAGTGAAACAGGCTTTATGAACAACACCTTGGAGGACGCCTGTTTATAAATTCACAAAAACTTTCAAAAACATTTAATCCATTTCTTTTGCTAATCGTAAATTCCGGCTCAAATCGAAAAAAACTGGAGTGGGTTTATGTCTGGCCAGCTGACTGTCGCAAAACGCCTGGCACTCGGATTCGGGGTCATTGTTTCATTAATGGTGCTTGTGAGCGTGGTGGGTAACCACCAGGTAGGCTTCATTGATAAAACCCTGACCTCGGTTAACGAGGGTGCCGCGCTCAAACAGCGTTATGCCATTAATTTCCGGGGCAGCGTGCACGACCGGGCCATCGCCATTCGCGATGCGGTTTTGGTGAATAACGAGTCCGACCTGGACCGGCATCTGGAGGACATCCGCCGCCTGGCGGATATGTACGCGGAAAATGCAGAAAAGATGGCTCGAATGTTCGACAACCGTGGAGCCACTGAAAAAGAACGGGAACTGCTGGCGGACATCAACGCCATTGAAGAGCGCACATTGGCCCTGAGCCGTGAATTGATTGAGAGCCGCCGCAACGGCGACTCCGAAGCTGCTCGGCGGTTTCTGCTCAGCGAGGTGTCCCCTGCCTACACCGAGTGGCTGGCCCGGGTGAACGCGTTTATTGATTACCAGGAAGATTCTGCCGCGGATGATCTGAACGATGTGCGCGAGGCAGCCAGTGGCTTTAACGCCACGATTATGTCGATCACCGGGTTTGCCGTGGTTTTGAGTGTACTGGTGGCCTTCGTGATTATCCGCAAGCTCAAGCGCATTCTGGGCGCCGAACCAGAGGAAGTGGCCGACGTGATCCGCCGGCTGGCGGACGGTCATCTGGATCAGAATCTGGAAACCCGTCATCGCGACAGTGTGATGGGCGCGCTGGTGGATACCAACGAACGCCTGGCGGGCATTATCCGTGAGGTGCGCAGTGCCTCCGAAGAATTGTCCAAAGCCTCCAACGAACTGGAAGATACCTCCAACAACAACAGCCAACAGATTCGCATGCAGGCCACCGAGGCTGAGCAGATGGCCACCGCCGTGAACCAGATGGCGACAACGGTGAACGAAGTGGCTGGTTTTGCCGCCAATGCCGCCACCGCTACCAGCAAGGCCGATGGCGAGGTGGAAACCGGCAACCGGGTGGTGGGTGAGACGGCCGCGTCCATCACCCGCCTGGCGGACAAGCTGGAAGAGGCCGCCAGCTCGGTCAACCGGGTGTCCGAGGACAGCGCCAACATCGAGAAGATCATTGAGGTGATCAACGGTATCGCCGAGCAGACCAACCTGCTGGCACTGAATGCCGCCATCGAAGCGGCCCGTGCCGGCACCCATGGCCGCGGCTTTGCCGTGGTGGCGGATGAGGTGCGCTCGCTGGCGTCCCGCACCCAGGAATCCACCCGCGAGATCCAGGACATGATTGGTCAGTTGCAGTCCGGTGCCGGCGTGGCCTCGGATGAGATGGAAAGCAGCCGTGAGCTTGCGCGGGATACCGTGGAGAAAACCACCGAGGCTGAGGATGCCCTGGGCCGCATTCGTGAGGAAATGTCGGCGGTGAACGACATGAACGCCCAGATAGCAAGCGCAGCGGAGGAGCAGAGTTCGGTAGCCGAAGAGGTGAACCGCAACATCGCCCGTATTCATGACGCCACCATCGAAACCTCCGCCGGTTCGGAGCAGGTGGCCGGCTCAAGCCACGACCTGGCGGTACTGGCCGAGCAACTGAAATCCCGGGTATCGGTGTTTCGCCTCAGAGACTGAGGCCGACGATCAGCAGGGCAAGCGTGGCCAGCAGTACGGCCACGTTGACGCCCAGTACCCGGTTTAACCTCGCGGGGTGGTTCAGCGCTGACGGCAACTGCCGGCTGACCCACCAGGCGGCGGGCAGGGGCAGCAGCGCCAGCAGGCTCCAGGCCGACAAAAGACCCAGAGCGGCGCCGCCGGCAACCAGCCCGTAACCACCCAGTAGCAGGGTTCCGACCAGATAACTGGCCCGTTCCGGGCCCAGGGTAATCACCAGGTGAAGGCGCCCCACTTGCCGATCGGCATCGGCATCGGGGATCTGGTTAATCAGCAGAAGCTCGCTGACCATCAACAGAGCGACCCCGGAAACCACCAGGGCTGTCGCATCCACCCGTGCACCCAGCGCAATCAGCGAACCGAGCACCATCACCGGCCCGAACCCCAGCCCCGGTGCCAGCAGGCACAACAGCGGCGAGCGGGTAATCCAGCGGGTGTAGGTCAGCACCAGCAGGACTCCGGTCATACCCAGCAGGAACATGGGCAGCCCCCTCAGCCAGAGGAAGTAAACGCCGATGGCGATCACCAGTGCCAGTGTGCCCAGGCCGGCGATTAAGACGCCCCTTGCTGCAGCCGGTGTTTCCGGCAGGGCGCCGCTGCCGCCGGAGAACGGCGTGCGGCAGGTGAGATGATCCAGCCCGGAGGTGAAATCGTCGTACTCGTTCAGCAAATTGACGGCGGCGTGAGCCAGAATGGCCCCGATCAATACCAGCAGATTGTGTAACAGAGCCGGCGTCTCGGATTGCTGCCAGGCGAGTGCTACACCCAGGCCGGCGCACAGGGGTGCGAGCAGTAAAAAATTGGGGCGTGAGGCGCGTACCACGGTGGCCGTTTGGGGCATATTTTTACTTTCCCTCGTAGTTTGGGAACGAGTGAGGGGGCAGGCCTTCCCGGGACCGTGCGGAGCCTGGGATGGCGGAGCTCGAGCGGTACAGGGACGTATTCACAGCGTGTCCCGGGAAGGCCTGCCCCCTCACTCGCCCCATCGTCAATCAGACATAACCAGCCGCAAACACCAAAGCCAGCACCAGCGGCATCACCACCAGACTGCCGAGGTTGCTGATCAGAACCAGCGAGGCCACCTTGTGGGGCTCCTGCTGGTACTGTTCGGCCACCATGTAGTTCAGAACCGCCGGGGGCAGGGCGGCGAACACCCACAGGCTGGTCACCTGCAGAGCGGGTAAATCCAGCAGGGCGATCATGGGCCAGGCCAGTAGCAGGCCGCTGGCGGGGCAGGCGATGGCGCCGATCAGCCCCAGTTTCCAGTCGCTGAAATCCACATCCAGCATGCGCACGCCCAGGGCAAACAGCATCAGCGGAATGCACACCTCGCCCAGCATGTTCAGGCTTTCCAGCAGCCACCCGGGCAACACAATGCCACTCAAGTTCACCGACAGGCCGGCGATACTGGCAAAGACAATGGGCAGGCGCAGCCGGCGGATGATCGAGGTGTGCGGATCGAGGATATAGAGCCCCACCGAAAAGTGCAGCAGCATTTCCACGATGAACAGTACAATGGCTGCCGGCAGGGCCTGTTCGCCGAATGCCAGCACCAGCACCGGAATGCCCATGTTGCCGGAGTTGTTGAACATCATCGGCGGCAGGAAGGTTTTCAGGTTCAGCTTCAGCAGCCTGGCCAGCGGATAAAGCACCAGTCCCGAACCCAGTACCACCACCGTGCCGGCCAGGGCCAGGCCGCCGTATTCCTGCAGGGGTGCCTGTTGGTCCGCCAGTACCGCAAACACCAGCATGGGCACGAACAGCTCCATGTTCAGCACGTTCAGGCCCTGAATGTCCGGTGTGCGGAACCGGCCATACAGGGCTCCGCATCCCGCGATAAGGAACACCGGTAGCATGGTTGACAGTATCTGGGTGATCATAAAAGGTACCGGGCGGGCGGCTTGAAAGCGCACAGGTTCGCAATTAACCAACGATTCGGCAAGTAGTCAGCCGGAATTCTGGCACTGAAGGAGGATGTCCATGGTCGCGGATTTTGATCAGCCGGTAAGGCGGGAACAGACCTGTTCCGTGAAGTTTGATGCCCGCAAGGCCGTGTTTGGCCGGGAAGACGTGATTCCCGCGTGGGTCGCGGACATGGATTTTGCCGCGCCGGAGGCGGTGACCACCGCCCTGAAAGCCCGGGCCGAGCATCCGGTGTATGGCTATACCCTGTTCCCGGAAAGCCTGTACCAGGCCATGATTGGCTGGTTTTCCGAGCGCCACGGCTGGTCCATCCCGCGTGATCATATCCTGATGGCGCCCGG
Source organism: Marinobacter persicus (assembly GCF_900114155.1). Classification (GTDB taxonomy): domain Bacteria; phylum Pseudomonadota; class Gammaproteobacteria; order Pseudomonadales; family Oleiphilaceae; genus Marinobacter; species Marinobacter persicus. The sequence goes on from NZ_FOSC01000012.1 coordinate 76,003, forward strand.
CGTGGTGCCTTCCCTGCATGCCGCCTGCCTGGCCTATGCCGGGCCGGGAGAGGGGGTGATCATCCAGCCACCGGTGTATCCGCCGTTCTTCAGCTCGGTGCGCCAGACCGGCCGTGAGATCATTGAAAACCCGCTGGTGCCGGATGAAAAAAACGGCCAGTACCGGATGGATCTGGCCCATCTTGAGCAATGTGCCGCCCGGCCGGATGCCCGGTTGTTGATGCTCTGTTCGCCCCATAATCCCGTCGGGCGGGTATGGTCGCAAGACGAACTGGAGGCGGTGCTGGCCATTGCCCGCAAACACCGGCTGGTGATCGTGTCCGATGAAATCCACTGTGACCTGGTGTTCCCGGACAAGCCCGCCCATACCGTGCTGGCAACGTTGGCCGGCCCCGACGATGCGCTTGTCACTGCGGTGGCTCCCAGCAAAAGCTTTAACATGCCGGGCCTGGGGTTGTCGGCGCTGGTGATTCCCGACCCGCAGCGGCGCAAGGCCATGCAGCAGGTGTTCGAATCCATGCATTTGCCCCAGTGCAATCCGTTCAGTATTGCCGGTTTCGAAGCCGGTTATCGCGAAGGCGGGGAATGGCTGGATGCACTCATGGCCTACCTGCAAGGCAACCGGGATTATGTCGGTGAACAGGTGGCATCGCGTCTGCCGGGCATCCGGGTTGCCGAACCGGATGGCACCTACCTGCTGTGGCTGGATTGCACGGGCCTGGGGCTGGACGATGCCGGCCTCAAACGGTTCTTTGTCCAGGATGCCGGCGTGGGCCTGAACCCGGGCGCCTCTTTCGGCGCCGGGGGCAGCGGGTTCATGCGGTTGAACATCGGTTGTCCACGGGCCGTGCTGGCACAGGTTATCGATCGGCTGGAAACCGCGCTGGCCGGCCGGCGCGGGTAGCCAGCAACAGCCCCACCAGGATCAGCACGCCGCCCACCACATGGGCCACTCCGAGGGCCTCGCCCAGGAAAATACCGGCGAGGATGGAGGCGAACACCGGTGTAAGGTACATGAAGATGGCGGCTCTGGCCGGGCCGATGGTATGTACGCCGTGATTCCAGAAGCCATAAGCCAGAATGCCGGGAAAGAGGGCGAAATACAGAAGTGGCCAAGCGGTTTGCCGTGACAGTTCGAAGCCACCGCTGAAGAACACAAAATCCGCCAGGTAGAACGGCAGGATCACCAGTGTGCCCAGTGCAATCTGCACGGTCAGGAAGGTCAGCGGCGGTAGTGGCACAGCCTGGCGCCGCAACAGCACGGAGAACAGCCCCCAACAGAACACCGCCGCCACCATGATCAGGTCCCCGGGCTGGGCCTGCAGGCTGGTGAGTACCGAGAGCTTGCCCCTGGCCACCACCGTGATAATGCCAAGGATGGCCAGAACAATGCCCAGCGCCTGAATGGGGCGGGTCCTGTCGCCCAGCAGCAGCCAGGCCAGCAGGGCAACGAAAATGGGAATGGTGGCGTTGATCAGGGCAATGTTGGTGGCGGTGGTGGTTACCGCCGCGTAGTACAGCAGTGAATTGAACGCCGCCACGCTGAACGTGGCCAGCGCCAGCATGGAACCCAGGTGCTGGCGAATAACCGCCCGTTGTCGCCAGATGCCGGGCAGGCCGATGGGCAGCAGCACGGCCAGGGCGATCACCCAGCGCCAGAACGACATGGACAGCGGCGGAATGCTCTCCACCGTGCCACGGGCAACCACCGCGTTACCCGCCCAGAACAGAGGCGTGACCACCAGGCCAAAATAGGCCAGGCCCAGGCTTCTGGACCGCACGCTGCTTTGCTTAGCCGTCATCGGGTTCGTCCGGGGCACCGGGGACTTCCGCCTCGGTGCCCAGGTGATAGGCGGCAAAACCGGCCATCACCACCTGGTCCACTGCCATGCCGATTACCCGGCCATCAAAGTGGGCCTGTATCGGGTATTCCTCGTTGGTGATGGGATCGGTAACGTGGCCCAGAATGTCACCTCTGGCCACGGTGTCACCCAGCTCCACATCGGAAGACAGAATGCCCCCGTGTTCGGCGCGCACCCAGGTGGAGTCGTAATACACCGGTTCCGGATCGCCCCAGACAAACATGCGGGAAAGCATGTCCTGTTTTTCCATCAGGCTGTTCAGGCTGTTGACCCCCGCCTCAATCTGGTGCTCCTGAATACGCAGGGACTCGCCGGCTTCCATGGTGACCGTGCGTATGCCGGCCTCGTTGGCGGCATGGCGCAACATGCCGGCGGAGCCGGTGCTGTGGACCACCGCCATGCCATCGAAGCCCCGGGTGAATTCCGCCACCTCCGGGCTGTTCATGTCGGCCCGCAGCTGCGGCAGGTTGGTGCGCTTGAGTGAGCCGGTGTGAATGTCCACCAGCATATCGCAGTGGCTGATCACCTTCTGGAACAGCGAATGGGCCATGCGGCTGGCCAGCGAGCCATCCGGCGTGCCCGGGAAATGCCGGTTCAGATCCCGGCGGTCTGGCAGATAGCGGGTGCCCTGCTGGAAGCCGGTGATGTTGACGATGGGCACGCCTATCACCCGCCCGGCCAGCTTTTCAGGATTCAGGTCGTACAGGGTACGGCGGATGATTTCGATGCCATTGAGTTCATCGCCATGAATGGCGCCGGTCAGGCAAAGCGTGGGACCACTTTGAGCGCCATTGACCACCAACACCGGAGTGATCTGCGACAGTCCGGCAATCTGAATGCCCGGCGACCAGGACAGGCGGGTGGATGTACCCGGCAGGATGTCCTTGCCCAGCAATGTGAAGGTTTCAGCCGGAGCCGGCTCATCGGAGCTGGCCCCAGGCGCCGGTTCGGCGTCCGGGTCAACAATGATATCCAGGGCGTGGATGGGTACCGGATCGACCTGGCTGTCTTCTTCTGTTGCCTCCCCGGTACTGTCAGGCTCGGGTTCCGGCAGCGGATTGACCTCTTTCAGGTCGATGTTGGGAGCAATTTTCCGAGGTTCGTCGTCTTCTGCCAGGGTGACCGGCGCAACAGCAATCGATAACAGAAAGATAACGCTTGTCCAGGCAGAAAAGACACGGGTTTTAAACGGCATACCAAAGATCCTCTTTCCGGCAGGCCCGGTGTTCGGTCTCAAGTTTCAGCAAGTGCGCCAGGGTGGTGCGGGCCGCAATGGCCCGCATGGCCGGCGGCAGATGGTCGTAGGCTTTGGCGGTCAGGTCATTCAGGCTGACCGGCGTCAGTTCCTCAAGTGCCCTCAGTATCTTGTGTTCCCGTGATAACCGGTGGGTGATCAGGTGATCAATCACGGTTTCCGGCCGGGCCATGAGAAACCCGTGGGCGGGCGCGATGTGGCGCAGGGGTTCGGCCAGCAAATCGTGCAGGGATTCGATGTAGGCCTTCATGTCACCGTCCGGCGGGTTAATGATCACCGTGGTGCCCTGCATGATGTGGTCACCGGAAAACAGCAGGCCCTGCCCCACCAGCAGGTAACACAGATGGTTGGCGGCATGGCCGGGGGTGTGCAGCACTTTCAGGTCGCCCGCTTCGGTGGCAATCAGGGTGTCGGGCACGGGCTGCTCGTCCGGTTCAAACTGGCTGTCGTGCTCAATACCCTCCGGCGCGGGCCAGCCCAGAACCGGGCAGCCGGTCTGCTTTTTTAATGACCGTACCGCCGGTGAGTGGTCGATGTGGGTGTGGGTAACCAGCACCTGATCAATATGGCCGCCGGTCACTGTCAGAATATTCTCGATATGTCCGTTATCCGCCGGCCCCGGATCAATCACCGTGAAGCGCTCGTGGCCCAGGATGTAGGTATTGGTGCCCGGGCCGGTCATCATGCCGGGGTTGGGGGCGGTCAGGCGGACCACGCCGGCGGCAATGTTCACCGGCTCGCCCGGCACGATTTCCACGCGGGTTGAACCTTCGCCCTCGGGGTCCAGTTTGACCGCTTCGTCATAGGCCGGAGCGTTGGCTTCCAGCATCACCGGCCGGCCTTTTTTCAGTGCCGGCCAGGCCTGGGTGGGGTAGGGTTCCGGTGGGTTGGCCAGGGCATAACGCATCAACGCTTCGGTGCTGTCAAAATCGCTCAGCACCCGCAAGGTTTGCATGGTGGGCGTGCCCAGCAACCGTTGGCCAGCCTTCTGCTCGGCCAGGGCCTGCGCGGGGCTGATCCAGTGGTGGGCAATGGTTTCCCCGCCATCGTGACCGGCCTGTTGCTGTGGTGGCGCCACCGCCACGAAAAAGCGGGTGTCGAAACGCCTGGGTGGTCCGGGCGGTGTGACCCAGTGGCCCAGATAGGCCAACTGGTCCAGAGGCAGGGTCAGGTGGTGCTGGTGACAGAGTTCAGCCAGCGAAAGTTCGTTGCGCAGCAGTGCCTGGCGTTGCTCATGCACCGGGTGGTCGGGACCAACCGGCTCCCCGGTTTCGGTATCAGCCAGCAGAATGCCGGCTTCCTCGAAACATTCCCGCACGGCGGCCAGCATGTAATCGGCGCCGCCCTCGTCCAGGCTCATGATCTGACTGATGTCGGCATCCTGCGGGCCGGCGATGTGCTCGCGGCCATGGGCCTCGTGTTCATCCACGGCACCGCCGGGGAAGACAAAATAGCCGGGCAGAAAGCGGGCTTGCCAGGTGCGCTGCAACAGTAATACTTCGATGCCCCGGGCGGTATCGCGGCACAAAACCAGTGTGGCGGCAGGTCGAATGTCCATGGAAGCCTCAGCAGTGTTGGTTCAGGCGGTCTGGCGCAAGTGTGTCATGCCCTGGCGGTAAAGCAGATAGGCGCTGGTACCGGCCAGCAGGTTACCGATCAGTGCGCCGGTCATCAGCCCGGGCAGGCCCCCCAGCTGACTGCCCAGCCAGAGCATGGGCAGGTACCAGGCAAACAGCCGCAGCGTGGAGATCAGCAGTGCCCGCAAGGGCATGCCCAGAGCGTTATTGACCGATACCATCAGGATGCACACGCCCAGCCCACTGTAGCTTAATGGCACCCGCAACAGGTAATCGATCAGGACCTCTTGTACGTTGGCATCACGAGTAAACAGATTGGCAACCATACCCGAGGCGGCGAGCCAGACCAAACCGATACCCAGTTGCCAGAGTACGATAAAGCGCACGGCGATACGCACCAGCTTGCGGATGGTCTCGATCTCTCCGGCGCCGAGCAGACGCCCCACCATGGGTGGCATGGACATGGTCAGGGCCAGCACCACCACGATCGAGAAGAACTCCAGGCGGGTGCCCAGGCCCCAGGCGCCCACGGCCGCCGAACCGAAGCCCGCCACCAGGGCGGTGGCCAGCATGGCCGAGACCGGCGGCATCAGCTGACTGACCATGGCCGGCGCCATGATGCCGCCAAGCTGGCGGATGGCGGCCAGCAGTTTCAGTTGCAGCAGGTCCAGGCGCAGCCATTGCCGGCGAATCAGTGTGGGGTAGACGATCAGGGCACCGATGCCGAACGCGGTGATGGTGGCCCAGGCGGCGCCGGGCAGGCCCCAGCCGAAGACAAAGATGTACAGCGGGTCCAGGGCGATGTTGAGCAGACTGGTGAAGATCATCATATAGCCGGGCAGGCGGGTATCGCCATTGGCCCGGCACACGGCGTAACTGAAATATAGCATGGCGCCGGTCCAGGCGGAGACCAGCCAGGGCGCCCAGTATTGCCGGATGACCGGGCGCAGGGCGGTTTCTGCGCCAAGCAGATCCAGAATCAGGCCCTGCAGCAGCCATACGGACAGGCACAGGACCAGGGCCAGCGACGCACCCACGGCAATCACCAGTCCGCCCAGGCGTTGGGCCCGCAGGTCGTCCCCCTGGCCCAGTGTGCGGGAGATGATGGCGGTGGTGGCAATGCCCAGGCCCACGTACATGCCGCTGACCAGTTGCTGCATGGGTACGGTAAAGCCCAGCGCCGCCAACGGGTCGCCGCCCAACTGGCCGATGAAGGCGCTGTCGGTGAGCTGGAAGGTCATCAGGGAGAGCACGCCAAACAGCATGGGCCAGGTCATGCTGTACAGCTGGCGTGCCAGGGAGGCGGTACTCAAAATATCAAAGGACCTTCAGTGCGGCGTCGTAGTCCGGCTCGTCCTTGATTTCGCTGACCAGTTGGCTGTGCAGAACCTTGTTGTTTTCATCCAGAACCACCACGGCACGGGCGCAGAGGCCGGCCAGGGGGCCGCTCTGGATGGCCACACCGTAATCTTCCTGGAAGCTGTAGTTACGGAAGGTTGAGAGGGTTTCCACGTTGTTCAGGCCTTCGGCACCACAGAAACGGGAGGCGGCGAAAGGCAGGTCGGCGGAGATCACCAGCACCACGGTGTTGTCGAGGCTGCCGGCTTTTTCGTTGAATTTTCGGGTGGAGGCCGCGCATACGCCGGTGTCGACGCTGGGCACAATGTTGAGAATTTTACGCTTGCCGGCCCAGTGGTCGAGTTTGACGTCTTCCAGGCCGCTGGTGGTCAGGGTGAACGGCGGGGCGTTTTCACCGGGTTGCGGGAAATTGCCGCTGCGTTCGATGGGGTTGCCATCAAGGGTGACGTTAACTGGCATGGTGTACTCCTGCGAATTTCAAAAAGTTGAGTTGGGCAAGCCATCCCTGGCTCCGCACGGTTTTGGAAAGACTTCTCTGCTTGCCCACCAGTCTTCTGTTTAGCTTACTTTTCCGGAGTTTGCACTTCTTCTACGTCGAGTAACCTGAAGTTGATCTGTCGCTTTGCTTCATCCACACCGGCGAAGCTGACAGTGGCACGCTGGTCGAGCTGGAAGATGCGACCGTTTTTGTTGTGCACCAGGCGCAGGGTGACCGGGTCGAAGCTGTATTTGCCGTCCAGGTCCTTGCAGTTGACGAAGCCTTCCAGGCCGTTGGCGTCCAGACGCACAAAGAAACCGGAGGGCATGGTGCGGCTGATGGTGCCCTCCATCGGTTCCTCGGTCAGGGTTTTGGCGTAGTCCGCCTTGAGCCAGGTTTCCAGTGTGTTGGCGGCCTGGCGGGCGCGGAACTGGGCGGTCTGCAACGCTTCGAGCTGCTGGCTGTTCAGGGCCTTCATGGGCTTGTTCCACAGCGCCGCCTTGATCAGCCGGTGCACGTAGAAGTCGGAGAACTTGCGCAGCGGCGAGGTGAAGGTGGTGTAGGCGGCCAGGCCCATGCCCTGGTGCGGAGCCGGCTCGAAGCGCATTTCGGCGCGGGCCAGCTGGCGTGACAGGATGGCTTTGACCGGCACTTCCGCCTCTACCTGTTCACTGTGTTTCATCAGGGTCTTGAAGCCTTCGGCGGAGCCGGCGTCCACCTCGGTCAGGTGCGGTGCGTAGCCTTCCAGCAGTTTGCGGATGTTGTCGGCGCGGTCGTCGCGCAGGCCCGGGTGCTGGATAAACAGGCCTTCGCCCTGTTGCTGCAGGAAATCGGCGGCGCAACGGTTGGCGGCCACCATGCATTCCTCAACCAGCCGGTGAGCCTCGTTCTGTACCGCCGGTTCAATCAGGCGGATGCGCTTGTTCTCGTCCAGGCGCAGGCGGAATTCCGGTCTGTCGGTGTTCAGCAACGCGTGTTCGGCGCGCCATTTGCGCAGCGCGGTGGCGGCCTGGTGCAGCTGGTCCAGGCTGTTGCTGACATCCTCGGGCAGGGCCTTGATGTCGTCGTCTTCCCGGCCTTCAATCAGGTGCGCCACCAGCTCGTAGCTGAGTTTGCCCTTGGAACGGATGGTCGCCTGGCGAAAACGGTAGTCGCCCAGGCTGCCGTCGTTGTTTACCTGCAGGTCGCACACCAGTGCCAGGCGCGGGGTATCCGGCATCAGCGAGCAAAGGCGGGTGCTGATGCCCTCGGGCAGCATTGGCAGTGGTTCGCCGGGAAAGTAGATGGCGGTGGCGCGGTTGAAGGCTTCTTCCTCGGCCGGGCTACCCGGTTCAACCAGCGCGCCCGGGTCGGCGATGGCGATGGACAGGGTCCAGCCGGTGGCGTTGGGGGTGGCCATCAGCGCGTCGTCCATGTCCTGGGTGCCGGGGCTGTCGATGGTCACGTAGGGTTGGTCGGTCAGGTCTTCCCGGTCCTCGTTTTCGCTTTCGGCGACAATGCTGTCTTCGTTCAGGGTATCGGCCTGCTGCTGCACGGCCTCGGGCCAGGTGTCGGTCAGATCAAAGTTGGCCAGGGTGAAGGCCCGCTCAATGCCCGGCTCGCCTTCCTTGCCGATAACCCGCAAAACTTTGGCCTGGCCCTTGCCGTCCTTGAACGGATGGCGGTGGATCTGGCAGTAGATGAAATCGCCGGGCTCGGCGTTCATGCGTTCCTTGGGTGGAATGAAAATCCAGCGGTTGATGCCCGGAGTTTCCGGTGCCACGAAATGGCCCTTGCCCTTGACCAGATAGCGTCCCACGAAGGTGGTCAGGTGGGATTCGAGCAACTCGTCCACTTCGCCCTGGATTTTGCCTTTTTCCACTTCATGTTCGGTGATGTTGACCCGGTCGCCGGGCAGTACTTTCTGCATTTCCTCGGGCGGCAGGAAAACATCGCGTCCCTCGTCCAGCGCGACAAAACCGAAACGCCCGTTGGTGGCCTTGACGGTGCCGGGGTGGACCACCTTGTTTTCCTTGATATCGGTTTTCAGCTGGCGCAACTGATTGAGAGCGTCGGCATTGAGCATGGGAAAAAGAACCTGGCTAAAAATGGATGATGGGGCGGAGTATAACGGTTCTGTCGGTATGAGTCAGACCGGATGGATCTCGGGGCCGTTTTCGGTCTGTATGCACACCCGGTTACGGCCCTGATTCTTGGCTTCGTAGAGGGCCTTGTCGGTGTGTCGGAGAATGGTGTCCATGTCTTCGCCCGGCAGGCAGTAGCAGGCGCCGACACTGATGGTGACCGGTGTGCCGGTGCGCCGGCTTTCTTTTTCCACCTCGGCGCGGATACGGCAGGCAATCTGTTGCAGGGTTGCGCGGTCACACGGGGAGAGGATAACCACGAATTCGTCCCCGCCCCAGCGACCGGGATGGTCGTAGGGACGAACGGCCGCTTTCAGCCAGAGTGCCACCCGGCACAGGATGTCGTCGCCGGCCTGGTGGCCAGGAAAACCGCCACCGGTCCCGGTACAGCTGGATGGCGCCGTTGTAATCCACGAACAGGGTGGTGATGCCGTCCTGGCCGATGTCGACGATGTCCTGCAGGAAGTCGTCCAGATTCATGCCGGTGCCCACCATGCCGACGATCTCGTTGTCGACATTGCGCATGAGGACGTCAATCCAGAGCTTGGTAACGCCCAACTCGGTGTCCGGGTTGACGTTCAGGTGGAAGTCGCGGCCCTCGTCGATGAGCTGGAAAAACCAGGCGTCGTCAGGTTTTGTCGGATCGAGGGTGTAGCGGAACTGGTTGTTGGCGTAGTCGTTTCGGGGTTGTTGGCCCAGCGCAGCAGCGTGCCGGACTGGGCCATCTGTCGTGCCAGGCCGATTTCCCGCTCCAGGGACTGCAGCAGCCGGGCGCTGTCATACCGAACCTGTATTTCTGCAACCTGCTTGCCCCAGCGCTCGATGATACTGGCGGACAGTTCCCGGTACGCCAGTAACGAGGCTGTTGCCGCGATCACAATCAATGCGGCCAGCAGGGCAAGTATGCGGGTTTTCAGGCTCACAGCGGCTCCCCGGGAATGTCCTTATTACTGTTTCCTTTATACTTGAACGCTGGTTACATTACGAGTGCAAAAAAGCACCACTATTAATTGTATTCGGCAAACACCCTTGTCTGCCCCAGGTTATTGAACAGAATTACCTGGTATGGATCTTTCCGGTTACCCATCTCCATGCCCGGTGAGCCCGCCGGCATGCCCGGTACGCTCAGGCCGGTGGCCTGGGGGGCTTCGCTGAGCAGGCGTTTGATGTCATCTGCCGGCACGTGGCCTTCAATGACGTAATCGCCCACATAGGCGGTGTGGCAGCTACCCAGGCCCGGAATCAAACCGGCTTCTGCCTTGATCTTGCCCATGTTGTTGGAATTGGTGGCCTTCACCTCGAAGCCGTTCTCTTCCAGGTGGTCAATCCAGTCTTCGCAGCAGCCGCAGGTGGGCGATTTGTACACGTGAATGCTTTGCGCTGCGCCACCGGCCAGGGCGGTGGTGCTGAAGCCAAGCGCGGCGGTCATGGCCAGGGCCAGAGTGTGTTTTTTCATGGTGTTTACCTCAGTGGTGATGATGTTCCGTTGTTTTTGAACCGGAGCCGGATAGCCAGAACCACCAGACAATGGCTCCCATCAAAGCAAGTCCTCCGATATTGACCAGAATATCCTGCATTTGGTTCACTCCTTTTGTTCGCCGGCCTGTGGTTGACCGCTGGTGCGGAACAACCGTAGCCGGTTGGCGTTGGAAACCACGGTGACGGACGACAGCGACATGGCGGCGCCGGCCAGGATCGGGCTCATCAGGATGCCCCAGATGGGGTAGAGCAAACCGGCGGCCACCGGAATGCCCAGGGTGTTATAGGCAAAGGCCCCGAACAGGTTCTGGTGGATGTTTTTCACCGTTGCCCGGGAGATTTCGATGGCGTCTGGCACGCCATGCAGCGAGCCACGCATCAGGGTGATGGCAGCACTTTCGATGGCGACATCGGTGCCGGTGCCGATGGCAAAGCCGACATCGGCGGCGGCCAGAGCCGGGGCGTCGTTGATGCCATCGCCCACCATGGCCACGGTGTAGCCCTTGCCGCGCATTTCGCTGACCACCTCGGCCTTGTCTTCCGGCAGCACTTCGGCCCGGTAGTCGTCGATGCCGGCTTTGCTGGCTATGGCTTTGGCGGTGGCGTCGATGTCGCCGGTGACCATCATTACCCTGATGCCGGCCTGGTGCAGCCGTTCAATGGCGGCTTTGGAATCCGCTTTGATGGCATCGGCCACGCCGATCACGCCCAGCACGGTTTCACCCAATGCCAGAAACAGCGGTGTACCGGCTTCATCGGTAATGGCGTTGGCCGCCTCATTCAGGTTATCCAGCGCCAGACCTTCGGCTTCCAGCCAGCGGCGATTACCCAGGCGCACCGGCTGGCCGTCGTACTCGCCCTGTACGCCCTTGCCGTTCAGGGCTTCGAAGCCGGTAACCTTCGACGGTTCCACCCCGTCGTCTTCGGCTTTCGCCAGAATGGCCTCGGCCAGCGGGTGCTCGGAATGCTGTTCCAGGCCGGCCGCCAGCGCCAGCAGTGTTTGCTCGTCGTCGTTTGTGGCATGCACCCGGGTGACCCCCGGCCGGCCCTCGGTGATGGTGCCGGTCTTGTCCAGAATCACCAGGTCCAGCTTGCCGGCGGTCTGCAGGGCATCGCCCTGGCGGATCAGCGCGCCGTATTCGGCGGCCTTGCCCACACCCACCATGACGGACATGGGCGTGGCCAGGCCCAGTGCACAGGGACAGGCGATGATCAAAACGGTGGTGGCCGCCACCATCATGTGCACCACCGCCGGCTCCGGCCCGACGTTGTACCAGATCAGTGCGGAGACCACGGCAATCAGCATGACCGAGGGCACAAACACCGAGGAAATTTTGTCGGCCAGCCGGCCGATGGCGGGCTTGGAGCCCTGGGCCTTTTTCACCAGCTTGATAATCTGAGCCAATGCGGTTTCGCTGCCCACCCGGGTGGCTTCGTAGATAATCGAGCCGTGGGTGTTCAGGGTGCCGGCGGACACCTCGTCGCCTTCGCCCTTGCTGACCGGCATGGGCTCACCGGTCAGCATGCTTTCGTCAATACGGGTGGAGCCTTCGGCAATGACCCCGTCCACCGGCAGCTTTTCCCCGGGGCGCACCCGAATCCGGTCGCCTTTCTGAACGTCTTCAACCGGAATGTCCTGCTCCTGGCCATCGCGGATTACCCGGGCGGTTTTCGCCCGCAAATCCAGCAACCGGCGCACCGCCTCGGAGGTCTTGCCCTTGGCGCGGAGCTCCAGCGCCTGGCCGAGATTGATCAGGCCGATGATCATGGCCGAGGCCTCAAAGTACACATGCCGCGCCATCTCCGGCAGGGCTTCGGGGAAGCTGGCAACGACAATGGAATACAGCCAGGCGGTGCCGGTGCCCAGGGCGATCAGCGTGTCCATGTTGGCATTGTGGTGTTTGAATGCCTTCCAGGCGCCGGTGTAGAAATGCCCGCCGGTGGCGATCATGACCCCCAGGGTGAGAATGCCGAAATTGATCCAGGTAAGCTGGTTATCGTCAGTCACCATCATGGTGTCGAAACCCATGCCCCAGATCATCAGGGCCAGACCCAGGCCCAGACTGATGGCCATTTTTACCAGCAGGGTTTTGTACTGCTTCTTGTCTTCTTCCTGTTTGCGGTCGTCGGCCTCGTCCTCGTTTTCAATGACACTGGCGCCATAACCGGCACTTTCCACCGCTTCTACCAGTGCATTGGGATCGGCATCTCCGGTGGCCGTCGCGGTATTGTCCGCCAGATTCATGTGCGCATGGGTGACCCCTGGCACCGACATCAGGGCTTTTTCGATGGTGTTCACGCAGGAGGCGCAGGTGGCGCCGGATACTGAAAGGGCGATTTGCCCGTGAGCTACCGATGTCGATGGCCGTTCATTGTTGCCGGATGCCTCTCCGGTTTCTTCCTTGGACGTATCCGCGCTCGGGTCGTCGGCCTTTTTGCTGCAACAGGACGGCTCCTTTTGGGCGGCACAGCACGAGCCGGCGGCGGCTTCCCCGGCCGTGTTTTCCGGCTCAACCGGTTCCGCAGGGTAACCGGTCTCGGTGACGATACGGGCCGCTTCGTCGGCATCGATACCTTCCGGCAGGGCCACGGTCTGGTTGTCCAGGTCCACCTCGACCAGGTCGGTGCTACCGGTCAGTGGTTCCAGCGCGTTACGAATCTTCTTCGCGCAGCCCTGGCAGGAGGCGCCGGAAATGGTCAGTGTGGTCTTCAGCTCCGGTGCTTTATTCATCATTCGGCTCCTTATGGCAACAACCTTCGGACGGGGCGTCCCAGTGTTCTATCAGGCGACAAATGGTATGCCCGTCCGGCGTGGCATCAGGCATGTCTTCCCAGGCGGCCAGTGCCGATACCATTCTCTGGCGTAATTGTTGTAACTGAGCAATTTCGTCTTCCACCGCTGCCAGTCGTTTCTGAAAGACATCCCGAACCATGGGGCAGGGCGAGTGGTGGTCATCCGCCTGCTCCAGAATCTGCCGGATTTCCGGCAATGAGAAACCCAGTTGCCGGGCTTTGCGGGCAAACCGCAGACGGCGCAGGTCTTCGGCGTCGTACTGCTGGTAGTTGTTGTCCGGATTGCGTGTCGGGTTCAACAGCCCCTCGCGGGTGTAGAAGCGCACGGTGTCCGGTTTAACGCCGGCTGCGGTGGCTATGTCTTTGACTTTCATGGGTTCCTTGTTTCCAACAGTCTTACTCCGTGCCGGAGTGAATGGAGACACCTTTCCAAAACACGCTGTGAATACATCCCTGTAGCGCTCGAGCTCCGCCATCCCTGGCTCCGCACGGTTTTGGAAAGGTGTCTCCATTCACTCTCGTACTTTGATGCAAAACGCTGCAAGAGCAGATTGCCAAGGTTCAAGGAGTGGCGTAGCGGGACAGGCTTCCGAAAATGTTCGTAGCCATGGATGGCGGAGACAAGCGTACATGGAAGTACTTGCAGCGGTTTTCGGAAGCCTGTCCCGCTACGGCACGGCGAACTCCGAAATATAGATTAAAGATTAAAACCTGTGAGCAACTCACAGGTCAAAAGTTTCAGGAGAGAAAATCAGGATCGGAAGTTTTTTGATTGCAGGAAGGTGCCACAGGCTTTGCACTGGTCCGGGGCCAGCAGTTTTGCCTGCCAGCCGATTTTTGCGCCGCAGGCGGGGCACTTGAGGCGCAGCTGCAGCACAATAATCGGCACGATCAGTATTGCCAGCAGCATACCGAGTGAGCCCCATTCGTCGCCGGAGGAAATGCCCAGTTGGGAGCTGAACACCAGAACGACGATCAATGCGAAGAAGGCGAAGATGAAGTAATTGCGATTCCAGCGCTCCCAGCGTCTGAGTTGTGCGTTCTGTTCCGGGGTTAGGTATTTTGCTGCCATGTTAAGCCTTCGGGATGTTAGCAATGAGTTCGGTGCAGTAATCGGGTAGGGCTTTCCAAAACCGTGCGGAGCCAGGGATGGCGGAGCTCGAGCGCTACAGGGATGTATTTACAGCGTGTTTTGGAAAGCCCTACCCGATTGCTGCTTCACCAAGAGTTTCCAGGCCTGAACCGGAATACACCATCAGGAACTCGCCGTGACGCCAGTAAACAGTAGTCCCTCTTCCAGCGCCCGTTCCAGATCTTCTGGCGGAATTGGCCGGCTGATCAGGAAACCCTGGGCCAGGTTGCAGCTGTGGTGGCGCAGGAAATTCAACTGCTCTTGGGTTTCTACGCCCTCGGCGACCACCTGGATGCCCAGGTTGTGGGCCAGGTTGATCACCGCCCGGGTTATCACCGCATCATCGTGCCGGCGGGTGACGTGGGTTATGAACGAACGGTCGATTTTCAGCATGTCCACCGGGAAGTCCCGCAGATAGGCCAGTGAGGAATAGCCCACGCCAAAGTCATCAATGGCCAGGTGTACCCCCAGCTTGCGCAGCCGGGAGAGCTGGTTGAGGTTGTGTTCGATGTTCTGGATAAAGATTTCTTCGGTTAGCTCCACTTCCAGGCTTGAGGGTGGTACTTGCTCGGCTTTCAAGGCTGCCTGGATATCGCCCACCAGATCGTCGTCGTCCAATTCCAGGCCGGACAGGTTCACAGCAATGCGGATGTTGCGGTACGGCGTTCCTTTCCACTTGGCCAGCTGCTTACAGGCGGCTCGCACCACCCAGCGGCCGATGTCGTTGATGCGGCCGCTTTCCTCGGCCAGCGGAATGAACTCGCCTGGCGCCAGCAGTCCGCGGCGTGGGTGTTGCCAGCGAATCAGCGCTTCCACGTTGTTGATCTTGCCGGTGGTCAGGTCCAGCTGTGGCTGGTAGTAGAGGATGAATTCATCGTTGGCCAGGGCGTGACTCAGGTCTTTGTCCAGTTCCAGGCGCATCACTTCCTTGTCCTGCATGCCCTCGGTGTAGAACTGGTACATGTTGCGGCCCTGATCCTTGGCGCGGTAGAGGGCAATATCGGCATTACGCAGCAGAGTGTCGGCGTCCAGGCCGCTTTGCGGGTATACCGCCACGCCCATGGTGGCGGTGATGCTGTGTTTCTCGCCCTGGACCTCGAATGGCTCGTGGAAACAGTGCTTGATCTGGCCGAGCAGGTGGATCACGTCGTCCAGGTCGTCGACCTGCTGCTGGCACACCATGAATTCGTCACCGCCGGAGTAGGCTACCAGAATCCGCTCGTTGCTCAGCTCGTTGAGCCGCTCGGAGACTTTGATCAGCAGTTCGTCACCGAACTGGTGGCCGAGGGAGTCGTTGAGCATCTGGAAGCGGTCCAGGTCCATCATTACCAGCGCCACCTGTCGCATCTGCCGGTCGGCGATGTTCAGGGTGTGGGCCAGGTCTTCCATGAAGAATCGACGGTTGGCCAGGCCGGTGAGGGTGTCGGTGGACTCCAGCCGCTCCAGGTCGACCTGAATGGCTTTGCGCTGGTCGATTTCCTGCTCCAGGTCCTGGCGGGTTTTCAGCAGCGCCTGGTTGCGGCGCAGAATCAGCTGCACCAGCAGGGTTGTGAGGCTGGTCAGTACGCCCATCAACAGCAGGCTGATAAAGGTCACGTTGGGCCAGCTGCTGCGCTGGGCGGTGACCCAGGACTGGGAGGGCCGAAGCGTCAGTTGCCAATCCAGGTTGGGCAGATCAACGGCCAGAGTATGCCCGAAGCCGGGTGTCACATCCGCCGAGGCATTAAGCTGGTACACCGAATCCTCGCCGTAGGTGATCACCACCTGGAATTGCTCCAGCATCCGGCTGGTGAGCAATTGCTCGGCCAGGGTTTCCATGCGAAAGACACCGGCAATGAAGCCGTTGTTCTCTTCGCCGGTCCCGACCGGATGATATATCACCATACCCTTGCCGCCCTGGCGCAGGTCAATAATGCTGGACAGGTCGTATTGGCCGGTGGCGGCGGCACGCTCCAGGGCTTCGCGCCGGGTGTCGTTGAAGGCCACGTTGTAACCGATGACCTCCTGGTTATTGGTCACCGGCTCCAGCCAGCGGATGATGTAATTGCGATCGATCCACTCAATGGCCTGGTAGACACCGAAATCGTCCAGGTAATTACGGGCGTCCTCGCGCCACCGGGTTTCGTCGAAATTTTCCTCGATGGCCATGCGGCTGGCCATGCGCCCAATACCCCGGGTATGAATGGCAAATTCCCGTTCCAGGTTATCGGCCAGGGCGCGGGCCTCGTTTTGCAGGTTCTGTTCGATCTGGGTGGTGTCCTGGCGCATGAGGCCGCTGCGCAGCATCAACGCCACGGCCAGGAAGGCCAGGAATATGAGCAAGGGGAAAGTCGGGCTCATGGCCGCGCGCACGAACATCTTTATGGTCGTTTCGGGTTTTTCCACATTGCTCTCCGGTACCCCGGCTCATTGCGGGGGGACTCTGACTTTTTTATTTCCCGATTATGTCAGAGTGTTCACACGGGGAACAGGCATAGGTGTTAACCGTAATGCCTGATTTGAGCTGAAACAGGTTTACCGCGCCGCTGGGGTCTGGATAGACAGCTTGGGAATTTCCTGTTTCGGACAGCAATCCATCAACACCTTCAGCCCGGCAGCCTCGGCCCGTTGTGCGCCTTTTTCGTTGATAACGCCGATTTGCAGCCAGAGCACCGGGATCTTCTGTTCGATGGCCTGGTCGATGACCGGATCTGTGCGTTCCGGCGCCAGGAACAGCTCGGCCATGTCCACCGGTTCCGGCAGGGAGGCAAGGTCCGCCACCACGGTTTCGCCCAGCACCTGCTCGCCGGCCAGCCGGGGATTGACCGGAATCACCCGGTAGCCCTGGCGCTGAAGGTATTCCATCACCTCGTGGGAGGGGCGGTTGGTTTTCTCGCTGGCGCCCACCAGCGCAATGGTGCGCACGTTCTCCAGCACGTCACGGATCAGTTGCGGATCTTTGCGGGGCATGGTCGCTCCTGCTGGTTAATTAACGGTTCGCTTGAAGACAGACGGATACCGACTCGGCGTAACGCAGGGCATGGGGCTTGTCGATTTCCACCTGTGCCCACTGCACGGCCTGGTGGTCCATGACAATGGCCAGTACTTCGTGGGTCAAGCGCTCCAGCAGAGCGAAGCGCTGGCCATCCACGTGGGCGATGATCTGCTTGGTGATGGTACGGTAATTCAGCGCCGAGGCAATTTCATTCTGCTCAATGGCTTCGGAGGCATCGTAGGTCAGTTCGACATTGATCACCACATCCTGCTGGTTGTTGATTTCCTCTTCCTTGATGCCGATGTAGGCTCGCAGCAGTAGGTTCTTGATGCGTACCCGGGCCAGTTGGTTGCCGTTGATATCTGCCATGAGACCTCCCTGAAGGTTCGGGGATCAGCGGTTGTTGCTGATCAGGTTCAGAAATTCTGTGCGTGTCGCCTGGGATTTGCGGAACTGCCCCAGCATCATGGAGGTTTTCATGCGTGAATTCTGTTTTTCCACACCGCGCATCATCATGCACATATGCTGGGCCTCGATTACCACGGCCACACCCTTGGCCCCGGTGACCTGCTCGATGGCCTCGGCGATCTGGCGGGTCAGGTTTTCCTGGATCTGCAGGCGGCGGGCGTACATGTCGACAATGCGGGCGAATTTCGACAGTCCGAGAACCTTGCCCTGGGGCAGGTAGGCGATGTGACATTTTCCGATAAAGGGCAGCACATGGTGCTCGCACATGCTGTACAGTTCGATGTCCTGAACCACCACCATCTCGTCCATGGCGGACTCGAATACGGCGTTGTTCACCAGGGTCCCGAGATCCTGCTGGTAGCCCTGGGTCAGAAACTGCATGGCCTTGGCGGCGCGCATGGGGGTGTCTTGCAGGCCTTCGCGGTTGGAGTTCTCTCCCAGGCCATCGATAATGGCGCGATAGTGATCGGCAAGCTCTTCAAGCGGTAGTGACATGGTGGTTCCCGGTTATATAAGGAAAATAGACATTTGAGCCAGATAAAGGGCGAAGCTTAAGGGAATTTACGTGCTTTCGCCACGGCTGGTTCTCTGCACTTGCGACACAATGACGCCATGCAAACGAGGATTTTGATGACGGCAATACACACGGGTATTTCTTCACTGACCATTCGCGCCGGTCGGCGCGCGCTGGAACGACTGCAACAAAAATCCCTGGGCCCGGAAGATGTACACGTGATTCCCGGCGCCGCGGGCGGCCCCAAAGGGCTTGGCATCAGTGGTCTGGACCAGGCGATTTTCGGTGAGTGGCTGCCCCGTGTTGAGCAGGAGCGGGCGTTGATCGGTGCCTCGGTGGGCAGTTGGCGCTTTGCCGCGGCGGCTTCTTCCGATAATCCGGTGGCACAGTTGCGCAAGCTGGCGGACATGTATACCAGTCAGCGTTTTGAGAAAGGGATGAAAGCGCAGGAGGTAACCCATAGCGCCATAGAGTTTCTCGATGAACTGCTGGGCGGCCGGGAAGACTATATTCTGAACCACCCCTGGTATCGGCTGAATATCATGGTGATCCGCAGCCTGGGCCTGCTGGCCGAAGATACCCGCGGCCGGCTGGGTCTGGGGTTGCTGGGGGCGGTCAGCGCCAACATGCTGGGGCGCCGGCACCTGGGCCGGTTCATGGAGCGGGGCATTGTCCGTGACCCCCGGGGCAACACGCCGGTTTCCGGGCTGACCGATTTCACCAGTCACCAGATTGACCTGACCCGGGATAACCTCATGCCCTCACTGCTGGCTTCTGGTTCCATCCCGATGATCCTTTCCGGCGTGGCGGACCTGCCGGGCGGGCCGGAAGGGGTGTACCGGGACGGCGGTCTGCTGGATTACCACCTGGATCTGCCCTGGCAGCAGCCGGGGATCGTGTTGTACCCGCATTTTACCGACAAGATTGTGCCCGGCTGGTTTGACAAGGCGCTGCCCTGGCGCCGGGGCGACAGCACCCGTGTCCAGGATGTGCTCTTGCTGGCACCGTCGCCGGAATATCTGGCCACCCTGCCGGATGGCAAGCTGCCGGACCGCAAGGACTTTGACCGTTACGCCGGTGACAACGCCAGCCGTGAGAAAAGCTGGCGCCGGGCGATTGCCGAGAGTGAGCGGATGGGTGACGAGTTTCTCGAGCTGGTGGAAACCGGGCGCCTGCTCGAGCGGGTAGAGCCGCTTTGATCGGTCAGGCCGGCTTGCGAGCCAGGCTGTAGACCAGCAGGAAGCTGACAAAGGCGGTCACCACGACTGACGGGCCAGCCGGGGTGTCCAGGTGCCAGGACAGGCTCAGGCCGCCGGCCACGGCCACAAAACCGAAGACAACGGCCAGGCCGACCATGTGTTCGGGGTTCTTCGCCAGGCGTCGGGCGGTTGCCGCCGGAATCACCAGCAGGGCAGTAATCAGCAGCACGCCGACAATTTTCATGGCCACCGCAATCACCAGCGAGAACATCAGCATCAGCGCCAGGCGCAGGCGCTCCACCGGTATGCCTTCCACCCGCGCCAGCTCTTCGTGAATGGTGCTCATCAGCAGACCGCGCCAGAGAATGGCCAGTAGCGTCAGCACAAAGGCGGCGCCGCCATAGATCCACAGCAGGTCCTGCCGGTTCATGGCCAGCAGGTCGCCGAACAGCAGGCCGGTCAGGTCCACCCGCACATCCGGCATGAAGCTCAGGGCCACCAGGCCGATGGCCAGGGCGCTGTGGGCCAGAATGCCGAGCAGTGTGTCGGTGGCCAGCACCCGGGTGCGTGACAGCAGTACCAGCGCCAGGGCAATGACCACACAGGTAATGATGACCGCGAGGTTCAATGGCACGCTGATCAGAAAACTCAGGGCGATACCGAGTAGTGCGGAATGGGCCAGGGTGTCACCAAAATAGGCCAGCCGGCGCCAGACCACGAAGCAGCCGAGAGGGCCGGCCACCAGTGCCACACCCAGGCCGCCGATCAGGGCCCGCCAGAAGAAATCCCCAAGCACGGCGTCAATGATGCTCATGGTTGCAGGCTCCCTGTGTGCCTTTCGTGTCGACCACATCGCCGTGCAGGTCGTGGCTGTGGTTGTGGCGATGATGGTACACCGCCAGGGATTCGGCCACCTGGTGTCCGAAGGTTTCGATAAATGCCGGGTCGTGGGAGATGTCGGCCGGGTAGCCGCTGCAGCACACATGCTGGTTCAGGCAGATGACCTTGTCGGTGGCGGCCATCACCAGATGCAGATCGTGGGAAATCATGATCACCGCGCAGTGCAGCTCGTCCCGTAATTCCCGGATCAGTTCATACAGCGCCGCCTGGCCGTTGATGTCGACACCCTGCGCCGGTTCGTCCAGTACCAGCAGGTCTGGCTTGCGGGCCAGGGCCCGGGCCAGCAGCAATCGCTGTTTTTCGCCGCCGGACAAATGATGCACCGAGGCATCCAGCAAGTGGTCCACCCCGGTTCGCTTGAGCGCCGCCCGGCAGTCGGTCAGTGATTGCCCACTGAGCAGCATGAAGCGGCGTACGCTTAACGGCAGGGTGGCTTCCAGTGTCAGATGCTGGGGCACATAGCCGATGGTCAGCCCCGGCGCCAGTGAAACACGCCCTTGGCTGGCCTTCTGGATGCCCAGGATGGTTTTGATCAGGGTGGTCTTGCCGGCTCCGTTGGGGCCAATAATGGTGATGATGTCGCCCCGGCTCGCCTGCAGGGTGACCTGATCAACCACTGGTCGGTCGTCAAACTGTACCGTGACGCGCTGAAGCTGAACCAGTGCTTCTGACATCAGTCGGTTCCTGTTTCTGCCCCGGCGCGGCAGCGCGGGCACAGACCGGTGATTTCCAGGGTGATCTCGTCCGGGCGGAAGTCTTCGGTCTTGGCGGCGGTGTCGATGGCCCGGGCCACTGGTTCGGATTCCAGCTCCAGCACGTTACCGCACTGCCGACAGATCAGGAACACTCCCTGATGCTTCTGGCCGGCGTGAGTGCAGCCGGTAAAGGCGTTGAGCGAGGAAATTCGATGGACGAGGCCATACTGCAGCAGAAAATCCAGGGCCCGGTAGACGGTCGGTGGCGCTGCGTTATGGCCCTCGGTGCCAAGCTGGGCGAGGATGTCGTAGGCGCCCAGTGGTTTGTGGGATTGCCAGATCAGCTCCAGTACGCGCTCCCGAATGGCGGTCAGCCGGGCGTTATGCTCCCGGCAGATGTGGCGTGCATCGGCCAGTGCCTGGCTGACACAGGCCTGGTGATTGTGCGGGCGATAGGGCAGAGCGCGTTCGGGCATGGGCTGGTTCCGGCAACGTTTGCAACATTATAACAATTGTCGCAAAGGCTACCAGAGCCGGGCCGGTTTACACCATCACTTTGCTGGCCAGGGACTCCAGATATTCCAGGTTGGGAATCCACGCGGTTTCGCCATCCACTTCCACCTGCATCAGGTCGGCCGGACCGGGCTCGGCCTCAAGCTGTTTGACCTGGGATTCATCGAGGCGGGTCTGGCTGGGAATACCCTGGGTCGCCATGGCCATGAACGGCGACCTGGCGTGGCCCGGGCCAATGGTATTGAGCACGATGATGCGACCACGGTTTTCACCCGGTACCACCAGCTCGCCATCGTTGGCGGCATCGTAGGAAATGACGGGCAGCTGTAACCCGCGCCACTCAACGAAACCGATCAGCCAGTCGGGGGTATTGGCACCGGTTTGGGTGCCGTCGAAATCGATCACCTCGGCAATGGATACGTTGGGCAGCAGCAGTTGCCGGTTGTTCACCGGGATCATCACGCACTGCAGGGATTGGCTGTTGTCATTCATCGTTGTTTACCTCAGGCAGAATCCCGTTGGTGCCTGTTCTTCAGCAGACACTGGTTTTCAATGGTGCGCACCAGTTCGGCGGCCAGTTGGGCCGGCGTGCCGGAAAAACCGGTGCAGCCGGTGGCGAGAACGGAATCCGGCATGGAGCTGTTGCCACAACTGGCGCTGTTCTGCACCCAGATGCGGCTGCCGTTTTCGTGCAGGCGCGGGGCGGCAATGGCGCCGTCGTTACCCATGCCGGAAAAAATGATGGCATGGCAGCGTTTGCTGAAGTGCTCGGCCACGTTCAGCAGTGCCTGGTCGATGGATGGGCCGTAGGGGCCGGGCCAGGGCTTGCCGGTGCAGGTGAGGGTGCCGTTGCTGGTGAATGTCCACTCCTGTTCGACTGGCATTAACACCACATCGCCGTGGCAGATGCGCATGCCTTCCGCCGCCGGTTTGAGCTGGTAATGGGCATGGCGGCCCAGGATGCGAGTGAGCACATTGGTGAAGTTGTTATCAATGTGCTGGGCATAGACAAACCCCACGGGTAAGCCCGGAGGCAGGTGATCCAGAAAGGTTTTGACCGCCGCCGGGCCACCCAGCGAGGCGCCCAGCACCCAGATTTCCCGGGCCGGTGTGTCGGTGTCCGCCGGGGTGATCCAGTTCGACAGCGCCGGTGCGTTCCGGGTGTCGGAAGCGGCCCGGGCCAGGTCTTCCATGTCGTTGGCGGTGTCGAGCTGTTCAATGCGGCCAAGCTGCTGTTCGAGCTTGTTGAGCAGCCGCCGTTCCCAGCGAAAGCAGTCAATGGTGCCGGCGGCCGGTGCCGGGTCGACGCCGAACAGCACGGGCGCGTCGGTATGTTCAAGCAGGTAATCAAACAGGGCCGGATGGTCGGCCTCGTCTTTCAGGGTGACCAGCCACAAAGCCACCTCCGGAAAGGCCGGGTAACCGATCAGCCGTTCGGGATCACCGGAAAACAGGACATCCAGTCCAAATTTTCCGGTCGCTTCCTGCAGCCGGTGGCGTTGCAGCACCACATCGGCAACGATCCCTATGGTTGGCCGTTCGGCCATCACTCACTCCCGGTCAGATGCTTGATGGTGTTCAGCAGCTCGGTCTCCTGGAAGGGCTTGCCGAGGTACTCGTTCACGCCGATGGCCAGCGCCCGTTCGCGGTGTTTTTCACCGGTTCGCGAGGTGATCATACAGATTGGCGTGTCATGCAGCTTTTCGTCGTGCCGGACGAAGCTGGCCACCTCGAAGCCGTCCATGCGGGGCATTTCGATGTCCAGCAGGATGACATCCGGGCGGTAGTCCTGGAGCTGGGCCACCGCATCCACGCCGTCTTTGGCGGTGAAGACCTCGAAGCCGTTGCGTTCGAGCAGGCGAGTGGTCACCTTGCGCACGGTGACCGAGTCGTCCACCACCATCACGGTGGTGGTCTGCTCGCGGTACCGGGTGCTTTCCTTGCCCTTTTCCTGGTTGGCCAGGCGCTGGCTTTCCGCCAGGGCGTCGGAACGCAGCATGGCCGGCAGGTCGAGAATCACCACCACGCTGCCGTCGCCGAGAATGGTGGCACCGGAGACCCCGCGCACGGAGTTGAACTGCGGCCCGAGGGATTTCACCACGATTTCCCGGCTGCCCATCAGGTGGTCCACCTGCAGGGCAATGGGTTGTTCGGCGCCACGCACCAGAATCACCGGCAGGGGCAGTGCCTGGCCCTGCAGCTTGGGCTGGTGGTCACTGTCCAGCAGCGCCCCAAGGTACTGTAACTGGTATTGCTGGCCCGCGTATTCGTAGGGGGGCGCGTCGGGTTTGTAATATTCTTCCAGCTCGTAGGTGCTGACCCGCACAATGCCCTCGATGGTGTTGAGCGGGATGGCGTAGAAGTCTTCGCCGGTCGCGACCATCAGTGCACGGTTGACCGATACGGTGAAGGGCAGGCGCACGGTAAAGGTGGTGCCCTTACCCTCGTCGGAATCGATATCCAGGCTGCCGCCGAGCTGCTTCAGTTCACTGGCGACCACATCCAGGCCCACGCCCCGGCCGGAAATCTGTGTGACCTGCTGGGCGGTGGAGAAGCCGGCGTGCAGGATGAATTGCAGGATTTCCCGTCTGGACAGGTCCTCATCGGGTTCCATCAGCCCCTGGCGAATGGCTTTTTCACGGATGACATCCACCGGGATACCCTTGCCGTCGTCGGCCATGCGCAGCACCACGTCGCCGCCCTCACGGGACAGGGACAGGGTCACCTTGCCGGTTTCCGGTTTGCCGGCATTCTTCCGGTCGGCCGGGTTTTCGATGCCGTGGTCGATGGCGTTGCGCAGCATGTGCTCGAGCGGTGCCACCATGCGCTCAAGAATGTTGCGGTCCATCTCGCCTTCGGCGTTGCGGATGTCGAACTGTACTTTCTTGTCCAGTTCGCCGCTGATCTGGCGCACGATGCGGCGCAGTCTGGGCACCATGGAGGTGAACGGAATCATGCGGGTCTTCATCAGACCCTCCTGCAATTCCGTGTTGATGCGTGACTGCTGCACCAGCAGGGTTTCGGTATCCCGCACGTTGTCGGCCAGGGTTTCCCGCAGGTCCGCCAGGTCCGAGGTGGACTCGGTCAGGGCCCGGGACAACTGCTGGATGGAGGAGTAACGGTCCATTTCCAGCGGGTCGAAATCCTCGGTGTAGTCCGGGCCGTGTTCCTGTTCGGCGCGGAACAGGATCTGTGCCTCGGTCTCGATTTCCATGCGCCGCAGCTGCTCGCGCAGACGCTCGATGGTGGCGGCCATTTCATCGAGGGTGTAGCTGAAATCGCTGTTCTGCTGCTCCAGACGGCCCCGGGTAATACTGGTTTCGCCGGCCAGGTTAACCAGCTCGTCCAGTAGCGGTGCGGACACCCGGATGGTTTCCTGGGCGGCATTCTGGTTTTTCGCCGGTTTCCGGTTGTTACCGCTGGCGGGCTTGGTTTCCGGTTTTTTCGCGGCCGGGGTTTTGGACGCCGGTGCCGAATCCCGTGCCGGCGAGGCCGGCTGTGGCTGCTGATCCCCGGCTGGTTCCGTGTTGCCGTGCTGGCGGGCTTCGAAGGCCCTGACCAACTCGCTCGCCGGTTCCGGCTGTTCGCCTTTTTCCAGCGTGTCGAGCATGGCTTTCAGGGTCTGGTCGGCCTGAGTGCTCAACTCGATCAGCGGTTGCCGGTCTTCCTCGCCATCCACCAGCGGGTCCAGGGCTTCGGCCCAGCTCCGGGCCAGGTCGGCGATGGCATCCACATCCGCCAGGCGGGCGCCGCTTTTGAGTGTTTGCAGTTCCTGCAACAACTGGCTCAGGGACGCCAGTTCTCCGGGTTCCTCGCGCCAGTGGGCGAGCAGGTCGGCAATGGTCTCGTGAATTTCCCGGCCTTCGTCCAGGAACATCTCGGCCAGTGCGCCGTCGTCCTCGAACTCGGGCGGTGCTGTCTCGCCGGAGACGTCCTGGGCAGGTTCCGCACTGGAGGGCCCATCTGTGTCCGTGGCCGGTGTGCCGGTGACGGTCGACGACGGTTCCGCCGTGCCTCCAGGAGCCGGTTCGCCCCGGATAATGGCCTGTACCTTTGCCGCCAGTTCGTTGGCTGGCGGGCAGGGTTTCTGTGTGGCGACCTGTTCCACCATCTCCGCGAGGCGGTCGTGACAGGCGAACAGCAGGTCCATCATGTCGTCGCTGGCATCGATCTGGCCGGTGGCGACTTTTTCGAACAGGTCTTCCAGTTTGTGGGCCAGATCGCCAATCGCTTCCACGCCGGCCATGCGGGCGCTGCCCTTGAGGGTGTGCACCTCGCGCTGGAGCTCGGCGGCTACCTGCCGGTCTGACGGGTTTTCGCTCCAGGCATGCAGGGCGCTACCGGTGGAATTCACCAGATCGTAGGCTTCTTCGAGGAAGATGCCCACCAGCTCCGGATCCAGATGGGACAGGTCTGCGATGTGATCGTCCTGCTCCTCCTGCTGCTCCTGGTCACCCCCGGAAACCGGTTCGGCGTCGCCCTCGACCGTCATTTCCGGCAAGGGTTCGGAATCGGAGGCAGGCGCCTGTGATGTTTGTGCCTGATCACCGGTGCCGTCGATGTAGGCGTGGATATCGGCGATCAGGTCCGGTGCCGGCCGTGGTGCTTCGCCGGCTTCCAGTGAATCGACCATGCCGGCCAGCCGGTCGTGGCAGCGGAACAGCAGGTCCGAGAGGGTGTCGTTGATGGTAAAGCGCTGCTCGGTCAGGCCCTCGAACAGGTTTTCCAGCTCGTGGGACAGATCCCCCAGGGCCGGAATGTCAGCCAGGCGCGCACCGCCTTTAAGCGTGTGCAGATCCCGTTGCAGCAGGCGCAGGATGTCCAGGTTGGCGGTATCCTCGCTCCAGTCCTGCAGGGCCTGGGCAGTGCTGTCGATCAGCTCGCCGGCTTCTTCCAGGAAAATGGCGATCAGCTCGTCGTCCACCTCCGTGGCCTCATCGGTCTCCGGCAGGGGTGGTTGACTGCCTTGCTCCGGCTCTACGCTGATTTCTGGCTCTGGCTCTGGCTCTGGCTCTGGCTCTGGCTCTGGCTCTGGCTCTGGCTCTGGCTCTGGCTCTGGCTCTGGCTCTGAAATCTGGCGGGTCAACTGGTCGAGCTGGGCTATCAGCTCTTCATTGGCGTCGGTGGCCAGCCCGGCGGCCACCTGATCCATCAGGTTGATCAGCTGTTCCTGACCCTGGTGCACGGTTTCGAAGAAGCCGGCATCCGGTGTCACGCTCTTCTCGGCCACCGCTGTGTAGGTGCGGTCCAGCGCTGAGGCCAGGGCGGCGACATCGCTCAGACCGGCCTCTTCGGCACCCCGGCTCAGTTGTTCCAGCTCCTGATGCAGCTGGGCGACTGGCTCCCGTTGATCCGGGTCTTGTGACCATTGTTCAAGAATGGTTTCGGCATCCAGGACGATATCCAGGCCTTCACCGAGGAACAGCTGGACCAGGCGAGCCGAATCCTGACTTTGCGCCGTTTCATCGGCAGCGTCGGGCTGGCTCAGCAGGGTCTGTTTGCTGAGCTGCTCAAGGCGTTCGAGGTAATCCTCGGTGCCTTCCAGGTGGGCCTGCGGGTTGTCGTAAAGCTGCGCCAGGCCCCGGGTGAGGAAGTCCCGGGCTTCGGCGATCAGCCCCAGCACCTGCCGGTCGGCCCGTTTGCTTTGCGCACGCGCTTCTTTGACAAAGTGCTCAAGCGGCGTGATTACCCGCGCGATCGGGGTGATGCCGGCGGTATTGGCGCTGCCCTTGAGAGTGTGCAGGGCGCGCGACAGGGCGTCGGTGTACGGCACCGAGCTGCGATCGCCGGCGTTGGCCAGGTATTCGTCGATGGTCTGCAGGTGGGTTTCGGTTTCGGTTTCGAAAATCTCCAGCAGAACCGGGTCAATGTCTTCGCCTTCATCTTCGCCGGCAACTGGTGGCTCGGGCGTTTCGGTCAGCTCTTCGGATTGCTCACGGTACTGGCTGGCCTCGGCATCCGGGCCGGGCATCAGGGCGGCGTCCGGAATCTCGCCGTTGGCCAAGGCGTTGGCCCGGGCTTCCAGGTTGCTGGTGTCGAGCCGCGCCGGCGTGCGGTTTTCAAAGTCCTGTACCAGCCCGGGAATGGCATTGGTCACCTCTTCCAGCAGCCGGGCGATGTCGTCGTTCATGAAAATACTGCCGTCGATGACCCGGTTCAGCATATTTTCAATGGCCCAGGCCAGCTCGCCAATCACGTTGGCGTTCACCATGCGACCGCTGCCCTTGAGGGTGTGGAAAGCCCGGCGCACTTCGGTCAGTGCGCTGCGGTCATCCGGGCTGCGCAGCAGCATGGGCAGATATTCCTGGATGGTTTCCAGTACTTCACCGGCCTCTTCGATGAAGATTTCCAGGATATCGTCGTCGATCAGGTCGTCTTCCGGCTCCGGTGATGTCTCGGCTGGCGCCTCGGAGGGTGGTTCCGGTTCAGCCTCCGGCTGGTCAGTGGCCGCCCCGGCTTCGGGTTCTTCGGAGGATTCCCATTCCGGCGTGTCGGCCTGGGCCGGTTCCGGGGCGCCGGCTTCCGCCGTCTCAGTTGCTTCGGTCTTGCGGGTGGTGGCCAGGGCTTCGGCCCGGGCAATCAGGCCGTCCACATCACCGTTGGCTTCGCCCTGACGGAAATCCTGGATCAGGGACGGAATGCGCTCGTTCACGTCATCGATCAGGGTGAACATGTCGTCGGTGGGTTTCACCGTCTGGTCGATAACCCGGTTCAGCAGGTTCTCCACCGCCCAGGCCAGCTCGCCAATGCTGCTGGCGCCCACCAGCCGGCCACTGCCCTTAAGGGTGTGGAAGGCCCGGCGCACTTCGGTCAGCGCCTCGCTGTCGTCATGGTTCTGGCGTAGCTGTGGGTAATAACGGTTGATGGTTTCCAGCACTTCTTCGGCTTCTTCGACGAAAATACCAAGAATTTCGTCATCCAGAAGGTCTTCGTCGGAGCCGGTGCTGGTTGCCGGTTCAGGTGCAGGCTCTGGCTGGGTTTGCGGTTCTTCCGCCCGGGTTTCGGTCTCCGGCTCCCGGGTATCGGTCCAGGTGGGTTCCTGGCCAACCGGGAAGCCGAGCCTTTCCAGGCTTTCCTCGGCCACATGCAGAATGGCGTCGTTGTTGCTGATACCTTCGGCCAGGCGCTCCAGGTAATACTCGATGCTGGTGATGGCGTCGGCCAGGGTGTCGAGCTGTTTCCAGTCCGGCACCTGTTTGCTGCCCAGCAGCACGTCGGTCACGTAACGCTCGGTGGAGGCCAGCATGTCCGGTACCCGTTCCAGGGGCACCAGGCCGAGACCGCCACGGATGCTGTACAGCAGGCCGGGTACATGATCGATTTCCCGGGTGTCCCACTGGGAGGCAATGAAGTTGACGATGGATGATTTGACCTGTTCCAGGGTGTTCCGGGACTCCCGGATCAATGCCTCACCGGCTTCGGTCAGCTCCCGCTCGCCGAGATTGACGGATTCGTTGTCGCCACCGCTGCGGTGGCTGTCGGGATGCCGATCCTTGTCCAGGCCGGCCAGGCTGGCTTCCACGTACAGGAGGGCGCCGGCGATGTCCATCAGGGTGCCATCGTCGACGGTTTCATCCTGGGCGGACAGCTTTTCCAGCAGCTCTATCTGTTCACTGATGACTTTGCGCGGGGTTCCCAGGCCAATCACCCCAAGGGTGTTGGCGATCTGGCGCAGGGCCGGCAGCAATTCTTCCAGTTCGTTGTTCTGCCGGAATTCGGCCCGCACAAACAGGTCGAGCTGGTCTTTCAGTCGCGCCAGTTCTTCGTCCAGTGCGGTGACCACGGAGTGGATGGCGTCGCGGCCGGGGCCTGAGACCCGGGTGCGGGCGGAATCCACGTCGTTTTCCGACGGCAGGGCGTCGTCCAGTCCATAGGTCCGGCGCAACGCCTGCACCTGGGGGGTGTCCAGGTCCCGGGCGCGGGCGACATAATAAAGCAGGTGCTTGAACAGGGCTTCCGGGACCGGTTGCCGCAGGGCGTCGGAGTCCCTGGCCATCAGCAGCCGGATTTCCGCATCCAGCTCGCGTAGCAAGGATTTGACCGCACTGTTGATCGGGTTCACTCGTGCCTGCAGGGTTTCCACGAACGCACCGGCCGCTTTCCACAGCTCGCCCCGGGGGGTTTTCCGGCACAGGCGGGCCAGGCGTTCGATCACCTTGTGCATGTAATCGAAATGGGTGTTCAGATCGGCCTCGCGCACCACCCCGGCCAGGGCAAACTGGAACATCTGCCGCAGTTTGCGCAGGTGGCCGGCGACTTTCGGGTCTTGCAGCCGGCTGGAAATGCGTTCATCAACCGGGAATTGCGCGGCGGTCAGGTCGGGTTTGAACAGGGAGGTGTCCGACAGCAGGCTTTCGCCCCGGGCCGCGCGCAGATCGTTCAGCAGGGGCAGCAGTACCAGCGGGAAGTCATCGCCGCTGCTGTCCAGGTGCTCAAGATACTGGGGCAGTTGCAGAACCCCCTGCATCAGTACCTGGATGGCTTCGTCTTCATTGGCGACCCGGCCGTCCAGCAGCGCCTGGGTGAGGGCTTCCATTTCCTCGGTCAGCAGGGCGGCGCCGTCGAGTTCCACCATTTTCAGGGTGCCATGCACCTGGTGCAGGTAATTCAGGCAGAAGCGCAGGCGCGCAGTGTCGTCGCGGTTTTCGACGTACGCTTCAAGTGCCTGCTGACTCTGGGTCAGCGTGTCCTGTATTTCGCCCCGAACCCAGTCGAGGGCGATACTGTCATGGTGATTGCCCATAACCACTCCGGTTATTCTTCGTCGGGCCGGCGTTTTGTCCACGCCAGCACATGTTCCGAGGGGACTCGTTGCAGGCCCGGGGGTTGCCAGTCGGTCAACTCACCCTGGCCCAGCACCAGGAGCCCGCCCGGTGCCAGATAACCTGCCAGCTTTTTCACGATTTCACGCCGGCGCCAACGGCGGAAATAGATCAGCAGGTTCTGACAGAAGATGATGTTCATGCCCTGCATCGGAACCTTGTCCAGATTCAGCACATTGAGCCTGGCGAAACACACCCGCTCGCGCAGACTGTCGATGACGTTGACGGTGTTCCCTTCCACCGGCCGGAAGTACCGGGCCTGCAGGTCTTCCTCCATGCCTTGCAGGCTGCGGGCGCTGAATTGCCCCCGGCTGGCCTTGGCAAGGGCCGGCTGGCTGATGTCCGAGCCGGTAACGCCAAATAAGGGCTGCAGGCCCAGCTGGGTCATACACTCGTTGAGCGTGATGGCCAGCGTGTAAGGCTCCTCGCCGGTGGAACAGCCGACACTCCAGGCTTCCAGGGCGCCTTTTCGAAACTGGTCGCGGGGACGGGTCAGCACATAATCCGCCACCAGCCGGAAGGCATCGGGATCCCGGAAAAACCGGGTTTCCTGCACCGTCAGGCGGTCTACCAGGATGGTCCACTCCCGGATGGCGGCCGGGCCGGAGACGATGTGCTCGTAATAGTCCTGGTAGCTGTCGAAGCCGATTTCCCGCATCCGGATGCCCAGATTGGTTTCCAGAAACGAGCGGCGCTCCTCGCTGACGGTAATGCCGGTGCGCTGTTCCAGCAGGTTCTGCCATTGCCGGAACTGCGCCGCATCCATTTCCGGAAGGCGGCGCATGGCCCAGGGGCCTTCGGCGGCTGACAGTTGTTCATGCATTGGCGCCATAGACCGTCATTCGCCCCGGGCGGTGATCAGTTGATCACCGGAACGTCGTTACTTTGCTCCTGTTCCTGGTCCGGGAGCTCTTCCTCCGGCAGTTTGAAGCCTGCTACCGAGGAGCGCAGCTCGGACGCCATCTCGGCCAGGTTACCGATAGACTTCGCGGTGGCGTTGGTGCCCGACGAGGTCTGGGAGGTGATTTCCTGGATAACGTTCATGGTGTTGGAAATATGCGCGGCCGAGGACGACTGCTGGCGTGCCGCGTTGGAGATGTTCTGGATCAGCTCCGCCAGATTGGTGGATACGTTCTCGATCTCTTCCAGGGCGATACCGGCGTCCTGTGCCAGGCGGGCACCGCGGACCACCTCGGCGGTGGTGTGCTCCATGGAGATAACCGCTTCGTTGGTATCCGACTGGATGGTTTTTACCAGCGCTTCGATCTGCTTGGTGGCAGCGGAGGAACGTTCCGCCAGGCGCTGAACTTCGTCGGCAACCACCGCGAAGCCCCGGCCGGCATCACCGGCCATGGAGGCCTGGATGGCGGCGTTAAGGGACAGAATGTTGGTCTGGTCGGCGATGTCGTTGATCAACGATACGATGTCGCCGATTTCCTGGGAGGATTCGCCCAGACGCTTGATCCGCTTGGAGGTTTCCTGGATCTGTTCGCGGATGTTGTCCATGCCCCGGATGGTGTTCTGTACCACCTCGGCGCCTTTCTTGGCGATGGCAACCGAGCGTTCCGCTACCGCAGAGGATTCGGAGGCGTTGGACGATACCTGGTCGATGGACACCGCCATCTCATTCACGGCGGCAGAGGCGCCGGCGATTTCCTGGGCCTGGTGCTCGGAGGCATCGGCCAGGTGCATGGCGGTGGACTGGGTTTCCTGGGCGGCGCCGGATACCCGCACGGCGGTGGCACGGATGGACTGTACCAGGCTGCGCATCTGGTCGATCGCGAAGTTGATGGAGTCGGCGATGGCGCCGGTGAAGTCCTCGGTTACCGTGGCCTCGGCGGTCAGGTCACCGTCGGCCAGATCGGCCAGTTCGTCCAGCAGTCGCAGGATTGCGTTCTGGTTCTGCTCATTCTGGGTCTGGGTCGCGGCCAGGCGGGCCTGGGCTTCGCGGTAGAGGGTCAGGCCGATGAATACCACGATGGCCACCATGATCGCCAGAATGGCGAAGGCCAGGGTCGGGCTCAGGAACCGGGTTTCGGACTGGACGGTGAACTGGTTGGCCAGGTCAGACAGTTGGGTCAGCAGTACTTCGGAGTTTTCGAAGATTTCACCGGCGGCGTTACGCACCCTGAAGAGGTCGGGAGAAGCTTCAAGGATGGCGTTAACGTTCTGGGAAACGAAGCGGAACAGCTCGTCCACCGATTCCAGTGCGGCAATGGCGTCCGGGTCGGTCACCTGGGGAATGCCCATGGCCTCGTTGCCGTTGAGCTGGCCGTCGAGAACCCGGCCAAACAGGCTGGCGTCACGGCCAAAACGGTCGGCGGCGATAACCGCGTCTTCATCACCGGACAGTACGGCGTTGACTGAACGCAGGATCCGCTCGGCCAGCAGTGACTGGCGCTGGGCCAGGGCGATCTGCTCGGACGGCGCCTGGTTGTCCAGCAGGATCTGCACAATGTCTTCGTACTCGACCTGCAGTTGCGGGATGGTTTCGTTCAGGGTGCGGGCAACGCCGTGCAGGTCCAGTACCCCGGCACGGGTTTCGAGAATGTCATCGGCGTTCTGCCGCACGTCTTCCCAGCTGTCCTGCAGGCCACTTTCCCGGGCCAGTTCGCTGGGCGGCAGGCCGGTGTCGGGGTTACCTTCACTGACATCGGACCAGAGTTTCTGGAACTCATCCCGGGAACGGCGCAACTGATCGAAAGCCGATTCGGTACCGCCGGAGGCTTCCGTTGCGTTTTTCGCAATCTCCTGAGACAGCACTCGCATTTCCGCGGTGCTGGCGATGTATTCCTGATCGTGCTGGCTGTTCTGGTTGATCATGAACAGTACCACAACGAGCAGGACGGTCAGTGCAATCAGCGCAGCGATCAGGCCGGCAACCAGCTTGTTGCCTCCCTGTCCCTTACTGAGTCTTCCGGCTCTGCTTTTCATTTTCTGGCTCCCGGCCTTTTTCTTAAAATGACAAGTTGTTTTAGTGGGTCTCGGGTGTCACGGTGAGGCTTGCGCCAGCTTTATCACCCTTACCACTGTGCAACATCGAGAAAGCGCTTATCGGCCACCAGGTCAATGGCTGAGAACACTTTCCAGATTTCCTCATCGCGCTCGTAGCTTCCGTTTACGAATGGCCGAACGCTGTCGGGCGCCCATCCCGGGTCTGCCCTGTAACTCTCAGCAGCGAAGTACTGCATGCCCAGTACCGTATCCACCACCAGGCCGCTGAACACGTCGCCCTGTTCCACGATCAGTACCCGTCGTTTCCGCAGATTGCGCGAGGAACGCGCAAGCCCGAAAAAATTGGCCAGATCAACCAGTGGCAGCAGACGGCCGCGGACATTGGCGGCGCCCATCATGAACGGCTGCACCCCGGGAATGTGGGTAAATCGGGGGACATGCAGGATTTCGGTTACCTCACCCATGGGCGCGACGTAACGCTCGCCGGCCAGGATGAAACCGATGCCGTTCCAGAGTTCAACGGCCTCCTGTTGTTCAGGCAGGCCGGCAGCCATCGCCCGATTACGTTCGGCAATGTCTGTCAGCAGGGAGAACGGGGTGGTCTGGCCGGCCATGGCAGCTCCACTGGTGGACATCAGTCAAGCAGGGTGCTGATGGTCTTGATCAGGTCGTTTTCGTCAACGGGTTTGACCAGATAGCCCTTGGCGCCCTGGCGGGTGCCCCAGACCCGATCGGTTTCCTGATCCTTGGTGGTGACGATAATCACCGGGATGGAGGCGGTTTCCGGCGCCCGGGTCAACTGGCGGGTGGCCTGGAAACCGTTCAGGCCAGGCATGACCACGTCCATCAGGACCAGGTCCGGCGTTTCGGCGCGGGCTTTGGCAACACCATCGGCGCCGTTGTCGGCGGTCAACACCTCGTGCTGGTGCTTTTCCAGGATGGTGGAGATTTTTTTCACTTCGGTCGGAGAGTCGTCAACAATCAGAATGCGGGCCATGTTTTCCTCGATGGTTCCTTGGTGTCAGCAGGTTTACTGTTCAGCCTGGGGCATATACTGGCGGATGGTATTGAGCAACTCATCCTTGCTGAACGGCTTGGTCAGATACTGATCAGAGCCTACGATGCGGCCTTTGGCCTTGTCGAACAGGCCGTCTTTGCTTGAAAGCATGATGACCGGCGTGTTCTTGAAAGAGGAGTTATTCTTGATCAGCGCGCAGGTCTGGTAGCCGTCCAGGCGTGGCATCATGATGTCCACGAAAATGATGTCCGGCTGGGTGTCGGCAATCTTGGCCAGAGCGTCAAAGCCATCCGTGGCGGTGATGACCTCACAGCCTACTTTTTTCAGAAGGGTTTCTGCGGTGCGACGAATGGTTTTGCTGTCGTCGATCACCATGATCTTCAGGTTTTCGAAGTTGTCATCCATTGTCCAACTGCCTTGCGCTCCAGCGACTGTCGTTAGTTGCATACCGGGTTTTAACACAAACCTTCTGGTTGTTCTATAAACCCTGCCCAGTTAATAAATATCAATAGTCGTATACGAATAATCCGTTTCCCGGCAAATTGTACCTGTGTTTTGTGTCACGAAAATTGATCTGGTCACTTCTGCGAATGCATTCCCGCTTCGGGTACAATACTATCCGGAAAGCAAGCATAGCAGTTATTACCGGGCTCGCTCTGCGCACCGGTTCGTGTTTTTATTTCAGCGATGCAACTCATTAATCAGGAGACGCCATGACCATCCGCCTGGGTATTGTGATGGACCCCATCGAGGACATCCACTTCAAGAAAGACAGCTCGCTGGCCATGTTGCTGGCGGCCCAGAAGCGCGGCTGGGAAATCGAATACATGGAGCTGCCCGACATGTACCTGGAAGGTGGCCGGGCCATGGCCCATACCCGGGCGCTGACGGTGCACAACAACCCGGAGAACTGGTTCAACTATGGTCCGGACCAGCAGCGTGCACTGGGCGACCTGGATGTCATCCTGATGCGCAAGGATCCACCGGTTGACCGGGAGTTCCTGATGGCCACTTATATCCTGGAAGCCGCCGAACAGCAGGGCGCGCTGGTGGTCAATCCGGCCTCGACCCTGCGCGATTGCAATGAAAAGCTGTTCGCCACCCAGTTCGAGGACCTGACGCCACCGCTGCTGGTGACCCGTTCCGCCCAGCGCTTCAAGGAGTTTTATGCCAGACACGGTGATGTCATCATGAAGCCGGTGGACGGCATGGGGGGGCGGTCGATCTTCCGGGTCAAGGAAAACGACGCCAATCTTGGCGTGATCATCGAAACCCTCACCAACTACGGCGCCCACCAGGCCATGGCCCAGAAGTTCATTCCTGAAATCAGCGATGGCGACAAGCGCATCCTGCTTATAGAAGGCGAACCTGTGCCCTATGCCCTTGCAAGGATTCCGTCCCAGGGCGAGAATCGCGGCAATCTGGCGGCCGGAGGCCGGGGCGAAGGCCGGGAACTGACCGAGCGTGACCGTGAAATCTGTGCCC
The DNA here is from genome assembly GCF_900114155.1 of Marinobacter persicus. Lineage (GTDB taxonomy): Bacteria > Pseudomonadota > Gammaproteobacteria > Pseudomonadales > Oleiphilaceae > Marinobacter > Marinobacter persicus. The sequence continues at coordinate 111,604 of NZ_FOSC01000012.1, forward strand.
GCGTGGCGCCGGTGATCAAGGAAAAAGGGCTGATGTTTGTCGGGTTGGATGTGATCGGTGACTACCTGACTGAAATCAACGTGACCAGCCCCACCTGTATCCGTGAGCTGGATGCGGCGTTTGGTATCGATATTTCCGAGATGCTGATGGCGGCCATTGCCCGCCGGCTGGAGCAGAAAAAGAACCAGTGATTGTAACTAACCGCAGTAACACCAGGGACGGGAAATGGCAGGGCAGGTAACGGATCTCGACAGGTTCTCCTTCACGCTGTTCATGGCGCTGGCGGTGCATGCCATCATCGGTCTGGGGCTGACCTTTGCCCCGGAAGATCCGCCGGCGTCGGCCCAGACCATGGAAATCACCCTGTCGCAATTTGAGGATCAGCAGGCTCCGGATGAAGCCGATTTCCTGGCCCAGACCAACCAGCAGGGCAGCGGCACCACCGAGGAAAAGGTGGAGATGACTTCGCCGGAACCGGCCGAGATGCCGCAGCCGGAAGTGGCCGAGATACAGCCCCGGCCACAGACCACCACCGAACCCAGGCCCCGGCAGAGCCGCGAGGTGGTGCAAACCGAAGACAACGCCGACCGCCAGGTGGCCCAGCCGGAAGAACAAACCGAGCCAGACCCGGAACCCCTGCCTCGTAGCGAAAAGAAAAGCCTGATGGAGCGCAGTCTGGAAATTGCCTCGCTCGAAGCCCGCCTGGCGGACCAGCAACAGGCCTACGCCCGGCGGCCCCGGGTGGAGCAGGTAACGGCCATGCGCACACTGAGTTCCGACAATGCCTGGTATGTGCAGAACTGGGTCGACAAGGTGACCCGGGTGGGCAACCTCAATTACCCCCGGCAGGCCCGGCAGGCCGGTATCCATGGGGACTTGCGCCTGCTGGTGGCGCTGAACAAGGATGGCAGTATCCGTGAGGTGCAGATTCTGCAGTCGTCCGGCAGCTCGGTGCTGGACGATGCCGCCATTCAGATTGTGCGTATGGCGGCACCGTTTGCGCCGTTTTCGGAAAGCATGAAAGACGACTTTGACGTTCTGGAAATTATCCGCACCTGGTCGTTCCAGCGAAAAGGGCTCACCACCGGATGAACGATAGCCGCCGCATTCTCGCCTTTGATTTCGGTACCCGCCGTATCGGCGTGGCCACCGGTCAGCAGATGCTGGGTACCGGTCAGCCCCTGGCCATGATCCCGGCCCGGGATGGCATTCCCGACTGGCAGGTGATTGAGCAACTGCTGGCCGAATGGCAGCCGGATATTGTGCTGGTGGGCCTGCCGCTGAACATGGATGATACCGAGAATGACATGTGCGCCCGTGCCCGCAAGTTCGGCAAACGGCTGCATGGCCGTTATCATGTGCCGGTGGAAATGGTGGACGAACGGCTCACCAGCTTTGAAGCCAAGGGCGAGGTGATGGCCGCCGGTGGCAGCCGGGATTTTGGCCGTCATGGCGTGGATGACCGCGCCGCGGTGTTGATACTGGAAACCTGGTGCCGGGAACAGGCCGGCTGATCCGATATAAAGAGGCTCGAATGACCGCATTGTTTGATATCGACCAGTTGCTCAATGAAATGGAAACCGGCCTGCGCCGGGTCCTGGAGCAGCGCGGTGTGACCGACCCGGCCCTGATAGGTATCCGCACCGGCGGTGTCTGGCTGGCGGATGTGCTGGGCAAACGTCTGGGCATCGAGCAGCCGTTTGGTGAGCTGGATATTTCTTTCTACCGGGACGACTTCAGCCGCATAGGCCTGAACCCGAAGGTGAAACCCTCGAGCCTGCCGTTCGACACCGAAGGCCGGGACATACTGTTGATTGATGACGTGATCATGAGTGGGCGTACCATTCGCGCCGCCATGAACGAGATTTTCGATTACGGCCGGCCGGCGAGTATTACCCTGGCCACGCTGGTGGACCTGGGGGCCCGGGAATTGCCGGTTCAGCCGGATGTGGTCGGCCAGGTGCTGGAGCTCGGCGCCCACCAGCGTGTGAAGCTGCGGGGCCCGGAGCCCCTGCGTATTGAGCTTCAGGAATCCGGACAGCAATAACTCCAACACAGAAGCAGGCGTGACATGACCGCAACAGATCCCTCCCCGAATCACCTGCAGCTGACCCGGGATGGTCAGTTGCGCCACTTTTTGACCCTCGACGGCCTTAGCCGGGAACTGCTCACCGACATACTCGACACCGCCGATTCGTTTATCGAGGTGGGCACCCGCAGCATCAAAAAAGTGCCGCTGTTACGGGGCCGTACGGTGGTGAACCTGTTTTTCGAGCCCAGCACCCGCACCCGCAGCACCTTTGAGCTGGCCGCCAAGCGGCTATCGGCGGATGTGCTCAACCTGGACATTTCCACCTCCGCCACCTCGAAGGGTGAATCCCTTTCCGACACCCTGCTGAACCTGGAGGCCATGGCCAGCGATATGTTCGTGGTGCGTCATTCCCAAAGCGGGGCGCCACACTTCATTGCCAGCAGCGTGACCCCGGGCGTGGCCATCATCAACGCCGGCGACGGCCGCCACTCCCACCCGACCCAGGCGATGCTCGACATGCTGACCATCCGCCAGAACAAAGGTGGATTTGAAGGGCTGAAAGTGGCGATTGTCGGCGATGTGCTGCACTCACGGGTTGCCCGTTCACAAATTCGTGCACTGAACGAGCTGGGCGTGGACGAAGTGCGCATTATCGCCCCGGGCACCTTGCTGCCACGGGATGTGGAAGATCTGGGCTGCACCGTGGAATACGATATGAAGCGGGGTATGAAAGACCTGGATGTGGTGATCATGCTGCGCCTTCAGAACGAGCGCATGGAAGGCGCCCTGCTACCCAGCGAGCGGGAGTTCTTCCGCCTTTACGGTCTGACCGAGGACAAGCTCGCCCTGGCCAAGCCCGATTGCATTGTCATGCATCCGGGGCCGATCAACCGGGGCGTGGAAATCGAATCGTCGGTGGCCGATGGCCCGCAATCGGTGATTCTGAGCCAGGTCACCAACGGTATCGCCATTCGCATGGCGGTCATGTCCATGGCCATGGGGGGGCAAATGGCCGAACGTCAGTACAGGCAGACACACACCAACCAGGAGGCCCGGGCATGAGTGGCGTGAACAGCAACAGCCGGCTTGTGATTACCGGCGGTACCCTGTTTGATGGCGAAAAGGAACGGGACAATCCGGGGCTGCTGATTGCCGACGGCAAGGTGGCGGGGCTGGGTGCCCGGGTCCGGGAAAGTCATGCCGCACAGACCTTTGATGCCACCGGCTGTGTGATATCGGCCGGCTTTATTGATTTGTGCTGTAACCTGCGCGAGCCCGGGAATGGCCAGAAGGGCAACATCGCCAGCGAGACCCGTGCGGCCGCCCATGGCGGTTTCACCACGGTGTGTGCGTCACCGGAAACTTCGCCCATCAATGACTCCGGTGCCGTTACCCACCTGATTCAGGAGCGGGCTGCATCCAGTGGTGCCGTGCGCGTGGTGCCGGTGGGTGCGGTGACCCGTGGGCTGAAAGGAGAACTGCTCAGCGATATGGCCGGGCTGAAATCCGCTGGTTGCCGGTTACTGGGTAATGGCTCGCGCAGCGTGGGTAATGCCCGCATCCTTCGCCGTTGCATGGCCTACGCCGAAACCTTCGGCCTGACCCTGATGTTCAGCCCGGAAAACCAGGCCCTGGCTGCTGATGGTTATGCTCACGATGGCCAGGTGACCACCCGTCTGGGCCTGCTGGGAATTCCGGAAGTGGCGGAAACCGCCGCCGTTGCCGAGATGCTGCTGCTGGCTGAGGAAACGGGGGTGCGTTTGCACCTGAGCCAGCTGTCCTGCGCCCGCAGTGTCGATATGCTGGCCGAAGCCCGTCAGCGTGGCATTCCGGTGACTGCAGATGTGGCCATGCACCAACTGGCGTTCACGGAAGAATCGCTGGCCAGCTTTGACAGCCGGTTCCACGTGCGCCCGCCGCTGCGCTCGGAAGTGGACCGCCAGGCACTGATCAAAGGCGTGGAGTCCGGGGTGATTGACGCCATTGTCAGCCAGCACCTGCCCCACGATACCGCTGCCAAACAGGCACCGTTGCCGGCCACCGAGCCGGGACTGTCGAGTATCGAGAGTGTGCTGTCACTGGGCCTGGAGCTGGTTGAGCGGGGCGAGTTGTCCCGCAGCCGTCTGCTGCAGGCATTGACCACGGGTCCGGGAGCTATTGCCGGGCAATCGGCGCGGCTGGACGAAGGGGCCGAGGCGGATCTCTGTGTGTTTGACCCAGCGCAACACTGGCAGCCCTCTGTCAGCGCTTTGGTATCGGTTGGCAAGCACGCGCCGGTGCTGGACCGGTCCCTGCCCGGTCGGATGCGGCTAACGCTGGTGGCGGGTCAGGTGGCCTGGCGCGAATAAGCGGAACTGATCTGTCCGCAAAAAGAAGGCCCGCAAATGCGGGCCTTCTTGGTTTCAGCTGATGGCGTTTTTCAGGCCTTTGCCGGCCTTGAAGCCGACGGTTTTGCTGGCGGGAATCTGAATTTCCTGGCCGGTTTGCGGATTGCGGCCGGTACGGGCCTCTCGCTTGCGGATATTGAAGGTGCCGAAGCCAATCAGGGTGACGTCTTCGCCACGGGCCGCTGCGGCAGATACCTGGTCGGTGAAGGCGTTGATCACTTCGCCGGCCTTGTCTTTGGTCAGACCGGTTTGCTCGGCAATGGCGGCAGCCAGTTCGGGTTTGCGCATGGAACTCTCCTGTGTGCGTCCTGTTGTTATCGTTTTTGATGCATCGGTCGCTGACGTTGGTGGCCAGCAACGGAGCCTAGTTTTAGCGCCCGAGCGCCGGATATGCAAACAAAAAAAGCGCCGTGCGTTGCCGCAGGGCGCTTTTTGTTGACTGTGCACCGGTTCTCAGTCGAGCTTCGGGCCAGCCTCGACGATGGCATCGGCCACGTCGAACTTCTTGAAGTTTTCCACGAACTGACTGATCAGCTCTTCCGCCTTGGCGTCGTAGTATTCCGGGCTGGTCCAGGTGTTGCGCGGGTTCAGCAGCTCGGTGTCCACGCCCGGCACGTGCTTGGGTACGTCCAGGTTCAGGGCGTCCAGGTGCTCGGTTTCCACGTCGTCCAGATCACCGTTCTGAATGGCGGCAATGATGGCGCGGGTGGTCGGGATGCTGAAACGTTTGCCTTCGCCGTAAGGGCCGCCGGTCCAGCCGGTGTTGACCAGGAAAACCTTGCTGTTGAACTCGTCCACGCGCTTCATCAGCAGTTCGGCATAAACGCCGGCCGGGCGCGGGAAGAACGGTGCACCGAAGCAGGTGGAGAAGGTGGACTTCAGCTTGGAAGAAGAACCCATCTCGGTGGAGCCGACCAGCGCGGTGTAGCCGCTCAGGAAGTGGTAGGCGGCGGCTTCACGGCTCAGGACAGAGACCGGAGGCAGTACGCCGGTCATGTCGCAGGTCAGGAAGATGATGTGCGACGGCTCGCCGGCGCGGTTTTCCTCAACACGCTTCTCGACATGCTCCAGCGGGTAAGCGCAACGGGAGTTTTCAGTCAGTGAGGTGTCGGTGTAGTCCGGCACGCGGGTGTCCGGGTCGATCACCACGTTTTCCACGATGGCGCCGAAGCGGATGGCGTCCCAGATGATCGGCTCATTCTTGCGGCTCAGGTCGATGCACTTGGCGTAGCAGCCGCCTTCGATGTTGAACACGGTGCCCGGGCCCCAGCCGTGCTCGTCATCACCGATCAGGTAACGGTGAGGGTCGGCCGACAGGGTGGTCTTGCCGGTGCCGGACAGGCCGAAGAACAGGCAGGTCTCGCCGGTTTCGCTGACGTTGGCCGAGCAGTGCATCGGCAGTACGTCTTTTTCCGGCAGCAGGAAGTTCTGAACCGAGAACATCGCCTTTTTCATTTCGCCGGCGTAATGCATACCAGCCAGCAGAACCTTGCGCTTGGCAAAGTTGATCATCACCGTGCCGTTCGAGTTGGTGCCGTCCCGATCGGGTACGCACTCGAAGTTGGCGGCATTGAGAATCTGCCATTCCTGCTTGTCAGAGGGGTTGTAGGTTTCCGGGCGGATAAACAGGTTCTGGCCGAACAGGTTCTGCCAGGCGGTCTCGGTGGTCATTTTCACCGGCAGGTAGTGTTCGGGGTCGGAACCGACGTGGACGTGAGAAACAAAAGAATCCTGTTCAGCAATGTAGGCCTCAACCCGGTCCCAGAGTGCATCGAACTTGTCGGCGTCAAACGGGCGGTTGATCGGGCCCCAGTGAATATCGTCAACGGTGCTGGGTTCTTCAACGATATAGCGGTCCATGGGGGACCGGCCGGTGCGTTCGCCGGTAGTGACTACCAGGGAACCGTTGGAAGCCAGTTGGCCTTCATTTCGTGCCAGAGCCTGCTCGACCAGTTGTGCTGTACTCAGATCAGTATAAGTGTTGCTCACTTCGACCTCGCCCTCGGGATGTCTTGATTCAGGCGCGCTATTATGCCAGAAGCGCGGGTGAATAGTAAAAAGTCAGTGTAACGTATGTCCGGTGAAAAGATGATCAATGTCATTTCTATCGAACTGATAGTTTGCATGGCAGAACTGGCAGTCCATGGTGATGCTGCCCTGTTCATCGAGAATGCTGTAACACTCGTCCCGCCCGACGGATTCCAGTGCCGCAAGGGTCCGTTCCCGTGAACAGCTGCAATGGAAGGCCACCGGCTCCGGCTCGAACAGGCGCACGGTTTCTTCGTGGAACAGACGGTGCAGCAGGGTTTCACTGTCCAGCTGCAACAGCTCATCGGCCTGAACGGTGGACGCCAGGTGCTCTACCCGGTTCCACAGCTCGTCATCCTCTTCGGTGTGGCCCGGCAGGCGTTGCAACAGCAAACCGGCCGCGCCTTCGTCATTGGCGAACAGGAATAATCGCGTGGCGATTTGCTCCGAACGTTCGAAATATTCTTCAAGGCAGCCGGCCAGGGTGTCGGCCTCGCGGGGCACAACGCCCTGGTAGCGGTGGCCCTGCTCCGGCGTGATGGTAATGGCCATGCGGCTCTGACCCAGCAATTCGTGCAGGTTCTTGTCACCACTGATGGCCTGTTCCTCGAAACGGGCAATGCCGCGAATGTGGCGGTTGTGGGTGCATTCGGTCATCAGGGTGGTCAGTGGGCCCTCGCCGGCGGCCTGCAGTGATAGGGAGCCGTGAAATTTCAGGGTGCTGCTGAGTAACACGCTGGCGGCCAGGGATTCGCCCAGCAACTGGCGGACCGACTCCGGGTAGGGCGCCTGGCCAATGATGGTCTGGTAGCTCTCGCCCAGTTGCACCCAGGCACCCCGAACCTGGCTGTCTTCGAAGATAAAACGCTGGAACTGATCTCGGGATGCCATGGTATCTCCTGTTCTAAAGGCCATTCTGTTCACGGAACCGCCGGATATCCCGGCGGGCTTTCTTGGTGGGACGGCGGGCCGGCGGCAGTTGGGCGGCCTGCATGGTTTTGCGTTGCCAGGCCAGCTCTTCGCGGCGTTTTACGCTGTCTTCGGTTTCGTGATAAAGCGTCTGGGCTTCCGGGGCGCTCCGGCGTTTGTCGCTCAGAGCGTCCACGATCACAATTTTTTCCTGCCAACCCAGCCGCAAGGTGACTTTGGCACCAACCTCGACGATCTTGCCGGGTTTGCTGCGCTGGCCGTTGTAGTGCACCTTCCCGCCCTCAATGGCCTCTTTTGCCAGGGACCGGGTTTTATAGAAGCGCGCGGCCCACAGCCACTTGTCCAGGCGGATTTTTGTGTCGTCGCTGGTGCTTGCCATAATGCCTTAAACCCGTGTGCTGCCCTTTGCCGGTGCCAGGCACCGCAGGGCCGGCAGAATTTCGTCGAAATGGTGAATGCCCGGGATCTCTGCGTGGGGCTCCCGGGCGGGTTGCCGGCTGTCTGGAGCCAGAACCGCCAGGCACTGGCGGATGCCGGCATCCCGGGCGCTTTCAAGCACCGGAAAGCTGTCGTCCACCATCAGGGTGCGGTCGTGCCGGTAACGGGTGCGGGTCGCCAGGGCCTGCCAGAATTCGCGGTCTTCCTTGGGTTTGTCCAGGTCGTGGCTGGAAACAATGTCGTCCACGTGCCGGTCCAGCCCTGTGCGCTGGAGTTTCAGGGCCAGAGGGTCGGGGTGGCAGTTGGTGACGATGACCGATTTCAGGCCGCCCTTGCGCAGTGACTGCAGGAATTCGGGAACGTGAGGCCGGTAGCCAATCCGGTCACCCACCTCAGCCTTGAGGCGTGTAATGTCCAGCGATAGCCGATCACTCCAGTAGTCAGTGCAATACCAGTTGAGCGAGCCCCGTTCAGCCATGATCATCGGAATCAGGGTGTCTTTGGCCTGTTGCGGGTGCAGGTCGTGGTGTTCGGCGTAGCGTTTGGGCAGATGTTCGAGCCAGAAGTGGTTGTCGAAATGCAGATCCAGCAAGGTGCCGTCCATGTCGAGGAACACGGTATCCAGCGTTGACCAGTCAACCATAACGAAAAGCAGCCTGAAAGAATTTGCTTCAGGCTGCCTCAGATTGTCGCTACAGGCAAGACGGGATAATACGGACCCGCCAGTGCCGGTTCAGTCCTGACTCTGTTCCACCGGTGGCGCTTTACGGCCGGAACGGGTGCAACCAAGGCAGCGCACGAACGTGGCCTTGGCGGGCTCGCCGACCAGTACCCGGCCGGCCTCCTTGGCATTGCCGCCAAGTGCGGCGAACGGCACCGACACCACGTAAACCGCGCTACCAACAATGGTGGTAGCCAGCAGGACCGGGCGCAGCAACAGGGCGTCGGTGGTCATCGCCAGGGCCGATGGGCTTTCATCGACGGCCTGGGCGTGGCTGGCGGAGGAAAAGGCCAGCAGGCAGGCAGCAACGGTGGCGATCAGAATGTGGGAAATCTTGCGGGTCATGTTCAGTCTCTCCTTGTCCTGCATTAACTATGAATCATATTGTCTCAATTTCAAACGGTTTTTCGTCTGACCGGCGTCACGGTTCCGGCGAAAACCCGTCAGCGCTGGCAGCCCGGGCAATACACACTGCTGCGGTTGTTCATGCGAATTTCCATCAACGCCCTGCCACACTCCGGGCAGCCCTGTCCGCCGCGACCGTACACCAGCAGCGATTGGGCGAAATAGCCGGGCTTGCCATCGCTGTTGACGAAATCCCGGAGAGTGGTGCCCCCCATAAGAATGGCGGCGGAAAGGGTCTCCCGGATGGCTTCCGCCAGCTTGTGGTAGCGGTCCAGGCTGATGCGCCCGGCTTTTCGCTTGGGGTGGATGCCGGCTTTGAACAGCGCCTCGTTGGCGTAGATGTTGCCCACACCCACCACTACATGATTGTCCATGATGAAGTTTTTTACCGGCGTTTGCTTGCCCCGCGACAATCGGTACAGCCAGGCGCCATTAAATGCCTCTGAGAGCGGTTCCGGCCCCAGGTCCCTGAGCAGCGGATGGTCGGCGGGGTTGTCGGACCACAGCCAGCAGCCAAAGCGACGGGGATCGTTGAAGCGCAGCAACCGGCCATTGGCCAGGGTCAGTTCCACATGATCGTGTTTCAGTGCCGGGCTCTGGTCAGTGATGACTCGCATACTGCCGGACATGCCCAGATGCACGATGACGGTGCCGGCATCCAGGTTCAGCAGCAGGTATTTGGCGCGCCGGTCAACGGTGCGGATGACCTGGCCCTGCAACTGGCTGGCAAGGGTGTCCGGTACCGGCCAGCGCAGGCGTGAGTCGCGCACGGTGACGCCGGTCACAGTCTGGCCTTCGCAGTGAGGGGCTATGCCCTGGCGGGTGGTTTCGACTTCGGGAAGTTCGGGCACTGGGCCTCCGGGATTGTCTTTGCTCGGTTACTGGGCGGCAGCTTCGTCCGGAATCCTGCGGAACAGGTTGTAGGTGACCTGACCTGCCGATTTCTGCCGGTGTAGTTGCCAGCCCGGTGGCGCGGCCAGGCCCGCCAGTTCGCTTTCATGTTCGACATACACCCAGCCACCGGGTTTCAGCCACTGCTGTTGTTCGATCAGTGGCAGTAACGTTTCCAGCCAACCCTGCCGGAACGGCGGGTCCATGAAAATGATGTCAAACGGTTCCATCTGCCGGCTTGCCAGAAACCGGTGCACGTCCTGGCAAAGCACCTGGCCGTCGGTGCAGTCCAGCAGCCGAAGGTTTTCCTGCAGCGCCCGGGCCAGGGACTGGGTATGATCCACCAGGGTGGCGTGGGCGGCACCCCGGGACAGGGCCTCCAGGCCCAGGGCGCCGGAGCCGGCAAACAGGTCCAGGCAGCGGGCAGCGGGCAGGTGCATGGCCAGCCAGTTGAACAGGGTCTCCCGGGTTCGCGCCGGGCTTGGGCGCACGCCACCGGTCGCCGGAAAGCGCAGCTTCCGGCTGCGCCAGTCACCGCCAATAATACGCAACTCGCCAGAGGTTGGACTGTTGTTGTTCGATGACCGGGATTTTGCCGGGTGGGGCGCCCGCCCGGGTGGTTTGCGTCGAGCCATGGTGAGGTCCGTGTCTGGTTTGAAAAAACGGTGTAATAGTACCGGAAAGCATTTGTCCGGCGCCAAGTTAAGCGGTTGGTCCCTGTTTCATTGTCAGCAGCAAACGGATCAGTCTGCTAGAATACCGGGCTTATTTGCCCGCCCATTCTAAGACAAACGGTAAGACTATGACGGCAGAGTGGATCTTCATTGGCCTTTTGGCCCTTCTTGTTCTGACCTTTGTGGCCGATATTGTCGGCAATGCCAAACGGGTCCCACGCCCGAAACCGGTGCCCCAGCAAAAACCGGAGGTGGCCAGGGGGCCGGCGCCGGCTGAACGGGAAGCGGCGGCCGAACCGGAACAACCGGTGGCAGAGCCCGAGCCGGAAATGACTGAAACTGTTCCAGAGCCAGAGCCAGAGCCAGAGCCAGAGCCAGAGCCAGAGCCAGAGCCAGAGCCAGAGCCAGAGCCAGAGCCAGAGCCAGAGCCAGAGCCAGAAACGCAGCTCAGTGTGTTCGAGCGGATTAAAAAAGGCCTGGGGAAAACCCGTGCCAGCCTGACCGGTGGCATGGCCGACCTGTTCTCGGTCGGCAAGAAAATCGATGAAGACCTGCTGGAGGAAATCGAAACCACCCTGCTGATGGCAGACGTGGGTGTTACCGCCACCTCCGAAATCATCGATTCGCTCACCGACAAGCTGGAGCGCAACCAGCTCAAAGACGGCGACGCCTTGAAAAAAGCCCTGCGCGAAGAGCTTCAGGGGCTGCTCTCGGGTGTGACCACCCCGCTGGAAATCGACACTAAAAAGCAGCCCTACGTGATCCTCATGGTGGGCGTGAACGGCGTCGGCAAAACCACCACCATCGGCAAGCTCACCAAAAAATTCCAGAGTGAAGGCAAGTCAGTGATGCTGGCGGCCGGTGACACCTTCCGTGCTGCGGCGGTTGAGCAGTTGCAGGTGTGGGGCGAGCGCAACAATGTGCCCGTGGTGGCCCAGCACACCGGTGCCGACAGCGCGTCAGTGATTTTCGATGCCATTCAGTCTGCCCAGTCACGGGGCACCGACATCGTGATTGCCGACACAGCCGGCCGGCTGCAAAACAAGGACAATCTGATGAACGAGCTGGAGAAGGTTGTCCGGGTCATGAAAAAGCTGGACGACTCAGCTCCCCACGAAGTGATGCTGGTGCTGGATGCCGGCACCGGCCAGAACGCTCTGAGCCAGGCACAGGTGTTCCAGCAGGCGGTAGGCGTTTCCGGCATTACCCTGACCAAGCTCGATGGTACCGCCAAGGGCGGCATCGTCTTCGCCATCGCCCGCCAGTTGCAGCTGCCGATCCGTTATATCGGGGTGGGGGAGCAGGTGGACGATCTGCGCAGCTTTGACGCCGAAACCTTTGTCGATGCCCTGTTTGATGAATAAACCGGTTTAACGGAAGCCGTCCATGATCGAGTTTCGCCAGGTCACCAAGCGCTACGACAGCGATCACACCGCGCTGCGCCAGGTCAGCTTCCAGCTGGAACGGGGTGAGCTGGCTTTTCTCACCGGCCATTCGGGTGCTGGCAAAAGTACCCTGTTGAAGCTGCTGATGGTGATGGAGCGCCCCACGGCCGGTGATGTGGTGGTGGGTGGCCAGCATCTGAACCGGTTGCCAAAACGGCAAATCCCGTACATTCGGCGCCATATCGGCGTGGTCTTCCAGAATCACCAGTTGCTGTTTGATCGCACGGTGTTCGATAACGTGGCCATGCCCCTGGAGGTGATGGGCGTTTCTCCCACCGATATCGGCCGGCGCGTGCGTGCCGCCCTGGACAAGGTTGGCTTGCTGAAAAAAGAGAAAATGAACCCGATGCAGTTGTCCGGCGGGGAGCAGCAGCGGGTGGGCATTGCCCGGGCGGTGGTCAATAAACCGCCGGTGCTGCTTGCGGACGAGCCCACCGGTAACCTTGACCCGGATTTGTCAGCCGACATCATGCATCTGTTCACCCAGTTCAGCCAGGTGGGTGTGACGGTCTTGATCGCCAGTCACGATGTTGCCCTCATCAACGCCATGGATCGTCGCCAGCTTACCCTGGAACAGGGACGGCTGATTGCCGGAGGTCACAGTGGCCACTGATTCTCGCCAGAGCCCGGAAAATCGTCGCGGTGCCCGGCAGGGGCGCTCGCCCTCGGCTTCGCCGGTGAGGCGCTATCTGGATTACCAGCGCCGGGTGGCAGTGGATGCCGCCCGTCGTTTGTGGCGCACTCCGGTGGCTACCGCCATGACCTGGACGGTCATGGGTATCGCCCTGGCACTGCCGGTGGCCTTGCTGTTGCTGCTGGGTAGTGTGCAGGGTGTCAGTGCCGGCTGGGAGGACAGCGCACGGATTACTGCCTATCTGGAAATGCACGTGCCGGTTGAGCAGGCACAGTCACTGGCTGACGATATTGAGGCTGATGGTCGGGTCACGTCAGTGGTGGTGATCAACCGGGAGCAGGCACTGGCGGATTTCCGGGAGTCTTCCGGCCTTCAGGATGTCCTGGGTTTTCTGGAGGACAATCCATTGCCCCACACCTTCCTGATCACCCCGGAGGAGGGTGCCCGCTCGGCCGAGGGGGTGGCGTCGCTGGTGACGTTTGTGGAAGGCATGGAGGATATTGAGCGGGTGCAGGTGGACCTGGGCTGGCTCCAGCGGCTGAACGCGATCACCGATATTCTGACCCGCAGCGCGTGGGCGTTGGCGGTACTGCTGGCGGCTGCGGTGGTGCTTGTGATCGGCAATACGGTGCGGCTGGCCATTGAAAACCGCCGGGACGAGATTCTGGTGGCCAAGCTGGTGGGTGGGACCGATGCGTTCGTGCGCCGGCCGTTTTTGTACACCGGCACCTGGTTTGGTCTGGGTGGCGGGCTGGTGGCCTGGTTGCTGATCCAGCTGACATTCTGGTGGATCAGCGGGCCGATCGAACGTCTTGCCGGGCTTTATAACAGCGAGTTCTCTCTTAACGGTCCAGGTGTTGAGGGCGCATTGGTGTTGATTGTTGTGGCGATGGTGCTAGGCTGGTTGGGTGCCTGGCTGGCGGTAAAGCGTCATATGGATGACATAGAGTCGGGCGATATTGCCGGTGGGTGATCCTGGTTTTCGGAAATACCGTATTGAAAACACAGCTGCCCCCGAAGTAGTTTGCAAGACAGGGCAGTAACAGCGAAATCTTTTCAGGTTGTTGGTTTAGAACGTTTTACTGAAGGTTTCGGGAACTCTTTAAGCTCTTGGTGGTCTTAGTTTTTAGCGCTATATTTAATGGCTGTCAGGTTCGGAGGTTAATGAATGGGTACGAGTTTACAGTTGGCAGACAGGCTGGTCCCGGGTGCGAATCTTGAGGCGTACATCCAGGCAGCAAGCCGTATTCCGGTGCTCTCGGCAGAAGAAGAGCGTGAACTGGGCGAGCGGCTTTATTATCAGGGCGACGTAGAAGCCGCCCGTCAGCTGGTGCTCTCTCATCTGCGTTTTGTGGTTCATATTGCCCGCAGCTATGCCGGTTACGGCCTGGCTCAGGCGGATTTGATCCAGGAGGGAAACGTCGGCCTGATGAAGGCGGTGAAGCGTTTCAATCCGGAATATGGCGTGCGGCTGGTGTCGTTCGCGGTGCACTGGATCAAGGCCGAAATTCACGAGTTCATTCTGCGTAACTGGCGCATTGTGAAGGTGGCCACCACGAAGGCCCAGCGCAAGCTGTTCTTCAATCTGCGCAGCCAGAAGAAGCAGCTGAAGTGGCTGAATCACGACGAGCTTCAGGCGGTGGCCGATGATCTTGGCGTCGAGCCGAAGGTGGTGCGGGAGATGGAAGGCCGGCTGGCCTCTCAGGACACGGCGTTCGATGGCCCGCAGGATGATGACGACGACACGGCCTATCAGGCCCCGGCGCATTATCTGGAAGACCGCCGCAGCGATCCGGCGGTGCAGCTGGAGAACGCGGACTGGTCCGAGGACTCAAACGGCCGGTTGATGCAGGCTCTGGCGAAGCTGGATGAGCGTAGCCAGGATATTCTCCGGGCGCGCTGGTTGTCCGAGGGCAAGGCGACGCTGCATGAGCTGGCGGACAAGTATGGTGTGTCGGCTGAGCGGATTCGCCAGCTTGAGAAGAACGCCATGAAGAAGATCAAGTTGCAGATGGCCGAGGTTGCCTGATTTCGGGTTGAGCCTTTGGTACTGAAAAACGCCACCGCCGGGTTCCGGTTGGTGGCGTTTTTGTTTGTATAATCCCTGTAGTTACTTTTTTCATACCTCCGGGAGGAAGGGATTGGGATGGGCTTTCCAAAAACCGCTCCTGCGGCACATCCCTGTGGCGCTTATGCTCCGCCATCCATGGCTCCGCAAATTTTTGGAAAGCCCATCCCAATCCCTTCTTCGTACTTTTGAGTGGGATTCCAAAAAATGAGCAATCAACTTCCCCATATCGCATTCCTCGGCATCGGCCTGATGGGTGCGCCGATGACCCGTAACCTTCTGGACGCAGGCTTCCCCATGACCCTGTGGAACCGCACCGCCAGCAAGTGTGACTCTTTTGCGGATGAAGCCACCATCGCGGCATCACCCGCCGAGGCGGTGGCGGACGCAGATGTGGTGATCACCATGCTGGAGAACGGTGACGTGGTGGAGGATGTGTTGGTGGCCCAGGGGGTGATCGATGCGCTGAAGCCCGGGGCGTTGGTGGTGGATATGAGTTCGGTGCAGCCGTCGGTGGCGCGGCGGCATGCGGCATTGGCTGCCGAGCGTGGGGCCGGGTATGTGGATGCGCCGGTGTCGGGGGGCACCGTGGGTGCGGCCGAGGCTCGGTTGAGTATCATGGCTGGCGGTGCCGAGGCGGATGTGGCGCGGGCGTTGCCGGTGTTCGGGGCGTTGGGCAAGTGCACGCGCATTGGGCCGGTGGGGGCCGGGCAGTTGGCGAAGCTGGCGAATCAGGCGATTGTGGGGATTACCATTGGCGCGGTGTCGGAGGCGCTGCTGCTCGCGGCCGAGGGCGGCGCGGACCCGGCGGCGGTGCGTGAGGCGTTGATGGGTGGCTTTGCCGGTAGCCGGATTCTGGAGTTGCATGGCCAGCGGATGATTGACCGGGATTTTGCCCCGGGGGCACCGGCACGGATTCAGTTGAAGGATTTGCGGATGATTCTGGACGAGGCCCGGGCCGAGGGGCTGACGTTGCCTCTGGCCCAGCAGACCCACAATGCCTATCAGTCGCTGGTGGCGAACGGGCATAGTGAGGTGGACCACAGTGGGTTGTTGCTGGAACTGGAACACTTGAACGGAACGCTGCTGGGCTCGTCGCTGCCGGCCAAGGGAAAGAAGGAATAAGCCATGCCGCGTTTTGCCGCCAATCTGTCGATGCTGTTCACGGAAGTGCCGTTCCTGGAGCGCTTTGCCAAAGCCCGGGAGGCCGGTTTTACCGGGGTGGAATACCTGTTTCCCTATGACTGGCCGGCGGAACAACTGGCTGAGCAGCTGCGGGCCAATGGCCTGACCCAGGTGCTGTTTAACCTGCCGCCGGGCGACTGGGCAGGTGGTGAGCGGGGCATTGCGTGCCTGCCGGGGCGGGAGGCGGAATTCCGGGCCGGGGTGGAGCAGGCGCTAGACTACGCCCGTGCTCTGGGATGTCGGCAACTGAACTGTCTGGCCGGACTGCAGCCGGAGGGGCTGGACGGCCTGATCGCCCGGGAGACGCTGGTGGCGAACGTGCGTTATGCCGCCGGCCGACTGGCTGAGGAAGGCATTATGCTGTGCCTGGAGGCCATCAACTCCCGGGTGGATATGCCCGGGTTTCTGCTGGATACCTCGGAAAAGGTGATTGCGGTGATCGAGGAGGTGGGCGCCGACAATGTGCGCCTGCAGTACGATCTGTACCATATGCAGATCATGGAGGGCGATCTGTTGCGTACCGCCGAGCGGCTGCTGCCGTGGATCGGCCACATCCAGTTCGCCGACAACCCCGGCCGCCATCAGCCGGGTACTGGTGAAATCAATTTCTCCAGGGTTTTCGCAGAGCTCGACCGGCTGGGTTACCATGGCTGGATGAGTGCGGAGTACAGGCCATCGACCATCACGGAGGGGTCCCTGGGTTGGTTTGAGGCGGCCCGGCAAGCGTCGTAAACGACGACAGCCTCTTACAGGATCGTAACTGGCCGGTTTTTCAGGATCTCCGTACTCTTGTGGTCAGTAAAGGACGTTGTAACAAACGTTCCTGGCAGTAAACGACATTATCAGGAGGGTCACCGGTGAAAGCACTGGTAATCGAAGATGATCAGGATGTGGCAAGCTACCTGTTGAAAGGGCTTCGCGAATCCGACTTTGTGGTGGACCACGCCGCCGATGGCAAGGAAGGCATGATGATGGCCGCCAGCGAGGACTACGACATCATGATCGTGGACCGCATGCTGCCGGGTATGGACGGCCTGTCGATTATCAAGACCGTGCGCGCCACCGGTAACCAGACGCCGGTCATTATCCTGAGTGCCCTGGGCGATGTGGATGCCCGCGTGGAAGGCCTGCGCGGTGGCGGTGATGATTACCTGACCAAGCCGTTCTCCTTCCATGAGCTGCTGGCCCGGATCGAGTCGCTGATTCGTCGCAACAAGCAGACCCCGGAGACGGAAACGGTCCTGAAAGTGGCGGACCTGGAAATGGATCTTCTGGCCCGCACCGTCAAGCGCGCGGGCAAGAACATCGATGTGCAGCCCCGGGAATTCCGCCTGCTGGAATACCTGATGCGCAACGCCGGACAGGTGGTCACCCGCACCATGCTGCTGGAGAAAGTGTGGGATTATCACTTTGATCCCCAGACCAACGTGATCGACGTACACATCAGTCGTCTGCGGGCGAAGATCGACAAAGAATTCGACACCCCGCTGCTGCAGACGATCCGGGGCGCGGGATACATGCTGCGTGAAACTGCTTAGCCAGCTCAGGACGTCCTCATTCCAGCTTGCCCTGCTGTACATGGTGGTGTTCGCCACCTCGGTGTTTATTCTGCTGGCATTCATTTACTGGCGCACCGCCGGTTTCATGACCGCCCAGACCGACGAGACCATTGAAGCGGAAATCGCCGGTCTGGCGGAGCAGTACCGCAGTGGCGGGGTGAACGGACTGATCACCATCATCCGCGAACGGGTCGCCCGTGATCCAAACGCCAAGTCCCTCTATCTGCTCACCACCGACGATTCCCTGAAGCTGGCCGGCAACCTGGAAAACTGGCCGGAAGGCAGCCAGTCGTCGGAAACCGGCTGGATCAACTTTACGCTTGGTGAAGCCGTTGGCTGGAGTGGTCCGGAGCGGCTGGCCCGTGCCCGTATTTTCGAGGTACAGGGTGGGTTGCGTCTGCTGGTCGGACGAGACGTGGACGATCTCACCAACCTGAAACGCCTGATTGAAGGCGCCATCAACTGGGGCATGGGTATTACCCTGGCACTGGCGCTGCTGGGCGGTTTTCTGATGAGCCGGAGCACCACCCGTCGGATCGAGGTGATCAACAACACGTCCCGGCGGATCATGAACGGCCATCTGTCCCTGCGTATTCCCACCAGGGGTACCGATGATGATTTTGATCAGCTGGCGGAAAACCTGAACCAGATGCTCGATCGCATCGTGTACCTGATGGAGGGCATCCGCCATGTCTCTGACAACATCGCCCACGACTTACGGACACCGCTGACCCGCCTGCGTAACCAGCTGGAAAATACCCTGATCACCGTTGATAACGACGAGGCCCGTGACCACGTTGGCCAGGCGGTGGCCGAGGCCGACCAACTGCTGGCCACCTTCAACGCACTGCTGCGTATTGCCCGGCTGGAAACCCGGGGCAATACGGCGGACATGAAAGTGGTGGCGCTCGATGAGCTGGTGGCAGATGCCTGTGAGCTGTACGAAGCGCTGTCCGAAGACAAGGAACAGAGTTTTCACCAGTCCCTGGAGTCCGGTGTGATGATCGAGGGTGACCGGGATTTGCTGTTCCAGATGGTCAGTAACCTGATCGACAACGCCATCAAGTACACCCCGGAGCATGGCGCCATTGAAGTGCTGGTGCGCCGCGAGGGCGACAGCGCGGTGCTTGAGGTACAGGATTCGGGTATCGGTATTCCCGATGACGAGAAAGACCAGGTCTTTCAGCGCTTCTACCGGGTGGGCAAGAGCCGGTCACTGCCGGGCAATGGCCTGGGCCTGAGTCTGGTTAATGCGGTGGCTGAAATTCATCAAGGTCAGGTGCAGTTGAATGACACGCATCCGGACGGGGAAAAGCCCGGGCTTACGGTTGTGGTGAGACTGCCGGCGTTCACCGGCGTCAGCAAGCGTATCAAGGCGACCCGGCAGGATGCGGCTGACGAGGACGAGAACTGATCGTCTGTTTGTAGGTCGGGTTATGTCCGGCCGCCAATCCCCGGAAACTTCTTTAAAACCGGCTCGGCGCAGCGCTGCCAGCGCCGGGCCCGGATCGACAGACGGTCTTTTTCTCCCTGCCAGCGCCAGTGCCAGAGCATGATGGTCGCAGCGATCTGGTGGCGGTTGAAGCGGCTGGTTAGGCCCAGGTCATCCAGCGTGAAGCCCAGGGCATCGATGCCCCGCAACGCCAGGCTTTGCAGCTGCTTTTTGTTCATCTGCTTGCATCTCCGTTCTGTCAAAAAGGTAATTGCCGGGCCACCGCAATGTAATACCGGGTATGGATAATAGAGTCTGTAGATTCAGGGGCAAGTCGTCAATTAGCTTGCCTCACCCTCCAGCACAGCGCTAGCCTTGACCCCGTTACTCACGGGGTTTTTTTATGGATACAAACGTCATTACACCGGAAGGATATGCTCAGCTCCAGCAGGAGCTGGACGATCTCTGGCGAAAGGAACGACCGGAAGTCACGAAGAAGGTCCAGTGGGCAGCGAGCCTGGGCGACCGTTCTGAAAACGCAGATTATCAGTACAACAAGAAAAGGCTCCGGGAAATTGACCGGCGGGTGAGATACCTGCGCAACCGGCTGTCGAAACTTCGGGTGGTGGAGTACAGCCCGGCCCAGGAGGGAAAGGCTTTCTTTGGTGCCTGGGTTACCCTGGTGGACGAGAATGATGACCGGCTGATATTCAGGATCGTTGGTTCCGATGAGATATACGGTAAAAAGGACTATGTTTCCGTCCACGCTCCGGTAGTGAAAGCCTGCCTTGGAAAACAGGTGGGGGAGGAAGTTGTGGTGAGGACGCCAGATTCCTCAAAAGTGTGGGAAATTGACCGGATAGCCTACGAGGCCGGATGATGGCTCAGTAACCACTGCTAACCTCCGGCGGGAGGTCAGGAAACCGGTGTGACGGATGTTCACCGATTATGGCCGGAGGCGTGGAATGGTGCTGCTTTGCTCAGGCAGCGGCCGTATTGCCGATGGTGGGCTTGTGCAGCACATCTTCGAAGAAAAACGACAGTGCCTGGCTGGCCTGATTCAGGCGGGCCCGTGACAGGCTGATCTGGTTTTTCAGGTAATTGAGAAACTGTTGCTGGTCTTCGAGAGCCAGTTCATCCGGGTCTTTCAGGCCGTGAAACAGCACAAATCGGCTGATCCAGTGCAAGTAGGTTTGCTGGGTCCGCTGGTTGAGCTGGCGCTGGCTGATGGCGTTTTCGACATCACGAATCATGCCCGGGCGCGATTGCTCGAGGGCTTGGGTAATTTCCATGGGGTGGCTTCTTCCTGAAACATTGTTGTTGTAATAATGCGCGCATAGTATGACAAACGTTTTACCGCTGCAAACCGCCTGCAGCCAGACCTTTGGTGTATGCCTCAGGCGGATTGATCCTGGTCAAACGGGGGTGACACAGACCCATCTACAGTGAGAGGGTGTAGGTGTACAGCATTCAGGACCCAAGGAGAAAACAACCATGTCTCTGGAAAAACACGACCTGCTTCACGAATTGCCGAACTCAAAAGACACCATTCATGAGCTGAAAACCAAGGACAACCACTTCGCCAAGCTGTTTGATGAATACCATGAGGTGGACCACGAGGTGCATCGCATTGAAAGCGGCGCCGAGCACAGCTCCGATGAGTATCTGGAAGAGCGCAAGAAAGTGCGTCTGAATCTGAAAGACCAGCTTTATGCAATGGTGCGGGACTACGAGGCCGCCAAGGCCAGCTGATGTTCTGATGGTATGGCTCCGGCAACGGCACCGGGTTGTCGCTGCCGGTAAACACGGACGAAAAGACAAAGGCAACGGATCATGCCCCATTACCTGCCCTCCGGCCCCCGCTTGCGGGCGCTGGTTTTTACACTTCTTTTCTGTGCGATCGGCGGCCCTTTCCAGTCCCCGGCCCTGGCGCAGCCACCGGCCATTCCCCTGGCCAATCACTACCATCCGGATGTGGATCTGGCCGGTTACTGGCTCAGTGAAAAGCTGGATGGCGTGCGCGCCTACTGGGATGGCGAGCGGTTGATGTCCCGGGGTGGGCACCCCTACCAAGTGCCCGAGGGCTTTACCGATGGTTTCCCCGACCAGCCACTGGACGGGGAACTCTGGTCGGGCCGGCAGCGCTTCGCGCAATTATCCGGTGCCGTGCGCAAGGCTCATCCCGTTGCTGAAGAGTGGCGGGAAATCCGGTTCCATGTTTTTGATCTGCCGTTGGAAGATCTGCCTTTTTATCGTCGTTACCGGCAGTTACAGACGCTGGTGAAGGCGGCGGAAACAGACAACCTGGTGCTTGTGGAGCAACAGCCGGTGGCAAGCCACCGGGCCTTGATGGCTGAGCTGCAGGCGGTCGAGGCAAACGGTGGAGAGGGGCTGATGCTAAAGCGCAAAGACAGCCTGTACCGTGCCGGGCGTTCCGATGATCTGCTAAAGGTGAAAAGCCATCAGGATGCCGAGGCTGTGGTGATTGGCCATACCCGGGGCAAGGGGAAATATCGGGGCAGCCTGGGTGCACTGGTGGTGCGGCTTGATGACGGCCGCAAGATGCGGATAGGCACCGGCTTCAGTGACCGTGAGCGGGCCAGCCCGCCGCCTGTCGGCAGCGTGATCACTTTTCGGTACCGGGGGCTTACCGCCACCGGCTTGCCCAGGTTCGCCAGTTTTCTGCGGGTGAGAAACGACGAACCCGGGCATTGAACCCAGACAGGTGGGCGGGTTACTGAACCGTTTCCTGTTCGCCAAACTTGTCTGTAAACAGGGCGGAAGACAGGTAACGTTCAGCGGAATCCGGCAGCACCACGACAATATTCTTGCCCTGGTATTCCGGTTTCTGGCTGATGCGTACCGCTGCTTCCACCGCCGCACCGCAGGAAATGCCGCACAGAATGCCTTCTTCCTGCATCAGCCGGTGGGCCATGGCCATGGCATCTTCATTGGTAACGGCGACGACTTCGTCCAGCAGGTTCATGTCCAGATTGCCAGGCACAAAACCCGCGCCGATGCCCTGGATCTTGTGGGGCGCCGGTTTCGGGTCGTCGCCGTTCAATACCTGGCTGATGACCGGTGAATCGGTGGGTTCCACCGCCACCGTGGTTATTGCTTTACCACAGGTGTTTTTGATGTAGCGGGACACGCCGGTGAGGGTTCCGCCGGTACCGACGCCGGCTACGAACACATCAATCTCACCGTCGGTGTCGTTCCAGATTTCGGGACCGGTGGTGTCTTCATGAATGCGAGGGTTGGCCGGGTTTTCGAATTGCTGGGGCAGAAAGTAGTTGTCCGGATCGGCCGCCACCAGTTCCTCGGCTTTGGCAATGGCCCCGGCCATGCCTTTTGCCGGCTCGGTCAGCACCAGTTCCGCGCCCAGGGCTTTGAGAACCTTGCGTCGCTCCAGACTCATGGAGGAGGGCATGGTTAGCACCAGCTTGTAGTTTCGGGCGGCGGCGACAAAGGCCAGGGCGATACCGGTGTTTCCGCTGGTGGGTTCGACAATGGTCATGCCCGGTTTCAACACGCCACGCTTTTCGGCGTCCCAGATCATCGCCGCACCGATACGGCATTTGACCGAGTAGGCCGGGTTGCGCCCCTCGATTTTCGCCCAGATAGTGGCGCCGTTATTGACCTTGTTCAGCCGCACCAGCGGGGTGTTGCCAATCGACAGTGAGTTGTCATCGTAAATACGTGCCATGCCAGTCTCCTTCAAAGATGGGTGGGTGGCGGTTGCCGGTCGGTCACCGGCGCGCTTTCGAGCCGGTTGCGACCGTTGTGTTTGGCCCGGTACAACGCCTGGTCAGCCAGCCGCAGGTATTCGGCGGGTGCGCTGTCGGGGCCGGGTATACCATAGGCCAGGCCAATGCTGACCGTCAGGCTCAGTTCCGGCTTTTCCTGCCGGGCGTGGTAGGCCGCGACGGCTTCACGGAAGCCTTCCAGCCGGGCAATGATGTCAGCTATTTCACGGTAGCTGGTAAACAACACAAATTCTTCGCCGCCAAAGCGTGACAGGCGATCAGTGTCCCGGCGGAAGTGTTCACGCATGAGTGTAGCCAGTGTTTTCAGACACTGGTCACCCACATGGTGGCCGCGGGTGTCGTTGATCTGTTTGAACAGGTCGGCGTCCACCATGGCGACAGCGAAGCCCTGCTGGTGGCGTTGGCACCACTGGAAGCTTTTCTCGAATTCCCGGTCAAAGAAGGTGCGGTTACCCAGCCCTGTCAATGCGTCGGTCACGCTCAGGTAGGAAAGTGCAGCGTTGGCCGAGGCAAGTTCGCGGTTCAGTCGGCCGAGCTTTCGGTTCCAGTAGAACAACAGCAGGGTGATCACAATGCCGGCTGCCAGTATCTGCCA
The DNA here is from genome assembly GCF_900114155.1 of Marinobacter persicus. GTDB lineage: Bacteria > Pseudomonadota > Gammaproteobacteria > Pseudomonadales > Oleiphilaceae > Marinobacter > Marinobacter persicus. The sequence continues at coordinate 134,795 of NZ_FOSC01000012.1, forward strand.
GAGCAGGGTGTAATCAACCTTTTGCTTGATCTCGAACTGGCGCCAGTTGCTTTCCAGTTTTCGCCGGTCTTCGGCCGTGAGGCTGGACACCAGTTTCTGCATGATGCCGTGCAGCACCGGTTCATCATTGCGTGTGGCCATGGACAATGTCCAGTCGGAGGGTACCCTGGTCAGTACTTTCAGGTCGGCCAGCCCCAGTGACTGCATGTAATAGCTGGCGGTGGCCAGGGTGGTGATATAGCCGGCCAGCTCGCCGTTCTGCAGCCGGCGCAGACCCTCCTCCTCGGAGCCGACGGTGACCAGGTTCAGCGACGGGTTTCGTTGTTTGAGCAGTTCCGCGTAGGCATAGCCTTCGACAATGCCCACCGGTTGGCTGTCCAGATCGGCCAGGCGCTGGATAAAGGGCGTGCCGATGCGGCCCAGAACCACGTTCGGCACTTCCAGGTAGGGGGTGGTGAAATCCATGTACTGGCGGCGTTCGGGGGTCTCCATGGCCAGCGGAAAGATATCGCAGCGGCGCTCTTTCGCAGCCTCCACCGAGGCTTGCCAGCTGTCGGTTTTCAGCAGCCGGAACCGGATGTCGCCACGTTCACTGAACAGGGCCAGGGCGTCGGCGGAGAGGCCGGTGTGCCGGCCCTCACGCACACCCTCCAGAGGCATCCAGTCCGGGTCGACACAGATGGTGATTTGCCGCTGGCGTTGCTCCAGCCATTGCCGCTGACCGGCGGTCCACTGAACGGTGCCGCTTTGCTCGCTGCCGGATGCCAGGCTGGCACCCAGCCAGCGGTTCTCAATCACCCGCTTTTCCGTCGGGGTCATGCTGGCCAGACTCTGGTTCAGTATGTCGGCCAGCGGTGAGAGTGACGGGCGCACACCAAAACGCAGATCTTCGCCGGCCATGCCCGGGATTTGCAGCTCGCCGGCAATGCGCGCACCGCTGATGCCCAGTTCCCGGATCCAGTAGTTGCCCGAGTGCAGGGCGGTCAGTACGGCATCCACCTTACCCTTGCTCAGTGCACGGAACATATCCTGTTGGGCGGTGTAGGCGATGACCTGGTCATCGTCCAGTTGGTCCCGCACGCTTGCCTCGTAATAAATGCCAGTGCCCAGGGCCACCCGTTGATCGGCCAGATCCTCCAGGCGTTCGTACGCCAGGGTTTCATCCAGGGTGAACACCACGTTGGGTATGTTGTGGTAGGGCTCGGTGAAACGGGCCAGGGACTCCCGCTCGGGGCGATAGGACATGTTGGCAAGCACATCGATGTCGCCGCGTTTGAGCATGGCGGTGAGTTCCTGCCACTGGGCCGGCACCGGAATCACCTGCAGGCCGGTGATATCGGCCAGACGGTCCATGATGTCGACACTCAGGCCGCGCAACTGGCCGCCGTCGGCGAAACTGAACGGGGCGTAGTCTTCCATGAAACCAACCCGGATGGGACCAAGGTTGGCCAGGTACTGCCGTTGGCGGGCGTCCAGCGGCAGATTGCCGTTTGTGTCGACGCTGTAGTTGCCGCCAAATTCCTGCCAGCGTTTGAGCAGGTTATCGATAGTGGTGTCCGGAATGGCATCCAGCGCCTGCTGAAGGTCCTGTGCCAGTGCGGCGTTGTCGATGCTGACGCCAATACGGAAATCCTCGCCGCTGAAGCGCTCCAGCGGTGCCGGGCCGTGCAGTTCCAGAAACCGGAAGCCATTCTTGTTGGACAGGTATTCCAGGGTCAGCCGGGGGCCGACGGCGGCGTCAATCCAGCCAAAAGCCAGGGCTCGCACCAGGCTGGGCAGGGAATCGTACTGGTTCACCGACAGCCCGGCATCCAGCAGCTCCTGACCGTAGAAAATATCTTCCACCATGCCTACCCTCAGACCTGCCAGGTCCTCCAGCTGGCGAATGCGGGGCAGGGGCCGTTCGCTGTCCTGCAGCAGGTAGATTTCCCGGGTGTGGTAAGGTTCGGTGAAACGAATGGTTTGCGCGCGATCCGGGCGCCAGGAAATACCGTCAATCGCGTCCAGGTCGCCGCGCAGGAAGGCCGCGTAGATATCCGGCCAGCTGCCGGCACGGATGTCGAAACGCAGATGGCTGCGCTGTTCGATCAGCCTCAGTACATCGATGGAAAAGCCCGTCGGTTTGCGCCCTTCGAAAAAGGTGTAGGGTTCGTTGTCAGCCACCACGCCGATGGTAACCGTCTGTGTGGGGTCGACTTGTGCCTGGGCAGGCAGAGCGGCCAGGAGATAAAATAGCAGGAACACCAGTGGGGCGCAGAACAGGCGGCTGGCAGACAGAGTGCTGCCGGTATCAGGCGGGCGGATAGACAAAATGGCGTTTCCGTGTTGTCGAGTTTTCCATTGTAGTTACAGATACTACCTACTGACAGTCAGATATGGCCAGAATTTGGACGCGTTTCGCTGAAGTGTCTGATGCTCCATGACGGTCCCCACAAAAAAGGAGCCTTGATAGTGACCGACCCCCGAATTGACTGGAACACATCGCCTGCGGCGCTCTGGCGCCGTCATCGCTCCGGTTTGCGGGCCATCCGCCGTCTGGACCCGGTGGATTGGCAGGACCTGACCGGTATCGACCGCCAGAAACAGGCCCTGGCCCGCAACACCGAGCGCTTCCTGGCGGGTCAGCCGTCCAACAATGCGCTGCTGTGGGGTTCCCGGGGCACGGGTAAGTCGTCACTGATCAAGGCCCTGTTGAACCGTTACCGGGAGCAGGGGTTGCGCATGATCGAGGTGGACAAGGACGATCTGGTCAACCTCCCGGAGATCGTGGACGACATCTGTGAGCTGCCGTTCCGGTTTGTTATCTACTGCGACGACCTGTCGTTTGATGTGGGCGAGTCCGGCTACAAGGCGCTGAAAAGCGTGCTGGAAGGCTCACTGGAGCTGCCACCGGAAAACGTGCGGGTGTACGCCACCTCCAACCGACGGCACCTGATGCCGGAGTTCATGGCCGACAACCTGGCCAGCGACGTACGGGGTGGCGAGCTGCATCCGGCCGAGGCCATTGAAGAACAGGTGTCGCTGGCGGACCGCTTCGGCCTGCAGCTGTCGTTCTATCCCTTCTCCAAAGACATTTACCTGCAGGCCATCGATGCCCTGTTTCCGAATGTGGCCGACCGCCAGCAACTGCACCTCGAGGCGGTTCGCTTTGCCACCGGCAAGGGCGTTCGCAATGGCCGAACGGCCCAGCAGTTTTATCGCCAGCATGCCGGTGATCCCCGCTTCACCTGAACACCTGCTATCGCTGCCCGGAGGCTACTGGTGCCTGGCCATGCGGATAAAGCGGTGGTGAATGCGCCGCACTCCGACAAACACCAGGGTCATCACCAGCGGAATGGTAATGCCCAGTACCAGCGGCTTGTTGAAGCCGATGCCGGATTCGTCCAGGGCATCCATGCCCAGCTTCAGCAGACTGATCAGGTAATAGGAAATGGCCACCACCGAGAAACCTTCGACCGTGTGCTGCATCATCAATTGAATTCGTGAGCGCCGGTCCATGGAACTGAGCAACTGCTGGTTCTGGCTCTGGATGGCCAGATCCGCCCGGGTACGGATCATCTCGGACGCGCGGTCGACACGCCGGGAAAGGTCTTCGAGCCGCTCGCCCACCGACTCGCAGGTTTTCACTGCGGGAGTGAGGCGCCGGGTCATGAACTCGCTGAACGTCAGGTGCCCGGATACCTCGTTTTCCCGCAGCTCGTCCAGCCGGGTCAGCACCAGCCGGTAGTAGGCCCGGGTGGCGGTAAACCGGAAGGTGGAGCGTGCCCGGAAGGCTTCGATCCGGGCCGCGATATTGGTCAGCTTGGCCAGCAGTTCCTGCTCGTTCAGGGATTCGTTGTCGGCCAGCGCCTGGGTCAGCTCGGACATGGTCTGGTCCATGTCGTTGAGCGCCGGGGTAAGCTCCCGCGCCAGGGGCAGGGCAAGCAGGGACATCAGCCGGTAGGTCTCGATCTCCATCAACCGCTGGACCAGCCGGCCCAGCTGGCTGTTGGACATCTTGTGATTGAGCACCATGAAACGCCCGAAATCATCGCTGTGCAGCTGGAATGAGCCGAGTATGCGGGCGGCCCCTTCCAGCGGGCTGCTGCCCACCAGGCGCATGCCTTCAAAGTGCCGGCGCATGAAGGCCAGCTCGCTGCGCACGTCTTCGGAAGACGGCCGGACCTCGATGTGAAAGGCGGCCACCACCGTGCCTTCCAGTTCCGACAGCCAGCCCTCCGGCAAAAGGCTCAGGCCGGTGTCGGCGAAGGGCGCGGTGTCGGACTTCGCCAGGTTGATGAAGGTGTAGGTGGTAAACTCCGTATGCACTTCCCGGCGGATCTGCAAATCACCCAGGCTGTGTTCGTAGCAGCTCACTTCCCGCTCGGGCCAGGGTTCACCCATCAGCCGGTGCAGTTTCTGCAGGTGCAGGAACTGCCGGGCCCTTTGTTCCGGGCTGGTCAGGACCGCGATGTGAGTGATGCGGGCCTCGGTGGGAATGACCTGGAACGGCCGGGAATGCAGCTCCCGGTACAGCTCCTGCCGCAGCGGGTGAACGTCCAGGGCGGCTAATTCGTTGCGCACAATGAAGTCCTTGCCATGTTGGAGTTTGCTGCATCATATCGTGTTCACACCGGTATTGCTGCCCGGGCGGTTTAGCGTACACTTGTACGCCAAATTTTAAGGTATGAGAAAAGCAGTATGGCAGTGTTGAGAAAAGTGCTGGCCTGGGCCAGTGTGCCGTTGATTTGCATGGTGGCACTGGTGCCGTACCTGGCACGGCCGTTCAATCCCGATAACAACCGCCTGCTCGGGTTGGTAGTGGCAAAAACCGGGCGCTTCTTGCTGGGCATGCGCCGCCCCCTGGAAGGTGCCGAAAACATGCCGACAGATCGTCCCACGGTGGTGATCGCCAATCACCAGCAGAACGACGACCTGTTCATCATGGCGGATCTGCTGCCACCACGCACGGTCACCGTGGGTAAGGTTTCGCTGGTCTGGACGCCGTTTTTCGGCCAGGTGTTCTGGCTGGGCGGCAATATCATTCTCGATCGCGGGCGCTCGCAAAAAGCGGTCGCGGCCATGCGTGCCACCACCGATGCCATTGTGCGCGAACGCAAGAGTATCTGGGTATTCCCAGAAGGCACCCGAAGCCGGGGTCGCGGTCTGGGCAAGTTCAAGAAAGGGGCCTTTCACACGGCGATTGCCGCCGGCGCACCGATTACCCTGGTGTGCGCGGCGCCCTATAAGGGAGAATCACAGGGCCTGAGTGGTCGTCGGAAACCGGTGCCGGTGCGTATATTGCCGCCGGTGGAAACCGCCGACCTCGGCCCGGAAGATGTCTCCGAGTTGATGGCCCGCTGCCACAAACTCATGACGGATGCCCTGGCCGATCTGGCTTGATCCTGGCCTTTTGAAATCACCCGACAAATCAGGATAGTTACATGGTTGCTCCGATTACCGCTGTTTTCGCGGCCGTTACCGGCCTGTTGCTGCTGGTGCTTTCTGCCCACGTGGTCAAATACCGGCTCAAATACCGCCAGGGCCTGGGGGTGAACAACGACCCGGATTTCGAAGCCTCCGTGCGTGCCCACGCCAACCTGATCGAGCACGCACCACTGGGCCTGTTGATGCTCGGGCTGGCAGAAATCAATGGCGTGTCGGCCACCCTGGTGTACTGGAGCGGCATGGCGCTGGTGGTGGGGCGCATTCTGCACGCCTGGGGCATGATCAATGGCAGGGGTGGCCCACATAAGGCCCGTATGATCGGCATACTGCTGACCTGGCTGTCGATCCTTGTGGTGGCTATCCTGTTGCTATGGAACGTCTGGCAGGTACACGGATAGCATGCTGATCATCCCCGCGGAGAATTCGGTTAACTGGCGCAAGCCGCCCTGGGTCACACTGGGGCTGATGATGGCTTGCCTGCTGATTTTCCTGTTCTACCAGGGCGATGACGACCGCAAGATGCGGGTAGCGCTGGAGCAGTATCTGGACACCGACCTGCTGGCACTGGAAGCCCCCGCCTACGAAGACTACCTGGAACGGCAGATCCGGTTTGAGGATAACACCGGCCGGGTGCGGGACCTTGAGCGGTTTGAATCCCTGCGCCGTGATAACGAGCGGCTCTGGCAGGCGGTCACCCTGCTGACCGATCGGGAGTTTTACCGCTACCTGCAAGACAATGCCGGCCTGATCTGGGCGCCGGCCGACCGGCGCTACTGGCAGGAATACCGCAGTACCATCGAGCAGCAGTGGCTCAGCCGAATCAGCGCCTATCAATTGGGGCTGGTGCCCGCCGAGCTGTCGCTTTCCACACTGGTGACCTATCAGTTTCTGCACGGTGGCTGGGGCCACATTATCGGCAACCTGGTGTTCCTGTTTCTGCTTGGCTTTACCGTGGAAAAAGCCCTGGGGCCGGGTCGCTTCCTGCTGGCCTACCTGCTATGTGGCGCCCTGTCCGGGCTGGTCTTTACCGGTTTCTCCATGGGAAGCACTACGCCGCTGGTGGGTGCTTCCGGTTCCATTTCCGGTCTGATGGGCATGTACGTGGCCATTTACGGGCTGCAGAAGATTCGTTTCTTCGTGTTTCTGGGTGTCTATTTCAATTACTTTCGTGCGCCGGCGCTGGCCATTCTGCCGGTCTGGCTGGGCAAGGAAATCTACGACTACTGGTTTGCCGGTGCCACCGGCATTGCCTACATGGCCCATGCCGGTGGCTTGCTGGCGGGTGCGGCGCTGGTGTGGCTGTTTGGCAAAACATGGCTGCAGGTGAAGCAGGAATTCTTCGAGCCTGAGCCTGAAGAACAGGACGCCCAATTCACGGCGGAGTATGCCCGGGCCATGAACAGTCTGGCCCAGCTGGAATTTGACCAGGCGCGGCGCCAGTTTGAAGCCCTCCGGGAGCAGTATCCGGAGCGCCCGGTACTGCTGGAGCACCTCTATCAGTTGGCCAAACTCCGGCCAGACCAGCCGGCCTACCACCAGCGGGCCCGGGAATACATGGAACAGCTGCTCGCCGGCCGGCAGCCGGAGAAAATGATCGCCATCTGGCAGGAGTATCTGGGCAAGGGTGAGAGCTACCGGCCGCTGGCGGCGGATGACCACAACCGGGTTCTGTTTGCCAGCCTCAGGCACCAGGACATGAAAACCGCCGAGAAAGCCTTCGAGCGACTGCGCAAGAGTGCCTCACCGGAGGTGGTGGAAGAAGCCTGTCGGCTGATGATCGCCGAATTTGAAAAGCAGCAAATGGCGACAAAGGCCCGCCACTACCGTCAGTTTCTGCACGGCGATAATCACTCCCCGGCCTGAAAATTTGCCCTCGGGCCCTTCAGTGGCTGTTGTTGTTCGACCTGTTGCAGCCAGGTGTCAATCTGCCCGTGAATCGGATGCCCGGCGCAGCGCTTTTTGATGAACAGCAAAAACGCTCTGGCCTTGTCCCACTGCTGCAGACCGTTGGCCAGTATCCGGGCCGCCAGCAGGTAGGCGGGGGCCAACTGGTCGCTGTCCGGGAAGCGCTTGTGGAAGTCCCTGAGCAATCGCAGAGCTGAACGGTAGTGGCCGGCGTGGTAGAGCGTTTCGGCCGCCCGGACAGACAGTGCCGGGTCGTCCAGCTGGAAATTCTCCTGCACCTTCACTAAGCGACCCAGTAATGTTTGCATTTCCGCGCCATCGTGCTGATCGCAGAGCCAGGCGAAAAGCCTCGGGTGGTATCGGCAGAGTGTGGCTGTGTCGTTACGGGCGGTCAGCAATTTGTAGAGCTGGCTCAACCGTTTCGGGTTGTTGTGGTCGTTTTTCAGGGCACTTTCCAGTAATGCCTGCGCCCGTTCGTAATGGCCGTCTTTCAGGTTCATGTCCAGGTCGGCATCGAAGCGGGTACTTCGGTCGCGCTGGCGGTTGTCGGAGTTGTTTTCGTCGTCATCCTGGATATCCGAGGCAAAACCCAGCTCTTCCTGGTACTGGAATAACAGGTATCCCAGCATGTGGAACAGTATGAGGGTGAAGGTACTATTCAGGAAACCGCTCAGCGGTTGTGCGGCCCAGCGAGGGAAATGAGTCATCGCAAAGTCCTGGGCGGCACCCGAGGCGACCGTTAACAGGATCAGGTAGCCGTACAGCAGAAAGTACGGGCTGCCGATGCGGGCCATCAACACCGCCAGGTTCACCGGATTGACCGCCGCCCCCACCGAGCGCTCCATGGCCAGTACCATGATGCTGGCCGGCAGGGCCAGCACCGCAAAAGCCAGCACCAGTAGCATCAGTATCGGGCCGCCGAGCATGGCGGCCGTCACCACCAGGGCGCCCATCAGAACAAATACCAGCAATTGCAGGATGACAATGTTGAAACCGCTGCCGGTGAAGGCGGTGGCCAGGGGCGGTGGTTTCAGATGCCCCTCGGCGGTGTGGTTGATCACCGCATAGGTATATTTGAACAGCGCCAGCGCCAGCACCAGCCAGACCAAGGCGCCCAGCAGATTGGCTGGCGCCAGCACCGGCACCAGGGTGCAGATGGCAATGACCACCAGCGGATCGGTGTGAAAGGGATAACGGAAAAACGCGCCGATCCGGTGCCAGAACGGCACCACCTCCGTGGCCGCGCCCAGGTAACGCATGGCCTGGCTGCAATGGGGACACAGTGCCTGGCGGCTGCGGGTGTCGGCATCGGGCATGCAGCGGGCACAGTAATAATACTGGCACTGGCCGCAGTGCCATTTGGCGGGTTCACCGGGGTGGTAATGGCAATCGTGTTTCACGGTGATTCGGCTTCGTTCCCTGACAAGTGTCAGCTGAATGATGGCAGAAGCCGGCGTGGTGAACCACCCGGTGCTTCAGTTTTGCGTGAGCCGGCAGGAATCAATGATGTTTAGAGCGTGACTGATCTGCCCACGCAAATTGACGTATATCAACGGTGTGGGCTCGGAAAGAACCTATCGTGAGCCAGCGTTTCTGGCCGTCAATATATCTATTAAGTCCGTTTGCTGCCTAACTCAGGTGGATTATTAGCGCATGAAACAATCTCACGCACGGGCCGGGCTTTTTGTCCTCCTGTTCGGCTTGCTGCTTTCCCTGCCCCTGCTGGGGCACATCACCAAAGACAGCGGTTACTACGGCTTCAAGACCGATTTGCCGGTGCCCGGGTTGCCTGGCTACCAGGCCGGAGACGAGCAGCTTCGGCTGGTGTTTTTTGGTTACCAGAACTGCGGCACCGTGTGCCCGCTGCAGCTGACCAATCTGCTGGACTTGCACCAGCGCCTGGAAAGTGACGCGGTGCGTTTTGTGTTTGTCACCCTCGACCCGGAGCGGGACAGCCAGCAGTCACTGGATGCCACCATGGCGGCCCTGGGCGAAAACTTCCGCGCCGTGCGGCCTGCCACGCAAGCACAAGCCCAGCGCCTGGCTATGGGCTTTTCCGAATACGCCGGCAAGACCGGTGCGGGCGAGAATTACGACTTTGACCACAGCGCCCGCATCTATGCGGTCACTCCCGACAACCGCCGTCACCTGCTGTACGCCTCGCCGGAGCTGGACCTTGACCGGGTGCAGGCGGATATACAGAAACTTCTTGGCCAATCCTGAGGGTAGCCCGTGACCACCACTGTTAACACCGATGATCTGACCCGCGAACAGGCGCTGATCACCGACAAACAAATGCTGATCATCCTGCTGGCCCACGTGCCGGTGGTAGGCCTGCTGGTGCCCTGGGGCTACGGCACCCATACCTTTGCCATCGTGGCCTCGTTGCTGGTGGGCGTTTTAATGGTGGCTGGTTATTTCACCCTGCGGGGGACCCGTGCCTGCTCGGCGCTGTTTGCCGCCGGGCTGATGCTGTTCTCTGCCATCATGATCCAGGCCCAGATGGGCCGGATTGAAATGCACTTCCATATTTTCTCTGCCCTGGCGTTGGTGATTATCTACCGGGACTGGCTGCCGGTGGTGGTGGCCGCTGGCGTGATCGCCGTGCACCATCTGCTGCTGACTGGCCTGCAGCTGGCGGAAGCGCAGGTGGGCGGCATGCCGGTGATGATCTACAACTATGGCTGTAGCTGGGGCATCGCCTTCTTGCACGCGGCGTTCGTGGTGTTCGAGGCCAGCATTCTGGTGTACTTCGCCAGGCAAATGGCCGAGGAGCGCCAGCGGGCGTTTGATATGGTCGCCGTGGTGTCCGCCTTTGAGTCTGACAAGGATCTGACCGGCCGGCTGCCGGCGGATGACCGGAGCGTGAATGCCAGGTCATTCAACCAGATGATGGAGCAATCCTGCGCACTGATCGAACAATTCCGGGAGCTGTCGGATGATTTGCGCCGAAATGCCGATCAACTGGCCGAGGCCAGCCAAACCACCCGCCGGCACGTAACCGACCAGCAACAGCAGGCCGACCAGGTGGCCACCGCCAGTAACCAGATGTCGGCCAGCATTCAGGAAGTGGCGCAGAACGCCCAGCAGGCTTCCGAGGCCGCGACGGATGCGGCCAGCGCCTCCAATGCCGGCAATCGGGCCATGGACAACGCCCGAACCATGACCGACGCGACCAACCAGGCACTGGAGGACAGCGCCCGGATGGTCAGCCAGCTGGCAGAAAAAGTGGAATCCATTGCCGCAGTGACCGGCTCGATCAGCGATATCTCCGACCAGACCAACCTGCTGGCCCTGAACGCCGCCATTGAAGCCGCGCGCGCCGGTGAGCATGGCCGGGGCTTTGCGGTGGTAGCGGATGAAGTGCGCTCTCTTTCCGGTCGTACCCAGGCGTTCACCGACGACATCCGCAGCACGGTGGAGGAATTGAAAAACCTGTCAGAAGCGACGACGGCCGCCATGGAAATGGGCCGCAGCCGCTCGGGCGAGTCCAACCGTGCGATTCAGAGCGCATCGGAGGCGATTGACAGGATTGAGCAGGCCATTGAAGCCGTCAGCAGCATGAACAGCCAGATTGCCGCGGCCTGCGAGCAACAGGCAGCGACGTCACTGCAGATCAACGAGAACATTCATGCCGTGGCGACCCGCAACACTGAAGTTTCGGATGAAGCCAGCCGGGTGAGCGGCCTGGCCGACGAGCTGGAAGGTAGCGTCAAACGGGTCGATGAGTTGGTGGGGCAGTATCGGTTGCCGAGGCCTTAAAGCCGCTGGCCCAACAAGGAAGCAACCAGGCCGGCTTCCAGCGGCCTGGACAACAAAAAGCCCTGCACGCTGTCGCAGCCCAGCTTGCGCAGCTCCGCCAACTGATCTTCGGTTTCAATACCCTCCGCGACCACAGACAACCGCAGGCTCTTGGCCAGGCTGATGATAGCGGTGGTCACCATCTCGCCGGTACTGCGGGTACCGATTTCATGCACGAAGCTGCGGTCCACTTTCAGAGCATCCAGTGGCAGGCGGTGCAGCTGGCTGAGCGAGGAATAGCCGGTGCCGAAGTCATCAATGTGCACCGACAGTCCCAGCGCCTTGGCCTCCCGAATGTGTTCGGCAGCCAGTTCCACATTGTCGATCAGGCTGCCTTCGGTAATCTCCAGGATCAATGCGCTGGCCGGCATGCCGGTGTGGTCGAGTAACGCCCGCAGCCATTGCAGGAAATTGGGGCGAAGCAGGTCATCGGCGCTCAGGTTCACCGCCACGGTCACGCCTTCGGCCACCCCCTGCTGCCTCCATTCGCTGTATTGATGACAAACCGCCGCCAGAACCCAGTCAGTCAGATCCCGGATGATGTCGGTGTTTTCGGCAATCGGAATGAACTCCGCCGGGGAGATTTCCCCCAGCTCGGCATCGTGCCAGCGTACAAGAGCTTCCAGCCCGGATACCTGGCCACTGGCCAGATCGAACTTGGGCTGATAGTTCATCCGCAATCGATTATTGGCGATGGCCTCGCGCAGGCGGTTTTCCACCATGACCGAGCGTTGCAGCTGAGCTTCTTCCTTTGAGTCATAAAAGCTGACGGCACGGGTGGAGCGGGCCATTTTACCGGGCCGGGCCAGTTCAGCCTTGATCAGTAGCTGATCCACTGCCTGCCCGTTGTCCGGGTACATGCTCACGCCTACCGTCGGATACAGGCGCCGGTTGTCCAGTGCCAGTGGTTCCGCGAATGCTTTTTGCAAGGCTCTGGCACCCACGTATCGCATATGTTTTCTGCTGGCGGTGCGGGTAGCCGGTTGGTTGTCCAGCACGTACAACGCGGCGTAACGGCCGTGCCCCAAAGTCGCGACATGGTCAGCGGTTTCAAACAGCAGGGCCACCCGGTGGGCCAGCTCCTTGTCCAGTAGCAATTGCTGATCGGAAGGCAATTCCAGCATCGATAAGTCGTATTCGTTAATGCCCATTACCACCATGGCGGCGGACGATACATGGGCAAGCGTGCGCTCGCAGCGCTCGGCAAACAGCCGTTCGCCGGGCAAACCGTCGTGCTGGTACAGAATCTGTTCAAACAGGGACTGCCGCCAGACCTGCAACCGATAGCCCTCGTTCAGTTCCCGCTCCACCATGGCGGCAATCTGCTGCAACACGGCCACCTGCTGGTTGCTGAACTGCCGGGGCACATAGTCAAGAATGCACAGGGTGCCAAGTGGATGGCCGTTCAGGCTACGCAGCACCGCACCAGCGTAAAACTTCAGTTTCGGGTCTTCGGTGACCAGAGGATTGTCCCGAAACCGCTCATCCTCGCTGAGGTTCGGGATAACCAGATGAGACGCCTCCCGCACCGTGTGTTCACAAATGGCGATGCTGCGCGGTGTTTCATTGACCGCCAGCCCCTGGTTGGATTTGAACCACTGACGCTCGCGATCCAGCAGGCTGACCAGCGCCACCGGGGTGCCAAAAATGGATTTGGCCAGCCGGGTTATGCGGTCGAACCGTTCCTCGGGCGGTGTGTCCAGAACATCCAGCGCATAGAGATCTTCCAGGCGACGGGTTTCCTGTTCGTTCAGCAATAGATCGCGGTGTGGCACGAGCTTATTCCTTAGAAAAATAGTGCCTTTGTTTACGACAGATACGGCCAGAAGGATTATCAGAGGGGGTTAAAAAAGAGCGTTCCCGGGGCAGGTTTGGTCAATCAGGCCTTGTTTTGCACTGTTTTGGTGCGCGTTATGTGTACAAAAACAATACAAAGTTGTTTTTTGACCTGGGTCAATCGCCAGTGCGCGCGCCTGTCGTTAATGTGTCCATCCATGCCGATGTCTGTCTTGAAACAATATTGTCATATCAACCAATAAAATATCCGGGATACCTGTTCAGGAGCACGGAGTGCGCATAAACGAACCCGTTACACAACGCGAAGTGCCGGTTGAACCTGGCGCTAATATTCTTTCGACCACCAATCCAAAGGGGCAGATCACTCATGTTAATGACGAGTTTCTGGAGATCTGCGGTTACACCCGCGAAGAGTTGATTGGCCAACCCCACAACATCATCCGCCACCCGGACATGCCCCGGGCCGCCTATGAACAGATGTGGCAACAGTTAAAAGCCGGTGAGCCCTGGCTGGGTGCGGTGAAGAACCGCTGCAAAAACGGTGATCACTACTGGGTACGTGCCTACGCCATTCCCATCACCAACTCACAGGGTGAGTTGATAGAACTGCAGTCCATCCGTACCCGTCTGGAGCCGAAAGCCAAAGACAGGGCGGAGAAGCTGTACGCCAAATTGCGGGAGAGTCAGCCGAAAAAAGGCCCGGTGGAACCGGCCCGCCTGCCCCGGACCCTGCCACTGACGGCCCGCTTGATGATTGCCCTGGCACTGGTGTTTACCGCCAGTTCCATTGCCCACGGCGCCACGGAATCCGTGGGAGCGTCGGTGGCCATCTGGTTGCTGTCGCTGGCTGCCGGCGGTGGCGCCATCTACAAACTGCTGGCGCCTTTCCGCAAATGCGTGCGTCGGGCACGGGCGATTGTCGATGACACCGTGGCCGAGCGCATTCTGGTGAACGGCAACGGCGATGTCGCCAGTCTGGACCTGGTGATCACCGAGCAGGCGGCGGAGCTGGATTCGGTGGTCAAGCGCATGGACGATCTGATCAATGAATTGAAACTGGATGTGACCAAAACCACCCGGCGCAGTAGCGATGCCAGCGAGGCCGTGAAAGAGCAATCCTCCGCCACCGATACCATTGCCTCGGCCAGCGAAGAGATGTCCGTGACCTCCAGTGAAGTGGCCAGCAATGCCACGGACATGCTGGAGCAGGTGCGCATGGCTCATGACGGCGTGTCCCGGGGCCAGTCGATCACCCATGAAACCCGCAGCAGCATGGACTCGCTGTCGACCGAGCTGGCCGAAGCCTCAAAACGGGTGGGTGAATTGACCGAAGCCAGCAAGGGCGTGACCGACGCGCTGAACACCATCGGCGAAATTACTGAACAGACCAACCTGCTGGCGCTCAATGCCTCGATTGAAGCGGCCCGGGCCGGCGAAGCCGGGCGAGGGTTTGCCGTGGTGGCGGATGAGGTGCGCAGCCTGGCCTTGCGTACCCAGAGCACCACCGAGCAGATCACCAGCACCCTGAGCCGGTTCCGGCAAGTGGTGGATAACGCCACCGCCTCCATGGACCGGTGCGATAGCTACGCCCGCAAAACCGTGGAAGACGCAGCGGCCTCAGAAGAAACCCTGGAAGAGCTGGTCGGTTACATTGACCAGATTTCCTCGGCCTGCGACAGCGTGTCGTCCGCCGCCGAGCAGCAACACCAGGCCTCCTCGGAAATCTCCAATCGCATCGTCAGCATTAACGACCTGGGCGACAGCGCCACCAATCTGATGACCGAAGCCCAGGACTCCATTCACCACCTCGAAGAACAAATCGTGGAAGTCGCCGCTCTGGTGGATCGTCTTAAAGGCCGGAAGGAAATCTGAATGGCTTAATGCCTGGTAAATTGATGCAGATCTTCAAGAATCCGGCCGGTCTGCCGTTACAATTGATAGTTATCAACCAAGAACTTTTTTGACGAACCGATCCAGCGCGGCGCGCTGTAACGAGCGGCACTATGTTCCTGACCGAAAATAAAGCCAAACAGATGATTCAGGCGGTCCTAGAGGGCCATAACCGGAAAAACACGCCGGACTGGCTCAAGCCCCTGGCCGAGTACCTGGATGAATGGGCAGACGAAGAGCTGGCGGTGGCCAATGGCGCGGTGGATGTGTCCCGCCATATTTCCGACCTGGGCCAGAACGCCCTGGAATTTGACGAGCGTATTCACAGCCTGGTGGCCAACATCCAGACGCTGTCGGCCGCCATCGAAGAAATGTCCGCCAGTGCCTCGGAAGTGGGCAGCCTGGGCCAGGACGTGTTGCACCAGGCCTCCAACGTGAATGATTACACCCAGGAATCCAGTACCGCGCTGGATGAAATGGAAGCCCGGCTGGCGGAGGTGGACATTGCGCTGACCCAGGCCAACGAGGAAATGCGTGCGCTGGCCGAGCAGACCAAGCGTATCGAGACGCTGACCAACACCGTGAACGAGATTTCCGATCAGACCAACCTGCTGGCGCTGAACGCCGCCATCGAGGCGGCCCGGGCCGGGGAGGCCGGGCGCGGCTTTGCGGTGGTGGCGGATGAGGTGCGTCAGCTGGCTGCCCGCAGTGCCGGCGCGGCGCAGGAAATCAACGGCATCGTCACCGAGATCATCAACGGCTCGGAGAGCGTGCAGGAGCGGCTGGGCAAATCGGTGACGGCGGTTCAGGCCTCCGGCGAAAGCCGTGAGCGGGTGGCGGATGTGATCCACAAGTCCCGGGACTCGGCCAATCAGAACTTTGACCAGGCCACCTCTATTGCCTCGGCAGCGGAAGAGCAGAGCCAGGTGGCCCACGACATGGCCGAGCAGGTCAGCTCCAACTCGGAAGACTCGGATGCCCTGGCAAGCATCTTCAAGGGGCTGATGGGGGCACTGGCGCCATTGCGGGAAGACACCAACAATATCTTTTCCAACGTGCGGCTGATCACTCCCTGCCTGGTGCTGGCCAGCGCCAAGCGTGATCACGTGGTGTGGGTGGACAAGCTGATTCGCTTCGCGATCTTTAACGAAGATGCGATTACCGAAGACGAAGTGAAGGATCACACCCAGTGCCGCCTGGGGCAGTTCCTGGCCAGTGAAAAGGCGAAGGGCCTGCACCAGCTGAAAAATTCAGACCGGCTGATCAACGAGGTGCACCCGAAGGTACACAAAGTTGGCCGGGAGTTGTTCAAACTGGCCCAGGATTTCCATAACAAGCGCATTGATCCAGAGCGTTACACCGCCCAGTCCCATGAGCTGGTGGATACCCTGAAAGCCTCGTCTTCAGAGGTGATTGATCTTCTGGATGCTCTGATGCGGGAGGTGGAAGATCACCCCGACATGGCCTGTTAGGCAGACGTTTCCGGCCAGCGGTTTTTGACCTCCAGAATCGCCGGCAGGCAGGCAAAGAATGCCTCCACCAGATCCGGGTCAAAGTGCTGGCCACTTTGTTCCCGAATCAGATCGCAGGCCTGGTCCACGGACCAGGCTTTTTTGTAGGGGCGTTCGCTGGTCAGTGCATCAAACACATCCGCCAGCGCCACAATGCGCGCTGATACCGGAATGTCCTCGCCTTTCAGGCCTCGCGGGTAACCGCTGCCGTCCCACTTTTCGTGGTGGTTTTGTGCCACTTCCCGGGCCATGGCCAACAGCTCAGAACCGTCTTCACCGATAATCTGCGCGCCAATTTCTGCATGTTGCTGCATGATCGCCCATTCGTCCGGATCAAGCTTGCCGGGCTTGCGTAACACCGAGTCAGGGATGCCGATTTTCCCCACGTCGTGCATGGGTGCGGCGTGCAACAGGGTTTCGGCCCAGGCTTCTCCCATTCCTGCCTCGAGGGCGATAAGCTGCGAGTAGTGGCTCATGCGGATTACGTGCAGGCCGGTTTCGTTATCCTTGTATTCCGCCGCCCGGCCCAGGCGCTGCACCACCGCCAGGCGGGTGGCGGTAAGCTCTTCCACCCGCACCAGCGACAGGTGGTTACGCACCCGGGCCCGGACAATGGCCGCGTTTACCGGTTTGGTCAGGTAATCCACCGCACCCAGCTCCAGCCCGTGGGCTTCGTCGTCGGCATCCGACAGGGCGGTGACGAAAATTACCGGAATACCGCGGGTGGCCTCTTGTTGCTGCAAGGCCTCGCACACTTCATAGCCGGATTTGCCCGGCATCATGACATCGAGCAGGATCAGGTCGGGTTTTTCGTTGTGGGCCAGTTCCAGGGCCCGGTCGCCGTCCTTGGCGAACAGCAGGCGGTAGTCGTCCGCCAGAATGTTGCGCAGCACCTGAAGATTGGCGGGCTCGTCGTCGACCAGCAGCAGGGTTTTGGTGTCGGTCAGCATCGGGTCTCCTTCAGGTTGTCCCGGCAGGCGGCCAGTATACGGGCCGCCTGTTCGGGCTCGAAATTGTCTAGTGCCTCGCCGGCGTCACGGGCGCATGCCGGGGGCAGGGCAGGTTTGAGGTTGGCAAAAGCCTGTTCGGGCATCTCGCCCTGGCGCAGTTGGTCAATCAGTGCGTTGAGGGCGTCGATGTCCAGTTCGGTCGCCTCGTATGGCTGCGGTGTTTCGTCCGGGTACTGACTGGCAAGCCATTGGCGGGCCGCGTCGAACTGGTCCTCAAGTTGTTGCCACAGGTCTCCGGCCGATTGCCGGCGTTTGAAGGCCTGCTCCATGTCCGCCAGGGTTTGTGTCAATTGGCCGAAGCCGAGGTTGCCGGCCAGGCCTCGCAAACGGTGTATTGAAGCGCCCGGGTTTGCCTGCTCGCGCAAGTCGCTGGGCTGGTTTTCAGGGGCCTGCAAGAAACGGCTGGCGGCTTTGTGGTGGGCGCGGGCATCCGGCCAGAGTTGCGCCACCAATTTGCGGTTCAGGACGTCGTCCGCCGCCTTGGCCGATGTGTGAGCGGCTGGTCTGGGGGAGCGTGGCTGCAGATCCAAACCAAGCAGCCGGGCCATTTCGGCGGACAGGTCGACGATATTGATCGGTTTGATGGCAAAGCCGTCCATGCCGGCATTCAGTGCATCGCGATGATCGGCTTCAAGTACGCTGGCGGTCAGGGCGATCACGGGAGTGCGGAGTTGCTGGTGTTCAGCCTCCCATTTGCGCAGCGCCCGGGTGGCTTCGTGGCCATTCAGCTCCGG
Source organism: Marinobacter persicus (assembly GCF_900114155.1). Classification (GTDB taxonomy): domain Bacteria; phylum Pseudomonadota; class Gammaproteobacteria; order Pseudomonadales; family Oleiphilaceae; genus Marinobacter; species Marinobacter persicus. Next base: position 152,870 of record NZ_FOSC01000012.1, read on the forward strand.
CATCTGAACGTCCATCAGCACCATATCAAACGGTTGTTGAGTGGCTTTATCCAGAGCTTCCCGGCCATTGCTGGCGGTGATCACGGTATGGCCCCGCTGGCCGAGCAGGGCTCTAAGCAATTCCAGATTCTGTTCTACGTCGTCGGCCACCAGCAGGGTCAGTGGTGGCAGCTCGATTTCCTGCTCCGTTTGCCGGTCATGGTCGACCGGCTGGCCAGCAGCCAGGGGCAGGCTGACGCGAAAGGTGGAGCCTTCGCCGGGCTCACTGGTGGCGCTGATCTGCCCGCCCATCAGTTCGGTCAGCTGGCGGGCAATGGTGGTGCCCAGCCCGGTGCCGCCAAAGCGGCGGGTCATGCTGGCATCGGCCTGGGTAAAGGGTTCGAAAATTCGGTTCAGCCGGTCCGGCGCAATGCCGATGCCGGTGTCTTCCACCAGAATCACCACTTCACCGGTGCGGGGCTGAAGTACCCGCAAGGTCACCCCGCCGGTTTCGGTGAATTTCACCGCATTGCTGACCAGATTGAGAATGACCTGCTGGATGCGCAGCGGGTCACCCCGGAAATAGTCATCGGCCTGGTAATCCAGGGTCAGCGACAGGCCTTTGCCGCCGGCCGTGAGTGACTGGCTGGCAACGATCTGGTCACACACCGCTCGCAATGAGAAATCCCGCTGTTCCAGTTCGGTGTGGCCGCCATCGAGTTTGGCGGTGTCCAGAATGTCGTTCAGCAGGGTCAGTAGCGAGCGGGCGGAGTCTTTGACAATGCCCAGGTGCCGGGCCTGATCGGTATTCAGTGAGGTATCCATCACCAGGTCGGTAAAGCCGATGATGGCATTCATGGGGGTGCGGATTTCATGGCTCATGTTGGCCAGGAAGGCGCTTTTGGCCTCGGCGGCTTGCTCCGCCTGATCCTTGGCCTGGCGCAGTTCGGTTTCCATCCGGTGGCGCTGGGAAATGTCGGTGATAAAGCCGACAAAGGTGCTGACGCCACCCAGGCGCGATTCACCAATGGCCAGGCGGATGGGGAACTCGTGGCCATCCTTGTGCAGTGCCCAGACCTCCCGGCCCTTGCCGATGATTTTGCGCTCGCCGGTATCCAGATAGTGTTTCAGGTAGCCGTCATGGGCATCCCGGTGCGGATTGGGCATCAGCATTTTCACGTTTTTGCCCAGTACTTCGTCGGCGGGGTAGCCAAAAATGCGTTCGGCGGAGTCGTTGAACGACAGGATGTCACCCTTTTCGGAAATCTTCACAATGCCATCAACGGCGGCGTCGACCGTGGCCTGCAGTTCACTGGCGGTTTTCTGGCTGTGGCGCATCAGCACGCGATAACGGGCCACGGCGTTGACGCCGGCGGCCAGCAAGCTCAGGGAAACGGTTACAAATGCAATGGCCAGCGCCAGGATGGTGTGGCGATTGCTGCCGGGCAGGAAATCCGGGTCGGGTTCGCCGATAAAGCGCGCCGCTTCCATGCCGGTGTAATGCATGGCGGCAATGGCCAGGCCCATGATGGTGCCCGCCAATAGGCGGCGCTTGTAACCGTGCAGAAGCCGGTGCCGGCGCAGCCCGAAGCTGATCCACAAGGCCAGGGTGCCTAGCACCACGGCCACCAGGATAGACAACACGAACAAAGCCGGGCCATAGCGCAACGCCGGGCCAATTTGCATGGCCGCCATGCCCAGGTAATGCATGGCACCAATACCGGCGCCGACGGTAATGCCACCGCCCACCAGGCGGCCGGTATTCAGCTCGTTGCGCGCGAGCAGGCTCAAGGTGACCCAGGACGCCAGCAGACTGGGCACGACAGACAGCGCGGTGATGCCGGGGTGGTAATGGACATGGGTGGGCATGGCAAAGGCCAGCATGCCGATAAAGTGCATGGACCAGATGCCAAACCCAAGAGAAGCCGAACCGCTGAGCAGGTGCAGGCGTTGCATGTAGCGGGAGGTGCTGCGCCGGGCGGCCGCTGCCAGCACCAGCGCCATATAAGAAGCGCCGATGGCGATGGCCAGCGACAGGGCCACCAGGCCCCAATCGTAGTGGCCGGTGACCAGTTTGCCCGGTGGCGTGCCGACAACGAAAAAATCAGCCAGTGAAAGCAAAAGGCAGGCCCTTAATCGTTGGTGACCCGGTTTTTACCGGCGTCCTTGGCAGCGTAAAGGCGCTGGTCCACCCGCTCAAGAATGCTGGCCGGGGTGTCCTCGGGCAGGGATTCGGTCACACCAATAGACAGGGTGACATGGCCAATTTCCTCAAACTCAATGCCCGCCATTGCCGCGCGAATGCTTTCGGCTATCTCCCGGGCCTTGTCGTCGTCGCAGAACGGCAGGATTACGATGAATTCCTCGCCGCCCCAGCGTACGACCTTGTCGGTTTTGCGGGTCTGCTCCATGAGAATATCCGCCACTTCCTTGATCACCTCGTCACCTTTGGGATGGCCGTGGGTATCGTTGACCACTTTGAAGTCGTCGATATCCAGCATCAGCAGACTGAATGGGGCGTCCTTCTCCTGGGCCTGAATCAATACCACGTCCAGCTCGATTTCCCCGGCCCGGCGGTTCAAAAGCCCGGTCAGTGAATCGTGGGAGGCCTGCTCGCGCAGTTTCAGCTCGGCAAAGACGCGATCACTCAAGTCCTTGATGATGCTGATGAAGTGGGTGATTTCGCCACTGGCGTTCTTGACCGGCGTGATGGTCTGCTGGCAGTGAATTTCGTGGCCGCTTTTATGGCGGTTCACCACCATGGCTCGGAATGGCAGGCCCTCTTTCAGATGGCGCCAAAGGCCTTTATAGAAGGTTTTGTCGTGGCGACCGGATTTGAGTACCGACGGATCACGGCCAATCACCTCGGTCGGGCTGTAACCTGTGATGATTTCAAACCCCTGATTGGCAAACTCGATGATACCCTCGGCGGTGGTGATAAAAATACCGTCGTAGGCCGCATCAATGGCCTTGGCGAACAGGTTGCCGGTGGATTCGGCCGCATGCAGCTGGGTAATGTCTTTCTGGATGGAAATGTAGAAACGCGGCTCGCCGGAATTTCCCTTGATTTCGGTAATGTTCCATTCCACCAGATAAGGCCGGCCGTTTTTCCGGTAATTGATGGTGGAGCCGGAGAAAAAGCCATTTTTTTTCAGATCCCGCCGCAGTTTCTCGATCACCGCCGGTTCTGTCATCGGGCCCTGCAGGATTTTCGGGTTCTCCCCGGCCAGTTCCTCAGCCGAATAGCCGGTCATGTTGCAGAAGGCAGGGTTGGCATAAACGATCTCATGCCTGGCGTTGGTCATCACGATCGAGTTGAACGAGAGTTCCGCGCTGGTGCGAAATAATGCCAGCGAGTCATCGGCAGAGAGGCTCTGCAGCGCTTCGGAGAATTCCTGGGTCAATTTTCAGCCTGCATTGATGTGCGTGTAAATAAAGGGTAGACCAGCATTGTGCAAGCAGCCCGGGGTGTCAACGCGGAATACTGCTTATCCAGGCGACACACTGGCCAATAAATACAAACAATGACGAACATTCAGCCGGTTTTGGTTGAAGTCTGGTTATTCGGTGCAATAGTAGTTTTAGATTTCCAAAGAGGAGGCATTGCATGTCGAGTAACGGATTGAGTAAAGACAGCCTGAATACCCTCTCTACTCTCGAGGCGGGTGGTAAAACCTTTCACTATTACAGCTTGCCCAAAGCAGCGGAAACCCTGGGCGACCTCAACCAGCTGCCGTTTTCCCTGAAAGTGCTGATGGAAAACCTGCTGCGTAACGAAGACGGCACCACCGTCGACAAGCCTCACATCGACGCCATGGTGAACTGGCTGAAAGACCGCCACTCCGATACCGAAATCCAGTTCCGCCCGGCGCGGGTGCTGATGCAGGATTTCACCGGCGTGCCCGGCGTGGTGGATCTGGCCGCCATGCGTGAAGCGGTGCAGGCCGCGGGCAAGGACCCGGCCATGATCAATCCGCTGTCGCCGGTGGATCTGGTGATTGACCACTCGGTGATGGTGGACGAATACGGCACGCCCAAGTCCTTCAAGGACAACGTGGACATTGAAATGGAACGTAACCAGGAACGTTACGAGTTCCTGCGCTGGGGCCAGCAGGCCTTTGATAACTTCCGCGTGGTGCCGCCGGGCACCGGCATCTGCCACCAGGTGAACCTGGAGTATCTGGGCAAGACCGTCTGGCAAAAAGACATTGACGGCAAAACCGTCGCCTACCCGGACACCCTGGTGGGCACCGACTCCCACACCACCATGATCAACGGCCTGGGCATCCTCGGCTGGGGCGTGGGCGGCATTGAAGCGGAAGCCGCCATGCTCGGCCAGCCGGTGTCCATGCTGATTCCGGAAGTGGTCGGCTTCAAGATCACCGGCAAACTTCGTGAAGGCATCACCGCCACCGACCTGGTACTCACCGTGGTGGAGATGCTGCGCAAGAAAGGCGTGGTCGGTAAATTCGTGGAGTTTTATGGCGATGGCCTGAAAGACATGCCGGTGGCTGACCGGGCTACCATTGCCAACATGGCACCGGAATACGGCGCCACCTGTGGCTTCTTCCCGGTGGATGAGCAAACCATCGACTACATGCGCCTGACTGGCCGTGAAGAAGACCAGCTGGAGCTGGTGGAAGCCTATGCCAAAGCGCAAGGCCTGTGGCGCGAGCCTGGCCATGAGCCGGCCTACACCGACACCCTCGAGCTGGACATGGGTGACGTGGAGGCCAGCCTGGCGGGCCCGAAACGCCCGCAGGACCGGGTGGCCTTGTCCAACATGAAGGCCTCCTTCGAGCTGTTGATGGAAACAGCAGAAGGCGCGCCGGAAAACGGTAAAGAGAAGCTTGAGTCTGAAGGCGGCGGCACCGCCGTGGGTGCCGAGAGCGCGTATTTCGAGCATCCCTCCAGCCAGCCGCTGGAAATGAAAGGCGAGAAATGCCGGCTGGACCCGGGTGCGGTGGTGATTGCCGCGATTACTTCCTGTACCAACACCTCCAACCCGAGCGTGATGATGGCTGCAGGTCTGATCGCCAAGAAAGCCGTGGAAAAGGGCCTGAGTACCAAGCCCTGGGTGAAAACCTCCCTGGCGCCGGGCTCCAAGGTGGTGACCGACTACCTGAAAGTGGCCGGCCTGCAGGACGACCTGGACCAGCTTGGCTTCAACCTGGTGGGTTACGGCTGCACCACCTGTATCGGTAACTCCGGCCCGCTGCCTGAGGCGGTGGAAAAGGCCATTACCGATGGCGATATGACCGTGGCCTCGGTGCTGTCCGGTAACCGTAACTTCGAGGGCCGGGTGCACCCACTGGTTAAAACCAACTGGCTGGCCTCGCCGCCGCTGGTGGTGGCCTACGCACTGGCCGGCAACGTGCGGGTGGATCTGACTAAAGACCCGCTGGGTACCGATAAAGACGGCAACCCGGTGTATCTGGGCGACCTCTGGCCGAGTCAGGCGGAAATCGCCGAAGCGGTCGAGAAAGTGAAAACCGATATGTTCCGCAAGGAATACGGCGAGGTGTTCGAGGGCGACGACACCTGGAAGTCCATCAAAGTGCCGGAAAGCAAGGTGTACGAGTGGAGCGACAAATCCACCTACATCCAGCATCCGCCGTTCTTCGAGGGCCTGAAGGAAGAGCCGGACGCCATCGAAGACATACAGGATGCCAACATCCTGGCCATGTTGGGTGATTCGGTAACCACCGACCACATCTCTCCGGCCGGTTCCTTCAAGCCGGGCACGCCGGCGGGTAAATACCTGCAGGAACAGGGTGTGGAGCCGAAAGACTTCAACTCCTATGGCTCGCGCCGGGGCAACCACGAAGTAATGATGCGCGGCACCTTCGCTAACGTGCGTATCAAAAACGAAATGCTCGATGGCGTTGAAGGCGGTTTCACCAAATTCGTGCCCACCGGCGAGCAGATGGCGATCTACGACGCCGCCATGAAGTATCAGGAGCAGGGCACGCCGCTGGTGGTCATTGCCGGCAAGGAATACGGCACCGGCTCCAGCCGGGACTGGGCTGCCAAGGGTACCCGCCTGCTGGGCGTGAAAGCCGTGGTGGCCGAGTCTTACGAGCGCATCCACCGCTCCAACCTGATCGGCATGGGCGTGATGCCCCTGCAGTTCCCGGAGGGCGTGGACCGCAAGAGCCTGAAGCTGACTGGCGAGGAAACCATTAGCATCGAAGGGCTGTCGGGTGAAATCACCCCGGGCCAGACCCTGACCATGACCGTGAAGTACAAGGACGGTTCAACCGAAACCTGTGAGCTGAAATCGCGCATCGACACCGCGAATGAAGCCACGTACTTCAAGCACGGCGGTATTCTGCACTATGTGGTGCGGGAGATGCTGAAGAATGCCTGATGGTTGAGAGGGTTTCAGCCTGAAGGAAGCGAAGCCGGCGCACTGCGCCGGCTTTTTTGGTGCGCCCGGCATGGGCGCACTCCTGGAGGTGCAAGTCCTCCCGTGAGCTGGCCACAGCGAACGAAGTGAAGCGCAACTGCGGAAGGGCGACCGACCGTGGGGAGGAAGCGTGGAGCGTAAACCGTGAGCCGATGAACAAGAATCGGATACGAGGCACTGCCGAGCAGGGCGAGCGGGCCAAAAGTCGCGAAGCTCTTGTGGCCAAGGCGAGGTGGTGTAAATCCGGCGGTTGTGCGGTGAAGGAGTGTGTTCTTACCCGGGGAGATCTCGCCTCATGCCTGAAAGGGCGACGTGGCAACACGGAGCGAGAAGTCAGCAGAGGCCATAGTAGCCGCTAACACAGGGCGAAGGGCCGAACGAGAAGGAGCGTCAAACGCCTTGTCGATGAAAACTGTAAGGCATCAGATGCCCGCGCCAGCGGGGCGGGTCGCAACACGGGAAGGTGAAGCCTTGCCGGGCGTGACCAGTGATGAAACAGGACTCCCGCGACGAGAACCGGAGGGCGCAGGGCGAAGCCTGCTTGAGCAGGCGTTCGCACGAGAGAATATGCAACGGGCATGGAAGCGCGTGAAGGCCAACAAAGGATCGGCAGGTGTGGACGGGCTGGATATTGCCCAAACCGCGGAACACCTGCGATGGGTGTGGCCGGAGCTTCGCCAGCAACTGCTGAGCGGCTCCTACCAACCACAACCCGTTCGTCGGGTAGGCATCCCGAAACCGGACGGCAGTGAGCGGGAACCGGGAATCCCCACCGTCACCGACCGTCTGATTCAACAGGCATTGTTGCAAGTGCTGCAACCTCTGATTGATCCCACCTTCAGCGAGCACAGCTACGGCTTCCGCCCGGGCCGCCGGGCCCACGATGCGGTGCTGGCTGCGCAACGCTACGCCCAACAGGGTCGCCACATCGTGGTGGACGTTGACCTGTCGAAGTTCTTCGACCGGGTTAACCACGACATCCTGATCGACCGCCTGAAGAAACGCATAAACGACCCCGGAATCATCCG
>NZ_FOSC01000011.1 GCF_900114155.1 Marinobacter persicus
TTCTTAATTCTTGCTCAAGACAAAACTCAATTTCGACGAGTCACTGTCCTGATATTTCGTGTCCGAAATACCTCGGCCAGCGCCCACACGAATTACTTGGTTCACTTGTTAAAGAGCGTTGAGCTGCTGCTCAATCGAGGCTGCGTATTCTACATCCCGCCTCGCTGTTGTCAACCACTTTTTTGAAGATTTTTCGAAGCGACTCAAGCGCCTAAAACCGAAATCCCTCAAGACCAAAGTGGCCAACCTCCCCAGGAAGCCGCCGTGGCTGACCCCCTCAGAAGTGGTGCGCATTCTACAGCGAATTCGCACCCTGTCAACCGCTATTTTAAAGAATCTCTAAATCGTCTTTCTCTAAAACTTTCAAGCGGTTAACTCGCTCTCGCCACCCCCGCAATCCGGGGCGTGCCTCAAGCGAGATGCGCATTCTACAGACCGCAGATTTCCTGTCAACGCGCTTTCGGAAAAAACTTTCTGAACTTCGGTTTACACGTACAAGGCCAGCCTGATTCACGCCTTCTTTGGCTTGCCCCTGAACAACGCCCGCACCGGTCCTGACAAGGCAAAAAGCAGAAATGCCGCAAACAGCACGGTTGCCGGATCGAGCGCAATAACGACAAAAGCCAGCACAACCAGCAGGATCGCCGCGAACGGGACCCGGCCACGCAAATCCAGATCTTTAAAGCTCGGGTAGAGGATATTGCTCACCATCAGCACGCCAGCACCACCAACCACAACCATGGTGAGCAAGGTCAGCCAGGTGCTTGTTTCGAATTGGTGGAAACACCATACGAGCCCCGCCACGCACGCGGCGGCGGCCGGGCTCGGCAGCCCGACAAAGTATTTCTTGTCGACCGAGCCGATCTGGGTGTTGAAACGTGCCAGTCGGAGCGCCGCACCGGCCAGATAAACGAAAGTAATCACCCAGCCGATCTTGTCAAAGCTGTTAAGTGACCAGAAAAAGGCCACCAGCCCGGGTGCCACGCCAAAGGCCACCATATCGGCGAGACTGTCATACTCCTCACCAAACTTGCTCTGGGTATTGGTCATTCGAGCTACACGGCCATCAAGACCATCCAGCACCATGGAGACAAAAATGGCGATAGCTGCATTGTCGAAAATGCCGTTGGCGGCAGCGACGATGGCATAGAATCCGGAAAACAGAGAGGCGGTGGTCAGCGCGTTGGGCAACAGGTAAATGCCTTTGCGGCGCACCTTGGCCCCCTCCACCAGCTCCTCTTCAACGACCTCACCTTCTTCAATGGCGATATCATCCTGCCGGGATGCCTCTGCCTCTCCCGATTGTTTGTTTTCTTCAGTCATGTCCACTCACTCCGGAAAACATTTGTGCGGAGTATAAACGAAAAACGCGGCCACTCGGGCCGCGCTTTCAAAACTGCTCCACCTGAATGGATCAGTTTTTGTCCTTGTCGACAATTTTATTGTCGGTGATCCACGGCATCATGGAACGCAGCTTCTCACCCACCACTTCGATGTCGTGGGCAGCGTTCTGACGGCGGCGCGCGGTCATGGACGGGTAGTTCAGGTCGCCCTCGGAGATGAACATCTTGGCGTATTCACCGCTCTGGATGCGCTTGAGTGCGTTGCGCATGGCTTCGCGGGACTGCTCGTTGATGACCTCGGGGCCAGTCACGTACTCACCATACTCCGCGTTGTTGGAGATGGAGTAGTTCATGTTGGCAATACCGCCTTCGTACATCAGATCAACGATCAGCTTGAGCTCGTGCAGACACTCGAAATAAGCCATTTCCGGCGCGTAACCGGCTTCGGTCAGGGTTTCGAAACCAGCCTTGACCAGCTCAACGGCACCACCACACAGAACGGCCTGCTCACCGAACAGATCGGTTTCGGTTTCGTCCTTAAACGTGGTTTCGATGATACCGGTACGACCACCGCCAATGCCGCTGGCGTAGGACAGAGCCAGGTTCTTGGCAGTGCCGGAAGCGTCCTGGAAGATCGCGATCAGGTCCGGGATACCGCCGCCACGCTCGAACTCGGTGCGAACCGTGTGGCCAGGTGCCTTCGGAGCCACCATGATGACATCCAGGTCCTTACGCGGAACGATCTGGTTGTAGTGGATAGCAAAACCGTGGGCGAACGCCAGGGTCGCGCCTTCTTTCAGGTTCGGCTCGATGTCGGTCTTGTACAGTTGCGCCTGGTACTCGTCCGGGGTCAGGACCATGATCACGTCGGCACCGGCAACGGCGGTCGGAACGTCCGCGGTCTTCAGGCCATAGGCTTCAGCCTTGGGGATGGAGGAAGAACCCGGGCGCAGACCCACGGTTACATCAACACCAGACTCTTTCAGGTTGCACGCGTGCGCGTGGCCCTGGGAGCCGAAGCCCAGAATGGCAACTTTCTTGCCCTGAATGATGGAAAGATCACAATCCTTATCGTAATAAACCTGCATGGAAACCTCTTGTCAGTGATGGCCCTTGCCGGGCCATGGTTTTCAAATAAATCTGCAATAACAGCCGTTACAGGCTGAGAACTTTTTCGCCGCGGGCAATACCGGACACCCCGGTGCGTACCACTTCCAGCACACCGGACGTCCCCACCGCCTGAACAAAGCCGTCCAGCTTGTCACTGCTGCCGGCCAGCTGCACGGTGTACACCGAGCTGGTGACATCCACGATCTGCCCCCGGAATATGTCCACCGTGCGTTTGATTTCCGCACGCTGGGATCCGGTCGCCTTAAGTTTCACCAGCATCAGCTCGCGCTCGATGTGGGAACCCTCGGTCAGATCCACCAGCTTCACCACCTCGATCAGCTTGTTCAACTGCTTGGTGATCTGCTCGATCACCTTGTCGGACCCCGTGGTGGTTACCGTCAGGCGAGACAGCGTTTCGTCTTCGGTAGGTGCAACGGTCAGGGTTTCAATGTTGTAGTTGCGCTGGGAAAACAGCCCAACCACCCGCGACAGAGCACCCGGCTCGTTTTCCAGCAAAACAGAAATGATTCGACGCATGATCACACCCTCTCCGTTTTGCTGAGCCACATATCCTTCATGGAACCGCGGGCAACCTGCATGGGATAGACATGCTCGTACCGGTCGATCAGGATATCGACGAATACCAGCTTGTCTTTCATTGCCAGCGCTTCCTTGAGCTTGGGCTCGAGATCTTCTTTGCGTTCAATGCGAATGCCTACGTGGCCATACGCTTCCACCAGCTTCATGAAGTCCGGCAAAGACTCCATATAGGACTGGGAGTGACGGGACTCATAGTTCATGTCCTGCCACTGCTTGACCATACCCAGTGCCTGGTTGTTCAGGTTGATGATCTTCACCGGCAGATCGTACTGCTTGCAGGTGGACAGTTCCTGAATGTTCATCTGGATACTGCCTTCACCGGTGATACAAAGCACTTCGTCGTCCGGGTGGGTATGTTTGACGCCCATGGCTGCCGGCAGACCAAAGCCCATGGTGCCCAGACCACCGGAGTTGATCCAGCGATTCGGCTTGTCGAACTTGTAGTACTGGGCCGCAAACATCTGGTGCTGCCCCACATCCGAGGTCACAAACGCTTCGCCATTGGTCAGCCGGCTCAGCATTTCCACCACTTCCTGCGGCTTGATCACATCATCGCTGGTTTCATAACGCATGCCGTGGAACGCACGCCATTCGTCAATCTGCTTCCACCAGGCGGCCAGTGCGTCGGCATCCGGCTTTTCCTTGGCGCCCTTGACCAGCGACAGCATTTCATTGAGCACCGAATCCACCGGCCCGACAATGGGCACATCCGCATCGATCGTCTTGGAGATCGAGGCCGGATCAATGTCGATATGCACAATGCGCGCGCCCGGGCAGAACTTCTCGGTGGCATTGGTGACACGGTCGTCAAAACGTGCACCCACGGCCAGGATCAGATCCGAGTGGTGCATGGTCATGTTGGCCTCATAGGTGCCATGCATGCCCAGCCATCCAAGGTGCTGCTTGTCTGAGCAAGGATAACAGCCAATGCCCATCAGCGTGTTGGTGATCGGATACCCCAGCAGACGGGTCAATTCCGTCAGTTGCTCGGTCGCTTTCCCCAGGATCACGCCGCCGCCGGCATAAATCACCGGGCGCTTGGCGGCCAGCAACATGTCCACGGCTTTTTTGATCTGGCCGGAATGGCCACGAACAGCCGGGTTATAGGAGCGCAGCTTGACCTTCTTGGGATAGGAATATTCATAGCGCTCGTTCGGAGTGGTCATATCCTTGGGGATATCGACCACCACCGGGCCGGGACGACCGGTCGAGGCAATGTGATAGGCCTTGCGGATGGTTTCAGGAATGTCCTGCGGATGGCGCACGCTCAAGTTGTGCTTCACCACCGGCCTGGAAACGCCGATCATGTCGGTTTCCTGGAAGGCGTCTTCACCAATCAGCGAGGATGCAACCTGACCGCAAAGAACCACCATGGGGATGGAATCCATGAAAGCGGTGGCAATGCCGGTAATAGTGTTGGTGGCTCCAGGACCCGAGGTCACCAGTACGGTACCTGGTTTTCCGGTCGCCCGTGCATAGCCGTCGGCCATATGAACCGCCGCCTGCTCGTGCCGGACCAGAATATGCTTGACTTTGTCCTGCCTGAACAGCGCATCATAAATATGCAGCGCTGCACCACCCGGATAGCCGTATATGTTCTCGATCCCTTCATCCTGAAGGGAGCGGATCAGCATATCGGCGCCAGACAATAACTCCACGATATCTACCCTCTTCTACGAGTGAATGAGCCGGGTTCATCCCGGTTGCCTGGATTCTCGGTTTCCCTGCTTCTTGTGAAAGCGGAACCGGCTACTCCTCCACACCTGCAATTAAAGAGGTTGTCTCCTGGCCGGCCGACCTCCTGAGGGTTGCGGAGAGCGGCCAATCATTGGGTTGCTCGTAAGCAACAACCAGCGCGCGGCGGTCTGCGCCACGCTCAGTGTGGTGATAAACGAGGGATACGTGCCCGGGATTACCTGCCGTATTACCCCCAGTTTCAGGCAATCCGCAATTTTGACAGGGCCTGACTCCCTGTCAATAGCAGGCAGCGGTTATTGCCACCATTTTACCGACTGGTCTGGCATACTGGACCGGCCCCGGCCTCAAATCAAAGATATTTGAACCAGGCCGAAGACAAGCCATACTTTTCGGTGGCAAGTTACCCGCAGGAAGCAAACCAACAACGGACAGAGACATGAACCGAAAAATTCTGATGCTGGCAGCCCTGATGGCAGCAACCCCGGCACTGGCCTACGGCCAATCCGTCTACAAATGGACCGACGAAGACGGTGTTACGCATTTCGGTGACCGGCAACCCTCCGGCAACAAGGTAGAACAGGTCAATATTCGTACCAGCAAACCCTCAGGTTCGGGAGAGGCCCGCCCCGGCCCTCAGGAAAGACTGAATGAGCTGGAAAAACAGCGCCAGGGTGAGCAACAAAAGCGGGAAGAAACCGCAGTGGAGGAAGCCCGCCGCAAACAAAGAGAAGCCAATTGCGCGACCGCCCGCTCGAATCTTGAAATGATCAACCGCAACGCGCGGATCCGGGCGGAAATGGACGGGGAACTGCGTTACCTGACGCCTGAAGAGATCGAGGAACAGCGTCAGAAGTTTGAGGATATCGCAGAAGAAAACTGCAACCCGGAGGAAACCGGGGCCGAGCGCTGAATCCTTTCAGCGCCCCGCCAGCCTGAGCGGTCAGCCCTTGGCAAACGTCAGCTGACCGTCCTCGACCGAGGCCCGGATGGTGTCGCCTGGCACAAACTCGCCCTGCAACAACTTCTGGGCCAGCGGGTTCTCGATCATCCGCTGGATGGCCCGCTTGAGCGGTCTTGCACCGTAAACCGGGTCATAGCCCACTTCCGCCAGCAACTGCATGGCATCGTCGCCCAGGTCCAGTTTCATATCCTGGTCCCGCAGGCGCTTGGCCAGGTTATCGATCTGTACACGGGCAATGCCCTGGATCTGGTCCTTGGCCAGCGGATGGAACACCACCACTTCGTCCACACGGTTGATGAACTCCGGCCGGAAGTGCGTGCCGACCACTTCCATGACCGCACTCTTCATGGCCTCATAGTTTTCCTCACCCGCTTTCTGCTGGATGATGTCCGAGCCAAGGTTTGAGGTCATCACGATCACGGTGTTGCGGAAATCCACCGTGCGCCCCTGACCGTCGGTCAAGCGGCCATCCTCCAAAACCTGCAGCAGGATGTTGAAGACATCCGGGTGGGCTTTTTCCACTTCATCCAGCAACAACACCGAGTAAGGACGACGACGAACCGCCTCGGTCAGGTAACCACCCTCTTCGTAACCGACATAGCCGGGAGGCGCGCCAATCAACCGTGCCACGGAGTGTTTCTCCATGAACTCGGACATATCAATACGCACCATAGCCTCTTCGGTGTCGAACAGGAACGCCGCCAGCGATTTACACAGCTCGGTTTTACCCACCCCGGTCGGGCCGAGGAACAGGAACGAACCGTTGGGCCGATGAGGGTCCGAGAGGCCCGCGCGGGAGCGACGTACCGCATTGGATACCGCTTCCACTGCTTCGTCCTGGCCAATCACCCGATCATGCAAGGCTTCCTCCATGCGCATGAGCTTGTCGCGCTCGCCCTCCAACATTTTGGACACGGGGATGCCGGTCCACTTGGAGACGATTTCGGCAATCTCCTCGTCGGTCACCCGGTTGCGCAACAGTTTCATTTCCATCATTTCCGCCTGGCTGGCCATGTCGAGCTGGCGCTCGAGTTCCGGGATCTGGCCGTATTGCAACTCGGACATTCGGCCCAGATCGCCCGCCCGGCGTGCGTTTTCGAGGTCAATCCGGGCCTGCTCCAACTGGCTCTTGATCTTCTGGGAGCCATGCAGAGCGGCTTTTTCAGTGTTCCAGACCTCTTCCAGGTCAGCGTATTCCCGCTCCACACCAGTAATCACCGCTGACAATTCTTCCAGCCGTTTTTTGGAAGCCGCATCAGTCTCTTTTTTCAGGGCCTCGCGCTCGATTTTCAGCTGGATCAGGCGACGCTCCAGACGATCCAGGGCCTCGGGCTTGGAATCCATTTCCATTCGGATCTGACTGGCCGCTTCGTCCACCAGGTCAATGGCCTTGTCGGGCAACTGGCGATCGGTGATGTAACGGTGTGACAGCTTGGCGGCGGCAATGATGGCGCCGTCGGTCACTTCCACCCCGTGGTGGACCTCGTAACGCTCTTTCAGGCCGCGCAGGATGGCAATGGTGTCTTCCTCGTTGGGCTCGCTGACCAGCACTTTCTGGAAGCGGCGCTCAAGGGCCGCATCTTTCTCGATGTTTTCCCGGTACTCGTCCAGCGTGGTGGCGCCGACGCAGTGCAGTTCACCGCGCGCCAGTGCGGGCTTGAGCATGTTGCCGGCATCCATGGACCCCTCGGCTTTGCCGGCACCCACCATGGTGTGGATTTCGTCAATAAACAGGATGATCTGCCCTTCCTGCTTGGCCAGCTCGTTCAGTACGGCTTTCAGTCGCTCTTCGAATTCGCCACGGAACTTGGCCCCGGCAATCAGTGCGCCCATATCCAGCGAGAGGACCTTTTTATCTTTGAGCCCGTCAGGTACTTCGCCATTCACGATGCGCTGGGCCAGGCCTTCCACAATGGCGGTTTTACCAACACCGGGCTCGCCGATCAGTACCGGATTGTTCTTGCGCCGACGCTGCAGCACCTGGATGGTGCGGCGGATTTCGTCGTCGCGGCCGATGACCGGGTCCAGCTTGCCAGCCTCAGCCCGCTCGGTGAGATCGATGGTGTATTTGTCCAGCGCCTGGCGGCTTTCTTCGGCGTTGGGGTCGTCCACGCTTTCGCCACCGCGCACCTGGTCAATGGCATTTTCCAGCGCGGTTTTGTCCACACCCTGTTCTCGCAGGATGCGACCGAGGGAACTTCGGTCTTCCAGGGCCGCCAGCAACACCAGTTCGGAGGAGATGAACTGGTCGCCCCGCTGTTGCGCCTGCTTGTCGGCAATATTGAACAGGCGGCCCATGTTGTTGGACATGGTGACGTCGCCGGTGTTGTTCTGGATTTCCGGCAGGTTTTCGATTTCCTGGGCGATGGCCTGGCGCACGCGGCCGGGCTCAACGCCAATCTGTTTCAGCAGTGGCTTGATGGAACCGCCTTGCTGGTCCATAAGGGCCTGCATGAGGTGGACAGGCTCGATCTGGTTATGGTCTTTGCCAACTGCGATGGACTGGGCGTCTGCCAGTGCGTTCTGCAGTTTGCTGGTCAGTTTGTCGATTCGCATGTTTTGCTTCCCCGAAATCTTTGCTGAATGCCCCTTTACTTTCAGGGGTATTGATTACTTTGCTCTTTAATGTAGGGGCAAGTGGGGGGACTTCAAGTTACCCAGGGGAAATTCGTCAGAAATTTGACGGTTGTCATGCCTGTTATGGTTCTCAAGCTTTGGTGTAAGCCATGAACAGGTACAACCTCAATGCAAGCGCCGCGATTATTTAGGGGCTTCAGCCGAAAGGTGCCTGAACAGGTGGGGTAAGGCTTTCCAGAAAACGCCGTGTATACATCCATGTAGGCTTATCTGCAGCATCCCTGCTGCAGAAATTTCTGGAAAGCCTTACCCCACCTGTCCCTGGAATTTTGGAGTTGCCTTCCCGCGAAATTGCAGGGGTCTTTTATCAAGTTACTGCTTTCTATCGCTCTATCCACACCAGCGTCGACATTCTTCCGGTTTGGCCGTCGCGACGGTAGGAATAGAAACGCGCCTCGTCGGAAACGGTACAGAAGCCGCCGCCATGGACATTCGTCACGCCAGCCGCCGCTAGCCGGATTCTGGCAAGGTGGTAGATGTCCGCCAGATAGTGGCCCTCGCGGGCGCCTTCTGAACTAAACGCTCCGCCGGATTCGGGGTTCTTGGCAACGAATGCTTCGCGCACTTCCGGGCCGACTTCGAATTTTTGAGGACCAATGGCAGGGCCGAGCCAGGCGATCAGTTCGGTCGGGTCAACCGCCATGGCGGCGATGAGGTTTTCCAGTACGCCGCCGCACAAGCTCCGCCAGCCGGCATGGGCGGCGCCTACGACGGTGCCAGCTTGATCTGCGAGGATCACCGGCAGGCAATCCGCCGTGAGGATGGCGCAGGCAATACCGGGGTGGCGGGTGAAGCTGGCATCGGCATCCGGAATGGTCTGGACGTTGCCCGGCGTGAGTTCGGCCACTTCGGTGCCATGCACCTGGTTAAGCCAGCCGATACGGTTTGCTTTGAGCCCTGCCTGGTGAGCCAGGCGAAGGCGGTTTTTCTGGACGTGTTCGGGGTTGTCGCCCACGTGACAACCCAGGTTCAGACTATCCCAGGGCGGCTGGCTGATGCCGCCTTCGCGGGTGGTGCATAACGCGCCCACATTGGCCGGTGCCGGCCATTGCGGGTGGATGAGGGGGACAGCCTCAGTAGGCACTCTGCTCCAGCTCCTTGGCATGCTTACGCAGCGCCTCGATCAGTTTGACCATATCATCCGGCAATGGCGTTTCCCAGCTAAGGATTTCTCCGGTTTCCGGGTGCTCCAGGGTCAGTTTCTGGGCGTGCAGAGCCTGGCGGTGGAAGGCGGCGAGTACGTCACGAAGCTCATCGCTGGTGCCTTTGGGCAGGCGCAGGCGACCGCCGTATACCGGGTCGCCCACCAGGGGGTGGCGAACGTGGGCCATGTGCACGCGAATCTGGTGGGTTCGCCCGCTCTCCAGTTTACAGCGGACGTGGGTGTGGGCCGCAAAGCGTTCTACCAGGCGATAGTGGGTCACTGCTGGCTTGCCAGTAGGCACCACGGCCATGCGTTTGCGATCAGTAGGGTGTCGGCCGATGGGCGCGTCCACGGTGGCGCCGCCGGTGAGCGAGCCAACCACCACGGCTTCGTATTCCCGCCCCATGGTGCGTGTCTGCAGCTGCTCCACCAGTGAGGTGTGGGCCACCAGGCTGCGGGCCACGACCATAATGCCGGAGGTATCTTTGTCCAGGCGGTGCACAATCCCAGCCCTGGGCAGGTTCTCCACTTCCGGAGCGTAGTTGAGCAACGCATTGACCAGAGTGCCATCGGCATGGCCGGCCGCCGGGTGCACCACCAGGCCCGCCGGCTTATTGATCACCAGCAAGTGTTCGTCTTCGTAAACGACATCCAGGCTGATGGGCTCGGCTTCCCAGGTAACCTGCGCTTCCGGCTCGGCATCCAGTTCCAGACGGTCATCAAGCATGACTTTGTCGCGGGGCTTGCACTGTTTGCCATTAACGGTCAGCGCACCGCTTTTGATCCACGACTGCAGGCGCGAACGGGAATGTTCGGAAACCAGTTCGGCAGCGGCCTGGTCCAGGCGCTTGCCACTGAGTTCCGGCGGCACGGTGTAATGGCCGGTAATGCGGTTTTCGGATGACATAGGTTACCTTTCAGTCAGATTGGGCCGGGCAGATGTTTTTGGCACTGCACATGGGCAAGGTTCCCCGTTACAATGGCCCATCCATTCAAAACCATAACATTATACGGGATTCCGGCATGAGATCAGTTGTCCGATTACTGCTTCTTTCCACAGTCATTGCGTTTACCGGCTGTGCGACCCAGCAGGAGGAAGCGGAAGTCCTAGCGGAGCAAACCTACTATGAAAATGCCCGTCAGGCCATGAACTCGGGCAACTTCAACCAGGCCGAGGAAAACCTGGATGCGCTGGAAACCTATTATCCGTTCGGCCGTTACGCTGAGCAGGCCCAGCTTGACCTGATTTATGCCCGTTTCCAGAACATGGACCTGGAAGGCTCGCGGGCAGCGGCCGATCGTTTTATGCGCCTGAATCCACAAAGCGAGCAACTGGACTATGCCATGTATATGCGTGGCCTGGCTTCCTACAATCTGGACCTGGGCCTGGCCGCCAAATACCTGCCGATTGACGTTGCCGCTCGCAACCCAGGCGAACAGCTGCAGGCGTTCCGGGATTTCTCCCGCCTGCTGGACCGTTTCCCGGACAGCGAATACGCCCCTGATGCCCGCCAGCGCATGATTGCGGTACGTAACCGGATGGCCGATCTGGAACTGCATGCCGCCCGCTACTACATCAAGCGAGAAGCCTATCTGGCGGCGAACAACCGGGCTCGCTACGTTGTCGAGAATTATCCATCCGCACCTGCCGTTGAGGATGCGCTGATTCTGATGACCGACACCTACCGCATGCTGGAACTGGACGACGCCGCCGAAGATTCACTGGCGACACTGCGCAAGAATTTCCCGGACAGCGACGTCTTCGCCGATAATGGCGATTACCAGTCCGAAGCCATACAGCGCCAGGATCGTTCGCTACTGAACGTCGTTACCTTCGGACTGCTGGGCGAGGATTAACCCCGCCCCGAACACCTCAGTTACCCGGTTTCCAGCCATTGGTAATCGGGTAACGACGGTCCTTGCCAAAGCCTCTCTCGGTGATCCGAACACCAATCGGCGCCTGCCGACGCTTGTATTCGTTGACGTCCACCAACCGTACCACTCTGTGCACATCTTCCGGCTTGAAGCCCTGGGCGACAATAGCCTCGGCACTGAAGTCCCGCTCCACGTACAAATTCAGTATCTGATCGAGAATATCGTAGCCCGGCAGGCTGTCTTCGTCTTTCTGATCCGGCGCCAACTCGGCGGACGGCGGGCGGGTGATCACCCGCTCCGGGATCACCGGCGACACGGTATTACGGTAGCGGGACAAGCGGAACACCAGGGTTTTGGGAACGTCTTTCAGAACATCAAACCCGCCGGCCATGTCGCCATACAGGGTGGAATAACCCACCGCCAGTTCACTCTTGTTGCCGGTGGTCAGCACCAGTGAACCAAACTTGTTGGACAGCGACATCAGCAACACCCCCCGCAATCGCGCCTGCAGGTTTTCCTCGGTGGTATCGGTTTTGGTGCCGGCAAAGGGTTCAGCCAGCGCCGTCATGAAACTGTCGTACATGGGTTCGATGGAGAACACATCGTACTGGACCCCCAATGTCCTCGCCTCGGCTTCGGCATCTTCAAGACTGGCGCTGGAGGTGTAACGAAACGGCATCATCACCGCCCTCACCCGGTCCTTGCCCAGCGCATCCACAGCTACCGCAAGCGTCAGTGCCGAATCGATCCCACCGGACAGCCCCAGCACCACCGACTTGAAGCCGTTTTTGTTCACGTAATCCCGAACCCCGACCACCAGGGCGCTGTAAACATTGGCTTCCAGCGATGGCTCGGGCGGCAGGCTCTGCGCAACCGGCTGGCAATGGTGCTCACACAGAAACTCCACCGGATACAGACCCGCTTCGAACTGTGGCGCTTCAGCTGCCAGGGCACCGGAGTGGTCGTACACCATGGAACCGCCGTCGAACACCAGTTCGTCCTGACCGCCCACCAGGTTGGTGTACACCACGGTCACCCGGTTATCCGCCGCCTTGCGCTCCAGCAACGCCTTGCGCCGCGCCTGCTTGTCGATGTCGTAGGGCGAGGCATTCAGGTTCAATACCAACTTGGCCCCAGCGGCCGCGGTGTCTTCCAGTGGGCCGT
The DNA here is from genome assembly GCF_900114155.1 of Marinobacter persicus. Taxonomy (GTDB): domain Bacteria; phylum Pseudomonadota; class Gammaproteobacteria; order Pseudomonadales; family Oleiphilaceae; genus Marinobacter; species Marinobacter persicus. The sequence continues at coordinate 12,533 of NZ_FOSC01000011.1, forward strand.
CTTTCCAGATATCTTCACAGACGGTAATGCCCACCGGCACCCCCTTGATGTCCAGGACCAGGGGCCGGGCGCCGGAAGCAAAGTAGCGCTTTTCATCAAATACCTGATAATTGGGCGGGCAACGCTTGAGGTAGCGCCCCCGCACCTCACCCGCTTCGATCACCACAGCACCGTTGTACAACAGGCCATCAACCCGCAGGGGTGCTCCAAAGACAATCGCCGGTGTCAGCGCCTCTTGCTGAAGGCGCGCCAGAGCCTCGGCCACACGCAGGTCCATGCTGGGACGCAACAGTAAATCCTCAGGCGGATAGCCGGTCAGCGCCAGCTCAGGAAACACCACCACATCGGCCCGGTGTTGTTCGCAGGCCCTCTGGGTCGCCTCGATAATCCGTTCCGTGTTACCGGGAATATCGCCCACCAGAAAATCGAGCTGGGCCATTACCACCCGCAGCTTTTGCGGTTGTACGGATTCGCTACTGCCTGCACCGGCTGCCGACATGAAAGGGCTCCTGTAACTTGTTGCCGTTAAAAGGCTATTATAACGCCGCAACGCGCGGAATTCTCTGGCTGCAGGCCATCCATTTACCCGCGTTTCCGACAGAGGCAGATCAAGGCCATGAGCACCCATACACCCTCGGCCCAGGCGGTTAAGTCACCGTTCGGCCCCATTGCCGATACACAGCAGATACGCCTGTTCCGGATCTACAATCACTACCGGATGCTGATCAGCCTGATGCTCACGGGGCTGTTGTTTATCGAGCCATTCACCGCCGACACCCGGCTGCGCTGGGAAGAATATTACCAGGCCGGTGTTTTCAGTTACCTGGCCCTGAACGTATTCACCGGCATGCTGATGATGGCAGGTTTCAAACCCCGGGAGCGGCACATTACCCTGTCGATCCTCGTCGATATCGCCATACTTCATTTTTTGTTGCTCACCAGCTCCGGCATCACCAACGGCATTGCCAATCTGGTGATTGTTGCCGTGGCGGCGGGCAATATCCTGAATCCCACCCGCATGGGAACCTTCTTCGCTGCTCTGTCGGCGATCTTCTCCCTGGGCATTTCCGGCTGGGCGGTACTGGCCATTCATGAAACCGCCGACGACATCGTGCGCGCCGGCACCCTCGGCATCCTGTATTTCGCCACCGCGTTCGTGCTGCAAAGCATCTCCAAAAGGATGATCCGTAGCGAAGCCCTGGCCCGCAGCCGCGCTAAAAGTATTGCCGAACTGGAGCAGATCAACCGGCAGATTATCCAGCGCATGCGCACCGGCATTCTGGTACTGGATGCCGGGGGGCACGTCAGGCTGGCCAACGCCGCTGCCGAAGAACTGCTATTCGGCGCCCAGGAAAATGCCGGCACCACTCTGCCCCATTCCCTGGTTCTGCCGCCGGCGGTGAAAGAAGGGCTGGCTGCCTGGCGTGAAAATCCGGACCAGCGCATTGAGCCTTTTCAGGCCACGCCCACTTCCCCGCTGCTGCAAGCTACTTTCACCGAGCTGGATCAGGAGCAGGGCGACCAGACGCTGGTGTTTGTCGAGGATTTGAGCAAAATCACCCAGCAAGCACAGCAAATGAAGCTGGCCTCCCTGGGGCGACTGACCGCCAGCATTGCCCATGAAATTCGCAACCCACTGGGTGCCATCAGCCATGCCGGACAACTGCTTGATGAGTCACCCAACCTGGATCAGGGCGACCGGCAAATGCTGGACATCATTCACCGCCACTCCAGGCGGGTGAACGGCATTATCGAAAACGTGCTGGACCTTTCCCGCAGACGGGCGGCAGATGCCAGGCGCATAGACATAGCAGCCTGGCTTGAGGAGTTCCGCGCCGAATTCCGCCAGACGGACCATGACGGCTCGCCGGTGTACATAGAGCTGTACGTTAAATCGAGTTTACCGGCGGCCAGGTTTGATAAAACCCAGATCGAGCAGGTCATGGTGAATCTTTGTGACAACGGTTTGCGGTACAGCAAACAGCAGACCGGCGAAAACAGGATACAATTACACGCAGGCGCCACGGCCGATGGAGAGCGAGCCTACATCGACGTGCGTGACTTCGGACCGGGGATCAGCCCAGAACATCATAACTCGGTATTTGAGCCGTTTTTCACCACCGAGAAAACCGGCAACGGGCTGGGCCTGTATCTGGCCAGGGAACTGTGCGAAGCCAACCAGGCGCACCTGTCGCTGGTTGACGACGATCAGCCAGGCTGCAGGTTTCGCATCACCTTCGCCCACCCGGGGCGTATGATCTGAAACACAACCAACAACACACTGCCATCGGGCGTTAGACACTCAACAGGGAACCGAAGACAGACAATGACAACACACACTGCGCTGATTGTTGACGACGAACCGGATATCCGCAGCCTGCTGGAGATCACCCTGACTCGGATGGGTATCACCACTCATACCGCGGCTGACCTGGGTAGCGCCCGCAACCTTCTGGAAAAACACCAGCCCCATCTTTGCCTGACCGACATGAACCTGCCGGACGGCAACGGCATTGATCTGGTGCACTGGATCCAGCAACACGCGCCCAACACCCCTGTCGCGGTGATTACCGCCTATGGCAGCATGGATACGGCCATTGAATCACTGAAAGCCGGTGCCTTTGATTTTGTCTCCAAACCCGTGGAGCTGCCACGCCTGCGCGAGCTGGTTAACAGTGCACTGAAACTGTCCGAGCGGGACGAGCAACAAAACACCGACAAAGACGAACCCGGACTGCTACTGGGCAACTCGCCCCAGATCCGCAAGCTGCGCACCCAGACCCGAAAACTGGCCCGCAGCCAGGCCCCGGTGTTTATCAGTGGCGAGTCCGGCAGCGGCAAAGAGCTGGTCGCCCGCATGATCCACCTGCAAGGCCCTCGCAGCGACGGCCCCTTCATCGCCGTGAACTGCGGCGCTATTCCCTCGGAGTTGATGGAAAGCGAGTTCTTCGGGCACAAGAAAGGCAGCTTTACCGGCGCCACCGAGAACAAGGACGGCCTGTTTCGCAGCGCCAACGGCGGCACCCTGTTTCTTGATGAAGTGGCCGACCTGCCGCTGGCCATGCAGGTAAAACTACTGCGTGCCATTCAGGAAAAGGCCGTGCGCCCCGTGGGTGACACCAAAGAAATCCCCGTGGATATCCGTGTGTTGAGTGCCACTCATAAACACCTGGCTGAGCTGGTACAACAGGGCAATTTCCGCCAGGACCTATTCTACCGAATCAACGTGATTGAACTGGCGGTGCCACCACTGCGCGACCGGAGCGAAGACATCTCACTGCTGGCCCGCCACATTCTCGAACGCATTGCCCGTGAATACGAATGCGCGCCGGCCACACTGACACACGATGCCGTCAACCGCCTGCAGAATTACGATTTCCCCGGTAACGTGCGGGAGCTGGAAAACATACTGGAGCGGGCCTTCACCCTGTGCGATGACGATGCCATCGATGCCAACGATCTGCACCTGAATGGCGGGGTGGTACCCGATATAGCCGCTGACACAGGTGGTATCGACAATACCCCGCTTCCAGTAACGAACAACGGAAGCAACACAGCCATACCGGATGGCGAGATAGACCTGGAAAATTTCCTGGAAACCATCGAACGCCAGGCTATAGAAAAGGCGCTGGAAGCTACCCGCTGGAACAAGACGCCGCAGCAAGGCGATTAGGTATCAGCTTTCGTGCATTGAGGTATCGGTTGAAGAAACTGGGGATGGATTGATCGCACGCCAGTTTAGGCTATAGTCAGTGTGGGCAGGACGCCCGCACGTTGAACACAAGACAAGGAACTGTCCATGAAATCTGCAAAGATGTTGGCTGGCTTCACGTTGGTGGAGCTTATTACGACCATTGCCGTTCTAATGATTGTTTCTAGCATCGCATACCAAGGTTGGAACGCGTGGATCGAAAGACACCGTCATCAAACGATCCTTCAGGAGTACAACACTCTTTTTTCCTTTGCTCGTTGGTCAGCTGCCAGTAAGCGATCACTGGTAACAGTATGCCCACTATCCGACCAAGGTATATGTGTTGATGACTGGAAGCGACCGGTTTCGGTTTTCATTGACCGGAACAATGACAAAACACCAGACTCAGGAGAGATTCTCAGACAACTCGACGCGATACAAAAGCCTTATCACATAATTTCAAGAACTGCGGGCCGCGGGTATTTCCAATTTAACGAGAGAGGCTTTGCTCATGGCTCACTGGGTAGTCTGGTTCTTTGTCCCGACAGCCATACCAATGGAGTAATGAGCTACATGGCAGTCAACATGGCAGGTCGATTCCGAATCCAGTCGGATGAAGATCGTGACAGAAGCATTAAGCTGAGCTGGGGAGCAACCGTTGAATGCTAAAATAAAGCGACTCCCACCCATGAGCCGCTTTATTCTCCAAATAATGGATTATTCACTCCAAGTATTTTCATCTGAGTCAAAGCTGGAATCACCATCTGCATCCCAACGCCTAGCGCCAGTAGAATCCAACTCAAGCATGCCATCCCCTGCCTGGGCTCCCTTAGGGACAGCCCGAAGAGTATATGAACCGGCAGAAGCCGACTCTATGGTCAGGTCATAATACTTAGTATTACCATCGACTGGCGCCTCATCGGGATATATGGCGGGGGAGCCCGTATCTCCCCCCCCACTAGCGGCCCCAAGATAGCTATTATTCGTCGCGTAATGCCGTTCCATTGCGGAGGCCAACCCCATTAACGCTCCCTGCGCGTCTGAACGACGTGTTTTTTCTACATGATTCGTATAACTCGGATATGCAATAGCGGCAATAATCCCGATTATTGCGACTACGATCATCAATTCGATGAGAGTGAAGCCCGACTCCCGATTAATTCGCATATTTAGGTCCTCAATCTTCATACCAATAGGTCTCGACCACGCCCTGAACGGTGTCAATTGTTTCACATTCAGTACCTACGCATATGACATCGGTATCATCAACTCTCATCCTTTGTGCACTAGGTGGCAGCCCAGCTGTACTCAATGTCATGTATCGATCCTGCCTTGTCAGTTCATCATCTGACCCCAAACCATCATAATTTCGTACTGCTACGCCATTAAAAGCAGACACATGATAGAGCCGAGACGTACCGGTAGCTGGCAAACAGGGGTCGTCGCTAGCTTTTGGCTCGTAAGTAGTAAAAAATATTTCATTATTTACGGTCGTACTTTCAGACAAAACTTTTTCGCCGGGATTATCCAAGCGAATAAACCAACCTTTAGAACCTGCCAGCTTGGCCGCTTCGTCACCACGAACCTCCTCACTCTCTCCATCTTGGATAAGGTTATCTGTAGCATCATAGAGATCATCCTCCGTGATTGGCTCACCATAATCCACTCTCTCCTCATTTGGATCATCCGGATCTATTGGAGGGGCGCTTACATCGGGAATACGAAGCATATACAAACGATCCTTTACATCCGTATCGAGTGGATGAGCCTGATACCCTGATCCAATAACCAGTCCTAGCTCACGCCTTGCTCCTATTTTTATGCCGAACAAATCGGGAGAGTGATAGAAACGACGATTGCTCTCTTCCTCGGTCTCATTTAACCCACTCTGAGAACTACTAAGGTTAGCAATCCTTCCTCCCGTTATCGCAATTTCGCTTTTCTTATTATTCGTTTGAGTGACGACAACATCAAACCGAAAAATCTGCCCACCCATGTCACCGACATAAATTTGGTCAAATAATCCATCACCATTAATATCCAGCACTTTCGGCGACGCAGGAATACTATAATTCATTGAAGAAAGCTCTAGGTCTGCACCACTGCCCTTTGGTCCAGCCCACCAGAGCCGTTCGCCTGTTTCAGCGTCGGCGATAAACAGGGCTCTCCCTTCGGAGTCTTCCGTCCGCACATTTACATCATCCTGCTGTTCATCATAGCCACCGCCGAAAACAAGGACGTCTGTGCCATCGGCAAACTTAGCCTTGACTGGCGTTGACCAGCTTTGAGCCAGTTCTTCATAGTCAGAGCCATCAACTCCTCCCGTAATGGACCACATTAACTCTGGTGAAGTTCTATCGGTCACATCAAGGGCATAGTAGCTTTTCCCGCCTCGACGCATACCTGAGAAAATTCTTACGAAGTCCTCACTAGAACTCCCTATTTCACCGTCATTTTCTGCGTCATAACTCCACTTAACAACAGACCCATCCATCCCATAAACTTTATCGGAAGCATCTGTGCTATTCATTAGTGCGGACTGATTATCCAGCAACTCTCTTGGAATAAAGGAAAAATAACTTCCCCCGGAATTTCCATCAATTGCATGAATAAATCCTTGGTTGTCACCGTAAAAAACAGTTGTGTCCTGTTGGTTGACATCTTGGTCAGCAGAATAAATTACCAACTGAGGAACCGAATGCAGAGGATCAGCGAGGAACTTCCGTGAATCAGAAGTTGATTGATCCCCATCGTCATCATTCACATCCACTCCACGGGTCCAACGCACGAGCTTCTGAAAATCGTCATCGCTCATGCCAGGCATACCGAAGTCAGATTTTGTCAAGTTATTATTATTTTCCAATAACTGGTTCTGAGTATCACTCAGATCTGAGCGATTCGAGGCTAGATTAGAAAAAACATTTCGAGTCGGTACATCATCTGAAAGTTGCGACGCAGCCCCGCCTAACCCAACATTAGGGCCATCTACAACAGGGCTCCACCAGCTCTTAGCCGAATCTTTGAAGAATCCGGTTGTATCGTCAATAGCTTCGTTCCCGTTCACATCAACAACAACTGCTCTTTCTTGACCATCTGCCCCTTCTCTAACCTCTAACTTATATCTTTTTAAGTTTCCGTTCCATATAGCGCCAAGGTCAGACTGAAATAGTGCATAATACAGGGTATTTAGATGATTCAATCTATCGAAGGTATTTACCGCAACGCCCGGAGAAACATACGTTGTTCCTTGAGCTCTAACCGCCTGGTAAAAATCATCAAAGGCAGCAGATAACCCACTTTCATCACTCGCCAAATAATAACTACCACCACCAGAATCTGCTGTATCGGAGAGGAGCTGTTGATTGGTATGAAACCCGACTGTACTTGTTGTGACAAACTGCCTGCCTTCAAGGTTATTGAAGAGATCACCGGAAGAAAGATATCCAGCAACTTCATCTAGACAGTTGTCATTTTCATCACCTGAACTCTCAGTACCACATTTCTCTCCAATATAGTCACTGATAAAGCTATCACTATCGTCAGACTGAGGCTCCCCATCGGTTAAGAACACGACATAATTCTTTTGGCATTGATATTTCACCGGAGAATCATAAACCTCACCATTCATCACTTCATCTATAGGATCAAAATCGTAATAGGGAGTTTCACCCTTGAAATACCTGCCAACTTCTGTAAGTGCCTCGGCCATCGGAGTACTACCCCCTGCCTGAAGATCATTTACAGTGAGTTTTAGTGAATTAACATTAGCCTGAACATCGACATCCATGGGTGGGGATAGAATCTTCGATCCTCTATACTTGGCCCAGCAGGTTCCATACCAAGGACAGTCAACGTCCTCTTCGATATTGAATGTTGCCAAGCCAACATTGACACCGCTCATGTCATCGATAAGCGAATTTGTTACATCTTTTACAACCTGCAAACGGGATTTATCTCCGCCACCTGTTTCGGACATGCTTCCAGAATTATCTATAAGAAACATTATATTTGGCTTTACAACCTGGGATGCGCCTGGTGGCGCAAAAAATATTTCCGTATCATCAGCCAGAGACGACGTTGCGGATGACAAGGTAAGGACAAAAAACATCTTATAAACAAAAATCTTAAAAAAAATCGACTTATTAAACATATATCCCACCTTTCACCTATCCCCCAAAAAGGACACTCGGAAAACCATGCCGCTTTCTTTATCAACATGAACAACTCCGAACTTCCCCTCAAAATCTTGGAGGCTTGATTCATCAATATGCGAACCTGAGGCACCTGTCACCTTAATTCCGGGCGCTGCTAAAAGTGTAGAAGGGCTACAGTTATTACACTGCTCAAGCACTACCCCTAATATAGTTTCATCATCCGCCAAAAAGTCCAGAATGAATCCCTCGATCACCTCAACCTGTGGATCAATCAGCTTATCTACATCACGTTCCTGAGATGCTAGCGGCGAACAATAAGCGGAGACCGCCAGAATTGCCGCAACTGAAATGGAGAACTTTTTAAAAAGATACATAGAGCCACCAATCAATAATATTCGATCCCTTTATAAACTCTGGCAGAAGCCCCAGTATTAGCCATATTTGCTTCCCCTGTCAGTTCATAGCGAAAACCCTTCAAGTTATTACTGCTCTCATCTGCATCCATAGAGCTTCCACTAGTAACAAAAACCTCTCCCAGAAATCTCGCCTGGTAGCTTCCGGAAATATTATTTTCAGAGTCCAATGTCACATCCACTACACTGCTTAAATCATCCCCACTCTGCATGGACTCTCTTAAAAGATCTAAGTTGCTGTCATAAACATCGTCCAGCAGCGCCTGCAAAGTACTTTCTGCAGCCTGAAAAGCACGGTTCGAATTCTGTGAATTAATTGCCATTCGTTCTTGCATGACCGAGGTATTCATTCCTGCAACCCCAATCAACGTTAGGACCAGCAACACTATAAGAGATACGACGAGAACAGCCCCATCCTGTCTAGATCCGCCGCTGGAATTAGCATTAACTTTCATGGCTGCCTTAGATCTCATTAGTCCCGGTTCCTTAGCGTAATTGTCGTGGTGAATGTGCGGCGCAACCGATTGTCCTCCGGATGGGTCACCGTACCACCACTGGATGACGCAGTTATTATTTGCCCTGGAAGACTATAATCAGAACTGTCCACGTCATCCCTTACTGGATCTGAATGGCTGATCAACATCCCAAGACGTAAAGCGACAACAACGCCCATGTCATCCACTTGATCTGCCGGTCTGAAGCGGATATTCCCACTTGGCAAGCGCTCTCCATACTCTATTTGGAGGTTTTCTACACCTTCAACAATTTCCTGGGGAGCTAGTGCTGTACCGTCAAGATTATTAACTTGTCGATACAGCGCAAAAATATCTCCACCTCGTGCGTCATCCCTTCCCGTATCAGCAACAAAATAGGCCGAAGATGAAAAGCGCATTATTCGAGCAGATGATTGATAGGCCTGGCCCAATCGGTTCGTAGTGTTAACGTTGTTTGCATGAGCCCATGTGCCAGAACTCGGATTACTTGAAATTCTGAAAAGATCAGCAGCTTCACAGTCAGAAATCATCACAATGTCATTCTGAGAAAACATATCAATGTCGTCACCCGCAACTTGTATATTCGCGTTATTGGCACTCATGTTCCCGGTCAACTCGATCTCCATCGTATCGCCTCTCTGGACCACGATTACATCGCTTCCAATGACTGCTGACGACTCTATGGGCTCATCATCAAACTCTGTCCCGCCTGCCCAGTTAGAATCTGTGACTTCCCAGCCCCTGAGTGTTGATTCAAAAAAATCGGTGGTGGGTGGGTTATTAGCAATAATATTCATAGTCACTGAGTTAGGGTCAGCACACCCTTGAAAGCCGACCATTCTCATATCTCTGGCCATGACATCCGTCGCAATTCGTGCGGACTCCTGAATTCTTGCAAGCGCCGTACTCATTCTGGATGTTTGGCTAGAATCTATGTATACCGTAAAAATTCCCAGAATAAGAGCAGAGCTAAGAGCAAGCGCTATCATCAGCTCAACAAGAGATAACCCTCTCTCGTTACGATAAGCTCCCGCCACTAACACTTCTTCATAATTTTTATTCATCAGAATGCTCACAAAGCTAGCTGCACAGAATAAGAGTTGTCGCTGTCTATCTCGCTCCCATCCCGTGAGACCTCCTCCCAAGTAATCGTTATTGTGTATACTGACGTTCCCGCATCTCGCTCAATTTCTCCTTCCCCACCCGGAAGTAACGCCATATCACTTCCAACACCTTGAATCTCACGGGTCCACTCTACGAGGTCCCGAGTTACCTGCGCAGTTGGGGGGCAGCCCGCATCGCTGGTGACACAGTCCGGCAACTTTGTGCTTGCACCATCCGTTGAAAACCCGGCGTAATCGGTGACATTACTTTTGTTAGCGCGCATCCGATCAGCCATATCGTAAGCTAGCACCGTGGCTTGAGTTCGCAGATAAGCCCCCTGATTATTTCTCATACCTTCAAGAACTAATGCGGCCAAACCCAAGAGGCCAATAGCAACAATGAAAAGAGTCACTAGGATTTCGATTAAAGTGAAACCTTTCAAGCTAGCCGGATTAGTTGTGGCAAAGAAAGGCCACCTAGCGCTCATCTGCTCCATCTCTCTCCCCACTAAGGACAACTGATATCGTTACCGTCATAATCATTCAGAATTCCATTGTCATCAGTGTCTCTCGCTAAATAGGCTTGACCAGAAGCGTTTATAGACACTGCGCGAGCCTGACCTGCACCTCTCTCATCACAAATGATGAACGTACCTGAGCCGTCATCCCCGACCGAGAGGCTTCTAGGGAACCCCTTACTATCAAATTGGATGTAATTTCCACCACTGCTTGTCATTCCCCGTATTCTCAGTGAGTTGCCACCCCCCAATGCGCCTTGGACTTTGAGCAACTCATCACTGCCATCGAGAGTTCTGTCCATATCCTCGTCGTAAAAAATAATAATTCCAGTTTCGAGAGCATTATTCCCACTGCATGTAGCCCCATCGGTCGAACCACAAACGGTTACAACTCCACCCAATACTTTTGATGCCTCGCTTCTCGCATAACTTATCAAGCTAGTGACCTCGTTCGTTTGGGCAGTCAAACGATTATTCATAACCACCTCTCGAAACGAGGGAATTGCATACATCGAGACTATAGCCAAAACAGCTATTGTCACGATCAGCTCAATCAGCGTAAAACCGCTGTCGTGTTTCCTGAACATAATCCACTTCCATTAAGACGTATTGGAAGGTTAAGTAACATCCATCAAGGATGCCATGCCAGGGCGACAAGCGGCACGTTTACGGGGATAAACGGAAAGGAAGAATTCAGAAATGTGATGCGGGTCAAACAGGCCGGGCGGCCGAAGTCACGAAACCTCGACCGCCTCGATACGCAGCTCACGGGGCATGGAGAACACGATGTTCTCTTCACGGCCGGAGACTTCCTCCGGCTCTTCACCGCCCAGTTCTTTCAAGCGATTGATCACTTCAGCCACCAGTACTTCCGGGGCGGAGGCACCGGCGGTCACGCCAATGGCAAACTTGTCTTCAAGCCATTGCGGGTCAATCTGCGAGGCTTCGTCTATCAGGTAGGCCGGGGTGCCCATGCGCTCTGCCAGTTCCCGCAGGCGGTTGGAGTTGGAGCTGTTGGGGGAGCCCACCACCAGCATCAGGTCGCAGTCGTTGGCCAGCTGTTTGACCGCATCCTGGCGGTTCTGGGTGGCGTAGCAGATGTCGTCCTTGCGCGGGCCTTCTATCTCGGGGAATTTGGCGCGCAGGGCGTCGATCACCCGGGCGGTGTCGTCCATGGAGAGGGTGGTCTGGGTGACGAACGAGAGGCGTGACGGGTCTTTCACTTTCAGGTTGGCGACGTCCTGCTCGTCTTCCACCAGGTAAATGGCGCCGCCATTGCTGGCGTCGTACTGACCCATGGTGCCTTCCACTTCCGGATGGCCTTCATGGCCAATGAGGATGCACTCGCGGCCATCGCGGCTGTAGCGCATGACTTCCATGTGCACTTTGGTGACCAGTGGGCAGGTGGCATCGAAGACTTTCAGCCCACGGCGTTCGGCTTCGTTCTGTACCGCTTGTGAGACGCCGTGGGCACTGAAGATGACCAGTTTGTCGTCGGGCACTTCGTGCAGTTCGTCCACGAATACGGCGCCACGGTTACGGAGGTTGTCAACCACGAATTTGTTGTGGACGACTTCGTGGCGAACGTAGATGGGCGCCCCGAACACATCCAGCGCGCGGTTCACGATTTCTATGGCGCGGTCTACGCCGGCGCAGAAGCCTCTGGGGTTTGCCAGTCTGATTTGCATTATCTTGCCTTTGCTATTGGTCGCCCGTGGGCTGCGGGGATGCATTATCCGGGACACGCGGTGAATACGTCCATGTAGCTTGACTGCAGCATCCCTGCTGCAGACAGTCCCGGATAATGCATCCCCACACCCCACTGACTATGGCGCAGCCGGCAAACGCCGGTTCCGAACAGGTCTTTTAGTGCGTCGGCCCTGCCGGTTCTACGTCCAGAATTTCCACTTCAAATTCCAGTGTACGCCCCGCCAGCGGATGGTTGAAGTCCACATCGACTTCGTCGCCTTCCACGCGGCTGATTACACCGGGCAGTTCCTGTTGGCGCGCGTCGGCGAAGGACACCACAACGCCCGGCTCCAGCACCATGTCGGCGCTGAATTCGTGGCGTTTGAAGCTTTGTACGTTGCTGGGGTTGTGCTGGCCGAAGGCTTTTTCCGGGGTGACTTCGTAGGCGGCGTGGTCGCCGGCTTTCATGCCCATCAGCAGGGCCTCGAAGTTTTCCGGCAGGTTTTCGTCACCGATTTCCAGGGTGGCCGGGTCTTTGTCGAAGGTGGTATCCACCACGTCGCCGTCTTTGATTTTCAGGGCGAAGTGCAGTTTTACCCGGGTACCTTTATCTATAGCTAAATCTTTCATGAGTGTGCGTCACTCCTTCAGGCATCGCCGCCGTCGGCGGGTTTGCGGAATAAGTCGAGTATCATCATGGCCGCGCCAATGGTGATGGCGGTGTCGGCCAGGTTGAAGGCGGGAAAGTGCCAGTCCTGCCAGTAAAAGTGCAGGAAGTCGACCACGTAACCGTGGACGACCCGGTCATACACATTGCCCAGGGCGCCGCCGAGTATCAGTACGATGGCGATGGCGGTCCAGGTTTCATTGGTCTTGAGTTTTCGCAGCCAGGTCACCAGCACCACGCTGACCACCAGCGCCAGTGCCACAAAGAACCAGCGTTGCCAGCCGTCGGCATTGGCCAGGAAGCTGAAGGCCGCGCCGGTGTTGTGCAGCAGCGTCAGGTTGAAGCTGGGCAGTACCGGTACCGGGTTGGCGTAGGTCAGCATGGCCGTGGCCATGGCTTTGGTGCCGAGATCCACCACGATTACCAGCACCGCCAGCCACAGCCATTTGAGCTTGCTGCCTGCCTTGCCTTCAGTCATCACCACGCCTGTCAGTCCGCTCATCAGGCATAGGCGCGGGTTTCACCCGGGCCTTCCACGTTGGTTACGCAGCGGCCGCAAAGGTCGTCGTACTGCTCGTTCTGGCCGACGTCTTCACGGTGGTGCCAGCAGCGCTCACACTTGGGCTTGTCAGACGGTGTTACTTTCACCATCAGGCCTTCCAGACCGGTTTGCTCGGCGCCCCCGGCTTCGCTCACCGGCTTGACGGTGGCCTCGGAGGTGATCAGCACGAAGCGCAGCTCGTCGCCCAGGTGCTGGAGTTTTTCAGCCAGCTGGCCTTCGCAGTACAGCTCCACTTCGGCGGTCAGCGAGCCTTTGATTTCACCACGGCCACGGGCGTCTTCCAGGCATTTGTTGACGGCTTCTTTCACCGCAAAAATATCGCTCCAGTAGTCACGGCCCAGCTCGGAGTCCGCCGGCAGTTCGGTCAGGCCTTCGTACCAGGTTTCATAGAACACGGTATCGCCGCGCTCGCCCGGCAGGTGCTGCCAGATTTCGTCGGCGGTGAAGCTCAGGATCGGCGCAATCCAGCGCACCAGGGCTTCGGCCACGTGGAACAGCGCGGTTTGCGCTGAACGCCGTGCCAGGCTGTCAGCCTGGGTGGTGTACTGGCGGTCCTTGATGATATCCAGGTAGAAACCACCGAGGGTGGATTCACAGAAGTTGTACACTTTGTGGTAAATCCGCAGGAAGGCGTAGTTGCCGAAGTCCTCGTGAATTTCCTTCTGCAGCTGCAGGGCCTTGTCCACCATCCAGCGGTCCAGGGCGATCATGTCCTCCGGGGCCACCATGTGCTGTGCCGGGTCGAAGCCGGTCAGGTTGCTCAGCAAAAAGCGCGAAGTGTTGCGAATCCGGCGATAGCCGTCGGCGGTTTGCTTGAGAATGCCCTTGGACACGGTCATCTCGCCGCTGTAATCGGTGGCCGCCACCCACAGGCGCAGGATGTCGGCACCCAACTCGTTCATGACTTCCTGGGGCGCAATCACGTTGCCCTTGGACTTGGACATCTTGTGGCCCTGGCCATCCACGGTGAAGCCGTGGGTCAGTACCTGCTTGTAGGGCGCCACGCCGTTGATGGCAATGGATGTCTTCAGCGACGACTGGAACCAGCCGCGGTGCTGGTCGGAACCTTCCAGATACAGGTCCGCCGGGAACTGGCCCAGCTCTTCGCGAACCCGCAGCACGGAGTCATGGGTCACGCCGGAGTCGAACCAGACATCCAGAGTGTCGGTCACTTTTTCATAGTCGTCGGCGTCCGCGCCCAGCAACTCACCCTGATCCAGTTCGTACCAGGCGTCGATGCCATCGGTTTCAATCACATCCGCGACTTTTTCGATCAGTTCTTGAGTGTTCGGGTGCAGGTCCTGGGTTTCCTTGTGCACGAACAGTGTGATGGGCACGCCCCAGGTACGCTGGCGTGAGACACACCAGTCCGGGCTCTGCTCAAACATGGCTTCAATGCGGTTCTGGCCCCAGGCCGGCACCCAGCGCACGCCCTTGATCGCTTCCAGGGCGTCGGCGCGCAGGTTGAGCTTGTCCATGCTGATGAACCACTGTGGCGTGGCCCGGTAGATCAGCGGGGTCTTGGTGCGCCAGCAATGCGGGTAGCTGTGGCGGAATTTTTCCGAGCGAACCAGCTTGCCCTCACGCTCCAGCGCGGCGCACACTGGCTCATCGGCCTTGTACACGTGCACACCGGCAAATTCTTCCGCCGCCTCGGTGTAGGTACCATCGGCCTTCACCAGGTTCAGGGTATCGATGCCGTATTCCTTGCCCACCTCGAAATCTTCCAAACCATGGTCCGGGGCGGTGTGAACGGCACCGGTACCGGCGTCCAGGGACACGTGCTCGCCCAGGATCAGCGGCACCTGCTTGTCGTAGATCGGGTGATGCAGCGGCTGCTTCTCCAGCGCCGCGCCGGCGACGTTGGCCAGCACCTTGTAGTCTTCCACACCCCAGCGCGCCATGATGCCTTCGACCATGTCCGTGGCCAGGATCAGACGTTCCGGACCATTGCCGGTATCCACCTGCACCAGCGCGTATTCCAGGTCGGCACCGATGGACACCGCCTGGTTGGCAGGGATGGTCCATGGGGTGGTGGTCCAGATCACTACGGAAACATCGCCCTCACCTTCGTTGGTGCCGAAGGCCTTGAGCACATCCTCCGGGTTTACAGCGGTGAAGCGCACATCAATCTGGGTGGAGGTCTTGTCCTGGTACTCCACTTCGGCCTCTGCCAGTGCGGACTGACCCACCACACTCCAGTAGACCGGCTTGTATCCACGCACCAGGTGGCCCTTCTCAACAATCTTGCCCAGCGCCCGGACAATGCCCGCTTCCACTTTTGGGTCCATGGTCAGGTAAGGCTTGTCCCACTCACCCATCACGCCCAAGCGAATGAAATCGGCTTTCTGACCTTCAATCTGTTTGGCGGCGTAATCGCGGCAGGCCTGGCGGAAGGTTTTGTAGTCCACCTTCTGGCCGGCCTTGCCGATGTCCTGCTCCACCTTGTGTTCGATGGGCAGACCATGGCAGTCCCAACCCGGCACGTAGGGCGCGTCGTAACCCATGAAACCACGGGATTTGACGATCATGTCCTTGATGATCTTGTTGACCGCATGCCCGATGTGAATGCTGCCGTTGGCGTAGGGAGGGCCATCGTGCAGGATGAACTTGTCACGGCCTTCACGCTGCTTGCGCAGGTTGCCGTACACGTCGAGATCCTGCCAGCGCTTGAGCATGTCTGGCTCGCGCTTGGCCAGGTTACCGCGCATGGGGAAGGCGGTTTCCGGCAGATTCAGGGTATGCTTGTAGTCGCTCATGTCTGTGTGCGCACTCTTTGGTTGGTCAGTTAGATAGTTTCATCGGCTGGGTGGTTGGCCAGCCAGGCCCGGGCCTGCTCGAAATCCCGGGCGATCTGTTGGCGCAGATCGTCAACAGAGTCGAATTTCACTTCATCCCGCAGGCCATGGCGGAATATGACGTCCAGATGCTGGCCATAAAGTGTGCCAGTAAAGTCAAACAGGTGCACTTCCAGCGAAGGCCGCTTGCCATCCACCGTCGGCCGCAGGCCAATATTGGCCACGCCATCAAGATGCTCGCCGGTATCGGTGATCGCCCGAACCACATAGACGCCCCGCAAGGCTGGCATCCGGTGCAGCAGAATATTGGCGGTGGGCGCACCCAGTTGGCGGCCCAGTTGGCGGCCATAAACCACCCGGCCATGAATGCGGTAAGGATGGCCGAGCAAACGCTGCGCCTGATCCAGTCCGTTCACATTCAGGGCATCACGAACCCGGGTACTGCTGACCCGCCGGCCGTCCAGGCTGACCGTCAGAGTGTTTTCTACGGTAAAGCCGCGCTCTGCACCCACCTGCTCCAGCAAATTGAAATCCCCGCCCCGGTCACAGCCGAAGCGAAAATCATCGCCCACCACCAGGTGACGTACGCCCAGGCCCTCAAGCAGAACGTCCTCAATAAAGCCCATGGCTGAATAACTGCGAAAGCGCTCACCGAAACGGATACACAGCACCACATCCACGCCTTCGGCCAGCAGGGCTTCGAATTTCTGGCGAAACGGCATGAGCCTTGGTGGTGCCTCACTGCCCTGGAAGTATTCCCTGGGCTGGGGCTCAAAGATCATCACCACCGATGGCACACCCAGTTCGCGGGCTTTTTCTTTCACCTGTCCGATAATGGTCTTGTGGCCCAGATGTACGCCATCAAAGTTGCCGATGGTGGCCACACAGCCGTGAGCCAGCGGCGAATCTGCCCGCCCGGACAGTCGCTTCAGATTGGTCAGGCCTCGAATCAAGCGCATTTACCGCGAACCTTCCGTTGCCAACTGGCTTTGGCGCACGGGCAAACACCCGGCGCTGGTGAGAAAACGCGCGATTATACCCCAGGAGCGGGGTGGGTAGAAATCAGGCACCACTACTTCTGCCGGAACTGACGTACCCGAACCCCCACCACGGCCAGCGCCAGGAAATACGCCAGCACACCGGCGACCACCAATACAGACATTTCAGCGGCCCGTTGCCAGCCGCCCAAAGCCAGCCATTCGGCAACCGGCACGTTCAGCCAGAGCACCACGGCAGCCAGCGCCCCATTGGCCGCTGCTAGCTGCAACAGGAATTTCGGCCAGCCGGGCTGGCTTTGCCAGGCCCCTTCCTTGCGAAGGCCACGCCAGAGCAGATAGCCGTTCAACCAGGCCGACAGGGAGGTTGCCAGCGCCAACCCGGCGTGGGCCAGGGGGACAATCAGGGCAAGGTTAAACGCCATGTTGGCGACCATGGCAATCACGCCGATTTTTACCGGAGTTCTGGTATCTTCCCGGGCGAAGAAACCGGGCGCCAGCACCTTGATCAGCATGAACGCCAGTAAGCCGGCGGAATAGGCCCGCAGGCTCTGCGCCGACATGGCCACATCCCGGTCGGTCACCTCGCCATAATGGAACAGCGTGGCAATCAGGGGTTCAGCCAGCAGTGCCAGCGCGAGCGCGGCGGGCACGCCTATCAACAACACCGCGCGCACCGCCCAGTCCAGCGTAGCGGCAAACTGGTCCGCCGAGGCAGCGGCGTGCTTGCGGGACAAACTGGGCAAAATCACCGTGGCTATGGCAATACCAAACACGCCCAACGGCAACTCCGACAAACGGTCGGAATAATACAGCCAGGAGACGCTGCCGGTTTGCAGGAACGACGCCAGCACGGTATCCAGCAGCAGGTTGATCTGGCTCACCGACACTCCGAACAGGGCCGGCGCCATGAGTTTGAGAATGCGACTGACACCCTCGTGGCGATAATCCACCCGCGGGCGTGGCAACAAGCCCAGGCGCATCAGAAACGGTAACTGGAAGAACAGCTGCAGTGCGCCTGCAATCAGCACGCCCCAGGCCAGCGCCATGACCGGCTCCTGCATCAGCGGGGTAAGGAAAACGGCCGCGGCAATCATGGACAGGTTCAGCAAAACCGGCGTGAAGGCCGGCACCGCAAAGCGGTCATAGCTATTCAAAATGCCGCCGGCAAAGGCGGTCAGGGAAATCAGCAACAGGTACGGGAAGGTAATCCGCAGCATGTCGCTGGTCAGGGCGAATTTGACGTCATTGTCCAGGAACCCCGGGGCAAAGACCGCCGTCAATACCGGAGATCCCAGCATCGCGACCAGGGTCACCGCCAGCAGCACCAGGCCAAGCGACCCCGCCACCGCATCCACCAGGCGCTTTACTTCCGAGATGTCCTGTTTCTCCCGATAGGACGACAACACCGGCACAAAAGCCTGAGAGAATGCCCCCTCGGCAAACAGCCGGCGCAGAAAGTTGGGAATCTTGAAGGCGACAAAAAACGCGTCCGCTCCGGCACCCGCGCCGAAATAACGGGCGATTACCATGTCCCGCACCAGGCCCAGCACCCGGGAAAGCATGGTCATCACCCCTACCAGACCGGAGGACCGCAATAACCCCGGGGCCCTGGGTGGCTCTTTGCTGACCGGTGTATTACCGGACGATTCAGGCTTCACAGGTGGCTGTGGTTCGGATGGCATGGGTCAGTATCCGGGCATCAGGGTCAAAAACAGAAGTTAAGCCGGCAAGGCATTTCGGTAATCCACATAACGGCGCAAACCCCATGGAATCACACCAGCTCATGGGTTGCGGGAGTGTACCACAAGCCCTGAGCACACCCGCATTCAACCGCCATGGATCTTGACATTACATGAGTTGGGCGGCATAGTTCCGCGTCATTTATATCGACGCGCTGTTTTTGGCGCGCCCGCGATCTAAACAGTTTCAGTTTTTCTAGCAACGAATTTCAGGAGTTTTACGGTGGCAAATACCCCGCAAGCCAAAAAGCGCGCTCGTCAGAACGAGGTTAACCGCAAGCACAACGCCAGCCTGCGTTCCATGGCCCGCACCTACATCAAGAAGGTCGAAGCCAAAATCAACGCCGGCAATGCCGAAGAAGCCAAAGCTGCGCTGCAGGAAGCCCAGCCGATCATGGACAGCATGGTCAACAAAGGCATCTTCACCAAGAACAAGGTTGCTCGTACCAAGAGCCGCCTGAACGCCCGGATCAAGGCTCTGTAACAACCCTGCATCCGAGTATAAAAAAACCGGCTTTCGAGCCGGTTTTTTTGTATCTGGAAATCAATAGAACGACCCGCTACACAATCACCAGATTATCCCGATGAATCATTTCCTCATCGGACACATACCCCAGCACCTCGGTAATCCGGCTACTGGCATGCCCCAGAATGGCCCGGGCTTCGCTGGCATCGTAGTTCACCAGGCCTCGTGCCACTTCCCGGCCGCTTTCATCCACGCAAGATACCATCTCGCCCCGGCGGAACTGGCCAGCCACGGCTTTTACGCCTACCGGCAGCAGACTGCGCCCACCGAGGCAGATACCCTTAACGGCGCCAGCGTCCAAAGTCAGCCGGCCACGGGTCTGCAGGTGGCCCGCTATCCATTGTTTGCGGGCGGCTACCCGGCCCTGCTCCGGCAGCAACAGAGTACCAATCACATCGCCCTGGCGCAGGCGAGTGATCACATGCTCAATGCGTCCACCCACAATCACCGTGAAAGCCCCGGAACGGGCCGCCAATCGGGAGGCCCTTAACTTCGTGACCATGCCACCGCGCCCGAGAGCACCGGCACCGCCACCGGCCATGGCATCCAGGGCCGGATCGCTGGCCCGGCTTTCGGTCACCAATGTGGCATCGGCGTTTTTGCGGGGATCCTTATCGAACAGACCGACCTGGTCGGTGAGGATGATCAGTCCGTCTGCATCTACCAGATTGGTCACCAGAGCGCCCAGGGTGTCGTTGTCACCGAAGCGGATTTCATCGGTCACCACTGTGTCATTCTCGTTCACAATGGGAATCACGCCCACGTCCAGCAAGGCACGCAGGGTACTGCGGCCATTGAGGTAGCGCTTGCGGTCAGACAGGTCATCGTGAGTCAGGAGGATCTGGGCGGTGTGGATATCATGGCGCTTGAACTGCGCCTCCCAGGTTTGCACCAACCCCATCTGCCCGACAGCCGCGGCCGCCTGCAGCTCGTGCAACTGATCCGGGCGCTGATGCCAGCCCAGCCGGCTCATACCCACCGCCACCGCGCCGGAAGAAACAATGACGATCTCCACGCCATCGTCCACCAGTTCGGCGATCTGATCCACCCAGAGGCCCAGCGCAGCCTCGTCCAGCCCCTTGCCATCATTGGTCAGCAAGGCGCTTCCGATTTTGATCACCAGGCGGCGGGCCTGGCGCAACTGGGCTCGTTCAGTCATGGTGGCGCTCAAATCTCCGGGGCCGGGGGTTAATAAGGGGCGTAAACCACTTCCACGCCGTCTTCGTCATCATCGTCATCGAAGTCGTCGTCATCGTCATTTTCACGGGCCGCACGGCGGGCCTGCTTTTCCGCTTCGATGCGGGCGCGAGCCTCTTCATCCATCCGGCGACGGCGCTCGGCTTCCTGCTCGGCCATTTCCGGGTTTTCTTTCTCGGCCTCGGCCTGTTCTTCAATCCAGCGCATGATCGCCTGCACCAGTGGCTTGGTGCCTTCGCCGGTCAACGCGGAAATCCAGAATACCGGGCCGTCCCAGTCCAGCTCATCGACAATGGCCTGACAATGGGCCTCACGCTCATCTTCAGGCACCATGTCGACTTTGTTCAGTACCAGCCAGCGGGGGCGACTCGCCAAAGTTTCACTGAACTTTTCCAGCTCGTGGGCGATGGTACGCACGGATTCGGCCGGCGAACTGTCATCGTAAGGCGCCACATCCACCAGGTGCAGCAGCAAGCGAGTGCGCACCAGGTGTTTCAGGAAGCGGATGCCCAGCCCGGCACCTTCTGCGGCACCTTCAATCAAGCCGGGGATGTCGGCAATCACAAAGCTCTGGTGCGCCTGCACACTGACCACGCCCAGGTTAGGCACCAACGTGGTGAACGGATAATTGGCCACTTTTGGCTTGGCAGCTGATACGGAGCGAATAAAAGTGGACTTGCCAGCATTGGGCAAACCCAGCAGCCCCACATCCGCCAGCACTTTCAACTCGAGGCGCAAGTTGCGAAGCTCTCCTTCGCTGCCCTGGGTGGTCTGACGGGGCGCCCGGTTAACGGAGGACTTGAAGCGGGTATTGCCCAGGCCGTGAAAACCACCCTGGGCAACTTTCAGGCGCTGCCCCACATGGGTCAGGTCCCCCAGCACTTCGTGAGTGTCCATATCCACCACGGTGGTGCCCACCGGCACCGGCAGCACCAGATCCTCACCCTTGGTACCGGTACAGTTGCGCCCGGCGCCTGGCTCGCCATTCTGGGCCTTGTGCTTGCGCTGGAAGCGATAGTCGATCAGCGTATTCAGCGAATCATCCGCTTCCAGATAGACAGAACCACCGTCACCGCCGTCGCCGCCGTCCGGCCCGCCCTTGGGCACGTATTTTTCACGCCGGAAACTCAGGCAGCCGTGGCCACCCTTTCCTGCTTCGACAATAATGGTGGCTTCATCTACAAATTTCATGGTTAACCCTTTGCGCCATGCGCATAAACTAAAAAGCCCCGCAGCCTCTGTGAAGCTTTGCGGGGCTCCGGATGGCAACGCTTACCCGAGTTTATCAGGCCGCGCACACCATCCCAGGTTCGAAGAACCGGATCGCCGGAGGCTTACGCCGCCGGAACGATGCTTACAAACTTGCGGTTCTGCGGGCCTTTGGTTTCGAACTTCACCTGACCGGCCGCTTTCGCGAACAGGGTGTGGTCCTTGCCCAGGCCTACGTTGGAACCCGCGTGGAAACGAGTGCCACGCTGACGAATGATGATGCTGCCTGCAGAAACAGACTCGCCGCCATAGCGCTTCACACCAAGTCGTTTCGACTCGGAATCGCGACCGTTACGGGTACTACCTGCTGCCTTTTTATGAGCCATTACCAGCCTCCTCTATTAGGGGGTTATTCCCGGGCTTAGCCCTGGATACCCGTGATCTTGACTTCAGTGAACCACTGACGGTGGCCCTGACGCTTCATGGAATGCTTCCGACGACGGAACTTGATGATCTGAACCTTGTCGTGACGACCGTGGTTAACCACCTCAGCAGTTACCTTGGCGCCGTCAACAGCCGGAGCGCCAACTTTCACGTTGTCGCCGTCGGCTACCAGCAGAACACGATCAAACTCAACGGTGCCGCCGGTTTCAACTTCCAGCTTTTCCAGCTTCAGAGTTTCGCCTTCTTTTACACGGTGCTGCTTACCACCGCTAACAATTACTGCGTACATTCAATAGTCTCCGCGATTGACCCATCCCTGCTCTTATCCACCTGGTTCTAAGGGAAGCGCTTCGGCAACCCTATAGCAGGGAGCGCAGGTTGGGATGAGTTGGGCGCGTGATTGTACGAGAACCGGCCAGCCAATACAAGCCAACAGGCCGTGTAAGTTGACAGGGTAGGCGCCAATACCTAGCATTGCCGCGACCTGCCTAAAAACTCAACGAAAACACCAGCAAGGGATCTACCAGCCCGATGACAACCAAGCGCATTTACGACACCGTGGCCACCGACTTCAGCCGCGTGAATGATCTGATTATTCAGAGGCTTGCCTCGGATGTCCCGCTGGTGGAGAAGATTGCGCAATACATCATCGAAAGCGGCGGCAAACGCCTGCGCCCCCTGCTGGTACTGCTTTCCAGCCAGGCGGCCGGCTATAAGGCCGACGACCACCTGAAACTGGCCGCCGTGATCGAATTCCTTCACACCGCCACACTCCTGCACGACGATGTGGTAGACACCTCGGACATGCGACGTGGCCGTAGCACCGCCAATGCAAAATGGGGCAACGCGCCCAGCGTGCTGGTAGGTGATTTCCTCTACGCCCGGGCATTTGAAATGATGGTGGAACTGCAGAGCCTGCCGATCATGAACGTGCTGTCCCGCGCCACGGCGGTGATTGCCGAGGGCGAGGTCATGCAACTGATGAACGTAAAGAACCCGGACCTGACCGAAGAGCAGTACATGGAGGTGATTCACAACAAAACCGCCATGCTGTTCGAAGCCGCTTCCCACACTGGCGCCCAGCTGGCCGGCGCTGCGGAAGAACAGGAAGTCGCCTTGCGGGATTACGGCAAACACCTGGGCATGGCCTTCCAACTGGTGGATGACGTGCTGGATTACCAGGGCGATGCCGAAACCATGGGCAAGAATGTGGGCGACGACCTGGCCGAGGGTAAAACCACCCTGCCGCTGATTTATGCCATGGACAATGTGGATGAAGAAAGCCGCCTGCTGATTCGCCAGGCCATTCGCAAGGGTGGACTGGATGATTTGCCCAAAGTGCTGGAAACCGTACGCCAGTCTGGCGCTATCGAATACACCATGGACAAGGCGAAGGAGCAAGCCCGGATTGCCCGGGAGCTTCTGACCTGCCTGCCGGAATCGGCTCACAAGGAAGCACTGGAGCTGCTTACTGAAGTCGCTGTCGCCCGCGTGAGTTAACTCCCTAAGCTTGACGCACGCGGTCGGGTAGGCTCTCCCAAAACCGTGCGGAGCCATGGATGGCGGAGCTCGAGCGGGACAGGGACGTCTTTACAGCGTGTTTTGGGAGAGCCTACCCGACCGCGTGCCTGCACCTCACCGATCTAACCCACACTTTCACGCCCATGCGGCAAACTAAAATCCAGCTCTGGCCCCACCGGCACAATCTGCGTCGGGTTAATAGTGCGCTGGCTCACGTAGTAATGGCGCTTGATCTGGCCAATATCCACCGTTTCCGCCACACCCGGCACCTGATACAACTCCCTCAAATAACCCGACAGGTTTGGATAATCCCGAATCTGCTGCCGGTTGCATTTGAAATGGCTGTAGTACACCGCATCAAAACGAATCAGGGTGGTGAACAAACGCCAGTCCGCCTCCGTCAATCGGCTTCCTGTTAAATAGCGCCGCTCGGCCAGAACCTCTTCCAGCCAGTCCAGTGAATCAAACAGCTCGTTATACGCCTGCTCATACTTGTCCTGGGCAGTGGCAAAACCGGCCTTGTACACACCATTGTTGACCGTGTGGTACACCCGCTCGTTGATCGCTTCAATCTCAGCCCGCACGGCCTCGGGGTAGAAATCCAGATCCGCGTTCACGCCATCCAGCTCATTAAACGCCGAATTGAACATGCGAATGATATCGGCGGATTCATTGCTGACGATGGTTTCCTGCTGCTTGTCCCACAATACAGGAACGGTTACCCGCCCTGAATAATCTGGCGCCGCGCGGGTGTATATCTGATGCATGAACTCCGAATTGTAGAGATGGTCGCGGTGCCGGTCATCCTGGGGCCGGAATTCCCAACCATTTTCCACCATATCCGGGTGCACCACGGAGACACCAATGTGCGGCTCCAGCCCTTTCAGTTTCCGGAAAATCAACGTTCTGTGGGCCCAGGGGCAGGCCATGGACACATAAAGGTGATAGCGACCACTTTCAGCCTTGAAGCCACCCTTACCATCCGGCCCGGCTGAGCCGTCTGCCGTCACCCAGTTACGAAACCGGGCCGCCTCACGCTCGAACTTACCGCCGGTTTTGTCGGTGTCGTACCACTGATCGACCCACTTTCCGTCTACTAGTAAACCCATGAAAGACTCCTTTTTTAGCCACAGCCCCCACGGAAGAACACGGAAAGAAAAATGAAAAGATTTTTTAGCCACTAAATCCACGAAAAAACACGAAAGTAAAAAACAAAGATCTTTATTTTTTATACTGTTGGTCTTTTTCGTGTTCTTTCGTGGATTTCGTGGCAAAACGTCTTTGTCTTTGCTCTTTTCCGTGGGTTCCGTGGCAAATAAATGCTTTACCTTGGGGGACAGGCTACCCCCTGCCCTGCTAGGCTCATAGCAAGCATTTCTGGCAAACAACTTCAGATTATTCGAACATGCATACAGCCATTACCATCGACGCACTAAAGGTGCTGGACGCTATTGATCGCAAGGGCAGTTTTGCCGGTGCGGCGGCGGAATTGTTTCGGGTACCGTCGGCCATCAGCTACACGGTGCAGAAGCTGGAGGAGGATCTGGATATCCAGGTCTATGACCGGTCTGGTCATAAGGCCGCACTGACCCCGGCCGGGCGTTATTTGCTGAACGAGGGCCGGGCCCTGCTCGAGGCGGCAGAAAATCTGGCCCACACCACCCGACAGGTGGCACAGGGGTGGGAAACACGGCTGCGCATCGGTTTTAACTCGCTGATTCCCGCCGAATGCCTGTTCCCGGCTATTGAGGATTTTTACCAACTGGGCGTACCGGTTGACGTGCAGGTCGTTGAGGAAGTGTTCGCCGGTGCCTGGGATGCCCTGCAAAGCCGGCGAGTAGACATGATTGTTGGCGCCGATCAGCTCAGCAAGCCAGCAGGCGCTTTCACGACCAGGGCGCTGGGCGAAGTGCCTTTCGTATTTGCGGTGGCAGCCAGTCACCCTCTGGCATCAGCGCCGGAACCGCTGCCCAACTCAACGATTGCCCAATATCCGGCGGCAGTGGCCGCCGACACCTCCCGCTCCCTACCCCCGGGCAACGCTGGCATTTTCCAGCGTCAGCGCACACTCACAGTCAGTAATATTGACCAGAAAATTGCCGCACAGGAGGCCGGTCTGGGAGTGGGCTGGCTGCCGGAACCACGAATCCGTGAGCAACTGGCCAAGGGCACCCTGGTGGCCAAATCCGTGGAAGAAGCCCGGGCTCCCATCAGCATTCACCTGGCCAAGCACTCCGATGACCAGGGCAAGGCTCTGATGTGGTTCTGGGACCGGCTCAGCCAGGACTCACAGCTGACACAATGGGCCAGGCCACCACGGTCAGAACAGACATAAAAAAGCCGGGCATCCCGCCCGGCTTTTTGCTTGCTGAATTCGCTGTCGCGACTTACTCGAAAGCCCAGCGCAGGAAAGAACGCTTCTCTTCTTCGGTCGCATCCGCCCAGATGGCCTTCAATTGCTCGAGGGTATCGCCCCCCGCAGAAGCGCCGCCACTGCTGCCCGCGGAAGACACGGGTATCGGAGTACGGGCCGGAGCCACTTGCGACTTGCCATCCCATTTGCTGGAGCGAGCCACCGTGTCGCCCTCAGCGGTGACAATGTCGGCGGAGAATTCGTCCATCAGTGCCTCGGCTTCCCGGCGATTGGCCGGTTCATCGTAAGAGAAGGTGTAGGCCTGGCCGGCTTCCGCCTCGAAGCGGGCCACTTGCGGCTCGCTTTCAACGGTGTGCACCTTGGATTCACCATTATCCACCACGCCAGCCTTGGCCCAGATAGTTTTGTAAGTGAAAACCACCTCGTTCTCGCCCGGCAACAGGCCATAATCCAGTGTCAGGTCGTCAATCAGATAGGTGGTCAGGCTCTGGCCGTTCACACTCATCACCTGAATTTCTCCAGGAGCGGTCAAAACCGCCGGGTTTGTCGCCTCCTGCGGGTTGCCTTCCCAGGTATTGATTCGAGCAGCAGAGGAAGCGCAGCCTACCAACACCACACTGGCCAGAAGTGCTGCCAATTTGAACAATCTTGAAACCTGACACATACTCTTTAAGCTCCTTTTCAACGAATAGACTTCTAATAATCACACAGAACCGGCCCGGCTCCACAAACTTGTCATGCTGCCCTAAGCGTATACCAAATCGGGCCCGGGAGACACCATGGAGATGCAACAAAGAGCCGGCGAACAAGGATCGGTGCCATTTCGGAGCAACCGTTTTTTCTGCGTTGGCAACAAATGGTATTTCACCACCCGAGAAGGCTTTGACAGCGGCCCGTTTGCATCAAGGGAACGGGCCGAACAGGGCCTTCGCCGTTTTCTGCAGGTAGTCCAGATGCTGCCGGAGGAAAAGCGCCTGCATTAAACGATAAACGGCATAAGCCAGAAGTCGATGGCCCACAAACAACCCAGCGCCATGAAACCAGCCACAATATCATCGACCATAATGCCCGTGCCGCCGGGCAGGTGTTTGTCCAGCCAACTGATGGGCCAGGGTTTGACGATATCGAACAGCCGGAACAGCATGAACGCCATCAACACGCCATAAATATCGTCCGGTATTAACGCCAGCGCAATCCACATGCCGGCAAATTCGTCCCAGACAATACCGCCGTGATCATGCACTTTCAGATCACGGGCGGTCTTGCCACACAGCCATATACCGATCACACAGGCCAAAACCACCACCAGCCAGTAGAAAGGCTGTGGCAGCCAGGCAAACAGATACCAGACCGGAATGGCGGCCAGGCTCCCCCAGGTACCTGGCGCGCGGGCGGCCGCTCCGCTGCCGAAACCGAAGGCCAGCAGGTGCACAGGATCACGCAAAAAACCCGGCGGCAAAATAGCCTGCGGGACATCCGGCTCCAGGGCGGGGTCGCTGGCGTGCTTGGTGGAAGAGTCTTTATGATCGGTCAAACGTCACTCCCGAAATGATCAAATCCTGCTTTGGCGGCTATCCGTGGTGCACCCTCCAATCGCAACCCGGGTTGCGGTTCGATGCGCCCGATCACTGTGAGTTCCTGCTTCACGGGGTCCGGCAACTGCGACCATTGTTCCTGCCCGATGGTGATGCATAGCTGATAGTCATCACCGGCGGTCAGCGCCAGCTCCAGCGCCTGTTCGCCCCGGACCTGCCGGAGCGCCGCACTGACAGGGAGGTCTTGGGCGTTTATCCGGGCGCCGACCCCGGAGGCTTGCAGAATATGCTGCAAATCCGCCAGCAACCCATCGGAAATGTCGATAGCCGCCGAGGCCCGGCCAACCAGCTGTTGGCCCAGGAACAGGCGGGGTTCCGGGAAATGATAACGGGACAGCACCTGCTGTTGAACCGCAGAAGGCTCCGGTGCAGCGAGAAAGTCCAGAGCAGCTCCGGCATCTCCCAGCGTGCCAGACACACACACCAGGTCTCCGGATTGCGCGCCATTGCGGCGCAAACCGGTTCCGGTCGCGACAGTGCCATGAACCTGAAGGGTAACCGTTAATGGGCCACGGGTGGTATCGCCACCGGCCAGCGCAATCCCAAACGCCTCACTGGCCCGGGCCAGGCCTCTGGCAAAACCGGCCAACCAGTTCTGGTCGGCTTCCGGCAAGGTCAACGCCAGGGTATAGCAAACCGGCATGGCCCCCATGGCTGCCAGGTCACTGGTGGCTACTGCCAATGCCCGCCAGCCAAGGTACTCAGGATGATAATGTTCGGGGAAATGGACACCCTCGACCAGGGTATCGACAGAAAAAACCAGATCCCGACCCGGCGGCACGCGCTGGATAGCACAATCGTCACCGGGACCGAGAATCAGCTGATCGGTGACGGCTCTATCGGCCAGTGGCTGGAAAAACTGCCGGATCAGCTCAAACTCACCCATTCACAACCACCCGATCAGCGCGGGCGGGTTTCCGCCATGCGCAGGCGGCGGCTGAGTTTATCCAGAATGCTGTTAACAAACTTGTGCCCTTCGGTACCACCAAAACGCTTGGCCATTTCGATGCCCTCGTTAATCACGACCTTGTACGGCACATCAACCCGGTGCTTCAGCTCGTAGGTGCCCAAGCGCACAATCGCCAGCTCGATCGGGTCCACTTCTTTCAGGGGACGGTCCAGATAAGGCTCCAGCAACCGGTCCAGCTCAGCCTGCTCGCGGTGAACGCCGCGCAGCAGGTCCCGAAAATACATCTGGTCAACTTTGCTCATGTCGTTATCGACCATGAACTCAGCCTCAATATCAGACACCGGCGTTTTGCTGTAATGCCGGTGATACAGCGCCTGCATGGCCAGAGCCCGGGCACGGCGACGGTCGCCGGCTTTTGGTTTGTTGCTCGTTGGCTGGGGGGTATTTTCGTCTGCTTCGCTCATTACTCACCCAACTTCTTGAACAGACTAACCATTTCCAGGGCGGTAATGGCGGCTTCGGCACCCTTGTTACCGGCTTTGGTGCCCGAGCGCTCGATGGCCTGTTCGATGGAATCCACCGTCAGCACACCAAAGCTCACCGGCACATCGGAGTCCAGGCTGACCGCACCCAGACCACTGGAGGCTTCGCCGGCCACGTAATCAAAATGCGGGGTACCACCACGAATCACGGCACCCAGGGCAATCACAGCATCATACTCAGTGGTTTCCGCCACACGCTTGACCGCCAGCGGCATTTCATACGCTCCGGGCACACGCACGATGGTAATGTCATCTTTGGAGATGCCATGGCGCAACAGGGTATCAACGGCACCGTCCACCAGGCTTTCCACCACGAAACCGTTGAACCGGCCCACCACCAGGGCATAGCGACCGCTGCACTGGGTAAAATCACCTTCAATTACTTTAATATCGTTCATCACCATCACTCTTGCGAATAGGGTACATATTCCACCACTTCCAGGTCGAAACCGGAAATCGCGGAGAATTTCACCGGCGGGCTCAACAGACGCATTTTACCAACGCCAATGTCCCGCAGAATCTGCGAGCCGGTACCCACGGTAAAGTAAACGCCGGAACCACCCTTGGAGGAGGCAGCCTGGTCCCGATCGAAAAACTCGTGAATCCGGTCTTCAAGGTTGTAGCTGTCTTCCGCGCTGTTGAGCAGCACCACGACGCCCTGCCCTTCTTCAGCCACTTTCTCCAGCGCATGGTGAAGCGGCCAGCTGCGTGAATCCTTGCGGCGCGCGCCCAGCAGATCACGCAGGGTATCGGTAATGTGCACGCGCACGAAGGTAGGCTGGTCCGGGCGTATGTCGCCCATCACCATGGCCAGGTGGGTCGCGCCCTGAATGTTGTCGCGATAGGTACGCAGGGTGAACACGCCGTATTCGGTATCCAGCTTGTTCTCTTCCACGCACTCCACGGTTTTCTCGTTCAGGGTACGGTAGTGAATCAAATCGGCGATGGTGCCGATTTTCAGGTCATGCTCTTCGGCAAACCGCTCCAGATCTTCCCGGCGGGCCATGGAGCCGTCATCGTTCATGATCTCGCAAATCACGCCGGCCGGCTCGCAGCCGGCCAGTGATGCCAGATCACAGGACGCTTCGGTGTGGCCGGCACGGCTCAGCACACCGCCCGGGTCGGCCATCAGAGGGAAAATGTGACCCGGCTGCACCAGATCGGACGCCTTGGCATCACGGGCAACCGCAGCCTGCACCGTACGGGCGCGGTCAGCGGCGGAGATACCGGTGGTCACGCCCTCGGCCGCCTCAATCGACAGGGTGAATTTGGTGCCAAAGCCGGAAGCATTCTGGTGCACCATCAGGGGCAGCTCCAGTTGCTCGCAGCGCTCCCGGGTCATGGGCATGCAGATCAGGCCACGGCCAAATCGGGCCATGAAATTGATGGCCTCGGCGCTGCAATGCTCGGCAGCCATGACCAGATCACCTTCGTTTTCACGGTCTTCATCATCCATCAGGATAACCATCTTGCCCTGACGGATATCTTCGATGATCTCTTCAATACTGTTCAGTGCCATAGGTTTGTGCACCCTGCCTTTCCAGCGGCGGCAACGACCACCGGGAAAATGAATGGAACGGTTAGCGGCGGGCGAGAATCAGGCGCTGATCCTCACCCACCTGACGGCGATCCAGTACAGTCCACTGTATCTTGTCAGCCATGGTTTCGATGGGCAGATGCGCCGTGGGCCGCCCGGTGCTGCCCAGAAACACCGGTGCCTGGTATAGCCAGAGTTCATCCACCAGGTTCTGGCCGATAAAGGTGCCGGCCAGCGTCGGCCCGGCCTCCACCAGCACCTCGTTGATACCCAGCTCGCCGAGGGCATCCAGCAACTCGGCCACATCCACGCCGTTGTCTTTCCAGGCGACACCAGTGAGGCTGACACCCAGTGCCGCCAGATCCTGCGCCGGACCGGTGGCCAGCGTGGAGCTGGCGCAGAATACCTGAACATTGCCGCCGCGAAGAATACGGGAAACTGACGGTGTACGGGCATCCCTGTCGGCAATTACCCGTAGCGGCTGACGGGAGGGTTCGGTGGCGTCGCCGATGTCGCCCATCTCCTCCCGGCGCACGTTCAGGGACGGGTCGTCGGCCAGCACAGTCCCCACACCGGTCAGCACCGCATCGCTCAGAGCCCGCAGACGCTGCACATCCCGCCGGGCTTCCGGGCCGGTAATCCACTGGCTCTCGCCGGAGGCCATGGCCGTGCGCCCATCAAGACTGGCAGCCATTTTCAGGCGCACCCAGGGGCGACCGGTGGTCATGCGCTTCATAAACCCCGGATTCAGGCGCGCCGCTTCCTGCTCCATCAGACCTTCGTGCACCCGAATGCCCGCTTCCCGCAGCATGTCCAGCCCCCGGCCGGATACCGATGGGTTGGGGTCACGCACAGCGGCGAATACCTGGGAAACCCCGGCATCAATCAGCGCCTTGGCGCATGGCGGCGTGCGGCCGTAATGGCTACAGGGTTCCAGAGTGATGTAGGCCCGGGCGCCCCGGGCCTGGTCACCGGCCCGGCTCAGCGCCCGCACCTCGGCATGGGCCTCGCCGGCACGCTCGTGCCAACCTTCACCGACAATACGATTGCCCCGGGCAATGACGCAGCCCACCCGCGGATTGGGGTGAGTTGAATAACGCCCCCGCCAAGCCAGTTGAATGGCCCGGGCCATCATCGCCCGGTCACGGTCCAGAATCATGACTTGCCTTTGTCCACGGGTTGGTCTGCCAGTGCCCGGGCCACATCTGCGGCGGCTTCACCATCACCCTGTGAGAGCCGCTCAATCTCTTCCTTGAACTCATTAATGTCCTGAAAGCTGCGGTAGACAGACGCAAAACGCACGTAGGCCACCTGATCAAGCTGGCGCAGCTCGGTCATCACTTCTTCACCCAGACGCATGGATTTCACTTCCCGCTCGCCGGTGGCACGCAAGCGATAGCGAATACGATTCAGGGCGGCATCGATCTGTTCGATGCTGACCGGCCGCTTTTCGAGGGCTTTCATCAAACCGGCCCGCAGCTTTTCTTCATCGAATGGCTGACGGGTGCCATCCTGCTTGACCACACGCGGCATCACCAGCTCGGCGGTTTCGAAGGTCGTGAAGCGCTCGTGACAGGTCAAACACTCCCTGCGGCGACGCACCTGGTCGCCCTCGGCCACCAGGCGTGAATCGATCACCTTGGTTTCGGCTTCACCACAGAAAGGACAATGCATAACCTGAACTCCGGAAAGAATGCGCCCGGTGGGCGCTTAGCAGCGGCCCCGGGCAAAAGCGTTCACCTGCCTCAGCCGTAAACCGGCAGGCGACCGCATACGGCCTCAACCTGCTCGCGCACGCGGGCGATGACGGTTTCGTCTTCAAGGTTGTCGAGGATGTCACACATCCAGCCGGCCAGATCACGGCACTCGGCTTCCTTGAAACCGCGAGTGGTCACCGCCGGGGTACCGATGCGCAGGCCGGAAGTGACAAACGGCGAACGCGGATCGTTCGGAACGGCGTTCTTGTTCACGGTAATGTGAGCCTTGCCCAGAGCGGCGTCGGCATCTTTACCGGTGATGTCCTGCTTGATCAGGCTGACCAGGAACAGATGGTTTTTGGTGCCACCGGAAACCACGTCAAAGCCGCGCTCAATGAAGACTTCCGCCATGGCAGCGGCGTTTTTGACCACTTGCTGCTGGTAGGCCTTGAACTCATCACTCATGGCCTCCTTGAAGCACACGGCCTTGGCGGCAATCACGTGCATCAGCGGGCCACCCTGACCGCCCGGGAAGACAGCAGAGTTCAGCTTCTTCTGCAGGTCGGCGTCGTCGCAGGCCAGAATCAGGCCACCGCGCGGGCCACGCAGCGTCTTGTGGGTGGTGGTCGCCACCACGTGTGCGTGAGGTACCGGGTCCGGGTATACGCCAGCGGCAACCAGGCCAGCCACGTGCGCCATGTCAACAAACAGGTAGGCGCCCACTTTGTCCGCGATCTCGCGGAAGCGGGCAAAATTCAGTTCCTGGGAATAGGCGGAGAAGCCGGCAATGATCATCTTCGGCTTGTGCTCGACAGCCAGTGCTTCCACTTCGTCGTAATCGATCAGCCCGGTTTCGTTATTGATGCCATACTGAACCGCGTTGTAGATCTTGCCGGAGAAGTTGACGCTGGCACCGTGGGTCAGGTGGCCACCGTGGGCAAGACTCATACCCAGCACGGTGTCGCCGGGCTTCAACAGGGCCATGAACACCGCCGAGTTGGCCTGGGAGCCGGAGTGCGGCTGTACGTTGGCGTAAGCGGCTCCGAACAGTTCCTTGGCGCGCTCGATCGCCAGCTCTTCGGCCTTGTCGACAAACTCGCAGCCACCGTAATAACGTTTGCCCGGGTAGCCTTCGGCGTACTTGTTGGTCAGCACGCTGCCCTGGGCTTCCATCACCCGCGGACTGGTGTAATTTTCGGACGCAATCAGCTCAATATGAACTTCCTGGCGGTTGCGCTCCGCTTCCATCGCGGTCCACAGTTCGTCGTCGTAACCGGCGATTTTCATATCACGATTAAACATGGGTGTGCTGCCTCTGTGTCATTGGCCGGCCCGGGCGGTGCAATCGCGCCCGGACTGTTGAAAATTTGGTGCGGCATTCTACCGCGAAAACGGGTTGAAAATCATCCTTTATTGCTATAGCTGGCCCGTTTCGCTACCTTACGTGGCTAATCCGCACATTGGTTTTCTTTACCTCCGACACATAGAGGACACAGCCGGTTATGGCCCAATACGTATACACGATGAATCGCGTGGGCAAGGTGGTTCCGCCCAAGCGTGAGATTCTTAAAGATATTTCCCTGAGCTTTTTCCCGGGCGCCAAGATCGGCGTGCTGGGCCTGAATGGCGCCGGTAAATCCACCCTGCTGCGCATCATGGCCGGCGTCGATACCGATTACATCGGCGAAGCCCGCCCGCAGCCCGGCATCAACGTGGGCTACCTGCCCCAGGAACCGGAGCTGGACGAGGAAAAAACCGTCAAGGAAATTGTTGACGAGTCTGTCGAGCATGTTCACAACGCCCTGGCCGAGCTGGACCAGGTCTACGCCGCCTACGCCGAGCCGGACGCTGATTTCGACGCCCTGGCCCAGAAGCAGGGTGAGCTGGAGGCGATTATCCAGGCCACCGATGGCCATGACATCGAGCGTAAGATGGAAGTGGCGGCCGACGCCCTGCGCCTGCCACCCTGGGACCAGAAGGTAAAAGTCCTGTCCGGCGGTGAGCGCCGCCGGGTGGCCCTTTGCCGCCTGTTGCTGTCCGGTCCGGACATGCTGCTGCTGGACGAGCCCACCAACCACCTGGATGCCGAATCCGTGGCCTGGCTCGAGCGCTTCCTGCACGACTACGACGGTACCGTGGTAGCCATCACCCACGACCGCTACTTCCTGGACAACGTGGCCGGCTGGATTCTGGAACTGGATCGCGGCCAGGGCATTCCGTTCGAAGGCAACTACAGCCAGTGGCTGGAGAACAAGGAGAAGCGCCTGGAAATGGAAGCCAAGCAAGAAGCTTCCCACCAGAAAGCCGTAAAACAGGAACTGGAGTGGGTGCGCTCCAACGCCAAGGGCCGCCAGTCCAAGAGCAAGGCCCGTCTGGCCCGCTTCGAGGAAATGAGCTCCCAGGAATTCCAGAAGCGTAACGAAACCAACGAACTGTACATCCCGCCCGGACCGCGCCTGGGCAACAAGGTGATCGAGGTGGACGGCATCAGCAAGGCCTTTGAAGACCGCCTGTTGTACGAAGATGTGTCCTTCAGTGTGCCTCCGGGCGCGATCGTCGGCATCATCGGTGGTAACGGCGCCGGTAAATCCACCCTGTTCAAGATGATTGCCGGCTACGACAAGCCAAACTCCGGCGAGATCGTCGTGGGCGACACCGTGGAGCTGGCCTACGTGGACCAGTTGCGCGACCTGGATGGCGACAAGACCGTCTGGGAAGAGCTGTCCGACGGCAACGACATCATCAAGGTGGGCAACTACGAGACGCCGTCCCGTGCCTACGTGGGTCGATTCAACTTCAAGGGCAGCGACCAGCAGAAGCGGGTTGCCGACCTGTCCGGTGGTGAGCGCAACCGCCTGCACCTGGCCAAGCTACTGAAACAGGGCGGCAACGTGCTGCTGCTGGACGAACCGACCAACGACCTGGACGTGGAAACCCTGCGCGCCCTGGAAGAAGCCCTGCTGAACTTCCCGGGCTCCGCGCTGGTGATCTCGCACGACCGGTGGTTCCTGGACCGTGTCGCCACCCACATCCTGGCGTTTGAGGACGACGGCGACGTGGTTTACTTCGAAGGCAACTTCACCGAGTACGATGAAGACTTCAAGAAGCGCAAAGGGGATTCTGCGATGCAGCCCAAGCGCATGAAGTATAAAAAGCTCGCTTAACTCGCGCTCTTCCCCCCTCTCCCCATCCCCTCTCCCTCCGGGGGAGAGGGGGGAAGCATAACAACCACCTCACCCGCAGGAATCCCCCGATGGCCAAAGCCAAAACCGCCTTCGTCTGCACCGAGTGCGGCGCCGATTACTCCAAGTGGCAGGGCCAGTGCACGGCCTGCCAGGCCTGGAACACCATCAGCGAAG
Source organism: Marinobacter persicus (assembly GCF_900114155.1). Lineage (GTDB taxonomy): Bacteria > Pseudomonadota > Gammaproteobacteria > Pseudomonadales > Oleiphilaceae > Marinobacter > Marinobacter persicus. The sequence continues at coordinate 48,270 of NZ_FOSC01000011.1, forward strand.
TTCGCGGTGTTGCCGGGCCGGGTAAAGGCGCCCGCAGCGCCCGGTTTGAGGGCTACGCTGGCAGCCTGTCCGAGGTCAAAAGCCTGGACGACGTCAGCCTGGCGGAACAGCCACGCATCAGCACCGGCATGATGGAGTTCGACCGGGTGCTGGGCGGCGGTCTGGTAGAAGGCTCTGCCGTACTGATGGGCGGCCATCCGGGCGCGGGCAAGAGCACCCTGCTGCTTCAGGCCGTGTGCCAGCTGGCCGCGAAAACCCCGGCGCTGTACGTCACCGGCGAGGAATCCCTGCAGCAGGTGGCCATGCGCGCCAAGCGCCTGAGCCTGCCCACCAGCGATCTGAAAATGCTCTCGGAGACCAGTGTCGAGCGCCTGATGCAGGTGGCGGAAGCCGAGAAACCGCGCATTCTGGTGATCGACAGTATCCAGGTGATGCACGTGGCCGACATTGAATCGGCCCCGGGCTCGGTCTCCCAGGTGCGCGAAAGCGCCGCCTACCTCACTCGTTTTGCCAAGCAGACCGGCACCATCCTGTTGCTGGTGGGCCATGTCACCAAGGACGGCAGCCTGGCCGGCCCGAAGGTACTGGAGCACATGATCGATTGCTCCATCCTGCTGGAAGGCTCCAGCGACAGCCGTTACCGCACCCTGCGGGGTATCAAAAACCGCTTTGGTGCGGTGAATGAGCTGGGCGTATTCGCCATGCTGGAACAGGGCCTGAAAGAAGTGAAAAACCCCAGCGCTATCTTCCTGAACCGGGGCGAAGAAGCAGCGCCGGGCAGCGTGGTGATGGTGGTCTGGGAAGGCACCCGGCCCATGCTGGTGGAAATCCAGGCGCTGGTGGACATGGCCCAGGGCAGTTACCCCAGGCGCGTCGCGGTGGGTCTGGACCAGAACCGGCTGGCCATGCTGCTGGCTGTGTTGCACCGCCACGGCGGCATGCACGTGGCGGATCAGGATGTGTTCGTGAACGTGGTGGGCGGCGTGAAAGTCGCCGAGACCAGTGCAGACCTGGCGCTACTGGCCGCCGTCGTCTCTTCCTTCCGCAATCGCGCCCTGCCTCAGGACCTGGTGATCTTCGGGGAAGTCGGCCTGTCCGGCGAAATCCGCCCGGTGCCCAGTGGCCAGGAGCGAATTTACGAGGCCGCCAAACACGGCTTTACCCGCGCGCTGGTACCCAAGGCAAACGTGCCACGCAAGCCGGTGGATGGCATGAAGGTGATTCCGGTGGCCAAGCTTTCGGATGCGCTATCGGCGTTGGAGGAGCTTTAACAGCTCACTCAATCATGTGAGCAAATTCCCGCTCCAGCATCGCGGGATCACCCAGATTCAGTTCCACCAGCCGCTTCAGGTGAGTCACACTGTCCAGATCGATGTACTGGCACTTAAAGCCCAGGTGGTCGTCTTCCACGTGCTTCAACTCCACCGCCATGACAATCGCCCGCTCGTGGTCATCCAGATGCACCACCAGCTCACAGGGTTTGTTCAACTGCGCTGACCAGCCCCGGGGCTTTCTGACCAGGACACCCTGCAGCGAAATATCCAGCACCTCCGTTTGCCACACCTCTTCCTCACAGTGCAGCTCACACACGGCATCGAATTCGATACGGTGGAATTGGCGTTTTTCAGGGGATTGAGACAAGGGAAGCTCCTGACAAATCAATGGTTCCTGTCAGAACTATAGTCCTTAATGGGAAGTAATCAAAGAGCTACCACCCATGCTCGGAAGCGGGCGGTTGGGACGGCCTCCGAAAAATTTCGAAGGCCAGGGATGGCCTGAGAGAAGCGCTCAGGGAAGAGCTCGTAGCGGTTTTTCGGAGGCCGTCCCAACCGAACGCCTCCCCAAAAGCTCGCAGGCTACGAGTGATACTGCGGACTCAACTCCACAACCGCCTCAATAAACGCCCCCGCATGCTCCGGATCCACATCCGGCGTAATGCCGTGGCCCAGGTTGAAGATATGACCGGTACCGGGACCATAGCGCTTCAGGATATCCGCCACTTCCTCGCGAATGCGCTCCTTGGGTGCATACAGCATGGCCGGGTCCATATTGCCCTGCAGCGCCACCTTATCGCCCACACGACGGCGGGCATCGCCGATATCCGTGGTCCAGTCCAGCCCGACGGCATCGGCACCGGAATCGGCGATCGACTCCAGCCACTGGCCACCATTCTTGGTGAACAACACCACCGGCACACGACGACCGTCGTTCTCGCGGATCAGACCATCAACAATCTTCTTCATGTAGCGAAGTGAGAATTCCTCGTACGCCCAGCCGGTCAGCACACCGCCCCAGGTATCAAAGATCTGCACGGCCTGGGCACCCGCCCGGATCTGACCATTCAGGTAATCAATCACCGAATCCGCCAGATGATCCAGCAAACGATGCATCACCTCAGGCTGACCATACATCAGCTTTTTGGCTTCCGAGAAGGTTTTCGAAGAACCGCCCTCGATCATGTAGGTGGCCAGAGTCCACGGGCTACCGGAAAAGCCAATCAGCGGCACACGGCCGTTGAGTTCCCGGCGAATGGTGGAGACCGCATTCATCACGTAATCCAGGTCCACGTCCGCTTTCAGGTCAGGCAAGGCCGCCACATCGGCTTCCGAGCGGATCACGTTGCGGAATTTCGGGCCTTCGCCGGTTTCGAAATACAGGCCCAGGCCCAGAGCATCCGGAATGGTCAGGATGTCGGAAAAAAGAATGGCGGCATCCAGCGGGAAGCGCTCGAGCGGCTGCAGGGTCACTTCGCAGGCCAAAGGCGTGTTCTTGCACAGACTGAGAAAATCACCGGCTTTGGCGCGGGTGGCGCGATATTCCGGCAGGTAGCGGCCGGCCTGGCGCATCATCCATACCGGCGTGCGATCCACGGGCTGGCGCATCAGGGCGCGCAGAAAGCGGTCATTTTTCAGCTCAGTCATAATCATTCCAGCGTGTTGGTAAATAGACGGATAATGGGGAGCAATGATACCCCGTTTGCAGGAATAAAAAAGGGCGGTTTGCCGAAGCAAGCCGCCCTTCTGACACCGGTCAAGCCGTTAATCAGACATCCAGGTAATCCAGAATGCCTTCAGCAGCCTGGCGGCCTTCCCAGATGGCAGTCACCACCAGATCGGAGCCACGCACCATGTCGCCCCCGGCAAAGACTTTCGGGTTACTGGTCTGGAACGGGAACTCAGCCTCTTCCGGCGCTTCAACCAGACCCCAGTCATTGGTGTTAATGCCCTGCTCACCAAACCAGGGGGCCGGGCTCGGACGGAAGCCAAAGGCCACCAGCACGGCATCGGCCGGAATCACTTCCTCACTGCCGGGCACCGGCTCAGGACGACGACGGCCATTCTCATCCGGCTCACCCAACTGGGTGGAGACCACCTTCACGCCTTCCACCTTGTCTTCACCGATGATGGCGATCGGCTGACGGTTGAACAGGAAGTTCACACCCTCTTCCTTGGCGTTGGCCACTTCCTTGCGTGAACCCGGCATATTGGCTTCGTCGCGGCGATAGGCACAGGTTACGCTTTCCGCCTGCTGGCGAATGGAGGTGCGGTTACAGTCCATGGCGGTGTCGCCACCACCGAGAACCACCACGCGTTTGCCCTTCATATCGATGAAGTCGCTTTCCCGTTTCTCATAGCCAAGGCGGCGGTTCACATTCGACACCAGGAACGGCAGCGCGTCATACACCCCCGGCAGGTCTTCGCCCGGGAAACCGCCTTTCATGTACTCATAGGTTCCCATGCCCATGAACACCGCATCAAATTCACTCATGATGTCCTTGAGCTGCACGTCCGAACCCACTTCGGTATTCAGGCGGAATTCCATGCCCATTTCCTCGAACACCTTGCGCCGGCGAGTCATCACCGATTTTTCCAGTTTGAACTCGGGGATACCGAAGGTCAGCAGGCCGCCGATTTCCGGGTACCGGTCGAACACCACTGGCTTGACACCATTACGCACCAGGATATCAGCACAGCCGAGGCCTGCCGGGCCCGCACCGATAATGGCCACTTTCTTGTCGGTCCATTCCACGTCCGACAGGTCCGGCTTCCAACCCAGGGCAAAGGCGGTATCGGTGATGTATTTTTCAACCGAGCCGATGGTTACGGCACCATAGCCGTCGTTCAGGGTACAGGCGCCCTCGCACAGACGGTCCTGCGGACATACACGGCCACAGACTTCCGGCAGGGAGTTGGTCTGGTGACACAGCTCCACGGCCTTCATGATGTTGCCTTCCGATACCAGCTTCAGCCAGTTCGGGATGTAGTTGTGCACCGGGCACTTCCACTCGCAGTACGGGTTACCGCACTCCAGGCAGCGGTGTGACTGGGAGGCCGCATGGGTTTCACTGAACGGGTGGTAAATCTCCCCGAATTCGTTCCTGCGCTTTTTGGCAGGCACTTTTTTCGGGTCAACCCGCCCTACTTCCATAAACTGAAAGTCATTGTTAAGACGTTCTTTCATAATGCTACTCCGATTACTCTGGGCGGGCCCGGGTGTTCGCCAGCAGGCTGCGCAGATTCGCGGCCTTGGGCTTCACCAACCAGAAACGACTGATATAGTCATCGAAATCTTCCAGCACGTGCGCTGCCCAGGCACTTCCGGTTTCGGAAATGTGTTCACGGATCACGCCACGCAGGTGGTTGCGGTGTGCCTCCATGTCTTCCCGGGAAATACGCTGGATTTCCACCAGTTCGTGGTTGTACTTGTCCACGAAGGTGTTGTCCCGGTCCAGCACGTAGGCAAAGCCACCGGTCATACCGGCACCGAAGTTATAGCCGGTATCGCCCAGCACGGTTACCAGGCCGCCTGTCATGTACTCGCAACAGTGATCGCCAGCGCCTTCCACCACGGCGTGAGCGCCAGAGTTACGAACGGCGAAACGTTCGCCGGCGGTACCGGCCGCGAACAGCTTGCCACCGGTCGCGCCATACAGGCAGGTGTTGCCGACAATCGAGGTTTCCTGGGTATTGAATTGACTGCCACGGGGCGGCTTGACCACCAGCTTGCCGCCAGTCATGCCCTTGCCCACGTAGTCGTTGGCATCACCTTCAAGAATGAGGTTAAGGCCACCGACGTTCCACACACCAAAGCTCTGGCCAGCGGTGCCGGTCAAATCCAGAGTGATCGGCGCGCCAACCATGCCCTGGTTGCCATGGCGAGCGGCAATTTCGCCGGACAGGCGAGCACCAATGGAACGGTCACAGTTGGTTACCCTGTAGTTCCAGGCACCACCGGATTTCTCGGCAATGGCGGCGGCAGTGTCTTTCACCATCTGCTCGGCCAGCTTGCCTTCATCAAACGGATGGTTACGCTCCACCTGACAGGTGTGCGGCTTGTCCGCCGGAATGTGGTCGTTCTCCAGCAGGCGCGTCAGATCCAGCTTCTGCTGGCGCTCGGTATCACCCGGCAGGCGTTCAAGCAGATCAACACGACCCACCAGTTCCTGCAGGCTGCGCACGCCCAGCTTTGCCAGCCATTCACGGGTTTCCTCCGCCACGAAGCGGAAGAAGTTCATGGCCATTTCCACCGTACCCTTGAAGTGCTCTTCACGCAGGTAGTCGTTCTGGGTGGCAACACCGGTGGCACAGTTGTTCAGGTGGCAGATACGCAGGTATTTACAGCCCAGCGCCACCATCGGCGTGGTACCAAAGCCGAAGCTCTCGGCGCCCAGAATGGCACCCTTGACCACATCCAGGCCGGTCTTGATGCCGCCATCCGTCTGCAGGCGAATCTTGCCCCGCAGGTCGTTGGCGCGCAGGGCCTGCTGGGTTTCGGTCAGGCCCAGCTCCCAGGGGGAGCCGGCGTAACGGATGGAGGTCAACGGACTGGCCGCGGTACCACCATCGTAGCCCGACACGGTAATCAGGTCGGCGTATGCCTTGGCCACGCCGGCGGCGATGGTGCCAACCCCAGGCTCGGACACCAGCTTCACCGACACCAGCGCCTCCGGGTTGACCTGTTTCAGGTCGAAAATCAGCTGCGCCAGATCCTCGATGGAGTAGATATCGTGGTGTGGCGGCGGTGAAATCAGGGTCACACCCGGCACCGAATAGCGCAGGCGGGCAATCAATTCATTTACCTTGCCGCCGGGCAGTTGGCCACCCTCGCCGGGCTTGGCACCCTGGGCCACCTTGATCTGCATGACATCGGCACTGCGCAGGTATTCGGCGGTTACACCGAAACGGCCCGAGGCCACCTGTTTGATCTTCGAGCGCTTGTTGCTGCCATAGCGAGCCGGGTCTTCGCCGCCCTCACCAGAGTTGGAGCGGCCTCCCAGGTTGTTCATGGCCACCGCCAGCGCTTCGTGCGCCTCCGGCGACAACGCGCCCAGAGACATGGCCGCCGAATCGAAGCGGGGGAAGATGTTTTCCACCGGCTCCACCTCTGACAGCTCAATGGGCTGCAGATCTTTCTTGAACACCAGCAGATCCCGCAAGGTGGCCACCGGGCGCTCGTTCACCAGCTTGGCGTATTTCCGGTAATTGCCATAATCACCGCTGATCACCGCATCCTGCAGGGTGCCAACCACATCCGGATTGAAGGCATGGTATTCCTGGCCATGTACGTATTTGAGCAGACCACCCTGGGAAATGGGCTTGCGCGGCTTCCAGGCGACCGAGGCCAGCAACTCCTGGTCTTTCTGGAAGTCGGTAAAGTCCGCCCCCTGGATACGGCTGGGCACGCCAGTAAAGCAAAGGCCCACCACACTGTCTGCCAGACCAATAGCCTCGAAAAGCTGGGCACCGCGGTAAGAGGTAATGGTGGAAATACCCATCTTCGACAGGATTTTCAGCAGCCCCTTGTTGATGCCCTTGCGGTAATTGTTCTTGGCATCGACCGGATCCATCACCAGTTCGCCGGTGTGGATAAGGTCATTCAGGACCTGATACGCCAGGTACGGGTAAACCGCGGTGGCACCAAAACCGAACAGCACGGCAAAGTGGTGCGGGTCACGGGCCCAACCGGTTTCGACGATCAGGTTGGAGTCGCAGCGCAGCCCCCGCTTGACCAGATGATGGTGCACGGCACCGGTGGCCATCAGCGAGTTGACCGGCAACTGGCCCTGGGCCAGATCCTTGTCGGTCAGAATAAGCAGCACCTTGCCATCGCGAACCGCCTGTTCGGCCTGTTCGCACACATCGCGAATCCCCTGCTCAAGCCCGACCTCCGGGCTGTAACTCAGGGGAATGCTCGCCACTTCAAAACCGGGACGATCGTTCTGGCTGATGCGCAGGAACTTGGAAGGCGACAACACCGGCGTGGTCAGGATGATCCGGTCCGCGTGCTCGGCGCTTTCTTCGAACACGTTCTTTTCGGCGCCCAGACAGGTTTCCAGCGACATCACGATGGACTCGCGCAGCGGGTCGATCGGCGGGTTGGTTACCTGAGCGAACTTCTGGCGGAAGTAATCGCCCACGTGGCGGACCTTGCTGGACAGCACGGCCATGGGCGCATCGTCGCCCATGGAGCCTACGGCTTCCTGGGCGTTCTCACCCAGCGGGCGCAGCACCTGGTCACGCTCTTCGAACGAAACGTTGAACATCTTCTGATGAATCTGCAGCTCCTGCGGGTCCATCAGCTCAAACTCGGCAATGCCCTGGTTCAGTGTGGTTTCCACCCGCAGAGCATTCTCTTTCAGCCAGCGCTTATAGGGCTTGGCGGTTTTCAGACGCTGGTCGATGTCATCGGTGTGGAGCACATCGCCGGTCTCGGTATCCACCACCAGCATCTGGCCCGGACCAACACGGCCCTTGGCCACGACATCGTCCGGTGTGTAGCTGTAAGTGCCCACTTCCGACGCCAGGGTAATGAAGTCGTCTTTGGTGACAACCCAGCGGGCCGGACGCAGGCCATTGCGGTCCAGCATGCACAGGGCATGGCGGCCGTCACTCATGACCAGACCGGCCGGACCGTCCCACGGCTCCATGTGCATGGAGTTGTATTCGTAAAAGGCGCGCAACTCGGAATCCATGTTTTCAACGTTCTGCCAGGCGGGCGGAATCATCATGCGCACAGCACGGAACAGATCGACGCCACCCGCCAGCAGGACTTCAAGCATGTTATCCATGCTGGAGGAATCCGATCCGGACAGGTTGACCAGCGGCTGCAGAGTCTGCAGGTCCGGCAGATCCGGCGAGCTGAACTTGGCGGCACGGGCAATCGCCCAGTTGCGGTTGGCTTCGATGGTGTTGATTTCACCATTGTGGGCCAGATAGCGGAACGGCTGGGCCAGAGGCCACTTGGGCATGGTGTTGGTGGAGAAGCGTTGGTGGAACACGCAAATGGCAGTTTGCAGGTCCGGGTCGCCCAGGTCCTTGTAGAAGTTGGCGAGGTCTGCCGGCATCATCAGGCCTTTGTAGGCGAGCGTGCGATGCGACAAGCTGCAAATATAAAACTCGGAGTCCTCAGCCATGTCTTTTTCGGCGTGACGACGGCCGACGAAAAGGCTGATGGCGAAATCTTTCTCGGATTTACCGGCCGGCTCCACAAACACCTGCTCAATGCGGGGCAGGCATTCCAGGGCCATGGGTCCCAGACAGCTGTCGTCCACCGGCACTTCACGCCAGCCCAGAATATCCAGGCCTTGTTCGGTCAATCGTTTTTCAACCGCCGCACGGCCAGCGGCCGCTTTGGCTTCGTCCGGGGCTAAAAAAACCTGGCCAACTGCAAACAAGTCGCCAGGTTTTTTATCAAACGCCGCTTGAGCAGCTTTTTGCAGAAAAGCCCTCGGACTTTGTATAAGTAAGCCACAACCATCACCGGTCTTGCCGTCGGCAGCGATACCGCCCCGATGGGTCATGCAGGTGAGTGATTCGATAGCCGTTTGCAACAGCTTATGGCTGGCCTCGCCCTTCATGTGGGCAATCAGGCCAAAACCGCAGTTGTCCCTGAATTCGTCGGGATGATACAAGCCTGTTGTCATAAGCGTTCTCTCGCGTAGAAATGCTTTGCCATCAGCCGTTTGCGCACCACGATAGTGCACAATTTGTACTGACACCTAAAAAAAGGGGGATGGGATTCTACGCACGTAAAACTACGTATGCAAGAATTTTCATGCCTTGTTGCAAGAATAGCCGACTTTATGCACCAGGGTGGTGCAATCAGAAGCTATCGAAGGAACGAACCCAGGGGTTGTCGATTCGCAATGCACCGGGCAGGTTCTCGCCGGCGGCACGGGCCTCATCCTTGCTCTGATACTGACCATATACCAGCATGAACCAGGGCTCGCCCTGGCGCTCGCCCAGGGTATAGCTCAAGTTGTTTTCGCCATTGGCCCGCTCAAGCACATTCAGCACGGTTTGCTCCAACTGCCCCGCCACCAGCTGTAACGTCCAGCCTTCGCGCTGGCGCAATTCGGCGAGAGGCACAAAGGCATCGGCATTTGCCGGCGTAAATTGCGGCTCTGGCTCTGGCTCTGGCTCTGGCTCTGGCTCTGGCTCTGGCTCTGGCTCTGGCTCTGGTTCGACAGGTTCGGACAACTCTTCCACTGGTTGCAAGGGTTGCTCGGTTGTCTCGGGAACCGGTTCCGGCGCGGGCATTGCCTCCGGCATGCGCTCCACGGTACCGGAATTGCCCTCCGTGACCTCCGGGTTATCCGGGCCGATGGTGATGCTTTTGCGCACCGGCTCCACTTTAGGCGGTTTTTCCGACTGGCGCACCGCGTCGTTGTATTGCTGGGAGACAAACCAGAAAGAGCCACCAAGCAGCACCAGGGCCAACGCCGGCCAGCGCAAAGTCCGCACGGAAAGTACGCCCGACAGGGATGGCAAACCCGCAGACCCGCCGGCTCCGGCAGACACCATGTCCAGCCAGACTCCTGGCGTTACCCGCCTGATCCTGCTGAACCGCCCTTCGCTCAAGGCGTGGATTTTTTTCAGGTTAGCCAAAGAAAGCAATTGCTTTTCCGCGCCCCCCGCTCGCTCCACCCGGGGCTGCAGATAGGCACGAATGTCATCCAGAGACAGGGGTGTGAGCGCAATGTGATGAAGCCGGGAACTGTCAGCCAACTCGGTCAGCATCGAGTAAAGCGGGGGCTCACCGGCAAACACCGGGACGGCTGCCATGGAACGATCCGCAGCCAGGTAACCGGCCAGCAACAACTGCACCGCCTCTGTGGCCCCCTGGCCGGCATCATCCACCAACAATACCTGCCGGCTGCCACGCTGGGCGCGAGTCTCCGACCACCGAAAATAGTCCTGCACCACGCCTCTGGCATCGGCATCTTCGGAAATGGCGGAGCGGGCAACTTTCTTCAGGTCCCGCGCCAGTGCATGGGCACTGGTCAGCGCGGACGCCGGAATCCGGTGAATATCCAGCCGCCCGGCCTCGTGGCGAACAAATTCCGCCAGCAGGCGGGTTTTGCCGGTTCCCGGCTCGCCGGTGACGACCAGTGCCATGTCACCAAAACCGCACAGATGGCGCAAAGATTCCAGCGCCTGCTGGCGCCCGGCACCGGCATAAAACGGGGCATCCATGTCCAGCGGGTTTCCCCGCAAGCCATAACGCTGCTGCAGGCGTGGAAAAAGCCCGCCGTCTTCAAGACTGTTCAGAGTGTCTCGAGCCACACGTTATCCCTGATGAATAAAAGCCTGCAAAGTTGCCTGAAGGTTCTCGGGACTGGCATCCGCAGTCACGTATGCGTCACCCAAAGAACGGAGCAGCACCAGACGCAATGCACCATCCACATTTTTCTTGTCGACCGCCATCAGACCCATAAAGTCCTCAACCGACATGCCTTCCGGCGCGCGGTCAGGCAGTGAGGCACGGCGAATCAGTGCAACGGCTCTTGCCTGATCGTCCCTACTGATCTTACCCTCACGTACCGACAGGTCGGCCGCCATCATCATGCCGGTCCCCACGGCCTCTCCATGCAACCAGTTACCATAACCGGCAAAGGTTTCAATGGCGTGGCCAAAGGTATGCCCAAGATTCAGTATGGCCCTCAAACCACCCTCTTTCTCGTCCTGGGCCACTACATCCGCCTTGCATTGACATGAGCGATAAATGGCCTCGCCCAACGCCGTGGGCTCCAGCGAAACCAGCGCATTCATGTTCTGTTCAAGCCAGACCAGGAAAGGCTCGTCACGAATCAGTCCGTATTTGATGACCTCCGCCAGCCCGGCGGACACCTCTCTCGGCGGCAGGGTATTCAGCGTATCGGCGTCAATCAGCACCGCCTCGGGCTGGTGAAAGGCGCCCACCATGTTTTTACCCAGCGGGTGGTTGATGCCTGTCTTGCCACCAACCGAAGAGTCCACCTGGGATAACAGCGTGGTCGGAATCTGGATAAAAGGTACGCCACGCTGGTAGCTGGCTGCCGCAAAGCCCGTCATATCCCCAACAACACCACCGCCCAGAGCCACCAGGGTGGTTTTCCGGGTGTGACGCTTTTCAAGCAGGGCAGTAAAAATCAGGTTAAGGGTCTGCCAGTCTTTGTATTTCTCGCCATCGGGCAATACCACGACATCGATCGCTTTACCGGGGAAACAGGCTTTTGCCTGCTCAAGATAAAGCGGTGCAACCGTATCGTTGGTGACGATCATCACCTGATTTCCAACCACCCAGGGGGTCAGATCAAACTCACCCAGCAAATGCTGACCGATGATGATCGGGTAGCTGCGCTCCCCGAGATCTACCTCAAGCTCACGAAGTACCTTTTGCATACTGACGACCTTGTTTTCGACGCTGGCGCTTCTGCCGGGGCGTTTTAGGATTCAATCGGTTAACCAGTTGCCGGACCACCAAACGGGGACTCTTCCTGTCGGTAAACATCACGATATCGGCCAGTTCGGTATAAATGGGGTCACGCACGGCAAACAGGTTGCGTAACACTGCTTCCGGATTGTCGTTTTGCAGAAGCGGCCGGTTCCGGTCCTTGCGGGTTCGCTCCACCTGCTGCTCAAGGGAGGTCCGCAAATACACCACAACCGCGTCTTTTTTCAGGAATTCGTGATTTTCCCGGCGCATGACAGCGCCACCACCGGTGGCCAGCACGGTACACGACGCTTCGGACAGCTCCCGCAACATGGCGGATTCACGCTGGCGAAAACCGTCTTCCCCTTCAACATCAAAAATCCACGGGATGTTGGCACCACAACGCTCCTCGATTATGCGATCGGAATCCAGAAACCGGTAACCCAGCTCCTTGGCAAGCATTCGGCCGATAGTGCTTTTTCCGGCCCCCATGGGCCCAACCAGAACAACACGTTTGGGCAAAGTCATAATTTCCGCTCAACAGCTTTCAAGCCGGTGAGAATAGCACAGGGCGCCGCTTTCCATAAGTCAGACCATGATCAGGCAAACACCAGGGCATAAAAAAACCGCCGGATTAACGGCGGTTTTTTATGCAAGTCCCGATTAACGGAGCAAATCGGTTTTGACGATTTTCGGAGTAATGAAAATCAGCAGCTCCGCCCGCTCGTCAATCTTCTCGGTGCGCTTGAACAGGCGCCCGACATAGGGAATGTCACCCAGGAACGGTGTTTTGGTGGTTTGGGTCGCCTTCTCGGACTGGAAAATGCCACCAAGCACCACGGTTTCGCCGTCAGCCGTCAACACCTGCGTGGCAACCTCGTTGGTGTTGATAGACGGGATACCCGCCGTTACTTCGCCCCGGGAATCCTGGCTGACCACCAGATCCATGATGATCTTGTCATCCGGAGTAATTTGCGGAGTGACTTCCAGAGACAGTACCGCCTCCTTAAAGGATACTGATGTAGCGCCGCTAGACGAGGCTTCCTGATACGGAATTTCCTCACCGGATTTAATCGTGGCTGTCTGGCGGTCAGCGGTCAGGACCCTCGGCTGTGAAACCACCTCAGCTTTACCGTCCGTTTCAAGCGCTGACAGCTCCAGATCGACCAGAAAATCATCACTACCAAACCCAATTGCGAACGATGAGGCGCCCTCACCAGTAACGCCAAGGTTAACTCCAAGAGCTCCCGGGAAAGAGATCTCGCCATCACCACCTTCAGCTGCATCACGAGCTTCCTGAAGCGTCTCCTGCGAACCACCAATGGTGATCACGTCATTGCCGTTCACGTCATATGCCGCTCCACCCCAGCGAACACCAAGATCTTCAGACACGTTAGTCTGCGCACGGACAATCCGGGCTTCGATCGACACCTGGCGCACCGGCACGTCCCAGGTATCCACCAGCCGGCGAATTTCTTCCAGCTTCTCGGCTGTCTCACGCACACTGATGGTGTTGGTGCGCGCGTCAGAGGAAACGAAGCCTCGGGAAGAGACCAGGTCCTTGTCCGCCTGGATGAGTGAAACAATATCGGCCGCCTTGGCGTAGTTCACCTGAATGATATCCAGACGAATCGGGGCCAGTTCGGCAATCTGTTTGTCGGTTTCCAGCTCCAGCTTTTCCCGGGCAGCAATTTCATCCGCCGGAGCAACCAGCAGGACATTGCCAATCTGTCGCTTGTCCAGGCCCTTGGTTTTCAGGATCAGGTCCAGGGCCTGATCCCAGGGAACATTCTGCAGGCGCAAGGTAATGCTGCCACCGACGGTGTCACTGGCGACCAGGTTCAGGCCCGTGAAATCGGCGATCAGCTGCAGCACCGAACGCACTTCGATATCCTGGAAGTTCAGGGACAACTTGTCGCCGGTGTACGGGAATTTTTCTTCACGGCGGGATTCCGCCTCTTCTTCGGTCAGTTGCTCAACACTGACTGTGAACTCGGAGCCGGATTGGTAGGCAATATAGTCGTATGCACCTTCAGGCTGAATCTCTATCGTCGCCTGGCCGGCTTCAATAAAGGTGTCCACACGGGACACCGGCGTGGCAAAATCGGTAACGTCGAGACGGCGGCGCAGGTTGTCTGGCACGGTCAGTCCCGGCATGGTCAAACGAATACGGCCACCGCGCTCAACCAGGTTCACATCAGCCTTGCTGCTACCCAGGTCAACAATAACCCGGCCTTCGCCGTCTTTGCCGCGGCGGAAATCAACGCCGGCAAGCGCATCACCATCACCTGATGCCGCACCCGTATCCCGCCCCTGCAGGGCGGCTTCCGCCCTAGCCATACCGGAGCTTTCGGCAGCCGCTGCCGGCTCCTGCTCCGCCACCTGCTGGTCACCACCAATGGTCATGACCAGGGCGTTGTCTTCCCGGCGGGTTTCATAGGGCACCAGATCAATGAGATTGAAAATCAGGCGAGTGCGTTCGCCCGCTTCCACCACCGTCACACTTTGGGCATTGCCATTACCCAGGGAAATGCTGCGCTGGTTCAGGCCGCTGCGGGTATCCCGAAGGTCCAGCGCAATACGGGCCGGGCGCTCGATGGTGTAACCGGATGGTTCCGGCGGGGCGCCATCAAATTCAAGCGTGACTTCCAACGCCTCCCCCGGCAGCGATGTAAACGATACATCCTCCAGCGTGACCGCGCTGGCCAGGCTGCTCCACAACCCTACGGCAATAATGCCGGCACATACCTTGATTGTTTTGAACATCGCTAGCCTCGACCCCAATACTTTTGCTGCATTCATGGTTCTTGTGTTCATCCTTTTACCGCTCCTCAGCCTTCATCCAGAGACAGGGAGCGCGGGCGTTCAACCCATCCGCCCCGACCATTGGGAACGATTTCAATCAGTTCGATATGGGTTTCATTAATACCGGCAATCCGGCCGTAATTCTTGCCCATGTAGTTGCCGGTTTTCACCCGATGCACCACGCCGGTTCCGTCTTCCACCAGTGCGTACATCACACCGTCAGTGCCCTCGAGAGTACCGACCATCGACAGGGAACTGATCTGGAAATTCTCAAGCACCTCTTTCGGCCGATCCAGATCCGGCTCCACCTCGCTGACCGGCTGTTCTTCCACCATGGTCAACTGAACCTCAATGGGGGGTTCAAACGGCGCTCGCCGGTCGGCCGCCGAATAACTGAATGCCTCATACGCCTGGAATTCCGGCAAGGGCTCCACATGCCCCCGGGGTTTGGCCCGTGTGTCAGCCATGAACTTGTCCAGATCGGAAAAGCCATCACTCTGGGAACACGCCGCCAGCAATGAGGCCAGACACACGCTCAGCCAGGCTTTTCCTGCATGCTTTCCTGTCATGCTCATTCTCCAGCCCGGTAGCGGTAGGTACGGGCTACAACCTGCATATCAAGCTGATCGCCATCTCCGCCTGTTGGTTTGATGGTTAAATCGTGCAACGTCACAATCCGCGGCAGGCCGGCAACACTGCTGACAAAGGAGGCCAGCTCATGGTAGGAACCAGACACCCGGATGTTGATCGGCAATTCAGAATAGAAATCCCGCTGCTGCTCGGGCTGCAACGCAACCTCCTGCAGAGACAGACCACTACCCAGGGCAGTGTTGGTTATATCTTCCAGCAACCCCGGAACCTCGGTCTCACTGGGCAGCTGCCGCACCAGGGCCCCAAAGGTTTCCTGCATCTCCTCCATCTGCTGCTTGAAGGTGTCCAGGTTGGCAACCTGGTAAGCCTTGGTTTCGTAGGTCTGCTTGAGCTCCTGCTCCTGCTGTTCAACCCTTTCCAGCTGTGCGTACTGATCCTTGATGAAAAACCAGTAGGCGCCACCGAGAATCAATCCGAACACGATCAGCGCCACAATCGCCTTGACCGGAGCCGGCCAGATACCGGCGTTATTGATGTCCAGGTCGTTGATATCGAAATCGTTCAGTTTTTTAAGCGAGTCCGCGAGGCTCATTCCTTATCCTCCCCTTCGGGCTCAGGTGTTTTCTGCTGCACAGACAGGTTGAACTGACTGTAGCCCGCCCGTCGCTCATCGGCGGACGCCACGTTGGAAAGGTTCGGATCATCAAACCATTCCGATTCCTCAAACCGGCGCATCAAATTGGAAATGCGGCTGTTGGACTCGGCCATACCCACAATATCGATCCGCTCGCCACTCTTCTTGAGATCGGTATAAAACAGACCGTCAGGCAGAGTCCGGACCAGCTCATCAAACACCCGCACAATCACCGGGCGCTTGCCCTGAAGATCCTGGATAACCTGCATCCGCGCCAGCAATTCATCTCGCTTCCGCTTGAGATTCTCGATTTCCCTGATCTGTTTATTCAGTTCCTGGGTGGCCCGCTCAATGTACGAATTACGGGATTCCTGGTAAGCAATACGGCTGTCCATATCCGCTTTCCACAAATAACCAAGGCCGGCAGCAATAATCACCGCGCCGGCTATCATGACAATGAACTGCTTCTGCTTTTCGGCCCTGAGTTCTTCCCGCCACGGCCTGAGGTTGATTTTCGCCATCAGTCGAAACTCCTCATTGCCAGGCCACAGGCAATCATCAGCGATGGCGCATCATTGCCCAACGCCGACGCATTAACTCGCGAAGCCACCGCCATGTTGGCAAACGGGTTTGCCACCAGGGTCGGCGTTCCGGTTTTCTCTTCCACCATTTCGGTCAGTCCCTGAATCGATGATGTGCCACCGGCCAGCACCACGTAGTCCACCACGTTGTACTGACTGGCCCCGAAGAAGAACTGCAGCGCCCGGGCAACTTGCTGAACAACCGCCTCGCGGAAGGGGGTCAACACCTCTTCTTCATAGTCATCCGGCAGGCCGCCCTGTTTTTTCGCCAGACCGGCCTCTTCCATGGACAACCCGTACCGACGCTGGATTTCCTCGGTCAATTGCTTACCACCGAAAATCTGTTCGCGGGTGTACACGGTCTGGCCCTCGGCCAGTACGCTCAGGGTTGTCATGGTGGCACCGATATCCACCACGGCCACCACCAACTCTTCACCCTGGGAATCAAGCTGAGGCTCTATCAGCTCGTAAGCACGCTCCAGAGCATAGGCTTCCACATCCACCACTTTGGTGTTCAGCCCCGCAATTTCCATCACGTCTTCGCGCACATCGACATTTTCTTTACGACAGGCAGCCAGAAGCACATCGACCTGTTCCGGGCTGTTCTCGGACGGGCCCTGAACCTCAAAATCGATGGCAACTTCGTCAAGGGGATAGGGGATATACTGGTCGGCTTCGAGGGCTATCTGGTCTTCCATCTCGAACTCATTCATGCCGGAGTCCATCTGGATGACCTTGGTAATAACTGCGGAGCCGGAGACGGCCACAGCCACGTTCTTCACACTGGTGCGGGACTTTGCAACCACCCGTTTGAGAACATCACCCACCGTTTCCACATTGGTGATGTTTTTTTCCACCACCGCATCGGCCGGCAACGGCTCCACCGCATAACTTTCAACTCTGTAACGCTCCCCGTGCTTGGAGAGTTCCAGAAGCTTTACAGAACTGGAGCTTATATCCACTCCCAGCACCGCACTGGATTTTTTTCCTGGTAATCCGAACACGCGCTCACCTGTACCTGGTTGACGACACCCTGCCCTGGAACCCCGAACCACTCCCTGTTACGGCGATTATTTCAGCGGAGCTCCATCTGTTTTTTTATGTAAGAGAATTTTCTGGCTAATCAGTCTACAATGCTCCTCTTCAAAAGCAGAGAGACTTTGGTTGCATACGGAAACCTTTTTTTCTGTAAAAGTGAACCGGTTCCCGTCTAAAGTAATTTCTCAGATAATAGACCTATATCCAACATTTGTCAGGAAAAAATGTCTTATTTGCTGCGCACGTCTCGCATTTTTCTGTGGCTCGCACTGACCGGCCTGAGCACCGGAATCCTCGTTGCTTCAAGCCTGTATCTTTACCTGAGGCCCAACCTTCCGGAGGTTGAGCAACTGCTCGATGTGAAGCTGCAGACCCCGTTACGGATTTACAGCAATGACAATAAATTAATAGCAGAATTCAGTGAAAAAAGAAGGGAACCTGTCACAATCGGCCAGATCCCCGAGCTGCAACTGCAAGCTTTCATGGCCGCCGAAGACTCCCGTTTTTTCGACCATTTCGGCGTTGACATCAAGGGGCTGACCCGCGCTGCCTATGAACTGGTCTCCACCGGCTCCATTCAGTCCGGCGGCAGCACCATCACCATGCAGGTGGCCAAAAACTACTTTTTGACCCGCGACCGGACCTTCATCCGCAAATTCAACGAGATACTCCTGGCACTTCAAATTGAACGGGAACTGCCAAAGGACACCATCTTCGAGCTGTACCTGAACAAGATTTACCTCGGCAACCGGGCGTACGGCCTGGCCGCTGCCTCACGAGTGTATTACGACAAGCCAATCAACGAGCTGTCGCTGGCCCAGATGGCGATGATCGCCGGGCTCCCCAAAGCCCCATCCGCCTACAATCCGCTGGCCAATCCCGAACGGGCACTGGAGCGCCGTAACTGGATTCTCGGTCGCATGAAAGAACTGGGCTACATTTCCGAGGACGCCTGGTCGCTGGCCATCGAAGCACCGGTAACCGCTGGCTATCACACCCGCGAAGCGGAAGTGGATGCCGACTACGTGGCGGAAATGGCCCGGGCCGAGATGGTTCGCCGCTTCGGGGAGGAAGCATACACGGACGGCTACACCGTGGAATTGACGGTAAACAGTAAAAAGCAACAAACTGCGACCAAGGCCTTGCGCGACGGCCTGGAGGCGTACGACCGCCGCCACGGTTTCCGCGGCGAGATCGGCCGGTTCGAAATCAAGGGCCTGTCTGCTGAACAGCTGTCTGACCGCATGCTGAACTACAATCAGGTGGCCTCACTTATTCCCGCCGTCGTTACCGAGGTGGATGACAAAGCAGGCGAAGCCCTGGTTCACCTGCGAAAACTGGGCCCGGCCATCATGCCCTTTGAATCCATGAAATGGGCTCGCCGCTACCGCACCGAGAGCCTGACCGGCCCCGAGCCGGAAAAGCCCTCGGACGTTGTCTCCGAAGGCGACGTCATCTACGTGAAGGTCCTGGAGCTGCCGCGAATCGAAGAATCGCAGGATGACGCCCCCGCAACCCAGGCCCCTGCCGACATGAACCCAAGGGTCGGCCTTGCTCAGGTTCCCCGGGTGGAGGGGGCCATCATCTCCCTGGACGCCCAGACCGGCGCGATTGAAGCACTGAGCGGCGGCTACAGCTTCAATCAGAGCAAGTACAACCGCGCCAGCCAGGCAGAACGCCAGCCGGGCTCGACTTTCAAGCCGTTCCTGTACCTGTCGGCACTGGAAAACGGCCGCACACCAGCCACCATCTATAACGACGCCCCTATCGTGTTTGATGACGACGAACTGGAAACTGCCTGGCGGCCACAAAATGCCTCTGGCCAGTTCTACGGCCCCACCACACTGCGCGAGGGCCTTTACCGGTCCCGCAATCTGGTATCCATCCGGCTGCTACGCGACCTGGGCGCCAGCACCACACTGGATTACCTCGAGCAACTGAAGATCCCCACGGACAACATGCCCAAAGACCTCTCCCTGGCACTGGGCAGCGGCCAACTGACGCCCATGGAACTGGCCCGGGGGTTCGCCGTCATTGCCAATGGCGGCTATGACGTTCAGCCGTATCTGATCAAGAGCATCAAGGAATCGGACGGCACCGTGGTCTACCAGGCGCCAGAAACCATCCTGTGCGATGAAGACTGTGACGAATTGCTGGCGACCCGGAACAAGTCCCAACAGGACGTTGATGAACTCCCCGAAACCGAAGGCATGGTGCTCCCGGCCTCAGCGGAAGATGACAACCAACCGCGAGTGATGCGCCGCCTTGCCGATGAGCGTGCGGTGTACATCCTGCACTCCATGATGCAGGACGTCATCAAACGGGGCACCGGCCGGCGTGCACTGGCACTCGAACGCGACGACATTGCCGGCAAAACCGGCACCACCAACCAGCAAAAGGACACCTGGTTTGGCGGCTTTAACCACTCAGTGGCTACCACGGTCTACGTTGGTTTTGATCAGCCCGCGCCACTTGGCCGGGGCGAGTTCGGCGCCACCACGGCACTTCCGATCTGGCTGGACTATATGAAAGTGGCGCT
The DNA here is from genome assembly GCF_900114155.1 of Marinobacter persicus. Taxonomy (GTDB): domain Bacteria; phylum Pseudomonadota; class Gammaproteobacteria; order Pseudomonadales; family Oleiphilaceae; genus Marinobacter; species Marinobacter persicus. The sequence continues at coordinate 68,152 of NZ_FOSC01000011.1, forward strand.
GGACGGCACCGAACCCTCCACCATGCGCCGGCCCAACGGCATCGTCAGCATACGGATCAACCCGGAAACCGGTGAACGGGCCCGACCAGGAGAAGACGGTGTGTTTGAAATGTTCAGGCGCGAAGAAGCGCCGGAACCGCTGCCGCCGGAGGACTCCGGTAACGGCAGCAACGGCGAGCAGGATGAAGACCTGTCACGACAGATTTTCTGACTCAGACTTCTCGCCCGGTCACAGGCCGGGCAGATCCGGACACAAAAAAACCGGCGGGATCACCGCCGGTTTTTTTGTGCCTGAAGCGAACAACAATCAGATAATGTCGTCCATGGACTTCAGCGGATAATGCGCCGGGTACGGGTTCTTGGCCACACCGGAATCCACGGCCGCGCGGGCAACCGCTGCCGGCACTTTTTCCAGCAGACGCACATCCATCGGCTTGGGAATGATGTATTCACGGCCAAATTCGAGACTATCCACGCCATAGGCTTCGCAGATTTCCTGCGGCACCGGCTCTTTGGCCAGTTCTCGGATGGCATGGACGGCCGCCACCTTCATTTCCTCGTTAATGGCAGTGGCACGTACGTCCAGAGCACCGCGGAAAATGAACGGGAAACCCAGCACGTTGTTCACCTGGTTCGGATAATCCGAACGGCCGGTGGCCATGATCAGATCATCCCGGGTGGCCAACGCCACTTCCGGACTGATCTCCGGGTCCGGGTTCGAGCAGGCGAACACAATCGGATTTGCCGCCATCTTCTTCAACTGCTCGGCTGAAAGCAGATCCGGGCCCGACAGGCCGAGAAATACATCGGCGCCGTCAATGGCCTCATCCAGCGTGCGCTTGTCCGTCTCGTTGGCGAACATGGCCTTGTACTGGTTCAAATCCTCACGACCTGAGTGGATCACACCCTTGCGGTCAAGCATGAAGATGTTCTCAGGGCGGATCCCGCAGCTGATCAACAACTTCATGCAGGCAATGGCGGCGGCACCGGCGCCCAGACAAACCACCTTTGCCTCTTCGATTTTCTTACCCTGCAGCTCAAGGGCATTGATCATGCCGGCCGCAGTTACAATTGCCGTACCGTGCTGGTCATCGTGGAAGATGGGCACGCTACACTTTTCGATCAGCGCACGCTCGACCTCAAAACATTCCGGTGCCTTGATGTCTTCGAGGTTGATACCACCAAAGGTATCGGCAATACGCTCGACCGTTTCAATAAACGCCTGCGGGCTCTCGGAATTGACTTCGATATCAAAGACATCAATTCCGGCAAAGCGTTTGAACAGTACGCCTTTGCCTTCCATTACCGGCTTGCTCGCCAGGGGACCGAGATTGCCAAGACCAAGAATGGCGGAGCCGTCAGAGATCACGGCCACCAGGTTACCCTTGGCGGTGTACTTGTAAGCATTCTCGGGGTCCTTCGCGATCTCCCGGACCGGTTCGGCAACCCCGGGGCTGTACGCCAGGGAAAGGTCGCGGGAGGTACGGGTCGGCTTGGTGATTTCAACACTCAGCTTACCCGGCCGCGGTTTGGCGTGATATTCAAGGGCTGCATCTTTCAGATCTTGAGACATTGCCACTGTTCCGTTTGTCACGTTTTAGAGTTAGATCCCACCTGCCTTCGGCAACGCGGGCAGACCATTATGGCCCGCGGGCACACAAACAACAACCCGAACGAAAGGTCCAAATTCATCCGTCAATAGTGCATTTTGCCTACAAGCACATTTCCCCGGCCCTGAACGCAAAAAAGCGCCCGCAGGCGCTTTTTTTTCAACATTCCGGTACGGCAGATTACTTCTTGCCGCCGATACGACCACCGAAACGCTTGTTGAACCGCTCGATACGACCGCCGGTGTCCATTACCTTCTGCTTGCCGGTGTAGAACGGGTGGCACTGGGAGCACACGTCCAGCTGCAGATCCTGGGTAAAGGTGGAACGGGTCTTGAAGCTGTTACCGCAAGAGCAGGTCACAGAAATTTCTTCGTACTTCGGGTGGATACCTTCTTTCATGGCGAACCTCTTTGGTCATGCCGCTACCTGATTACCCGCTTTGGCGCCAGGCACCGCATGTTTGAATCCATTGAAAAGACCGTGCACAATCAAGCCCGGCCATAAACAGACCGCGAATCTTACTGACAAACCCGGCTGCAGGCAAGTCTCTTCAGCCGCTTTAGCCGGCCGCATACACCCGCGCCCGGCGCTTGCGCTCGTTTTCAGCCTCTTACCAGGATACGCACATACCGTGACACGGCCAGCCACCGCCCGAATTGCCCTCAACCGCCCCCTGCGGCGCCTGTTCGACTATCTGGTGCCCGCGCACCTCGAGGTACAGCCCGGGCAGCGGGTAAAAGTACCGTTTGGCCGCCAGGCACTCACGGGGCTGGTGGTGGAAACCGGCGTTGAGCCACCGGCAGGCATCACCTTAAAACCGGTCAGGGACATACTGGAAGACTGGCCCGCGTTACCCGAGAACACCTTCCGCCTGCTCACCTGGGCCAGCGACTATTACCAGCACCCACTGGGCGAATGCCTGTTCACCGCTCTGCCGCCAGCCCTGCGCCGCGGCCGCCCGGCCCATGAAAAAGCCGAGGAACACTGGCTTCCACTCGAAGCTGAAGTGGCACTGGCCGCCCACGCACACAAACAAAAGGCTTTATTCGAAACCATCAAAGACCAACCGGGCATCACCTCCAGCTCGCTGGTCCAACTGGGCTATACCCGCGCACAAATTCGCAACCTGGAAAGTAAAAGCCTGATTGCCCAGGGACAAGCGCCTCGGCAACCAACGCCCCAAGAAGCAGATGAGCTACCCGGGCCGTCACTATCACCGGCCCAGCAAAAAGCGGCCGACCAGTTGCCCGACCACACCGACCAGTTCTCCGCCACCCTGCTGCACGGCATCACCGGCAGCGGCAAGACCGAACTCTACCTTCATTATCTGAAGAGCCACCTGAAAGCCGACCAGCAGGCGCTGGTGCTGGTGCCGGAAATTAACCTTACCCCGCAAACCCTGGCCCGTTTCCGTCGCTACTTCGGTGATCGCATCGCCGTGTGGCATTCAGCCCTGAATGACGGCGAACGCTTGCGCACCTGGCTGAAAATCCGCAACGGCGAGCCGGTCATCCTGATTGGCACCCGCTCTGCCGTGCTGCTGCCCTTCACTAACCTGCGCACCCTGATCGTCGACGAAGAACACGACAGCTCCTACAAACAGGGCGATGGCTTTCGTTATTCCGGCCGCGATGTGGCGGTATACCGGGCCCACCTGAACCAGTGCCCGGTCATTCTGGGCTCGGCCACGCCTTCTCTGGAATCCTGGCATAACGCCAGGCAGGGCAAATACCAGCTGGTCTCTCTGGACGAGCGGGCCAACAACGCCCTGCCGCCGGAACTGGCCCTGCTGGACATTCGCAGCCGGCCACTGGAAGCAGGCCTGGCCCGCCCCGCCCTGCAGGCAATCAAGGAAACCCTGGCCCGGGGCGAGCAGGCCCTGGTGTTTGTCAACCGCCGCGGCTATTCCCCCGTGATGATGTGCTTTGACTGCGGCCACCTTGAGGAATGTCCCCACTGCGACACACGGCTGACCTACCACCGCCGCGACCGGGCCATGCGCTGTCACCATTGCGATTATCAGCAGGCCGCCAGCCCCACCTGCCCCAAATGCGAGAGTGAAAATTACAAACCCGTGGGCCAGGGCACCGAGCGCGCCGAAGAAACCCTGGCTGAACACTTCCCCGACACACCATTGGTACGGGTTGACCGGGACAGCACCCAGCGCAAGGGCAGCATTCAGAACATCCTGAAACGGGTAAACAGCGGCGAGCCCTGCATACTGGTGGGCACCCAGATGCTCGCCAAGGGCCATGACTTCCCCAACGTAACGCTTGTTGTCGTGGTCAACGCCGACGGCGGCCTGTTCAGCGTGGACTTTCGCGCCCCAGAACAGATGCTGCAAACCCTGCTTCAGGTCAGTGGCCGCGCCGGCCGGGGCAACAAGCCCGGCAAAGTCCTGATACAAACCTGCCACAGTGATCATCCCTTGCTGCGCAGCCTGTGCACCGGCAACTACCCGGCCATGGCGGAGCAACTCCTGGCCGAGCGGGAAAGCGGCCAGCTCCCCCCTTTTCGCGCCATGGCCATACTCCGGGCCGAAGCCAGCACCATGCAGGCCAGCCTGCAGTTACTGGACACCATCAAACCCATGACACAAACCGGAAGCACGGAAGTCTGGGGCCCGCTGCCTGCCGTCATTGCCCGTAAGGCCAACCGCCATCGCGCACAACTGGTCCTGAACAGCGACAACCGTAAACACCTGAACCACCTGCTCAGCCACCTGTGCCAGCACCTGGACCAGAGCAAACTGCCAGCCGGCAGCAAATGGATGATTGATGTGGATCCGCAGGAAACCGGTTAAATCCGGGCCCTGAACGGAATCGCGAAGGCTTTTGCTTACACCCCCACTTTCCGCGATAATACGCCTCTTCTATATTTCAACGGGCGCCCTGCCCGACACCCATTCTTCTGTGAATCGAGTCGTCTGACAGCATGAAAGAGACCGTATCCGAGCTTCTCCAGTCTGCGCTGGCCGCGCTGCAGTCCGAAGGCACCTTGCCGGCGGACCAAACCTTTACCCCGCAGATCGGCAACACCAAAGACAAGGCCCACGGCGATTACGCCTGCAACATAGCCCTGGCAGCGGCAAAAGCTGCCGGTTGTCCGCCGCGGCAACTGGCCGAGGCACTGGTGGCCAACCTGCCCCGGAGCAAGGCCGTAGACAAGGTGGAAATTGCCGGACCGGGTTTCATCAACTTCTTCATGAGCACCGCCAGTGCCTTCGGGATCGTTGAGACCATTCTTGCTGACGGCGAACAGTTCGGACGCAACCAGACCGGCAAGGGCGAGAAAGTCCAGGTGGAATTTGTTTCCGCCAACCCCACCGGCCCTTTGCATGTGGGCCACGGCCGTGGCGCAGCCATCGGCGACAGCCTGTGCCGGCTACTGGAAGCCAACGGTTACGACGTTACCCGGGAGTTTTACTACAACGACGCGGGCGCCCAGATCAACAACCTGACGTTGTCGGTGCAGGCCCGCGTAAAAGGCCTGACGCCGGAACACGAAAGCTGGCCGGAAGACGGCTACCGGGGCGATTACATTGTCGATGTCGCCAATGCCTACCTGGCCGGCGACACCGTGGTGGCCGACGATCGCGCCGTGACTGCCAAGGGCGACCCGGAAGACCGCGACGCCATTCGCGAATTCGCCGTTGCGTATCTGCGTCGCGAGCAGGACCTGGACCTGAAAGCCTTTGGCGTCAAGTTCGACGTGTACTTCCTGGAATCCTCCCTGTACGAAGACGGCAAGGTGGAAGCCACCGTAAAGCGCCTGAAGGAAAATGGTTACACCTACGAACAAGACGGCGCCATGTGGCTGAAAACCACGGAATTCGGCGACGACAAAGACCGCGTCATGCGCAAGAAAGACGGCGGCTACACCTATTTCCTGCCGGACGTGGCCTATCACCTGGACAAATGGCAGCGCGGATTTACCACCGTGATTAACGAACAAGGCGCCGACCACCACTCCACCGTCACCCGTGTGCGTGCCGGCCTGCAGGCACTGAAAGCCGACATCCCACAGGGCTGGCCCGACTACGTGCTGCACCAGATGGTGATGGTGACCCGCTCCGGCGAAGAGGTGAAAATCTCCAAGCGGGCCGGCAGCTATGTCACTGTGCGCGATCTGATTGACGAAGTGGGCCGTGATGCCACCCGCTACTTCCTGGCCGCCCGCCGGGTAGACAGCCAGCTCACCTTCGACATTGATCTGGCCCGCTCACAAACCAACGAAAACCCGGTGTACTACATCCAGTACGCCCACGCGCGCATCTGCAGCGTACTGCGAAAGCTGGCCGAGGAGGGTACGCCGAGAGCGTTCGATGAGTGCAAGGGCGACCTGTCCATCCTGACACTGGACGAAGAAAAAGAAATCGCCAACCAGTTGGCCAAGTACCCGGAACTGGTTGCCAATGCCGCCGCCCAGCGCGAGCCACACCACGTGGCCCACTACCTGCGGGACCTGGCTGGCCTGTTCCACACCTATTACAACGCCCATAAAGTGCTGATCGAAGACACCGCCCTGCGCGATGCGCGCGTGAGCCTTTACCTGGCCGTGCGGCAGGTCATTGAGAACGGCCTGGGCCTGCTGGGCGTGAGCGCACCGGAAGAGATGTAAACCGGCCATGGCCAGGGACTACGCCAAGAAAAACCGCCCTGCCGGTAAAGGTGCCCAGGCCCCCAGGGGCAAACCAGCACCTAAACCCGGCAAGGCGCCAAAACGCAAGGAAAGCGCACCGGCGCGGGCACAACACGGGAGTTTATCGTTGAAGTGGATCGCCTCTCTGGCCCTTGTGGGCTGTTTTATCGGTTTTATTGTCTATCTGAACACCCTCCCGGAGACCGGCCAGCCGGCGAAGCCTGAAAAAACGCAGGCCAGGGAGACTGCTGCCCCTCAGCCAAAGCAGGCTACGCCCCCGGAATCCTCCGGCCAGCAGCAAACCGCCAAAGAGTTCCGGTTTTATGACATGCTGCCGGAATCCGAAGTGGCCACTCCGGAGGTCAACGAATACACGCCTGGCCCTAACATGCAGGACTTCGATTACATCGTGCAGGCCGGCTCTTTCCGCAACCAGCAAGATGCCGAACGGCTGCGGGCCGAGATCGCCTTTCAGGGCCTGCGCGCCCACGTGCAAACCGTGGAGCAGAACAACGGCAGCGTCTGGTACCGGGTGAATGCCGGGCCCTTCAAGTCCCGCAGTAACATGAACTCGGCGGTGGATAAGCTCGTCTCCATCGACATTCAGCCGCTGGTGCGCAAGATTGCCAAGGAAGGCTGATCTCTTGAATTCTTGCTCCCCGCCTCCATAACATCCGCATAACCACTGTAAACAGGCAACTGGAGCCCGAATGACTACCATAGTTTCTGTCCGCCGAGGCGACGAAGTGGCCCTGGCCGGTGATGGCCAGGCAACACTTGGCAACACCGTGATGAAAGGCAACGTGCGCAAAGTACGTCGCCTGTACAACGACAAGGTCATCGCCGGCTTTGCCGGTGGTACGGCGGATGCCTTCACCCTGTTCGAACGCTTCGAAGCCCAGCTGGAAAAACACCAGGGGCACCTGACACGCGCCGCCGTCGAGCTCGCCAAAGACTGGCGCACCGACCGCGCTCTGCGAAAGCTCGAAGCCCTGCTGGCGGTAGCGGACAAAACCGCGTCACTGATCATTACCGGCAATGGCGATGTCATTGAGCCGGAGCAGGGGCTGATCGCCATTGGCTCCGGCGGCCCCTATGCCCAGGCCGCCGCCCGGGCTCTTCTGGAAAATACCGACCTCAGCGCCCGGGAGATCACCGAGAAGGCCCTGGCCATTGCCGGCGACATCTGCATTTACACCAACCAGAACCGCACTCTGGAAGTGCTGTCCACCAAAGACTGACCGGAGCGACCATGTCTGCAATGACTCCCCGTGAGATTGTCCACGAGCTGAACAAGCACATCGTGGGTCAGCAAGAAGCCAAGCGCGCCGTTGCCATTGCCCTTCGCAACCGCTGGCGCCGTATGCAGCTGGACAGCAGCCTGCGTGACGAGATTACGCCCAAGAACATCCTGATGATCGGCCCCACCGGCGTAGGCAAGACCGAAATCGCCCGCCGCCTGGCCAAGCTGGCGGATGCGCCCTTTCTGAAAGTGGAGGCCACCAAGTTCACGGAAGTCGGCTACGTGGGCCGCGATGTGGAATCGATTATCCGAGACCTGGCGGATTCCGCAGTGAAAATGCTGCGCGAAAAGGAAATGAAGCTGCATGAAAACCGTGCCCTGGATGCCGCCGAAGAGCGAATCCTCGACGCCCTGATCCCACCACCCCGGGACTTGCAGGAAGACAGCCAGCGTACCAGCAACGACTCCTCCACCCGCCAGCTGTTTCGCAAAAAACTGCGTGAAGGCGAGCTGGACGACAAGGAAATCGAGATTGAACTGCGCAGCGGTGGCGCCGGCGTGGAAATCATGGCACCTCCGGGCATGGAGGAAATGACCAGCCAATTACAGAACATGTTCTCCAGCATGTCATCCGACAAGCGCAAAACCCGCAAGATGAAAGTGTCGGATGCGCTCAGGCAGGCCCGTGATGAAGAAGCGGCCAAGCTGGTGAACGAGGAAGAGATCAAACAAAAAGCCATCCAGGCGGTGGAACAGAACGGCATCGTGTTCCTGGATGAAATCGACAAGGTGGCCAAGCGCTCCGAAAACACTTCCTCTGATGTATCCAGGGAAGGTGTTCAACGGGACCTGCTGCCGCTGATTGAAGGCAGCACCGTCAGTACCAAGTACGGCTCGGTACGCACGGATCACATTCTGTTCATCGCCTCCGGCGCCTTCCACCTGAGTAAGCCATCGGACCTGATTCCGGAGTTGCAGGGCCGCCTGCCGACCCGGGTGGAACTGAAAGCCCTGACACCGGAAGACTTCAAGCGCATCCTGACCGAACCGGACGCCTCCCTGGTGCAGCAATATGAGGCGATGATGGCCACCGAAGGGGTGAAGCTGACGTTTGCCGATGAGGCCATCACCCGCCTCGCGGAAGTGGCCCACAAGGTGAACGAAACCACCGAAAACATCGGTGCCCGCCGGCTGCATACGGTACTCGAGTGTTTGCTGGAAAGCCTGTCGTTTGACGCTGGCGATCAGGTAAACGGCGAGTTTGAAGTCACCGCGGCCTACGTGGACGAAAAGCTGGGCGAACTGGCGGAAGACGAGGACCTGAGCCGCTATATTCTGTAAGCGCTCAAGTGTCTTAAAAAGGCCGGCAGGGAGGCACCCTCCGGCCTTTTTTATTGTGCGCCCCGCGAGTTACGCAGACGTTTTCTTGGCCAGGGCAGCAGAGGACGACCGGGCCGGGCGCAGGTAACGGCCAAAACCCTCATTGCGCAGAGCCAGATCCACGCAGCTCTTGATAACGTGCGGCGAATCCAGCAGAAGCACGTCTTCCAGCAACTGGGCGGCCCATTCGCGGCTGACGTTGCGGATCACCGACTTCACTTTCGGCAGACTGGCCGCGTTCATGGACAGGGAATCGTACCCCATGGCCATTAACAGCAAGGCGCCGCCGGGATCGCCGGCCAACTCGCCGCAAATACCCACCGGTTTGCCCACCGAATGGGCGTCCTGCGCCACTCGTACGAGCGCCTGCAGCACTGCGGGATGGTAAGAGTGGTACAACTGGGCCACACGCGGGTTGTTGCGATCCACCGCCAGCAGGTACTGGGTGAGGTCGTTGGAGCCCACGGACAGGAAATCCACCCGCTCCGCCAGCTCCCGGATCTGGTACACCACCGCAGGCACTTCCACCATCACGCCCACCTTCGGCATGTGGATTTCGTAACCCTCTTCACGTACCTCATGGTAAACGCGGTAAATCAGGTGCAGGGACTCTTCCACTTCGGAAATGTTGCTGATCATCGGCAGCATGATCTGCAGGTTGTTCAGCCCCTCGCTGGCCTTGAGCATGGCTCGCACCTGCACCAGAAATATCTCCGGGTGATCCAGGGTCACTCGAATGCCACGCCAGCCCAGGAACGGGTTTTCTTCCTGGATCGGGAAATAGGTCAGCGCCTTATCGCCCCCGATATCCAGGGTGCGCATGGTCACCGGGTTGGGCGCGAAAGCCTCCAGCTGTTCCCGGTAATACTCCCGCTGTTCCTGTTCGGAGGGAAAGCGGTCCTTGATCATGAAAGGCACTTCGGTGCGGTACAGCCCAATGCCTTCGGCACCATGGGAAAGAGAGCGGGCCACATCGGTCATCAGACCGGTATTCACCAACAGGGCCACCCGATGGCCGTCAGTGGTTTCGCAAGGCTTGTCACGCAGCGCTTCCAGCCCCCGGAAAAGCTCAGCCTCCTCGTCACAGATTTCCTGGTAGAAGGCTCGCAGCTCCGACGACGGCGAGGCAAACAGCTGACCCTCAAAGCCGTCGACCACCAGCTCTTTACCATCGAGCTGGTTAACCGGAATATCCACCAGCCCCATCACCGTGGGCACACCCATGGCGCGGGCCAGAATGGCAACGTGGGAGTTGCTGGAGCCTTTCACCGACACCAGGCCAACCAGGTGCCCCTTGGGCACCTCACCCAGCATGGCCGGCGTAATTTCCTCGCTGACCAGCACCGTGTTTTCCGGATACTCTACGTTCTTTTCCTCGCCTTCCTGCAACCGGGAGAGCAGCCGGCGACCGAGATCGCGGATGTCCACCGCCCGTTCACGCAGATACAGATCGTCCATCATCTCGAAGTGACGGATGTATTGCTTCACCACCTGCTTGAGCGCGCCCTGGGCCCAGACCCCTTCACGAATGCGGGCATCCACCTCGCCCGGCAGCGCCTTGTCCCCCAGCATGCTCAGATAAACATCGAACAGCGCCAGTTCCTCCGGGCGCAGCTGCGATGACAACCGCTTCGCAACCCTCTGGATGTCTTCACGTACCGTCTGAACCGCAGCCCGGAACAGTTCCAGTTCCTGTTCGATATTCTCAGCGGCTTTCTCCGGTACCGCATCCAGGTCGGCGGTGGAATACACCACCACCCCGGTGCCGATGGCAACACCCGGTGCGCCCGGTACGCCGCTGAAGCAAATGTCTTTGGTTTCCTCGCCAGTCAGTGACAGCCCGCTGATGGCACCAGTGGCTTCGCTATGGGCGATAACACTGGCCAGTTGCGCAGAAACCGTGACCAGAAACGCTTCTTCGCCCTCATCAAAACATCGTGAGCTTTCCCGCTGCTGAACCACCAGCACGCCGAGCATCCGCCGGCGGTGGATAATGGGCACGCCCAGAAAGGAACGGAAACGTTCTTCACCGGTTTCCGGAAAGTAACGGTAGCGGGGATGGGAGGGAGCGTCTTCCAGATTGATCGGTTCTTCCCGTGCACCGACCAGGCCAACCAGACCCTCGGAGTGCCCCATGCTGACCTTGCCCACCGACTCCTGATAAAGGCCTTCGGTAGCCATCAGGATATAACGGTTAGAAGCCGGATCCAGCAGATAAACCGAGCACACCTCAGTGCCCATGGCTTCCTGCACCCGCGATACGATAATACGCAGCGCCTCCTGGAGATCCCGGGCTGCATTCACTTCTTGTACGATATTTCGCAGGATGCTCAGCATGGGCTCAGTCCGTCATTTATTGAGTTCCTTCCGGCGTCGGTTCTGCTCGCCACTTCTCAACCACTGCTCCATGTTGTGGAACAGCCTGGGCGCCAGCTCCCGTAGCGCGCGCCGGTACACTTCTTTCTTGAATGAAACCACCTGCCCCAACGGATACCAGTAGCTAACCCACTGCCATCCGTCGAATTCCGGTGAATCGGTGCCATCCACGCGAACATGCGCATCCGGCGATAACATCCTCAGCAGGAACCATTTCTGTTTTTGCCCCACGCAGACGGGGTGCGAGTTGTAGCGCACCATTCGCCTTGGCAGACGGTACCGAAGCCAGCCCCGGGTGCAACTGATGATCTCCACATCGCTGGCACTCAGGCCGATTTCCTCGGCCAGTTCCCGGTACAGTGCATCTTCCGGCGTCTCGTTGTGCTTGATACCGCCCTGAGGGAACTGCCATGAATCCTGCCCTATTCGCCTTGCCCAGAGCACTTCGCCCCTGTGGTTGGCCAGAATGATTCCGACGTTGGGTCTGAAACCGTCTTTGTCGATCACGGCACAGTCCTCTTAAAATAAGTCGGCTGCCAGTTACTTTTTTACTGGCGACAATTGTCCAAGTTGCTCTCATTCTTGCAGAAACCCAAGGCGCGGGCAAACAGAGCCTGAAAGTCCCCCATTAAGATACCTTCACCGGAGACAGGAAGAGCCATCACTCAATGGGCATGGTAGACTCCGGCTTTTGCCGACCAGCCTGACAACCATGGGAGGACGTCACTTGACGCTTGCGATTTTTGATCTGGACAACACTCTGCTTAATGGCGACAGCGACCACGCGTGGGGCGAGTTTCTGGTGGACGAGGGACTGGTGGACGAAGAGGAATACCGCCGTGCCAACGATCAGTTCTATCAGGAATACCTGAACGGCGAACTGGATATATTCCATTACCAGCGCTTTATTCTGAAGCCGCTGGCGAGCCACAGCATGGAAGAGCTGGAGCGCTGGCGGGACACCTTCATGCAGAAAAAAGTGGCGCCGATGATGCAGAAAAAAGCGGCTGAGTTGCTGACACGCCACCGCGAACAGGGCCACACCCTGATGATTATCACCGCCACCAACCGGTTCATCACCGAACCCATCGCAGCCGCACTGGGCGTGGAGCACCTGATTGCCACCGAACCGGAACTGGTGAACGGCCGTTTCACCGGAGAAGTGGCCGGCACCCCAAGCTTTCAGGAAGGCAAAGTGGAGCGCCTGCACGACTGGCTGGCGGGCAATGAAGAAAGCCTGGAAGGTGCCTGGTTCTACAGCGACTCACGAAACGATGTGCCACTGCTACAGAAAGTGGACAACCCGGTCGCCGTCGATCCGGACCCGACTCTGGAGCAGGTGGCCCGGGATAACGGCTGGCCGGTGATGTCCTTAAGGGACTGAACCTTCAGCCCTCGGAGGCGGCGTGCTCGACGTAGGCGGTGGCATCCATCAGGCCATCCAGCTCGCCGGCGTCCGCCAGTTTCACCCGGAACAGCCAGCCTTCGCCATACGGGTCTTCATTCACCAGCTCCGGCTCATCTTCCAACTTCTCGTTAACCTCAAGCACTTCACCAGTGACCGGGCTAAACACATCGGAAGCGGATTTGACGGACTCGGCCACGGCGGCCTCTTCCCCGCCATTGACCGTTGCCCCCACCTCGGGCACTTCCACGAACACGATGTCGCCCAGCTGTTCCTGGGCAAAGTCGGTAATGCCCACCGTGGCGGTGCCATCATCGGCAACCCGCACCCACTGGTGGGTTTCAATGTATTTGAGATCGGCCGGGGTTTCGCTCATGGTGCTTATTCCTGTCTGAATTTTTGCCGCAGTTTAACCGAAGAGACTAGCTCCAGCGAACCTCTCGCGCCAGCCGGATGAAGGCTGCCAGATAGTCCAGCGATTCATCCCGTTCCCGACAGCCCAGAAATATCTGTTTCGGCATTCCTTCGCGCCCGAGTCGCAAGGCCTTGATCGGCATTGTTCGCGCATATTCGTCAACCAGCCAACGGGGCAAAGCTGTTATGCCCCGCCCGGCGGCGACCATCTGCAGCATGATGTCAGTCGTTTCAATGGTTTTGTGCCTTGCCGGCGAACAGTGAGCGGGCAGGAAAAACCGGGTAAAAATATCCAGCCGCTCGGCGGCTACCGGATAAGTAATCAGGGTTTCCTTTTCCAACTGCTCCGGTTCAACCCATTCGTTGCCGGCCAATGTGTGGCCCACCGGCACCACCAACACCTGCTCATAATCAAAAACCGGCTCAAACAGCACGCCGGGGCGATGCAACGGATCCGGGGTGACCAGCAAATCAATGTCGTGGCCAAACAGCGCACCCATGCCACCGAACTGGAATTCCTGCTTTACGTCGACATCCACATCCGGCCATTGCTGCAGATAAGGCCCCACCACTTTCAGTAGCCACTGATAACAGGGGTGACACTCCATACCGACCCGCAAACTACCACGTTGACCCCGTGCAATTTGCCTCACCAGCATTTCAGCATGCTCAAATTGCGGTAACAGGCGGTTTGCCAGCCCCAGCAACTGCTCGCCAGCCTGAGTAAACCGCAGTTGCCGGCCTTCACGCGTCCAGACCGGGGTGCCCAGTTGCTGCTCCAGCTTTCGCATGGCATGGCTCAGGGCGGATTGAGTCAGGTGCAGTTGCTCCGCGGCGGCAGTCAAGGATCCCTGGCGCTCGGTAGCCCGCAGGATTTCCAGATGGTTTCGCTCGATCATGGCTTTCCGTGAAATTTGTTCATGGCTTGGTGAAATAATACCATTTTTATTCATCCTTCAAGCGCCCTAACCTTGGCCACCTGTTCAAACCAACAACACCAGGGACATCATCATGGTTACCACACATAATCTCGGCTTTCCGCGAATCGGCGGCCACCGGGAACTGAAATTCGCGCTTGAAGCTTACTGGGCCGGCCAACAATCCGAACAGGCACTGGCGGAAACCGCCTCCGCATTACGCCAGCGGCACTGGCAACAACAGGCCCAGCTGGATCTCGCGCCCGTTGGCGACTTTTCCCTGTACGACCAGGTGCTGGACATGTCCGTCACGCTGGGCAATCTGCCAGACCGCGCCAAAGGCCCGGAGGGCTCTGAACTGGATGCCTATTTCCGCGCCGCCCGGGGCCGGGGTGCAAACGACAGCGCCTGCTGCGCCATTGCCGCCGGAGAGATGACCAAATGGTTCGACACCAACTACCACTACATCGTGCCGGAACTGAATGCCGACACCGAGTTCACTCTGAACCCGGACCGGCTGCTGGCCGAACTGGCCGAGGCAAAAGCGCAGGGTGTACAGGCAAAACCAGTGATTATTGGCCCGGTCACTTACCTGTGGCTTGGCAAGACCACGGATGGCAGCAACCGGCTGGACCTGCTGGAACGACTGCTGCCAGTCTACGCCAAACTGCTCGAAACCCTGGCCGATGCCGGTGCCGACTGGGTACAGATTGATGAGCCGGCACTGGTGACCGACCTGGATGCCAATTGGCGACACGGCTTCAATCTGGCCTACCATCAGTTGAAAAGCAGCCGCCCAAAGGTACTGCTGGCCACCTATTTCGGAGAGCTCCGCGATAACCTGCAACTGGCGTGTGAGCTACCGGTCGCCGGCATTCATCTGGATGCTGTCAGCGCCGCTAATGAGGTAAACAGGGTGGCCGACTGGCTGCCTACCCACAAGGTGCTGTCTTTGGGCGTGGTGAACGGACGCAACGTTTGGAAAACCGATCTGGAGGCCCAGCTCAACTGGCTGGAACCGCTCCATGAAAAACTGGCGAAACGGCTTTGGCTGGCGCCTTCATGCTCACTGCTCCACGTGCCGGTCGACCTGGCACCGGAAACCGAACTGGACCCGGAGATCCGCACTTGGCTGGCATTCGCGCTGCAAAAACTCGAAGAAGTACTGGTGCTCAGCCAGGCATTAAATGAAGGCCGCGATACCGTGGCATCAATACTGGCCGAAAACCGGGCCGCCATCGACCGTCGCCTGAACTCAGAACGTGTCATTAACCCGCGGGTTCGCGCAGCCGTTGCAGCAATCAAAGCGTGCCAGGGACAACGCAACAGTGACTACGCGCAACGTATTGCCCTGCAACAGCAAAAACTGCAGCTGCCGGCCTACCCCACCACCACGATCGGCTCTTTTCCCCAAACCCGGGAGATTCGCCAGGCCCGGCTGAAATTCCGTAAAGGTGATCTGGACGCACAAACCTACAAAGCGCAAATGGAAGGCGAAATCGAGCGCTGCATTCGTGAACAGGAAATGCTGGGCCTGGATGTGCTGGTACACGGCGAGCCGGAACGCAACGATATGGTGGAGTACTTCGGGGAACAGCTGGACGGCTACGCGTTTACCCGTTTCGGCTGGGTGCAATCCTACGGCTCCCGCTGCGTGAAGCCGCCCATTCTATTCGGTGATATCGAGCGCCCCAACGCCATGACGGTAGGCTGGATTCGCTACGCCCAGTCGCTGACCGATAAACCGGTCAAAGGCATGCTGACTGGCCCGGTCACCATTCTGAACTGGTCGTTCGTGCGCGATGATCAGCCGCGCAGGGATTCCTGCCTGCAACTGGCGCTGGCGATTCGCCAGGAGGTGCAGGACCTGGAAAAAGCCGGAATTCGTATCATCCAGATCGACGAAGCCGCGCTGCGCGAGGGCCTGCCCCTGCGTCGTTCCGATTGGGAAAGCTATCTGGAATGGGCAATCAACTGCTTCCGCCTGGCCGCCAATGGTGTGGACGACACAACCCAGATCCATACCCACATGTGTTATTCGGAATTCAATGACATCATCGAGGCAATTGCCCGCATGGATGCGGATGTGATCACCATCGAAACCTCCCGCTCAGACATGGAGCTGCTGGATGCCTTCAAGAATTTCGAGTACCCGAACGACATCGGCCCGGGCGTGTACGACATTCACTCGCCGAATACGCCTGGGAAGGATCACATCAGCAAACTGATGAAACTGGCGGCTGAACGGATTCCGGCTGAACGGCTGTGGGTCAACCCGGACTGCGGCCTGAAAACCCGCAAATGGGAAGAGGTGCTGCCGGCACTGGAGACCATGGTGGCGGCGGCAAGAGAACTGCGGGCCGGGTAGCCGTCAGTACCCGCCACTCTGTTCATCCAGGTCAAATTCAAACCCGGTTGCACGGCCGACCGAGGTTTGAAGGTCGCCGGAAGCGTGCAGCTCAAACCACCGGTAACCCGGCGCTGCCGGTTCCACGGCGAAGCCTTCGGAGCCGGCGGCGAACTGGATGCAGGTGGAGGGCGAGGCGAGCAATTGCACACCGTTCCGTTGCTGGTGAAAATCCTGGTGAATGTGGCCCCACAGGACAACTTTCACTTGCCGTTGGCGATCGACTACCCGCCAGAACGGCCCGGGGTCGATCAGGCCGATTCTGTCCATCCACGCCGAGCCAATGCTGACCGGGTGATGATGCAGGCATACCATGGTGGGCAAGTCCGGGTGTTCGGCCAGCGCCTTCTGTAGAAAGGCCAACTCGCTCTCTGCAAGTTCACCATATACCTTGCCGGGCACCGAGGAATCCAGCATGACAAAGTGCCAACCGCCCCGCACCATCTGTTTTTGCCCTGCCTGAAACTCACTGGCGATCGAGGCCTGCACCGCCGCGTCATCGTGATTGCCCGCGATCCAGAGCGAGGGACACCCGAATACATTTAGGCGCTCACCGAAGTAACGATAGGCGGCTTCCGAGGCATCCTGGGTGATGTCTCCGGTAGCCAGCACCAGATCCGGCCGACCATGAGCCGAGAGCACTTCATCAATGACCGCGTTCAGGCTGTCACGGGTGTTAACGCCCAGCAGGCTGCCCTGCTCGTCGGCCATCAGGTGGGGATCGGTCAGCTGCAATACCCGCAGCGGTTGGTCAAATCGGGAGTCGGTCATGCCTGGCCTGTGTGCTTTCGTTGCAATCAATTACGGATTGTTACCAGTGTACGACAGGCATAGTCGGGTTGGTCATGCAGGAATGGAGAACCGTTCACATTCTGAACAGCTTACCGGGAAATTTTACAAACTTTCACATCCTGGGAGGCGGCGGCCGTCAGGCCGGTCATTCCAGCCCTCCTCCGGCAGTCCAGGCGGCGTGCTCCATAGGTAAATGACCAAAGCGCAGGCAGAAGTCCAGCCAATCGGCAAGGAAGCTGTTCACCTGCACTTTTTCGTCCGGGTGGTGCATGTAACGGTTGGGGTAATCGTTAACCGGGGCAATCTGACGCTGGCGGTAACAACTGATGATCTCAGCCATGGCGGCATCGTGGTACACGCGCACGGTCATTTGCGGGTTGTTCAGCCACCGGCCGCTATTGTGCACCTGTTCCAGCAGCAGGGTTTCGGTGAACTTGGTGGTTTGCAGCACCTCGATACGCACCCGGCCCAGGTACTGGTTCTCCCGGTGCAGCTCGAATTCACACACCGGCTGACCTGCTACTTCCAGCTTTCGCAACTTGCGCAGGCGCTGGTAATTGCCGTCACACAACGCACCAAAACGTCGCAGATCCGGCACATACGGCTTCGGCCGTTTTACCCACTCGGTCATGCTGCCACCCACTCCCGGCGCAGCCGCTCACGGTTCAGTTGCAACCACTGGATGGCGATGATGGCGGCAGCATTGTTGATGCGACCGTCCTGAATCATGGCGATGGCCTCATCCGCAGGCACCACATGCGCCCGAATGTCTTCGTGTTCGTGCTCCAGGCCATACAAACCGCCGGCGTCAGTTGTGCTGGTGTGGCCACAATACAGGTGTACCAGTTCGGTCGTACCACCCGGCGACACCAGGTAGTCACAGACCTTTTCCAGATGGCCAAAGGTCAATCCGGCCTCTTCCTCGGCCTCGCGGCGGGCCACCTCTTCCGGCGCCTCGCCGTCTTCATTCATGCCGGCCACCAGTTCCAGCAACCAGGGTGACTGATCCCTGCCCAGCGCGCCCAAGCGAAACTGCTCCAGAAGGACCACTTCATCCCGCTCGGGGTCGTAGGGCAGCACGCAGGTGGCATCGCCACGCACGAAGAGCTCGCGGGTAAAGGTAGGCATTTCGCGGCCATCAAAACGCGCGTGGGTCAGCCAGAGCTTGTCCATGCGGAAAAAGCCCTGGAAGACGGTTTCGCGTTTTTCGACGGTGACGTCGTTGGCATTGAACTGGAATGGTTTGGGCATGGACGCTTCCGGCTATGTGTTCGGCCTTGAACGATAGCCGGAAGCATGGCGCTACTGCAAGTTACCGCGCCTGTCAGACCTTGTCGTAGAGCTTGCTGCCGGACTCGACAAACTCCTTCGACTTCTCCTGCATGCCGGCGTCAATCGCCGTCACTTCGTCCAGACCATTTTCCGCCGCGTAATCCCGCACTTCCTGCGAGATTTTCATGGAGCAGAACTTGGGCCCGCACATGGAGCAGAAGTGCGCCACCTTGGCCGATTCCTTGGGCAGGGTCTCGTCGTGGTAGGCACGGGCGGTGTCCGGGTCCAGGCCGAGGTTGAACTGGTCTTCCCAGCGGAATTCGAAACGGGCCTTGGACAGCGCGTTGTCGCGAATCTGAGCGCCCGGGTGGCCCTTGGCCAGGTCGGCGGCGTGAGCGGCGATCTTGTAGGTGATGATGCCGGTTTTCACGTCGTCCTTGTTGGGCAGGCCCAGGTGCTCCTTGGGCGTCACGTAGCAGAGCATGGCACAGCCGTACCAGCCGATCATCGCGGCACCAATGCCGGAGGTGATGTGGTCATAGCCGGGCGCGATGTCGGTGATCAGCGGGCCGAGGGTGTAGAATGGCGCTTCGTCGCAGCATTCGAGCTGCTTGTCCATGTTCTCTTTCACCAGGTGCATGGGCACATGACCCGGGCCTTCGATCATGCACTGGACATCGTGCTTCCAGGCAATCTTGGTCAACTCGCCCAGGGTTTCCAGTTCACCGAACTGGGCCGCGTCATTGGCATCGGCGATGGAACCTGGGCGCAGGCCGTCGCCCAGGCTGAAGGCCACATCGTAGGCTTTCATGATTTCGCAGATGTCTTCGAAGTGCTCGTACAGGAAGCTTTCCTTGTGGTGGGCCAGGCACCACTTGGCCATGATCGAGCCGCCCCGGGACACAATACCGGTGGTCCGCTTGGCGGTCAGGGGCACGTGGTGCAGGCGCACACCCGCGTGAATGGTGAAGTAGTCCACGCCCTGCTCAGCCTGTTCAATCAGCGTGTCCCGGAAGATTTCCCAGGTCAGGTCCTCGGCCACGCCGCCGACTTTTTCCAGCGCCTGATAAATCGGAACGGTGCCGATGGGCACCGGCGAGTTGCGGATGATCCACTCACGGGTTTCGTGGATGTTCTTGCCGGTGGACAGGTCCATCACCGTATCCGAGCCCCAGCGGATGCCCCAGGTAAGTTTTTCCACTTCTTCCTCGATGGAAGAGCTAACGGCGGAGTTGCCGATATTGCCGTTGATCTTCACCAGGAAGTTACGACCGATGATCATCGGCTCGGTTTCCGGGTGGTTGATGTTGGCGGGGATGATCGCGCGGCCACGGGCCACTTCGTCACGCACGAACTCGGGGGTGATCTCCGGCGGCAGGTTGGCGCCGAAGGACTGGCCGGGGTGCGGGTCATCCAGCAGGCCGTTCTCCCGGGCTTCCTGCAGCTTCATGTTTTCCCGGATGGCGATGAATTCCATCTCCGGGGTAACAATGCCCTGGCGGGCATAGTGCATCTGGCTGACGTTTTTACCGGGCTTGGCGCGCAGCGGCTTGCGTTCGTCCATGAACCGCAGCGGGTCCAGCTGCGGGTCTTTCATGCGCCGGCGGGTGAACTCGGAGGTGTAGTCCGCCAGCTGTTCCACATCACCGCGCTCTTCAATCCAGGCCTGACGAATGGGCTTGAGACCCTTGCGCAGGTCGATGGTGGCTTGTGGATCGGTATAGGGCCCGGAGGTGTCGTAGACCATCACCGGCGGGTTCTTTTCACCACCCATCTCGGTGGGCGTGTCTTCCACCGTAATTTCCCGCATTGGCACGCGGAGATCGGGTCGGCTACCCTGCACGTATATTTTTCGTGAGCTTGGTAATGGTTTGATTGCTGCCGAATCCACTTGCGCGGAATCGCTGAGGTAGGAAGGAAGATCCGTCATTGTCTGCTCCCGGTTCGTTTGGTGGTCGGGTCGCGTATGACGGAGCACACCTGTAGCCCGGAAACGGGCGCACTGGTGCTATTCATCTGGTCTTAATCCCTACGCCGGTATTATCCGGATCAGGTTGCGGGTTCTGCTGTGCAATCTCAGCCGGCTGCCGTTTCTGGCCGCCAGCACCCCGTCAAGACGCGATACTTGTCTACTTTGCTCACAAAGTGAGTCGAATTTGCAAGTGTAGAGACAGGAACCTTTATTGTCCATAATGGTCCTTTACAATCTGTATCCAGATCACGGATGCCCGTAGACAGCACATCAGGAGATACAATGAAGAAACGCTTACTCCCAGGCTTGATCGCCCTGCTGGCCGCACAGCCGGCCTTTTCCCTGGATCTCATGGAAACCTATGAACAGGCGCTGTCGTACGATTCCGGCATTGCCTCGGCTCGGGCGCAGTTTGAGGCGCAGCAGGCGGCGACGGATGTCAGCAAGAGTGCGTTGTTGCCGCAAATTGCAGCTTTCGCCGAGGGCAACCACACCGATTTCGAATCAAAAAATGGCCAGAGCGATGACAGTTACCGCACCCTGAATTACGGCGTTCAACTGACACAGCCGGTTTTCCGCGCCGATAACTGGTTCGAGTTCGACGCCAGCCAATTCCAGACCGAAGCCGCAGAAGCTCAATACAACCTGGCTCAACAGCAGCTCATGCTGGATGTATCGACCGCCTATTTTGATGTGCTGCGCGCCCAGGATACGGTAACTACGGCACAGGCAACCGAAGCTGCCATTCAGCGCCAGTACGAACAGGCCCAGGAGCGTTTTGACGTTGGCCTGATTGCGATCACCGAGGTCTATGAAGCGCGGGCCAGTTACGACGACGCCAAAAGCCAGCGCATCGCTGCGGAAAATCAACTGAACGTGGCCAAGGAACAGCTGGCCCGGCTCACCGGCGAATACCCGGCCGATCTGGAAAACCTGCGCCAGAACTTCCCTCTCGGCCGTCCGGAACCGATGAACCCGAACGCCTGGGAAGCCACGGCCCTGGAACAGAACTGGTCCATCCAGGCGGCCCTGTCAGAACTGAACGCAAACGAAGCCAACCTGAAAGTGGCGAAATCCGGGCATTTGCCAACCCTGGACCTGGAAGCCTCTTACGGGGAAACCGACTACGACGGCCGACTGACAAGCCAGGGCGAAGGGACTCAAGCCGTGGTTGGGCTCAGCCTGAATGTGCCCCTGTACATGGGTGGCGGCACCCAGGCCGGCGTTCGCCAGCAGCGCTCCCTGGTTACCGCCGCCGAAGAAGACCTGAACACGGCCCGCCGTGACGTTCAGGTCAATACCCGCAGCCTGTTCCTGACGGTGAACAACAATATTGAAACCGCCAACGCCTTCGAGCAAACCATCATCTCCCGCCGTAGCGCACTGGACGCTACCCGGGCCGGCTATGAAGTAGGTACGCGGAACATAGTGGAAGTACTGGATGCGGAGCGGGCCTACTATGTTGCGCTAAGAGACTACGCAAATGCGCGTTACGACTACGTGGTCAATACCCTGCAACTGAAGCAGGCAGCCGGCACCCTGAGCCCGCAAGACCTGCTGGAGCTGAACAACTGGCTCAGTGAAGGCGCTCAGGGCATAGAGGCACTGGCCAACGATGAGGAAGTGCTGGACGACCCGATGCAATAACGCTGGCCTTGAGCATTACACCAGCCAGGCGGGCCTCCTGATTCAGGGGCCCGTTTTTACAGGCGCTCGACAATACCCTCAACGACCCTGTCCAGTGCCCCGCGATTTTTATTCACCACCGCCAGTGCCCGCTCCCCCAGAGCCTGCCGCTCTTCCCGGGTCGCCATTAAACGGACCACGGCCTGGCCCAACTCGTCCCCGCTTTGGACCATCACCACACCCTCGCCGGCACGAAGGCGCTCATACACCGTCTCAAAGTTGAACACATGCGGGCCGGAAAGTACCGGAATACCCCAGGCCGCCGGCTCCAGCGGGTTGTGGCCGCCCCTTTCAATCAATGAACCGCCGACAAACGCCATGTCACCCGCGCCGTAGAGCATCATCAGCTCGCCCATGGTGTCGCCCAGGTATACCTGAGCATGGGCAGGGTCTTGCTGCAGTGAGCGGCGGGCCACGGTGAAACCGGCTTTTACCGCCAGCTCCGCCACCGAACCAAACCGGTCCGGGTGGCGGGGCACAATCACCAGCAAAGCCTGCGGGTGTTGCCCGAGCACCGCCCGATGGGCCTCCAGCAGCTGTTCATCTTCGCCGGCATGCGTACTGCCAGCGACCCACACGGGCCGCGCTCCCAGGATTTGTCGACACTGGCGGGCTGACTCACGAATGCCTTCGGTGATATCCACGTCAAATTTCACGCTACCCGTGACTTCCACACTGGCCGGTGCGACGCCAATTCGCCGGAAACGCTCGGCATCTTTCTCCGCCTGGGCGGCGATCCAGGTAATTTTCTGCATGACCGGTCGGACCAGTCCCCGCACCCGCTCGTAGCCCCGGGCCGAACGCTCCGAGAGACGGGCGTTGATGAGGAAAACGGGAACCTGTTTGCGGTAGCACTGGGTGATCAGGTTCGGCCAGATTTCGGTTTCCAGAACCACGGCCACTTTCGGGGTTACCCGTCCCAGAAAACGGCGCACCGAGCCGGGGGTGTCAAGGGGAACGTAAGAATAATCGACATCGTCCCCGAACATTTTCCGGGCCTGTGCCAGACCGGTATCTGTCATGGCAGTCACCAGAATCCGGGCTTCAAGCTTCCGATCAAGAAGCCGCCGAATCATGGGCCCTGCAGCAATTACCTCGCCCACAGAGGCCGTATGCACCCAGATAACGGGCTGACTATAACACTGCACGAGCCCTAGCCGCTGTCCCAGGTTCTGCCTTAACGCCGGCGCGTGGCGGCCCTGCCACCAGAAACGAGCAAGCACCAGTGGCACCAATAGCCTCATTAATTGTGAATAAAGAAAGTGAAACACACACGACTCCAAATGAAACAGTGCGTTATCATAGAGGTAATAGTGCCCAGGCGCATCTTGCGCCGACGTAAAGCTTTACCGATTCAGGAACCGGAATTTTGAAGAAGAAGTACCGCCAAACGTCCCGGAATACCAACTACTCAGCCTACCTGCATCCGCGCTGGTGGCCAACATGGCTGGGCATAGGGCTGATGTGGCTGGTGGCACAGCTGCCGATTCGTTTCCAGTGGTGGCTCGGAAAAATCGCCGGGCTTGCCACCTGGAAGCTGGCCAAAAGCCGACGGCATATCACCGAAACCAACATCCGCCTGTGCTTCCCCGAATACAACGACAAGCAACGCGCAGCCCTGGTGCGCAATTCATTTATCGCCAATGGTATTGGCCTGATGGAAATCGGGATTGCCTGGTTCAGAAATGCCAGCAAATTGAAAAGCATCACCGACGTTCATGGACTGGAACATTTCAATACAGCACTGGAAAAAGGCCGGGGTATCCTTTTGATTGGTGGGCACTACAGCACACTGGATTTGGGTGGGGCCATGGCAACGGAATATATTGATGCTGACGTCATGCAACGCGACCACAACAACCCACTGATGAACGCCGTAATGACCCGCTCGCGCGCCAAACGCTACGGCAAAGTACTGGCGGCCAAAGATCTTCGCGGACTGTTGCGCAGCCTAAAAGACAACCATGCTGTGTGGTACGCCACCGACCAGGACTATGGCCGGAAAGACATCGTCTTCGCACCCTTCTTCGGCGTACCCGCCGGCACCATCACCGCCACCTCCCGAATTGCTGAACGCAGCAAATGTGTGGTCATGCCATTCAGTCATTTCCGCCGGGAGGACAAGCCAGGTTACGACATCTATTTCCATCCACCACTGGAAGGCTTCCCAAGCGGTGACGATCTGCAGGACGCCACTCGCATTAACGCCGTGATCGAACAGGAAATCCGCAAGGCACCTGACCAATATTTGTGGATGCATAGGCGGTTTAAAACCCGTCCAAACCGGGACGATCCCGGTTTTTACGACAAAAAGCGCTGAAACAGTTGTGATTGAACTTAAAGACTGCCTAACAGACGAAAGATCATGAGCAAACTGAAATATTATCTGATCGCCGCCTTCCTTCGGATCGCTGGCTCGCTGTCTCTTAAGACAGCACAACGCATTGGTAAATGGGCCGGACTTCTGGCGTGGAAACTGGGTGGACGTTCACGCAAAGTCACCGACACAAACATCCACCTGTGCCTGCCAGAGTTATCAGAGCAGGAACAACGTGAACTTTCCAAAAAGTCCATGATGCATACGGGTATGACGGCGATGGAGATCCCGCTTATGTGGGAATGGCCGGTCGATAAATGCCTGTCACTTATCAAGGAAACTGAGGGACTGGAGCTTGTTGACGAAGCTCTGGCGTCAGGTAAGGGATTGATCTTGCTGGCTCCCCATCTGGGTAATTGGGAGCTGACCGGTTTGTTCTTCTCGTCACGTTACAAAATGGCTGCTCTCTACAGTCCGCCGCGAATAAAAGAACTTGAAGACTACATGATTAGAGTACGCAGTCGGCTGGGCTCTGAACTGGTTAGGGGAGATCGAAAGGGGCTCCTGCAGTTAATACGCATACTTAAAAATGGTGGTGTTGCCGGCATCCTACCTGACCAATCACCAAGCCGGAAAAAAGCTCATGTTATGGCACCCTTTTTTGGCATCGAAGTACGAACTATGACTCTCGCAAATAAGCTCCTACAAAAAACCGGTGCCTGTGTACTAGTGACCTATGCAGAACGACTGCCGGAAAGCAAAGGGTTCAGAATTATTGTCAATAGTGCCGAAAAGGGTACCAGCGATGCGGACCCTGAAATTGGTGCCACTGCCATAAATCAGTCTGTGGAGAAGGTTGTTTACAGGGCTCCCGAACAGTATCAATGGGAATACAAACGATTCCGACACCTTAGCGCCGGAACAAGCACCCCTTACGGTTTATAAAAATAGTGTCACGGCACATACGAAATACAGGTGCAGAGGCTCCTGTGTTCGAAAATCACTCACCAAACTCGAATAGAACGTGTTTGTATAAAGACAAATAACGTTCTGCAACAGTATTTGGACTGAAACCAGCGAGGCCTTGAATCGCCCGCCTGGTAAGCCATTCACGCTGGCGTTCGTTTACGACCAAAGTCTCAATCGCCACTCTCAATGTGTCTGGATCCCCGGGCTCAACAAGAATTCCGTTTTCGCCATTCTTGATCAAATCAGGAATCCCCCCCGCTCGCGAAGCAATCACGGGCACCTCATGCTGCATGGCTTCCAGAATTGTGGAGCCCAATCCCTCAGACAGCGACGGAAAAACGAACACATCCAGCGCCGCGAGCCAGTTGCCCACATCCTGCTGAAACCCAACAAACTGAATGTTTGGGAGTCCGGCCGCCAAGTCCCTGAGCCAGTCCTCATCCGGTCCTTCACCAATAAACAAGAACTGAATTTCCGGATGGGAGGTGACCAGTTTCCGTGCCGCCTCTATGGTTACGTGATAGCCCTTGTGCTGAAGAAGTCGGCCGACCTGGCCCACCAATACCTTGCCGTCAAAGCGCTGCCGAATTGCAGAGACCCGCTCCTCGGACGAAGGGAAACCTGAGAAACTCGATGGAATTACCGTGGTTTTTGCATCAGGCACCCGATCCTGCACGGCATTCTGGATAGCAGAACTCAAACAGGCCACGCGACTGGCCATTCTATAGGCCAATTTGGTGCCCCCCCCTTTGCCCAACGGGTTATCGACACGCCTGGTAATGACGTAAGGAGTTTTCCGGAAGAATCGCTCCAGCAGTCCCCAGTAGACCCCTTTGCCATCGTGGCAATGAACCAGATCCCACAAATCCGCCGGTTTGCCATGCCCCTTCAAAAAGTGGCGACATTCACGGCCCGTGAAAAGCGGCGTGCCCTCAAGCTCATCAAAAAGGCGACTGCCAGGGCGGGCGACCAACGTCTGATGAATCCCCCGCTCCGCCAGTTGCCGAATGAGATTGACTGTTTGCCTCTCACCACCGGAAAATCCCCGGGCCAGATTCACGTGGCAGATATGCATTCGCAGCTATTTCCCTTCGGAGAGCCCATTAATTAGAGTGTTTTCACTATCTAGCGGTACGTTTTTAGCCAGAGCGCGGCGTACTTGTTAAACGCATATATTGCGGTCGTCACTGCCAGCAAAAAACCATGTCGGCCGTCGAGAAACCCTTTCTGCAGCACGTATTTCCGAAAAAAAGCCGCAAGGCTGTGAGAGCAGGCAGAAAACAGAGAAGCCGTTTTTCCCCGGACTGCGCGAGCGTCCGCCCAGTCATTGGCATACCTCAGAGACTTTGCCATGTAATCAGCAAAATCAGTGGCAGTGTAATGGAGAAGGTCTCCATCAAGGGTGTCCATCATCGCCCCCGGACAATGCACCTTTTCGTGAACGAGCGCATCATCATAGCCAAATTCGCCACGGCGATAGAGCCGAACAACTTTGTCCGGATACCAGCCGGAATGCCGTATAAACCGCCCGAAAAACCAGGACAAGCGCTTTACCTGGAACACCGTGTTTTCCGGCCCTCGGGCAACCACGTCCTGAATGGAGGCGGCAAGGTCGTCGGTAACGACTTCATCCGTATCCACCCAGAATAACCACTCGCCCCGGGCATGTTCCTGGGCTCGCTGGCGCTGGGGACCAAAACCCGGCCAGTCCTCCGAGACAAACACTCTGGCGCCAGCCATTTCGGCAATGGCCACGGTGTCATCGGTGGAGCCGGAATCCAGAACCACAATCTCGTCAGCAAACGCCAGGCTGTCCAGACATTGCTGAAAATAGGGGCCGCCGTTCTTGGTAATCAATACTGCGCTGATCTTTACTGACACGCTTGCAGCACCTCATCCACGGAAATTTGAGTTAAACACTTGTAGTGCCCAAACCGACAGGTACGGTCAAAGCACGGACTGCACTCAATGGGATAACGCATAATGGTCGCCTTGTCGGTCAGTGGCGGCGTGAAGTCCGGGCTAGACGACCCGTAGATAGCGACCACATCGGCCCCTGCTGCGGCCGCCACGTGCATCAATCCCGAATCGTGGCTAACCACCGAACGGCAACGACTGAACAGATCGACGGTATCTTCAAGCCTAGTTTTGCCACAAAGGTTGAACACTCGTTCCTGGCCACCGGCAATGGTTGCTCCGGCCTCGCCATCCTTCGGCCCGCCAATGACCCACACCTGGTAACCACGCTCAACCAATTTCCCTGCCAGCGACCGGTGGTAGTCCAGGGGCCACTGTTTGGCGGGGCCATACTCGGCTCCGGGGCACAGGGCAACGGCCGGCCTTGTGGCATCGAGGCCCAACTGGGCAAGCACTTGTTCCGCGTTGGCGTCATCGATTCTCAACGCGGGCTGAGGCACATCAAACTCATAGCGCTCGTAGGCCGCTTTGGAGGCCCCAAGCCCCAGATAACGCCACACAGTTTTGTCGGTAATCTCGGCACCGTTACGGGTCGGCCGCCGTTTCCGGGCATCCGTCAGCAGGATCGATCGGCCTTCACCACTAAAGCCAACCCGCTCTGGAATGCGGGCCAGAAAAGGAATGAGAGCTGACTTAAAAGACCGGGGAAGCACAATGGCCTTATCGTAATCCTTCAGGGATCGGGCAAGCCGCCACTGCTCTTTGAAGGCCAGCTCACCGCTCTTCCAGGGCGCGGCAATGCCCTCGCGGACTTCCGGCATGCGGGCGATGATAGGCAACGACCACCCCGGCGCCAACACATCAATCCGGGCATCGGCATCCTGCTGTAACAAGGATTTGAACAGGCTCTGGGCCATGACCATGTCACCGACCCAGGAAGGCCCTACAACCAGATATTTCATCGATCCAGCCAGGCCAGGTAGGCAGCCACACCACCGGCAACGTCCGTAAACGCTTCGGCATACCCCGCATCACGCAGGGCACTGACGTCCGCCTGAGTGAAGCTCTGGTAACGGCCCTTGAGCTCGTCCGGGAAGGGAATGAACTCAACCTTACCTTTCTGGTGGTACTCAATCACGGCCTCGGCCACCTCCAGGAAGGACTGCGCACGCCCCGTACCCAGGTTGAAGATGCCAGATTTCTCGGGGTTATCGAAGAACCAGAGGTTCACCTTGCAGACATCATCAACGAACACGAAATCCCGCTGCTGGCCACCGTCGGGGTAGCCGTCCCAGCCTTCAAACAGCTTGGGGTTCTGTCCCGCCTTGATCTGTTCGTGCAGGTGATAGGCAACCGAGGCCATCTTACCCTTGTGCTGCTCGCGGGGACCGTAAACGTTGAAGTAACGGAAGCCAACAATCTGGCTATCCGCCACCGGCAGCATCTTGCGTACGTACTGGTCGAACTGCCATTTGGAGTAACCATACACGTTCAGCGGCTTTTCACAGCCACGCTCTTCCCGGAATTCGTCGCTGGCGCCATACACCGCAGCGCTGGACGCATACAGGAAAGGCACTTTCCGGTGCATGCACCAGTGCAGCAACTCCTTGGAGTAGGTGTAATTGTTCTCCATCATGAATTTGCCATCCCACTCGGTGGTGTCCGAGCATGCGCCTTCATGAAACACCGCACGGATGCCGCCTGGCAGCGCGTTGGCCTTCACCTTCTCCAGGAACTCGTGCTTGTCCATGTAGTCGGTGATATCGAGTTCCGCCAGGTTGCGAAACCGCGTTCCGTCGGTCAGGTCATCGACCACCAGGATGTCGGTTTCCCCGCGCTGGTTCAGTGCATGAACAATGTTGGCTCCGATGAAACCGGCACCGCCAGTAACGACTATCATGGTAACGCTCCTGAAAACTCTCTTTGGAAGGCCGTGGCGTGGCCCGTTCAAGGCGTAATACTAACCGCTTTTGCAGGCGCCTAAAACATCCCGGCCAGGTCCGTGGAAAAGCATATGGGAGGAGTTTTTCGGCCATGGTACACTTCGTCTTTTGAATCAGTACCGTGCGCAGAGTACGGCCACTGTCAGAATTCGACTTGGAGGCCCCGATGTCCCAGCAAAGCAGCTACCTCGCCACCCTGGAACGCCATCGCCAAACCTTTGCCGTTCTGGAGGACCATCAGGCGTCCGCCGGGCAGTTGCTTGAGCATGCCAAGAAATGTCTCAAAAACGGCGGCAAAATCATCTTCATGGGTAATGGAGGTAGCGCAGCGGATTCCCAACACCTGGCAGCGGAGTTCATGGTGCGCTACAAGCAGGAACGCGGGCCACTGGCCTCCATTGCACTGACCACCGACACCTCCATTCTCACTGCGCACCCGAACGATTACGAGTTCGAAACAGTATTTGAACGCCAGATTCGTGGCCTCGGCAAACCCGAGGACCTGGTGATTGGCCTGACCACTTCCGGCCAGAGTGAGAACATCAATCTGGCACTCAAGGCTGCAAACGAGCTTGGCGCCACCACAGTTGCGCTGACCGGCAAGGATGGCGGAAAGGTAAAAGACATTGCCAAGCTCTCCATCATCATCGGTTCCAATGAAACAGCCCGCATCCAGGAGGCACACATGTTTATTGGCCATTGGTTGTGTGAAGCCATGGATGAGGTGGTTACAAGTGGAGGCTTGAACTGATGTTTGACCCGGCCCGGCTGGACCAGTTGAGTAACGCCTCGGTACTAGTGATTGGCGACGTTATGCTGGATCGCTATTTTATCGGCGACACCAATCGGATATCCCCAGAGGCTCCAGTACCCGTGGTGCGCATTGGCCATACCGAGGACAGAGCCGGTGGCGCGGCAAACGTGGCCCGGAACATTGCCCACCTGGACGGCAAGGCCTCATTGCTGGGCATTATCGGCAACGACTCCGATGGCCGCCTGCTGCAGGATCTCCTGGTGCAGGAAAAGGTCCATTCGGAACTCCTGTCGCTGAACGATGCCCGCACCATCTCCAAAACACGGATACTTTCCCGGCACCAGCAAATGGTGCGGTTGGACATGGAAGACACCTTCGCCGAAAGCCAGTCTGAGCAACTGAGCGAGCACTTCACCCGCCTGGTTCAACAATACGACACCGTCATCCTGAGCGACTACGCCAAGGGCACCCTCGCCAGCGTCCGCAAACTGATCGACACCGCCCGGGCCGCCGGCAAGCGGGTACTGGTGGATCCCAAAACCAAGGATTTCTCCAAGTACCGGGGCGCCACCATCATCACCCCGAATCTCACCGAATTCCGTGCTGCCGGTGGTGACGACAGCTCTGAAGAAGCCATGCTGGCTTCCGCCAGAAACATCCTGAACACCGCCGGCATCGAGATCATGCTGCTCACCCGCAGCGAGCAGGGTATGAGCCTGATCACCCCGGATGAGCACCACCATTTCCCGGCCGAAGTGCTGGAGGTCAGTGATGTGACTGGTGCCGGCGATACGGTGATTGCCACGCTGGGAACCCTGCTAAGTGCCGGTTTCGAGCTCAGCGACGCCGCTTGGCTGGCCAACCTGGCCGCCGGCATTGTCGTGGCCAAGCTAGGCGCGGCGACCGTATCTCCGGAAGAGCTGGCCGCCAAGGCCAGCCATCAGTTGTCCTCTAAAAACAGTGGCTACCACCCGAGCACAGAGCAAAGCCTGCTGCACATCGATTATGCCCGCCAACAGGGCGAACGTATTGTGTTCACCAACGGCTGCTTTGACATCCTACACGCCGGCCACGTCCGTTACCTGGCCCAGGCCCGCGCCCTGGGCGACCGGCTGGTAGTCGGCCTGAACTCGGACGCGTCCGTGCGCCGCCTGAAAGGTGACGAACGGCCGGTGAACAATCTGGAAGATCGAATGGAAGTGCTGGCTGCCCTGGCCTGTGTGGACTGGGTGATCCCCTTTGGTGACACACAAGAGGAAAACGACACCCCCGAGCAGTTGATCCGGCGCGTCCAGCCTCAGGTCCTGGCCAAGGGTGGTGACTACACCGTCGATACCGTGGTTGGCGCTGATTTCGTACAAGAGAATGGCGGCGAAGTAGCCATCCTGCCAACGCTGGAAGGCCGGTCCACCACCGGGCTGATCGATAAAGTCAGAGGTTGATTTGCCGGCTCCACGTTCTATCTGCCTGCTTCGGCTCTCCGCCATCGGCGACACCTGTAATGCCGCCGCCGTGGTGCAGGCCATTCACGACCATTACCCGGACACCGAGATCACCTGGATCATTGGCAAGGCCGAAGCCTCACTAATGAGCGGCATGCCAGGCGTGAAGCTTGTGGTGTTCGACAAAACCGAAGGCTGGAGGGCATACACCAACCTGCGAAAAAAGCTCAAAGGTCAAAGCTTTGATGTCCTTCTGCTTATGCAGGTCGCACTGCGAGCCAACCTCGCCAGCCTGTGCATTTCCGCCAAGCGTCGGATTGGCTATGACAAAGCCAAAAGCAAGGAACTGCACAGCCTGTTCATCAATGAGCGCATCGAAGCCACCGACAAGCCCCATGTGCTGGATACCTTCCTGCAATTCCAGAAAGCCCTCGACATTCCTCTTGAGGCACCTCGGTGGAGCCTTCCAGTCACGGAGCAGGATCAGGCCTGGGCGCAACAACAAATCGACGCTCACCGGACAAAGCACCTGGTCATTGTCCCGGCCGCCTCCAATAGCGAGCGCAACTGGCTACCAGAGCGTTACGCTGCAGTCGCCGATTACGCAGCCGACAAGGGCTTTGCCGTATACCTGTGTGGCGGCCCCAACCCAACAGAAAAAAGCCTGGCCGAAGCCGTTCAAGCCCATGCCCAGGCACCTGTCAGAAACCTGGTGGGGCACTCTTCCCTCAAGCAATTGCAGGCATTCCTGAAAGTCGCTGACGTGGTCATCGCCCCGGATACAGGTCCGGCGCACATGGCCGTGGCCGCCGGCACGCCGGTCATCGGTTTGTATGCCCACAGCAACCCCAGCCGCACCGGCCCCTATCTGTGGCAGCAGTACGTGGTCGACGCGTATACTCCCGCGCTCAAGGAATCGCGTGGTGAAACCCCGGAACAGGCGCAATGGGGCCAGCGCCTGAAAGGCGCCCACCTGATGGAACGCATTACCACCGAGCAGGTTTGCAGCATGCTTGACCGCTGCATTCAGGAGCAGGAATTATGAGTAACAAGGCCGTCTTCCTGGACCGCGATGGCGTGATCAATGTGGATCACGGCTACGTGTACCGCAAGGAGGATTTCGAGTTTGTGGACGGCATTTTCGAGGTCTGCCGGCATTTCCAGAAACAGGGCTACCTGCTGATCGTGGTGACCAACCAGTCCGGTATCGCTCGAGGCATGTACACCGAGGCCGACTTTCAACGATTAACCGAGTGGATGCTGGAGCGTTTTCGGGAAGAAGGCATCGAGATAGCTGCCGTGTACCACTGCCCCCATCACCCGAAGTTCGGGCCGGAGGAAACACGGGATTGCGATTGCAGGAAGCCGAAGCCGGGGATGATTCTGAAGGCTATCGAGGAATTTGATATAGCGCCATGCCGATCGATTATGCTCGGAGACAAAAGCACTGATGAAGAGGCTGGTATTCGAGCAGGCCTAGGAAAGAACATCAAGATTAACGATTCTTCCGATATCATAAAAATCATATTCTCACTCCCACCCAAGGATTAAGCCGAATTTTTATGCAATTCACAACCTCATTTCTCGCCTTCTCTTTCGGGGCTCTTGCTCTTATACTCCCTTCTGGTTATTCATGGGGGCCGGCTGCACTGCTGCTTTGCGCAATAGGGGCTGCTATACGGTACCGTTCAGCAAAATTTATTTTGCCTCGCCCAGAAGACAAAGTTCTGGTTATTTCTTTTATTCTGTTTTTTCTTGTAGCTTTATTTGAAGTCCTAGTACACGGTACAACGACGAGTGAACTGGATAAACCCAGCCGCTTTATCTTGGCACTTCTCGTTTTGGCACTCCTGAACGAGCGCCCACCATCAGAGTCTTGGGTCTGGCTTGGTTTCGCTACCGGGGCAATCGGGGCATGCTTAGTCGCTCTTTACCATGTGTTTGTGGTTGGATTGCATCGAGCAGGCGGGGGCATGAACCCAATTCAATTTGGCAACCTTTCCATGTTACTGGGGCTGATCTCTCTCTGTGGAATCGGCTACACACTAAAGAACGAAAAAAAAGCATTCCTATTCAAAATATTCATGTCAGCCGCTTTCTTTGCAGGCGTTCTTGGCTCATTCCTGTCCGGAACTCGCGGCGGGTGGTTGGCACTGGCGGTGATTCCACCGATTGTTTTTGTTTTCTACGCGCAGTCCGTAAACACCAAAAAGGTTCTGGCAGGAATTTTTTTAATATGTATAGCATCAGTAGTACTAATGAATGTTGCCGGCAACAGTGTTGAGCGTCGCATAAACAGTGCAATCACTGAAATGGAAGCGTATCACGATGTTAACAACACCCGGTCCTCTCTTGGGGTTCGCTTGGAACTTTGGAAGACAGCCTGGCTACTTGGAAAAAGCAAGCCCTTAATAGGCTGGGGAACAAACGGATTACAAGAGGGTAAACAACACCTGGTAGAGCAAGAATTGGTTAGCAAAAACGCGTTAAGATTTTCACATGCCCACAATGACTACCTCGACCTTTTCCAGAAAAGGGGGGCGCTCGGCTTTTTATCCGTTGTTTTGCTTTACTTAGTTCCAGGAATCTTTTTTTTCCAAGCGGCTCGAAACAATGATCCAGGAAAACCTGTGGCCCTTGCCGGCATGACTACAACACTAAGTTACTCTATTTTCTCTCTGTCACAAGCATTCCTAGAACACAATAGTGGCGTGATGATGTACGCATTTAGCGTCGTGATCTTCTGGTGTTTGTACAAAGCACGATCGAGAAGATACGTCTCAAATCCTGAATTGTATGTGCACTCTTTCAGAGGCTGACAATGAAACTTTTGATAACTGGCGGTGCTGGTTTTATAGGGTCAGCACTCATTCGATATATTATCTCTGAAACTACCGATGAGGTTGTCAACGTAGACAAACTCACATACGCCGGAAACCTGGAAAACCTGCCGGGGATGAGCCAAAGTGGGCGATATAGCTTTGAGCAGGTTGATATATGTGATGATTCGGAAATTCGACGTATTCTGAATCAATATCAGCCAGATTCAATAATTCACCTAGCTGCCGAAAGTCACGTTGATCGTTCTATTGACGGTCCAGCAGGTTTTATTGAAACAAATATTGTTGGCACTTATACCTTGCTAGAAGCAACTCGACATTACTGGCAAACACTAGAGGAAGAAAGGAAACTTAACTTTCGTTTTCATCATGTTAGCACAGATGAGGTTTATGGTGATCTGCCTCACCCACACGATTCCGACAATGACGATATACCCTGCGCTCTACCAATGTTCACAGAGTCTACGCCTTACAAACCCAGCAGCCCATATAGCGCGAGCAAAGCCAGCTCAGACCATCTAGTAAGGGCTTGGCGAAGAACCTATGGATTACCGACCCTAGTCACAAACTGTAGCAATAACTACGGACCATACCATTTCCCTGAAAAGTTCGTCCCTTTGATGATTTTAAATGCCCTAGAAGGCAAGCCGCTTCCTATTTATGGAAAAGGCGATCAAGTGAGAGACTGGCTCTACGTGGAAGATCATGCACGGGCACTATACACCGCCCTAAATAAGGGTGCTCCAGGTGAGACCTATAATATTGGCGGCCATAATGAAAAACAAAACATTGAAGTACTACACACCATCTGCAAGATTCTCCAACAATTATGTCCTCAGAAAAAAGATTACCGGGATCTCATTACTCATGTACAGGATCGACCTGGGCATGATCGACGTTACGCAATAGATTCGACTAAAATCCAAAGAGAACTCGGCTGGGCCCCAAAGGAAACTTTTGAAACGGGAATTCAAAAGACCATAGAGTGGTATTTAAAAAACCTGGATTGGTGTCGACGCGTACAGAGCAAAGGCTACAAAAGAGAAAGACTAGGTGTAAAAAAATGAAAGGTATCATTCTAGCGGGCGGCTCCGGTACTCGCCTTCACCCGACAACCCTCGGAACCTCCAAACAGCTATTACCGGTTTATGATAAACCAATGATTTACTACCCTCTTTCTGTACTTATGTTAGCGGGCATACGGGACATCCTGGTAATCACAACGCCGGAGGATCAGGAGGGATTCTACAGAGTACTTGGCAACGGCAATCAGTTTGGCATCAGCATAGAGTATGAAATACAGCCTGCGCCCGATGGTTTAGCTCAAGCTTTCATTATTGGGGAAAAGTTTATCGGTGAAGACAACGTATGCTTAGTATTAGGGGACAACATCTTCTATGGCCAAGGCTTCACTCCAAAACTTTACGAAGCGAAACAACACGTCGAAAAGGTAGGTGGCGCCACGGTTTTTGGCTACAAAGTCAAAGATCCTGAACGCTTTGGTGTTGTAGCATTTGACACTAATCAAAAAGTAGTTTCCATTGAAGAAAAACCGAAACAACCAAAATCTCACTTTGCTGTGACGGGAGTTTATTTTTATGATAACAATGTCGTAAAAATAGCCAAGTCCATAGAGCCTTCAAGTCGAGGTGAGCTTGAAATTACAGATATTAATAAAGCTTACCTAAGGCAAGGGTCCTTAACTGTAAATCTTTTAGGTCGAGGCTTTGCGTGGCTCGACACGGGAACACATGAAAGCTTGCTAGAGGCTTCACAGTTTGTAGAGACGATTGAGAAACGTCAGGGTTACAAAATAGCTTGCCTTGAAGAAATCGCCTTCAAACAAGGCTGGCTTGACGAGGGTGATTTACGAGATCGAGCTTTATCACTGAAAAAAAATAATTACGGATCCTACCTGATAGCTTTGGCAAATAATGAGATATAAAAAGGCAATCGGATGATTTTACATATTGCTACTGTTAACAAGTTCATGGTTCCGTTCATCTCACTTATTAACAATGAATTCCCGGACCAAGATCATGAATTCTGGCTATCGGGGGCAAGAAAACTAAAGTCTACACCAATTGAACGCAGAAAAAATATTCACTTCGACAAGGACACCCTTGGAGATCGTGCGCTCTCTTTGATAAAACTTTTCCTTTTGATGAACCGTGCAGAAAAAATAATCTTACACGGGCTAAATCGACGTGTGCTAAATGTTTTGCTCGTCAATCCACACCTTTTAAAAAAATGTTACTGGGTAATCCGTGGCGGTGACTTATACCAATACCAGTCACCCAAACCAAAAGTTTCTCAAAAAATCAAGGAACTAAAAAGATCTTTTATTATAAAGCGACTTGGACATATCGTTACATATATTCCTGGTGATGTTGAACTCGCACGAAAGTGGTACGGGGCGACCGGGAAATATCATGAATGCTTGATATATATTAGCAATGTAGTTGACTTCGACATAGTTCCTGAGTCACCAAAAATCCAGAATCCCGACTCTAAAATAAAAATTTTACTTGGAAATTCTGCCGACCCCAGCAACAATCACATAGAAGCGCTTGAGAGACTTCTGCCGTACAAGGAACATGACATAAAAATATATTGCCCCTTATCATATGGGGACCAATCTTACGCCCAAAAAGTTATTGATTCTGGCCACAATCACTTCGGTGATAAGTTCGTCCCCTTGACAAGTTTTTTGGCATTCGACAAATACGTAGAGTTCTTAAAAAGCATCGATATTGCTATTTTTAATCATCATCGACAACAGGCCATGGGCAATACCATCACTCTCCTAGCCATGGGGAAGCGGGTGTTCCTGCGCAGTGATGTCACCCAGTGGAAAATGCTGGAGAACTTAGGCTTCACCCTTGGCGACTCAGCAGACATTACCCTTCGACCATTCGATAACTCAAAGATTTACGAGAATAGCCGGATAGCACGAGAAAATTTTTCGAGAAGAACATTGGTTCGCCAACTTACAAAAATTTTTGAGGAATGACGTGGCATATCTAACCGAGCGGGAAGTTCAAGAGTTTGGCTTTAAGGCTGTAGGTAAAGGGGTAAAGGTCAGCTCCAATGCCAGTATCTATAACCCCGAATTAATTGAGCTAGGAGACTATTCCCGTATTGACGATTTCTGTGTCATCTCGGGAAATATAACCTTTGGCATGCATGTCCATATAGCGCCATTCTGCCTCGTTGCTGGGGGCGATAAAGGAATCATTATGGGTGATTTTTCAGGTCTTGCATACGGTGTACAGGTATTTTCTCAGTCTGATGACTACTCGGGGAGAACTTTAACCAACCCGACCGTTACTGCCCAATTTAAGCGGGAACGCAAAGCACGGGTGACTGTAGGCAAGCACGTCATCATCGGCGCAAGCTCTGTAGTATTTCCGGGAGTCAATCTTGCTGAGGGTTGTTCTGTTGGGGCCATGACTTTAGTTAATAAAAGCACTAAACCTTGGGGTATTTACTCTGGCAACCCTGCTAGACGCATCAAAGAACGAAAACGAGACCTACTAGAGCTTGAAACACAATTTCTAAAAGAGCACGAAAATGATTCCATTTAATAGGCCTCCTCTCACCGGTGGCGAGAGCCAATACATTAACGAAGCGTTGGGCAATAACAAACTGTCCGGAGACGGTCCGTTTAGTCAACAATGCCAACAATGGTTCGAGTCCAGGCTCCCTGCCACGAAAACCCTGTTAACACCTTCTTGCACTGCAGCTCTAGAACTGGCTGCAATACTAATCGATATAAAGCCCGGTGACGAGGTCATCCTTCCGAGCTATACGTTTGTAAGCACTGCGAACGCATTTGTACTGAGAGGGGCCAGAACTGTGTTCGTGGATATCCGCCCAGATACCATGAATATCGATGAACAGCTTATAGAAGCAGCAATCACTCCTAAAACAAAAGCTATTGTGCCAGTACATTATGCGGGTGTAGCCTGCGAAATGGACGTCATCATGAATATAGCCGAGCGATACGGCCTCTTCGTAGTTGAAGACGCAGCGCAAGCTATGATGAGCACCTACAAAGGCCGAGCGCTGGGTACCATTGGGCACTTCGGCACCTTCAGTTTCCATGAGACCAAAAATTACACCAGCGGTGGCGAAGGCGGCCTGCTAATCATCAATGATGACGACTTTGCACAACGTGCTGAGATCATTCGAGAGAAAGGAACTAACCGCAGCCAGTTCTTCCGAGGAATGGTCGATAAGTATCAGTGGGTGGACGTTGGTAGCAGTTATTTGCCAAGTGAGCTGCAAGCGGCCTACCTCTTGGCTCAGCTGGATGCGGCAGAACTCATCAATGCAAACCGGCGTGCTACTTGGCAGCGTTACCACGACGGATTAATACCACTGCAAAAAGCAAACAATGTCAGTCTCCCCCGGATACCTCCAGGCTGTGAACACAATGCTCATATGTTTTATCTCAAAGTTGCCAATCTGCACGAACGCACAGCATTGCTAAGTCACTTGAAAGCCTCAGAAGTTCTGGCTGTTTTCCATTATGTACCGCTACATACGTCTCTGGCTGGTCAGCATTTCGGGCACTTTCATGGCGAGGACAGGTTCACAACCTCAGAGAGTGAAAGACTGGTGAGACTGCCAATGTACTATGGGTTGGAGCAAATGGAGCAGGATCGAGTGATTGAGAGCATTAATGAGTTTTTCTGTCAAAATTGAGGGGCACGCGAACAGAATTCAATTTTGAGGTTATCGCCCTATTCGTGATCCCCTTGCCTTATAAAGGCGTGGCGCTCCCTAAAATGTGGAAGAACCATATCATCTATAAATCTCTTCCACTTTCTCTCAATTTTCTTTCGGCCAATGTAACGAAAATAATTAGAAAGGCCCAAGAACTCTGTCGCACCAAAACCATCCACCATCACACTGCGAATTCCATCTTTCTCTTTAACAATTAAAATGTTACTCATCACGAGATCACAAGGAATAACGTTATATTTTAGCAAATAGCCTTTCAGTTCCGCCAATGCTTGCCAAAATTCCTCCTGTTCAGCTTTCGACAACTGCAGCTTTAAATAATGGCGAATATCAGGAGGCTGGCCTCCAGAGGGGGACTTTATCAACTGCTGGTCGATACCTATCAGCGTATCGGTTTCCACTACTCCGTAAAATTCCGGAATGTGGATAAATGGAACATTCCGCTTAACTAGATACTGAAAATATCGAATTTCACGCTTTGATTGCTTGCATTTCTCTTTCCGACTCACCTTTACACAGCGCATTGGATCATTTGGGTTCTCATAACATACACGCTCGTCGCCTCGGCCCACTTCCCGCCACTGCGTAAAATCTTCCATATCAATCACATTTTCCTCGGTGGACTTCCAGAATTTTTTGATAGTTCTGCTCCATCACCTCTGATATATCTAGCTTCAAAATTGAGCTCCGACAGGACTCTCGCAACTCCTGCTCATTGCGTCTACCTACCCAGAAACTCATGGCTTCGGCCATTTCACTCGGATCGACATTCGCTCCCACTACTGTCGAAACGCTAGAGCTCAAAACCTCTTTCGCACCACAGTTTTCCGTTGTTATGACAGGGGTACCACAAGACAAAGCTTCGATAACTGTGAAACCAAAAGGTTCATACTTTGTTGGGAGAACATAGCAATCCGCAATAGAAAACCAAAGCTCAGGCTCTCTTTGCTCACCCATAAACCGGCAACTTTCAGTTATCCCAAGAGAGTTCGCATAGTCTTCATATACATCTTGGTGATTTTCTCTCCCTGCAATCAAAAGCCAAGCCGGAAAGCCCAACATCGAAAAAGCCTTCATGGCTTCTTTCAAACCCTTCCTGTCATACCCGGAACCAAAAAATAAGAAAACAGGGGCGCCGCCGGACAAACCAAGAGCACGGCTGAGCTTTTCCGCCTTATCTTTCACCCGTTCACGATTGAATCTCTGCGTGTCAACGAAATTATGTATTACAGAAATGTGCTTCTTTTCCACTCCGTAGGAGCTCTGAATCTCGCGGGCACTTTTATGCGAGTTCGCCACTATATGACGGTAAGCACCCTTAGCCATTGCTTTCTTTTCGATAGCAATGGCAACTTTATCCTTCAGCCTTTTACGCCCATCCTGCATGGAACGTACAAGATCAAGATGGGTTCCCCCACCTATTCGCAACATATCGTGCGTCCAGGTCTTTCCCAACCCATAGACAAAATCATAATGGTTTTCTGAAACGTGTTTCTCTACAGCTTTGGCAAATTTCCACATGCGATGCCCCTTACCAACGGCAAAGCCTCCAAGCTTTATAAACTTTACGCGTGGGTCCGGCGGAGCAACATGGGAACGACAAATAATGGTTACTTCCTCTCCCTTTTCCACTAAATACATAGCAAGCTGATTAAGAAACAGTTCGGTACCGCCACTGTATGCATGCCGCATATGAACCAGCGCAATTTTCATGCTTCATCTTCCAAATATTGGGTTCGGAGTATTCCAGTACTGAGCTAACGGTATAGCGGCATACATCACGGCAATAGCGACCTCAATTCATGGAAGTAACTTCCGCTTCATTGTTTGTTTCCTCTTCCGCAACCACTGCGATGCTCGCCAAAAACGCCAAGCGACGATAAGGGTAGACCTGCTATAGCCGTAATAGTGCCCAACTTCCAGTGCACGAGAAAGGTTACCAGCTAACTGACAAACTTCTACAGCGCACCTGAGATGCCCGAAAAATCTCGGCTTGGTAATCCGAAAATCAATCAGATAAACCTTTTCACCATCGACAATATGATTTGCAACACGAGGATCCGAACGACGAAAACCTTGCCTATAAAGAGGAGCGAGCACTTCTATGATTTTTGGCAAATCTCTATGTGATGCCTGCCTTCCTTCTATCAAGCCGTACACATAGAAGCTATCAAGTACTACTCCATAACGGCGCCTCTCAGCCGCCAAAATCGGTCGGGGACCAAGTATTCCCAGCTCGACTAGTGCTTGCATATTACGGAACTGCCTAATGCCCTCTCCATCTCGGAAAAGTGTTAAAAAGCGCTCCCAAGGCCTACTGCTTCTGGCTTTTGGAACCTTAAGCACTAGTTCTTCCGCTTCTCCAGCTTCAAACGAGGCGACTAGACATTTCGGTCTATCTTTGAAAATAGTCTTAAATTGAAGACTATTTGAGACGATTTTTCTGACCAGCTTCCGAGCATCAGCTTCTGGCTTTGTTGTGAGTACTCTATAGCCAGCAACTGGGTCGTAAAACGAGCAGACGGATTCCTTTGAATTGTTCATCGTGATAGAAAGTAATCGCAACAAATAGGCAGAGCTCGCCCCTAAGGAACGGTTTGGTATGCGGATACGAGAGCCGCCCATTGCTTTTCTAAAAGCGCAAACTCTTCGGAATTACACAGGTTCTTTTTAAGGGAACGATATAAGCGTTGAAGGCTGACCTCTTTTAGATTGTCTTTCATATCATTCCAACGCAGAAGGTATCCCCGGTCAAAGTCGATAAGATAAGCCGTTTCACCTACCAGA
Organism: Marinobacter persicus; assembly: GCF_900114155.1. GTDB lineage: Bacteria > Pseudomonadota > Gammaproteobacteria > Pseudomonadales > Oleiphilaceae > Marinobacter > Marinobacter persicus. The sequence continues at coordinate 109,985 of NZ_FOSC01000011.1, forward strand.
AGGATGTTGAAACAGTTCAGATCCGCGTGAAACACCCCAGCATCATGAAACTGCCGAATAACCCGCCCTATCTCGGCCCAAGTTTCCTCAGGCAGATCTCGCCAAACGGAACCAAACGTAACGGCCCCCGGTATCCGCTCAACAATAATCGACGCCTGATAAACCGGCCCCTTTCGCTCATACCAGGCTGCCACCGGTTGCGGCACGGGTAAATCGAGATCGTACAACTCTTTTAACAGCTCAAACTCGGCAATTGAGCGTACCCGCTTGTAGCCCGTGAAAAGATATTGTTTCTCCGAAATTTTGGCAACAAAACCTCCTCGACGGTACTGCCTTAGCACCAGGCCATGTTCACCGGCATCCACAAACCAGGCACTGCCCCGCCCACCCGCATCCACCGGCCTGGCTTGTGCTCCCCAATAGTCAGGATCAAACCAGGCTTCAGTGACATTCGGAAAGGCGGGGTTCGTCAGAATCACGATCAGCTATTAACGTAAGTCAACCAATCCGAATGCTCCGGCAACTCACCCTTAACCGCCGCAAAGTACTTAGCCTGCAGCTTCTCAGTAACCGGCCCACGTTTACCTCCACCAATCTGGCGGCCATCCAGTTCACGGATGGGCAGCACTTCGGCGGCGGTGCCGGTGAAGAAGGCTTCTTCGGCGATGTAGACTTCATCGCGGGTGATGCGACGCTCTTTTACTTCCAGCCCCATGTCGCGGGCGAAGTCGAGGATGGTGGCGCGGGTGATGCCTTCCAGGCAGGAAGTCAGTTCCGGGGTGTGCAGCACGCCGTCGCGTACGATGAAGATGTTCTCGCCAGAACCTTCAGCCACGTAGCCTTCGTTATCCAGCAGCAGGGCCTCTTCGGCGCCGCTGGTAATGGCTTCGTTCAACGCCAGCATGGAGTTGATATAGTTGCCGTTGGCCTTGGCCTTGCACATGGTAATGTTGACATGGTGGCGGGTATAAGAGGAGGTACGCACCTTGATACCCAGCTCCCTGGCTTCTGGCGACATATAAGACGGCCAATGCCACGCTGCCACCATTACGTGAACCTTCAGGTTATCGGCGCGCAGGCCCATGCCTTCGGAACCCAGGAACACCATGGGGCGCAGATAGGCTTCGTCCAGGTTGTTCTCCCGCACCGCCGCACACTGCGCTTCATTCAGCTGCTCTTTGCTGAACGGCATTTTCATATTGAGGATATGGGCAGAACGGAACAACCGGTCAGTGTGCTCTTGCAAGCGGAAAATGGCCGGGCCGTTTGCAGTGTTGTAGGCACGCACACCCTCAAAGCATCCAAGACCATAATGCAGGGTATGGGTAAGGACGTGAGTTTTGGCTTCCCTCCAGGGAACCATTTCACCATCCACCCAGATAAGGCCATCGCGATCAGCCATCGACATTGTTTTCTGCTCCTGATTAAGCGGTTTTCGGGGACCGGGCATTTTAGCAGGAAAGTCCGCCGGAAATAAATTTAGCCTGCTAACCATGTGGCGATTTTCATCAATCCAGCATCACTTTTTGCCACATACTTTGTATGTAGGCCCGCTCCTCGGGGAAGGCATCGCCTTCCACCTGGCTGTTCAGGTTTTGCAGAGCCCGGCGGTGAATGGTGGAGCGCAGGGTGATGAAGGCTTCACGCAGCTTTTCCGTGTCTTCCACCGGCAAGATACCCACGCGGCCGAGTTCTTCCATCTGGCGGATATTGTCGGAATATCCGGTCAATTCCGGATACTCCGCGCTCCAGGCCAGCATCAGGTACTGCACCAGAAACTCGATATCGATAATGCCGCCGTTGTCATGCTTGATGTGGAACACCTCCGCTCTCTTGGATTCGGGCGTGCCGAGGGTGTCGCGCATTTTTTCGCGCATTTTCACCACTTCTTCCCGCAAAGCGGTTTTATCCCGCTGCTGGCACAGAATGTCGTGGCGAATTTTCTCGAAGCCGGCCAGGGTGTCCTTGCAGCCAGCCACACCACGGGCACGGGCCAGCGCCTGGTGCTCCCAGGTCCAGGCATCGTTCTGCTGGTACTTCTCGAACGCCTTCAGGGTGCTGACCAGAAGCCCGGAGTTACCAGAGGGGCGCAGGCGCATATCCACCTCATACAGCTGCCCGGACGGCGTCTGGGTATTGAGGATGTGTACAATCCGTTGGCCCAGCCGGGTGTAGAACACCGCGTTGTCGATGGGTTTACCGCCATCAGTCGCCAGTTGCGGGTCGGCCTGATGCACAAACACCAGATCCAGATCCGAGGTGTAACCCAGCTCAATGCCCCCCAGCTTGCCGTATCCGATAATGGCAAAGTCGGTGTCGCAGGCGGAGCCATCCGCACGGCGCGGATAGCCGTGGCGGCTTACCAGGTTAGAGAAGGCCACCTCCACCACGTGGTCCAGCACCACTTCGGCAATCCAGGTGAGGTAATCACTCACTTTCATCAGCGGCAGGGTGCCCTTCAATTCGGATGCCGCTACCCGCAGGATGTGCGCTTTTTTGAAATGGCGCAGCGATTCCATCTGCTCTTCGAGGTCTTCAAACGGAATGCGCAGCATTTGCTGGCGCAGTTCGTCCTGCAACTCATCCTTGGTGGGCGGGTTGTACAGATTTTCCGCGTTCAGCAGCTCGTCCAGCAACAGCGGGGTTTCCGCCAGCAGGCTGGCAATCCAGGGGCTTTCGCTGCACAAACGCACCAGCTGCGTGAGGGCACCCGGGTTTTCCAGCAGCAGAACCATATAAGCGGTACGCCGCAGAATGGCTTCCACCAGCTGCAACACCCGCTCCAAAGTTTTTGAGCTGCCTTCCACTTCGGCCAGGGCGCTCAGCAGCATGGGCATGAACTGGTTCAGGCGTTTTCGGCCCTGGGTTTGCAGGCCCGTTACCGTACGGCTTTCACGCAATTCTTTCAGGCGCTTGTAACTGTCTTCGGGGTTTTCAAAGCCCTGTTCCGCCAGCCACTCCAGTGCATGGGGCTCGTCCATTTCATCCAGCCACAGCTCAAAGCAACCGTCGCCTACCTGGGACTCCTCTTGTTCATCCTCGTCTTCGGTAGCGATAATGTTGGCGAAGTGTTTGGCCACTTTTTCCCGATGCTCCGCCAGCGCCTGCTGGCAAGCAGCCCAGTCGTCAAAGCCCATGATGCGGGCTACACGGGCCTGGGAGAGCGCGTCTTCCGGAAGGATCTGGGTCTGTTTGTCTTCCATGCCCTGCAGTGCGTGCTCCAGATTACGCAGGAAGATATAGGCCTCACGAAGCTCTTTCACCACGGGTGAAGGCAGCAACTCCAGTTCTTCAAGCTCTTTGAGAATGGTCAGCAATTCGCGCTGCTGAAGCTCGCGGTCACGGCCGCCCCGAATCAGTTGGAACGCCTGAACCACAAATTCGATTTCACGAATGCCACCGCTACCGAGTTTGATGTTGTTTTCCAGCCCCTTGCGGCGCACTTCGCGGCTGATCATCGCTTTCATCGCCCGCAGCGATTCAAACGCGCTGAAATCAATGTACTTGCGGTAAACAAACGGGCGCAGGGTTTCCATTAAGACCTCGCCGGCGCGCTGATCGCCGGCCACCACGCGGGCCTTGACCATGGCGTAACGCTCCCAGTCACGGCCCTGGTCCTGATAATAGGTTTCCAACGCAGCAAAGCTGAGCGCCAGGGCGCCACTCTGGCCGTAGGGGCGCAGGCGCATGTCGGTGCGGAACACAAAGCCGTCGGCGGTAATCTGGTCCAGCGCCTGAATCAACCGCTGGCCAAGGCGCACGAAGAACTGCTGGTTATCCAGCGCCCGGCGCCCGCCACGGGTTTCGCCCTTGGAGGGAAAGCCGAAAATCAGGTCAATGTCCGAAGACACGTTCAACTCACGGCCACCGAGTTTGCCCATACCCAGCACCACCATCTTCTGTGGCACGTCTTCGCCGGTCACCGGGTCTGCGCCGTAGGGAGTGCCGAATTCCTCACAGGCTTTCTCGTAAAGCCAGCTCAAAGCGCCATCGATGCAGGTGTCCGCCAGCATACTGGCGGCTGCCATGGTCTCGTGCAGATCGGCCCAGCGCATCAGGTCACGCCAGATGATGCGGAACTGGACTTCGCGGCGGAATTGCCGGAGGGCGGCGTGCAGAGAGGGCTCACTGTCGACGCCTTCCAGGAATTGCGCCCAGCGCTCAGCCAGCCATTGCTCGGTGGTTGGCTCGGTCAGCGGGCGGGCTGCCACCGCCACCTGGATCTGCTCGGGGTGGCGCTCCAGGGTTTCCCGCAGGAACAGGCTGCGGGCCAGAGCCTCGGCGATATCGGTTTCCGACAGGCCGCTGTCCAACAACCAGGCCGGCACCTGCTCCGGAAACACCGCCGACCAGCAACCCGACACATCCTCTGCCAGTAACGCCGGCATATCACTCCAAGGCTCAGACATACATGCACTCCCCTGTCTCTCTGTTATATTTCGGGTACTGTATAACGAACTCACTCCCGACTGAAGGCGAACCGCCGAATGCTGCCACTGCGCCGCTCCCTGAACCCGGAGCATAGTGAAACCCACCTGCCCATGGGCCAGATGATCCGCAGCCGCGTGAAGCGCCTGTTGGGCGTTTTAGCCGGCATGGTTGTGCTGCAAATTCTGGTGATCTGGACGGTTGAAGACCTCACGCTGTTCGAATCCATCTGGCTCACCATGACCACGGCCACAACAGTGGGTTATGGCGACCTCTCACCGGAGACTTACCTTGGCCGAATCAGCACTATGCTGATTATGTTCATTGGGGTGATCACAATGATCACGGTGATCATCAGTGACGTGATTGAATACCGGTTCTACCGGCGCGAACAAATTCTTCAAGGACGCTGGATCTATAAAATGAAAGACCACATTGTCATCATCAACACCCCACGCAGCGGTGGTGAGCAGTATTTCATGCGCTTCGCCGCCCAGGTTCGCTCCGTGCCGGAGTACCACACCGTGCCCATCATGCTGCTGACCCGACAGTTTCCAAGCGGCTTGCCGGCGGAGCTGAGAGATTGCGGCCTGGTGCACTATCACGGGGCGGGCAACGACCCGGATGCCCTGAAGGCCGTGCATGCCGGCAGCGCAAAGCACATTATCGTTCTGGCAGCGGACGAGTCTGATGCTTCATCGGACAGCCTGACCTTCGATATCGCCCATCGGCTGAGCGAGTCCAACCTGGGGCACCGGACCACCGTGGAATGCGTGAGCGACCGTAACCGTGACCGTTTTAAAGCGCTGGGCGTACGCACCATTATCCGGCCTGTGCGCACTTACCCGGAGATTATGGTTCGGGCCGTGGTGGCCCCGGGCTCCGAGAAAGTGCTGGAAGACATGTTTAATTACGAGCGGGATCACCCGCACCGGTACGACCTGGAGCTGGACGATCTGATCTGGGCGGATATTGTCAGCGCGCTGGTGCGCCACGGGATTGGCACTGCACTGGCCTACATTGATCACGACGACGAAGTGGTCTGCCATCCAGACACCAACAAGGAAGTGGAAGGCAAGGGGCTGATTGTGCTGGTACGTTCGGCCGACACACCGGATGTGTCGGTGGTGGAAGAGGCGCTGGAGCGCTACCGGGAATTTCTGGCCCAGTGGCGTGTTATGCATGAGCAGAATGAGGCATCGCGGCAGGCGCCGACGGATGGGGTTAAGCCTTAAAAAGGCTGGGGAGAGCGCTTATTACTACTCGCCCAGCAACGCAGTGAGGCTGTCTGCGGACAGAATTTGCATAACCCACTCGTCCAGCTGGTCATCCGTCGCATTTTTCAGGCGCTGGTCGGCCCAATCAGGCAGTTCGCCGAACTTCAGGTTGATTTGCTTGCGAAGCATGGCCTCAACGCCTTCGTGGCGACCGCGTTGTTGCTCTTGCTTCGCCCAACTTTCCAGATTTTCTGCCAACATGTCTTTTTCCTCCAACAAGCTATTCAAACGGCCCAGATCAACGTCAGCACCAAGTCGCTGCAAATGCCGCTTAAGCCAGCGGGTGACGATTTTGTCTATCCGATGCTTATGGGGATCAGCCTGGATAATAGCAACGATTCGATCGACAGCTTTCTGAAAGCCTTCATGCTTTTTTGAGGCCTTTTCAATACCGAACACCCCACTCAATGGGCTCTGGACCAATCCCAGTTGCTCGTCAGTATAGCGTGCTTCATCCACCAAATAATAACGGAGATGCGGCTGATACGACCGCAAGAATTCCGGTGGCTCCGGCGCGATCATCTCGTAGATATCCTGCCTGGCACGCCACGGCTTTGCGCCATTGTACAGAACAACCGGAAAGATCGGTGGCAGACCCTGCCCGGGATGAGCCTGCTTTGTTTTCAGCAGGTGATCATAAAAGCAGGCCACGTAATGCATCAGCCGGATGGGCATGGTGTGGTCTACGGTGGACTGAAACTCCAGCAGAATATACAAGAAGATCCGCTGGGTGGCACCATTACAGGTCACTTCCACTGACCAGACGACATCCTCGAATTTTTCTTCAAACAACGGCGTGATGTAGTTGCCGCTGTGATTCTTGAGGGTGCTGAAGTCCATCAACCCGGAAATTTCCGGCGGGGTAAAGCCCTCAAGCAGTTGCTGAACAAACTCCGGGTGGCTGAACAGCTCTTTGTAGCCGGTGTCGTGGTGATTGGTGCTGGGCATGGCTGCGCTCCTTGCTTGATGACGACACGTCCTGTGCCCTTTTTCTTACTCTCTCAGCTTTGGCCTGCCAATGCCAGCTGCAAGCGCCCTAACCCTGGGAGCAGCTCGATTAAGACAGCCGTGCTGACGCCCTTTCGCAGTTGATTGCGGAGCTCTTGCCAGCATTCACCCATCGCCGCCTTCTCTGCCGCGCTTGTAATATTGACCACCGCAGATTCGGGCAACTGAATCGACTTCCCAGTCAGCCAGCTGACGCCCAACAAATGCAAAAATGCCGTAACTGAGAGCGGCTCTTCCGGTGTTTTTGGTTCGGGCTGGTAGATACCCGCCAGGTAATAACCCTGTTCCGCCTTGCTGACGAGGTTCAGAAATACCGGCACTTGCTCCGCCAGCTTTGAAGCTTGCTGCATCAGGCACTCTGCATCACCGGCCTTCAGCTCAAACTCCACCTCGTGCAGGGGCATAGCTTTTCCGCCACCGAGGATCTGGCCGGCATCAACGGCCACTTCAATTTCGTTATCGCCATCCTTGAGGATAATTTCCTGCCGCTGGAAGTTGGTTTCAAACGCCAGTTGAAGATCGCTCAAGTCCACCTGGTTGTGCAGCGGGGTTTGTTCCAGCAGCGACAAATCCAGTTCCGGACCGGTCAGATCCCACTCCCATTCCTGGCGGTTATGGGCACCGTTCACAAACTCGCCACGGGTTTTCAGCGTCTGGATATAACGGTCACCCGCCTGGCGCACCCGTAACGCGGCTTTGGCCTGATTCAGCAAGGCGTTGGGCGTGTCGTAATAACGGTTTACCAGGGTTTTCCGGGCACCCTTTTGCGCTTCTGGCAGCGCCAGCAGCCAGTCCTGTGCCTGACGTTGAGCCGGTTCCGAGAGAGTGAGTTTGATTTCAAGCTCTGTCGCCATGGGAGACCTCCTGAGCAGAAAGGAGTGAACTATAAACGACAAAAGCCGGTGACCTGAGTCACCGGCTTTTGTTACTACAATACTACGTGATTAGCCGATTGGCTGATCAGAAGTAGTATACGGCGCCAACGGCTGCGACAGTTTGCTCGTCTGAGTAATCTGTGGCGTTTGCGGCACCCTTATACTCGTACACATCATCACCACCACCGAAGTAGCCTTCGGCGTAGATGTACATGTTGTCAGACAGGTTATGAAGCGCCTGCAGAGTAACGGTATCCCGATCAAGATCGCCTTCGCCTTGACGGGTGAATTCTTTATCGTACTGAGCCAGCTCGTAGGATATAGCAAACTGGTTCTTGCCCAGAGTGTAACCAGCGAACAGGCCGAACTGATCTACAACATCTTTACGGGTCTGGTACTGACCGGTAAGGCGCAGATCGCCCAGAGTATAGCTGGCACGCAGGCCGTAGGTGTTCTCATTGTTAAAGCTGGGCTTATCATCGTCCTTGGAATATTGAGTGTCTCCGTCATTGGAATCCATGGCAACAGCCAGCTCAAGCGCGTCTACACTGTAGGTAGCGGCCAGCTGGTAAGGGTAGGATTTTTCACTTTGGACGGTGTCACCGGTGTCATTTTCCCATTCTTCACCGTCACCATTAAATTGAACCGCAGCGTGCAGCTGGAAGCCACCAAAGCCGGGAGTCGAGTACTGAATCAGATCACCTTCGCCAGTGTCGTATGAACCGGCAATGTTCGGAGAACCCAGCTCATAGTAGTTGTAAATTTCATCAATGACACGCTCGTAAGTTGAATCGTCTGAACCAACCCAAATCGTACCGAAGCGATCGCTCCTTACACCAATATAGGCTTCATCAAACTGGTCCAGGCCATTGTTGTTACTTTTGTCATCGGCGTCAAACTCCAGCTCAGCTTTGAAGAAGCCGCTCAGGCCCGGAGCAATCTCGTGGTCGTGCTTTACGCCGAGGGTGGAACCATTGTCCGCATGCTCAACGTCAGAGGGACCGCCATCGATGTCGGAATGAGTAATTACATACTGAATGTTACCGTAAACAGTCGGCAGGTTGCTTTCCTGGGCAAAAGCAGCGCCAGAGAAGGATGCAGCTGCGATAGCAGAAGCAAGAATTGTCTTTTTCATGTTGCGTCTTCCTATTTGTGTTAACTCAGATTTTCGACGGGCTCAGATCCCGATTTTTCATGGCAGCTCCAGCATTGCTGGCCCTGCCGGATTGCTCGATCGGCATGGCTTGCCGTAACAAGGCCGACATTTCTTGTTGTTCTTGTCCGACTGGGCATTGCCGAGTCTTTTCTCTCAACCACCTACAACGCCTTCTTAAAGCGCTGTATGATTGTCCCGTTTTAATACATTACCTGTGCATTTGCAAATATTTAATGGCGATTTTTTAGCCTTCCTTGCACGGTCACAGGTCTGATTTATGCCAGCCAAACCTTGCAGTTTTATGACAGTGCCGACACTTCCTGGCACCTAAACCAACAAGTTCGGGGCCAACGCAAAAAAAGTCGCTTTTATTCAAACACCTGCGCCGTTAGGCACAGCTGGATATCCATAAAAGCCACTGACCAGCGCTGAATATACGCACTCTTATAAGGCAGCGAAGCCACCTGTGTCACTTTTTCGCGCATCAACTGCGCTTCCCGCCCGTGTCCAGCATGAAGGTGACCGGCCCATCATTGAGTAACGAGACTTTCATGTCGGCACCGAACTCACCCTCGCCCATACGGCCTGCGCCCAGCGTGGCTCTCGCTTCTGCAACAAAATCCAGATACAGCTGTTTTGCCTTGTCAGGCGCAGCGGCCAGGGAAAACCCCGGACGAGTGCCGGAACTGGTATCTGCAGCGAGGGTGAACTGGGGAACAACCAGCAATGAGCCGCCGGCGTCCTGAACATTAACGTTCATTCGGCCCTGCTCATCAGGGAATACGCGATAGGTGAGAATCTTTTGGCACAGTTCCTTTGCCTCTTTGACGGTATCGTTTTTTTCGACACCCAACAGCAACAGCAGCCCAGGGCCAATAGCGGAAATCTGCTGGCCATCTACCGCCACACTGGCGTGAATTACGCGCTGGATCAGTCCTTTCATCTGGCTCCGGAGGGATTAATACCGGGTTGCACATAATTAACCGCGGGAGAGTGTATAACCAGTGGTTGTAGGGCGCAACCAGTTATAGGGACATTTACTTCCCCCTCTCCCCCGGCCCCTCTCCCGCAAGTGGAGAGGGGAGGCAGCAGCTTTTAACCTTTCTTCGCGCGCTTGCGCTCGTTTTCGGTCAGCAGCTTCTTGCGCAGGCGGATGGATTTCGGCGTTACTTCCACCAGCTCGTCGTCGTCGATGAACTCAAGCGCCTGCTCCAGGGTGTGCTTGATCGGCGGAACCAGACCAATCACCTCGTCCTTGCCGGACGCACGCATGTTATCCAGCTTCTTGGCCTTGGTGGGGTTGATCACGATGTCGCTGTCGCGGCTGTGAATGCCACACAGCTGGCCTTCGTAAATCTCGTCACCCGGCGCCAGGAACAGCTTGCCACGGCTCTGCAGGGTTTCCAGCGAGTAGGTCATCGCGGTGCCCTTGGCCATGGAAATCAGCACGCCGTTCTGGCGGCTGCCCATGGCACCTTCTTTGACCGGACCGTAATGGCTGAAGGTGGACGTCAGGATACCAGTGCCTGAGGTCATGGTCAGGAAGGTGTTACGGAAACCAATCAGACCACGGGCCGGAATGGTGTAGTCCAGGCGAATACGGCCTTTGCCATCCGGGATCATGTTGGTCATGTCGCCCTTGCGCAGACCCAGTTGCTCCATAACGGGGCCCTGGTGCTGCTCTTCGATGTCGACGATCACATTTTCGTACGGCTCCTGCTTCACGCCGTCGATTTCGCGAATCACCACTTCCGGGCGACCAACCGCCAGCTCGAAGTTTTCACGGCGCATATTTTCGATCAGAACGGACAGATGCAGCTCACCACGGCCGGAGACCTTGAACTTGTCAGCGGACTCGCCCTGCTCCACACGCAGTGCCACGTTGTGCAGCAGTTCCTTCTCCAGACGCTCCTTGATGTTGCGGCTGGTCACGTACTTGCCTTCCTTGCCGGCAAACGGGGAATCGTTTACCTGGAAGGTCATGGATACGGTAGGCTCGTCGACAGTCAGTGCCGGCAGGGCTTCCACATTATTGGGATCGCACAGGGTATCGGAGATGAATAGCTCGTCCAGGCCGCTGATACAGACAATGTCGCCGGCCTGGGCTTCGTCCACTTCCACCCGCTGAAGGCCGGAATGGCCCATGATTTTCAGAATACGGCCGTTGCGCTTTTTGCCTTCGGTATCAATAGCAGTGATCGGCGTATTGGTCTTCACCTTGCCGCGCATGATCCGGCCGATGCCGATTACACCCAGGAAGCTGTTGTAGTCCAGCTGGGAGATCTGCATCTGGAACGGGCCGTCCGGGTCTACGTCCGGGGCCGGCACGTGGTCGACAATTGCCTGGAAGACGGCATCCATGTTGTCGTCCATTTCTTCGTGTTCCATGCCGGCGATACCGTTCAGGGCGCTGGCGTAGACAATCGGGAAATCCAACTGCTCATCGGTGGCGCCAAGGTTATCGAACAGGTCAAACACCTGATCCACCACCCAGTCCGGGCGGGCACCCGGGCGGTCAATCTTGTTCACAACCACGATCGGGCGCAGGCCGGCGTCGAAGGCTTTCTGGGTGACAAAACGAGTCTGCGGCATGGGGCCATCAATGGAATCGACCACCAGCAGCACACTGTCAACCATGCTCATCACCCGCTCCACTTCGCCGCCGAAATCTGCGTGGCCCGGGGTGTCAACAATATTGATGTCGTAGTCTTTCCATTTCAGGGCCGTATTTTTGGCCAGGATGGTGATGCCACGTTCTTTTTCCTGGTCGTTGGAGTCCATCACCCGCTCGTTTTCGAGCTCTTTGCGATCAAGGGTACCGGACTGGCGCAACAACTGGTCAACCAGGGTCGTTTTACCATGGTCTACGTGCGCGATAATGGCTACGTTTCTGAGCTTGCTGATATCATTCGACATATAAGAGAGTTCACTTCATTAAAAATAGAGCTTTGTACAAATGCGGGTACACAACTCAAAATGTGCTGTCGGCCTGAAGGCCTTGGCATGAAAATAAGGGGTGCGAGATTGTACACGGTTTAATCTGTCAGTTATATGACTTTCTCGTGTCGGGGACGCAAGCCGCACAATCCAGGGCCTCCCGCACTGTTATCAGGCAGCCAGCCGGAAAATGCACCAAGTTAGTGCGCCATTCTGGTGCAAAAGGATAGCGAAATACACATTAATACGAACCGCTCACGCACCAAACCCTTGCAGTTGCGCCCTTCTGGCGCAGTTAACCAAAACTGGCAAGGGGCTTGCAGCATCATTTACAGCTGTATTTGAAAGGTAAGGGCAAACCGCTTCTGGTAAGCTGCCTTTACCTGCAAAAGATCGAGCCACCAGCGCAACGATCCGGCACAACGAACACGCAAATAAAACGGAGCATGCACAATGTCCAAGACTATTGATCTGATCAACGAACACGAAGTGAAATGGGTTGATATGCGCTTTACCGACAGTCGCGGTAAAGAGCAGCACGTGACTCTGCCCGCCAGCGAAGTAGACGAGGATTTCTTCGCCGACGGCAAGATGTTCGACGGTTCTTCCATTGCCGGCTGGAAAGGCATTAACGAATCCGACATGATCCTGATGCCGATCGACGAGACTTCCGTGCTGGACCCGTTCACCGAAGAAACCACCGTCAACATCACTTGCGACATTGTCGAGCCGACCACCATGCAGGGTTACGAGCGTGACCCGCGCTCCGTGGCTAAGCGTGCCGAGGAATACCTGAAGTCTACCGGCATCGCCAACGGCGCTCTGTTCGGCCCGGAACCGGAATTCTTCGTGTTCGATTCCGTGAAATGGAACGTCGACATGCAGGGTGCGATGTACCACATCCACTCCGAGGAAGCCGCCTGGGTTTCCGGTGAAGACTTCGACCGCAACAACATCGGCCACCGTCCGGGTGTTAAAGGCGGTTACTTCCCGGTTCCGCCGGTAGACAGCCTGCATGACCTGCGTGGCGCCATGTGCGCCGCCATGGAATCCATGGGTCTGGAAATCGAAGTACACCACCACGAAGTGGGTACCGCCGGCCAGTGTGAAATCGGCGTAGGCGCCAACACCCTGACCCGCAAGGCTGACGAAGTTCAGATCCTGAAATACTGTGTGCACAACGTGGCTCACGCCTACGGCAAGACCGCCACTTTCATGCCCAAGCCTGTGGTTGGCGATAACGGTTCCGGCATGCACGTACACATGTCCCTGAACAAAGACGGCAACAACCTGTTCGCTGGCGACGGCTATGCTGGCCTGAGCGAAATGGCCCTGTACTACATTGGCGGCATCATCAAGCACGCCAAGGCGATCAACGCCTTCACCAACGCCTCCACCAACAGCTACAAGCGACTGGTTCCGGGCTTTGAAGCACCGGTTATGCTGGCCTACTCCGCCCGTAACCGCTCCGCTTCCATCCGCATCCCGTACGTGAACAGCCCGAAGGCCCGCCGCGTGGAAGTTCGTTTCCCGGATGCCTCCGCCAACCCGTACCTGGCATTCGCGGCACTGATGATGGCCGGCCTTGACGGTATCCAGAACAAGATCCACCCGGGCGATGCCATGGACAAGGATCTGTATGACCTGCCGAAGGAAGAAGCGCTGAACATCCCGCAAGTGGCCACCACCCTGCAGGAAGCACTGGAAGCTCTGAAAGAAGACCACGAGTTCCTGACCCGCGGCGGCGTGTTCACCGAAGACATGATTGCCGGTTACATCGAGCTGAAACAGGGCGAAGTAGAGAAACTGAACATGACCACTCACCCGGTCGAGTTCGATCTGTACTACTCCTGCTGATCGACCCGAAGCCAGGCACCGCCAGCCGGTGCCGCTTCCCTCAAGCCCCGCCAGGTGCGGGGCTTTTTTTGGTTAACCAGCTGTAACCTGCCCGTTTTCCCCACACGTTGCATTGGCAGCGAGGCCCGTCGATAATCCGGTTTTAAAGGACTGAAAACAGGTTATCGGAATGAAAGCACCCCTTGTACATGCAACGGCACTTGCAGCCGGCGTTCTACTACTTGCCACCACCGTCCAGGCGGAGGTTTACAGACATGTGGACGAACATGGCAACGTAACCTTCTCGGACGAGCCGATGGATGGCGGCGAAACCGTGGATGTGAAACCGGTAACCACCATTACCCTGCCCAAACCCGAAGCCGTTCAGGAGCCCGACACCCTGCGCAAACAGGTGGAGGAAATAGGCGCGGCCTACGAAAGCGTAGCCCTCACCTATCCGGAAAATAACCAGGCATTTCATAGCGGCAACGGCAACGTGACCTTTGAAATCAGCAGCTCACCGGGCTTGCAGGACGGTCACCAATACGAGGTAACCCTGGACGGCCAGCCGGTGGGGCAAACCACCACCAGCCAACTGACGGTTGAAAACATTTTCCGTGGCACCCACGAGGCCGGTGTACACATTGTTGATGAGAACGGCGTTCAGGTGAAAACCGGTGCTCCCGTGACGTTTACTGTGCACCGGCCGACGGTGAATAACTAAACCGCACCACTTTAGTGCATTCGCACCAGCATAAGGCCATACTCTGGGCAGCGAAGGGGCAAATGCCCGGCTGCCTGTAGCGCCCCAATATCCCCTGCACCAACCTACAGCGCCGTCCTGCCCCGCCAGGCGGCGTTTGCCCGTCTGTGATTCACGGCTCTTCCACTTTTCGCCAAAACTGGTTCGCTTCTTGCAGAACCAGAACAGCGCAGGAACGACCCATGCATTCAAAACGGACGCCACCTATGTCGCCCCAAAAACCAGCACTCACAGACCACGGCTACAAAAGCATTCTGGATGGCCTGACCACCGCCGTGCTGGTGTTGGGCGAAGACCTGAGCATTCGTTACCTGAACCCGGCGGCCGAAAGCCTGTTCAAAACCAGCCTGGCTCGCAGCCAGGGACTGCCACTGAACGATGTGCTGATCGACTCAGAAGGCGCCCTGCAAATCCTGCATGACGCCGCGCGGGACGGCCGCACCTATACCCGGCGCGAGGCTGAATTCTTCGTGCTGTTCGGTTCACGCCTGGTGGTGGACTACTCGGTCACACCGCTTTCCAGCGCCCCCACAGAGCTTCTGATGGAAATCCAGCCCCGGGAACGGCTGATGCGCATCACCCGGGAGGAAGACATTATCTCCCAGCAAGAAGCCAGCCGCATTCTGGTGCGTGGCATGGCCCACGAGATCAAGAACCCGCTGGGCGGCATTCGCGGCGCCGCGCAGCTGCTGGATCGGGAACTGACCGACGACAACCAGCGCGAATATACAAGAGTTATTATCAACGAGGCCGACCGCCTGCGCAGCCTCGTGGACCGCATGCTGGGCCCACGCAAGGCCCTGAACAAGGCGCCAACGAACATCCACGAAGTGCTGGAGCGTGTGCGCACCCTGATCGAAGCTGAAAGCAAAGGCCGCATCCAGCTCAAGCGCGATTACGACCCCAGCATTCCCGAATTTTCCGGCGACAAGGAGCAACTGATTCAGGCCTTCCTGAACATTGCACGCAACGCCATGGAAGCCGCCTTCGAGCAGAACACCAACCAGCCGGCCACGCTCTGCTTCCGAACCCGAACCCTGCGCCAGTTCACCGTGGGCCATCGCCGCCACCGGCTGGTGTGCCGGGTGGACATTATCGACAACGGCCCGGGCATTCCCCCAGACCTGCTGCAGAACATCTTCTACCCGATGATCAGCGGTCGGGCTTCCGGCACCGGCCTGGGCCTTTCCATTACCCAAAGCATCATCGGCCAGCATCATGGCCTGGTGGAATGCGAGAGTGAGCCGGGAAGAACTGATTTCATCATCTTCCTGCCCCTGGAGGACTACCAATGAGCCAACCGGCAAACGTCTGGATTATTGACGACGACCAAAGCATTCGCTGGGTGCTCGAACGCGCCCTGAACCAGGCCGGCATGCACACCCGCGTATTCGAAAGCGGCGAAACCATCATGGCACGCCTGGAACGGGAACGGCCGGATGCCATCATCAGCGACATCCGCATGCCCGGCGTGGATGGCATCACCCTGCTTTCCCAGGTGGTGGAGAAGTACACCGATGTGCCGGTGATCATCATGACCGCCCATTCCGATCTGGACAGCGCAGTCACCAGCTACCAGACCGGTGCCTTCGAATACCTGCCCAAGCCCTTCGATGTGGACGAAGCCGTGGCCCTGGCCAAGCGCGCCGTGGCCCACGCCCATGAAAAACGCGCCACCAGCGAACCGGCAGCCGAAAACGCCCAGCGCAACGCCGAAATCATCGGCGAGGCACCGGCCATGCAGGAAGTGTTTCGCGCCATTGGCCGGCTGTCCCACTCCAACATCACCGTTTTGATTAACGGCGAGAGCGGCACCGGCAAGGAACTGGTGGCCCAGGCGTTGCACAACCACAGCCCCCGGGCCCGCAACCCGTTCATTGCCCTGAACATGGCGGCGATTCCCAAAGATTTGATTGAATCAGAACTGTTTGGCCACGAGAAAGGCGCCTTCACTGGCGCCGCCGCTGCCCGCCAGGGCCGGTTTGAACAGGCCAACGGCGGCACCCTGTTCCTGGACGAAATCGGCGACATGCCCGGCGACACCCAGACCCGCCTGCTGCGGGTACTGGCCGACGGGGAGTTTTATCGTGTCGGCGGCACCACCCCGATCCGCGTGGACGTGCGCATCATTGCTGCCACGCACCAGAACCTGGAAAAGCTGGTGGACGACGGCAAGTTCCGTGAAGACCTGTTCCACCGCCTGAACGTGATTCGTATACACCTGCCAAAACTGGCCGAACGCCGGGAAGACATCCCGCGCCTGATGCAGCACTTCCTGAAACGCGCCGCCAAGGAACTGGCCGTAGAGCCCAAAACCCTGCGTCCGGAAGCCGAAGAATACCTGACCACCCTGCCCTGGCCCGGTAACGTCCGCCAGCTGGAAAATACCTGCCGGTGGTTAACGGTGATGGCCAGCGGCCGAGAAATCCTGGTGGACGACCTGCCCCCGGAACTGATGCACCAGGCCGAA
The DNA here is from genome assembly GCF_900114155.1 of Marinobacter persicus. Lineage (GTDB taxonomy): Bacteria > Pseudomonadota > Gammaproteobacteria > Pseudomonadales > Oleiphilaceae > Marinobacter > Marinobacter persicus. Next base: position 126,735 of record NZ_FOSC01000011.1, read on the forward strand.
ACCGAGACCAGCGCCATCGGCCGCACCTGGCAGGAAGGATTGAGAAGCTGGGCGGAGCAGGAGCTGAAGCGGGGCAAGAAAGGCATCCTGGACACCGCCGTGCCCGAATTCGAGCGCATCATGATCGAAACTGCACTGAAACACACCGGCGGCCGCCGGCGCGATGCTTCCATACTGCTGGGCTGGGGGCGGAATACGCTGACGCGGAAGATTAATGAGTTGGGGTTGGACCATCCTGAGGGGGAGGAGGACTAATCCGTGCTCTCCCTCCAGTAGATAATCCTGTCGTGCCCCCGGTAAACACCGAAAGTGGCTGTGGCGGTCGGGTCGTCGAGGGTACCGTCGCCGTCCAGATCGTCTTTCTTCCAGTCTGGGACTCCGCCCCAGACAAGGGTGTCTACTCCCTCTGAGCCGTTTGCTTTCAGCACCAGCGGTCCACCCAGACCATTATCGAAGGTACCATTTGCGGGTATCAGGTTGTGATGATTGTCGGTATTACTGGTGATGTTGGCAGTACTCCAGCCTGTACAGCCGGGAATGTCCTCGCTCAGAATAAAACGGTCGCCGTTCCAGTACTCCATCTGCAGAGGCATCGTCAGCTCTTCAATATTTTCCGGGCCATAAACGTTCTGGGGAGAGAGGCGGCCGTAGCGGACCTCGAACGCGGCAATCGGATCGATCGGCTCCCCGGCAGGATCGATGCCGGTGACGGGCACATCATCCAGATCGCTCATAGGCTGGAGCAGGAAGGTCAGATCCGGCAGGAATGGCTCAATTCTGCTGGAAGCGGACAACTTCGGATAAATAAATTTATCGTCGTCATCGAAACGATAACGGACGACACCGTCGGTTATGCTATCCCGGTCACCGATACTCAGCAACAGGGCATCCGGCTCGCTTCGGAAGGGCACCGGAGTGGCTGCAGCATCATTCAGAGTTTCAACGTTATCAGCATCCGGGACCGACACTTCGAATCGATCTGCCGGCAACCGTGCTATGACATCCTCGTGGGTGTAATTCACCGTGCGCTGGGGCGGAGTCTGTCCATTCAGGGCTTCAATGTGAAGTTCCGGGAGGTTAGACGCGTCCCACTGGAACTTCTCACCGGTGTATACAAAACCATTGCATTCCGGACTCAGCTCACCGTCATTTGCCACCGTCAGAACCAGTTGATCCGGGACCATGCGGGCGGTCATAGCCATATCGGAAGCTGGCACGTCCCGCCCCAGATAACCCCCGGCAACCGCTTCAGTGTTAATGGAAAACACACCCACCTCTGTAAGTGTCAGAGACTGCTCACCATCCCCATAGTCCAGCGTTGTTTCTAGCAAGTCATCATCTGCACCGCCATCGGGGAACAATAGCTGATGGGATACCGGCACATTGCCAACCGCAAAAGAAGGCGCAGACGGTTTATCGGCGCAACTCATATCGGACACGCCCGGTGCATCACGATAGGCCCTGGGAGTCACACTGAACGGCAGGCCGGCTGGCAATGTATTGCTGCAGCTCAGGTCAGCAGCGGTACACTGCTGCTCCGGAATCAGGCACAGCCCCAGGGGTACGGACACGTATTCCCCTGTCCCCTCGATCAGTAACGTGCCACTATCCGGCTGATTATCATCCACATAGCGGGCCAGCAGGCTCTTTCTACCGGCATCGTTGTAGCGGATGGGAATGTCCCGGGCCACGCCGTCACCGTCAAAGGAAATCGCAATCCCGGTCTGTGCAACGCCATCCGTGGCAACCTGGTTGCCATTGACCCAGGTGGGGAACGATGCCTCTCTGTCTGCCGGTCCGGGATTGAGGTAGCTGGTGCCGAACTCAATGGTTCTGGTTTCTCCGGCAAACAAGGCGGTGCACTGACCGGTGTTTTCGTCCGTTTCCAGCGCCGACATGGAGAAGGTCTTGTTTTCTTCTCCGGCAACCAGATCCGGCATATCAAATACAAAGGCCACGTCCCGGAAGGTCATGTCACAGCTGCCCGACCCATCAGGTGCGATACACACCGTGCCGTTATCCGGAGCCGGCAACGCGTTGCTGACACCCAGGGTGACCGTTTCTTTGACGGAACGCCGGAATTGCAGATTGGCGGCCCCGGTCACCGTCACATTCTGCGCAGGCAACCAGCCCACAGGCCGTAAGGTCAGATCCACCGGATCCGGATACAGGCTCTCGCAACCCGGATCCGCACAAGCCAGCACCTGCAGATCCGAGGCTTGGCAGGTCAGCCCAATGCCAGGGTGGACAATGCGGATATGATCCAGCACCACGGAGGGTTCATCAGGGATACAGGCACCACCAAAATCGACGTTTCCAGCGGCCGAATCATCATAGGTGAACTCGCTTTTACCTCCTCCAATATCAATACTGCCCTCAGCCGCCAGCACACCAACGATCACCGAGTTATTCTTAAAATCGATATTGCCAGTGACATAAACCACTGCATTGATCTCTGCATTATTTTTGAATGTTAGATCTCCATCGACGATCAAAAGCAAATCCCTTGCGTTACCTTCTTTATTCATTGTGAAGTTTTGACCATCGATGGTCAGATCTCCATCAACGAGCACGCGGGCCTGCCCATCTACAGAGTAATCAATGTTGTTGCTGTCAAATGTTTCTCCCTCAAATACATTTGCGCCAGCAGGAATAGTGTTGTCGCCGGGCCAAGGCTGAGGGTTACGGGGATCGAAAACACTCAGGTCCAGTTGCTCAGTTGCCTGCACATTTTCATTGATACCATCGTTTGCATCGAAGACAGCGGAACATTGAGGGGCTACTCGGTAGATAATACGGACTTGGCCATCACCACCATAGCCGCCGCTTCCGCCGCCAAAGAGACCGGAACCGGCACCACCACCACCGCCGCCAGGTTGCCCCCCTGGTTCACCGCTACCGCCAAAAATAAAAATCGTCCCCCCCCCAGCACCACCATCGCCTCCTTCGAAAGGTGCTGATCCAGCATTACTGCCATTAGCTGACTGGCCATCAGCTGCACTGCCAGCCGATGAGCCACCCCCACCACCAGTTAACCAAGAATCAGTACCATCACCATCACCACCTGTATAAAAACCCAAGTCGCTTCCGCTAGCTCCCTGCCTAGTTCCACTGTTTCGTGCACTATTACCACCTCCTGCAGAAAGAGCACTTGGTGAACCAAACCAGCTTGCTTCACCGGGAACTTGACTTTCCGATTCGGCTCCATTGCCTACGTAGTAGCTCAGCGAGTCCCCAGGAGCCACATTCAATACGCCAACACTATAGGCTCCGCCGCCACCGCCTCCTCGGCCAACCGAGCCGCCGGCGCCACCCCCCCCCCAAACCTCAACCTCAATGCTGTTGACATTCTCCGGCACCGTAAATGTACCCTCACCCGGCTCAGTAAAAATCTGAACCGTTTGCGCTTCCAAAGTTACAGGCATGACAGTTAGTACTAGACAAAGAACCTGACAAAACCTCAAACACACACTCTGCCCGCTCATCGCACCCTCACTTCAATATCCCGTTCTGCTTCATCCGGTCCAGTACCACAACTGCCAGTGCTGAAAATGGTATAGATCGTATCCCCCCCCGGTCCGCTGATCTGCCCATCAACAGACTCACAACCCAGGCTAGCGCTGCAGCCCGCCAATCCGCCAGCGCTGAAGTTTAACGGGCTAGCTGAAAGCACCGCAGGGCAACCGCTGTCCAGAGCCTTGCGGACGGCGGCCTGGGCACCACTTTCGGCTGCAAAAAATGCCCGCTGCGACTGGACTTGCAAGCTCAGGGCCTGACCTGTTCCCTGCTGCAACTGGGACATACCCAGCACCAACAGAGAAAGTACAGTGATAACAAACAGCGCTATTGGCAGGCCTGCGCCGTACTGCGGGGTAATGGATCGGTCAGGGTACATTGCGGATCTGCACCTCCTGACTCAGGTTGGTGGTTTCGCGAGTGCCGGTATCTTCCAGCACCATACGGAAGGAAACAACAGCCCCGCGCTGCAGCGACTGGGGCTCCACGTCGAACTGCAGTGTGTTTTCTCGTAAATTAGCCGCCAGTACCTCGCGGTCAGGCATGGACACCGGCAGGTTGCTTGCTGGAGTGGCGTTGATACCGTAATCCTTGTATCTGTAAAGGAAACGTCCCTGCTGACAGAAGGTCCGGGGGTTGTCCACAATATAGAAGCGCTTCTCGGGCGACTGAGCGGAAAAACGGTGGATTGCGCCGTTATCGAACGTGACAGCAACCGGGGCTGTGCCCGACGGCATTGTGGCAAGGGGCGAAATCGGGCCAGGGTTGGTAAGGTCGTACACATTGCTCCCATAACCGTAGACAACCACGCGACCACTCGCTGAGCGCTCATCAGGCAAAGGCAATGCTACAAAGGAATTCGGGGTATTGCCCACCGGCAGCCCCTGATAGGTCGAAGCTGCAATAATCGGCATCCACTCGATACAACTCTGATCAGTGTTGGTGCGAATGGACGTAGGAAGTGCCGCCCGCAATGAACGGCTGATCTGCTCACTGATGACCACGCTGGACAGGGCCCGCTGTTGCCGTGAGCCGACGTCAATCGCACCCTGGGTGGAGAGTGCCACAAACTGTACGGAGATGGTGGCCACAATGCTCAGCAGCACAATCACCATCACCAGTTCCACCAGTGTAAAGCCCGTCGCCCTACGCATCAGAAATTAGCCTTGTAGGCTGTAAAACTGAACGTCTGATCCCCCGGAGCGGTAATGGTCAGATCAATCCGCTTGGCCTGCCCCGCCAGCAGATCCACACCGTCGGCATCACAATTGACCTCTACTTCCACCGTGAAGCTGTTGTAACCATCCAACGTCCCCCGGGCATCCGCCGGGGGTGAGTCTTCAAGGCCGTCATAATCATCGACATCGTTGAACAGTGCCCGGTTACCGGCTCCCTCCTCGGTGGCAATATTGCAGTCACCGTTGTAACGGGGAACGCCCCCTTGGGGCGCATCGTGATCGTATTTACGAGTGATGATCTCATCCATATACAACTGAGCCAGCTCCACCGCACGGGTATGGTTCAGGGGATCGGCACTTCGGCCGACGATCAGAGAAAAAGCACCCACCACACCGGCTATGGCAACACTTATGATGACGATGGTCATGACGAGCTCGACCAGCGTGGCACCTTGTTCTTGCTTTGGGGACCAAGAGAGTTTAGCCATTACAGCTTCCTGAAGCGGGCCGTTGGTAAACAGCGCCCAAAGAGCTGATACAGAATTTGAAGCTGCTGGTGTCGCCCGTCACACCAATAGTTCGGGATAATTTATCGTCAATACCGCCTAAGTTATCAAAATAAATCCGCCCATTAGCTTCAGGATCTGGAGTTACGCTAACATCAAAATCATCTCGTTTTAGTGAGAAACTTTGAATAACACAGGCGTCATCTTTTTCTTCACATGACTCGCCGGGCTCTCTTTTCTCATACTGAGCCCAGAACGTATCACCCTGGATTGCCACAAATGGCTTGTACTTACCCGCCAACGCTGCCTGTTGGGCAAGCAGCGTGGCGGATTGGAGTTGCTGGGTGGCCAGCAGGGGGGAGAAGGCGGAGCTTCTGGCAAACAGCCCGATGCCGAGTGCGGAGAGCACGCCGATCAGGATGATGACCATGATCAGCTCAATAATTGTGAAGCCTCCGCAACGTCGGATCACGTCTCCCCCTTGCGACTACCCTAACTTTCAAGCGCTTATAACCTTAAGAACAGGTTACAGCAGAAATCTCAGGTGGCACATTGTCACCCTCACCGTTCGTAGTGGCTTCAGTATAAGTAAAGCTACAATTGTCGCTCGCAACTTCAAGCTCATTGTCATCTGAAGTATAAGTCAGCGTAAAATCATCACTGGATAGTTGAGCAGCTTCAACAATACCAACTGCGTCAGCAGTGCCTCCATCAGCATCACCACTATCGGCAGCTGGATAACCATTCGTCATAGTGATATCAACGCCTTCAAGTGTCACTGTCGCTCCTTGGCCATTTGCCAACCAAGCAGAGTGAGCTATACTAGATGCCGACTTAACAGCACCACGTGCACCTTGCAGCGCAGCCTCTTCAGCATCACCACTCAAATCCGCAAACCGCGGCAAGGCAAACGCTGCCAGGATGCCCAGAATCACAATCACCATGACCAGTTCGATCAGGGTGAAGCCTTTTTCTTTTTTCGTTTGAATTGCATTCATCATGCTATATCCCTCTTGATTAACGCTTAATTGTTTAGATTATATTAATTAATGGTTGTTTCAACGGAGCCGTCAGCCGTGTCGTAGACGATGGTGCTACCTTGGTTGTCTGACTGATATTCATAAGTACACTCCGAACCGTCGGCGGACGCCCAGTATTCAACGGTATCGTCGCTGTTAGAAGCTTGTGAAACGCTGGGAGCGTTGGACTGCAACAAGCCTTCCCAAATTTGTACACAGCGGTTTTCATTGGGATCGCTCGTGATACCGTTTGTGGAAGTCGCCCAACCATTATCATTGACAGCTATGCCCTCACCATTCGCGAAGTCAAAATCGCCAAAACCATCGACATAGCTTTCTGCCGTAGTGGAACCATTCGTCACCCACTGAGCTTTCGCCAAAGCCACCCCAGCACTCAGAGCACCGGCAGTACCTTTAATACTCGCCTCATGCGCCTGCTCCGAAAGCTGCGCAAACCGTGGCAAGGCAAACGCCGCCAGAATGGCCAGGATGGCGATCACCACCACCAGTTCAATCAGGGTGAAACCCCGGTTTTTTCTTTGTACGTTCATTACAGCTCCTTCAGTTCGCTCATCTGTGAATTGTGTCACAACTTTCGGGTTAATCCCTACCTTCATTGCGGTTAATTTGACCAGATTTTACACGGGTCAATTTCAGGCCCACGGCTCTGGGTGTTTTGCCGTTGGCCCGGGTGGTGTATTCGGGCTCTACCTGCCAGGCCAGCGAGCCGTTGCCGGCGCTATTCTCCGGTGATTCGCCGGTTATTCGCACCCGGGCCTCGGCAGAACGTGGGGTGTACACCACCCAGTGTTTTTCGGTGTGGAAGCACCAGCTTCCTTTTTCTGTGTCCGTTCCCTGGCAGTCACCTCCCCAGTTCAGTGGTTGTGTGTCCAATAGTTCGGCGGGGTTCAGGCCCCGCAGTTGTTCCAGGTCTTCGTTTGCCAGCATGGCTTCGGCGCCCTTCACCACCAGCGCGCTGCGAAACTGGTTGAGCATCAGGCGCACACCCTGCTCTTCGGCTTGCACCGTTACCCGTCCCACCGCATTGAACAGGTAGGTCAGGGCAAAACCCAGCAGGCACACCGCCAGCGCCAGTTGAAAGCGGTTTCGGTTTTCCGCACCAATGTGGCCGATGGGATTGGCCGCCATGGGGTCACCCCCGGCCCATGGCGGCGGCGCCCAGGTCCCAGATGGGCAGGAACACGCCCAGTGCAAGGATCAGCACCAGAATACCCATGGCGACGATCAGTATCGGTTCAATGGATTCGGCCAGGCGTTTGAGGCCATAATCCACGTCTTCATCGTAGAAATCGGCGACATTGTTGAGCATGTCGTCCACCGAGCCGGTTTCTTCGCCCACGGCGATCATCTGCAGGATCAGCGGGGTGAACATGCCGCTGTTGCGGGCGGTGCGCAGCAGGCTTTCACCGCGCTCGATGCCCTGGCGCATTTCCTTGATGTGGTCACCGATCCAGGCGTTGTCGGTGGCATCCGCCGTTACACTCAATGCGCTGGTTACCGGCATGCCGGCGCTGAGCATGGTGGCAAAGTTGCGGGCGAAACGGCTCAGGGTGATCAGTTCCAGCAACGGGCCGATGATGGGGATTTTCAGCTTGTAACGGTCCCACTGCAGCCGGCCTTTGTCGGTCTCCTTCCACTGGCGGATGAGCACCGCACTGGCGGCAATGGCAAACAGCATTATGTGCCAGTAACCCAGGAGGAAGTTGGACGTTCCCACCAGAACCTGGGTAAGAAACGGCAGATCGGCACCGAGTTTGTCGAATACCGAGGCAAAGCGGGGAATCACCAGGAAGTTCACCACCATCAGGGCGGCGAACAGGGCGACAATCACAAAAATGGGGTAACGCAGGGCCTGTTTTACCCGGCGCTTGGTGTCCCGCTCCAGCTCCAGGATTTCCGACAGGCGTTTGAAGGCATCGTCCAGCATACCGGTGTTCTCGCCCACGTGGATCATGGCGATGAACAAATCGGAGAACACCTTCGGGTGCGCCTGCATGGCCGTGGCCATGGTGGTACCGCCTTCCAGCCGGCTGGTAATATCTTCCAGCACCTCAGCCAGCACAGGAGAGCGGGTGGTTTCCGCCAGCCCTCGCATGGTTCGGATCAGCGGTATGCCGGCCTTGGCCAGGGCGTGCATTTGCCGGCAGAAGACGATCAGCTCATCCAGGCTGACGTTTTTGCGAAACAGCGGCAGGCCATTCAGTTTGTCGGTGACCGATTGCTGCTTGCGCTCTTCCTTGATGGTGAGCGGCGTGATACCACGGCGCATGAGTTCACCGGCCGCCGCTTCCTGGTTGGCGGCTTTCAGTGACCCCTGCTGTACAGCACCCCGGCTGTCTTTGCCACGGTATCGGAATTCCATCAGCTATCCACTCCAATGGCGTCTGATGTTTGCTCTTCTTCGAGCGACAAGCCGGTTTCTGCGGTGGCGGCCACACGGGCCACTTCCTGCAAAGAGGTCACCCCCTGCAAGGCGTAATCCATGGCGCACTGGCCCAGCGGGCGGAACAGGTCGCTCTTGCGGGCGGAGCGGGTGAAGTCGGAGACATCCTTGCGGCGCAGGGCATCGAGCATGTCTTCGTTCATTTCCAGCATTTCGTAAACACCCACCCGGCCCTTATAGCCGGTGTTGCTGCACTGGTAGCAGCCCCGGCCGTGGACAAAACCGGCCTCGATATCCAGTGGGTCCAGGTCGAACGAACGCAGCCAGATCAGCTCCTGATCGGTCGGTTCGTAGGTTTCCTTGCAGTTATCGCACACCCGGCGCACCAGGCGTTGGGCCACCACGCCCAGCAACGAGCTGGCCACCAGGAAAGGTTCGGCACCCATGTCGATCAGGCGCATGGCACTGCTGATGGAATCGTTGGTGTGCAGGGTGGAGAGCACCAGGTGACCGGTCATGGCCGCGCGCAGGCCGATTTCCACGGTTTCGTGGTCCCGCATCTCGCCCACCAGGATGATGTCCGGGTCCTGGCGCAACGCCGAACGCAACACCCCGGCGAACTCCAGGCCTATTTTCGGGTTTACCTGCACCTGGGTAATACGCGGCAGGCGATACTCCACCGGGTCTTCGGCGGTGATGATTTTCACTTCCGGCTTGTTCAGCTCGGTCAGCGCGCCGTAAAGGGTGGTGGTTTTACCGCTACCGGTGGGGCCGGTGACCAGGATCATGCCGTGGGGCCGTTTGATCAGTTTGCGGAAACGCTCCAGCAATTGCCTGGGCATGCCGGTACCTTCCAGGTCCAGCGTGCCCTGGCTCTGGTCGAGCAGGCGCATCACCACCGACTCGCCGTGTTGCACCGGCATGGTGGACACCCGCACATCAATACTGCGGCCTTTCACCCGGATGTTGAAACGGCCGTCTTGCGGCAGGCGTTTTTCCGAGATGTTCAGCCCGGCCATCAGTTTCAGGCGAAGCACCAGCGCGGAGTTCACGCGCTTTTCTTTCATCACCTGTTCCTGCAGCACACCGTCGATGCGCTGGCGAATGCGAACGACGGTCTCGTCAGGCTCTATATGGATATCGGAACTGCGGGCCTGCACGGCATCTTCAAACAGGGTCTGCAGAAGTTTGACCACCGGCGCGTCGGCGCTTTCGGATTCGGCGGAAAGACTGGCCAGGTCGAAGGCATCGTCGTCCAGTTCATCCTCGAGTTCTTCGGCCAGCGAGGCGATTTCATCGGTGCGGCGGTATACCAGATCCAGCGTGCCAAGCAGCTCGCTTTCACGGACTACCGCCTGCTTGACCGGCTGTTTGAGTACGCGCACCAGCTCGTCATAAGCCACCAGATCCAGTGGGTCGGCCATGCCCACGAGCAGTTCTTCGCCTTGCTGGGCCAGCACAATGGCGCGAAAACGCCGGGCCATGGCTTCCGGCAGTTTTTTTACCAACTCGCTGTTGAACTGGTAGTGGCGCAGCTGGACAAAGGGAACATTGAGCTGGCGCGACAGGATATTGAGCAGGGTGTCTTCTTCAACATAGCCCAGCTCCACCAGGGTGCGGCCGAGTTTGCGGCCGGTACTTTTCTGCTCCCGGAGCGCGGTTTTCAGCTGGCTTTCGGTGATGACATCGTTCTGGACCAGCAGGTCACCGATCCGGATTTTCTTCTTCGGTTCCGTGCTCATTGTCCTGCCTGTAATGCTTGCAAGCGTTGTTGGGCGAATTCGGCCAGGTTGTCCGCCAGCTCCGGCATGGTGGCCGCCTGGGTATAGGCCCGTATGGCACTGTTGGTTCGCCCGCCCTCTTCCAGAGCCATGGCCAGCCCCAGCCACCAGGTGGGCTGGTCGTTATCAAAGGCGATCAGTTCGGACCAGTGGCCGGCGGATTCTTCCGCCTGTCCGGCCTGCTGCAACAGGGTGGCCAGGGTGACCCGGTATTCAGGGCTGGCATCCACCGGCGGCACCCGGCTTTCCAGTGTGGCAATGGCCGTTTGCAGGCTGCCCTGCTCCAGCTGGGCCCGGGCACGCAAGAGTCGCAGGCTGGCGTGTTCCCGGGTAAGGCGCTCCGGCAACCACTCCAACGCCCGCCCGGGCATTTGCTGGATCAGCATTTCCCGGGCGAAGGCTTCACGGCTGCGCGGGGCGGGCTGGTTTTGGGCCAATTCCGTTAACTGCTGCTCCGCCTCGGTGGCACGCCCGATGGCCAGCAAGCGTTCCAGTTCACGGGCCGTTTGCCGGTCAATGGCTTCCGGGGTTTGCCGGGTCTGTTTGACCGACGCCCGGTCGCCAGGCGGTTCTGGCTCATCGGCGGTTTCGGGTTCTGCCTCGGGTTCCGGCTCTGGTTCAGTGGTTGGCTCTGGCTCGGCTTCAACCAATTCAGCAATGGGCTGAACAGGCTCGTGGACTGGCTCCGGCTGACGGACCACGGGTTCAACCTCGGGCAGGGTGTCCGGTTTGGGTTCTGGCCCTGAACGCTGTGGCGAAGATTCCTGTGCCACAGGCTCCGCCCGGTCTGTCGTATTGCTGGCGCCCTGCAGCCACCACCAGGCAGCTCCGGCACCAACCATCATCAAGACCAGCAACAGTAAGACCCAGGGCAGCCAGGCCCTGGACTGGGGCGGCACCGAGGCCTGCCCGGTATAGGCGCGGCTGATTTGCGGGCGATTCTGCCGCTGTTCTGCGGCTTTCAGGGCGTCGTTCAACAGACTCATAGTCGTGCCCCCAGAAAACCGACAGAATTGGCACTTTCGGTATCGCGCACCGCCTGCATGGCGTGCTTGCGGGCCACCTGCCCGGCGCCGGCTCCCCAGGCCGCCAGCAATGATTTGTGCGCCAGAATGTTGACCAGGCGCGGAATACCGCCGGATGCTTTCCAGATCACCCTGACCGCCGAAGGCGCAAACAGGTCCGCTCCGTTATAGCCGGCCTGGGTCAGACGGTGACGGATATACTGGCCAACCGATTCTTTATTGAGCGGCGCCAGACGGGTCTGGAAGGTAATACGCTGTCGTAACTGGCGCAGGCTGGCTTTGCCCAAAGAAGCATCCAGCTCAGGCTGGCCAAACAGCACCACCTGCAGCAATCGGGTGCTTTCGGTTTCCAGATTGGTGAGCAGGCGCAGCGCCTCGATGGTCTGCTCCGGCATGGCCTGGGCTTCGTCAATCACCAGCACGGCAGGTTTGCGTTCCATGGCCAGTTCAATCAGGCGCTGGTTTAGAGCCTTGAGGGTCTGGTGGGTATTTTTGCAGTCGGCCACGTTCACCCCCAGCTCTTCGGCCACCGCTTCGTACAGGGTTTGCGGTGGCAGATGAGGGTTGGGGATATAGGCGGTACAGGCCTCTTTATCAAGCTCGTTCAGTAGCAGCCGGCACAGCAGGGTCTTACCCGTGCCCACCTCGCCGGTGACCTTGATAAAACCCTCACGCTGGCGCAGGGCCACCAGCAGCAACTCCAGGGATTCCGAGTGGCTGGGCGCCCGCAGGAAGTAACGGGTATTGGGCGTGAGCGCAAAGGGCGCTTCCTGTAGTCCGAAATGGCTTTCGTACATCAGCGCGGTGCCGTCTCCGGTTGCGGTTTAACGGATTCAGAGCTGTTCAGCAATTCTCGCAACACCCCCATACGCTGGCGACTGGCACGCACATCGTCCTGCATCTGGGCCCGATCGGCCACCATTGGGCGTAACAGAATCACCAACTCGCTCTTGCGGCTTTCAAAGTTGCGCTGCTTGAACAGCTCGCCCACCAGGGGGATGTCACTGAAAAACGGTACGGCAGAGTTGCTGTCTTCGCTGCGGTTCTGGATCAGACCGCCGATGACCACTATCTGGCCGCTCTCGGCCCGGATTACGCTGTCGGTCTCACGCACGGTGCTGCGGGCCAGCGGCAGGGTGACGTCCCGCTCACCAATGGTGATCAGCTTCTCCTGGTCCGCCACCTCACTGACCGCCGGATGCACGTGCAGGGTGATATGCCCCTCTTCCGAAATCTGCGGTGTGACATCCAGGGAAATACCCGAGAAGAACGGCGTGAGCTCCACAGACGTAGAGGTGCTGCCGGAATTGTTCGTGGTGTTATCGTCCTCGTCAAAATCAATATCGGTGACGAAGAACTCGTCCGTGCCAACCTTGATCACCGCCTTCTGGTTGTTGGTGGTGGAGATGCGCGGGCTGGAAAGGATCTGTACGTTGCCCTGTTCACCCAGCAATTCGATCACAGCGGCGAAATTGCCTTCGGTGATGGTCGCGGAGAACAGGCCGCCAATGTCACCGGCACGGATGGCCTGACCCGCCAACTCCGATGCCAGCACTGGATCACCGCTGGAATTGGTTTGAAGATCTGCCCAGTTAATGCCCTGTTGATAACCTTCATTCAGGCCCACTTCCAGGATTTTTGCTTCCAGTACCACCTGGCGCTGCATGATCAGCTCGGTCCGGCGCAGATAGTCTTCCACCATATCCAGCTCGGAACTACTGGCCCTTACCATCACCAGGCCAGCCCCGGCATTCACAACCACCTGCCCGCCACTCTGGCCAACAATCATGTCCAGGGCGCTGCTGATGTCCTGCCAGAAGTCGGATTCGGTCTCGGTGGAGATGGCGGTCCCCACCAGATTGCGGGTTTCTCCGGAGGAACCGCCGGTGTCACCGGCTCCAGAACCGCTGCTACTGCCGGCACTGCTGACCTGACCGGAGCTGACGCGGGTGTCAGAACTGCCCCTGCGCTTGAAGTGCAGGTAATCAATTGGGAACAGGCGGGTCTGCACTTCATTCGACGCCACCCGATACAGGCGACCATTCTTGCGGATGTTCAGGCCGTACAGATCAGCGGCGATGTCCATTACCTCGGGTACCGTGACATCGTTCAGGCGCAGATCAATGGCAGTGTCCACATCCGGGCGGACTACCACGTTGTACCGGGTGCCCTCAACGAGCGCCTCGAAAAAACTGGCGGCGGCAAGGCCATCGGCCCGAACATCAAAACGTTCGTCCTGGGCCTGACCACGGCTGAGCGGCGGCAACAACTGGGAACTGATGTCCGACTGACTGGACTGCCGCCCTGAACGCTCCCGCGCCTGCCTTTCCGCCTGCTTCTCCGCCTCGGCCATCTGCTGATCAATCTGTTCGGCCACCTCATCAGATGTAGCTGCCGTGGATTGCATCATCGGATTATTGGCACAGGCGGTCAGGGCCAGCCCGAGTACTACTGTTACCAGAGATCTGATTGGAGTCATCATGGTCCGTCTATTGGTCATTGGCTTCTCCGCACCTGCGGAAGGGCTTGCGGGTACAGCACTCTGGCCCGCCCCTGATCCAGAATTTCGACTTTGTCACGATAAATACGCCGCACCCGGATGCCGTCGTAGCTGTCACCTTCTTTCAGGGCCACTCCTTCAATGACGGCAACCCGCCTGCCCGCTGACAGCAGGATGGAGCCCAACTCCAGGTTTCGCTCCGGCGCGCTCTGTGCCGACGGTGCCCGGGCATCCGGTGGGCGGGTCGGGTCTTGCAGGCTCCAGGCGCTGTTGCAGCCAAACGCCAGCACCATTCCCAGTACCAGTTGTAAGCTGTGTTTTACCTGCACATCACACTCCCAGCCAGGCGGCTTCCAGACTCAGGGTTCTTACCCTTACGCGGGCTTCGCCCTCGGGCCATGAGCCGGCATCGTATTCGAGTTGCAGCCAGCCCAGGCGTTCATCCAGGGCTTCCAGCTTTTCCAGATAGGCCATCACGTCCAGATACCCGCCGGCGATGGTCAGTTCCACATCGTGGGCGTACAGCAGTGGTTCGGGCTGGCTGTTCTCTGCCTGTTCGGAGCCCTGGGTTGCCGGCTCATCGAATACAGGGGTTGGTGTGCGCAATACCAGGGATTGCAGGGCCAGTTCCTGCTGCTCGGCCAGTATGCGTCTTAGCAGACCGACCATGTCTTTGGGTGCAATCAGTTGTTCGGCGGTTTCACTGATTTGCCGGTTCAGCCTGTCCAGCCGGTCGCGACGCACCTGCAACCTATCCCGCAATTCGGCAGAAGGGTCATTTTCCAGCTGGCTGTCGAGGGTTTGCTGCTCCGCCAGCAGGCTGTCGCGGGTGCTGCCCAGGGTCTGGAGGCGTTCATCCAGTTGTTGTCTTTCCGCCAGCGCCGGCGCCACCAGCAACTCCCAGGCGATGACGAACACCAGCACACAGGCCGTCAGGGCAATCAGGCCCCGTTCGCGCACCGGTCGGTCGTCAAACCAGGCGGCGCCACCATCGTACCACTGCCGGAGTTTATTCATCACTTTCCTCCGCGCCCGGTTCTGTTGCCACCCGGAATTGAACCCAATCGCCGCGCTCTTCGTCCTCGTCGTCCGGCCGGTTCAGCTCGAAATCCTGGAAGGTCTGGCCGGCAAAAATCGGCTCGCTGCCCAGTTGCTCCAGATACAGCGGTACCCTTTCCGGACTGCGGGTGCGGCCGGTCAGGCGCAGGCGCTCGGGTGAGGATTGCAGGGTCAGGCCGGTCAGCCAGAGTTCGCCGGGCACCTGCCGGGCCAGGGCCGCCATACGGCTGGAAAAACCGGAGTGGTTGTTGGTTGCCAGATTTTCCACCTGTTGCAGCAACCGCTGCCGGCGAGAAAGTGTGTCAGTCACCCGTTGCAACGCCTTTTCCAGCTCCGGATCGGGCTTGCGGGCGTCAATCTGCCGGGCCATGGCTTCGTTGGCGTCACGCAGCTGGCTATTCTGGCGTTCAACCTGGGCTACCTGCTGCTCCAGCTTCTGATTCTGCCAGTAGCCCAGACCACGGAAGACTGCGGTGGCCAGCACCACGAGCGCCAGCAGGATCAGGAGGGTTGAAGCCTTCAGCCTCTGTTTCCGGGGGCGCAGTTCGGCGGTGTAGAGGTTGACCTGCTGCTTCATGACGGAGATCTCCCGGCCGCGGGCTCGAGCCCGGCACTCCAGGCCGGCAGGCAACGGGAATCCAGTTCGTTGTGCAATCCGAATCCAGACCAGTCCGGCGCTTCAATGCCCGCGGCCAGGTAGGAGCCCAGCATGGACGTCAGTGGCAGCACCGAATCCTTGGTGACCAGGCGGATAACCGAGGGCGGCGCCTGCCCCAGTTGGCTCTCGAAATAGTCCATGGAGCGTTGCATCTCCAGGGCCAGGGACTGTACGGCCTCTTCCTGGCGGGAGGCATCCTGCATGTCGTCGTAGGACAGCTCCAGGCGGCGGGACAGATACAGGGTGTCACCCCGGCACACGACCATTTGCCCATATGTGTTGCGCAAGTGGACAACGGCAACACCAACGTTGGCGGCATCCAGCGCGGCCGCGAAGTTGCGCAGAGCCAGTTCCGCGATATCGATTTTCTGCAATGCCAGACCGGCATCGTGAACGAGACTGACCAGTTCCAGTACCAGGGACTTGCGCGCGGCCACCAGGTTCACCAGCGCCCCCCGGCCCCGGGTGGCGTCTTCGGGAAAGGGGAAACTGTCGGAAACGGCTTCGGTGGGGCTGAAATCCAGGAAATCTTTGAGCTTCCACTTCAGGGCATCCGCCAGCTCGGAATCCTCCACGCCCTCCGGTCGTTCCACCTGAAAGACCTGGTACTGGTCGATGGGCAAAACCAGGATTGTCGGCGCCCCCTCCCAGCCGTACTCGGACACCAGCTCTTCCAGGGTCTGCTGGCGCTTGGCGGGCAGGCATTCGGCAAAACCGGTTTGCTGGCTGGGCCGACCGGGGGACACCGCCCAGGCAATGCCGTCAGGGCGCACTTCCAGGCACAGGCGGGAGACGGAGGGGCCGCGCCGGAATAAACGTTGTAGCGGTCTGGTACCAGAAAACAGGGCCATGACTTCCTTGGTCTTGTTACAAAGGCTTTGGGAACAAAAAACCGGTTTACAGTGTTTGAAATTCCGCCAATTTTTACATGCGCTTACATGATAGTTTAAAAACTCAACTCAACTCCACGGTTTGTGAGGAATTTCACAGCATTTTGCACTGCTGTTACAAAAAAGCCCGCGCAAGGCACGGGCTTCTTGAGATGAGCAAAACCGTCTTAGAACGGAATATCATCATCAAAATCGTCCACCGGCTCCGGCATGCCACCGGAGGGCTGCTGATTCTGCTGGCCACCGTAGCCACCACCCTGCGGTTGCTGTTGAGCGGGTTGCTGCGGGGGCTGGTTGTAGTTCTGGTTTTGCGGGCGGCCCTGGGGCGGAGCCTGGTTCATGCCACCTTCACTGCCGCCACGGCTGTCAAGCATCTGCATCTGGCCGTTGATGTCCACCACCACTTCGGTGGTATAGCGGTCCTGGCCGTCCTGCCCCTGCCATTTTCGGGTTTGCAGCTTGCCCTCGATGTAGACCTTCGAGCCTTTGCGCAGATACTGGCCGGCCACTTCGGCAATCTTGCCGAACATGACAATGCGATGCCATTCGGTTTTCGGCACCATCTGCCCGGTCTGACGATCCTTGTAGCTTTCATCGGTGGCCAGGTTCAGGTTCACCACTGCGTTGCCATTGGGGGTGTAGCGGGTCTCCGGGTCCTGCCCCAGATTGCCGATGAGAATAACCTTGTTTACGCCTCGTGCCATGGTTTGCTCCTGAAATTTTTGTCTGAATACTTGTCATCCATGCAAGCATTCCGAGTTTAAGTGCTATCGCCTTGCCGCACAAATTCCAGGTGCGCAAGCTGACTTTCATTAAAATGTTTTCGATCAATTTTCAGATAGGCGACGGCGCCATCTTCCACCACGACAACGTCCTGCACGCCCGCCAGATTCCGGAAACGCTGATCGATGTCATCAAAATCCTGCTCCGCAGCTGGCTTTAACGCCACGGTCAGGCTGGTGGTGTAATTCGGAGTGGGCATGGTCAGGGCCACCAGCAGCCAGGCCAGAAGACTTGCCGCCATCAGCCAGAGCACCCCTTCAGTTCCGGCCGACTGCAACAGCCACCCGCCTAGCGCCCCGCCCAGAAATGCCCCGGAGAATTGGGAGGTGGAGTACACCCCCATGGCCGTGCCCTTGCTGGCCGCCGGCGCCTCCTTGCTGATCAGGGACGGCAGACTGGCTTCCAGCAGGTTAAACGCCATGAAGAACAGGAACAGCACACCCCAGGCCGCCCACAGGCTGGCCTGCACAGCGGTCAGCATCATGGTGGCCAGCGCCAGCAGGCCAATGGCGCCGCACAGAACCGGTTTCATCTTGCGTTTTTTCTCGCCAATGATGATAAACGGCACCATGGCGAAGAACGACGTCACCATCACGGTCAGATAGAACCACCAGTGGGAGCCGGCCGCCAGCCCCAGGCTGTTCTGCAACATGGTTGGAAACACCAGAAACAGTGCGGTCAGCACAAAATGCAGGGCAAAAATCCCGAAATCCAGGCGCAGCAAGCGGCCATCTTTCAGGACCTGCCCCAGCATTTCCCGGGCCGGATGGGTGTCCGCACTGGTCTTGTGAGCGTGGGGCGTGGGCACCAACCTGGCAACAATCACCAGCGCCACCACCGACAGCGCGGCGGTGAGATAGAAAATACCCGAAAGGCCCCAAATCGCGCCCAGCATGGGGCCGAGCACCAGTGACACGGAAAACGACAGCCCGATGGAAATGCCCACGGTAGCCATGGCCTTGGTGCGGTGTTCTTCCCGGGTCAGGTCACTGAGCAGGGCCATCAACACACTGGCGATGGCACCGGCCCCTTGAAGAATCCGCCCGGCGATCACTACGTATATAGAGTCGGTTGCGGCGGCCAGCAGACTACCGGCGGCAAACAACACCAGGCCGATATAGATCATCCGCTTGCGGCCGACCCGGTCCGAAAGCAGCCCGAAAGGCACCTGCAACAGCGCCTGGCTGAAGCCGTAAGCACCAATGGCCAGACCGATCAACAGAGGCGTGGCATGCTGCAGGTCATTGCCCAGCAAGACAAAAACCGGCATCACCATGAACAGGCCCAGCATACGCATGGCGTATACCGAAGCCAGAGCCACTACCGAGCGTTTTTCGAGCGCGTTCATTTTTTCCCGTGCCGCAAGATTCAAGTGAAACAGCCGCAGGCTGCAGGCGGCGCATTGTACCAGAAGCCCCGGGCGTTCGGGACTGTCCGGGCCGAACACGATATAATCGACCTTTTACCCAGAAACGAGGTGTTATGGATCATATCCAGATCAAGGGTGCCCGCACCCACAACCTGAAAAACTTCGACCTGGATATGCCGAGGGACAAGCTGATTGTGATTACCGGCCTGTCCGGCTCCGGCAAATCGTCACTCGCGTTCGATACTCTGTACGCGGAGGGGCAGCGGCGTTACGTGGAATCCCTTTCCACCTACGCCCGGCAGTTTCTGTCGATGATGGAAAAGCCGGACGTGGATCATATTGAAGGCCTGTCACCAGCGATTTCCATCGAGCAGAAATCAACCTCCCATAACCCACGCTCGACCGTGGGCACCATTACCGAAATCTACGATTATCTGCGCCTGTTGTTTGCCCGGGCCGGCGAACCCCGCTGTCCGGATCATGATCAGCCACTGGAAGCGCAAACCGTCAGCCAGATGGTGGACCAGGTGCTGGCCATGCCCGAGGGCAGCAAGCTGATGATACTGGCACCGGTCATCCGTGACCGCAAAGGCGAACACCTGCAGGTCATCGACACCATGCGCAGCCAGGGTTTTATCCGTTTGCGGGTGGACGGCACGGTCTACGACATTGACGATATCCCGGCGCTGGACAAGAAGAAAAAACACCAGATTGATGTAGTGGTAGATCGCTTCAAGGTAAAAGAAGGGCTGGAACAACGTCTGGCCGAGAGTTTCGAAACCGCCCTGGAAATGACCGACGGCATTGCCCTGGTCGCTCCCATGAGCGGCGACGGCGAAGAGCAGACCTTTTCCGCCCGTTACGCCTGTACCCAGTGTGGCTATTCCCTGAGCGAACTCGAGCCCAGGCTGTTTTCCTTCAACAACCCGGCCGGCGCATGCCCCACTTGCGATGGTCTGGGCGTCCGCCAGTTCTTCGATCCGGAAAAGATCATCCAGAATCCGGAGGCCACCCTGGCCTCCGGCGCTATCAAAGGCTGGGATCGCCGTGCTGTTTATTACTTCCAGCTGCTCAGCAGCGTGGCCGAACACTACGGGCAGGACCTGGAAACGCCCTGGGAAGACCTGCCTGCAGACTTCCAGAACGTACTGCTACATGGGTCCGGGGATGAAGACATTCCCTTCCGGTACGTAAATTCCCGCGGCCACATCATGGAAAAGGAGCATCCGTTCGAAGGAATCCTGCCCAATCTGGAGCGCCGTTACCGGGAAACCGAATCCCAGAGCATGCGTGAAGAGCTGGCCCGCAACCTGAGCACCCAGCCCTGCAAATCCTGCGGCGGCTCACGTCTGCGCACTGCGGCACGCCATGTTTTTATTGAAGACAAGAACCTCCCGGATGTTGCCCACATGCCGGTTGGCGACGCCCACGACTATTTCAGCGGGCTGACTCTGCCCGGCCGCAAGGGTGAGATCGCCGAAAAGATCCTGAAAGAGGTTCGTCAGCGTCTGCAGTTTCTGGTCAACGTTGGCCTGCAATATCTCACTCTGGAACGCAGTGCCGATACGCTTTCCGGCGGTGAAGCACAGCGAATTCGCCTGGCCAGCCAGATCGGCGCCGGCCTGGTGGGCGTCATGTACATCCTGGACGAGCCATCCATCGGCCTGCACCAGCGCGACAACGACCGCCTGCTGGCTACCCTCACCGACCTGCGGGATCTGGGCAACACCGTGATCGTGGTGGAGCACGACGAAGACGCCATACGTGCGGCAGATTACGTCATCGATATCGGCCCCGGCGCCGGAATCCACGGTGGCGAGATTGTCGCTCGCGGCACACCGGCGGAGATCATCGCCAATAACGATTCCCTGACAGGTCAGTACCTGAGCGGCGCCAAGGAGATCGCAATCCCCGCCACCCGGAACAAAGGCACTGGCAAGCAGCTGGTACTAACCGGCGCCACCGGCAACAACCTGCAGGACGTCACCCTGACACTCCCCCTGGGTATCATGACCTGCATAACCGGTGTGTCCGGCTCTGGCAAATCCACACTGATCAACAGCACTCTGTACCCCGTAGCGGCGGCGAAACTGAACAAGGCCACCAGCCTCAGCCACGCCCCTTACACTTCTCTCAAGGGGCTGGACCACCTGGACAAGGTTATCGACATTGACCAGAGCCCGATCGGCCGTACGCCGCGCTCAAATCCGGCCACCTACACGGGCCTGTTCACACCCATTCGCGAGCTGTTTGCAGGCACGCAGGAAGCCCGTTCCCGGGGTTACAAGCCCGGGCGCTTCTCATTCAACGTGAAAGGCGGACGCTGCGAGGCTTGCCAGGGTGACGGCGTTATCAAAGTCGAAATGCATTTCCTGCCAGACATCTACGTGCCCTGTGACGTCTGCAAGGGCAAACGCTACAACCGGGAAACCCTGGAAGTCCGCTACAAAGGGAAGAATATCCATGAAGTGCTGGAGATGACCGTCGAAGAAGGCCGGGAGTTCTTCGATGCCGTGCCCTTCCTGGCCCGCAAGCTGCAAACCCTGATGGATGTCGGTCTTTCCTATATCCGCCTGGGCCAGAGCGCCGTCACGCTCTCCGGCGGTGAAGCCCAGCGGGTGAAACTGGCGAAGGAGCTTTCCAAACGGGACACCGGTAAAACGCTCTATATTCTGGACGAGCCCACTACCGGCCTGCATTTCTACGATATCCAGCAACTGCTTAATGTACTGCAACGGCTGCGGGACCACGGCAACACCGTCGTGGTCATCGAACACAACCTGGATGTCATCAAAACGGCTGACTGGATTATCGACCTGGGGCCGGAGGGCGGCTCTGGTGGTGGTGAGATTATTGCCGAGGGGACGCCGGAAGGGGTGGCTCAAATTAGTGCATCACACACCGGGCATTACTTGAAATCTATACTGAAATGATTTTTAGCCGCGGAATCCATATATGGTCTCCGTGGCTAAAACACAAAAAAAGCCGGGCACCTTTCGGGGCCCGGCTTTTTCATGAACGCTTCGGAAGATTTTACTCTTCGTCGTCGTCCAGCTCTTCAGCTTCGATATCCACCGGACGGCCGACCAGCTCGACAAATGCCATCGGGGCATTGTCACCGGCACGGAAGCCGCACTTGAGGATACGCAGGTATCCACCCGGACGGTCGCTGTAACGGGGGCCCAGCTCATCAAAAAGCTTGGCTACCGCAGCATCGTTGCGCAGGCGTGAGAACGCCAGACGACGATTTGCTACCGAATCATTCTTGGAGAGCGTGATCAAAGGCTCGGCTACACGACGAAGCTCTTTGGCTTTCGGCAGCGTTGTCTTGATCAGCTCGTGTTCAACCAGTGACGCAGTCATGTTACGGAACATGGCCTTGCGATGCGCACTGGTCCTGCTGAACTTACGACCACTCTTACGATGACGCATTGCTCTGATTCCTTACCTTAAACTAATCGGCGATTAACCGCCCAGAACCCGGTCATCACCACGAAGGCTTGCCGGCGGCCAGTTATCAAGACGCATACCCAGAGACAGACCACGGGACGCCAGAACGTCCTTGATCTCGGTAAGCGACTTCTTGCCAAGATTAGGCGTCTTCAGCAGCTCCACCTCGGTGCGCTGGATCAGATCGCCGATATAGTAAATGTTTTCAGCCTTCAAGCAGTTAGCTGAACGCACAGTCAGTTCCAGATCATCAACCGGACGCAGCAGGATCGGATCGACTTCTTCCTCTTCCTCTACACGCTCGGGCTCTTTTTCATGATCCAGGTCCACGAACACAGCCAGCTGCTGCTGGAGAATGGTTGCCGCCCGGCGAATCGCTTCTTCCGGGTCAATGGTGCCATTGCTTTCCAGATCAATAACCAGCTTGTCCAGGTCTGTACGTTGCTCAACCCGGGCACTTTCCACCGCGTAGGCTACGCGGCGTACCGGGCTGAACGTGGCATCAAGCTGCAAGCGTCCGATGGCACGAGTCTCGTCTTCATCCAGACCGCGCTGGTCTGCCGGCTCATAGCCGCGACCGCGCTCTACCCGCAGGCGCATGTTCACGTCACCGTTCTCACTGAGGTGACAGATTACATGGTCCGGATTGGCGATTTCGACATCGTGGTCCAGCTTGATATCGCCGGCGGTCACAACGCCCGGGCCTTTCTTGCTGAGCGTGAGCTCGGCATCGTCCCGACCGTTCATTTTCACGGCGACGCCCTTGAGATTCAGAAGAATCTCGATGACGTCCTCCTGGACACCCTCAATGGCGCTGTACTCGTGCAGGACACCGTCAATCTGCGCTTCAGTAATGGCGCAGCCTGGCATCGAGGACAAGAGAATCCGGCGCAGGGCGCTGCCCAGGGTGTGACCGAAGCCGCGCTCGAGCGGCTCCAGAACGACCTTGGCGCGATTGGCGCTGGATTCTTTCACGTCAATGGTACGAGGTGTCAATAACTCATGTACTGAACGCTGCATAGACGCCCCTATCTGCTATCGTTGCTAACTGGGCTTTACTTGGAGTAAAGCTCGACGATGAGGTTCTCGTTGATGTCGGCAGGCAGTTCAGTACGCTCAGGAACTGACTTGTAAACGCCGGACATCTTGTTGGCGTCAACCTCTACCCAGCTTACCGGTGCGCGGCTAGCAGCGAGATCCAGAGCGCCTTTAACGCGCAGCTGGTTCTTGGCCTTTTCACGCACGCTCACAACGTCACCCGGCTTAACCTGATAAGAGGCGATGTTCACCGACTTATCATTAACCAGGATCGCCTTGTGAGAGACGAGCTGACGAGCTTCCGCACGGGTAGAACCAAAGCCCATGCGATATACAACGTTATCCAGACGACCTTCCAGAAGCTGCAGCAGGTTTTCACCGGTTGCACCCTTCAGACGGGCCGCTTCTTTGTAGTAGTTGCGGAACTGCTTCTCGAGCACGCCGTAGATACGACGGACTTTCTGTTTTTCACGAAGCTGTACGCCGTACTCGGACAGACGACCGCGACGCGCGCCGTGCATACCCGGCGGAGTCTCGATTTTGCACTTGGAATCGAGCGCGCGTACGCCGCTCTTCAGAAAAAGATCTGTCCCTTCACGACGAGACAGCTTGCACTTCGGGCCTATATAACGAGCCATATTTCACTGTCTCCTGTGTTAGACGCGGCGCTTCTTGGGCGGACGACAGCCGTTGTGGGGAATCGGCGTCACATCTGTGATGTTGGTGATCTTGTAGCCGCACGCGTTCAGCGCACGAACCGCAGATTCACGTCCGGGCCCAGGACCCTTAACCTCTACGTCCAGGTTTTTAAGGCCGTATTCAGCAGCCGCATTACCGGCTCTTTCAGCTGCTACCTGCGCAGCAAAAGGTGTACTCTTACGTGAGCCGCGGAAGCCGGAACCACCAGAAGTGGCCCAGGACAGGACGTTGCCCTGACGGTCCGAAATGGTCACGATAGTGTTGTTGAAGGACGCATGTACGTGTGCGACGCCATCAACAACCGTCTTTTTCACCTTTTTACGGGTACGTGTACCTGGCTTTGCCATGTTTGCCTACCTGTTACTTGCGAATCGGTTTGCGAGGACCTTTCCGGGTGCGGGCGTTGGTCTTGGTGCGCTGGCCACGGACCGGAAGGCCATGACGATGACGCAGACCACGGTGGCATCCGAGATCCTTCAAACGCTTGATGTTCATCTGTACTTCACGACGCAGATCGCCTTCGACAATGAACTTGCCCACTTCGGTACGAAGTGATTCAAGTTGCTCGTCGCTCAGGTCCTTGACCTTGACGTCCGGCTTGACGCCGGT
Organism: Marinobacter persicus; assembly: GCF_900114155.1. Classification (GTDB taxonomy): domain Bacteria; phylum Pseudomonadota; class Gammaproteobacteria; order Pseudomonadales; family Oleiphilaceae; genus Marinobacter; species Marinobacter persicus. Next base: position 151,219 of record NZ_FOSC01000011.1, read on the forward strand.
TGCATCGCAAAGCTTCTGGGCTGTTGTCTTGCCAACACCAAAGATGTAGGTCAGCGAGATAACAGCATGTTTGTTGTCGGGTATATTGACACCGGCTATACGTGCCATCCAAATTACTCCGCGTTCAAAGCTTTGCTGTGTGAATTTTCCGCCACAAAAAGGGCGCGAAATAATAGCGCCTGACCCGCTTCCGAGTCAAGCGCTATTAAAACGAACCACTTTTGGCAGTGTCAGGTTGATTCGATGAATCAGCCCTGGCGCTGCTTGTGACGGGGTTCCGTGCAGATGACTCGAACCGAGCCATTGCGACGAATTACTTTGCAGTTACGGCAAATTTTCTTTACCGAAGCGCGTACTTTCATTGTCGACTCCAGTTACTCAGGGAGCGGCCTTGGCCGCCCCGTTCTTAGCCCTTGAGATTGGATTTCTTCATCAGCGATTCATACTGATGCGACATCAGGTGGGATTGAACCTGCGCCATGAAATCCATCACCACGACTACAACAATCAGCAGTGAGGTGCCGCCCAGATAAAAGGGCACATCGCCTGCCACCATCAGGAACTGCGGGAACAGGGATACTGCTGCGATATACATAGCCCCGAACAACGTCAGACGGGTCAGCACACCATCGATGTACTTGGCGGTCTGTTCGCCCGGGCGAATACCGGGAATGAACGCACCGGAGCGCTTGAGGTTATCCGCAACTTCCTTGGGATTATACATCAGCGCTGTGTAGAAGTAGCAGAAGAAGATCACTGCTGCTGCAAACAGGATGATGTACAACGGCTGGCTCGGCGCCAGTGCCTGGGACAGGCTGCTCAGCCATTCCATACCTTCGCCCTGACCAAACCACTGGCCCAGCGAAGCCGGGAACAGCAGGATGGAGGACGCGAAGATCGGCGGAATAACACCCGCCATGTTGACCTTCAACGGCAAATGGCTGGACTGCTGGGCAAACACCCGGCGGCCTTGCTGGCGCTTGGCGTAGTTAATGGTCAAGCGGCGCTGACCGCGCTCCATGAACACAACGAAGCCAATAACTGCAATCGCCAGGATACCGATACCGAGCACAACCAGCAGACTCATCTCACCACTGCGAGCCTGCTCCAGGGTCTGGCCAATAGCGCCGGGCAAGCCGGCAACAATGCCTGCGAAGATCAGGAGAGAGATACCGTTACCAATACCCCTCTCGGTGATCTGCTCACCCAGCCACATCATGAAGACGGCACCTGAAACGAAAGACACTACAGCCACGAAATGGAAGCTGAAGCTATCGTTAAAGGTGACGCCCTGTGAGGCCAGCCCCATGGAAATACCGAAGCCCTGAACCAGGGCCAGGATAACCGTACCATACCGGGTGTACTGACTGATCTTGCGACGACCAGCCTCGCCTTCCTTTTTCAGCTGCTCAAGATGCGGACTGACCGCCGTCATGAGCTGCATGATAATGGAAGCCGAAATGTACGGCATGATACCGAGTGCGAAGATACTCATGCGCTCAAGCGCACCACCGGAAAACATGTTGAACATGCTCAGGATTGTGCCCTGATTCTGCTCAAACAGTGCCGCCAAACGGTCCGGGTTGATGCCTGGAACCGGGATGTGGGCACCGATCCGGTACACCAGCAATGCCAGGAAGACAAACCAGAGCCGCGAACGCAGCTCTGCAAATCCCTTTCCGGCGCCCGCAGGCATTGATGCTGTCTTGGCCATTTAGTCCTCGACTCGCCTTAGTCTTCGACTTTGCCACCCGCGGCAGTGATTGCCTCGCGTGCGCCCTTGGTGACACGAAGGCCCTGAACGGTTACCGCGCGGTCGATTTCACCGGACAGGATAACCTTGGCTTCGCGGATCTCATCGCGAACAACGTCAGCGCGCTTCAGCGCATCGAGGTCCACCACGTCGCCTTCCACTTTCGCCAGTTCGTTCAGGCGGATTTCCGCTACAAAACGCTGCTGACGGGAAGTGAAGCCGTATTTCGGCAGACGACGAGCGATGGGCATTTGGCCGCCCTCGAAGCCGCGAGCTACCGTACCGCCGGAGCGGGACTTCAGACCCTTGTGACCACGGCCACCGGTTTTACCCAGGCCGCTACCGATACCACGACCGACGCGCTTGGCGGACGGACGTGAACCGGGTTCCGGAGCAAGTTCGTTCAGACGCATCTCAGTTCTCCTCAACCCGAACCAGGTAATTCACCCGGTTGATCATGCCGCGAACGGAAGGAGTATCTTCCAGCTCAACGGTATGACCGATTTTACGAAGACCCAAACCCTTCACACACAGCTTGTGCTTGGGCTGACAGCCGATCGGGCTGCGGGTCAGAGTTACTTTGATCGTATTGTTCGCCATGACTTCAACCCAGAATATCTTCGACGGATTTACCGCGCTTGGCTGCAACATCTTCAGGCGCTTTCATGGCCTGCAGACCCTTGATAGTGGAACGTACCACGTTCACCGGGTTGGTAGACCCGTAACACTTGGACAGTACGTTCTCGACACCGGCCACTTCCAGAACGGCACGCATGGCGCCGCCGGCGATGATACCGGTACCTTCGGAAGCCGGCTGCATGTAGACCTTGGAGCCGCCATGCTGGGCTTTAACCGGGTACTGAAGCGTGGTGCCGTCGAGAGCAACGTCTACCATGTTCTTGCGCGCAGCTTCCATGGCCTTCTGGATGGCGACCGGAACTTCCCGGGCCTTGCCACGACCGAAACCAACACGACCCTTACCATCACCCACTACTGTCAGTGCGGTGAAGGCGAAAATTCGGCCACCTTTAACAACCTTGGCGACACGATTGACCTGAACCAGCTTTTCCTGGAGCTCAGGCGCCTTCTGTTCGTTAACGCTCATCTTCTCCACCTCTTAGAATTGCAAGCCAGCTTCACGGGCTGCGTCGGCCAGAGCCTGGACACGGCCGTGATAACGGTAACCGGAGCGGTCGAAAGCGACCTTCTCGATGCCTGCTGCCTTGGCACGTTCAGCGATCAGCTGACCAACCTTTTTGGCAGCATCCACGTTACCGGTTGCACCCTGGCGCAAGTCCTTATCCAACGTGGAGGCAGAAGCCAGCACTTTGCTGCCATCTGCTGTCGTAACCTGGGCGTACATGTGACGCGGCGTGCGATGAACGCACAGACGGTCGGTACCCAGCTCACGGATCTTCATGCGCACTTTGCGTGCGCGACGCAGTCTTTCGTTATTTGCGCTCATAGTCCCGCCTTATTTCTTCTTGGCTTCTTTGCGTCTGACCTGCTCATCCGCATAACGAACGCCCTTGCCTTTGTAAGGCTCCGGCGGACGGAACGCGCGAATCTCAGCAGCGACCTGGCCAACCTGTTGCTTGTCGATACCGCGAACGACTACTTCTGTGTTAGAAGGAGTTTCAGCGGTAACACCCTCGGGCAGCTCATACTCAACCGGGTGGGAAAAACCCAGTGTCAGATTGAGCTTCTTACCTTGCGCCTGCGCACGATAACCTACGCCCGTCAGCTGGAGTTTACGCTCCCAGCCAGTGGACACGCCGGTGACCATGTTGTTAACCAGCGCGCGGGTAGTACCTGCAAGAGCGCGGGACTTTTTGGCGCCATCACGGGCAGCAAAGCGCAGAACGTTCTCTTCCTGCGTTACTTCAACTGCTTGATGGATGGTGAATTGAAGCGCTCCCTTGGAACCCTTCACATCGATTTCCTGTCCGTTCAGCTTAACCTCAACACCGGAAGGCAGCACGACAGGATTATTGGCAACCCTGGACATGTGTATCTCCTAGAATACGGTGCAGATGACTTCGCCACCCACGCCTGCAGCACGTGCAGCGCGGTCTGTCATAACGCCCTTGGACGTTGAGACAATCGCGACCCCAAGACCACCAGCTACCTTCGGCAGCTCACCGGCACCACGGTACTGGCGCAGGCTCGGGCGACTGGCCCGCTGGATCTCTTCAATAACCGGCTTGCCGCCGAAGTATTTCAGAGTGATGGTCAGTTCCGGTTTCGCGTCGGCTGAAACGGAAAAATCCTCAACATAACCTTCGTCCTTCAGGACTTGGGCTACAGAGGCCTTCATCTTGGACGCTGGCATCGTAACGTCTGCTTTCGATGCCATCTGTGCATTACGGATACGGGTAAACATATCCGCAAGCGTGTCTTGCATACTCATTCGTATGAGGCTCCTGATCTTTTTAGTTGTGCAGCGGCGTGCCGCACCGCTTACCAACAGGCACCCGGCCGAAGCCAGGCGACCTATCTTACCAGCTTGACTTGGTCAGGCCAGGCACGTCACCGCGCATGCCGTATTCACGGAGTTTAATCCGTGACAGCTCGAACTTGCGCAGAACACCGTGCGGGCGACCAGTTACCTGGCAACGATTCCGAAGGCGGGAGGGGCTCGCGTTGCGAGGAAGCTGCTGCAGCTTCATCTGCGCGTCCCAACGCTCTTCATCGCTGGTATTCGGGTTCTTGATGATAGCTTTGAGCTCGGCACGCTTGGCGGCATATTTGGCCACCGTTTTCTCGCGCTTGAGCTCGCGCTGTTTCATTGAAACCTTCGCCATGTCACTCGTTCCTTATTTCTTGAACGGAAAGCCAAAGGCTTTCAAGAGTTCACGACCTTCGTCGTCGGAATCAGCAGTGGTAGTGATGGTCACATCCAGACCGCGAACCTTGTCTACCTTGTCGTAGTCAATTTCCGGGAAGATGATCTGCTCACGCACACCCATGCTGTAGTTCCCGCGACCGTCGAAGGATTTCGGGTTCAGACCACGGAAGTCACGAATGCGGGGAACCGCAATGTGAACCAGGCGATCGAAGAAATCCCACATGCGCTCGCCGCGCAGGGTCACTTTACAACCGATTGGCCAACCTTCACGGATCTTGAAACCCGCGACAGATTTGCGAGCCTTGGTGATTACCGGCTTCTGGCCCGCCAGGCGCTCCAGATCGGCTACTGCATTTTCAATCAGCTTTTTATCACCAACAGCTTCACCAACACCCATGTTCAGGGTGATTTTTTCGATACGCGGCACCTGCATCACGTTCTTGTAAGAGAACTCTTTCTGCAGGGCAGGTATCACTTCCTTAGTGTACTGCTCTTTACTGTTAAGCATCGTAACCACCACCACTTACTGGTTATCGACGGCTTCAGACGTGGACTTGAAAATCCGCACCTTGGCGCCGTCTTCCTTTACCTGGAAGCCGACACGATCGGCCTTGCCGGTCTGCGGATTAAAAATGGCCACGTTGGAAACCTGGATAGGTGCTTCTTTTTCGACGATACCACCCGGGGTACCGAGCATCGGGTTCGGCTTCGTGTGCTTCTTCATCATATTGATGCCAGAAACAACCACACGGCCGTCGTCCTGAACTTTCAGAACTTTACCACGTTTGCCCTTGTCTTTCCCGGTGGTGACGATTACTTCGTCATCGCGTTTGATCTTTTTCATAACCGGCCTCTGGTCCTTTAAAGTACTTCGGGTGCCAGTGAGATAATTTTCATGAACTTCTCATTACGCAGTTCACGGGTAACCGGTCCGAAGATACGGGTACCAATCGGTGCGTCCTGAGGGTTCAGAAGTACAGCTGCGTTGCCGTCGAAACGGATCAGCGAGCCGTCCGGGCGACGTACGCCCTTACGGGTACGCACGACAACGGCCTTCAGGACCTGGCCTTTCTTAACTTTGCCGCGGGGAATCGCTTCCTTAACGGTCACTTTGATGATGTCGCCAACGCCTGCATAGCGCCGGTGAGACCCGCCCAGGACCTTGATGCACTGAACCTGCCGTGCACCACTGTTATCCGCGACTTCAAGCATTGTTTGAGTCTGAATCATGGTTGTTCTCCGGGCGAATTACACCTTGGATGCAGTTTCGGTGACTTCCACCAGGGCCCAGCTTTTGGTCTTGGAGACCGGACGGGTTTCCTGGATGGTAACGGTGTCGCCGATATTGCACTGGTTGCTTTCATCGTGCGCATGAATCTTGGAAGAGCGCTTCATGTACTTGCCGTACAGCGGGTGTTTCACCTGACGCTCGACCAGGACCACGATGGACTTGTCCATCTTGTTGCTCACGACCTTGCCGCTCAGAGTTCTGGCAGTTTGGGTAGCTTCGGTCATGTTACTGTCCTGCCTTTTCGTTCAATACTGTTTTCACGCGAGCGATGTCGCGCTTCACCTTGCCGAGAAGGTGAGACTGATTCAGCTGACCTGTCGCCTTGCGCATGCGCAGGTTGAACTGCTCCTTCAGGAGGTCGATCAGCTCTTGGTTCAGCTCCTCGACTGACTTTTCACGCAGCTCTGTTGCTTTCATCACATCACCGTCCTCTTAACAAAGGTGGTCTGTACCGGCAGCTTGGCAGCAGCGAGAGTGAACGCTTCGCGTGCGATATCTTCAGCGACGCCTTCCATCTCGTACAACATGCGGCCCGGCTGAATTTCAGCCACCCAATACTCGACAGAACCTTTACCTTTACCCATCCGAACTTCGAGCGGTTTACTGCTGATCGGCTTGTCCGGGAATACCCGGATCCAGATCTTGCCGCCCCGCTTGATCCGACGGTTCATTGTACGACGAGCCGCCTCAATCTGGCGCGCAGTTATACGCCCACGGGTGGTCGCCTTCAATCCGTATTCACCGAAGCTCACCTTGTTGGCACGGTGAGCAAGACCGGTGTTACGGCCTTTCATTACCTTGCGGAATTTGGTGCGTTTTGGTTGCAGCATAAGAGTGCCCCTTTACTTAGAACCTTTCTTCCCAGAGGCTTTCTTGTCAGCACGGACCTGCTCCATACCACCAAGAATCTCACCTTTGAAGATCCATACCTTCACGCCGATAATGCCGTAGGTGGTCTGCGCTTCGTAGGTTGCGTAATCAATGTCTGCACGCAGTGTGTGCAGCGGAACACGACCTTCGCGATACCACTCGGACCGGGCAATTTCAGCGCCCCCGAGACGACCGCCTACCTGGATCTTGATACCCTTGGCGCCCTGACGCATGGCGTTCTGAACCGCGCGCTTCATGGCACGACGGAACATCACACGGCGCTCGAGCTGACCGGCTACGTTTTGCGCAACCAGTTTGGCGTCCAGATCCGGCTTGCGGACTTCTTCGATGTTGATGTGCACAGGCACACCCATCATCGCGCTTACTTCGCGACGCAGGCGATCAACATCTTCACCCTTCTTCCCGATAACAATACCCGGGCGGGCGGTATGGATCGTGATCCGGGCGTTCTGAGCCGGGCGCTCGATCACGATCTTGCTGACAGACGCCTTTTCCAGACGCTTGTCGAGGAATGCGCGAACTTCGATGTCATTCAGAAGCTTGTTCGCGTAGTCCTTCTTGTCGGCATACCACACTGAGTTGTGCTCTTTGATCACACCCAGGCGAATGCCGGTTGGATTTACTTTATGACCCATCTGAGCATCTCCTACTTGTCGGCGACCTTGACGGTGATATGACAGGTGCGCTTGAAAATACGGTCAGCGCGCCCCTTGGCTCGAGCTTTGATTCGCTTGAGCGTTGGGCCCTCATCCACCATGACGGTGGAAACCCGCAGATCATCTACGTCCAGACCTTCGTTGTGCTCAGCGTTGGCAATGGCAGACTCAAGAGCTTTCTTGATGATTACCGATGCCTTCTTAGGGCTGAATGTCAGAATGTTCAGGGCGTCCTCAACAGCCTTGCCGCGTACCTGGTCAGCGACAAGACGTGCTTTTTGAGCTGAGAGGCGAGCGCCCTTGTACTTGGCTGCTACTTCCATTTCTATTACCTCGAGATCAGCGTTTAGCTTTCTTGTCGGCTGCATGACCACGATAAGTACGCGTTGCCGCGAACTCACCCAGCTTATGTCCAACCATATCTTCGGTGACATAAACCGGCACGTGCTGCTTGCCGTTGTGGACTGCAATGGTCAGGCCTACCATCTCCGGAAAGACTGTCGACCGGCGGGACCAGGTTTTAATGGGCCGCTTGTCGCTTTTTTCCAGAGCTGCCTCGACCTTCTTCAACAGATGCAGGTCTATAAAAGGACCTTTCTTCAAAGAACGTGGCACAGCAAATTACCTCTATGTAGTCGTTTACTTGGCCGAACGACGACGTACTATCATCTTGTCAGTACGCTTGTTCTTACGAGTTTTATGCCCTTTGGTCGGAACACCCCACGGAGTAACCGGGTGACGCCCGCCAGAGGTACGCCCTTCACCACCACCATGTGGGTGGTCAACTGGGTTCATAGCAACACCACGTACTGTTGGCCGTTTGCCGCGCCAACGTGATGCACCCGCTTTACCAAGCTGCTTGAGACTGTGTTCGCTGTTGGAGACTTCGCCCAACGTTGCGCGACAATCAACAAGCACCTTTCGCATTTCACCTGAGCGCAGGCGGATGGTTGCATAAGAACCTTCCCGAGCAACCAGCTGTACGGATGCGCCCGCGGAGCGAGCCAGCTGGGCACCTTTGCCAGGCTTGAGTTCGACGCAGTGGATCACGGAACCGACCGGAATGTTCCGGAGCGGCAAAGTGGAACCCACCTTGATCGGCGCGTCGATACCGGAGCGCACCGGGTCACCGATCTGCATACCCTTGGGAGCGATAATGTAACGACGCTCGCCATCGGCATACTTCAGCAGTGCGATGTGCGCAGAGCGGTTCGGATCGTATTCCATGCGCTCGATTACCGCAGGAATACCATCTTTGGTCCGCTTAAAATCAATTACACGGTAGTGTTTCTTGTGACCACCACCGGTATGACGGGTTGTGATACGGCCTACATTGTTACGACCACCCGTCTTGTTCTTTCTTTCTACCAACGGCTCGTAGGGGCGCCCAGTGTGCAGATCCGGGTTGTAAAGCTTTACAACGTGACGGCGTCCGGCAGATGTTGGTTTGGTTTTGACGATCGGCATATTACGACCCCTTTACCTTATTCCACATCCAGAAAATCGATGTCCTGACCTTCTGCCAGCTTTACATAAGCCTTACGAACGTCATTACGCTTGCCGAATCCGCGGATAGTGCGCTTTTGCTTACCCTTGCGGTTCAGAACCTGAACACCTTCTACGGTGACGTTGAACAGCTGCTCAACGGCTTTTTTGATCTCCGGCTTGGTAGCATCGGCTGCAACACGAAACGCAACCTGGCCACGCTCTGCTGCCAGAGACGCTTTCTCAGATACGAGCGGTCCAAGCAGGACCTGATAAATACGTTCCTGATTCATCCCAGCATCTCCTCGATCTTCTTCAGAGCGGGAACCGTTACCACGACTTTCTCGAAGGCAACCAGGCTTACCGGATCCAGACCGGCAATATCACGCACATCAACGTGCGGGATGTTGCGGGAGGCCAGATGCAGGTTCTGCTCAACACTTTCAGACAGAATCAGGGCATTGGACACGCCCAGGTCGTTCAGCTTGGCAGTGAAAGCCTTGGTCTTCGGGCTGTCTACGTTGATGTCGTCGACAACAACCAGACGCTCCTGGCGTACCAGCTCGGAGAAAATGGACCGCATGGCTGCACGGTACATTTTGCGGTTAACTTTCTGCTCGAAGTCACGGGGCTTGGCGGCAAAGGTAACACCACCGGCACGCCAGATCGGAGAGCGGATGGTACCCGCACGGGCACGACCGGTACCCTTCTGACGCCATGGCTTCTTGCCACCGCCGGAAACTTCGGAACGAGTCTTCTGTGCTTTGGTACCCTGACGGCCCGCTGCCATGTAGGCAGTCACCACCTGGTGCACCAGAGCTTCGTTAAAATCTTTGGCAAACGCAGCGTCGGAAACAGAGATTCCCTTGCCGCTACCAGTAATTGTCAATTCCATCGCACCGCTCCTCAGGCTTTAACTGCAGGCTTGATGACAACATCGCCGCCAGTTGCGCCAGGTACGGCACCACTCACCAGCAGCAGGTTGCGCTCGGCATCGACACGGACAATCTTCAGGTTCTGCACGGTGACCTGTGCGTTACCCATTTGACCGGCCATTTTCTTGCCCTTGAATACCTTACCCGGAGTCTGGTTCTGACCAATGGAACCCGGTGCACGGTGAGACAGGGAGTTACCGTGAGTAGCGTCCTGCATGGAGAAGTTCCAGCGCTTAACGCCGCCCTGGAAGCCCTTACCCTTGGACTGACCAATGGCATCAACCACCTGACCGTCTTCAAACACGGAAACGTTCAGCTCGCCACCAGCAGCCAGCTCTTCGCCTTCGCCTTCTGCCAAACGGAATTCCCAGATACCACGACCAGCCTCTACACCAGCTTTCGCATAGTGTCCGGCTTCTGCCTTGGTTACGCGGGAGGAGCGACGAGAACCTACGGTTACCTGCACTGCGCGGTAGCCGTCGTTTTCGAGAGTCTTCAACTGGGTAATGCGGTTGGGTTCAACCTCGATTACCGTGACAGGCAGCGCCTGCCCTTCGTCCGTAAAAATACGGGTCATACCGGCCTTACGACCGACAACACCAATTGCCATGTTTCACCTCTTAAGTGTACGGGGCTCGCACCCTCTATGGCCTGTGACAGTTACACAGACTAATACCGGGCGGTATTAGCCGAGGCTAATCTGAACGTCTACACCTGCTGCCAGGTCTAGCTTCATCAAAGCATCTACTGTCTTTTCCGTCGGCTCAACGATGTCGAGCAAACGCTTATGCGTACGAATTTCATACTGATCACGCGCGTCTTTATTAACGTGCGGGGAGATCAGAATGGTGTACTTTTCCTTCCGCGTCGGCAGAGGAATCGGGCCACGCACCTGAGCGCCGGTCCGCTTGGCGGTATCGACGATCTCCTGCGTGGACTGGTCGATCAGGCGATAATCAAACGCCTTCAACCGAATTCGAATTTTTTGGCTTTGCATGATGCACCAAACTCCACTCGTAGCAGCTACTGTATTAGCCGACCTTCAAAAAAAGGAGCCGCATTGTATGCATAATACCCAACCGTGTCAACAGCGATGCTGAAGACCCGGTCGGGTGACTTTGCGACTGATACAGAAAAAGGGGCTGAACGCTCAGCCCCTTTTTCCTGATCAAGCGAGTAATTACTCGATGATCTTGGAGACCACGCCGGCACCAACGGTACGGCCGCCTTCGCGAATCGCGAAGCGCAGGCCATCTTCCATGGCGATCGGGGCGATCAGGGTAACAGACATCTTCACGTTGTCACCCGGCATTACCATTTCCACGCCTTCCGGCAGTTCACAGGAACCGGTCACGTCAGTGGTACGGAAGTAGAACTGCGGACGGTAGCCTTTGAAGAACGGAGTGTGACGACCGCCTTCGTCTTTGGCCAGCACGTACACTTCGCACTCGAACTTGGTGTGCGGAGTGATGGAACCCGGCACAGCCAGTACCTGACCACGCTCAACGTCGTCACGCTTGGTGCCGCGCAGCAGCGCGCCGATGTTCTCACCCGCACGACCTTCGTCGAGCAGCTTGCGGAACATCTCAACACCGGTAACAACGGTCTTGACGGTGTCTTTGATACCAACGATTTCAACTTCGTCGCCAGTCTTGACGATACCGCGCTCAACACGGCCGGTTACAACGGTACCACGACCAGAGATGGAGAATACGTCCTCGATCGGCATCAGGAACGGCTGGTCAATCGCACGCTCCGGCTCCGGGATGTACTCGTCCAGAGCTTCTACCAGCTTCTTGACGGCAGTAGTACCCATTTCGTTGTCGTCCTTGCCTTCCAGCGCCATCAGCGCGGAACCGGTCACGATCGGAGTGTCGTCGCCCGGGAACTCGTACTGGCTCAGCAGGTCACGAACTTCCATCTCAACCAGCTCAAGCAGCTCTTCGTCATCGACCATGTCCGCTTTGTTCAGGAACACAACGATGTACGGTACGCCAACCTGACGGGACAGCAGGATGTGCTCACGAGTCTGCGGCATGGGGCCGTCAGCTGCGGAACAAACCAGGATCGCACCGTCCATCTGGGCGGCACCGGTGATCATGTTCTTCACATAGTCAGCGTGGCCCGGGCAGTCAACGTGCGCGTAGTGGCGAGTCGGAGAATCGTACTCTACGTGGGAAGTCGCAATGGTAATACCACGCGCTTTCTCTTCCGGTGCGTTATCGATCTGGTCGAATGCACTGGCGGAACCTGTGCCCCAAACTTCGTGACAAACACGGGTCAGAGCAGCGGTCAGAGTGGTTTTACCATGGTCAACGTGACCGATGGTGCCCACGTTCAAGTGCGGTTTACTACGCTCAAATTTTTCTTTAGACATTCGACCAATCCCCCCAGGCAATCAGGATCGTAACGTTGACCGGACAATAGTGGAGCTCATGGGCGGATTTGAACCGCCGACCTCACCCTTACCAAGGGTGTGCTCTACCAACTGAGCTACATGAGCATAAAACCAAATTGGAGCGGGCAGCGGGAATCGAACCCGCGTCATCAGCTTGGAAGGCTGAGGTAATAGCCACTATACGATGCCCGCAAGCAATAATGGTGGAGGGGGCAGGATTCGAACCTGCGAAGCTTTCGCGTCAGATTTACAGTCTGATCCCTTTGGCCACTCGGGAACCCCTCCCGCGCTTACCCGCCTTGGCGGGCTTGCTAAAACCTTTTGTGGAGCTGGCGGAGGGAGTTGAACCCCCGACCTACTGATTACAAGTCAGTTGCTCTACCAACTGAGCTACGCCAGCTCAATTCGCCTCATCAGCGAGGCCGGTATACTACGGATTTTTGTCAGGGCTTGCAACACCCTTGCAGGCAACTCGCTCGACAAATTCGAACTTTTTGCCAAATTCCGCTTCAACCGCTTGAAGCCCGGGGCTTTTCGCCGTCGGCTCAACCTCAAAAACGAGCGCGTATCCTATACGATTTCGGGGGAACTTGGCCAGTACTACATTGAGATTTTCCCGTTTTTTTTGCTCGACGACGGTGCTTGCCGCCTGCTCGGACTCAAACAACCCCAGAGATATGGCATTCCGGTTCGGGCCTTCTGTCACCATCCACGCCTCCTCTCCGCGTTCCCGCAGCGCTGCAAGCTGCGCCAGTGCCTGTTTTTCGGGCTGCGACGGGATCAGCACCCAGTTCAGAGGCTCGACGGCCCGCTCGATGGATTCAACCCTGTAGGGCAGCCCCCTTTGCTCCCCTTCACTAACGGCAAGCTCCCTGCTTTTGAACCAGCCCACCTGCAAACAGGCCCGGGAGCCAGCAATGGCAACCGAAGGTTTGAGGCTGGCCACTCTTGGCAGTTGCCCTTGGGGTAACGAAGGGTCTGGAGCCGGCGCCGGACCGGAGAGATACCACAACACGGCATTGGCAATCACCAGGAGCATGGCCAACCACTTCATGATTTATGCATTTCCCTGTCAGCCCAGAACAAACCGTCGAGCACCAGACCCGGCCTGTGCACGGCGTTCAAACCCAGCCGATTCCAACGCCAGGCATCACCTCCGGTGACGACAACGCTGTCTATGCCATAACCAGTACAGTCCTGCCGGATTCGACTGGACAAAGCAGAGATAAGCCAGTCACAGCCGTGATTAACGGCATCGGAAGTATTGGTGCCAGGACGCGTATCAACATGCTCTTTGGGTTCGAATATAACCCGGGCGGTATTACCCGAGAGGCTCCGAAGCATCATGGCCAACCCCGGCAAAATGAAGCCACCCAGGTGTTGCCCGCCGGAGTCAATATAATCAACCGTAACCGCACTGCCCGCGTCCACCACAGCAACGCCCCCGGCAAATTCACGCCAGGCCGCGACCATTGCGTGCCAACGATCCGCTCCCATTCGGGTGACATCGGCGTAGGAATTGCGCAAGCCGCCGGCAGTTGCCCGGGGCCAGTGAAAATAAACAGGAGCGGAGGTGTAGGCCTGCAGCAGCCTATCAAGCTCATTGGTGGCCTGATCGGACCCCACCGAGGAAACCGCGACCCGCTGCGGGGCGTCGTCTACACCCAGCTGCGCCAGCGTTGAAGGCATTGAAGCCAGATCAAAACCTTCTTTGACGGAAGCACCGTCCGAGCCTGTCAGGCGCCATTTGGCTCTGGTATTACCTGCATCTACCAAAAGGATCAAGGCGTTATCCTCAAACTGATATCTCCCGCACCCACCGATATCGTGGCATCACCCTGTTGGAGGCGGTAATTACCTTTTTCGTCGATCCCAGCACCAATACCCTGGAGTTCGCCGTCCTTTGCTTTAAGCGGCATGTCGAGAAAGATATCCCGGGCCTGCCAGCTGTCTTTAAAGCTGCCGAAGCCGTCTTGCTCGAAGATCCTGACGGCCCGCTCTATTTCGTTCAACATGGCCGCAGCTATATCAGACCGGCGCCAACGTATTTCGGGCCACGCGTTTGCCAGGCTGACCCAGGGCTGGTCCACGTCCTCGGCATCACTCATGTGAACATTCAGACCAATGCCGGCGATGACCTGCACGCACCCCTCCTGAAGTTCACCCTGGATTTCGACAAGGATACCCCCTAGCTTTCGATTAAAAGCATAGAGATCATTTGGCCACTTCAAGCCTAAGGGATTAGCGCCAAGCGCTTCCAGTGCCCGGGCAACTGCCACACCCAGAACCAGGCTGAGCCCCTCAAGCGCACCGAAACCTCCGGAGAGCGCAAGCCCGACACTGAGATAGATGTTCTCGCCCTTCGGACTGGCCCAGGTCCGGCCGAGGCGACCACGGCCCTGGGTCTGACAATCGGCCATCACCACCGGCAGGGGTTGGCTGACCAGCCCCAGACGACGGGCAACCTCACGGTTGGTTGAATCGACCTCTTCAAGGACGTGAAGATCAACTTTGGAGAGTACCTCCTCGGACAGCTGCCGGAGAACCGCATCCCGGTCAAGATAATCCACCGTGGACAGCAGTTGATACCCACGCCCTTTAATGGTGCGAATTGCCACACCGTCGGCCTGGGCCTTACGGATCTGCTTCCACACCGCAGTACGTGAAATGCCGAGCGCACGGGCAAGATATTCACCGGAATGGACCTGCTGGTCTTCGAGCAGCTTTAATAAAGCGGGAGCTTTCATGTAACTGGCGTCCAAACAAACAAAGGGGGATTAAACAACACAAGGCGTGAAAAAACAAAACGGCATTTTTTCCGGGCAATAAAAAACCCCAGCACCGGAGGATGCTGGGGTTAGGGATAAGAGCCTGACGATGACCTACTCTCGCATGGGCGAACCAC
>NZ_FOSC01000014.1 GCF_900114155.1 Marinobacter persicus
TTTCCTGAGTGAACTTCCAGAGCTCGGTTCGCTGAACCGAAAAGAGATCGCTGCATTGGTAGGCGTCGCACCCATCAACCGAGATAGCGGCAAGCTCAATGGCAAACGGAGGATACGAGGTGGCCGCCACAGAGTCCGCACCGTGATGTTCATGGCCATGCTCTCATCCATCCAGTGCAACCCGGTATTCAAACGCTTTTATGAACGACTAAAAGCCCAGGGCAAGATCCCGAAAGTCGCCCTCATCGCCTGCATGAGAAAGATGATTGTGGTGCTCAATACCATGATCAAAAACCAGGAACCATGGCGGGCTGAAATGGCTTAATTTATGGAATTGACACCACAGTCACTTGTTATTGTGGAGGTTGGGTGGGTTTTGGGTGAGTTATTGCTTCTAGAGAATTTATTATTCATGTACGTTTTTCTCCTTATTGTCACCTCCGACTTTACCTTTGGACATATTTATAGATATTGGCAAATAGTCTAACTCTCAATAACTTGCCTTATTTTTGATCAGTGCACGGGGTTACTGGAGCCGCTTCATGTTCTGTAAGCGGCGCTGATAGTGCAGCTTGTCTGTCAATTCTTTCAAGGTGTTAACCTTGGTTTTGCGGGCCTGGTTGAGGGCTACCAGGACCAGCTCGGCGGTGACCAGGGCATCCGCGGCTGCGTGGTGCCGTTCACTTGCTTCCAGGCCAAACAGCTCGGACCAGTCGTCCAGACCCTTGCCTTTAATATCCGCTTTCGGGAAAAAGGCCGGCATCAATTCCGCCACATCCATCCACAGGTGTGGCGTAGTGTAGCCGAGTTCTGCTTTCAGTGTTTTTTCAAGAAACCGCTGGTCGAAGGCCGAGTGGTAGGCCAGGATCGGGTCGCCGTTCATCCATTCTAGCAGGTGCAATAGCGCATCTTCGGTTTCATGGCCGTCGGCCAGGGCCTCGGTGCCGATGCCGTGTATCAGCACCGTTTCGCGGATATCCAGCTCGGGACGACGCAGAATCAGGTCGAACTGGTCGTTCAGGTGAATGGCGTTGGCTTCGATGGCCACGGCGCCGATAGCAATCACCTCATCTTTTTGCGGGTTCAGGCCAGTAGTCTCCAGGTCCAGAACGATCAGGCGGCATTTTGACAAGGGCTGATCACCGGCCGTTTTCGGCTCGGGCAGGTTGTCGGTGTCATGATTGCCCAGCGTCGTTCCGCGGCGTTCGGCCAGCCACTGCTTGATGTAATCGAACATTCGGGTTCCGTTACCTTACAGTTGGTATGTCACTTCCAGTTTTTGCTGGAGCCGTTGGGCCTGTCGGAAGGATTCCCGCAGAATCCGGCGATCGAGTGGGTTCAGGTCGTCCGGATCAATGTAGTTGGTCAGCTCCTCGCCGTTTTGCAGCATTTCCTGGTGGGCCCGCATGCGGATGGCTTGTATCAGGCTGTACGCCTCTTGCCAGGCGTTGGCGTCTTTGGCATCGAAGAAACCGATTTTGGCCAGTTCTTCCATCCGTTCAAGGGTGTTGGCCTGCTCCACGCCATTGGCCAGGGCAAAGACCCGCACGGCTTCGACGAACGGCGCGAGCCCCTGACGCTTGAGATCCAGCGAGTGTTTTTTCTCGTCGTTCAGATAACGGAAATTGTTGAACATGGTCAGTGGCGGCTTGCGCTCAAAGGCGTTGGCCGCCAGCATTTTCTGGAACAGGGCGTTTTTGCGAATGCGCTCGAGCACCCTGTTTAGCAGGCGCTTTAAGGGTTCCTCGGGACCGAAAATGGACCGCATGTCCAAAAAGATCGACGAATAGACAATGTTCTGTGGGGTGGAGGACTCGATGAACCTCTGGAACCAGTCGTCCCATTCTTCCTCGCTCAGGCACAGCTTGGGGTTACTGGCCATGATGTTGCCCTTGCACAGGGTAAACCCGCATTCAGCCAGTTCGTCATTGAGCTTGCGGGCAAAGGGCAGCAGCTTTTCCCGGACATCATCGGGCGTCATGCCTTCGGGTGTCTCAAACAGAATACCGTTGTCCTGGTCGGTCAGCAGGGTTTGTTCCTGACGGCCTTCGCTGCCGAAGGTCAGCCAGGTGAACGGAATGCCCGGGTCATTCTGGCGCAGGTTCAGTTCGATTACCCGCCGCACGGTGATGTCGTTCAGGGTGGTGATGATCTTGACCACCTGGCCGGAATCTGCCCCGTGGGCCAGCATGGTATCCACCAGCCGTGAAACATCCGTGCGGAAGCTGACCAGGGCCTGCAGGTTCGGCGCGGTACCAATGGTCCGCGCCAGGTTGACCAGATCGACCCGTTGCAGACTGAACAGGTCGCTCTGAGAAACCACGCCCGCCAGGCGATTTTCCTCATCGACCACCACCAGGTGCGCGAAGTGGTGCTCGGCCATCAGCATGGCGGCCTCGAAAGCATCGGCCGTGGTTGGCAAAGACTTGGGGTTTGGCGTCATCAACTGGCTGATCGGGGTGTTCAGCGGTGCTTTTTCCTCGGCCACCATGGTGCGAAGATCGCGCAGGGTGAAGATGCCTTTGGGCTGGCGGCTGTCATCGGTGATGATGATGCTGCCCACATCATTCTCGTGCATCTTTGCCACCGCCTTGCGCACCGGGAGATCCGGTGTGCAGACAATGGGGTTGCGCAGGGCGAAGCGGTCCAGTGGGGTGTCCAGGCTGTTGCTGGACCCGATGGAGGCCATGGCATTGGACTGAATACGCTTGTTGACCTGATCCAGCAGACTGCTGACCCCGCGCAGGCAGAAATCCCGGAACGGATCGCTTTCGGAAAACAGAGTGACAAAGGCATCGTGGTCAATGCTCAGGCAAAACGTATCACCGGCCGAGCGGTGCAGTGTGCGGGTGGGCCGTTCCCCCACAAGCGCCGCCAGGGGGAAGCACTCGCCCGGACAGATCTCAAATGTTGGTTCCACCTGCCCGGTTTCCTTGTTAAGGCGCTCGCCCCGGATCAGCCCCTGCTTAACCACGTAAAAACGTTGCACCATGCCGTCATCGGGTGACAGCACGACATCGCCGTCGGCGTAGAAACTCAGGGTCGCGTGTTCGGCAAAGTGCGCCAGATGGGAATCATCCATGCTGGAGAAAGGTGCATGGTGTCTCAAAAAAGCCATGATGGCGCGGTTGTTCTGGGGCGTGTTTTCCGGGTTTGCTGCAGCCATAGTGAGATCCATTCCTTGCCGGCCTGACGGTTGCACCGGTGGCCGGGTGTTGTTGTTTTCCGCCTGAAGTGTATCAGTGGTTTGTACATTTACCCTAGGATTTTGGTCGCAGGGCAATGCTTTATGGTGACGGATACCGGTGGTAAAGTTCTGACACTCGTCAATCTCCGGACTGATTTGCCATGACCAGTAAAGATGAACGCCTGGCTTTCCTCGAAGAAATGCAGGATGTGCGTCGTATCCGCAAACCCAACAAGGCCGAGGTGTCGACCCCCCGTGAATTGACGCCAGGCCACCTGGAGCGCCAGCGGGCGGCGGTGGCACAGCCCGCGGTTGACCGCAATCCCCTGACCGCCGACATGGTCGAGCCGCTGACCGCCCACGATGTGCTCAGCTGGCAGCGCCCTGGCGTTCAGCACGGTGTGTTCAAAAAACTGCGCCTTGGCCAGTATCCCATTGAAGCCAGGCTCGATTTGCATCGTATGACGGTAGATGAGGCGCGCCGGGAGGTGTTTGGCTTCATCAATGATTGTGTGCGCTACGGTTTGCGTTCGGTCATCATTCTCCATGGCAAGGGAGAGCGGAATCCGGACGGAGTCGCGCATATCAAAAGTCATGTCGCCAAGTGGCTGCCTGAGCTGGCGGACGTGCTGGCGTTCCATTCAGCGCAAAAACACCATGGCGGCACCGGTGCGGTCTACGTCATGGTTCGCAAGGGCGACCGGGACAAGCAGCGCAACCGCGAAATCCACGGAGGGCATTGACCGGCATCGGTGCTGCGATCAGGGGGGGGCTATGTTCAGAGGGCTGTTTGTGGTGATGCTGGCAGTCTGGTTATCCGGCTGCGACAATTTTACCGAAGCCGAGCCGATGATGAACGAGTACCTCGAGCGCCTGGCCCGGGTGCTCGAGGTCGAAGCTGTCGAACGCCCGCCATTGCCAACGGCCAGCCCCCTTCCTCGCCGGCGTGAGCGGTTGCAGTCCCTGCCCGAGCTGGAACTGGGCATGCTGGATTTTCTGTCGCTCTATGGCTGTGAACTTCAGGTGGTGATCGGCGAAAAAGCCTCGGTGCTCGGGCGGGTCATGCAGCCGGTTAACCGGCTGCGGTATGAAGTGCGGTTTATTCAGGCGGCCGAAGCCTGTTTGCCGGAGATTGATGACACCGAATTGCATGACGACCTGCGTAAAGCCGTGACCAGCAAACGGGAATCGCTGGCAAAGGCAGTCTGGAACGCAACCTGGGGAAGTGAGGAAATTGAACGCCTGTTGACCCTTTCCAAAGGGTATTATCCGGTCGATTACAATGCCGGCAGCAGTGCGGATCTGGTGCGAGACCTCCGGCAATTGAATGGCATGGTTGAGCAACTGGCCAGCCAGCAACTGGAGGTTTCCCTGGCTGATCTGGGCGCCATCCACCAGCGCTGGCAGGCCGAGTTCAAAGCGGGGCAACTGATCAACAGTGCGCGCCTGCTGATAGCCACCATGAACGCCGGCACGCGGATGCTTGAAGTGCGAATTGATGAACGTCCGCTTTGCCTGAACGGCAACCCCAATAACCAGTCGGATATTGTCCAGAATTTCTTTTTCGCGATCTATATCGAGAAAATCCAGCCCTATATGAGCCTTGTCAGCCGTGCCCATGACACCCTGATTGCCGAGCTTGAACAACTGGCACAACAGCAGGCCGGCGTTATGCCCGAGTCATTCAATGACTGGTACCGGCGGCACCTGGCCCGCGATCTGGAGGGCAGCCTTTGGTGGGAGCTGGACCGGGCAATGGCCCGGCACACCCGGCACTGGCAGAAACTGCTGGGCCAGTGCGGATTGCGCCCCCAGGCTTGAGGGCTGGGCGGAGGCTGGCTATGCCGCTGGGTGCCGGTTGACCTTCAGGTGCACCATGGCAACCACGAACAGCGAGAGAGTCAGGATGGTCAGGATAACCGGTCCTGGCGCGCCCTTGCTCAGCCAGGCAGAGACCACCGCCTGGGTGAAATAGAAAATGATGACAAACGCCATCCAGATATAACCCCGGCTATGGCCCCGGAACACCGGAATGGCAAACGGCAGCAGCGGGATCAGTTTCACGGCCAGCATCAGAGTGATTGAAACGTCCTCCACCGGTTTGGGCCAGAACGTGGTGGCCACCAGAGTAGCCAGGGTGGCCAGGTACAGGGCAAAAGTGATTCGGGCCGTGGTGCGCGCCTTTTCGTTTCTGAGCATGGATTTTCCTTGGTAAATTGCCGGTTAGCGGGGCGTGGCGCTGGTGGCCGCCAGGCCAGTGCGCGAGTTTACCAGTTGCTCCGATTGTTCAGTACCCTGCCTGGGGCAATCGAACAGTGGTACCATTTGGCTCCCCAGAAAACAGAAGCAGGAACTCCCGCTCGATATGCCGAATACTTTCGTACACCTTCGCGTTCATTCCGAATACTCCATGGTGGACGGCCTGGTGCGGGTGAAACCGCTGATCAGCCGTACCGCCGAGCTGGGAATGCCGGCTGTCGGGCTGACAGAGCAGTCCAACATGTGCTCGTTGGTGCGCTTTTATAAAGCGGCACTGGGGGCCGGCGTGAAGCCCATCATTGGCGCCGACATCTGGCTGGAAAACGCGGAAGAACCCGACAATCCGTTCCGGCTGACGTTACTGGCGCGGGATAACGACGGCTACCTGAATCTCACCGAAATCATTTCCCTCGGCTACACCGATGGTCAGCACCATGGCAAACCGATTATACGGCGTGAATGGCTGGAAGCGCGGGCCAATGGGTTGATTGTGCTGTCTGGTGCCAAGCTGGGCGATGTCGGCAAGGCGTTGATGGCCGGCAAGCCGGAACTGGCCCGCGAGCGGGCGGACTACTGGCGCAAGCTGTATCCGGACAGTTATTACCTGGAACTTCAGCGCACCGGGCGCCCGGGCGATGAAGACTGTCTGCACCTGAATCTCGAGCTGGCGGCCGAAATGGATCTGCCGGTGGTGGCCACCAACGATGTCCACTTCCTGGAGGCAGAGGATTTCGAGGCCCACGAGGCCCGTGTCTGTATCGGTGAGAGTCGTACCCTGGACGATCCTCGCCGGGATCGCCGGTTCAGTGACCAGCAGTACCTGCGCAGCCCCGAGGAAATGATTGAGCTGTTCTCGGACATTCCCGAGGCGGTCGAGAACACCGTGGAGATTGCCCGGCGCTGTTCGGTGCAGGTGCGCATGGGGGAATATTTCCTGCCGGATTACCCGATTCCGGACGGCATGACCATGGACGAGTTCTTCCGGAAGGTCTCGGAAGAGGGGCTGGAAGAGCGCCTGGCCAAAACCCTGAGCAAAGACGACCCGGAATACGAGGCCAAGCGTGAAGCCTACTACAAGCGCCTGAACTTCGAGCTGGACATCATTATCCAGATGGGCTTTCCGGGCTACTTCCTGATCGTGATGGACTTCATCAAGTGGGCCAAGAACAACGGCGTGCCGGTGGGGCCCGGCCGGGGCTCCGGTGCCGGTTCCCTGGTGGCCTACGCCCAGATGATCACCGACCTGGACCCACTGGAATACGACCTGCTGTTCGAGCGCTTCCTGAACCCCGAACGGGTCTCCATGCCCGACTTCGACGTGGACTTCTGCATGGAAGGCCGCGACCGGGTCATTGAATACACCGCCGAGAAATACGGCCGGGAAGCGGTGTCCCAGATCATCACCTTCGGCACCATGGCCGCCAAAGCGGTGGTGCGTGATGTCGCACGGGTGCAGGGCAAATCCTACGGGCTGGCAGACAAGCTTTCCAAGCTGATCCCGTTCGAGCCGGGCATGACGCTGGAAAAAGCCCTGGAGCAGGAGCCCCAGCTGGTGGAGTTTCTTGAGAACGACGAGGAAGCCCAGGAAATCTGGGAAATGGCCCTCAAGCTCGAAGGCGTGTGCCGGAACGCCGGTAAACACGCCGGGGGCGTGGTGATCGCGCCCACCAAGATCACCGACTTCTCGCCGCTGTACTGCGACGACGAGGGCGGCAGCCTGGTCACCCAGTTCGACAAGGGCGATGTGGAAGACGCCGGGCTGGTGAAGTTCGACTTCCTGGGCCTGCGAACGCTCACCATCATCAAGTGGGCCCTGAACATGATCAACCCGCGCCGGGAGAAGCGCGGGGAAGGGGAGCTGGATATTGCCACCATTCCCCTGGACGACAAACCCTCGTTCGACATGCTGAAAAAGGCGGAAACCACCGCCGTCTTCCAGCTCGAATCCCGGGGCATGAAAGACCTGATCCGGCGCCTGCAGCCGGATTCGCTGGAAGAAATGATCGCCCTGGTGGCCCTGTTCCGCCCCGGCCCGCTGCAATCGGGCATGGTGGACGACTTCATTGACCGCAAGCACGGCCGTCAGCCGGTGTCCTTCCCGCACCCGGATTACCAGTACGAAGGCCTGAAGCCGGTACTGGAGCCCACCTACGGGGTCATTCTGTACCAGGAGCAGGTCATGCAGATTGCCCAGGTGATGGCGGGGTATACGCTGGGCGGGGCGGACATGCTGCGCCGGGCCATGGGTAAGAAAAAACCCGAGGAAATGGCCAAGCAGAAACAGATCTTCCTCGATGGCTGCGAGAAAAACGGCATCGACAAGACCCTGGCGGAAAACATCTTCGACCTGGTGGAAAAGTTCGCCGGCTACGGCTTCAACAAATCCCACTCCGCGGCCTACGCGCTGGTGTCATACCAGACCCTGTGGCTGAAAGCCCATTACCCGGCCGAGTTCATGGCCGCGGTACTGACCGCCGATATGCAGAACACCGACAAGGTGGTCACGCTGGTGGAAGAGTGTCGGGCCATGGGGCTGGATTTGCTGGTTCCGGATGTCAGTCGCTCGGCCTACACCTTTACCGTTAATGACGATGGTCAGATCGTCTATGGCCTGGGTGCCATCAAGGGCCTGGGTGAAGGCCCGATCGACAGCATCGTGGCGGCGGCGGAGGATGGTCCCTTCCAGGACATCTTTGACTTCTGCCGGCGCATTGATCTGAAAAAGGTCAACAAACGGGCTCTGGAAGCACTCATTCGTTCCGGTGCCATGGACAAGCTCGGCCCCAGCCGCGCCCAGTTGATGGCCAGTATTGAAAAGGCCATCCAGCAGGCGGATCAGCAATCCAGGAACGACGCCGCCGGCATGATCGACATGTTTGGTGAAATGCTGCACGCCGGTGGTGAGGATGATGATCCCTACGCGGATGTGGCCGATGTGCGCGAGTGGCCGGAAAAACAGCGTCTGAAAGGGGAAAAGGACACCCTGGGGCTCTACCTCACCGGTCACCCGTTTGACGAGTACGAAAAAGAGGTCCGCCGGTTTGTGCGCTCCTCCATTGCCGATTTGAAGCCCAATAAATCGCCGCAACGGGTGGCGGGGCTGGTGGTTGCCCAGCGCACCATGAAAACCCGCACTGGCTCCACCATGTGCTTTATCACGCTGGATGATCGCAGCGCCCGCATCGAGGCAACGCTCTTCTCAGAAGCCTTTTTCGAGAACCGGGAACTACTGCAATCCGATCAGGTGATTGTGGTGGAAGGCCAGGTCAGTCACGATGATTACTCCGGGCAGATGAAGATGCGGGTGAACTCGGTCATGGATGTGGCCACGGCGCGCCAGCAGTTCAGTCGGGGCCTGCGCCTTTCCCTGCATGAAAAACAGTTGCAGAATGGACTCCTGGACAAGCTTGGCGAAACGCTTCAGCCGTTCCGTTGCGAGGGCAGTCCGGTGTGGATTGAATACCTTGGCGAACAGGCCAGCACGCGCATCGAGCTTGGGGAGTCCTGGCGGGTGCAGCCGGATGACAGCTTGCTATTTGAACTCAAACATCTGGTGGGCGATCATTCGGTCGAGCTTGTGTATGATTAAAAACCGTTCAGCGGGCCTTATACCAATGTCCGCTTTAGCTGCCTTTGCGGCACTGTTATCTTTATCCCAAATTCTGGTGTTGGCCGTCTTAGTGCCGGCCAAGCAAGCAAATGATGGAACATCATGAACCCTAATTACCTGGATTTCGAACAGCCCATTGCCGACCTGGAAGCTAAAATCGAAGAGCTTCGCATGGTCGGAAACGATACCGACATCAACATCACAGACGAAATTACCCGTCTGAAAAAGAAGAGCGTCAGCCTGACTGAAAGCATCTTCTCCGACCTCAAATCCTGGGATGTGGCCCGCCTGGCCCGTCACCCGCGCCGGCCCTATACCCGGGATTACATCGAGATGATGTTCGATGACTTCGATGAACTGCACGGTGACCGTCGCTACGCGGATGACCTGGCGATCATTGGTGGCACGGCCCGGCTGAACAACCAGCCGGTCATGATCATCGGGCATCAGAAAGGTCGCGAGGTGAAAGAGAAGGTTCGCCGTAACTTCGGCATGCCGCGCCCGGAAGGCTACCGCAAGGCCCTGCGCCTGATGGAAATGGCCGAGCGCTTCAAGATGCCGATCCTGACCTTCATCGACACCCCGGGGGCCTATCCCGGTATTGGTGCCGAAGAGCGCGGCCAGAGTGAGGCCATCGCCTTCAACCTGGCGGTGATGTCGCGCCTGAAAACCCCGATTGTCTGTAATGTGATCGGTGAAGGCGGCTCCGGTGGTGCGCTGGCCATCGGCGTGGGCGACGAGCTGAACATGCTCCAGTACTCCACCTATGCCGTTATTTCCCCGGAAGGCTGTGCTTCCATCTTGTGGAAGAGTGCGGATTACGCATCCCAGGCGGCTGAAGCCATGGGTGTAACCGCCGAGCGTCTGAAAGAGCTGGGCGTGGCTGACAATGTGATTCCGGAGCCGCTGGGTGGCGCGCACCGTAATCCGGAAAAAATGGCGGAAAGCCTGAAGGCCCGTCTGGTGCAGAGCCTGGAAGAACTCGGCCGTTTGTCGATGGACGATTTGCTCGCTCGTCGTTACAAGCGCCTGACCAAGTATGAAAACGGGCGGTAAACCCGCCCCGGTTACCGACTGGCCGGACGATCTGAGCCGGCCAGTCCGCTCCCTTCCTGAACACCGGGCCCTTCGGGTTGCCCTCAGCGGTGGTCTCGATTCCCTTCTGCTATTGCATGTGGCCGCAGCCTGCCATGCCGATGTGGTTGCCGTGCACGTCAATCATCAACTCCAGCCCGATCACGAAGAAACCGAACAGTTCTGTCGCGATGTTTGCGCTGAATTGTCAGTCCCCATCATTGTTGAACGAATCTCGGTGCCGGTTGGAACCGGGCAGGCGGGCGGCCTGGAAGATGCCGCGCGCAATGCCCGGTACCGGGTGTTCGATCATCTCCAGCAGCCAGGCGACCTGCTGTTGATGGCCCACCACGCCGATGATCAGCTGGAGACCGTCCTGTTTCGACTGCTGCGAGGCTCCGGTGTTGGTGGTCTGGCCGGCATGCCGCGCACCCGCAGTCTGGGCAAGGGACGGCTGCTTCGGCCCTGGCTTGCCGTCGGGCGCGAGCGGCTTGAGCAGGTGGCCGCCGGCGCGGGCCTGGACTGGCGCGAAGATCCCAGCAACCAGAGCCAGGTCCATGACCGGAATTATCTGCGCCACGCCGTTGTGCCCGGCCTGAAGCAGCGCTGGCCCGGTTTGCTGCGGCGTGTGGCGCACAGTGCCCGGGCCTGTGCCGACAGTGAGTACCTGAATCGAAAGCTGGCGGAACTGCACTGGCAAGCCTGTGCTGATGGAGGGCATCGCGTCACGCTGGCTGGCTTCCGGGCTCTGGACCGGATCGAGCAACGCAATCTGTTGTGCTGGCGGTTCAGGCAGAACGGCTGGCCGCTGCCTTCGCTGGCGGATTGGGACCAGGTGCTGACGGAATTGCTGGAGGCCGCAGAGGGTGGGCAACCGGAGTTGCGGGGCCCCGGTTATTCCGTGCGCCGGTATCGGGAGCACCTGTATTTTGTACCGGATGCCATGACGCCGGCAGGCGATGTGTTTCTCGAGCCGGACAAGCCACTGCGCTGGGGTTCCTGGCGGATAACGCTGGCAGCTTGCGGGGCAGCCGATACCGCAGATGCACCGGTGTCGCCAATAAGGGTATCTACGAGGCGGGGGGGTGAACGCGTCAGGTTACACCCGGGCCGACCCTCCAGATTATTGAAAACCTGGCTCCAGGAACAGGGTGTCCCACCCTGGGAGCGGGCCGCTCTACCGCTGGTTTTCCGGCAGGGCGAGGAAGGCGACGAACTGATCGCCATTGGCAATTTGTGGACTTCTGACCAATACTCGGGAGGCGCTCCTGCTGCCGGCTGGCGGCTGATTGTGGAGAGGGATTGTGATTGAGCAGAAGGGGGCTTTCTGGTAGTCTGGCGTCCCATCTTGAGATGAATAATCTCCCTCCTTTACCGAACCAGATAATCATGGAATCTGCATGACGCGTTATATTTTCGTCACCGGCGGTGTTGTGTCTTCCCTGGGGAAAGGTATTGCCTCGGCTTCCCTGGCAGCCATCCTCGAAGCTCGCGGCCTGAAGGTCACCATTCTCAAGCTGGACCCCTACATCAACGTAGACCCCGGCACCATGAGCCCTTTCCAGCACGGTGAGGTATTTGTTACCGAAGATGGTGCAGAAACCGATCTGGATCTCGGCCATTACGAGCGCTTTATCCGTACCCGTATGAGCCGCCGTAACAATTTCACCACCGGCCGGGTATACGAGGAAGTTATCCGCAAGGAGCGCCGGGGTGATTACCTGGGCGGCACCGTTCAGGTCATTCCGCATATCACTGACGAAATCAAACGCCGCGTGGTGGAAGGCGCCGCCGGCGTGGATGTGGCGCTGATCGAAGTGGGCGGTACCGTGGGTGATATCGAATCCCTGCCGTTCCTTGAAGCCTGCCGCCAGTTGAAAGTGGAAGTCGGTCCCCAGCGTGCCCTGTTCATGCACCTGACCCTGGTGCCGTACATCGCCACCGCGGGCGAGATCAAAACCAAGCCGACCCAGCACTCGGTTAAGGAAATGCGTTCCATCGGCCTGCAGCCGGATATCCTGTTGTGCCGTTCCGAGCACGAAGTGGACGCCAGCTCCCGCCGCAAGATCGCGCTGTTCACCAACGTGGAAGAGCGCGCGGTCATCCCGATGAAAGATGCCAAATCCATCTACGCCATCCCGCGCATGCTGCATGGTTATGGTCTGGATCAGCTGGTTATTGATCGCTTTAACCTGGATGCCAACCCGGCTGACCTGGGTGAATGGGATAACGTGGTTGATGCGCTGATGAACCCCGAGCAGGAAGTCACCATCGCCATGGTTGGCAAGTACATGGAGCTGCTTGATGCTTACAAGTCGTTGATTGAGTCGCTGCTGCATGCCGGTATCAAGACCCGCACCAAGGTTAATATCAATTACATCGATTCCGAAGACATCGAGCAGAACGGCACCGGCGCGCTGGAAGCCGCAGACGCCATTCTGGTGCCGGGTGGCTTCGGCGAGCGGGGCGTTGAAGGTAAAATTCGCACCGTTCAATACGCACGGGAAAACAAAGTGCCGTACCTGGGCATCTGCCTGGGCATGCAGGTGGCCGTTATCGAATACGCCCGTAACGTCGCCGGCCTGAAAGACGCCCACAGCACGGAATTCCGGGAGCACACCGCCGAGCCGGTGGTTGGCCTGATCACCGAATGGCTCGATGCCACCGGCGAACGTGAAGAACGCACCGAAGAATCCGACCTGGGTGGCACCATGCGCCTGGGTGCGCAGGATTGCGTGCTGACAGAAGGCTCCACCATTGCCGGTTGCTACGGCAAGAAAACCATTCGCGAACGTCATCGCCACCGTTACGAGGTGAACAACCACTTCCTGCCAAAACTCGAAGAAGCGGGCCTGAAAATCTCCGGACGCTCCTCCGACGGCAAGCTGGTGGAAGTGGTGGAGGCGCCCGACCATCCCTGGTTCGTGGCCTGCCAGTTCCACCCGGAGTTCACCTCCACCCCCCGTGACGGCCATCCGCTGTTCCAGGGCTTCGTATCCGCGGCCCTGAACGCCAAAAAAGGGTCCTGATCCATGGCGCAGAGCAAACTGAACGTTGCCGGCATCGATATCTCCAACGAACAGCCTTTTGTGCTGTTCGGCGGCATGAACGTACTGGAATCCAGAGATCTTGCCTTTGAAGTGGCGGAAAAGTACGTGGATGTCTGCGGCAAACTGGGCATCCCCTACGTCTTCAAGGCCTCCTTTGACAAGGCCAACCGCTCGTCCATGCATTCCTACCGGGGGCCTGGCCTGGAAAAAGGCCTGCAGATCCTGGCGGACATCAAAGACAAGTTCGGCGTACCGATCATCTCCGACGTCCACGAACCGGCCCAGGCCCAACCTGCCGCCGAGGTGTGCGACATCATCCAGTTGCCGGCCTTCCTGAGCCGCCAGACAGACCTGGTCGTTGCCATGGCCAGAACCGGCGCGGTGATCAACATCAAGAAAGCCCAGTTCCTGGCGCCCCAGGAAATGAAGCACATCATCAACAAGTGCGAAGAGGCCGGCAACGACAAAGTCATCCTGTGCGAGCGCGGCAGCAGCTTTGGCTACAACAACCTGGTGGTCGATATGCTGGGCTTCGGCATCATGAAACAGATGAACGTGCCGGTATTTTTCGACGTCACCCACTCCCTGCAAATGCCCGGTGGCCGGGCAGATTCCGCTGGCGGCCGCCGTGCCCAGGTCACCGACCTGGCCCTGGCCGGCATGTCCCAGGGGCTGGCAGGTCTGTTCCTCGAAGCCCACCCGGACCCGGACCAGGCCAAATGCGACGGCCCATGCGCTTTGCGCCTGAGCCAGCTGGAACCGTTCCTGGAGCGGGTAAAGGCCGTGGACGACCTGGTAAAAAGTTTCAAACCCATCGACACCGCCTGATAGGCGGTGTTGGTGTTTAAGGTATTTAGATAAAGAAAATCTGGAGACATTTTCGCATGACCAAGATTGCCAACATCAAAGGCCGTGAGGTACTGGATTCACGCGGTAACCCCACCGTAGAAGCCGACGTTATCCTGGAAGACGGCACCCTGGGCCGCGCCTGCGCCCCCTCCGGTGCCTCCACCGGCTCCCGCGAAGCCCTGGAGCTGCGCGACGGCGACCAGTCCCGCTATCTTGGCAAAGGTGTTCGCAAAGCCGTTGAAGCCATCAACGGTCAGATCCGCGACGCACTCCTTGGCAAAGACTCCGCCGACCAGCGCAGCCTCGACCAGATCATGATCGACCTGGACGGCACCGACAACAAGGCCAACCTGGGCGCCAACGCCATTCTGGCCGTCTCCCTGGCTGCCGCCAAAGCCGCCGCCACCTCCCTGGGCAAGCCGCTGTACGAGCACATCGCCGATGTAAACGGCACCTCCGGCCAGTTCTCCATGCCGGTGCCGATGATGAACATCCTCAACGGTGGCGAGCACGCCGACAACAACGTCGACATCCAGGAATTCATGGTGCAGCCGGTGGCCACCACCAGCTTTGCCGAAGCCTTGCGCGTGGGCGCGGAAATTTTCCACAGCCTGAAAAAAGTCCTGAAAAACCAGGGCCTGAACACCGCCGTGGGCGACGAGGGCGGCTTTGCGCCCAACCTGCCGTCCAACGAAGCGGCCCTGGCGGCCATCCAGGAAGCGGTGGAAAAAGCCGGCTATGAACTGGGTAAAGACGTGACGCTGGCCCTGGACTGCGCTTCCTCCGAGTTCTACAAAGACGGCCAGTACCAGCTGTCCGGAGAGGGCAAGAGCTTCGATTCCGAAGGCTTCGCCGATTACCTGGCGGGCCTGTGCGAGCGCTTCCCGATTGTCTCCATTGAAGATGGCATGGACGAAAGCGACTGGGACGGCTGGAAAGTGCTGACCGACAAGCTGGGCAGCAAGGTTCAACTGGTGGGCGATGACCTGTTCGTCACCAACACCCGCATTCTCAGCGAAGGTATCGAGAAGGGCGTGGGTAACTCCATCCTGATCAAGTTCAACCAGATCGGCAGCCTGACCGAAACCTTGGACGCCATCAAGATGGCCCACGATGCGGGTTACACCGCCGTGATCTCCCACCGTTCCGGTGAAACCGAAGACACCACCATTGCGGACCTGGCGGTAGCCACCTGCGCCGGCCAGATCAAGACCGGCTCCCTGTGCCGCTCCGACCGTGTGGCCAAGTACAACCAGCTGCTGCGTATCGAGGAAGCGCTGGAAGGCAAGGCTCCATACCGTGGCCTGAAGGAGATCAAGGGCCAGGGTTGATACGCTCCGGCGCCTGATTGCCCGGCGGTTGTCGGGAAAACTGTGAAGGCCATCGCATTCCGGCTAGTCCGGGCCATGCGATGGCCTTTTTATACAATAACTTACAAGAAGTTGTTGCTAATCTACTCCAAGGTCTATACTTTTCCTTCAGCTGTATCAATAAAATGCTCATTTTTTGTACGGACGCGGCATGAAAACGCTTTGGGCCATTCTGGTAGTACTGATTCTTTTGCTGCAGGTTCGCCTGTGGGCAGGGGAAGGCAGTTTTGCGCAGGTATGGTCGCTGGAAGAGGCGGTGGCCGAGCAGCGGGCTGAGAATGCCAGGCTGGCGGTGCGGAACGACCGTTTGTATGCCGAGGTTCGTAACCTTCGGGATGAGCAGGGTGCGGTTGAGGAGCGGGCGCGGATGAACCTCGGGTTGATTCGGGAGGATGAAACCTTCTTCCTGGTCGTTGAAAACTGATACGGGCGTCCAGAGCGTCGGGGTCGTCCTTTCCAGGACACGCTGCGAGTACTTCCCTGTACGCTTGACTGTGGCCATCCATGGCCACAGACAGTCCTGGAAAGGACGACCCCGCCACTCTTCAAGCTTTGTGCAGGCCCTCCTATGGTAAATTCCAGATTCTGGTTAGTTGTTCCCGCCGCCGGCATTGGCCAGCGTATGCGTTCGGAGTGTCCCAAACAGTATCTGAAGCTTCATCAACGGTTCATTCTGGATGTCACCCTGTCCCGTTTGCTGGATAGCGGTCTTTTTGATGGTTGTATGGTGGCTCTGAATCCCCGGGATCGGTGGTGGCCGGATTCGGTGGCGGCTGGGGATGAGCGGGTTCAGACCTGTACCGGGGGCGCTGAAAGGGCGGATTCTGTGCTGGCGGCGCTTCAGGCGTTGGCAGGGCAGGCGGCTGATGAGGATTGGGTGCTGGTACATGATGCGGCACGGCCGTGCTTGCATCCCCATGATCTCTCCAATCTGGTGGATTCGTTGGTGGAACACCCGGTCGGAGGTTTGTTGGCCGCGCCGGTGGCGGATACGTTGAAGCAGACCGGGGGTGGGCAGCCGCCGGAGGTGGATTCCACGGTGGACCGCAGCCGGTTGTGGCGGGCGTTTACGCCGCAGATGTTCCGTCTTGGTGCGTTGCGTTGTGCCCTTGCCTCGTGCCTGGAGCGGGGGCTGCCGGTGACGGATGAGTCCTCAGCCATGGAGTTTTCCGGTTATACGCCGGTGCTGGTGGAAGGGCGGTCGGACAATATAAAGATCACGGTGCCGGCGGATCTGGCGCTGGCGGAGTTTTTGCTGGCTCAGCAGGATGGTTGAGTTGGGTTTATCGTTCATGACAGACAGAGGCGTTTATGCGTATTGGTCAGGGCTTTGATGTTCATGCCTTTTGTGAAGGTGATTCAGTCATTCTGGGCGGTGTCAGTATTCCCCATGACCAGGCCCTGAAAGCCCATTCAGATGGCGATGTACTGCTGCATGCCCTGGCCGATGCGTTGCTTGGGGCTGTGGCGCTGGGTGATATCGGACATCTCTTTCCGGACACCAGCGAGGAATGGGCCGGAGCAGACAGCCGTGTGCTGTTGCGCAATGTCATGCAGCGGGTCCATGAGGAGGGTTATGCGGTGGTGAATATTGATGCCACCATTATTGCCCAGGCACCGAAGATGGCGCCCCATGTAAACAGCATGCGCCTGAACATCGCCGAAGACCTCGGCATTGCCGCCAACCGGGTGAGCGTCAAGGCAACCACCACCGAAAAGCTGGGCTTCACCGGGCGGGGCGAAGGCATTGCCTGCCAGGCCATTTGTTTGCTTGAGGCAGTGTCGTCATGACCCTGACGGGTGAATCCGCCAACTGGCGGCTGGATTGGCCGGTTTCGGCGGGTAAGCGTGCGGGACGGGCACAGTTGAAAAGCCGGAATGAAGACTTCCGGGTGAGTGAGTGTCTGTGGCCGGAAGAGGAAGAAGGTGAAGCGGCGGATTTTCCGGTGGCATCCGGTAAACAGGATTCCGGTGGTGAGCATTTGTGTGTTCGCCTGGAGAAAAACGGTGACAACACCGAATTCGTGGCCCGGGAGCTGGCGGCTTTGGCCGGGTGTCGGGCGTTTGAGGTAGGCTTTTGCGGTCTGAAAGACCGTCATGCGGTCACCCGTCAGTGGTTCAGCTTGTACCGCCCCGGTCAGGAGCAGGACGATCCCGCGCTGTTGCGGGCTATTGGCGAGCGCTGGCCGGTTCTGGCTGGCCGGCGCCATGCTCGCAAACTGCGCCGGGGCGATCATCGTGGTAATGGTTTCGAGCTGGTTCTGCGTTCTGTGACCGGCGAGCGGGAAATCGTGGACCAGGCTCTGGCATCCTTGGCCCGGTGCGGGGCGCCAAATTATTTTGGTCCCCAGCGTTTCGGTATGGGTGGCGGCAACCTCGACAAAGCCCTGGCCCTGGATCCGACCCGGCTCAATCGTAAGCGGGGGCGAGGTGGCAGAAGTGCGTCGAAAAACGTATTGTACTTTTCGGCGGCACGTTCGTGGTTGTTCAACGAAGTGCTGGCGGAGCGCGTGCTGGCCGATAACTGGGCCGAGCCCATGGACGGCGAGCCGGCAACCGTCGAGGCCGCGCCATCCGGGCCGCTTTGGGGCGACGGAGGCACCACGGCGACCGGACCGCAGGAGGTGCTCGAGCGCCGCGTGGTGGATGCCAACCCCCGTCTCGGCGCACTGTTTTCAAGCACCCGCATGAAGCCCGAACGTCGGCCCCTGGTTGCACGTCCGGAACAGGTTCGTTGGCAATGGCTGGATGACCAGACCCTGGCCCTGCAATTTTTCCTGCAGCCGGGCCAGTACGCCACGACCATCCTTGCCGATATTTTTGAGCTCGAGGACATGAGCCTCAGCCGTAATAATAAACAGTCAGGCTAATGGAGAGCCTTGTGGAGAGCACTGTGCGTATTCTGTTGTCCAATGATGATGGCGTGCATTCGCCAGGGTTGTTGGCCCTGTATGAAGGGCTGAAAGGCATAGGTGAGCTGGAGGTTGTGGCGCCGGACCGGGACCACAGCGGGGCCAGTAACTCCTTGACGCTGAACCGTCCGCTGACGGTGGAAGAACATCCCAACGGTTTCCAGTCCATCGACGGCACCCCTACCGACTGCGTTCACCTGGCGGTAAATGGGCTTTTCGACAAGCCGTTTGACCGGGTGGTCTCAGGCATCAATACCCACGCCAATCTGGGCGACGACATTATCTATTCCGGTACCGTGGCCGCCGCTACCGAGGGACGCCACCTTGGCTTGCCGGCCATTGCCGTGTCGTTGGTTAATGACGGCCATTACCACTACGAAACCGCCGCCCGTGTCGTGCGCATGCTGCTGGAAAACCGCCTTGCACTCAGCCTGGGACCACGTTCGATTCTGAACGTCAATGTGCCGGATTTGCCCTGGGAACAACTGCAGGGCATCCGGGTGACACGCCTGGGCCATCGTGAGCGCGCTGAGGGCGCCGTGCCCATGACCTGCCCGAGGGGCAAGAAACGTTACTGGATTGGCGCCGCCGGGGAGGGTGGTGATGCAGGTCCTGGTACTGATTTTCACGCGGTGCGCCAGGGCTATGTGTCGATCACCCCGGTACATATCGACATGACCCGCCACGAAGCCATGCCTGCTCTGCGTGAGTGGGCGGAGGGCCTGGACGCGTTGGGAGGTCACAATGACGGCGATGCTTGAAGGTATCGGCATGACCTCCCGGCGGACCCGCATGCGCCTGGTTCAGCGTTTGCGGGAGGCGGGGATCGAATCCGAAGCGGTGCTGGAGATCATTGGCCAGGTGCCCCGCCACATTTTTCTGGACGAAGCGCTGGCCCACCGGGCCTACGAAGACACCTCACTGCCCATCGGCCACAATCAGACCCTGTCACAACCCTACATCGTGGCCCGAATGACTGAGCTGCTTCTGGCGCACAAGCCGGAAAGGGTACTTGAGCTGGGGACTGGTTCCGGTTACCAGACGGCTGTACTGGCCCAGCTGTTCCCGCAGATCTTCAGCGTGGAGCGGATACGTCCCCTGCAGGATCGGGCCCGGGACCGGCTGCGCAAGCTGCAGTGCCGCAATGTCCTGCTCAAACACGCCGATGGCGGTATGGGCTGGCCGGAGCGTGGCCCTTTTGATGGTATTATCGTCACGGCCGCACCCACCGACGTACCGGCCGAACTGTTGGAACAGCTGGCCGAGGGCGGTGTACTGATTGCCCCGGTGGGGGAAGAGCAACAGGTGCTGGTGGAGGTTGTCCGCAGGGGAGACCGGTTTGAGCGCCGCGAACTCGAACCTGTTCGTTTCGTGCCTTTACTGGCCGGAGTTATTCGTTAATGCGTGACACCACCACTGACGCTGATCGCTCGCACGGCCCCGTGGGCGTTTTTCTGAGGGGCATGGCCATGGGCGCCGCTGATATCGTGCCGGGGGTGTCCGGGGGAACGATTGCCTTCATTACCGGTATCTACTTTCGTTTGCTGGAAGCGATCAGCGCTGCACCGGCGGCTGTTTTCCGGCATCTGGCCAAAGGCCAGGTGCGGCGGTTCTGGCAGGCTGTGGATGGCCCTTTCCTTCTGACCCTGCTGGTCGGCATTATCACCAGTATCGCAACTCTCGCCTCGCTGATCACCTGGCTGCTGTCAGAGCATACTATCCTCATCTGGAGTTTTTTCTTTGGCCTGATTCTCGCCTCTGTCTGGCATGTCAGCCTGCAGGTGCGGAGGTTCTCACCGGTTTTGCTGCTGCCGTTGCTGGCCGGAATTGTGATTGCCTGGTTTTTGACCACCTTGCCGGCCAGTGAAGTGGCGCCCTCCGGGGTGGCGTTTCTCGGTGCGGGGGCTCTGGCCATTTGCGCGATGATTCTCCCCGGTGTTTCCGGCAGCTTTCTGCTATTGATTATTGGCATGTACAGCCCGGTACTGGCCGCGGTAAAGAGCTTCGACGTTGTCAGCCTGGGGCTGTTTCTGGCGGGATGCGTGCTTGGCCTGTTATCGGCCGCGAAAGTGATTACCCTGGCATTCCGGCATTTTCATGACATGGTACTGGTGTTGTTGACCGGTTTCATGATCGGGGCGTTGTCAAAAGTGTGGCCCTGGCAGGAAACCTTGAGCTGGCGCACCAACAGCGCCGGCGACCAGGTTCCGTTAAGCCAGACACCCGTGATGCCGGCAGCCTGGGAGAACCTGTATCACCAGGAGCCGTTGGTGGTTCCGGCGATACTGATGGCATTGCTTGGTCTGGCTTTGGTACTAATACTCGAGAGCATGGCGCGGAAACCGGTAAATAACGCATAAAGGGTGTCGGGAAAGGAATAAGTGTTACCAAACGCGCGAAGTTGTTTCTCGCGGTAACAGCCTGACCACAAGGATTAACGGTATGCCGTGTTGAATCATGCAATATATTAGGAAGTTAGTCCTGAAATGTGAGAAATTGCAGCACAGCGTGGCAATTTCTTAGATGGATTTATCATAATCAGGCAATTTTTATACGTGACTGTTTATTCCGGCTGCCGATCACCGCAACTCTCTGACAGGGCGCCCGCTCTGCCAGCCTCCATTGGCCGGCCCTTCACCCGGGGAAGGCCAGCAGTCAGCGTCGTTATCCTTCTGCTTTCCCTCATCTTGCTCTCCGGCTGTAATACCAGTGCAATCTATCAGGATCATCTTTATAACCCACCGGTGTATTGGGGTAAGCACGAGGTAAAAAAAGGCGAGACCCTTTATGGCATCGCCTGGCGCTACGGTCGTGATTATCGGGAGCTGGGTAATGCCAACGGCCTGAAGCCTCCCTGGACCATTCATCCCGGCCAGGTGATCCGGCTGGATAAAAAAGGCCGGATCCCGGCAACGGCGTCTGCTTCCCCAAGGCCATCAAAGTCGGCGGTACAGCGCACGTCCGGGAGTCGTCAGACCAGCGCTTCGAGTCGTCCGGCCAAAACACCGGTGGCATCAGATATTGACTGGCAGTGGCCTCACAATGGCACTGTAATTGCAGGTTACTCAGCATCAGGAAAAGTCAACAAAGGGATTGATATTGCCGGTAAACCCGGTGATGCTGTGAGAGCCGCGGCAAAAGGCAATGTGGTCTACGCAGGGAATGGATTGTTAGGGTATGGAAACCTCATTATTGTGAACCACAGCGAGCACTACCTCAGTGCATACGCGCATAATCGCAAGATACTGGTGCAAGAAGGGGAGGACGTAAAAGCCGGACAGGTAATCGCCGAGCTGGGCAGTACGGGTACCGATAAACCGATGTTGCATTTCGAGATACGCCGAAACGGCAACCCGGTAGACCCTTCCCGCTACTTGCCAGGGCGTTAAACCCGGAAAACAGGACGTTCCGGAACCCTTACCTGAGGCTGACAGAACACTGCTAATTACAGAAATAAATACAACAATAATGGCAAGGCGAAAGCTGGCCAGACGTGTCCTGAAACATAGCCAAACCAACGACCGTAATAAT
Source organism: Marinobacter persicus (assembly GCF_900114155.1). Classification (GTDB taxonomy): domain Bacteria; phylum Pseudomonadota; class Gammaproteobacteria; order Pseudomonadales; family Oleiphilaceae; genus Marinobacter; species Marinobacter persicus. Next base: position 21,843 of record NZ_FOSC01000014.1, read on the forward strand.
AACAACCACGGTAATGACAGGATTTTCAGAGGCGGGGTAAGACAATGTCAGCAGAGCAAGAAGACCTCATCATCGATCGTGTTGCGGATGTGGAAGACGCAGACGATCAGGAACTGGCCGAGGAAGGTGACATCAAGCCCGTTAGCGGGGATGCACAGGCCGACCACCGGGATGAATTTCCTTCCCGGGGTAAATACTACGCAAGCCAGAAACAGCTGGACGCAACCCAGCTGTACCTCAATGAAATCGGCTTTTCGCCGCTACTCACTCCCGAAGAAGAAGTGTATTTCGCCCGGCTCGCCCGAAAGGGGGAAGACTCCGGTCGCAAGCGCATGATTGAGAGTAACCTGCGCCTGGTGGTCAAGATTGCCCGCCGCTATGTCAATCGCGGGCTCACACTCCTGGACCTGATCGAAGAAGGTAACCTCGGCCTGATCCGCGCCGTGGAAAAGTTCGACCCGGAGCGTGGCTTCCGTTTCTCCACCTACGCCACCTGGTGGATCCGACAGACCATCGAGCGGGCCATCATGAACCAGACCCGCACCATCCGCTTGCCGATTCATGTGGTCAAAGAGCTCAATCTGTATCTCCGGGCCGCCCGTGAGCTGACTCAGAAGCTGGACCATGAGCCGACTGCCGAAGAGATCGCCCGCATGGTCGACAAGCCGGTGGCCGATGTAAAGCGCATGCTCGGTCTGAACGAGCGTGTGGCGTCCATGGATACGCCGATTGGCGCTGGCAGCGAGAAATCCCTGCTCGATACGGTGGCGGACGAAGGCGCCTCGGATCCGGCTGACCTGCTGCAGGACAATAACATGTCCTCTTGCCTGGAAAGATGGATCGACCAGTTGAGCGAGAAGCAACGGGAAGTCCTGTCCCGCCGGTTTGGTCTGCGCGGCTACCCGGTGTGCACGCTGGAGGAAGTGGGCCAAGAGATCGGCCTGACCCGGGAACGGGTGCGCCAGATCCAGGTGGAAGCTCTCCGCCGCCTGCGGGAGATCATGGAAAAGGAAGGCCTTTCCAGCAGCCTGCTGTTCAAATAAAAGCCCTGCCGGTGCGTGTTCGTCAGCTATTCAGGCGGTCGCGCACCGGCAAATAACAATAAACACAAGTATTAGCGGATGACTCCATGAACAAACGCCTGATCGGCCAGCTCCTGGCCGCCTTTGTTTTGTTTGGCAGTCTGGCGGGACCAGCGATGGGCCGCACTGTCGGCGGTGTAGACGTGCAGGAGAGCTATCAACTGGCTGGAGAGTCCCTGGCGCTCAGCGGTGCCGGCACACGATCGAAGTGGTTTATGGACTTGTACGTGGGTGCACTTTATCTCCCCGAAGTGTTGACCAGTGGCAATGCGGTACTTGAAGCCGATCAGCCCCAGGCCATCACCCTGCACATCACCTCCGGCATGATCACCAGTGAACGCATGACGGAAGCCACCGAAGAGGGCTTTGAAGCTTCCACGGGGGGTGACACAGCACCTTATCGAGACGATATTGACCGCTTCATGGCCGTGTTCAGTGATGAGATCAAAGAAGGGGACAGCTTTGAGCTGGCCTATGTGCCCGGCGAGGGCGTGCGGGTGCTGAAAAACGGCGAGCTGAAAGAGACGGTCGGTGACCTGGCGTTCAAGAAAGTCCTTTTTGGAATTTGGTTGTCGGACGATCCTGCCCAGGAAAGTCTGAAGGACAGAATGCTGGGCCGGGATTAAAACCGTTCAGACGGGGTTTGAAAGCGGGACTTATTGGTAGTCCCGCTTTTGCTTGAACTCGCACAAATCCTCAATAATGCAGGCGCCACACTTGGGCTTGCGCGCGGTGCAGGTATAGCGGCCGTGCAGAATCAGCCAGTGATGGGCGTCCATCAGAAACTCCTTTGGCACCAGCCGCATCAGGCGTTTTTCCACTTCCAGTACGTTCTTGCCCGGGGCAATGCCCGTGCGGTTGGAGACCCGGAAAATATGCGTGTCGACCGCCATGGCCGGCTGGCGGAACGCCGTGTTCAGAACAACGTTGGCGGTTTTGCGTCCTACCCCTGGCAATGCCTCCAAATCTTCCCGGTTATCGGGCACCTCGCCACCATGTTTCTCGATCAGCTGGCGGCAGGTCTTGATCACATTCTCCGCCTTGCTGTTAAACAGGCCGATGGTCTTGATGTATTCCTTCAGTCCATCCACACCCAGGGCAAGGATGGCCTCGGGCGTATTGGCCACCGGAAACAGCCTGGCGGTGGCCTTGTTGACACCCACATCGGTAGCCTGGGCCGACAGGATCACGGCGATCAGCAGTTCGAAGGGCGAATTGTAATTCAGTTCCGTGGTTGGCTCGGGGTTGGCGTCCCGCAGGCGGCTGAAAATCTCGATGCGTTTTTGTTTGTTCATTGTCTGTTATCGGTATCAGGAAATGTTGCCGGTTACGCGCACCCGCTTGCTGCCGGTACTCACCGGTTCTGGCTGCGCCGCCTTTCGGCGTTCGGCCAGGTGATTGTCGATGCCGTTTTTCAGCGCGATCAGCAGGCCCAGTCCAATAAAGGCGCCCGGTGGCAGCACCATGAACAGCATGTCCGGGTAGTGTTCAAAGGGGCGAATCAACCAGTCTGCCGCAGCCGGACCCAGCAACAGGTTCATGTCTGCAAACAGGGTGCCCTGGCCAATCAACTCGCGCATACCGCCGAGGATTACCAGCACCGCCAGGAAACCCAGCCCCATCATGGCGCCGTCCAGGATGGCCGGTAATGGTGGATTTTTCGAGGCAAAAGCGTCAGCCCGGCCGAGAATGGCGCAGTTGGTGACAATCAACGGAATGAAAATGCCCAGGATCTGGTACAGCTCATAGGTAAACGCCTGCATAAGCAATTCGGCGCAGGTGACAAACGAGGCAATGATCATTACAAACGCTGGCAGGCGCACCGATTCGCTGACAAAGTTACGGATCAGCGACACCGACAGGTTGGAGCCAATCAACACCAGTAATGTGGCCAGGCCCAGGCCGATGGCGTTTACAACGGTACTGGTCACCGCCAGCAACGGGCAAAGCCCCAGAACCTGGACCAGTGCCGCGTTATTGTGCCAGAGACCGTCCTTGATGATTTCGGATGAGGTTTTTGTTGCCATCAGAATTGCTCCTCTGATCCGGTCGGACCTGCCTGTACCCGCCCGATAATGTCAGCACGGTTTTCGCGGAAGTAGATCAGCGTTTTCTGCACCGCCTTGACCACGGCCCTGGGAGTGATGGTAGCGCCGGTGAACTGATCAAAGACGCCACCGTTTTTCTTCACATTCCACTGCCGTGGCCTGGGGTTGCCCAGCGATTTGCCCTCGAAGCTGTGAATCCAGTCAGATTTGCGGGTTTCAACCCGGTCACCCAGTCCGGGAGTTTCCCGGTGGCTGGTTATCCGGACACCCAGCACTTCACCGTTCAGGTTGAGGCCGACCAGAAGATCAATATCTCCGGAATAGCCGTCAGGGGCAACCGCCGGCAGTATCAGGCCGATCGGCTCGCCGTCCTGCCGGGCCACCCAGGCCTGTACCGGACCTTCCTGTGCCAGGCGCTTGCTGGCGGGCAGGGTAACAGTGTCGTTCAGCAAATCATTGTTGTGCCGGGTTTCCGGGATGATTTCGAACAGGGCACTGGCTTCGGCTTTGGCGGCCTGCTGTTCGATGCGCTCCTCGGTCATCGATTGGGTCACGGCAATGGTGCCACCGGTAATGACTGCGAACAGGCCAAGGCCGATGGCGCTGCGGCGGATGGAGGTTATCAGTGCGCTCATGGGTCAGCCTCCGTTCCTGCCGGGCACGCCGCGCCGGGCCTTGTGGTGGCCGTAGGTCCGTGGCGGCGTGTAGTAGTCGATAAAGGGGACGGCAAAGTTCATCAGTAGCACGCTGAAGGCCACGGCATCCGGATAGTTGCCCCAGGCCCGGATAACGTAAATCAGAATGCCGATGCCGGCACCGTAAATAAGTTTGCCCTGGTGACTGGTGGCGGCGGATACCGGGTCGGTGGCAATGAAGAAAGCGCCGAGCATGGTGCCACCGGCCAGTAACTGCAGTTGTACGGACGCGTACTGGTCGGGATTGTTGCCGAAGGCCAGGCTCATGATGGTCAGACCCGCAAGCATGGCGACGGGGATGTGCCAGGTGATAATGCGTAACCCGATCAGCAGCAAACCACCCGCCAGGAATGCCAGATTTACCCACTCCCAGCCCCGGGCGACCCAGTCACCGAATGTGGGGTGGTTCAGGATTTCGACAGCGGTGTGATTGGCCACCTTGTGTTTGTATTCATCCAGCGGCGTGGCCATGGTCCAGCCGTCGATGCTGGTCTGGCTGGCGGAGAATATGCGGCCGAGGGTTTCGCCGAAACCCGGCGCCCCGCCGAACAGGCCCGCGGCCTCCGCCCAGTTGGTGGTCATGGCCACGGGAAACGATACCAACACCAGCGCATAGCCCACCATGGCGGGGTTGAACGGATTGGCCCCCAAGCCGCCGTAAAGCTGCTTGGCCATAATGATGGCCGAAATCACGGCAATGCCGGACACCCACCAGGGTGCGAACTGCGGCAGCGACAGGCCCAGCAGCAGGCCGGTAACGGCGGCGGTGTTGTCTTTCAGGAAGAACACCACCGGTTTGCCCCGAAGCCTGAGGAATGCACCTTCGCAGGCCAGCGCCAGGGCGATACACCAGACCACGTTAATCAGGTTGCCCCAGCCGAAAAACAGGGTCTGGGCCAGCAGGCCGGGCAGGGCGGCAATGATCACCCAGAGCATGACCCGCGAGGTGGGGCGGGCATTGTGGGCATGGGGAGATGATTGCTGAACGAATGCCATGAACGTTTAGCCTGTTGTGGTTTCGTTGGAATGTTGTTCCCGGGCTTTTTCCAGAGTTTCTTTCGCCCGTTTGACCCGGTCGTGGTTCTTGGCCACCGCGCGCTCGAGTTTATCCACGTTATCCGCCTGCTGGGCGCGGGCCTCCTCCAGCATGCCTTCCATGGTGGCCAGTTTTCCTTCCGCCTGGGTCAGCTGTTTTTCCAGTGCCTCAATGTCCGGCTTGTCCACAGACTCGGGGGCGGTTGAATCACTTTGGCCGGTCTTCTGAGCCGTTTTGGCTTTTTTGCGTTCCAGTGCCTGTTGAACCAGCGCCGCCTTGGCTGAGCGCTCGTCCACGGCTTCACCCTTGTCCGCGGCTTTTTGTGCTTCGGCCTTTTTCTTTTCCTGGGCTTCGGCAGCGGCACGCGCTCGTTCTTTGCGGCGTTGTTCTTTCTCTTGTTGTTCTCGCTCAAGCCGGGCCTGGCGGGCCTCGAAGCGCTCCCGGGCACGGTCTGCCTTCAGCTGCTCCGCCTGCTGGTGGCGAATTTCACCCTTGGCGAAGCGATAATACTGCACCAGCGGGATAGAGCTTGGGCACACGTAGGAGCAGGCACCGCATTCAATGCAATCGAACAGGTTCAGGTGCTCGGCCTTTTCGAACTCCGCGGCCTTGGCGTGCCAGAACAACTGCTGTGGCAGCAATTCCATGGGGCAGACTTCGGCACACTGGCCACACCGGATGCAGGGCTGTTCCGGTGGCGGGGCGGGGAGTTCGCTGCCGGTGGCGGCAATCACGCAGTTGGAGGTTTTGGTGACCGGTACGGCATCGGTGGTCAGGGTGAAGCCCATCATCGGGCCACCCTGGATCAGCCGGTTGAGCTTGCCGGCCTGCAGACCGGCGAGTTGCAACAGGTGCTGCACCGGCGTGCCTATCAGTGCATCAAAGGTACCCGGCTCCTGAACCGCTTCGCCGGTTACCGTGACCACGCGCGAGATCAGCGGTTTGCCCTCGAGGACCGCGCGGGCAACCGCCACCGCCGTACCGATGTTCTGGCACATGACGCCGATATCGGCGGGAATGCCGCCGCTGGGCACTTCCATCCCGGTCAGAATCTCGATCAGCTGTTTTTCTCCGCCAGACGGGTATTTGGTGGGAATGGCGATGACCTCAATGTGAGTGCCTTCGGCAGCGGCCGTTTTCACGGCGGCGATCGCTTCCGGTTTGTTGTCCTCGATGGCAATAACACAGCGGGTCGGGCGCAGAATCCAGGCCATGATCTTGAGCCCGGCGACCAGTTCGTCGGCCCGCTCCCGCATGGTCATATCATCGGCGGTGATGTAGGGCTCGCATTCGGCGCCGTTGAGAATCAGCGTGTCCACCTTGCGATCCCGGGGCGGGCGCAATTTGATATCGGTCGGGAAACCAGCCCCGCCCATGCCGGAAATGCCGGCGTCACGGACTTTTTCCAGTATCTGTTCCCGCTCCAGTTGCTGGTAATCCGGCAGCGGTTCCAGGTCACACCATTGGTCTTTACCATCCGGCTTTAACACCACGCACCAGTCCGCCATGCCCGAGGGGTGTGGTACAGGCCGTTGTTCAATCGCTTCAATGGTGCCGGATGTGGAGGCGTGTACCGGCACACCCATGCCCGTGGTGACATCCGCAATCTTCTGGCCCTTGAGCACCCTGTCGCCCACGTTGACAACCACTTCGGCCGGCTCGCCAATATGTTGCTGCAATGGCAGCACCAGGATGTCGGGAATCGAGGCCTCGCGTATCGGGCGGCTGGTGGACTGGTGCTTGTTTTCGGGCGGATGAATGCCGCCGGAAAAATCCCACAGTTGTGTCATCAGGCGCTGGCTCCCTGGCGGTCGGTGGCGATAACGCCGGATTTCGGGGGTGTCCAGGTCCAGGTACGAATGTCCGGCTCGACGGTGATCATATCTATGCAGTCCACGGGGCAGGGTTCAACGCACAGGTCGCAGCCGGTGCATTCGCTCTCAATAACCGTATGCATGTGTTTGGCCGCCCCGAGAATGGCGTCCACCGGGCAGGCCTGGATGCACTTGGTGCAGCCGATACACTCGTCTTCGCGAATCACCGCTACCCGTTTGGCCTGCTCCACGCCGTGCTCGGCATCCAGCGGCTCGGGCTCCACATCCAGCAGGTCCGCGAGGGCCTTGATGGTGGTCTCGCCGCCCGGCGGGCATTTGTTGATGGCTTCGCCGTTGGCAATGGCCTCGGCATAGGGCCGGCAACCGGGAAAGCCACACTGGCCGCATTGGGTTTGTGGCAGCAGGGCGTCAATCTGGTCCACCAGCGGGTTGCCTTCGACCTTGAAACGTTCGGCCGCAAAGCCCAGCAGGCCGCCAAACACAACGGCCAGGGCCAGCAGCACCAGAATGGCGATGATAATGCTTGTCCACATAAAACAACCGCTCCGTCAGACCGCAACCAGGCCGGTAAAGCCCAGGAAGGCAAGTGCCATCAGCCCGGCGGTCACCATGCCAATGGCCGCGCCCCGGAAGGCAACCGGCACATCGGCCACGGCAATACGCTCGCGCATGGCGGCAAACAGCACCAGCACCAGCGAGAAGCCGGTCGCCGCGCCAAAGCCGTACAGGACAGACTCAACGAAGTTGTTGTTTTTATTGAGGTTAAGAAGTGCCACGCCCAGTACGGCGCAGTTAGTGGTGATCAGTGGCAGAAAAATGCCCAGTACCCGGTACAGCAGCGGGCTGGTCTTGCGCACCACCATTTCCGTGAACTGAACCACCACGGCGATCACCAGGATAAAGGTGATGGTGCGCAGAAATGCCAGATCCAGGGGTTCCAGCAAGTAGGTGTAGGCCAGATAGCTGCACACCGATGACAGGGTGAGCACGAATGTGGTCGCCAGCGACATGCCCATGGCGGTTTCCAGTTTGCCGGAAACCCCCATGAACGGGCACAGCCCGAGGAACTGCACCAGCACAAAGTTGTTCACCAGAATGGTACTGACCAATATCAGCAAATACTCGGTCATCGGAGCGTCTCTGTCTGCCTGTGCTTACATGACCCGCATGCCGGGAGTTGCCCCGGAATCCGGGGACAGAATGAAAATGTCCTTGCCACCGGGGCCGGCGGCCAGAACCATGCCTTCGGACATGCCGAATTTCATCTTGCGTGGTTTCAGGTTGGCCACCATCACCGTCATACGGCCTTCCAGGTCCTCGGGTTTATAGGCAGACTTGATACCAGCAAAGACGTTGCGTTCGCCATGCCCCACGTCAAGAGTCAGGCGAAGGAGCTTGTCGGCGCCTTCCACATGTTCGGCTTTGACAATTTTGACCACCCGAAGATCCACCTTCGCGAAATCCGGGAATTCAATCTCATCAGCCAGTGGTTCGAGGTCCGCGGCCGGCTCCTCTTGTTTCGAGTTTTCTTTCTGGCTGTCGCCTTGAGCGGCCGGCAGCTCTTCCTTTGAGGCTTCCAGCATTTTCTCGATCTGTGCCATGTCCACCCGGCTCATCAGCGGCTTGAACTTGTCGATGCCATGGTTTTCCAGCAGGGCGGCGCGGTTGTTCCAGTCCAGACGACTGTTCAGGAAAAATTCGGACGCCTCGGCGGTTTTCGGCAGTACCGGTGCCAGATACGTCATCAGCAGGCGGAACATGTTGATGGCGTTGGTACAGATGGCCTGCAGGTTCGCTTCCTGGCCCTCCTGTTTGGCGATGACCCAGGGCTGCTCGTCGTTCACGTACTGGTTGGCGATATCCGCCAGCTCCATGATCCGGCGCATGGCACGGCCGAATTCGCGGGCTTCGTAGAATTCCTCGATTTCTTTCCCCGCATCAATGAACGCCTGCAGTTTTTCCGACTCGGTGACAGTGCCCAGCTTGCCGTCAAAGCGCTTGGTGATAAACCCGGCGCTGCGGCTGGCAATGTTCACCACCTTGCCGATCAGGTCGGAGTTGACCCGGGCGGCGAAGTCTTCCAGGTTCAGGTCCATGTCATCCACGCCGCTGGTGAGCTTCGCGGCGAAGTAGTAGCGCAGGTATTCCGGGTTCAGGTGGTCCAGGTACGTCCGCGCCATGATGAACGTGCCACGGGACTTGGACATCTTCTTGCCGTTCACCGTGACAAAACCGTGGGCCCAGACTGCACTGGGCGTGCGGAAACCGGCATCGTGCAGCATGGAAGGCCAGAACAAGGCGTGGAAGTTGATGATGTCCTTGCCGATGAAGTGATACACCTCGGCGTCGGAATCCGCCTTCCAGAAGTGTTCGAAGTTGATGCCTTCGCGGTTGCACAGGTTCTTGAAACTGGCCAGGTAGCCGATGGGCGCGTCCAGCCAGACATAGAAGTACTTGCCCGGCGCATCCGGAATCTCAAAGCCGAAGTAGGGGGCGTCGCGGCTGATGTCCCACTCCTGCAGGCCGGCATCCAGCCATTCCGCCAGCTTGTTGGCCACCTGCGGCTGCAGGGCGCCGCTGCGGGTCCACTCGCTCAGGAAGTCATGGAATTCCGGCAGCTTGAAGAAATAGTGCTCCGATTCCTTCTCAACCGGGGTGGCTCCGGAAACCGCCGACCGTGGGCTAATCAGCTCGGCCGGGGTGTAGGTGGCGCCACAGGCCTCGCAGTTATCGCCGTACTGATCCTCGGTCTTGCACTTCGGACAAGTGCCCTTGATGAACCGGTCCGCCAGGAACATTTCCTTTTCTGGATCGAAAAACTGGGTGATCTTGCGCGTGGCAATGTGCCCGTTGTTCTGCAACTGGCGGTAGATGTACTCGGAGAAATACTGGTTCTCTTCCGAGTGCGTGGAGTAATAGTTGTCGAACCGGATGTGGAAGCCGGCAAAATCTTCCTGGTGCTCGTCACTGATGCGCTTGATCAGCTGCTCCGGGGTAATACCTTCGCGCTCGGCGCGCAGCATGATCGCGGTACCATGGGCATCATCGGCGCAAACGTAGTAGCAGTTGTGGCCACGCATTTTCTGGTAGCGCGCCCAGATGTCGGTCTGAATGTACTCCAGCAGATGCCCCAGGTGGATAGGCCCGTTGGCATAGGGCAGGGCGCTGGTAATCAGAATATCGCGCTGTTGGTTACTCGCTTGCGTCATGATGATGTCCGAACCTTTTGTCAGTAAGGGTTGGAATGCCAAAAATCGGGGCGCGGGGCACAACCGGCATTGATTGGCCCAGGTAAAGACCCCATATGGTCAGAAACAGGCGCAGATGATACCTTCCAAACCATCAATTTTCACCTGCATCCGTGCTTATGAGCATATTCCGGAGCCCCCGATGACACAGATTGCCCAATCAGCCCTTGAAGCGGCCATCAAAGAATACCGCGACCCTTACCTCAACAAGGACTTGTTCGAGCTGGACGCCGTGAAAACCCTGAACGCCGACGACAACGGCCAGGTCACCCTGATGGTTGAATTGCCATACCCGTCCAAAGGCATTGCGGGCGGCCTGAAGCAAATCGTCACCAACGCACTGGAAGGGGTTGATGGCGTGGAAAACGCCGACGTGCATGTGGGCCAGAAAATCCACGCCTGCAAAATCAACAAAGACATCTCCCCCGTGGCCGGCGTGAAAAACATCATCGCCGTCGCCTCCGGCAAGGGCGGCGTGGGCAAATCCACCACCGCCGTCAACCTCGCCCTGGCCCTGAGTGCCGAGGGCGCCCGGGTGGGGATACTGGATGCCGACATCTACGGCCCCAGCGTCGGCATGATGCTCGGCGTACCCGAAGGCAAACGCCCGGACGTGCGCGAAAACAAATACTTCGTGCCCATGCAGGCTCACGGCCTGCAAGCCAACTCCATGGCCTTCGTTACCACCGACAAAACCCCCATGGCCTGGCGCGGCCCCATGGTCAGCGGCGCGGTGATGCAGCTGCTGGAACAGACCCTGTGGGACGAACTCGACTACCTCATCGTCGACATGCCGCCAGGCACCGGCGACATCCAGCTCACCCTGGCCCAGAAAGTCCCCGTCACCGGCGCGGTCATCGTCACCACCCCGCAGGACATCGCCCTGCTGGACGGCAAAAAAGGCATCGAGCTGTTCCGTAAAGTTGATATTCCCGTGCTGGGCGTGGTGGAAAACATGAGCGTCCACATCTGCAGCAACTGCGGCCACGAAGAGCCGCTGTTTGGCCACGGTGGTGGCGAGAGAATTGCCGACGACTACGACACCACATTGCTCGGCCAGCTCCCGCTGCACATGACCATCCGCGAACAAACCGACAGCGGCCAGCCGACAGTCGTTGCCGAACCAGACTCCGAAGTGGCCCGGCGCTACCGCGACATCGCTCGCAGGGTAGGAGCGGAGCTGTCCACCAGAGAGCGTAATCTGGGTGGCACGATTTCCAGCGTTTCGGTGACCGAGCATTAACGAAACGCAGGTAATTCAGGAAAGGTCTGGCCTGTGAGCTAGTGGAGGCCAGCTGGAAATGAATACGCAGGGTCAGGGTCCCCCTCCCAAAAATTTTGAGGGCCAAGGATGGCCCGAAATAAGCGCACAGGGACCGTGCTTGTAGCGGTTTTTGGGAGGGGGACCCTGACCCTGCAGTACTCCGAGACAGCGGTTTTTGGGAAGGGTGCCCTGATCCGAAAGTACTCTCCTAACACTTCGACAGACCCACAGGGAAAAGGTAAACTACGCCCCAATTTTCCCAGCTGGAAACGAGAAACTCATCCATGAGCATCAAATCCGATAAATGGATCCGCCGAATGGCCGCCGAACAGGGCATGATCGAACCCTTCGAAGCCGGCCAGGTGCGCGAATCCGAGAAAGGCCGCGTTATCTCCTACGGCACCTCCAGTTACGGCTACGACGTGCGCTGCAGCAACGAATTCAAAATCTTCACCAACGTCCACAGCGCCACCGTCGACCCCAAGAACTTCGACGAAAACAGCTTCGTCAACTACACCGGCGACACCTGCATCATCCCGCCGAACAGCTTCGCCCTGGCGCGCACCGTCGAGTACTTCCGCATCCCGCGTAACGTACTGACCATCTGCCTGGGCAAAAGCACCTATGCGCGTTGTGGCATTATCGTCAACGTCACACCGCTGGAGCCCGAGTGGGAAGGACAGGTGACCCTGGAGTTCTCCAACACCACCAACCTGCCGGCGAAAATCTACGCCAACGAAGGTGTGGCGCAGATGCTCTTCCTCGAATCGGACGAGCAGTGTGAAACCAGCTACAAAGACCGGGGCGGCAAATACCTGGGCCAGACCGGCGTGACCCTGCCGCGGACATGAACGCCAACCAGTTCCTCAAAGCCGTCTCACAACTGCAGGGCTGGCGCGAATGCGCCTTCCTGCTGGCGCTTGCCGAGCGCTCCTTCCCCAACTACGCGCTGTTTGCAGAGGCCGTTGGCCTGAAGACCGGCGGCAAAATGCGCCAGCTGCTCGACCTGGGCTGGGAATCCCTGCAGAAAGACACCAGCGAAGCGGCCATCCCGCAGTTGCTGACCAAACTCGAAGGCCTGTGCCCGAATGTGGAGGACTACGACGCCTATGGCGTGTATCCCGCCTTCGATTTCTGCCAGTTGCTGGAACAGGCGCTGTTGAACCGCCTGAACCCCGACAAGCATCGCGCTTCGGATGCCTCTGCCCTGGCCACCAAAACCGTGATGGATTTTGTCGAATTGTCCGAAGGGGAGGAGCTGGAAGAGAGCGAGCTGGTTAACCTGTTCGAGCATCATCCGCTGCTCAAGGAAGACAAGATATTCCAGCGGGACCTGGTGCTGGCTCTCAAACGCCAGCGGGTTCCCCGGGAAGAGTTCATCGCCGAGCTGCGGGAACAGGCCGCCAATGGCGGTGTCAGTAACCTCGGCATAGCCCTGGACGGCTAAAACCGGGCAACCGGTCTACACTTGCCTGCAACCCTCTGTTGAATTGTTGTGAACGGATAACTTCATGAAACTCTCTGCTTTTGGCCGCAAGTTCACCGCCGATGCCGGTATTACCTCCCTGATGGACGACCTGGGCAATGCCATGGCCTCCGGCGAGGACATGATCATGATGGGCGGCGGCAACCCCGGCCACATTCCCGAGATTCAGCAACGGGTGCAGGAGGTGCTGGCCAACATCACCAAGAGCGATGAAGACATGCGGCGCCTGGTGGGTGTTTACGATCCGCCCCAGGGTGAAAAACAGTTTATCGCCTCGCTGGCGGCACTGCTCAACCGGGAATACGGCTGGGACCTGAAGCCGGAAAACATCGCCCTGACCAACGGCAGCCAGGCGGCGTTCTTCATGCTGTTCAACATGTTCGGCGGAGATTACGGCGACGGCCATCGCAAGCACATCCTATTGCCGCTGGCTCCGGAATACATCGGTTACGCCGACGCCGGCATCGAGCCGGAACTGTTCCGTGCCGTGCGCCCGGATATCTCCTTCACCGACGGCCACGAGTTCAAATACCGGGTCGATTTCGACGCCGTGGAAGTGACCGGTGAAACCGGCGCCATCTGCGTGTCACGGCCCACCAACCCCACCGGCAACGTGGTCACCGACGAGGAACTGGGGCGCCTTGAAGAGCTGGCGCGCCAGCAGAATATTCCGCTGATCGTTGATGGCGCCTACGGCACCCCGTTTCCAAGCCTGCTGTTCACCGAGGCGCACCCGACCTGGAACGAGCAGATCATCCTGTGCCTGAGCCTGTCCAAGCTGGGCCTTCCGGCGGCTCGCACCGGTATCGTGATTGCCGAAGAATCGATTATCAAAGCGCTGTCCGGCATCAACGCCATCATGAACCTGGCCACTGGCAGTTTCGGTGCCATGCTGGCGGAGCCGCTGGTGCGTTCGGGGGAAATCCTGTCACTGAGCCGCGACGTGGTCTGCCCCTTCTACAAGGCCAAGATGGAAAAGGCCGTGGCGGTGTTCCACGAAGCCATGGGCGAGGATACCTGCCGCTGGTACATCCACAAGCCGGAAGGCGCCATGTTCCTGTGGCTGTGGTTCCCGGATCTGCCGATTTCCAGTCTGGAGCTGTACCAGCGCCTGAAGGCTCGTAACGTACTGGTGGTCTCCGGCCATTACTTCTTCCCGGGTCTGCCCGAGGACGACTGGCGCCACCGCCATGAGTGCCTGCGGGTGACCTATTCCCAGGATGACGAGCGCGTGGCGGAAGGTTTGAGAATTATTGCCGATGAGGTGAAGGCTGTGTGGGCGGAGCAGGGCTAAATCTCCGCCTCTTTTAGTCGCAGCTCATACTCACTGCCATCCGGCTCAACCTGCAGCAGGCGCACCAGCAGATAATCCTGTTCCGGATCAAACCACATCAGCGTTTCCCGCTTTGAATCGTCCTCCCGCACTTTTTCCGCCTTCAGGGCGTTCACGGTCCGGCCATTCAGTTTAAGAGTTTCTTCCTCCAACACGGCAAACCGGTCATCATCGTAATCACCCTTGTCGATAACCTGATAGATCACATCCCGTTTGCCGGCCTTCAGGTCCTGGTGCAGCTGCAGCTGGAAACCCAGCGGGTCCAGAACGCCGTCCGCCAGTTCCAGCTCAAATTCCTCGTCCCGATAATGACCGGAGGCCACGCCCGCCTGCCAGTCGAAATCAATGGCCTGTTCCCGGTCCTTGATCATCAGGCCGGAGAGCTTGTAGCGGTAGCGCAGGGGGACCACCTGGCCGTCATCCCAGCGAAACACCAGGGATTCGTTGATGTCCGCAATGAACGAATCCACTTCCGTGCGGTACAGCCAGACGCCGTTGCCCTGGTCCGACAGCTCTCGTTTGCCGGCACCGTTGAGCGTGATGCCCTTGGACATGGAGGCCGAGTAGGTGGCGGAGTAGGGGGACAGTTCGGCGGGTGAGGGATCCGTTTCCGGTTCGGCCGGGTCGGCCATGGCGTTGTTGGCCATCAGGGCGAAGACAAGCCCGGTCAGGGTTGAAAGGGCGCGAGTGGTGGGGCGGTGAATCATCCGGTCGCCTCTCTCCTCATGGAAATAATAGGTTGATACCCTAGTTTACCGTGGCAGAGAGGCGAGCGGGATGACAATACGTTCAGTCCTGGCTCAGCCTCATGGGTTCGGCGAGGGGCTGGCCGTCAAACAGCACGTGGTCAGAGCCGAGCTGTATCCTGCCTTCGCAGAACCAGCGTACCACTATCGGGTACAGCAGGTGTTCCTGTTCCTGAACCCGCTCGGCCAGTGAGTCGGCGGTGTCGCCGGCATGCACCGGTACTTCCGCCTGGGCGATCACGGGGCCGCCGTCGAGCTCTTCGGTCACGAAATGCACGGAAACACCGTGTACCCTGTCGCCGGCCTCCAGTACCCGTTGATGGGTGTTCAGGCCGGTGTAGGCGGGCAGTAGCGACGGGTGGATGTTCAGCATCTTGCCCCGGAAGGCGTGCACGAAATCCGAGGTGAGAATGCGCATGAAACCGGCCAGCACAATCAGGTCAGGGTTGTAGCGACGCAGCTCGGCCATCAACGCGCCGTCGAACTCTTCCCGGGAACCGTGGTTCTTGTGGTTCACCACAAACGTGGGGATGTTCGCCTGGGCCGCACGTTCAAGCGCAAACGCATCCGGTTTGTTGCAGCCAACGGCAATGATCTCACCGGGGTAATCCCGTTCCCGGCTGGCGTCAATCAGCGCTTGCAGATTGGTGCCACTGCCGGAGGCCAGGACGACGATGGACGGTTTCGGAGCCGGATCTGCCTTCATGCCTTCAGCAGCCCCGGCGCGTAACGAACCTCGGCGCTCTGGTCGGCGTTTTCCGCAGCTTCCAGTACGCCCACCTGCCAGACCTTCTCGCCCAGGGCATGCAGGGTGTCAATGGCCAGGTCTTTCTGCTCGGCCGGCACACAGACAATCATGCCGATGCCGCAGTTAAAGGTGCGGTACATTTCCTCGGAGGCCACGCCGCCGTTTTCCTGTAGCCACTGGAAGACTTCCGGCAGTTCCCAGCTCTGGGTGTCGATGGCAGCAACGACGCCGTCGGGCAGTACCCGGGGAATGTTCTCCGGCAGGCCACCACCGGTAATGTGCGACAGCGCGCGTACATCCACTTCACGGATCAGTTGCAGCAGGTTTTTCACGTAAATACGGGTGGGGGCCATCAGCGCGTCGGCCAGGGTGGTGTCACCCAGTGGCTGGTTCAGGTTGGCGTTGCTGATGTCGATGATCTTGCGGATCAGCGAATAACCGTTGGAGTGCGGGCCGGAAGAGCCCAGCGCTAGCAGTACATCGCCGGCCTGCGCCCGGCTGCCATCGATGATCTGTTCACGTTCGGCCACGCCCACGCAGAAGCCGGCCAAATCGTAATCATCGCCATCGTACATGCCGGGCATTTCAGCGGTTTCACCGCCCACCAGCGCGCAACCGGACAGCTCGCAACCGGCGCCGATGCCTTCCACCACCTGGGCGGCCACATCCACGTTCAGCTTGCCGGTGGCGTAGTAGTCCAGGAAAAACAGGGGTTCTGCACCGCCAACCACCAGATCGTTCACGCACATGGCCACCAGATCAATGCCGATGGTGTCGTGCTTCTGCAACTGCATGGCCAGGCGCAGTTTGGTGCCCACGCCATCGGTACCGGAAACCAGGACCGGCTCTTTGTAACCGGCGGGAATGGAAACCATGGCACCGAAACCGCCGAGGCCGCCGAGCACTTCCGGGCGGCGGGTGCGGGCTGCCGTGTTCTTGATGCGGTTTACCAGATCGTTGCCGGCATCGATGTCCACGCCGGCGTCGCGATAGGTAAGGGAGGGCTTTTGTTCGCTCATGAAAGTTCAACCGTTGGCCTGTGATTCAGGCCGCGGATTTTAGCAGGTGCGCATGGGCACTTGCTACTCTGCTATGGGTTGATGGTGTATCCTGTGCGCCATTCATGCGCAACGCCAGGGTGTTACATGACGCAATCAGGACAAAAAGGCAGGATGGGAATCGGCCCCTCGCTGCTGGCAACCGTGCTGGCCTGCTGCCTGACGCTGGCCGGAACCGCCAATGCGGTCACCGTGTCCGGGCTCTACACAGTGGATGTCAGTGTTGAAAGCAGCAATCAGGACGACCTGCAGGAAGGTTATGCAAGGGGGCTGCAAGAAGTAATGGTGCGTGTTTCCGGCTCCCGGGATGTTCTGGACCTCGAGGGCGTGGACGATCTGCTGGAGCGGGCGGAATCTTTCCTGCAGTCCTACGAGGTGACCCGTGAGGATGGGGGGAATCGGCTGCAGATGACTTTCGGGGCGGTTGGTGTCAACCGGGCCATGGCGTCTGTCGAGGCGCCGGTATGGGGGGCGAACCGGCCGCTCACCCTGGCCTGGGTGGCCGTGGAAGACCGTGGCAGTCGGCATCTACTGACCTCAACCCCGACAGGTGAAACCGCTGACAGCTGGCTTGGCAGCTTCCGTTCTGCGGCCACCGAGCGGGGTTTGCCGGTGGCGTTCCCGCCGCGTCGCTTCGCGGATGACAGGGAACTGCTGTCGGATTTGTGGGGGCAATTCAATAACCGGATTGTCCGGGCTTCCGACGGGCAGGCTCACGACGCCCTGGCTTTGGTGCGTATCCGCCGTGATGGCTCGGGATGGCGGGCCAGCTGGACCATTGAGGGCCCGGCCGTGGAGCGTGAAGAAATGTCTGTCACCGCTGACAGCCAGTGGCGGCTTGCCGAGGCGGTGATCAATCACTGGACCGAGGGCTACGCAAGCCGCTACGCCGTTGATGCCAGTGACGTGGATGAATCGCCAAAGGTGGACCTGGTGCTTGAAGGCGTGTCTACCCTGGCCGACTACGGTGGCGTGGTCAAAGCGCTGAAGAGCTTTACACCGGTTACCTATGTGGCAGCCCGCAGGGTTCGGGGGGATCGGCTGACCATTCAGGTCTCCTTTGATGGGGAGCTGGATCAACTTAAACAATACGTGGCTCTGGACCCGCGCTTTGTGTCCGTGGAACAACCACCGTCCAGAGTGTCCGCTGAAGGCGGTGCTGGTCCTGAAAACGGCTCCGGTGCGGCCAATACGTCCGGAACGGCCAGCTCCGGCCAGGACGGTATCGGTGATGCGCTGGCCTATCAGCCGCTGGTGGCGGGTGATGAGCAGGATGCCGAACAGGCTTTTGAATCCCTGTATCCGGTACTGTATTACCGCTGGCAGCCGGCAGGCCCTGTTGAAAGTGATAGCGATGGCTAGCAGTAACCCCGGAGAGTCAACGGAAATGGCCGCGCAGATGGCCCTGGGGGTCAAGCTGCGGGACGACGCGCGTTTCGACAATTTTCATGGCAGCCGTAACCGGGAAGTGGCAACTCGCCTTGAGCGCGTCTGCCAGCAGCCGGATGGCCTTCCGGTGGTGGTGCTTTGCGGTGATTCGGATACCGGTAAAAGCCACCTGCTGCAGGCGGTCTGCCACCGCGCAGAGCAGCTCGGCCAGGGTGCGGTTTGCATCAGCCTGGAAGAGCTGATGCCCTTCGGTCCGGAGGCATTGGCGGGGCTGGAGAACCACGCGATCGTCTGTCTGGACGACCTCGGCTTGATTGCCGGCAATGGCGCCTGGGAAGAAGCTGTTTTTCATCTTTACAATCGCATCCTGGACCGTGATGGTTTGCTGGTTGTCTCCATGGCCGACGTTCCGGGCACGGTGCCGTTTGAGCTGGCTGACCTGGGGTCCAGGCTGGCCCACGGGCTGGTGTTGCAGTTGCGGGTTTACCGTGACGAGGACCGCACCGGCATTCTAAAGGCCCGGGCGGAGCAGCGTGGCATGGTACTTTCAGACGACGTTGCCAGCTTCATCATGCGCCGGGCGCCCCGCCGGCTGGGCGATTTGCTGGCCATTCTGGATACCCTGGATGAAAATTCCCTGCAGGCCCAGCGGCGCCTGACCATCCCGTTCGTGAAGAGCGTGATGGGCTGGTAGTGGTGGCCTTTCCCTCTTGTGTGAATAGACAAACGAGTTACAGGTAGATCAATGTCGACTCACGAAAAACATCTGGACCGGGTGACCGACGGTCTGCTGAAAATCGAAATCGAACTCCGGGAACTGGGAGTCTGGGAGCATGAGCCGCTGCCGGACGAAGCCTTCCAGAGCACCCAGCCGTTTTGCCTGGACACCATGGAATTTCCCCAGTGGGTGCAGTTCGTGTTTCTGGACCGGATGAAGACCCTGGTGGAAGCGGGTCAGCCGCTGCCCTCCGTTTCAGGTATTGCGCCCATGGCCGAAGAGCATTTTCGTGGCCGGCCTGAATCCGGGCATGGTCTGATTCAGGCGCTTGAAGAGATGGATCAGCTGTTGTCTGGCCGTTAAATCAACCGCATCGACAAGTCCACCGCCTTCACGCTCTTGGTCAGATTGCCGATGGAGATGTAATCCACCCCGGTTTCGGCAATCGGGACCAGGGTCTGGTCATTGATGCCGCCGGAGGCCTCCAGTTTCGCCTTGCCGCCGTTCAGCGCAACAGCCTCACGCATGTCCGCCAGTGAAAACTCATCCAGCATGATGATGTCAGCCCCGGCCTCCAGGGCCTGGGCCAGCTCCTCCAGATTCTCGGTTTCCACTTCCACCGGTTTGCCCGGCGCCACCCGGTGAGCCTCGCTCACGGCATTGGCAATGGAGCCACAGGCGGCAATGTGGTTCTCTTTGATCAGGAACGCATCCCACAGGCCAATCCGGTGATTGTCGCAGCCGCCGCAGGTGACAGCGTATTTTTGCGCCAGACGCAGTCCCGGCAGGGTTTTGCGGGTATCCAGCAGGCGTACATTGGTATGAGCGACACGGGCGGCATAACCGGCGCACCGTGTCGCCACGCCGGACAGGGTTTGCAGCCAGTTCAGGGCAGAGCGTTCGGCGGTCAGCAGTGACCGGGCCGGGCCATGCATGCGGAAAATGACATCGTTGCGCTGAATGTCGTCACCGTCGTCGAAAAGCCACTCAAGTTCCACCGTGGGGTCAACCTGGCGAAAAACCTCTTCGGCCCAGGCCCGGCCTGCCAGGCGGGCATTTTCACGGGTAATCACCCGGCCCCTGGCCACGGCCCCGGCGGGAATCAACTGCGCGGTTATATCGCCGTCGCCTATATCTTCACGAAGGCTCTGGGCAACGGTCTCAATGCGGGCCTGGCGTAGCAGTTCAGGGGCGATCATGGTGATAGTCCGGGTTGGTGGCAAAGGTAGATGGTCAGGGCCGGCAATTCTAACGCTCGCCGGCGGATTCGCCAAACGGGGCTAAACTGTGATGCAGGTCGCTTTTACACAAAAGATGACAAAAGCTGACACAAGGTGACGCCGTCTGGCCATATCATGATGGCATTGAATGGCTCAGAGTGGGGCACGAATTATGGCTCAGGATAATAAAGTTGTCCGGTTTACCGGCGCGAACCAGCAGGAGCGGTTTGCCATGCCGGGAGAGCTGGTGCGGCTCAGGGACAGGTCCGGCCAGGCTCTCAAGCAGGTATTGGCCCGTTTTTTTGAGCAGGCGGACGATACCCTGTTTGCGCTTGCGGACAAGGCTGGCACAAACCAGGACCAGACCGCCTATTTTGATGCCATGCGCGAATTGCGGCTGAGCCGCAAATCCATGACCGTGTCGGTGCTGCAGCACGTGAGTCAGGCGTTTAATGAGATGGGGCGGACCCGGTCCGGCGCCGCTTCGTCGTCTCTGGAGCAGGTTGATCAGGACGGTCTCGGCCTTGTTGACCACGAGCAACTGGAACAGCAGGTGGCCATTGATAACCTGACCACCCGCTTGCGCAACCGGTATCAGGAGTCCGTGCATTTGCTGGCAGCCCGGATTCGCCATCTTGTGCCGGAACTCGAACTGGCGGATGCACAGATGCCGTTGGGGCCGGAAGTGATCTGCAACGCCATCGGGGAGGCCTGTGCCGATCTGGATATCGACATCCGCGCCAAACTGGTTGTGCTCAAGCTGTTTGAACGACTGATGGCCGATCAACTGGATGGTTTTTACCGCGACTGCAATCAGGCGCTGATTGATGCCGGCGTATTGCCGAATATGAAACGCCCGCCGGTTGGCCGCCCCAGGGCAGTTGGCGCGTCATCCGGTGCCGGTCGCCCGCAGCAAGGCTCCGGACAATCCTCCGGGGAGCCGGCAACTGATGAGTCCGCTGTAACGGGAGGAGCACCAGGCAGCTCATCCGCCACCTTCCAGGAACTGACATCGCTGCTGCGCCGGGGGCAGGGGGACACCGTGGTCACCGGCGCGCCGGCTTCATCAGGGTCGGTGTTGGGCACGGGACAGCTGGTCAGTGAGCTGGAACAGCTCCAGATAGCAGCCAGAGGTCAGGTTGGAGAGCCAGTCATGCCGCTGCGGGAGCAGTTGCATCCGCTGTTGCAGGACACCCCCGGCCAGATTGCCCAGGCTGACAGTGATGTGATCAACCTGGTGGCCATGCTGTTTGATTTCATTCTGGAAGACCGCCAGTTACACCCTGTCATGAAATCCCTGATTGGCCGGTTGCAGATTCCCGTGCTGAAAGTGGCCCTCAGTGACCGGAACTTCTTCAACCGGGGCGGGCATCCGGTCCGCAAGCTGCTGAACGAACTGGCGCTGGCGGCCATCGGCTGGACCGAGAAGCGGGAGGGCGCCCGGGATCCGTTGCGGGAGAAAATCGCCGAAGTGGTTGACCGGGTGCTGGAAGAATTTACCACCGATACCACCCTGTTCGAGGAATTGCTGGAAGACTTCGGCCATTTCATGGACCTGGATCGCCGCCGCCGGGAGTTGGTGGAGCAGCGTCTGAAAGATGCTGAAGAGGGCCGGGCGAAACACGAAAGAGCCAGCCAGCTGGCCACCGAAGTGATTGATGCGCAAACCGCAGGCCGGAATATCCCGGAGGCCATCAGCCAGTTGCTGAAAGAACCATGGACCCGTTACCTGCAATGGCTGGCCTTGCGTGCGGGCGAGGGCAGCGAGCCCTGGCAAGAGGCCTGTGAAGTGACCGCCCGGTTGGTGTGGAGTGTGGACCCGTCGCCGGTTTCCGAACATACCCGCACAGATTTGCTGCGTTCGATTCCCAGCATTGTCGACGATGTGCGCAAGGCATTGCAGGAGATTTCCTGGGATCCGTTTGCCACGGATACGGTCATCCGTGACCTGGAACTGGCTCATGTCGATGTGCTGCAAAGGCTGGTGACCGCGCCAGTGGAAGAACCCGGGCCCGCACCTGACCAGGAGCCACAAGCTGAGCCGGCGGGCGAACCTGAAGCCCGGCAGCCTGCAACAGCCGAGCGGCCACCGGAAACCGCCGTGGAAGCCGGCGATGCCCGACCGGAAGCTGAAGCGGTTGCCCCGTCGGTACCGGAAGCGTGGCTGGCGCGGGCAGACCAGCTCACCGTCGGTTCCTGGGTGGAAATGACCGGTGAGGACCTGCGGGTGCGCTGCAAGCTGGCGGCGTTCATCCGGGCCACCGGCAAGTACATCTTTGTCAATCGCAGCGGAGCCAAGGTGGCGGAGTACCACCGGGAGGATCTGGCGGAAGCTCTGCAGGCGGGCGTGATCACCATGCTGGATGATGGCCTGATTTTCGATCGGGCACTTGAATCCATCATCGACAATCTGCGCCACAATCGTAAAGACTGAGATCGTGGTATCCCCGGTCGGTTTGTGATTCAATCCCGTGAGTGAATCCAACTGTACCGGGGACTGCCTTGCGCCAACCGCACGCCACTAGCCAACCACTCAACCCTTCTGCCGAGACAATCGCCCTGCTGCGGGAAACCGGGCGTTTTGCCGGTGCCCGCTGGTGCCCGTCACCCAATTTCGGACCCAGGCCCGATGACGCCGGCATTTCGTTGCTGGTGGTACACAATATCAGCCTGCCCCCGGGGCAGTTTGGTGGCTCCCACATCGAAGATTTCTTCTGTAACCGCCTGCAGGCCGGCCAGCATCCCTATTTTGCCACCATCGCACCCATGCAGGTGTCGGCGCACGCACTGATTCGCCGTGACGGTTCGGTGGTGCAGTTTGTCAGCTGCCTGGACCGGGCCTGGCATGCTGGCCGCTCCAGCTTCCGGGGCGAGGTGGAGTGCAACGATTTCTCCATCGGCATTGAACTGGAAGGAGCGGATGATATTCCCTACACGCCTGAACAATACGCCGTACTGGCCCGGCTGGCGCGTCAGGTTATGGCGGCCTGGCCGGCGGTGACACCAGAGCGGATTGCCGGCCACTGCGACATCGCGCCGGACCGCAAGACCGACCCCGGGCCGGCGTTCAGTTGGTCCCGTTTTCATGATCTTCTTCTGGCCCCGGAGACCGTCTGAATGATTCTCCTGGTCCTGCTACTGGCCTACGTTATCCGCCGTCGTCTGGACGGTGTGAACCGGGTATCCACCGATGCTTTCTGGCGGCACTGGTTTGGCGCCCACGGGCGGGCCCGGGCCGGCAGGGAGCATGCCGTGGTCCCGGGACTTTTGCGAGTGCTGGTGCCAGCGGCGTTGCTGGCTGCCTTGTGGTTTCTGGCCATCGACCAGGAACTGCGCTGGACACTGTACCCCCTGGAGTTACTGGCGCTGGTATTGCTGATGGGCGCGCCGGGCTGGCGACAGGTACTGGAAGCCTACAGCCAGGCCTGGGGCCGGGGCGACATGCAGGCGGCCTGGCGACACATCCAGCGCTGGCTGCCGGCGGCCGAACGTGGCGAGGCGCTGTCGCCGGAGGCCATGCATTTGTCCTTGTCCCGCACTCTGATGACCTCGGTGTTCGAACGTTTCTTCCTGGTGGTGTTCTGGTATGTGGTGGGTGGTCTGCAGGCGGCGTTTCTGGCCCGCAGCCTGGTGGCACTGGCCGAGCACTGGCCGCAGGCTCCGGCGCGGGTAAGGTTTGCCCGAATGGTTGATGTGATCGGATGGATTCCGTCCCGCCTGCTGGCCCTGACCTTCGGGCTGGCGGGGGATCTGGCGGGATGGTCGCAAAAAATCCGCCGGGTACTGCCGGGTTTCCGGGAACGCAATCAGCGGGTGCTGATGACCGCGGCGGATGGCGCGCTGACCGGCTATGCCCTGGACCCGTCACGGTTTTCCGGGCTGCACCCGCAGGAGTGGCCGGACTTCGGTGGCCGGAGCCTGCGGGCCATTCGTGATCTGCTTAACCGCAGCATGCTGGTGTGGATTTGTGTGATCGCGCTGCTGGTGATTGCTGGCGTGGTCTAGTGGCCGCCGCCGCACCACGTCCGGCAGGTCAGGAGTGCAGGCCGGTGATCAGAGGCCGGATTTCTTCTGTTCCCAGAGAATTTCCCGGGCGCCTTCCCGCCGTGCGAGTACCCGCGCCACCACGAACAGAAGATCCGACAACCGGTTAAGGTAATGCCGGGAATTGGTGTTGATCGAATCCTCGTGGCCCAGTGCCACCACCACGCGCTCGGCGCGCCGGCACACGGCCCGGGCCATATGGCACTGGGCGGCGGCAGGTGAGCCGCCGGGCAGGATGAAGTTCTTCAGCGGCGGAATGCCTTCGTTGTATTCATCCAGGGTGGCTTCCAGCCAGTCGATGTGCTCGTCGCCAATCACCTTGCTGCCGGGAATGGCAAACTCGCCGCCCAGGTCAAACAGGTGGTGCTGAATACGGCGCAGAACCTCGATCAACGCATCGTCCGCCGGCAGGGTTTCCACCAGAATGCCGATGTGGCAGTTCAGCTCGTCGGCGGTGCCCATGGCCTCCACGCGCTGGGCGTTCTTGGCAATGCGGTTGCCATCGGCCAGGCCGGTGGAGCCGTCGTCGCCGGTACGGGTGTAGATTTTCGACAGGCGGTTGCCCATGGTTGTGCTCCCTTGGTGGTTAGGCCTGGATGGGATGGCTTGTTTGCCCGGAGGCCAGGTTAATGGTTCAGTAGTTGTACCCGTTCGGTCAGCATTCGGTTCACCGGGGTGGCAATATCCAGCGTGTCGCCAAGCCTGACCAGATAGCCATTGATGTACTCAATTTCGGTGCGGCGTCCTGCCAGTATATCCGCGCGCATGGACGAAGTGTTGGTGGCCGTGCTCCGGGCCACGGTTTCAATGTTGCCGCGCAGCTCGTCCGGCGGTATCCGATCTTGTCCGGCCCCGGCCATCAGGCTGGCGATCTCCTCGCACAGTGGCGTGATCCATTGCCGGAACAGCGGTGCCTCGAGAATCTCTCCGTTGGGGCAATCGAGCAACGCGGTGAAAGGATTGATGCCGGCGTTGATCACCAGTTTTTGCCACAGACGGGGCAGAATGTCGGTCTCCGCATGAACGGTCAGCCCGCTTTCGCTCAGTTGGTCGACAACGCTGGGTAGCCGGGATTCAGCGGTCCGGGTGAGTGCTCCCACCCAGGTTGCCCCTTTACCCGCGTGAACGGCCACATCGGGGGCAGGCCGGTTGGCGCCTTCGGTGGTGGAGGCGGCCAGGATGGGACGCCCGGGCCAGGTGTCTGCCACTTGTTGCTGGCTGCCCAGGCCGTTCTGGAACAGCACAACCGGTGTGTTGGCGGGAATGTTTGGTAGTGCGCTGTGCAGCGCATCCAGGGTGTCGCCCGCCTTGGTGGTGACCAGCAGCAGCTCCGGCGTTTCGTCAGACCCAAGCTGAGGGATATCGACCGAGAAGGCTTCGCCGCTCACGGGATGAAATTGATAAGGTATGGAATCGGAGGAAGCCCCCGGGCGGGGCACAAAGGCGGCCCGCCCGGGTGGCAGTGATGCGGCCCAGAGCCGGCCCAGGGAGCCGGCGCCCAGAATCGCAATCATGGTTTACATGGCCTCGATGTCGGCCCGCTGGCTGCTCAGGCGCTCCAGGCTGCCCTGGGCTTCTTTCAGCTTGTCTTTCTCCTTCTCGACCACTTCGGCCGGGGCCTTGGCGGTGAATTTCTCATTGTTCAGCTTGCCTTCCACCCGGGCGATTTCCTTGTTCAGGCGCTCCAGCTCCTTGTCCAGGCGCTTGAGTTCGGCGTCCTTGTCGATCAGGCCGGCCATGGGCACCAGCACTTCCATCTCACCCACCAGCTGGGTGGCGCTCATGGGCGCCTTGTCGCCCTCGAACCATTCCAGCTTCTCCAGCTTGGCCAGTGACATCAGGAAGGTGCGGTTGTCGTCCATCCGGCGCTGGTCTTCGGCGCTGGCGCCTTTGAGCAGTACCGGAATCTGCTTGGCCGGGGAGATGTTCATCTCACCACGAATGTTGCGCACGGCGACGATCACGCCCTTGAGCCACTCGATATCGGCGGCTACGGCGGAGTCCTGCTTGCTGGCGTCCGGCTGCGGGAACGGCTGCAGCATGATGCTGTCGCCGGTCTTGCCGGCCAGCGGGGCGATGCGCTGCCAGATTTCCTCGGTGATGAACGGCATCATCGGGTGCGCCAGGCGCAGCACCGATTCCAGCACGCGCACCAGGGTGCGGCGGGTGCCGCGCTTGGCCTCGGCGCTGGCGTTGTCGTCGTTCAGCACCGGCTTGGACAGCTCCAGGTACCAGTCGCAGTACTCGTTCCAGATGAACTCGTACAGGGCGTAAGCGGCCAGGTCAAAGCGGTACTGTTCCAGGTGACGGGTCACTTCCTGCTCGCAGTGCTGCAGCTCGCTGATGATCCAGCGGTCGGCCAGGGACAGTTCCACCGGCTCGTCGTTCACGCCGCAGTCTTCGCCTTCGGTGTTCATCAGCACGTAGCGGGCGGCGTTCCACAGCTTGTTACAGAAGTTGCGGTAGCCTTCCAGGCGCTTCATGTCCCAGTTGATGTCACGGCCGGTGGTGGCCATGGCCGCCAGGGTGAAGCGCAGGGCGTCGGTACCGTGGGCGGTAATGCCTTCCGGGAATTCCTTCTTGGTGCGCTTGGCGATCTTTTCGGCCAGCTTGGGCTGCATCAGGTTGCCGGTGCGCTTTTCCAGCAGGTCTTCCAGGCCGATGCCGTCGATCATGTCCAGCGGATCGATCACGTTGCCCTTGGATTTGGACATCTTGTCGCCGTGCTCGTCGCGGATCAGGCCGGTCACGTACACGGTGTGGAAGGGCACCTGCGGGGTGCCGTCTTCGTTTTTCATGAAGTGCATGGTCATCATGATCATCCGGGCAACCCAGAAGAAGATGATGTCGAAACCGGTCACCAGCACGTCGGTGGGGTGGAAGGTTTTCAGCCGTTCGGTGATTTCCGGCCAGCCCAGGGTGCCGAAGGTCCACAGGGCGGAGCTGAACCAGGTGTCCAGTACGTCTTCGTCCTGGTTCAGTTCAATGTCCGCGCCCAGGTTGTGCTTTTCGCGCACTTCTTCTTCGCTGCGGCCCACGTAAATGTTGCCTTCGGCGTCGTACCAGGCCGGAATCCGGTGGCCCCACCACAGCTGGCGGGAGATGCACCAGTCCTGGATGTCGCGCATCCAGGCGAAGTACATGTTCTCGTACTGCTTGGGCACGAACTGGATACGGCCGTCTTCCACCGCCTCAATGGCGGGCTTGGCCAGGGTCTTGGCGTCGGCGAACCACTGGTCTGTGAGCATGGGCTCGATGATCAGGCCGGAGCGGTCGCCGCGCGGCACGGACAATACGTGGTCTTCGATCTGCTCCACCAGGCCTTCGGCTTCCATGTCGGCGACGATCTGTTTGCGCGCCTCTTCACGGGTGAGGCCGGCATAGGCGCCGGGCAGGGTGCCGTCGATCTCGGTGTTCTCGGTGCCGTCGGAGTTGAACACTTCGGCCTGGTACCGGATGTTGGCATCCTGGGTCATGACGTTGATCATCGGCAGGTTGTTGCGCTTGCCGACGGCGTAGTCGTTGAAGTCATGGGCCGGGGTGATTTTCACGCAGCCGGAGCCTTTTTCCGGATCGGCGTGGTGGTCGGCGATCACGGGGATTCGGCGGTTCACCAGTGGCAGCAGCACGTGCTTGCCAATCAGGTGCTGGTAGCGCTCGTCGTCCGGGTGTACGGCCACGGCGGTATCGCCGAGCATGGTTTCCGGGCGGGTGGTGGCCACGACCAGGTAATCCTTGCCGTCCTGGGTTTTCTCACCGTCGGCCAGCGGGTAGCGCAGGTGCCAGAAAAAGCCCTTCTCTTCCTTGTTCTCCACTTCCAGGTCGGAGATGGCGGTGTGCAGTTTCGGGTCCCAGTTCACCAGCCGTTTGCCACGGTACACCAGGTCTTCTTCGTACAGGCGGATGAACACTTCCTGTACGGCCTTGTAGAAGCCGTCGTCCATGGTGAAGCGTTCGTTTTCCCAGTCCACGGAGTTGCCCAGGCGGCGCATCTGGCGGGTGATGGTGCCACCGGAGTGTTCTTTCCAGTCCCAGATGCGCTTGATGAATTCTTCGCGGCCCAGGTCGTGGCGGGTTTTGTCTTCCTCGGCGGCCAGTTTGCGTTCAACCACCATCTGGGTAGCGATGCCGGCGTGGTCGGTGCCGACGGTCCACAATGCGTTACGGCCCTGCATGCGCTTGTAGCGGGTGAGGGTGTCCATGATGGTGTGCTGGAACGCATGGCCCATGTGCAGGCTGCCGGTCACATTGGGCGGCGGAATGGCGATGCTGTAGGACTCGCCCTCACCGCTGGGGCGGAAATAGCCTTTGGATTCCCAGTTTTCGTACCACTGGCGCTCGATGTTTTCTGGCTGGTAGGTTTTTTCCATGGGTTTCTGCAGTGACCGTTGTTGATGCTCGGAAGAAATTTTGAAAGCGCCGATTATACATGGTCGCTTTGGTTGCGGCGAACTGTGGGATCACCGCCGCATATCATGCACTTTTGCTTCAATCCCCATCGCCCGAAGCTGCTTATAATGCCCCCGAGCCTGGTTCAGCACAGCGGGATCGTTATGGGCCACCAGGGCCAGGCGGCGGTACTGGTCGGCGTCTTTGGGCAGGGTGGCAGACAGGACGATGACGGTGTCCCAGTCCGAGGCCACCGGCGGGTAGAGCAGGATGCCGACGGGGTCGTCGCAGGGTGCGTCTTCGGAAGTGGAGATGCTGTGGGGGATGAAGGCGTCGGGTTTGAAGTTCCACAGCAGGTCGTCCAGTTCCTGGGCGTGTTCCTGTGTGTCGCAAATAATGCATACGCGGTCGCCTTGCTGCCAGGCTTTGTCCAAGAGTTTGGCGGCGTGGAGGTTGCGGGCGGCGGGGGTGTTCTGGCCGAGGATGTGGAACCAGTAGCGCTGGTTCTGGTTGTCGGAACCGGTGCCGGAAGCGCCGGCAGCCTGGCTGCCGGGTTCCGGTGGGTTGGGCTGGTTATCCTGCATGGGACATCAGGTAGTCGACCAGCAGGGGCACCGGGCGGCCGGTGGCGCCTTTGGCTTTGCCGGAGTTCCAGGCGGTGCCGGCGATGTCCAGGTGGGCCCAGCGGTAGTCTTTCGCAAACCGGCTCAGGAAGCAGGCGGCGGTGATGGAGCCGGCCGGGCGGCCGCCGATGTTCTGCATGTCGGCGAAGTTGGAGTCCAGCTGGCTCTGGTATTCGTCCCACAGGGGCATGCGCCAGGCGCGGTCGCCGGTGCGCTCGCCCGCTGCCAGCAGTTCGCCGGCCAGGTCGTCGTTGTTGGCGTAAAGGCCTGAGGCCTGGTTGCCCAGGGCAATGATGCAGGCACCGGTGAGGGTGGCCATGTCGATCACGGCTTCCGGGTCGAACTTTTTCACGTAGGTGAGGGCGTCGCACAGCACCAGGCGCCCTTCGGCGTCGGTGTTGAGGATCTCGACGGTCTGGCCGGACAGGGTCTTGATGATGTCGCCCGGGCGGGAGGCGCCGCCGTCCGGCATGTTTTCGGCGGCGGCTATGACTGCCACCACGTTGATCTTGGGTTTGGTTTCAGCCAGTACCTGCATGGTGCCGAACACGGAGGCGGAGCCGCCCATGTCGTACTTCATTTCATCCATGCCTTCGCCGGGCTTGAGGCTGATGCCGCCGGAATCGAAGGTGATGCCCTTACCCACGAGCACATAAGGCTTGTCTTTGGCCTTGCCGCCCCGGTATTCCATGATGATCAGGCGTGGGGGCTGCTTGGAGCCCTTGCCGACGGCCAGGATGGTGTTCATGCCCAGCTTTTCCATCTGTTTTTCGTCCAGCACTTCGGTCTTGATGCTGTCGTAGTCCTTGGCCAGTTTCTTGGCCTGGTCGGCCAGCCATACCGGGTGGCAGACGTTGGGCGGGGTGTTGCCCAGGTCGCGGGTGTAGTTCATGCCGCGGCCGGTGGCCAGGCCCAGGTGCAGGGCGTCTTTCAGGGCCTTGGTGGTCCCGGTGGCCTGTACCACCACTTTGTTCAGTTTGCGCGCCGCAGGTTTTTCGCTTTTGTAGTCGTTGAAGGTGTAGAACTGTTCTTCCAGGGTGCGGCCAATCAGCTTGAGTTTGCCTTCCTCGGAGCTCACGCTGTCTTCGCCCTGTATGGCGGTGTCACTCAGGGTGATCAGTGCGCTTTTGGCGGGCAGGTCTTTCAGTGCGCCGGCCATGGCAGACAGTGCCTTGCGGTAACTGGCGGCGCTGCGGTCGTCGTTCTTGCCGGTACCGACCACCATTACCCGGGGCCATGGTTGTTCGGCCAGCGGCAGGGTGTTCACGGTGCCGTTTTTGCCGGTCAGGTCGCCAGCCTTGCTGAATTGCCCGATCAGTCCGCCCAGTGCTTCATCCGCGGCTTTGGTGGATTCCGGCCAGTCGCCTTTTTCAGGCAACCCGACAACCAGGCAATCGGCTTTGGTTGCGGTGATGGCTTTACTGCTCAGACTGAAGTTCATGGCAACTCCTTTTCTTGACTGTGATTCACCCGTCGGGTTCGACGTGCGCGATAATACCTAAGCATTGGGGTAGTCGAACAATTTATCAAGCACGGGGCCTTTATCCTTACCATCGTTTTACTTGCTACACCCAAGCTGTCATTCGTGGGCAAGGTTACTTAGAATACGCGGCAGTTTAATGAATGCACCACCTTTCCCTTGGCACAGGCCAGAGAGACTGATTTGACTATCGTTTTCTGTTACCTCATCCGCCAGATCATGGTCAGTATGCTTGCTGTCTCCAGCGTGCTTTTGCTGGTGTTTATGAGTGGGCGTTTTATCAAGTACCTGGCCGAAGCCGCCGAAGGTGAGCTGGCGGCCGGTGTGCTGTTTGCCATCATGGGGTATCGCTTTCCCGGGTTTCTGGAGCTGATTCTGCCGCTGGGCCTGTTCATCGGCATCTTGCTGGCCTACGGGCGCATGTATCTGGAAAGCGAGATGACGGTGCTGTTCGCCTGTGGCGTCAGCGACAAGCAGCTTCTGACCAAAACGCTGATCGGGGCGCTGCCGGTGATGATCGTGGTGGGGGCGACGAGCCTGTTTATTTCGCCCTGGGGCATGAAACAGGTCGAGCGGATTTTCAATGAGCAGAGCCAGGCCACGGAGTTTGAAATGCTGGCCCCCGGGCGCTTCCAGAATTTCACCTCCGGCAACCGGGTAACCTACACCGAGGCGCTCAGTGACGACAAACGGCAGCTGCAGGGGGTGTTCATCGCCGAATACGACCGCAGTGGCCAGGGCGTGACGTTGATTACCGCCGAAACCGGTTCGCAGCTGATCGACGAGGAAACCGGCAGCCGTTTTCTGATTCTGGAGGACGGTGGCCGTTTCCAGGGCACGCCCGGGCGGCTCGATTACAACACCACCGAGTTTGAGGCCTATGGCCTGAAGATACAGAGCGGCGAGGAAGGCGACAAAAGCCTGGAAGAGGGCATGAGTACCCTGGATTTGTGGCACTCGGATGACCCGGAAGACCGCGCGCTGCTGCACTGGCGCTTCTCACTGCCGTTGATTGTTCCCATCGTGACGTTGCTGGCGGTGCGCCTGAGCCGGGTGAACCCGCGCCAGGGGCGCTTTTTCCACCTGTTGCCCGCGATGTTGGTGTACATCACCTATTTGGGACTGTTGATTGTGGCCCGGGATGCCCTGGCCGATGAAAAAGTACCGGAATGGATCGGCATGCTGTGGGTGCACGCGCTGTTCCTGGCGCTGGGGCTGTGGCTGCAGTTCGGGCCGGCCTGGCTGTACCGCCGCAAACTGGAAAAGGAGGCCCGCGCCCATGCGTAAGATCGATGGTTATGTGATGCGCACCGTGGGCGGGGCCATTTTCCTGGTGATGATGGTGGTGTTGTCGCTGGATCTGATTTTTGCCTTCATCGCTGAGCTGGAAGATACCCGCAACGATTACCAGACCCTGCAGGCACTCTGGCATGTGGCACTGACCGTGCCCCGGCGAATCTACGAGTATTTACCGTTGGGCGCCTTCATGGGCTGCCTGGTGGGGCTTGGCGCCATGGCCAGTTCTTCGGAGCTGACCGTGGTGCGCGCGGCCGGCGTATCGCTCAAGCGGATTGTCTGGTCCGCCATGAAACCGGCCCTGGTGGTTGTGATCCTGGGGGTATTGCTCGGGGAATTTGTCGCACCCACCACCGAACGCATCGCCCAGAGTGAAAAAGCCGTGGCGCTGGGCTCGGGCAATAACGTGGCGGAAGCGCACGGGGTCTGGCACCGGGAAGGCGATATCTTCATGCACCTGAACGCGGTGCAGCCCAACGGTGTGTTGCACGGGGTATCCCGTTTTGAATTTGACGACAACCGGCAGTTGAAGGAATCCAGTTTCGCCCGGCGGGCCATCTATCAGGGGGATTACTGGCTGCTGGAAAACGTGACCACCACCCGTATCGAGGACGACCGCACGGTGCGTGAGCAAGACTCGTCAGTGCGCTGGGATACCGGTCTCTCGCCCAGTGTCCTGAGTGTGCTGATCGTTGATCCGGAGGATCTGTCCATGTCCGGCCTCTATACTTACGCCCGCTACCTGGGGGAGCAGGGCCTGAGCGCGGCCCGTTACTGGCTGGCGTTCTGGAAAAAAGCGCTGATGCCGCTGGGTACGGCGGTGATGGTGCTGGTGGCGATTTCCTTCGTGTTCGGGCCGCTGCGCTCGGTGACCATGGGGTTCCGGGTATTCACCGGTCTGCTGGTGGGGCTACTGTTCAAATACATGCAGGATCTGTTGGGGCCGATGAGCATGGTCTACGGGTTTAACCCCATGCTGGCGGTGCTTGCGCCCATTGCCATCAGTGCTGTTGCGGGTGTGCTGTTAATGCGGCGCGCCGGCTGAGCCGGCCCGCAACCGGCTACTTTTTCTTCTCGGGCCGGGGCACCTGCACCACCACGCTGTTGGATGCCCGGTCGGTCAGTGACAGGCCATTGATCGGGTAAAACAGCGCGATGATCGCCGGCACTGTTAACAGCAGTGTCAGGCTACCCAGGTAGTAGGCTCCCATGATGGTCAGGAACACCACAAACGCGGCAGTGATGTAACGAATCAGCGCTTGTGTCCAGCTCACCGAGGTGCCGTCCAGGTTTTCAATGCGCACCCGCCATACCTGCATGCCCAGTGTCTGGCCAATACGGGTCCAGAAATAGGCAAAAAACAGGTAAAGCACCAGAAAGAGTACAAAAGTCAGCCCCGGGTCGCCCGACAGTTCGCCGGCTTCGGCCATTTGCTCGTATGTGTCCCAGCCGGTAATCCAGCCGGCCACCATGGTGTAGGCCCAGGTGGTAACCAGCAGCACCGCGATGCTGATCAGGCCATCGTAGATAATTGCCAGTGCGCGCTTCAGGGCAGTGGCTGGCGGAAGCAGTTGCTCGGCGTCATGGAAGCGTCGGGCCATGGATTCTCCTGTGAGATTTCACGTTTTTCCTGTTTTCGGCGTGTGCTAGAGTAGCGGATTTGCACACGCATGTAAGTATTCATGTTCAATTGCAGATCCGGCCGCTGTTTTGCCGGGTTTCCGAGAGGGTATCAAAGGGTTATGAAAACCGCTGAGTTGCGACAGGCTTTTCTTGAGTATTTCCGACAAAATGGCCACACCATTGTTCCGAGTAGTTCACTGGTGCCGGCTGACGACCCCACGCTGCTGTTCACCAACGCGGGGATGAACCAGTTCAAGGACCTGTTCCTGGGCCGGGAAGAACGCGACTACACCCGGGCCACCACCACACAGAAATGTGTGCGCGCCGGCGGCAAGCATAACGATCTGGAAAACGTGGGCTACACCGCCCGCCATCACACCTTCTTCGAGATGCTGGGCAACTTCAGTTTTGGCGACTATTTCAAGCGCGAAGCCATCAACTTTGCCTGGACCTTTCTGACCGACGAAAAATGGCTGAACCTGCCCAGCGAGAAGCTGTGGATCACCGTGTACGCCGAAGACGACGAAGCCTTTGATATCTGGAACCAGGAAATCGGTGTTCCGGCCGAGCGTATTGTCCGCATCGGCGACAACAAAGGCGCCCGTTACGCCTCCGACAACTTCTGGCAGATGGGCGACACCGGCCCCTGTGGCCCGTGTACCGAAATCTTCTACGACCATGGCCCGGACGTGGCCGGTGGCCCTCCCGGCAGCCCCGAGGAAGACGGCGACCGCTACATCGAGATCTGGAACGTGGTCTTCATGCAGTACAACCGCACCGCCGACGGCGAAATGCTCAACCTGCCCAAACCGTCCGTGGACACCGGCATGGGGCTGGAGCGCATTACCGCCGTGCTGCAGGGCGTGCACAGCAACTACGAAATCGACCTGTTCCAGGACCTGCTGAAAGCCGCTTCCGAGCTGCTTGGCGGTGTCGAAACCACCGAAGCCTCCCTGCGCGTGGTGGCCGACCACATCCGCGCCTGTGCCTTCCTGATTGCCGACGGCGTGATGCCTTCCAACGAAGGCCGTGGCTTCGTACTGCGCCGGATCATCCGCCGGGCCGCCCGCCATGGCAACAAGCTGGGCGCCACCCAGCCGTTCTTCTACAAGCTCACCGGTGCGCTGGTGGAGCTGATGGGCGAGGCCTTCCCGCAGCTGGTCAGCAGCCGCAAACAGATTGAAAAAGTACTGCTGCAGGAAGAAGAACAGTTCGCCAAGACCCTCGACAAGGGCCTGCGCCTGCTGGAGCAGGACATTGCCGAGCTCAAGGGCACGGAAATCCCGGGCGAAACCGTCTTCACCCTTTACGACACCTACGGTTTCCCGGTGGACCTGACCAACGACATCGCCCGCGAGCGTGGTCTGACCCTGGATTACGAAGGCTACGAGAAAGCCATGGAAGCCCAGCGCGAGCGTGCCCGGGCGGCCAGCAAATTCGGTATTGATTACAACGCCGCCGGCATCAGCATTGAAGGCGAGACCGAGTTCACCGGTTACGATCACATCGATGGCCACGAGCGCATCCGTACCGTGCTGGTGGATGGCGAGGAGCGTAACGCCGAGGCCGGCGATGAATGCGTGGTGGTACTTGAGCGCACCCCGTTCTACGCCGAATCCGGTGGCCAGGTGGGTGATACCGGCCTGCTGACCTGGAGCGGCGGCCGTTTCCAGGTTACCGACACCCGCAAGGAAGGCAGTAACCACCTGCACGTGGGTACCCTGGTGGAAGGCGAGTTGTTCCCCGGGCTGGAAGTGGATGCCCGTATCGATCACGCCCGCCGTGAACGCATCAAGCGCAACCATTCCGCCACCCACCTGCTGCACGCCGCCCTGCGCAAAGTGCTGGGCGAGCATGTCAGCCAGAAGGGTTCCCTGGTGGACCCGGACAAACTGCGTTTCGACTTCTCTCATTTCGAAGCGGTCACTGCTGACGAGCTCAAGGAAATCGAACGGCAGGTCAACGAGCAGATTCTGCAGAACACGCCGGTGGATATCGACATCACCGATATGGAAACCGCCAAAGAGAAGGGTGCCCTCGCGCTGTTCGGTGAAAAATACGGCGACGAGGTGCGGGTGCTGAGCATGGGCGCCGACCGTTATTCCGTGGAGCTTTGTGGTGGCACCCACGTTAGCCGCACCGGCGACATCGGCCTGTTCCGCATTACCTCGGAAAGCGGCATTTCCTCCGGCGTTCGCCGGATCGAGGCGGTCACCGGTTTCGGTGCGCTGGAATGGCTGGATGACACCGAAAATACCTTGCGCGAAACCGCAAAACTGGTAAAAGGCACTCGCGATACCGTGGTCAGCAAGGTTCAGCAGACCATTGACCGCAACCGCCAGCTGGAAAAAGAGATCGAGGCCCTGAAGTCGAAACTGGCCAGCTCGGCCGGCAGTGACCTGGCCAGCTCCGCCGTGGAAGTGGCTGGCCTGAAGGTGGTGGCTGCCGAAATGGAAGGTGCTGACCGCAAGGCCCTGATGGACACCGCCGACCAGTTGAAAAACAAACTGGGTGAAGGCGTGGTGGTACTGGCCACGGTGGACGACGGCAAAGTGGTGCTGGTGGCCGGTGTCACCAAGTCTGCCACCGGCCGTATCAAGGCGGGTGATCTGATGAAGCACCTGGCCGCGGAAGTGGACGGCAAAGGCGGCGGTCGGCCGGACATGGCCCAGGGTGGCGGCAACAACCCGTCCAAACTGGCCGATGCCCTGGCGGGTGTGCCTGCCTGGGTTGAGAGCAACGCAGGATAAAACATAATTTTCGGAGGCCGGGGAGCATGGCGCTGCTGGTTCAGAAGTTTGGAGGTACGTCGGTCGGTACGACCGAGCGGATAGAAGCGGTTGCCGAGCGTGTGGCTCGCTGCCGTGCGGAAGGGCATGATGTGGTTGTGGTGGTCTCGGCCATGAGCGGTGAAACCAACCGCCTGATTGGTCTGGCCCACGACATCATGGAAGAGCCGGTGCCCCGGGAAATGGACGTGCTGGTATCGACCGGTGAGCAGGTCACCATCGCGCTGTTGTCCATGGCGCTGCATAAACGGGGCTGCGATGCCCGGTCCTACACCGGCAGCCAGGTTCGTATCCTGACCGACAGCAGCCACACCAAGGCGCGCATCAAGGAGATCGACGAGCACCGCATGCGCGACGACCTGGACGCCGGCCGTGTGGTTGTGGTGGCGGGTTTCCAGGGTATTGATGAGGCCGGCAATATCACCACCCTCGGCCGTGGTGGTTCGGATACCACCGCCGTGGCACTGGCGGCGGCCCTGAAGGCCGACGAATGCCAGATCTACACCGATGTGAACGGTGTGTATACCACTGATCCGCGTGTTGTGGACAGCGCTCGACGGCTTGAGCGCATCACCTTTGAAGAAATGCTCGAAATGGCCAGCCTGGGCTCGAAAGTGCTGCAGATCCGTGCCGTTGAGTTTGCAGGTAAATACAACGTTCCATTGAGGGTGCTTTCCAGCTTTGAAGAGGGCGAGGGCACCCTGATTACTTTTGAGGATGAAAACGCCATGGAACAACCCGTTGTCTCCGGTATTGCGTTCAACCGCGACGAAGCCAAACTGACCATCTCCGGTGTACCGGACACCCCGGGCAGCGCGCTTCGTATTCTCAAGCCGGTCAGCGATGCCAACATTGAAGTGGACATGATCGTCCAGAACGTGGGCGAAGATAACAAAACCGCGTTCACCTTCACCGTCCACCGCAATGATTTCAAACGTGCCCAGGAAGTCCTGCGGGGCACCAGCGCCGAGATTGGTGCCGGTGAGGTAGGCGGTGATACCAAGATCGCCAAGGTCAGCATTGTCGGTGTCGGCATGCGCTCCCACGCCGGCGTGGCAACCCGTATGTTCGAAGCCTTGTCGAACGAGGGCATCAACATCCAGATGATCTCCACCTCGGAAATCAAGATTTCGGTGGTGATTGACGAGAAATATCTTGAGCTGGCCGTTCGCGCATTGCACAGTGCGTTTGAGCTTGAAAGTGCAGGCACTCAAGAGCAGTCCTGAGTCATTTTGCACCTGAGAGGTGCATAACAACCGTAATTGCTTTTTGCTATGGATTATTGTTGCTAAATAAGTATTATTGCGGCTTCAGTGTGATGAGTGATCTCATTATAAATAGCACTAGTAAATACAGATGATGCTGTCGGAACAGGTAGCTTCGGAATAGGGAGAAAAGGGATATGTTGATTTTGACTCGCCGCGTTGGCGAAACTCTGATGATCGGTGATGAAATCACCGTGACCGTACTGGGTGTGAAAGGTAACCAGGTTCGCATCGGTGTGAACGCACCCAAAGACGTAGCCGTTCACCGGGAAGAAATCTACCAGCGGATTCAGTCCGAGAAAGGTGGAGAAGAGCCGGAATCGGGTAACTACTGATCAATAAAATCCGCTCACGGGAAACCGGAGCGGATTTTTTGTTTTCAGGGGCAATTCGATTGGAAAAATTTCGTGTCAACCCTATGAAAACAGAAATATTGTGGTAGTATACGCCCCGTTCTCAAGGAGAGGTGGGTGAGTGGCTGAAACCAGTTCCCTGCTAAGGAACCGTACGAGCAATCGTACCGAGGGTTCGAATCCCTCCCTCTCCGCCATTTTTCTTTAAGGAAAAATAAAGAGAGCAAGTTGAGGTAGCACTCAACACGCGAAAAAGAATGCGCGGCTGTAGCTCAGCTGGATAGAGTACCTGGCTACGAACCAGGCGGTCGGAGGTTCGAATCCTCCCAGCCGCGCCACTTTCGCCCCACAAGTTTTAAGCGGCTGTAGCTCAGCTGGATAGAGTACCTGGCTACGAACCAGGCGGTCGGAGGTTCGAATCCTCCCAGCCGCGCCATATTAAAGTCGAAACGCCTCAGTTTGTGCACCCCACAGGCTGAGGCGTTTTGCGTTGTATAGCTGGGAGGATTTGAACCGAAAGAGGTTCGACCGAAGCCCGCAAAGCGGGCTGAGGAACGCCGAAGCAACGCGAAGGCGACCCTGAAGGGGTGAAGGGCCGCAGGCCCGAATAATCCTCCCCAGGAGTTTCCGGGCCTGGCAGTTACTTTCTGGTGCTCACCACATCAGGTCGTCAGGAATCTCATACCCCGCATAAGGGTCATCCTCGCCCACATCATCCTGCTGGCGATCGTGCAGCGAAATCACCGCCGACTCATCCCGCTCCATGATCTTGCGGGCGACCTTCTCCGGCACCACTTCATAGCTCTCGCCAACGGCAACCACCGCCAGGCGCCCCCGGGACAGCTGGTCCACCATGGTGTCGTCCACCAGGATCTTCTTGATCTTCTTGCCGTCCACGAACTGGTAAGAGGTTTCACCCCGGCTGCGATCCAGACGGTTGGTCTCCACCAGCTGGCGGATTTGCGCCTGAATGGCCTTCTTTTCGGCTTCTTTCTTGCGCTCGAGGTTCAGCTGGCGGTCGCGCTCGGCCTTTTCTTCCCGCGCCTGGCGGGCGCGAATTTCAGCTTCGCTCACTTCCACCGCGCCTTTGGGCTGCTGCTTGCGTTTCTTGCGCTTTTCACTGCGGATGGCCTTGGCTTTCTTTTCATCGGCCAGGCCGGCCTTCAATAACTGGTCCTGCAGGGATGACATTGGTAACTCCATTCAATTTGGGCTCAGAACTTGGTGTAGTATACGCGCACATCCATATCTCTATAACCAGCGCTTGTGCTGCCCGGGATTTCCTTTTATGCCTTCCTTTAATGAATTCGGCCTGTCGCAGGCCATGACTGCCAATCTCGAACAGCTGGGCTTCAACCAGCCCACCGATATCCAGGCCGCCGCTTTGCCGCCTTGTCTTGCCGGCCGCGATGTGATCGCCATGGCCCGAACGGGTAGTGGAAAAACAGCCGCTTTCGGTATCGGCCTGATCGAGGCTCTGCAGCCCAGATTGTTCGCTGTTCAGTCGATCGTGCTCTGCCCAACGCGGGAACTGGCCGACCAGGTCACCAAAGCCCTGCGCGAACTGGCCCGTGCCCGCGACAACATCAAAGTGCTGGCGCTGTGTGGTGGCGTGGCCATTGGTCCACAGATTGGCTCGCTCGCCCACGGTGCGCACATTGTGGTGGGCACGCCGGGGCGGATTCAGGATCACCTGCGCAAGGGCACACTGAAGCTGGACAAGGTGAAGACGGTGGTTCTGGACGAGGCCGACCGCATGCTCGACATGGGCTTCCAGGAAGCCATGGAAGACATCCTGTCCCACGCTCCGGAAAACCGGCAGACCCTGATGTTCTCGGCCACCTGGCCGGCGGCCATCCGCACGCTCAGCGCCCGTTACCAGCACGAGCCGGAAGACGTCCGGGTGCAGGCAGCCGAGCAGAACCCGGACATCCGCGAGCTGTTCTATGAAATCCCGGCGGGGCAGGAAGCGAAAGGCGTCGTGGCGGTGCTGTCAAAGTGGCAGCCGGCTTCCTGCATTGTGTTCTGCGCCACCAAACGCGATTGCGACGACATGGCCGATGCCCTCCAACAAAAAGGCTTCTCGGCACTGGCGTTACATGGCGATCTGGAGCAACGGGAGCGGGACAGCGTGCTGGTGCGCTTCAGTAATCAGAGTTGTTCAGTGCTCGTGGCCACGGATGTCGCCGCCCGTGGTCTGGACATCAAATCTCTGCCGTTGGTGATCAATGCCGAACCGGCCCGGGACCCGGAGGTTCATACCCACCGTATCGGCCGTACCGGGCGAGCCGGCGAGCAGGGCCTGGCGGTGACCCTGTGCACGCCGGCGAAAGGCCACAAAATCAGTCAGTTGGAGAGTAAGCGGTCCGGCTCGGTGGAGTGGGGCGATACCGAAGCCCTGTTTGCCACACCGGTGGCCCCGATCGCGCCCGCCATGAAAACCCTGTGCATTGCCGGTGGCCGGAAAGACAAGGTGCGCCCGGGCGATATCATGGGGGCGCTCACCGGCGAGGCGGGGCTGCCCGGGAAAATTGTTGGCAAAATTGATCGGTTTGAATTCCAGACCTTTGTGGCAATCGAGGCTGAATACGCCACTCAGGCCCTGAATCGGTTGAAAAATGGACGAATAAAGGGGCGGAAAATTCCAGTGCGTTACGCCTGAGAGTTTTATTGTTAACAATCTGGGGGTAAAATGGCCTCGGAAACTGCGTATGGAAGCGTGGATGTTGCTTGCCGCTCCAGCAGTAAACCGGTAAATTGGACCGGATTTTCATTGAAATAACATTCATCACTACAGGTAGCTGTTCGCTATGAATGAGCTGATGTCACAAGCCGTGGATCTGATGATTGCCGGCATGGGCTTTGTGTTTGCGTTCCTGATCATCCTGGTGTTCGCAACCACGTTCATGTCCAAACTCATCCTGCGGTTTGCGCCGCCAGAGCCGGTGACCCCGGCCAGCACCCAGCGTGCCAAGCCCAAGGCGCCCACGTCGGTTGATCCTGACACCGCCGAGGCCATCAAGAAGGCAATTGCACAATACCGGTCACGCCACAAGAAGTGACGGTGAAAGACTAGAACCTTTTAACAGAAGGCTGACACGATGACTGACACGAAAAAACCGCTGGGGATTACGGACGTAATTCTGCGCGACGCGCACCAATCCCTGCTTGCCACCCGCATGCGACTGGACGACATGCTCCCGATAGCCGAGAAGCTCGATCAGGTGGGCTTCTGGTCACTGGAATCCTGGGGTGGCGCTACCTTTGATGCCTGCATCCGCTATCTGGGCGAAGATCCGTGGGATCGCATCCGCCAGTTGAAAAAGGCCATGCCCAACACGCCCCAGCAGATGCTGCTGCGCGGCCAGAACCTGTTGGGTTACCGGCACTACGCAGACGATGTGGTAGAGCGGTTTGTCGATCGTGCCGCCGAGAACGGCATT
>NZ_FOSC01000023.1 GCF_900114155.1 Marinobacter persicus
GGGCCCGGGGAGATCTTATCTTGGAAGGGGCTTCCCGCTTAGATGCCTTCAGCGGTTATCCTGTCCGAACATAGCTACCGGGCAATGCGTCTGGCGACACAACCCGAACACCAGAGGTTCGTCCACTCCGGTCCTCTCGTACTAGGAGCAGCTTTCCTCAAATCTCCAACGTCCACGGCAGATAGGGACCGAACTGTCTCACGACGTTCTAAACCCAGCTCGCGTACCACTTTAAATGGCGAACAGCCATACCCTTGGGACCGGCTTCAGCCCCAGGATGTGAT
The DNA here is from genome assembly GCF_900114155.1 of Marinobacter persicus. Taxonomy (GTDB): domain Bacteria; phylum Pseudomonadota; class Gammaproteobacteria; order Pseudomonadales; family Oleiphilaceae; genus Marinobacter; species Marinobacter persicus. The sequence goes on from NZ_FOSC01000023.1 coordinate 285, forward strand.
GAGCCGACATCGAGGTGCCAAACACCGCCGTCGATGTGAACTCTTGGGCGGTATCAGCCTGTTATCCCCGGAGTACCTTTTATCCGTTGAGCGATGGCCCTTCCATACAGAACCACCGGATCACTATGACCTGCTTTCGCACCTGCTCGACGTGTCTGTCTCGCAGTTAAGCGGGCTTGTGCCATTACACTAACCGCATGATGTCCGACCATGCTTAGCCCACCTTTGTGCTCCTCCGTTACGCTTTGGGAGGAGACCGCCCCAGTCAAACTACCCACCACACAGTGTCCTCATCCCCGGTAAGGGGACCAAGTTAGAACCTCAAACATGCCAGGCTGGTATTTCAAGGTTGGCTCCACCCGAACTGGCGTCCGGGTTTCAAAGCCTCCCAGCTATCCTACACAAGCATGCTCAAAGTTCACTGTGAAGCTATAGTAAAGGTTCACGGGGTCTTTCCGTCTAGCCGCGGATACACCGCATCTTCACGGCGATTTCAATTTCACTGAGTCTCGGGTAGAGACAGCGCCCCCGTCGTTACGCCATTCGTGCAGGTCGGAACTTACCCGACAAGGAATTTCGCTACCTTAGGACCGTTATAGTTACGGCCGCCGTTTACCGGGGCTTCGATCAAGAGCTTCGCACGAGTGCTAACCCCATCAATTAACCTTCCGGCACCGGGCAGGCGTCACACCGTATACGTCCACTTTCGTGTTTGCACAGTGCTGTGTTTTTAATAAACAGTCGCAGGGGCCTGGTATCTTCGACTGGCTTCTGCTCCACCCGCAGGGGTTTCACATACCACCAGCGTGCCTTCTCCCGAAGTTACGGCACCATTTTGCCTAGTTCCTTTACCCGAGTTCTCTCAAGCGCCTTGGTATTCTCTACCTGACCACCTGTGTCGGTTTGGGGTACGGTCTTGAATAGCCTGAAGCTTAGAAGATTTTCCTGGAAGCATGGCATCAATGACTTCTCGCCCGTGGGCAATCGTCGTCGCATCTCGGCATTGTGGACCCGGATTTGCCTAAGTCCACT
>NZ_FOSC01000016.1 GCF_900114155.1 Marinobacter persicus
TGGACTTCCCCCAATAAAATGGACACGCCCCATCAGTTGATTCCTTCGAACTCTAGCGGAGTCCGGTAACCAAGGCCACTGTGCAGCCGTTGGGTATTATAAAAGCCCTCAATATAGGCTTTTATATGTTTCCGTAATTGGCGCATCGTCACGAAGCTGGTGGCGTGTAGCAATTCTCCCTTGAGGGTCTTGAAGAACGATTCGACCTCAGCGTTGTCGGTGCATTGACCGGGCCGATTCATGCTGTGCTTTACCTGGTACTGCCTCAGCAGCGCTTGTGTCTTATGAGCTCGGTATTCGATGCCGCGATCCGTATGGAACAACAGATCAGAATCAGGTTGTCTGGTCGTAAAGGCATCGCGCAGCGTCGCTCGGGCAAAGTTTGCACTCAGACTCTCTCCCAGGCGCCAGCTGATGATGCGGCGTGAGTACAGGTCCAGCACCACCGCCAGGAAGACGTACTTCTTGCCAAGCTTGATGTAGGTGACATCACTGCTCCATTGCTGGTTTTCCGCAGTCGGCTTCGCCGCTTCAAGTCGATAATTTGGCAGGGCCTTCAAATCATCCCTGAGCTTCCTCAGTCGGCGGTATACACGAGCAGAGCGGGCCTTCATGCCCCACTCCCGCATAATCTTCGCGACCCGATTCTCTCCGACTATCAGACCTTCGCGACGCAGCGTCTGGTAAACGCGAGGACTGCCATAACGGCCTTTACTGTTGTCGTAGATCTTCCTGATCTTCAGCAACAAGTCTGCCTTGTCCGCGGCTCTCTTACTGGGCTCCCGGTTGGCCCAGGCATAGTATCCAGACCGCGACACCTTTAGATGTCTGCACAGCGCTTTTACGCTGTAGTCTCGTCGGTGTTTCCAGATGAACCGGAACGCTTCCGTCGTTCCTCGGCCTGAAAACGTTGAAACTTTTTTAGGATGTCATTTTCCTCCTGAAGCTCCGATATCCGGCGTTTCAGGCGGGCGACCTCATCCTCGTCCTGGATTTTCTTCTTCGCGTCAGCTGGCGCTTTCTTAACCCGTTTCATGGCGAATTTTCCTTCACGGTATTCTTTTCGCCAGCGTGACAGCATGAAGGGGTGGATATCCAGCGCTTCCGCGACGCCTTTCACGCTGCGATGAGCCTGGTGACTCCACTCCACCGCTTTGACCTTGAACTCAGTACTGTACTGCTGAGTTTTCTTCCCCGTGATCATTTCCGGCATCGTATTTCTCCTCCTGCGGAGTTATCGATGCGTGTCCACTGAACTGGGGGAAGTCCAGCGTCCCGTTGACCACATTGTTAGATTTCAATAGTCGTGGCCGCCTGTATCAAGCTCGGCCATTCCGAGCATATCCGCAGGACGCTTTTTTTCGAACGTAGGATGAGAAAATGCAGCAGAGAGTGCTTGCTCCGCATAATTCACAAGTTCGATAAGTACAGTGTATGCCTCAGAGAGCACGACTTTATGTTTACCAGCATTCATAGTTATCCACCCCGACTCATTGACGAAGTCTACACGGCCGGCTGGCATTGCCAGCTGATCTGAAACTGTTGCTGGCATCACCCCAGGTCGGATAAAGCAAGTTTTAACTACAAGTGGTGTGTGACTAACTGCAGTTACCCAGCTAAGCGACCCGAGAACTGAGGACTTTAAAGACACTATCTGATCTATTTTTTGTGCAATATGGGCAGAAACATTCCTCAGTTGCCGAATTCCCTCAAGCTTTTCCTGCACTTTAGCCGGTGCATACTGAGCAGGCATCGATTTTGTGCCAGGTTGCATTTTCCAAAGGCTTCTGAACCTATCCGTCGCGTCGATAAATGCCCAAGCGTCCAAATACAGGTATGTATATTCGTTAGGCGTTTCATTCCTGCAGTATGAAAACACATGCTCTGTGAGCCCTGAACACAATCGACGGTACGCCAGATCTGCTATTTGCGCTGCGTGCCTCAAACCATCGATATACAGCGCCTGCCTTGCATCTAGGGCTTGTGGAATATTTAGAAACGGTGAATCGTTGGAGAACATAATCTTTGAAATCTAACGAGGTAGGTTAAGCGGCACTGGCGAAGCCGGTGTCCGACTTAACGTGTGGTTAAACGGATCGTCCTGAAACATTTCCATGTTCCTCCTTCGTCACAGACCACGCCTCGTTGTGAAAACAACCCTGGAAAGGTATCAGGCCAATGGCAAGCGCGGGCACCGAGGATGCGAAGGCACGGAAAAAGGCAGACACGATCGCTGATTGATCGGCTTTCCCTCAAGAGCCGGAGCAGACGGATCAAGCCGCGACTTATCCGTCTGCTCCGGCTCTTGAGGGTAGCAAGGAGAGCGCTCAACGGCGATCCGCATTATTCGTTTTCTTGCTCCCGATTCCAGACTGACGAATGTACTGTTTATTTATACAGTCTATTGCGATATCGTGCGGTGAAAGGCAAGAAAACCTTGCACCCTCACCCACCGCTTTAACGCCGGTGGTAATGGGCGCCAACGGAGCGCAGCGGAGTTGGCGTCCCGTTGACCACTTTGTTAAAAATCAGCTGTTCACGAAAAGATAAGCAGCGATCAAACCGGCCACAATATTTAAGAAAAGAGCCCAAGCTGATGCCTTCAGGAATTTTCGCCCTCGCTGGCGATTGGTATCCGTAATTTCTGCGATTTTTTTCTTATCACCGGATGTAAACTCAAACACCACTTTACTTCCTTCAAGCTTCTCCAGTTTCCCGAAAACCTTACTCGCCAGCATATGCCCAATTTTATGCATTGGGGCCAATGCATAAAGGCCGAAAAATATCCAAACTGCAGAAATTCGGAGATCTACCTCGTTGTCATAGATGTTCGAATCCATCCAATAGAAAAACGACATCCATAGCAAAGCAAACATGAACGGTATGGAATGATGTAACGCCTCTGCAATCCTCTGTCGCTTCCGCTTAAACCAGTAGTAAAAGTCGGGGATTAGAGCTGGCTGCTTTCTTCCCTCATACCAGTCTGCGACCACATTGATGAGTTCTTTGCTAATCTGAGCGTTGATGAAATCAACTCTGCAAAAAGCAGGAGAAGTCAAAACATCAATTTGCTCGAAATCGTCTGAGTTTCCAGATGCAATTAATTGTAGAAATTTTCCTGGCTTCATGTCGGATGAAATCCGGACCAGCAGAGTATGACGCTGTGGAAGTTCGTATTGATCCAACCTCACCATGAAATCCCACTTTATGACAATTTCTTCTATGCACTCTGGTTCATTCCAAGGATGTTGCTCAAACTCATGCCAAGTACCAAACTCCTGTATTTCAGACCCTTTGTAACCAACAGACATGGTCGTGATTTGTGAATCAACGCTGTGGGTTTTAAGTTTCCGAGTTACACAATCATTTAGTTCTGAAATATCCTCCTTGTTTAGATAGACAGGACGAGAGAATACTTTTATCCGTGAATCAGGCTTGCCATTTAACAGGTAAAATAGAGATTTCAACTGATCTCGCGGTAGCTTAGCGACTACTTCATCTGCTCTCTGAAGCTCTTGTCCGTCTTGGTTTTTATCTTGATTACTCTCAGCCATGATTGAAATTCATCCTTCCTTTTAAAACTAATCTAGGGGCAGACTCGGTAGAGCAAAGCGGCAGCAAAATTTTACGTAGCAACCCTTAGGGCTCAACGAACTGGAAATATTGGTTAAAAAGCACATTAGCGACTATGCCCACCACAATCGCTATCACCAATGCCCATGACCCCTTCCGAAAGTGCTGAAAGCTTTTCTCACCGGCTTTTACTCGCTCCCACTCACCTTTCAAAAGAGATTGGGCCGCTTTCCTTAGTTCAACGCAAATATCGCTCATCACTTGGCTATTCATGTGTTTCGGAGACGATATTAGTGAATCAATCTCATCCATGATCCGAAGCAAATCTTTATGTTCTTCGGGATTTAGCCTAAGAATTATTTGCGCGTGCTTCGCCTCAATAGCGCCGATGATGTCGATGTGCTCCTTAACAAACATCTGCCCAAGATCTGCCCTGTGCTGACCCGCTCTATAGGCCTCCCAGAGGCTTGCCAAGCTCATCAACTGCCCAATGTGATCAGAAAATTCTTGCCTGAGGCTATCTATCCAATTTTGGCGAAACTCCGAGACTTTTTGGTCTTTCGAAATCACCAAATTGATCAGTGACCAAAATCCCGAAATAAGTGCAGCAACTACAGCGCCAGCGGCAATATAAGATGTGGGAGGTAAAGAATCCAAACTATCTCCTTTTTAACGTTTCGCGACAGGGGCGCGACGTCAGTCGCGTCCCTTGCTCGCCTTGGTTAGCTTTATGGACGGAAGATACGCCATAAAAAGAAGTGCAAAGCAGCCAATAACCAAGGTCACATAAAATCCCCATCCCAAAGAGTAGCTTTCAAACCTTACGCCACTTGGATTTTCCGGGTTAACATAAACATCAATGGTTTTCCCAACATGAAAATCACGGGCGGTGTTCAATGCAGACAGCTTTATAGGACTGCAAGGTAGTTGGGAAATTTGAAGTTCCGACTCGCGTGCTTCTCCCGCAAACCTAAAGCCTACCTTCACGTTCGGACAGTATGTAGCCCCCTTCGACCCACTTTCCTTTCTGACTTGACTCGAAACTATATCTACAGTCATTAATTCCCACGAGTCGAGTTCTCTCACTTCCGTATAACTATGAAACGCAAGCAATAGGCAGAGCAAACCAAGCACCAGTAACAGGGTCGCCAAAAAAGTCTTATATAGAAACCATTTCATAACGTGATGCTAACGCCTGCGTAAACGGCGGCTTTTGCGCAGCGAAGCGGAGAAAAAGCCGTCCGGTGGAGGGCCTTCAGGCCCGGAACGTATTTAACGCACTTGTTAACTGGCATGATAGCGAGCACGCAGTTCAGACCAAGCTGAACCAATCATGACGCTGCTGATCACTGAGAAAAAGACGGTCAAAAGGTTGCCGGCCATTTCGAGCGCTGTAAATTCCAGAAGCCCACCGTTCATGCTTGCACCTATGGCGGCCAAAGATCCATATAAGAGCAGCCCTATTCCGCCGAATATGAGCGTGACCGGTTTAGCCTTGAGTAGCGAGAACATTATGCCCAGTCCACCAAGCACCCATACACCAGCCGATAGAAAAAATATCTCAGCATCCATTTCAAATTACTCCCTAGGGTTGAAATTCCACCCTTTATCGGCACAGTTAACGCCAGCCAGCATGCGCGACTACGGAATGGAGGCAGAGCCGCAATGCAGTAGGCGTCGCCGTGACTGGCATTGTTAAAAATCTACTCGTACTCAGACTCAAAGTTTTTGCGAATGAGGCCGCTAATCTCTAGACCGTTTTCAATACAAGCTAGATTAATAGACAAAACAGCCATAAAATCCTGGCGCTCTCCAATAGCCTTATTTAGCCTTGATCTAAGCTGGAGAAGCTTAGAATAAATTTCCGGTGGCACGTCAGTTCCTAACTCCTCCAAAAGCTTTATTAAGCTCTGGCAGTCCTTAGTGATTTTCGTACAAATCTGGCTGACTTCATTTTGAATGCGAAAAAACAATGTTAAGTCCTGTTTCTCTAGGAGAGGCCTCACAGCACCAAACTCGAAAGGAAGTTCAGAGAGCTCAACCTCTCCAATAAACTCGACTTCTTCCAGTAAACTCTTCAAGGTCTCTAAGCGACCCTTGAGGTCTTCCAAGGACGCATCCAATTTCGTGATTCGATCTCGAAATTTAGTTTTAAACGACGTAGTTCTGTTTCGAAACGAGATTGGCATTGGAGCAAAGCGTGAGATCTCGGCATTTGATTTCTGATACTGCCGACCTTCTAGATAACTTGCTATCGAAGCTAAAGAGCCTAATGCCCCCAGAGCCCCTAGAATGATAGAGATAGGATCTGGATCTACTTTGTGTTGCACTAATCTTGGATCTATGTTGGACAACTAGTCTCTCCTTTATTTTTAACGCTGAGGTAACGGGTCGCTTTGGAGCGAAGCCAAAGGCGTAGCGGAAAACGGTCCCGTTGACCGAATTGTTATATCCTTTTCGCCGATGGGATTGCTGTTTTCAGCCAATCACTCGAATCCGATGAAACCATAAAGGGAATCGATTCAGACCCCATGTAACGGGCCACTGTTAATCTGTGTTTACCATCTGCGACCAATGCCATTGCGCGAGAACCATGCTTCACTAAAAACATCGGCGAGAGCGCTGTTCCGTGCTTCCATGCATCAATGACTTTTGCAATTTTTCTCGGGTCGTGAACATCTTCCCAAAGGGTATCTTTGTCGTAGACCCCTGGTTCGTAGATGCCATTCCAAACCTGCTCAAAGGGAGCGCAATAAATATCAATACCTTTCTCTACAACCGAATCATCAATGTCGTTGAATGACACCGACTGTGGCGAAGTATCCCATCTGGGCTGGACTTGGGGGGTGTTGCTCCTGTAGGTCATAACAAGTTCGTCTAGCAACTCTAACTCCTCACGTAAGCGAGCCCTTTCTTCCAAAAAATTTTCTATGTCATCCATACTTTCTACTAGAGATATAACAGCTAATTCAGCGACAAATGACTTCTATCCCAAGCGCGCCTATCCCCGCCCCAACTCAAAGTCACTCGCTATTTTTTCCTTTTTATCAGAAACCTACCAAACATTGACAGTATCGCGCCAAGAAATAGGCGTCAATCGTCGGAACTGTCTCAGATCACGAATTCGCCTATCCACAACCACATGATAGATAAATTCCATATTTTTCAATAAGTTGAAATTAACCCAATAGTAAACTCACGACTTTTCCCGACAGTTGTCGCATATCTCCAGCCTTTGGGATGCAATTTTGCACAGAAATGCCTAAAATACTGTATGCATGAACAGCATGGAGGCTATTTTATGACCCTGGACGTACCGCCAAAGCTGCCAGACAACCCCACCCGTTTCATGGACCAGCTTCGGGCACTGATTCGAAGCCGGAACCTGGCTTACAAGACCGAACAAACCTATTGCCTATGGATCAAGCGATTCATTCGTTTTCATGGCCTACGGCACCCTTCCACCTGCTCTGAAAAAGAAGTTGAAGAGTTTCTTTCACATCTTGCAGTTCAACGTAATAACAGCGTAAGCACCCAGCGCACGGCGCTGAATGCACTCGTGTTCCTTTTCCGTGAATTTCTCGGCCAACCGCTCGAAGACTTGTCGTTTGAAATGGCAAGAAGGCCCACTCGCCTGCCCACAGTGCTTACTCATGACGAGGCGAAGGCCGTGATCAATCATCTGGAAGACCCACATCAGTTGGTCGCCCGTTTGATGTACGGCTCCGGGCTTCGCATCAACGAAGCTTTGAGGCTCAGGGTGAAGGATGTTGATTTCGGAATGCAGCAGATCATTGTCCGTAGTGGAAAGGGCAACAAGGACAGGACAACGTTACTGCCAGACTCTCTCCTGGAGCCCCTGAAGCTTCAGATTGAAGCCTGCCTGATACAGCACAAACAGGATCTGGCCAGTGGCCATGGCGAGGTCTACATGCCATTTGCCCTGAATCGAAAATACCCCAGCGAAGGAAAAGAGCCAGCCTGGCAATACCTGTTTCCAGCTTCCCGGTTATCAAAAGACCCACGCAGTAATGTATTCCGCCGCCACCACTTATTGGATCGCAGCGTACAACGGGCCATCAAGATGGCATTACGCAGTGCGGGCATTTACAAGCAGGCCAGCAGCCACGCTCTGCGCCATAGTTTTGCAACGCGGCTGCTGGAGGCTGGCTACGACATCCGCACAATCCAGAAACTACTCGGCCATTCGGATGTGCGCACCACGTAAATCTACACACATGTAGTTCGCAAGGGCGGTTTTGGTGTACGAAGTCCGGTGGATGAGGCGTTTTAGAAACAATTTCAGGAAGGATCACTGCCAGGCGGCAACCTGGCAGCGATATTCGGCAGCCTTACTGCATATCCTGATAGGCAATATCCGTCCGGGCAGCCATCACAAAGTCGTTCTTGTGCAGGCCGCTAATCTTGTGGGTCCACCAGCGCACGGTGGTTTTGCCCCACTCCAGCAAAATGGCGGGGTGGTGGCCTTCGGCTTCGGCCATATCGGCCACTTTATTGGTGAACGCCTGGGCCTGGGCGAAGTTCTTGAATTTGAACACCCGGCGTAGCTGTTCTTCGCCATCCAGGGTGACCAGTTCCCAGTCCGGAACGGATTTCAGCAGTTCCTGTTTTTCTCCGTCGGTCACGGTTGGTGCGTCTGCACTGCAGGCTTCACAGACCTGCTGGCTGAGTTCGCTCATGTTCACCTCCTTTTTGGGTGCGTCTCTACCAAGGTGGCCTCGAACGTTTGCTTTATCAACCCGTCCTTGCAATCCGGTCATTTTCGAAATACTGTATATTTAAACAGTATTCGGAGATTGCCATGAGCGAGTTACTGACGACCCTGCTGCAGGATGCCCGGGTCTGGCAGGGGCACCGGCACCGCACCACCACACAACCCGCTGAAACCACGGGCTTTCAGGCGCTGGACAACCAGCTTGGCGGCCTGGGCTGGCCCCGTGGCGCGCTCAGCGAATGCCTGCTGGATGCCAGTGGCATTGGTGAGTTGCAGCTGGTGATGCCCCTGATGAAGAGGATGACTGAAGCCGGCAAAACCGTGTTCTGGCTAAACCCACCCCACACGCCCTACGCCCCCGCCCTGGCCCGCGAAGGCGTTGGGCTGGACAACCTGGTGGTGATTCACACCGAAGACACCAGCGATTTCCTGTGGACGCTGGAAAACTGCCTGCGCTCACCGGTGACCGGGCTGGTGCTGGCCTGGCCGGGCAAACTGGCCACCCGCGATGTGCGCCGCCTGCAGCTGGCCTCGGAGGCGGGCCAGAATGTGTGCGTGCTGTTCCGGGAACGCCAGCAGGCCGAACAAAACTCCCCGGCGGCGCTACGCCTGGAACTGATGCCGGATGCGCAGCAGGGGCTGAAAGTGAATGTGCTCAAGCGCCGGGGCAGCTGGTCTGGCCAGCGTTGCACCCTGGCCATGGCCCACCGGGCCGACATCCGCGTGCAGGAAGCACCCCGGGTGGTTCAGGGCCCCTGGCCCGGCGCTACACGGTAGTTATCATGCTCTGGCTTTACCTGCATTTCCCGCACCTGCTGCTGGACCACGTTCGCCGCAGCCAGCCCATTGAGAACGCCCTGGTGATTGTTGAAGGCACCGGGCAACACGTGCTGCAGGCCTGCCCACTGGCGCAGGATGCCGGCATTCAGCCGGGCATGCGTCTGAAAACCGCGCTGGGGCTGGCGCCGGAGCTGCACATTCTGCAGGCAGACCAGCAACAGCAGGCCCAATTGCTGGAAGAGCAGGCACGCTGGCTGTACCACTACGTGGCGCACCTTACCCCCGCACCGCCGGACGGCCTGTGGGCCGAAGTCAGTAGCCTGCAACGGCTTTACGGCGGGCTGGCCGCCATCTGGCAGACGGTGGAACAGGCATTGGCCGAACATCAGCTTACCGCCTGGGCCGCACTGGGCCATACACCGCTGGCCGCCCGCCTGTTGGCCCGTGCCGGCAAGGGTGAATGCTCGGCGGACAAGGGCCACATCACCCATGCCCTGGCGCAATTGCCCCTGACAGCGGCGGAATTTGATAAAACCGACTGCACCCGCCTGAACCGCCTGGGGCTGGAAACCCTGGGCGATGTGTTCGCCCTGCCCCAGAAAGAACTGGCCCGGCGGCTGTCGCCGGAGTTGCTGGCCACCGTTCAGAAAATCCAGGGCACCCGGCCAGACCCGCGCGCACCCTGGCAGCCACCGCACCGCTTCCGCCAGCGGGCGGGTTTCATCCAGGAGGTGGAACACACCCAGGGGCTGCTGTTCGCCCTGCAACGCATTCTCGCAGAACTGGAGGAAGACCTGTGCTGGCGCCAGCAGGATACCGATACTCTCCTGCTGGTGCTCCAGCATCGTCATCAGGAACCCACCCGCCTGCGCCTGCGCACCACCGGGCCGGAGCACCGGGCAGAGACGTTCATGAAGCTGATCCGCCTGAAGCTGGACCAGCAACCGCTGAGTGCCCCGGTGGTCAGCCTGGTGCTGGTAGTACGCCGGTTCATCAGCCGGGAAGCACCGGGCGGCCAGGATTTGCTGGGCGAAACCCAGGACCTGAACGAAGCCTGGCACACGCTGATCAGCCGCCTGCAGGCGCGGCTGGGGGAGCAGGCGTTAACACAACTCTCTCCCCGGCCTGATCACCGCCCGGAATTCGCCTGGTCCGCGGGGGAAGTAAAGCGGGCCAAAAACCCGGGCGAGGTTAACCCGCAAGCCCTGCCGCGCCGCCCGTTGTGGCTGCTGCCCGGCCCCTGCCCGCTCACCGAAACACCGGTGGCCTGGTTCTCCGGCCCGGAGCGCATCAGCGGCGGCTGGTGGGACGGCCAGCGGGTACAGCGGGATTATTACATTGCTCAGCTGCCGGGCGGCCAACTGGCCTGGGTGTTCCGCGACCCACAGAACGCCTGGTTTGTGCACGGCTGGTTCGGGTGATGCCATGAGCTACGCGGAGCTGTGCTGTTTCAGCAACTTCACCTTCCTGACCGGCGCTTCTCACCCGCAGGAATTGGCGGAACGGGCCTCAGACCTGGGCTACCGGGCCCTGGCCATCACCGATGCCTGTTCGGTGGCCGGCATTCCCCGGGCCTGGGCGGCCCTGAAAGACAGCCCGGTGAAACTGATTACCGGCAGTTGCTTTGCCCTGGAAGATGCCCCGCCCGGTGCCGCCACCCCGGAATTTGTTTTATTGGCCCGCACCCGCAAGGGCTACGGTCAGCTCTGCCAGCTGATCACCACCGGCCGGCGCCGTGCTGAAAAAGGCCAGTACCAACTATTCGTGCAGGATCTGGAAACCCATGAGCTGGACGACTGCCTGTGCCTGTGGCAGCCACCCTCACCCATCATCTCCGATGCCGATCAGGCCCTGGCCTGTGGGCAGTGGCTGCAGCGTCTGTTTGAACACCGGTTGAGAATCGCCGCCACCCGCACTCTTGAAGCCGGAGAAGATCAGCAACTGGCCAGGGTTCGCTGGCTGGCCGATGACTTGCGGTGCCCGGTGGTGGCGACCAGCTCGGTGAACATGCACAGCCGCGAACGCCAGCCCCTGCAGGATGTACTCACCGCCCTACGCCACCACCGCACTCTGGAAACCGCCGGCCACTGCCTGTTCCAGAACGGCGAACGCTACCTGCGGCCAATACCGGTGCTGCAACGTCTGTTTCCCGAGCCCTGGTTGCGGGAAACCCTGGCCATTGCCGAAAGCTGCACTTTCGAACCTGGCAGCCTGCGCTACGAATACCCGCCCGATCTGGTGCCCGAAAACGAAACCCCGGCCGCCTTCCTGCAACGCCTGACCCGCGAAGGCGAGCGCCGCCGTTACCCCAACGGCACGCCGATGAAAGTGCAGGCACTGATTCGCAAGGAGCTGGTGCTGATTTCGGAGATGCGTTACGAGCATTACTTCCTCACCATCCACGACATCGTGGCCTTCGCCCGCAGCCGGGGCATCCTGTGCCAGGGCCGGGGCTCGGCGGCCAACTCGGCGGTGTGCTACTGCCTGGGCATTACCGAGGTGAACCCGGCGAACGTGGAACTGCTGTTCGAACGCTTCATCTCCAAGGACCGGGATGAGCCGCCGGACATCGACGTGGATTTCGAACACCAGCGCCGCGAGGAAGTCATCCAGTACATCTACCAGCGCTATGGCCGGGAGCGCGCCGCCCTGGCCGCCACGGTGATCCGCTACCGCCCCCGCAGCGCCATCCGCGATGTGGGCAAAGCCCTGGGGTTCGACGCCGCCCTGGTGGAGCAATTGCTGGACGGCATCGACTGGCGCGACCGGGCCACCAACTGGCGCCAGCAGATTCTGGACAAGGGTCTGACCCGCAACCCCAAAGTGGCGGACCAGTTCTTCACCCTGGTGAACACCCTGCTGGGTTTTCCCCGCCACCTGTCCCAGCACGTGGGCGGCTTTGTCATCAGCGCCGGGCCGTTGGCGGAACTGGTGCCAGTGGAAAACGCCGCCATGGAAGGCCGCACCGTGATCCAGTGGGACAAGGACGACCTGGAAAGCCTGGGGCTGATGAAAGTGGATGTGCTGGCCCTGGGCATGCTGACCGCCATTCGCAAGGCGCTGGCGCTGGTCAGTGAAGAAAAAGGCGAGCCCTTCGGGATTCAGGACATCCCCCAGGAAGACCCTGCCACCTACGCCATGCTCCAGCAGGGCGACAGCATCGGCGTGTTCCAGGTGGAATCCCGCGCCCAGATCAACATGCTGCCCCGGCTGAGGCCGGAAACCTATTACGACCTGGTGATTGAAGTGGCCATCGTACGCCCCGGCCCCATTCAGGGCGACATGGTGCACCCGTACCTGCGCCGCAAGCACGGTCTGGAGCCAGTGGACTACCCCAACGACGAAGTGCGGCAAGTGCTGGAACGCACCCTGGGCGTGCCCATTTTCCAGGAGCAGGTAATCAAACTGGCGATGGTGGCCGCCGGCTTTACCGCCGGGGAAGCCGATCAACTACGCCGGGCCATGGCTGCCTGGAAATCCCACGGCGATCTTACGCCCTTCCGGGACAAGCTCATCAAGGGCATGCGCGAACGGGGCCACAGCGAAGACTTTGCCGAACGCCTGTACAAACAGATCTGCGGGTTTGGTGGCTATGGTTTCCCGGAATCCCACTCCGCCAGCTTTGCCCTGCTGGTGTACGTGTCCGCCTGGCTCAAACGCCACCACCCGGCAGCCTTCTACTGCGCCCTGCTCAACAGCCAGCCCATGGGGTTTTACTCACCCTCCCAGCTGGTGCAGGACGCCAAACGCCACCAGGTGACCGTGCTGCCGCCGGATGTTAATTACAGCGAGCGGGACCACACCCTGGAAGGCCCGGACAATCACCTGCGTCTGGGCCTGCGTTTGATCCAGGGCTTATCGGCCCAGGGCGCCGAACGCATCCACCAGAACCGGCCACCCCAGGGCTACCGGTCGTCTTCAGAACTGCGCCAGCTCGCCGGCCTGGATCAGCGCGACATGGAAAAACTGGCCGGCGCCAACGCCATGCCCGGCTTCACCCGCAACCGCCACCAGGCCTACTGGCAGTTGCTGGAGCACGAAGAACCGGCTGAGCTATTCGCCCGGGAGGCCCGGCAAAACGGCGTTCAGGAAGCTGAAGATGACTACGAGGCAGAACCCTGCGACTACCTGCCCGAACCCACCGAAGGCCAGAACATCCTGGCCGACTACAGCAGCCAGGGCCTCACCCTGCAACGCCACCCCCTGGCCCTGCTGCGCGAACAGGGCCACCTGAAACACTGCACCCGGGCCGAACAACTCAAGGGCCTGAAACCCGGCCTTCCCGTACAAGTCGCCGGCCTCGTCACCGGCCGCCAACGCCCCGGCTCCGCCTCCGGCGTCACCTTCGTCACCCTCGAAGACGAAACCGGCAACGTAAACGTCGTCGTCTGGCTCGAAACCGCCCGGCGCCAACGCAAACCACTACTCACCGCCCGGTTGTTGCATGTGAAAGGGGTTCTGGAAAGGGAGGGAGATATTGTTCATGTCATGGCGGGTAAACTGACTAACCTTAGCCACCTGATTAACTCGTTGCCGGTCAGTTCCAGAGATTTTCATTAAGCAAAAAGCTAGCAATTAATCTTCCCAGCGGAAAATTCAGGGTTCAGTAGCGCCGGTGTTTGCAGGCTACGAGGCAAGCCTCATGGCCAGAAACAAGAAAACCCCGCCGAAGCGGGGTTCTCTCAAACAGCGGTAAAGAACAATCAACCCAACAGCTTGATCATCACACCCGCTGCCACCGCAGAGCCAATCACACCGGCCACGTTCGGTCCCATGGCGTGCATCAGCAGGAAGTTCTGCGGATTGGCCTCCAGGCCCACCTTGTTGGACACCCGCGCCGCCATGGGCACGGCGGAAACACCGGCCGAACCAATCAGCGGGTTGATCTGCTCCTTGGTCAGCCTGTTCATCAGCTTGGCCATCAACACACCGGTGGCGGTGCCGACACCAAAGGCAACAATGCCCAGGCCCAGGATACCCAGCGTCTGGGCGTCCAGGAACTTGTCGGCCATCAGCTTGGAACCCACGGACAGGCCCAGGAAGATGGTCACGATGTTGATCAGGGCGTTCTGGGCGGTGTCGTTCAGACGCTCCACCACGCCACACTCGCGCATCAGGTTACCGAAGCAGAACATGCCCAGCAGCGGTGCAGCGTCCGGCAGGAACAGCACCACGGCGATCAGCACCACCAGCGGGAAGAAGATCTTCTCCTTGCGGCTGACCGGGCGCAGCTGGTTCATCTTGATGGCGCGCTCTTTCTGGGAGGTCAGCGCCTTCATGATCGGCGGCTGGATCATCGGCACCAGCGCCATATAGGCGTAGGCCGAGACCGCAATCGCACCCAGCAGGTGCGGGGCCAGTACACTCGATACATAGATAGAGGTGGGGCCATCCGCGCCGCCAATGATGCCGATGGCCGCGGCTTCCAGGATGGTGAAATCCAGGATGCCCAGCCAGTCCAGCAGTGCCGCACCGATCACGGTACCGAAGATACCGAACTGGGCGGCCGCGCCCAGCAGCAGGGTTTTCGGGTTCGCCAGCAGCGGGCCGAAGTCGGTCATCGCCCCCACGCCCATGAAGATGAG
>NZ_FOSC01000010.1 GCF_900114155.1 Marinobacter persicus
ACCCAACGGCTGCACAGTGGCCTTGGTTACCGGACTCCGCTAGAGTTCGAAGGAATCAACTGATGGGGCGTGTCCATTTTATTGGGGGAAGTCCACGCCAACTACGCGGCGCTCCGTTGGCGCCCATTACCACTGGCGTTAACTTCTTGGCAAACACATGAGGAGAAAGGTATGAAAATGAATCCGCAAGATTTTGTAGCGATGAAGGGCTCCAAGCCCATTCCTATGTTGACTGCATATACCTGCCCGGTTGCCAGAAGTATTGAGGAAGCAAAGGTTCCTGTGATTCTTGTTGGTGACACAGTTGGAATGGTTGAAATGGGATTTGATAGCACCCGGGATGTCACCATAGAGCACATGGAATATCACATAGGTGCTGTGCGCCGTGGTGCGAAGAAAACCCACATAATAGGTGACCTACCTTACGGTACAGATATCGATCCGGAAACAGCATTCATCAACGCTCAGCGGCTGATGCAGGCGGGCGCAGACAGCGTCAAACTGGAGGGCCCCAATATTGAGGTCATCCAGCACTTGGTGAAGTGCAATATTCCTGTGGTAGGGCATACTGGCTTGCTTCCACAGACAGCCAAAAACTTCAAGCAAGTCGGCCGGTCCAGCGAGGAAGCGAAGAGAATCATGAAAGAAGCTCAATCAATTGAGAATGCGGGTGCATTCATGGTGGTGCTTGAACATATCCCTTATTCGCTAGCAGGCGAAATCACCGAGGCTTTGTCTATTCCCACTATCGGTATTGGTGCTGGCCCAGATTGCGACGGGCAAGTATTGGTCATTAACGATGCGCTGGGGCTCGGTGATTACTGGCCTCCGTTTTCGAAGCAGTACGCTTACGTCAGTAAGACCGTTCTAAAAGTGGCGAATGAGTTTTCCGAGGAAGTGGAGTCTATGAAGTTTCCGAGCAACATCATTCAGTTCACTGGCACCAACAGAAGTTAACAAGGCCAGCCACGGCGACGCCTACTGCATTGAGGCTTCGCCTCCATTCCGTAGCCGCGCGTGCTGCGGGCGTTATATTTTAGGATGAGTTACATGGATCGAAAGGCATATAAATCAACCTTCGGAAAGTCGGGCCTGACCCCCTTCCACTGCCCGAGTTGTGGTAAAGGACGGCTGAAGGTTCAGCAAGGTTCGTTTTCTCACCATGAAACGAAATCCTCAAGGCGTTCGCATGGACACGAGGCCTTTGATTTCGACTGGGTTGACTATGTGTTTTGTTGCATCCTTGAGTGTACAAACTCGAACTGCAAAGAAGTCGTTTCGAGTTTAGGAAGTGGCGGCGTGGATCAGGAGTACACAATCGATGAGAATGGTGAGCACGACGTAGACTATTGTGATTTTTTTAGGCCTGAATTCTTTCACCCGCACCTAAAGATATTCACGCCACCGGAAAAGACACCAGAGTCGGTATCTAGTGAATTAGACGTCTCCTTCTCTCTATTATTCTCAGATCCGTCGTCAGCTGCGAACCATGTTCGGATTGCTCTGGAGAACCTGCTGACCGAGCTCAGAATAAAGAGATTTAACAGCTCGAATGGAAAGAGAAAGTACCTGAATTTGCATCAAAGAATCGATTTGCTTCCAACTAAGTTCGATCATGTTAAAGAGCTATTCTATGCCGTGAAATGGTTGGGAAATGCTGGAAGTCATAGCCATCAAGAACTGACATTTGACGACGTTTTCGACGCATATGAAATCATCAGTCAAATCCTCGAGGAAGTCTATGATGATAGAAGAAAGAAAGTTGCTTCAATGGCGAAGAAAATAAACAAGCGGAAGGGGCCGAGGTAATATAACAATGCAAGTCACGGCGACGGTTACTGCATTGCGGCTTCGCCTCCATTTCGTAACCGCGCGTGCTTCGCGGCGTTAAGTGTGAGGAGTATGGATGAGTCCCACAGTATTCCGAGAAAAAGGATATCGTTTCTTTTTCTTCTCGCGAGAGGAGTCTCGCGTGCATGTTCATGTAGTATCAGGTGATGGCGAGGCAAAATTCTGGCTTGAACCGGAACTTGAGCTGTCCAAAAATTACGGATACAACCGGCAGCAACTGAAAGAAATCGAATTATTGGTGGAGGATCACCGAGATGAGCTTGTCAGCGCTTGGAAACAGCACTTCGGCAGTTGAGGTGACGAACATTTCTGCGCATGGCGTGTGGCTTCTGGCGCACGACCGTGAGTTTTTCATGCCCTACAACAGTTTTCCCTGGTTTAAGGAGCAGCCGGTCAGCGCGATTGTGAACGTTGAGGAACAATCCCCAGGCCACTTCTATTGGCCTGACCTTGATGTCGACCTGACGGAAGAAATTATAGAGCATCCCGAGAGGTTCCCGAACGTCGCTCACAGCATATAACCATCGCAGGCACGGCGACGTCTTTTCCATTGCGGCTTCTATCGCTTCCTGCGAGTGGTGCCTCCGCGAGTGGCCAAATTGCTCAGGAGGCTGCTCTGAATATCCACCAGGTAGGGTAGTAAGCCTTGCTGACTTTACTCGGGTTGGGGTACACATAGAACTGTGCCATCAGAACCCCCTGAATTCGTCGCCGAAGCATCCATGTTGTTCGACGAAATCGTTGTAACTTTTTATCGCAGCGCGATTTTTTCAACCCATTGTGCGGCTTCGCGTTTCGAAAGCTCTTCTTTCAGAGCTCGTTCCAGGGTAGCCGACAAATTAAAGTTCAGTTCCCGGGTTTTGCTCAGCAGATCGCTGTTGATTGAGAGGTTCGCTGCTTTTTGGGGGGGGCGGCTGAATTGTAGAGTTCGGCCATGAGGACCTCGGAGAAGATCAGAATACATAGTTTGATCGTATGCGCATCCCTATGCGCATGCAAGCATTTAGCCAATGGCTGTTGTCGGACGCGCCCGCGCTGGCGCTCCGGCACGCCGTAAAGCCAGGGCGTTTAATTCGGTATACAGGGAGGTAGTGGTTCCACCGTGTCGCATTTTTTATCGTGAGGATGAGCAGCGGTTCTCATTCTCTATGTTATGCGCGAGGAGCGGCAGCTTCGTGCGTACATGCTTGGGAACAGCTAATCAGTCACCCAGACTCCGGAGGGTTTATGGCAGGTGGTTGGTCACGTGATGGAGCGGTTCAGGAGCAGATTGATGCAAGCGTTGAAGACGAAATTCAGCGTGCACGCAGTCAGTTAGCGGAAGGCGGGAGCGCCACAGAATGTGATGAATGCGGGGCCAGGATTCCAGAGGCCCGCCGCAAGGCCATTCCCGGTGTTCGGCTGTGCATTGAGTGTCAGTCAGCGCTTGAAAGGCAGGATACCCGAGCCGGGGGTGTCAATCGCAGAGGCAGTAAGGACAGCCAGCTCCGGTAGCTCGTTGGTTTCGATATTGATTAGTTTCATTCGGCTACCAGCGAGTGTAGGTAACGGTCTGTTGCCCTTGTTATGTGACATCGTCACAGACCCGGTTACCGTTCCTTACTAGCATGATATCCCTGAACCGCATTCGACACGGGAGTCATGAAATGAAAAAACAGATCTGCGCTTCACTTATTGGTCTTGCGGCCGCTACGGCATCTCACACGGTTTCGGCGGAAGGCTGGTCGTTCCCGGGCTTCAATGCCGAGGGTTACCAGGCACAAACCACGGTTGCCCTGGTCGGTGGTGTGATGGATCCGGACATTGGTTCGGCGGATGCGGGCAGTGTTTACGGGTTGGAGCTGTCTATGGATTGTCCGTTGCTTCAGCCGCCCACCAACAGCATTCGGCAACAGGTTAGTCTGACTCAATATGATGAAGACGGTGTTGAGATCAACAGCCTGGAAATCAATCCGCACTATGTGATGCCCATGGGTGAGAACCTGGAGTTCGGCTTTGGCCCGGGCGTTGGCGTTCTGGATGTGGATACCGGTTCACGCGACAACACGCTGCTGGGTATTCAGGCCGGTGCCAGTGTGCATTATCGCGAGGGCGCCTTCTTTGCCGGTGCCGAGGCGCGTTACCAGGTGACGACAGAAGAGCGGTTTGGCAACCGGGACCGGGATGCGGATAACGCCCGGGTTCTGTTGAAAGTGGGAGTGAATCTGTAGTGGGTTTGCTCATTATTTAACCGCGTCACAGACGCGATGTTAATTCATGGTTAGCATGGCCGGGTCTATCAGAATCCAGTCAGGGGCCATGTGATGAGAAAACAGATTTGCGCCTTGCTTGTCGGTCTTGTGGCCGCTGGTGCACCCCTGGGCGTTGCGGCTGAGGGGAGGGAAGTGCCCGGTTTCAGTAGCGTTGATCACCAGGCACAACCCGCTCTGGCGCTGGCCGCAGAGGGCGTGGCTCCGGGCTTTGTCTCGGCTGGCTCCGGGCCGGCCGAAGGCGTTCTGGGTTTGGAAACCCGCGCCCCTGATGATACGCCGCCGGAAAGCCAGGCGGGTGCCAGCGTACAGTTCCGCCACGGGGCCTTCTTTTTTGGTGGTGAGGCGGGTTATCAGGCCTCTGCCGAAGAGCGGTTCGGGGCTGGCGACTGGGACGCGGGTAATGTCCGTGTGTTGCTGAAGGTGGGTGTGGACCTATAGGGACTTCTCTTAAATTCGGTGACTACTAAGCCCAGAGCTCCGACAACTTGGTCTCTGAAGAGCGAGACAAAACCTACCTGTTTTATCAACATCCCCTTGTATTCATTCTTGCACTATAGATCGCTATCGAGAAGTTCGCGGTTTTAGCTGATGGTTGTGGCTCGAGTATCGGGCGAAGTTTGAGTGGTGAGGTTTTACTGTATTATGTAAACCCTGAAACTTGTGAAAGGAGCTCACAATGACGCTGGCTATTACCAATGATATCCGTGCCGCAGCCAACCGGGCGCTGATGGCGGGCAGTGCCGACTATTTTAGCTGGAGTCCGGACGCTCAAGAGAGGTTTCGGGCGACAGCAGGGATGGAGGTTCGCCACAGGATAGAGCAGATTCTGCTCAAGGAAATTCTTGGTATTGACTGTTCAGTGCAGGACGCGGCAGATGTCTGGAGAAATCTTTCCCTGGAACAGTTGAATCAGGTGAATCCGGCAGACCTGCTGACTCAGGGGATCGGTGAGGATTTCGTTTTTCTCAATGAATCGCTCTCTGAAGGCGTGTCGCTGCTCGATTTCGAGACTCTCTATGACTATGACCATGATGACTTCCTCTTCCAGGAAAAATGGCGCCACAGAGAGTTAAAAAATTATATCAGTCCTGGTTATTTCCCCCTGCACCATCCTCGTTGGATTCGTCTGGTTATGAATAACGAGTTGGTATACGGCAATCTCTATTCTCTGGCGGGATACGTGGTGGATAGAGTTTCGGAGAGTGGAGATGACAAGCTTGATGAACTCATCCCTTCAACCTATGTGCAAGGTCCAAACCACGGTAAGCCTGAAAAAGGAGGCATGCTTTGGGATTATCGGCTGGATGCCGGTGGCCAGGAAGCGCAGTTGGAGGAGGTGAGGCGGCGCTGGTGGCAATACCAACAAGATGTTGAGTTGGCACTCCATCGGGAATTAGCTGCCGAACCGCCCCAAGCATATATTTCGCGTGACAAGTCTCTGGTTCCGGGGGAAATAAACGTTAATTTTGTTATGCAGAACGAGAAGGCCATGCATCGGGTTCGGTGGCGGAGTTTTCTCGGTGACATGCAGGTGATCGAGGGCAGTCTGAAAAATATTGAAAGCCTGGTTGCTTGTGAAACCGAAAAGGCTCACAGCTTTATGGAGCACCAATACCGGGATGTTATGGACAATTTTATCCCTCCTGATATCAAGCCAGGAAAGAAGCGAAAGTTGGTGATGTCACCCGGAGCATTGGATGATCTACAGAGGCTCAGTAGTGACGACGCCGGGGATAAGGAGTAAAAACATCCTATCTATACAGTCCAGTCAAACTAGCCTTCAATCCACGTCCGGCGCACGCCCCAGGGCCCTCTGGTCCTGGGCACTATACGACTGGGCCAACAGCGCCTTCTTCACCATCATTCTGACCTTTGTGTTTGCCCGTTACTTCAGCCAGGGCGTGGTGGGCGATGATGTGGCGGGCACTGAATACTGGGGCAACATTGTTGGTGTGACCGGCATTGTGATTGCCCTGGCGGCACCGGTCCTGGGCGCCATTGCCGACCGTTCCGGCCGCCGAAAGCCCTGGCTGGTCGGTTTTACCCTTCTGTGTGTGGTGGCCTGCGCCATGCTCTGGTTTGTGCGCCCCACGGTGGACGATTTCTGGTGGGCGGTGGTCTGGGTCAGCCTGGGTATCCTGGGGGCGGAATTCGCCTTTATTTTCTACAACACCATGCTGCCGGACCTGGCCGCGCCGGAGAAACTGGGCCGTTGGGGCTGGGGCCTTGGCTATGTTGGCGGGGTGGTTTGCCTGGTGGTGGCGCTGTTCGGGCTGGTGGAGGCAGACCCTGGTTTTCTGGGGCTGAATCGCGATGAGGCTGAGCATGTGCGGGCGACGTTCCTGCTCGTGGCCATCTGGTATCTGGTGTTTGCGCTGCCCCTGTTTTTCTTCACGCCAGACCAGCCCGCCTCCGGGTTGTCGGCCGGCCAGGCGCTGAGGGCCGGGCTCGGCCAGCTTCGTCAGTCGTTGGCCCACGCCCGGGAATATGGCCATATCCTGCGTTTTCTGATCGCACGAATGCTCTACACGGATGGCCTGGCCACGGTGTTTACCTTTGGCGGTGTGTATGCCGCCGGCACGTTTGGCATGAGCCAGACCGAAGTGCTGCAGTTTGGGATTGCCCTGAATGTGACCGCCGGCATCGGCGCTCTGGGTTTTGCCTGGGTAGACGACGCCATTGGCGGGCGCAATACCATTTTCCTGTCACTGGCGGGGCTGGCGGCCACGGCCACCGCCATTCTTCTGGTGGAAACCGTGTTCTGGTTCTGGGTCTTTGGCATGGCCCTGGGTATTTTTGTCGGCCCGCTGCAGGCGGCCAGCCGTTCGCACCTGGCCCGGGCCGCGCCTGTGCACCTGCGTAACCAGATGTTTGGTCTGTTTACCTTTTCGGGCAAGGCCACGGCCTTTGCCGGGCCGTTGCTGGTGGGTGCCGTTACTGCAGCAACCGGCAGCCAGCGCTGGGGCATGAGCACGGTGCTGGTGTTTTTCGCGGTTGGTTTCCTGCTGATGCTGACGGTGCCGGATGCGGGTACGGGAAAAGAAAGAAAAGTCGGTGTCTGAGGTTCTGAAAAGTATCGCTAACAGTCAGAAAACGTTATTCTTTTGCCGGTTTTGCCAAGTAATCAGGTTCAGGGGGAAGGGTGATGGAGCAGGTTATTACGAAAAAAGTGCAACCGGAACAGGTGCACGAGCGTGTTGCGGCGGGTGCGGTCCTGGTGGACGTGCGGGAGCACGATTATTACAGTCGTTTTCATCTGCCCGAGGCCATCAACATCAGCGTGCGGGCCATCAATCTCCAGGCGCCGGACGTGCTTACCGACAGGGACCAGGAAATCATCTGTTACTGCAACGGTGGCACTCGCGGCCCCCGTGCGGCCAAGGCACTGATGGAGCTGGGTTATCGCAACGTGGCGGTATTGGATGGCGGCTTGCGCCGCTCCATGAGTATGTTTGAAGGGCAGTAACTTTTAAGGGCAATAATACGGGAACATCCGATGACACCGGGAATAAACCTCGCCAGGAAACAGAAGATCGCCCATACGGTGCATGAGTACAGCCATGATCCGGACAGCGAATCCTACGGCCAGGAGGCGGCGGACAAGCTGGGCGTGCCGGCTTCGCGGGTGTTCAAGACGCTGGTCGTTAGCCTCGATAACAAAGCGTTGGCGGTAGCGGTGCTGCCGGTTTCCGGCATGCTGAGCATGAAGCAGATTGCGCGCGCCGCCGGCGCAAAAAAAGCCACCATGGCACCGCCGGCGGATGTGGAGCGGGCCACGGGCTATGTGCTGGGTGGTGTGAGCCCGCTGGGGCAGAAAAAGCGTTTGAAGACCATCATTGATGTTTCCGCTGCGGATTACGACACTGTGTATATCAGTGCCGGGCGCCGAGGGCTTGAGATCGAGCTCAGCCCGGATGATCTGAAAAGCCTCACCAACGCTGTGTTGGCGGAGATCTGTCAGTAAGCCGTAATCAGGTCCTGTTGGCACGGTGGTTGGCGAATGTTTGTCTGACAACCGCTCACAGGAGCCGACGCCATGGCGAAAACGCAGCAGACCTCCGGTAACGGCGAATTTCCCACCGATCTGGCAGAGGCCCTGAAAGCCCGGGTGCGCGGCGACGTGCGCCTGGAGCCGGCGGACCGGGCGCTCTACGCCACCGATGCCTCCAACTATCGCCAGGTGCCGCTGGGTGTGGTGTTGCCACGGGATGACGCTGATGTGGAAACCGTGGTGGCACTGGCCCGGGAATACGAGGTGCCACTCCTTGCGCGCGGTGCCGGCACCAGCCTGGCCGGGCAGACCTGCAACGCCGCCATTGTGCTGGACACTTCCCGCTACATGAACAAGATCCTGCACCTGGACCCGGAGGCCCGCCATGCCGACGTCCAGCCCGGCGTGGTGTGTGATCAACTGCGTAACGCCGCCGAAGAGCACGGGCTTACCTTTGGTCCGGACCCCTCCACCCACACCCACTGCACCCTCGGGGGCATGGTGGGCAACAACTCCTGCGGCGCCCATTCGGTGATGGCGGGCAAGACGGTCGACAACATCGAATCCATGGAGGTGCTGACCTACGACGGCCTGCGCCTGACCGTTGGCCCCACCTCCGAGCAGGAACTGGAGGAAATCATCGCGGCTGGCGGGCGCAAGGGCGAACTCTACGCCGGCATGAGAAACCTGCGGGACAAGTACGCCGACGCCATTCGCCAGGGCTTTCCCCAGATCCGCCGCCGGGTCTCCGGCTACAACCTTGAAGCCCTGCTGCCGGAAAACGGCTTCAACGTGGCCGAAGCGCTGATCGGCACCGAGGGCACCTGCGCCATCACGCTTTCCGCGCGGGCAAAGCTGATTCCCAGCCCGCCGCACCGGGTGCTGGTGGTGTTCGGCTACGACGATATCTGCCAGGCCGGCGACGAAGGGCCTGCGATCATGGAGACCGGGCCGCTGGCGCTGGAAGGTATCGACGACCAGATCGTGTCCGACATGCGCCGCAAGGGCTATGGTTTGAAAGCGCTGGAGGGACTGCCGGAAGGCGATGGCTGGTTGCTGGCGGAGTACGGCGGCGACACCTTCGAGGAAGCCGAGGAAAAGGCGGAAAAAGCCCTGAAACGGGTGGGCGAGCGTTGCCGGGACAGCCGCATCTACACCGATACCGCCGAGGCCAATCTGGTTTGGTCGGTGCGCAAGAGCGGTGCGGCGGCCACCAACGCTTTCCCCGGCGAGCCGGAAACCTACCCGGGTTGGGAAGACGCGGCCGTGGACCCGGCCCAGGTGGGCCAGTACCTGCGGGACTACCGCGCTTTGCTGGACCGCTACGGCTACCGCTCGTCACTGTACGGGCATTTCGGCGACGGCTGTATTCATGGCCGGGTGACGTTCGATCTCTCCACCCACGAGGGTGTGAAAAAGTGGAGAGCCTTTACCGAGGAAGCGGCCGATCTGGTGGTTTCCTACGGTGGTTCTCTGTCTGGCGAGCACGGTGATGGCCAGGCCAGGGCAGAACTCTGGCCGCGCATGTTTGGCCCGGAGTTGATGCAGGCCTTTGCCGAATTCAAGGCCCTGTGGGACCCGGGGCACCGGTTGAACCCCCACAAGCTGATCGAGCCCTACCGCATGGATGAAAACCTTCGGGTGGGGCCGGATTCCAGCCAGATGGACCCGAAGCCGCTGTATTTCACCTTTCCCAAGGACCTGGGCAGTTTCGCCCAGGCGGCTGGCCGCTGCGTGGGCGTGGGCAAATGCCGCAGCGGTTCGGGGGGCATCATGTGCCCGAGTTTCCGGGGCACCGGGGAAGAACAGCACTCCACCCGGGGCCGGGCGCGGCTGCTGTTTGAAATGCTGGAAGGTGACCCGGTGGACACTGGCTGGAACTCGCCAGCCGTACACGATGCCCTGGAGATGTGCCTGGGCTGCAAGGCCTGCAAGCACGAGTGCCCGGTCCAGGTGGACATGGCCACCTACAAGGCCGAGTTCATGGCCCATTACTACGAGCGCAACCGGCGCCCGAAGCAGGCCTGGACTTTCGGGAGAATCCACGAATGGTCCCGGCTGGCGGGTTATGCCCCGAAGCTGGTCAACACCCTGACGGGCCTTCCGGGCATTAATCAGGCCGTGCGTGCCGTCACCGGCATGTCTGAGCATCGGGAGCTGCCGAAGTTTTCCGACCAGCCGTTCACAAAAAATTATCAATCACCGGTGCCCGCCAGGGGCGATCGCCCAACGGTGATGCTCTGGCCGGACACATTCAACAACTTCCTGGACGCCGGCGTGCCTGGTTCGGCGAAGCGGGTTCTGGAAGCGTTGGGGTACGAAGTGCAGCTGCCGGGTAAGCCGCTTTGCTGTGGCCGCCCCCTGTACGATTACGGCTTTCTGGACAAGGCTCGCAAGCGCCTGGAGCAGACCATGGCCGTGCTGGAACCGGCGATTCGGGCCGGTATTCCTGTGGTGGGCGTGGAACCATCGTGCATGAGCGTGTTCCGGGATGAACTGCTGAATTTCTTCCCGAACGATGAGCGGGCCAAGTGGCTTTCTGGGAACACCTGGCTATTGCCGGATTTCCTGAATACCCTGGAGCTCCGGGTCTGGCCAACTCTGGAAGGAGCGGTGTTGTTGCACGGTCACTGTCACCAGAAGGCGTTTGACGGCATGGACGGCACCCGGGCGGTGTTTGAAAAGCTGGGGTTGACGGTCAACACGCCGGATACCGGCTGCTGCGGGATGGCCGGCGGCTTTGGATTTGAAGCCGACAAGTACGAGGTGTCGCAACGCATCGCGGAGGACGTGCTGCTGCCAGCGGTGCGTAATAGCGACGAGGGTACGTTTATCGTCTCGGATGGCTTCAGTTGCCGGGAGCAGATTCAGCGGGGCGCGAGCCGGAACGTGCTGCACAGTGCCCAGTTGCTGGAGCGGGCTTTCTGTGGCCCCGCCGGCTGTTCAGAAGAGGCTTCCTAACGTTCCCGCACCCGGTCGCCATCGGACAGTTCCCGGCCCGGGTGGCGGACCACCTGGTCGCCTGCGCTGAGGCCATCGGTGACCGCCGTGTAAAGCCCATTGCTCTGGCCGGCTGTCACCGGCTGTATGGTGGCCATGTTGTCGCGCACCCGAAAAACCGCCTGGGTTCCATTGTGCTGGAACAGGGCGGAGGCGGGCACCTGGAGGGTGTCATTGCTCTGCCACAGGATGAACTCAGCATCCACCCGGTAGCCATCCCCCAGCTGCGCCCATTGCTCCCGGGGGCTGACGATGTCGGCAATCACCTGTACTCGCTGCTCCTCGACACCCAGTGCGGACACGTCTTCGAACCCTACCGGTTCCACCCGGCGCACCACCGCCTCCAGGGTGGGGCCACCCCAGCCACTGAGCCTGGCCCGGGTTTCGGGGGCCAGCTTGACGGCATCAAAGCTCAACACGTCCACCACCACTTCCAGCGCGCCGGGATCGCCAACTTCCAGGATGGGCTCGCCGGCCTGGATTACCCCTTCGCTTTCCCGGGCCAGGGTCAGGATTGCGCCGTTTACCGGGGAGCGAACAGCGACCCGCTCTGCCGGTTTTCCCCCATTCTCGTTGGCGGAGGAAACCTGCAGGCGGGTCCGGGCGGCGGCCAGTTCGTGTTTGGCCACCTCTTCATCAAACCGGGCCGAGCGCAGGATGGCCCGGGCCCGGTCGGCCGTGGTCCGGGCCTGTTGCAACTGTTCGGCCGAAATAAAGCGTGAACTCTCCAGACGCTGCAGGCGCTGGTATTCCGATACCGCAAACTCTGCCTCGGCTTCGGCGGCCGCCACTTTCTGGCGAATGGACTCCAGCGTGGCTCGGGCCGCCTCGATTCGCGCCTCGGCTTCGGCCCGGCTGCGGGCGTCAAGCATGGTGGCGGGCATGGGGTCCACCCAGGTGAGCAGTTCGCCGGGAATCACGGGGTCGCCCACGTGCAGTTGCGGGCGATGCAGATAGCCGGTGACCGGTGAGGAAATCAGGTACCGGTCTTTCACCCGGGTTTTGCCCTCCTCCAGCAGGGTGACCTCCATGGGGCCCCGTTCAACGGTGGCCAGGTCCACCCAGACCGGTTCCGGGCGCATTACGAAGGCAAAGGCGGCCACAGCGAGTGCCGCCAGCAGGGCCCAGAAGATCCGTTTTCCTGTGATTCGCTGTTTGTTTGCCATCGCCAATTCCATTGTCAGGGGCTATTCCCGGGTTTTCAGTACCGCCACCAGATCCAGTTTACGCAGCCGCAGCCAGGTTATGAAGCCGGACACCAGCGCCGAGGCAATCACCACACAGGCCGCCAGGGCCAGCGTTTGCCCGGTGATGATCAGGGGCACGCGGTAGAGTTCGGTCTGCATGGCGGTGACCACCAGCTGGCCCAAACCCGCGCCAAACGCCCAGCCCAGGGGAATGCCCAGTACCAGTAGCAGGGCCAGTTCGCCAAGCAGGATATGGGCGACTTCCGGTTGGTTATACCCCAGTACCCGCAGGCTGGCCAGGTCCCGGGCGCGCTCGGCGAGCGAGATACGGGCGGTGTTGTAGATCACGCCGAAGGCGATAATGCCGCCCAGCAGGCTGATGATGAAAGTGTAGGTCAGGAAGGTTTTGGCCAGGGTGTCGAAAAAGCTGTCGAGCATGGCCCGGCGCTGGTTTGTGGCCATGACCCTCGGAGTGTCCTGCAAACGTTGGTAGACACTGTCGGACATCTCCGGCTGCAGGTTCAACAATACCTGGTTGACCACCGGGCCTTCGCGCAGTGCCCGGTTCATGGCCTCCAGGTTCATGTAGGCGCCAACGCCGAGAAATTCACTGGTGACGCCCGCCACGGGCAGGGTCAGGGTGGGGCGGTGTTGTTCCAGTACCTGTACCTGCAGAGAATCCCCCGGGCTTACGTTGAGCCGCCGGGCCAGAAAATCGGTGAGCAACAGGCCGCTGGCCGGGATGGCCACGTTGTTCAGGTTACTGTCCACCACGAACTGCAGGCGGGCGTTTTCCGGCAGGCCGGTCAGGGCGGTGCGCCAGGTGCGATGGCCGCTGACCAGCTCCACCGCCACTGAGCGCCGGCCTTCGGTATAGAGCACGCCGGGTTGTCGGGCCATGCTGTAAAGCGCCGACTGGTTCACGGGATCGGTCAGGGTGACGGTCAGATCCTGTTTCTGGACGCGGGCGAACTGGGTATGGACCATCAGTTCCACCGAACTGAACTGGAAATTGCCCACCACGACAATGGCGGTGGCCATGGCAATGCCGGCAATGGACAACGCGGTACGCCCCGGCCGCCGGGCCAGTTGCCGGACAATCATCCGGGAGGGCTGGCGGAAACGCACCCGGGACAACAGGCGTTCGATTCGGGAGACGTTGTAGCGGGCGGGACCCTCCGGCTGCATGGCTTCCGCCGGCGGCAGGGCCGCCGCCCGGCGAATCGCGCGCCAGCCACCCAGCCAGGCCACCGAAAGACTCAGTATCGCCAGCAACACCAGCCACAGCGGGTTGATGCGGAACAGCAGGGCCGGGAACCGGTAGTAGTCCATGTACAGCTCGCCCAGCGCGCGGCCCAGCCAAAGGCCGATGCCGGTGCCAATCAGCAGGCCAATGGTGGCTATGGTTAGCACCAGCTGGCTGTAGTGCCAGGCAATCTGCCGGTTGCTGTAACCAAAGGCCTTGAGCACCGCAACGATATCGCGCTGGGTGCTGATCAGACGGCCGATCACCACGTTCAGCAGGAACATGGCCACGCCCATGAAGATGGTGGGAAAGATGATCGCCATGACCTTGAGCTGCTCCAGTTCGTCGCTCAGGAACCGGTGGGAAAACTGGTCTTCCCGGGCGTAGGCCCCGGTGCTGCCATAGCGGCCCAGCAGCCGGTCCAGGCGGTCGATGACATCCGCCACGGGGTAGTCGGGCGTGGTCTGCAGTACCAGGCTGTTGAACGCGCCGCGCAGATCCATGGCCGAGGCCAGTGCTTCCCGGGACAACCACAGTACGCCGTAGCGCTGGTAATCCGGCAGCATGCCGCCGGGCGGGATCACGTAGATGAATTCCGGTGATTCGGCGATGCCCACCACGGTGAGGGTCTGTTTGCGGCCGTTGATCACGGCACTGAGGGTATCGCCCGGTTGCAGGTCATGGGCATCGGCAAAGCTGCCGATGATCACGGTTTCCTGGTGGCGGCCCGGGTCCGGCAGCCGGCCCTGGCGCAGGTGCAGCCGGTTCACCGCCGGCTGGCCGGTGGGTGGCAGGGATACCAGGCGGGCGGAGACTGGGTCTGTGAAGCCGCTTACTTCCAGTTTGGCAGCGCCTTCCACCCGGGCGCTCAGTTCCCGGACACCGGGTATTTGCCCGATCTGCTGTTCAAGGTGGCGGGGCGCCCGTTTGAGGGAGACGAATACATCGGCAAACTGTTGTTCCTGGTAGTACTGCTGGCGGGTCGCGTCCAGGGAGGTGTAATTCACCACCGACAGCAGGCACACCGCAATGCCGCCGGCGATCACCAGGGCAATGGCCAGCACCTGGCCCCGGATCTGCCAGAGCTCTCGTTTCAGTTTGGTGTGCAGGACGCTGCCGCGAAGGCCGAACATGGCTACCAGCTCAGGGTGTTGGGAGCCTGGCGAGTGGCGTTGCGATGTTCGCCACTGATCAGGCCATCGGAAAGTGTGATCACCCGGTCCGCCATGTTGGCGATGGAGGCGTTATGGGTGATGATGACCGTGGTGGTGCCGGTCTCCCGGTTGGCCCTGTCCAGCGCATCCAGCACCCGCACGCCCGTGGCGGAATCCAGCGCTCCGGTGGGCTCGTCGCACAGCAGCACGTTGGGCTGTTTGGCGATGGCCCGGGCAATGGCCACCCGCTGTTGCTCGCCGCCGGACAATTGGGCCGGGAAGTGATCCGCCCGGTCCTTCAGGCCCACCAGGTCCAGCGCGGCGTCCGGTGTCATGGGGTTGCGGGCAATCTCGGTCACCGCGATCACGTTTTCCCGGGCCGTGAGGGAGGGGATCAGGTTGTAGAACTGGAACACAAAGCCGACATAGTCTCGGCGGTACTGGGTCAGTTGCTTGTCGGTGGCGCGGGCCAGGTCGGTTTCCAGGTAGGTGACTTCGCCACTGGTGGGCACATCCAGCCCGCCCAGGATGTTCAGCAGGGTGGACTTGCCGGAACCGGAGGCACCGAGCATGACCACCAGTTCGCCGGCGTAGAGGTCCAGGTCAATGCCGCGCAGGGCGTGAACCTCCACCTCACCCTGCAGGTAGGTTTTGGTCAGCCCCGAGGTGTGGAAAACGGGCGTAAGGGGTGGTTCGGTCATGTTCGCGGTTGGCCTCGTTTCATCCGTGTTCGGCTCTGGGTCGTAGTGAATGGTAATGCCACGAAACGGGAGGAAAAATGGGTAATCTGCAGGAAGTATATACCACGGCGCTCTGGGGCATCGCGGCCTTGATTGCCCTCTGGCTGGTGCAGTGGTTTGTGGCGAGTTTGACCAAGGCGTCCCGGCCGGGGGCGGTGCCGGGAAAAATTGACGACTCCCTCAGCCACGAATCGTTTGTGTTCCGGGCGCACAGGACGTTCATGAACTCGCTGGAGAACCTGCCGGCGATGTTCGCCACGGCGTTTCTGGCGGTGCTGGTGGGTGCCGACCCGTTCTGGACCGGGCTGCTGATCTGGGTGTTTGTGGCGGCACGGGTGGTTCATATGATGCTGTATTACGCCATCGCCACCGAGCGTAATCCCAGCCCCCGTTCGTATTTCTTCATGATCGGGCTGGCGGCGAATCTGGGGCTGCTGGGCGTGACGGTGGCGGCTCTGATTTAGTGGGAAAGGTTGCTGAAACAAAAAAGCCCCGGCCAGACCGCCGGGGCTTTTTGCGTTTACTGGCGCCTGCCATTATTCCATGGAGGTTGCACCAATGTGGTGAACGCTCAGGTCCGCGCCGTTGAATTCTTCCTCTTCACTCAGGCGCAGGCCGGACACCCTGGCGATAATGCCGTAGACAATCAGGCCCCCGCCAAAGGCGATCACCACGCCGGCCGTCGCGCCAATAACCTGGGAGATCAGGCTGACACCGCCAAGACCGCCCAGGGCTTCGGCGCCGAAGATGCCAGCGGCGATGGCGCCCCAGACACCACAGATACCATGCAGCGGCCAGACACCCAGTACGTCGTCCAGGCGCTCGATCTTGTCCTGGGCCCATTCAAACATGAACACGAAAATGGCGCCGGCGACACCGCCGGTGATCAGCGCCCCGACCGGGTGCATGAGGTCGGAACCGGCGCACACGGCCACCAGGCCGGCCAGCGGGCCGTTATGGATAAAGCCGGGGTCTTTCTTGCCCAGCACCATGGACACCAGGATACCGCCAACCATGGCCATCAGGCTGTTCACCGCCACCAGGCCGCTGATGCCGTCGAGAGTTTGTGCGGACATCACGTTAAAGCCGAACCAGCCCACGGTCAGGATCCAGGCGCCCAGGGCCAGGAACGGGATATTCGATGGTGCGAACGCTACCACCTTGCCATTGCGGTAACGGCCTTTGCGGGCGTCCAGCAGCAGAATGGCTGCCAGGGCCACCCAGCCACCCACGGCGTGCACGACAACGGAGCCGGCAAAATCGTGGAATCCTGCCCCAAACTGGTTCTCCAGCCAGGCCTGGATGCCGTAGTTGCCGTTCCACACGATGCCCTCAAAGAAAGGGTAGACCAGCGAGACGATCAGGCCTGAACCAATCAGCATGGGGTAAAAGCGGGCGCGCTCGGCGATACCGCCGGATACGATGGCCGGAATGGCGGCGGCGAACGTCATGAGGAAGAAGAACTTCACCAGCTCGTAGCCGTTGGCGTCGGTCAGTTGCGAGGCGCTGGCCAGGAAGTGGCTGTCGTAGGCAATGGTGTAGCCGACAAAGAAATAGCCAACCGCTGAAACGCCGAAGTCGGTCATGATCTTGACCACGGCGTTGACCTGGTTTTTGTGCCTGACCGTACCGACTTCAAGAAAGGCGAAGCCGGCGTGCATGGCCAGAACCATGATGGCACCGATCAGGATAAACAGCGTGTTGGTGCTGTCGGTCAGGGTATGAACTGCGCTCGTGATATCCACGGGTCTATAACTCCTGTTTTTGTGTTTTGCCGCCTGTTGGGGCGGGGGTACGCACGAAGAGCGATCACTGAAAGCAAGGAGTGTTCCACAATGGTTCAAATTACCAGCTGTTGGGCAGTTAGGGGTGCAGCACGGTTACCGGGCAAGGCGGTCAGAGGGTTTTGTGCACTTGATGAGTGCGGCGAGGGCGGGGTGTGCACCATAATGCCGAAGTGATGCCGTGTGCAGTCCGGGTCAATATTCCGTTAGAGTGGTTATGATAAGAAGCCCAACCGATGTGGAGGTGTGTTCATGAGTGATCCAACCTATACCCCGCCAAAAGTGTGGAAATGGGAGCCCAACAACGGCGGTCAGTTCGCCAGTATCAATCGCCCGATTGCCGGCCCGACCCACGACAAGGAACTGCCCGTGGGCGATCACCCGTTCCAGCTGTATTCCCTGGCCACGCCCAACGGGGTGAAAGCCACCATCATGTTTGAAGAACTGCTGGAGAAGGGCATCAAGGAAGCAGAATACGATGCCTGGCTGATCCGGATTGGTGATGGTGACCAGTTCAGCAGCGGCTTTGTTCAACTGAACCCCAACTCCAAGATTCCGGCCATGCTCGACCGCTCCGTGGAACCGGCTGTTCGTGTGTTTGAATCCGGCTCGATCCTGTTCTATCTGGCGGAAAAGTTTGGTGAATTCCTGCCAAAAGACCTGGCCAAACGCACGGAAACCATGAACTGGCTGTTCTGGCAGATGGGCAGCGCACCCTTTCTCGGTGGCGGTTTCGGGCACTTCTATGTCTACGCACCGGAAAAATACGAATACCCGATCAACCGCTACACTATGGAGGTAAAGCGCCAGCTGGATGTTCTGGACCGTCATTTGGCTGAGAACCGTTACATGGTGGGCGATGAATACACCATTGCCGATATGGCCATCTGGCCGTGGTACGGCGCCGTGGTGAAAAACATTGTGTATGACGCAGCGGAGTTTCTTGAGGCCCACACCTACACCAATGTGATTCGCTGGGCAGATGAGATTGCCCGGCGGCCGGCGGTCAGGCGTGGCCGGATGGTGAACAAAACCTGGGGCGAGCCGGCCACCCAGCTGCACGAGCGGCACGACGCCAGCGACTTTGAATTCCGCACCCAGGAAAAGCTCGACAACGAGAAGTAACCGGTAAGAGAAGAGAAAGGAGGCGTCATGGCAGTACCCGCAGCGTTGACCGAGGACCAGGTTTATCATCGTTGCCCGATCGAGAAGCTGGATTTCGACTCTACCGACACGCTCGATGATCTGGAGCAGCCAGTCGGCCAGGAACGCATGCTCCGGGCCCTGGAGTTCGGTGCCAGCATGCAGGCCGGTGGTTTCAACCTGTTTGTGTTGGGTCCTTCCGGTGCGGGCAAGCATGAGCTGGTGAAACGCTTTTTGTCCCGGCATGCGGCCGGGCTGCCGGCGCCGCCTGACTGGTGCCATGTGTTTAACTTCAAGGCCTCGGACAAGCCCCGGGCGATCAGGTTGGCACCGGGCGAAGGCAATCAGTTCAGAACTGACATGAACGACCTGGTGGCCGAGTTGAAAACCGCCATTCCCGCCACCTTTGAAAGCGAAGAGTATCAGGCGCGCATTCAGGAATTGCAGGAAGAGGTGGCCAGGCGCCAGAGCCGGGGACTGTTCGAGATTCAGGAAGAAGCCAACCAGAACAACATCGCCATGCTGGCCACCCATTCCGGTTTTACCTTCGCGCCCATGCGCAACGGCGAAGTGATTGATCCGGAGGAATACCAGAAATTTTCCGATGACGAGAAAGCGCTGATCGAGGCCAAGGTGGAAGACCTGCAGAAAAAGCTTCAGCAGGCCATCCAGCAGGTACCAAGGTTGCGCAAGGAGGTGCGCCAGCGTATCCGGGCGCTGAATGAGGAAATGGTGCAGCTCACCCTGGGCGGTCCCATTGGCGAACTGCGTGAAAAGTGGCGGCATGTGCCGGCGGTGGTGGATCATCTGGATGCCGTGCGGGAAGACGTGGTGGAACATGCCGAGGTCTTCCAGGACAGCGAGGATAGCCCTCCGTCCGGGCTGCTGAACCGTTACAAAGTGAACCTGCTGGTGGACAACGCCGAGACCCGGGGCGCGCCGGTGGTTTATGAGGACTTGCCCAGCCACCAGCATTTGACCGGCCAGATCGAACACCGGGCACGCCAGGGCAACCTGTACACCGATTTCACGCTGATACGGCCCGGCTCCCTGCACCAGGCCAACGGTGGCTACCTGATTGTCGATGCCCGCCGCATTCTCATGCAGCCGCTGGCCTGGGAAAGCCTCAAGCGCATTCTGTTTTCCGGTGAAATCCGCATTGAATCCCTGGAGCGTCTGTATGGTCTGGCGACCACCGTCAGCCAGCAACCGGAGCCGATACCGCTGTCGGTGAAGGTGGTGCTGCTGGGCGACAGGATGCTGTATTACCTGTTGTCCCACTACGACCCGGACTTTCTGGACCTGTTCAAGGTGGAAGCCGATTTTGAAGACGACCTGGAACGGGACGATAACAGCTACCAACTGTATGCCCGCATGCTGGCCACCATGGCCCGTGCCGCCGGTCTTCGCGCCCTGGACAAAACCGGTGTTGGCCGGCTGATTGAGCATGCCAGTCGCCTGGCCAGTGACCAGAAAAAGCTCACCGCCCACGACCGGGTGCTGAAAGACCTGTTAAGCGAGTCTGACCACTGGGCTGCCCAGGCCGGCAGTGGGTTTATCGAGGCGGTGCATGTCCAGCAGGCCATTGATGAGCGCGAATACCGCGCCAGCCGCATTCGTGAACGCAGCCTGGAACAGATTCAGCGTGGCGTGGTGATGATCGCCACCAGCGGTGAGCAGGTCGGGCAGGTGAACGGCCTGTCGGTGCTGCAACTGGGCGCGACCCGGTTTGGCCAGCCTACCCGCATCACCGCCACCGCCCGGCCCGGCAAAGGGCAAGTGGTGGATATTGAGCGAGAGGCAAAACTGGGCGGGCCGATTCACAGCAAGGCGGTGATGATTCTCTCCCGCTTCCTGGCCAATCGTTACGCGCCCCTGGGGCAGTTGTCGTTGTCGGCCAGCCTGGCTTTCGAGCAGTCCTACGGGGGTGTGGAAGGCGATTCCGCGTCGGTGGCGGAGACCTGCGTGTTGCTTTCGGCCATCACCGGTGTGCCCCTGAAACAGTCGCTGGCGGTCACCGGTTCCATGAACCAGCACGGCGAGGTTCAGGCGGTGGGCGGCGTGAACGAAAAAATCGAGGGCTTTTTCCGTGTGTGCCGGCAATCCGGCGAGGTGAAAGGGCAGGGAGCGCTGTTGCCCGCCAGCAACGTTGAGCACCTGATGCTTGAAGAGTCCGTGCGCGTGGCGATCAGGGCCGGGGATTTCAGTATTTATCCGATTCGCCACATTGATGAGGCGATTGAACTGATGACCGGCCTGCCCGCCGGCCAGCCGGATGCCGATGGCCAATACCCGGAAGGCAGCTTCAACCGCCGGGTGGCGGACAGGCTGGCGGCATTCGCTGAGGCCACGGAGGCGAAAGACGAAAACGGCGGTACAAACGGTGCCGGCGACGGCGAGGGCAAAAGCGGTGACTGATTCGACGCTGGAATCGGTTGGCGGCCGGCCAGCCGGTGGGCGCGTCCTGGTATTGCTGGACGGCTCCCGGGTGAGCCTGTCGGCCCTGGAAGCGGCCGCGTCCATTGCCGAGCATACCGGGGCGGAAGTGCACGGCGTGTTTGTGGAGGAGCAGGACCTGCTGCGCAGCGCCGGTTACGGATTTGCCCGGGAAGTGGGGGCGTTTTCAGGGCTTAGCCGCCCGCTGGACGTTGTGGCGCTGGAACAGCGAATGCAACGGCTGGCCGAGCAAACCCGGCGCACCCTGGCCGGTGTCGTGGGGCGCTACGGAGGCCGTTACCGGTTGAATATCAGCCGCGGCCGCGTGGTGGAGGAGGTCCTGGCACTGGCAGGGCCGGAGGACCTGCTGGTACTTGGCCGTGCCCGTTGGGCAACCGTGCCGGGACCTTTGCTGGGCTCGACGGTCCGGGGGTTGGTGCAGCGTTCGCCGGGCCGCCTGCTGTTGTGGAGCCAGCAGCGGGCCCCAACCCGGGGGCGTATTGTTGTGTTCCTGAATGACCACGAGCAGGCCAACCGGCGGGCGGTGTCCGCCGCCGCCGAGGCTGCGGCGTATTCCCGGCAGCCGGTTGCCTTGCTGCTGGCGGAAGGTGCGTCAGTGACTGGACAGCAGCTGTCAGAGCTGAAGCAGCTCACGGGCCTGCCCGAGTCCGAGGTGCAGGTGCTCACCCTGCCGGCTTCCGACCCGGTGACCATCGCCCGGTTGTTGCGCCGGCAACAGGCTGCCCAGCTTGTACTGAGCCGCGAGTGTTCCCTGTTTCAAGAGCCGGGCGCGGAGGCGTTGCTGTCGGCGCTGCATTTGCCGGTCACGATCACACCCTGACCTTTTAATCACTATCTGTAAGCAGGTTTATGGTTTTTGATGTTTTTATCATTGTCAGCCTGACCGTTCTGGCCGGCGCCTTTATTCCCCTGGGTGGGCTGCTGGCCAGTGTTGAGAGCATTCGTCCGCACTGGCTTGAAAAGGAATTACGGCATTTTCTGATCGCCCTGGGTGGCGGCATTCTGCTGGGGGCCATGTCGGTGGTGCTGATTCCCGAAGGCCAGGCGAGCATGGGCGAGTCGCTCTGG
This sequence comes from Marinobacter persicus, assembly GCF_900114155.1. Lineage (GTDB taxonomy): Bacteria > Pseudomonadota > Gammaproteobacteria > Pseudomonadales > Oleiphilaceae > Marinobacter > Marinobacter persicus. The sequence goes on from NZ_FOSC01000010.1 coordinate 21,874, forward strand.
GCGATACCCGCCATTGTTGGCGGTGGGGTGCTGTTCTTCCTGATAGAGCGGATGCTTGGCCTCAAGCGGCGGGAATCGCCCCAACTGATGGGGCTGATGCTGGACTTTGTTCCCGAGGCCATCGCACTGGGCGGTCTGGCGGTGGCCAGCCCGAAAACCGCCGTTCTGATGGCGGTGCTGATTGCCATCCAGAACCTGCCGGAGGGCTTCAATGCCTACCGTGAATTGGTGGATCTGCCTGAGCACACCTCTCGCCGGACACTGGCGTTTATGACTTCGCTGGTGATTACCGGGCCGATCGCCGGCTTGTTGGGCTATTTCTTTTTATCGGACCGGCCCGTGCTGCTTGGGGTGATCATGCTGGCGGCTGCCGGCGGTGTGTTGTATCTGATTTTTCAGGACATTGCTCCCCAGTCAAGACTGGAGCGCCACTGGGGGCCACCGCTGGGCGCGGTGGTGGGGTTCTGCGTGGCGTTGTTCAGTCATGATCTGGTGACCCACTTCTAACGCGGAAGAGTCAGGCGCTGGCCGGGCTGTTCTCCAGGATCTCACGGATTTCCCCGGCTGACAGGGTTTCCCGCTCCAGTGTGGCCCGAGCCAGGGCTTCCAACTGGTCCCGATGATCGGTCAGGAACTCCAGGGTGGCTTTTTCCAGCGCCAGCAGCTGGGCCTGGATTTCAGTATCAATCAGTTCCGCCATTTTCTCGCTGAACTCCCGGGGGTGGCCCATTTCCCGGCCGAGGAATACATGTTCCTCACCAATGTTCAGGCCGAGCGGGCCAATCTTGTCGCTCATGCCCCACTGGCCGATCATCCGGCGCACCAGGGCGGTGGCTTCTTTCAGGTCGTTCTGGGCACCGGTGCTGACCTCGCCGTAGATCACCTTTTCCGCGCAGCGGCCGCCGAGCATCACCTTGATGCGGTCTTTCAGGTAGCTTTCGGTGTAGGTGTAATGGTCGTCTCTCGGGGTCTGTTCGGTAACGCCCATGGCCATGCCATGGGGAATGATGGTGACTTTGTTGAGCGGGTCGGCATTGGGCATGAAATAGGCCATGAGGGCGTGGCCGCACTCATGATAGGCCACCGCTTCCCGTTCCCGGGGTGGTAGTTTGGCATCGCGCTCTTCACCCAGGGTAATCCGGTCGCGAGCCAGCTCGAAACAGTGTTCATTGACCTCGCTCAGGCCCTCCCTGGCAGCGGTCAGGGCCGCTTCGTTCACCAGGTTGTGCAGGTCTGCGCCGGAAAATCCGATGGTGCGGGCGGCAATGGCTTCAAGGTCGACATCGCTGGCCAGGGGCACCTTGCGCACGTGCACTTTCAGGATGGCTTCGCGGGCCTCTTTGTGGGGCCGGTCCAGGGTGATCTTGCGGTCGAACCGACCGGGACGCAGCAGGGCAGTGTCCAGCACATCCGGGCGGTTGGTGGCGGCCAGTACCAGCACGTTCTCGTGCTCTTCAAAGCCATCCATTTCGGTCAGGATCTGGTTCAGAGTCTGTTCCCGTTCGTCGTGGCCGCCGCCGAGCCCGGCGCCCCGGGAGCGGCCGATGGCGTCCAGTTCATCAATAAAGATGAGCGCCGGTGCCTCTTTGCGGGCTTCCTTGAACATGTCCCGCACCCGCGCAGCGCCCACGCCCACGAACATCTCAATGAATTCCGAGGCGCTGATGCTGAAAAAGGGCACTTCGGCTTCGCCGGCAATGGCCCGGGCGAGCAGGGTTTTACCGGTGCCGGGCGGGCCGACCAGGAGAATGCCCTTGGGCATGATGGCGCCCAGGCGCCGGTACTTGTCCGGGGATTTGAGAAAGTCGATCACTTCGCCGATTTCCCGCTTGGCGGATTCAATGCCGGCGACATCGTCCAGGGTGGTGGTCGAGGTTTCCTTGCGGGCGCGGCGGGCTTTTGAACGGCTGAAATCCAGCACGCCGCCGCCCTGGGCCATTCGCTTCTGGGCGTTGCCCCAGAACCAGAACAGGAGCGCCAGCAACAGAATCCAGGGCACCACGCCCAGAATCAGTTCCTGCCACCAGGGGCGACCGGAGCGGGCGCCACGAATGGTGACCTGCTGCTCTTCGAGCATGGGCAGCAGTTGAGCGTCTTCGGTTTGCGGGCGGAGGGTGACAAAGTGGGTGCTGGTGGTCTGGCCGGTGGAACTGAATCGGCTTGCGCCGGAGTCGGTGAACTGGCCGATAATCTCTTCCTGGCGCAGGGTGACTTCTTCCACCTGGCCTGCCATTACCGCTTCCTTGAATTCGGAGTAGGCCACTTCCTGTTGCTGGGGCTGGTTGGCGCCCTGCATCCACAGCACCATCAAAAAGATGGCGGCACTCAGCCAGAGGAAGGAGTACTGGTTGGGTATGGTCGGTTGTGGGTTATTGTCCGGCTGTTGTGGCTGGTCTGGCCGCCTTGGCTCGGTCATTCTGATCTCCCGTCCGGTAACAATTCGACTCAATAGCCCATGGCCGATGAGGTGCTTCGTCTTGGGTCGGCACCACCATAAAGCGTGCCTTCAGGGCCTATCAAAATGCTCTGGCTCGCCCCCATGGCCCGGCTTGTGGTGATTGTGTGGCCTCGCGCCTGCAAAAGTTCAATGGTGTCGCGGCTGAAACCCTGCTCCACGAGAATTTCGTCTGGCAGCCACTGGTGGTGCATGCGCGGGGCGCTCACGGCGCTCTGTATATTCATATTATGGTCGATCACGTTCATCAGCACCTGCAATGTGGTGGTGATGATCCGGGAGCCGCCCGGGCTGCCGGTCACCAGATAGTTGCGACCGTCCTTGCGCACGATGGTGGGCGACATGGAGCTGAGCATGCGTTTGCCGGGTTCAATCTTGTTGGCTTCGCCGCCGATCAGGCCGTAGGCATTGGGTACGCCGGGTTTGGCGCTGAAATCGTCCATCTCGTTATTGAGCAGGAAACCCGCACCGGTCACGGTGATGCCCGAGCCGTAGCTGAAGTTGATGGTGTAGGTGTTGGACACGGCGTTACCCCAGCGGTCCACCACTGAAAAGTGGGTGGTTTCCGGGCTTTCCCAGGGCGCCGGGTTGCCGGCCTGGATGTCCTCGGCCGGTCTGGCTCTGTCAGGATCAATGGTGGCCTGCAGGGCGGAAGCATAGCCCTTGCTGGTGAGTCCGGTCAGCGGTACCTCGACAAAATCGGTGTCACCCAGGTATTGGGCGCGGTCCGCGTAGGCCAGTTTCATGGCTTCGGCCATGTGGTGAACGGTCTCTGCGGAGTTGTGGCCCATGTCGCCGATGGGGTAGTGCTCCAGGATGTTCAGGATCTGTACGATGTGGGTGCCGCCTGAGGAGGGCGGCGACATGGAGTAGATGTCGTGCCCCCGGTAAGTGCCGTGCACCGGTTTACGAATGGCCGGTTGGTAGGCTTTCAGGTCGTCCAGGGTGATCAGCCCGTCATGGCGCCGCATTTCCTCGACAATCAGGCGGGCGGTTTCGCCCTCGTAGAAGCCCTCGGGGCCCTGGTCGGCAATGCGCTGCAGGGTGTCGGCCAGTTCCGGTTGTTTGAAGAGGCTGCCTGGCCGGGGAGCGGAACCGTCCTCGTTATAGAACGTCGCCCTGGTGGCGGGCCAGCGTTCAAGGCGCTCCCGGGCCTGCTCCAGGCCTTCGGTGAAACGGTGGGGCACCACAAACCCCTCCCGTGCCAGTTCGATGGCCGGCGCCAGCGCCTGTTCCAGTGAAAGAGTGCCGTGGCGTTCCAGTGCCAGCGCCAGTCCGGCAACGGTGCCCGGTACACCGGCGGCCTGATGGCTGAAGCGGCTGCGCTGCTGGACCACTTCTCCGTCTTCATTCTGGAACAGGGTTTCGGTCGCGGCTTTCGGTGCGGTTTCCCGGTAGTCGATGGCTTCCGGGGCTCCACCATCGCCGGGAGCGTAGAGCAGGAAACCACCGCCGCCGATGTTGCCGGAGCGAGGTTGGGTAACGGCGAGTGCGAACCCGGCGGTGACCGCCGCGTCCATGGCATTGCCACCGTTTTTCAGGACGTTCAGGGCGATTTCCGTGGCCAGTGTGTGGCTGGTGGCGACCATGCCCTGGGTGCCCTGGACGGGGTGGAAGCGTTCGCCTTCCAGAATGGCCTGGGCATGAGCATTTCCGGCTCCCAGGAGGAGGCTTGCCAACAGCACGACCGGCAGGCTCCACCGTTGCTCTGGCAGGATTTTCTGAATGAGTCTGTTCATCGGTGGCACTCCTCGTTTCTGGCTCTCAGATAGGCTATCATAGCCGGTCATTTTTACCGGTGCGTGCCGATCGTCACCGCGGGCGGTTGTCTGTGGTTTTCTGTCGCACCTGCTTTCCCGGATTCAAGTTAAGGAAAGGCTTCATGGAGCATACCTATCGTCTTGTTATTTCCTGCCCGGACAGGGTGGGAATTGTTGCCAAGGTGAGTAACTTCCTGTCCACCTACAATGGCTGGATTACCGAGGCGAGCCATCACTCAGACACCCAGTCCGGCTGGTTCTTCATGCGGCACGAGATCAAGGCCGAGTCGATCCCGTTCGGGCTGGAGCAGTTCCGCACGGCCTTCGAACCCATTGCCCGCGAGTTCAACATGAGCTGGCATATTGCCGATTCGGCCCGTCCCAAGCGGGTGATCCTGATGTGCAGCAAGGAATCCCATTGCCTGGCGGATCTGCTGTACCGCTGGCACAGCAAGGAGCTGAACGCGGAAATTGTGGCGGTGATTTCCAACCACGATGACCTGCGCCGGATGGTGGAGTGGCATGACATTCCCTACCACCACATTCCGGTGAGCAAGGAAAACAAGGCCGAAGCCTTCCGTCATGTCGAGGAGCTGTTCGAGCACTACGAAACCGACGTGGTGGTGCTGGCCCGCTACATGCAGATCCTGCCCGAGGACCTGTGCGACAAATACGCCGGCAAGGTGATCAACATTCACCACAGCTTCCTGCCGTCGTTCGCCGGTGCCCGTCCTTACCACCAGGCCTACAGCCGGGGTGTGAAGTTGATCGGCGCCACCTGCCACTATGTGACGCAGGACCTGGACGAAGGGCCGATCATCGAGCAGGACGTGATCCGCATCAGCCACAGCGACTCCATCGATGACATGGTGCGTCTGGGTAAAGATGTCGAGAAAAACGTGTTGGCGCGCGGTCTGCGGGCGCACATTGAAGACCGGGTGATTACCTACGAAAACAAAACCGTGGTCTTCGACTGACAGCTGCTTCGGGGCCCCGCCAGGGGGCCAGCTGTGGTATGCTTGGCAGCTTGTTGAAGAATAAATCCGGTGCCTTGCGGGGCACACGGTACGACTTCCAGATAACGCAAAGGAACCTTTCTCGATGGGTGAGTTAGCCAAAGAGATCCTGCCGGTCAATATTGAAGACGAACTGAAACAGTCCTACCTGGATTACGCCATGAGCGTGATCATCGGGCGGGCACTGCCAGACGTGCGGGATGGCCTCAAGCCGGTGCACCGGCGGGTCTTGTTTGCCATGTCCGAGTTGGGCAATGACTGGAACAAGCCGTACAAGAAATCGGCCCGTGTGGTCGGTGATGTTATTGGTAAATACCACCCGCACGGCGACTCCGCGGTCTACGACACCATTGTTCGTATGGCCCAGCCGTTCTCTTTGCGTTATCCGCTGGTGGATGGCCAGGGTAACTTCGGTTCCATCGACGGCGACAACGCCGCCGCCATGCGTTACACCGAAATCCGCATGGAGAAAATCTCCCATTCGCTGCTGGCGGATCTGGACAAGGAAACGGTGGATTACGTCGATAACTACGACGGCACCGAGAAAATTCCGGAAGTGCTGCCCACCCGCGTTCCCAATCTGCTGGTGAATGGCTCCTCCGGTATTGCCGTGGGCATGGCCACCAACATTCCGCCCCACAACCTGACGGAAGTGATCAACGGCTGCCTGGCATTGATCGACAACCCGGACCTGACCATCGATGAGCTGATGGAATACATTCCCGGCCCGGATTTTCCCACACAGGGCATCATCAACGGCCGTGCCGGCATCGTGGAAGCCTATCGCACCGGTCGTGGCCGCATTTATATCCGTGCCCGCCATGAGATTGAGCAGGACAAGAAAACCGGTCGTGAATCGATCATCATCACCGAGCTGCCGTACCAGCTCAACAAGGCCCGCCTGATCGAGAAAATCGCCGAGCTGGTGAAAGAAAAGCGCCTTGAAGGCATCACCGAACTGCGCGACGAATCCAACAAGGAAGGTATCCGGGTGGTGATCGAGCTGCGTCGCGGCGAGAACCCGGAAGTGGTGGTCAACAACCTGTTTGCCCACACCCAGCTGCAGACTGTGTTCGGCATCAACATGGTGGCGCTGCTTAACGGCGAGCCCAAGACACTGAACCTGAAGGACATGCTGGACGCGTTCCTGCGTCATCGCCGGGAAGTGGTCACCCGCCGGACCATCTACGAGCTGCGCAAGGCTCGCGAGCGTGGCCACATTCTCGAAGGCCTGACCGTGGCGCTGGCCAACATCGATGAAATCATCGAGCTGATTCGTCAGTCCCCGTCCGCCGCCGAAGCGAAAGAAAAGCTGATGGACAAGGGCTGGGCACCAGGCGATGTGCTGGCCATGCTGGAGCGCGCCGGCGAAGACGCCTGCCGCCCGGACGACCTGCCAGAGTACTATGGCCTGCGTGACGGCCTGTACCACCTGTCACCGGAACAGGCCCAGGCCATCCTGGATTTGCGCCTGCACCGCCTGACCGGTCTGGAGACCGAAAAGCTCCAGAAGGAATACAAGGAAATTCTCGAGAAAATCGCCGATCTGATGGATATCCTGGGCGACCCGGACCGCCTGCTGCAGGTGATCCGCGAGGAATTGGAAGCTATCGTCAACGATTACGGCGACGAGCGCCTGACTGAAATCACCAGCTCCCAGCGCGACCTGACCATCGCCGACCTGATTGATGAAGAAGACCTGGTGGTGACCATTTCCCACAATGGCTACGCCAAGACCCAGGCGGTGGAAGACTACCAGGCCCAGCGCCGTGGTGGCCGGGGCAAGGCTGCCACTTCGATGAAAGACGAAGACTTCATTGAAAAGCTGCTGGTGGCCAACTCCCACGACACCATCCTGTGCTTCTCCAACCGGGGCAAGGTGTACTGGCTGCGGGTGTTCGAGATTCCACGGGGCAGCCGTGGCTCCCGGGGCCGGCCGATGGTCAACATCCTGCCGCTGGACGAGGGTGAACGTATTACCACCTTCCTGCCGGTGAAGGATTACCCGGAAGACCAGTTTGTGCTGATGGCCACCTCCAACGGTGTGGTCAAGAAGACCCCGCTGCCGAACTTCTCCCGTCCGCGCAGCAGCGGCCTGATCGCCCTGAACCTGGATGAAGGGGACACCCTGATTGGCGCGGCGATTACCGATGGCAATGCCGAGATCATGCTGTTCTCCTCCGCCGGCAAGGCGGTACGCTTCGCCGAGGAACAGGTGCGCCCGATGAGCCGGACAGCTCGCGGTGTGCGCGGTATCAAGATGCCGGAAGGCCACCACGTGGTTTCCCTGATCATTCCTCAGGAAGGTGGCGTGATCCTGACCGCCAGTGAACATGGCTACGGCAAGCGCACCGCCATTGATGAGTTCCCGGCCTACAGTCGTGGCAGTCAGGGCGTGATTGCCATGCAGTGCTCCGAGCGTAACGGCAACCTGGTGCGGGCGCTGCAGCTGTTCGAGGGTGACCAGATGATGCTGATTTCCGACAAGGGCACGCTGGTGCGCACCGGCACCGACGAAGTCTCCATTCTCAGCCGGAACACCCAGGGCGTGCGCCTGATCCGCCTGGCCCAGGAAGACGAGCGCCTGGTGGGCGTGGAGCGGATTGCCGAATCCGATGATGAAGAAGAAGTAGAAGGCGAGGAAAGCGAAGAATGAGCAGGGCGTTTAACTTCTGTGCCGGGCCGGCCACCTTGCCGGAAGCCGTGCTGAAACAGGCACAGTCCGAGATGCTGGACTGGCGGGGCACCGGCATGTCGGTGATGGAGATGAGTCATCGCAGTGATGAGTTTGTCAATATTGCCGAAACCGCCGAGCAGGACCTGCGCGAGCTGGCCGGCATTTCCGACGACTACGCCGTGCTGTTCATGCAGGGCGGGGCGTCCAGCCAGTTTGCCACCATCCCGCTGAACCTGCTGGGCGACAAGACCTCTGCCGACTACGTGAACACCGGCATCTGGTCGAAAAAAGCCATCGCCGAGGCAAAACGCTACGCGGATGTGAACGTGGCGGCCAGCTCCGAGGATACCGGCTTCACCACCATCCCGGAGCAGTCCGTCTGGAACACCCGCGCCGATGCCGCCTACCTGCATTACACGCCGAACGAAACCATTGGCGGTCTGGAGTATGATTTTATTCCGGACAGCGGCGACGTGCCGCTGGTGGCCGATATGTCCTCCACCATGCTGTCGCGCCCGGTGGACGTTAACAAGTTCGGCCTGATTTACGCCGGCGCCCAGAAAAACATCGGGCCCTCCGGCCTGGTGGTGGTGATCATCCGCAAGGATCTGCTGGGCAAGGCGCGCCAGCAAACGCCGACCATGATGAACTATCAGGTCATCGCCGATAACGGCTCCATGTACAACACCCCGGCCACCTATTCCTGGTATCTCGCCGGGCTGGTGTTCAAGTGGCTGAAAGAGCAGGGCGGCGTTCAGGCCATGGGCGAGATCAACGCCCGCAAGGCCCGCAAGCTCTATGACTTTATTGATGGCAACGACTTCTACGCCAACCCGATTGATCCGCGCTTCCGCTCCTGGATGAACGTGCCGTTCACCCTGGCCGACGACGCCCTGAACAGCGAGTTCCTGAAAGGTGCGGACGCCCGTGGCCTGCTGAACCTGAAAGGCCACCGCTCGGTGGGCGGCATGCGGGCCAGCATTTACAACGCCATGCCGGAGGAAGGCGTGGACGCGTTGATCGATTACATGGCGGAATTTGCGAAGGAGCGTGGCTGATCATGACCGATGAAGCGACCCGCCTGGGGGAACTGCGCAAGGAGATCGACAGTCTGGATCAGCAGATCATGGCACTGATCAGCAAGCGCGCGGAGTGTGCCCAGGAAGTGGCCCACGTGAAAATGGCGGCCAACCCGGGCGAAGACGTGTTTTTCTACCGCCCGGAGCGTGAGGCCCAGGTGCTGCGCCGGATCAAGGAGCAGAACCCGGGGCCACTGGCGGACGAGGAAATGGCCCGGCTGTTCCGGGAGATCATGTCTGCCTGCCTGGCGCTGGAGAAACCGATGCACATCGCATTTCTGGGGCCGATTGGCACCTTTACCCAGGCGGCTGCGCTCAAGCACTTTGGTCATTCGGTTGTGAGCGTGCCCTTGCCGGCCATTGATGCGGTGTTCCGGGAAGTGGAATCTGGTGCCGCTCATTATGGCGTGGTACCGGTGGAGAACTCCACCGAGGGCATGATCAACCACACCCTGGACATGTTCATGTCCTCGCCCCTGAAGATCTGTGGTGAGGTCCAGCTTCGCATTCATCATCACCTGCTGGTGAACCCGGCCCACGAAGGCCAGGAAATCACCCGCATCTATTCCCACCAGCAGTCGTTTGCCCAGTGCCGCAAGTGGCTGGATGCCAACCGTTACGGGGTTGAGCGCATTACCGTTTCCAGCAACGCCGAAGCGGCCCGGCGCGCGGCGGAAGAGCCGGGCACGGCCGCCATTGCCGGTGACATGGCGGCGGAGTTGTATGGTCTGGAAAAGCTGGCCAACAGTATCGAGGACCGGCCGGACAACACCACGCGCTTTTTGATCATCGGCCGCGAGGAAGTGCCGGCCAGCGGTCACGACAAATCCTCCATCCTGGTGTCCATGCGCAACAAGCCCGGTGCGCTCTACCAGTTGCTTGAGCCGTTCCACAAGCACAACATCAGTTTGACCCGCATCGAAACCCGACCCTCGCCCAGCGGCACCTGGGCTTACGTGTTCTACATTGATTTCGAGGGTCACATGGAGGACGACACCGTACACCGGGTGCTGTCCGAGATTGACGACGAGGCCGTTGAGCTGAAGCGCCTGGGGTCTTACCCGATAGGCGTACTTTGAGCCCGAGAGAATCGAACCCGAAGGAGTCTTGTTATGGCAGTGGATTACCAGAGTCTCGCAGTGAAAGGTGTTCAGGCTCTGTCTCCGTATCAGCCGGGCAAGCCGATTGACGAACTGGCCCGTGAGCTTGGGCTGGACCCGGCGGAAATCATCAAGCTGGCCAGCAACGAGAATCCGTTGGGCCCGAGTGAGAAGGCCCTGGCGGCTGCCAAGAAGGCGTTGGAGTCCATTTGCCTGTACCCGGACGGTAACGGTTTCGACCTGAAACAGGCGTTGGCCAAACGTTTCGGTGTTGGCATGGACCAGCTGACGCTGGGTAATGGTTCCAACGACGTGCTGGAAGTGATTGCCCGCTGTTTCGCCGATGCGAACAGCGAAATCATCTACTCTCAATATGCGTTTGCCGTGTATCCGCTGGCCACGCTGGCCATTGGCGCCAAAGGCGTGGAAGTGCCGGCGAAAGACTGGGGCCACGATCTGGACGCCATGGCGGAGGCGGTGACCGACCGCACCAAGCTGATTTTCGTGGCCAACCCGAACAATCCCACTGGCACCGTTCATACCGCCGATGCCATCGAAGCGTTTCTGGACAGGATCCCGGAGCGGGTTCTGGTGGTACTTGACGAAGCCTACTGTGAATACCTGACGGGTGATGAATACCCGGATGGCATCAAACTGCTTGAGCGTTACCCGAACCTGATTACCTGCCGTACTTTTTCCAAGGCCTGGGGGCTGGCGGGGCTGCGGGTAGGTTACGCCGTCAGTTCGCCGGCCATTGCCGATATTCTCAACCGGGTACGCCAGCCGTTCAACGTCGACTCTCCGGCGTTGGCCGCCGCCACGGCCGTGCTGGAGGATGAGGACTATCTGCGGCGTTCCCGTGAGGTGAACGCGGCGGGGCTGAAGCAACTGTGTGATGGCTTCGATAACATGGGGTTGTCTTACATCCCCTCCGCCGGCAACTTCGTGGCGGTGGAAGTGGGGCCTCAGGCCCAAAGCGTGTATCACTCCTTGCTGGAACACGGCGTGATTGTCCGTCCCATTGCCGGTTATGGCATGCCCGAGCATTTACGGGTTTCGGTTGGGCTGGCCAAAGAAAACGAACACTTCCTCGACGTTCTGGCCGAAGCGCTCAGCTCCGGTGGAGAGGAGGGCTGAGGTGGCGCAAGGGGAGCCCTTGTTTGCCCGTGTTGCCATCATCGGGCTTGGCCTGATCGGCGGCTCTATGGCGGCGGCGATTCGCCAGAACCGTCTGGCCGGAGAGGTGGTCGGTTACGACCAGCGGGCGGATGAATTGGCGGTGGGCGTTGCCAATGGCGTTATTGATGCCGCCGCGCCCTCGCTGGAGCAGGCCGTTACCGGGAGTGACCTGGTGGTTCTCGCGGTGCCGGTGCGGGCCATGCGTACGGTGTTGGCCGAGATCAGGCCCTACCTGGACGCCAAGGCCGTGTTGACCGATGTTGGCAGCACCAAGACCAGTTTTGTCCAGGATGTCGAAGCGGTTTTCGGCGAGCTGTCTCCCCATGTGATTCCGGGGCACCCCATCGCCGGCTCGGAGAAAAGTGGTGTGGCTGCCGCCAACCCCGAACTGTTCGTCAACCACAAGGTGATCCTCACTCCGGCGGACAACGCAGACGGAAGGGATGTTGAGCGCCTGAAGGGCCTTTGGGAAGGTTGTGGTGCCACGGTTCTGACCATGTCGGTGGCCTATCACGACGAGGTGCTGGCCGCCACCAGCCATTTGCCGCACCTGATCGCCTTCTCGCTGGTGGACACGCTGGCCGGCGAAGACGAGAACATGGATATCTTCCGTTATGCCGCCGGTGGCTTCCGGGACTTTACCCGCATTGCCGCCAGCGACCCGGTGATGTGGCACGATATTTTTCTGTCAAACCGGGAGGCCGTTCTCCGGGTGATTGACCACTTTACCAAGGATCTTGACCAACTCCGCAGTGCCATTGCCGAGGGCGATGGCGCGACTTTGCTGCGGGTTTTCAGTCGCGCCAAGGCGGCGCGGGAACACTTTTCGAAAATGCTTTCAGGGCAGGCGTACGTGACTAACAACAGCAACAAGCAGGTGACTTTCCATCTTCAACCCGGCGGTTCGGTGCGCGGGGATATCCGTGTACCGGGTGACAAGTCCATGTCCCACCGTTCGATCATGCTCGGTGCCCTGGCGGAGGGTATCACCGAGGTTAAAGGTTTTCTGGAAGGGGAAGACAGCCTGGCCACCCTGCAGGCGTTCCGGGATATGGGCGTCACCATCGAGGGCCCGGAGAACGGCTTTGTTCGCATTCACGGTGTTGGCATGCATGGTTTGCAGGCTCCGCGCGGTCCGCTGTATCTGGGTAATTCCGGCACCGCTATGCGCCTGTTCACCGGCCTGCTGGCGGCCCAGCCGTTTGATTCGGAACTCACCGGCGACACCAGCCTGTCCAAGCGCCCGATGGGCCGTGTGGCCGATCCGCTGCGGGCCATGGGCGCCGTAATCGATACCGCCGAGGGCGGGCGCCCACCGCTGAAAATTCGCGGTGGTCAGCCGCTGGCCGGCATTCACTACGAAATGCCGGTAGCCAGTGCCCAGGTTAAATCCTGTTTGCTGCTGGCCGGGCTGTACGCCGATGGTGTTACCTCTGTCACCGAGCCGGCGCCGACCCGTGACCACACCGAGCGCATGCTGGAAGGCTTTGGTTACCATGTGCATCGCGACGGTGCCACCGCCAGCGTGACCGGTGGTGGAAAGCTGACCGCCTGCGCCATCGATGTGCCGGCGGACATTTCCTCGGCGGCATTTTTCCTGGTGGCCGCGAGCATTGCTGAGGGTTCCGACCTTACGTTGCGCCATGTGGGAATGAACCCGACCCGTGTCGGGGTGATCAATATCCTGCGCCGGATGGGGGCTGATATTGAGGTGCTGGAAGAGCGTGAGATTGGCGGAGAGCCGGTAGCCGATTTGCGGGTACGGTCTGCTCATCTGAAGGGGATTGATATCCCGGAAGACCAGGTGCCGCTGGCCATCGACGAGTTCCCGGTGCTGTTTATCGCTGCGGCCTGTGCCGAGGGCCGCACCATTCTGCGTGGTGCCGAGGAGTTGCGGGTCAAAGAAAGCGACCGGATCCAGGTGATGGCGGACGGGCTGGCGGCGTTGGGGGTGGAAACCACCGTGACACCGGACGGCATTATCATTGATGGCGGCCAGGAAATTGGCGGTGGCACCATTGAAAGCCATGAGGATCACCGTATTTCCATGTCGTTTGCCGTGGCATCGTTGCGGGCCTCCGGCCCCATCCGGATTAACGACTGTGCCAATGTGGCCACGTCGTTCCCCGGTTTTGTCGAGCTGGCAAAACAGACCGGCATTCGTATTACCACAGAAGGCAGTGAATCATGAGTGATAGCAAGGCGCCGGTAATTGCCGTTGATGGCCCCGGCGGGGCAGGAAAAGGCACCATTACCCAGATGCTGGCCCGTGAGCTTGGCTGGCATCTGCTCGACAGCGGTGCGCTGTACCGGCTGACCGCGCTGGCCGCTACCCGCCAAGGCGTGGCGCTTGATGATGAACCGGCACTGGTGCGGGTGGCGGCTGGTCTTGATGTGGCCTTTGAGCCGGGCGAGGCTGGCGAGCCGGTTCGTGTCCTGCTGGACGGCATTGACGTGACCACCGAGATCCGCACTGAGAGCTGCGGCAACAATGCCTCGCGGGTGGCGGTTATGCAGCCGGTGCGCGATGCTCTGCTCCAGCGCCAGCGGGATTTCCGGCAGGCGCCGGGGCTGGTCGCCGATGGCCGCGACATGGGCACCGTGGTGTTTCCCGAAGCTCCGGTGAAAATTTTCCTGACGGCCAGTGCCGAGGAGCGTGCCCGGCGACGTTTTAACCAGTTGAAGGACGCCGGTGCCGATGTTAGTATGCAGGATCTTTTAGACGAGATCCGGGCGCGTGATGAGCGGGATATGAACCGCGCAGCCGCCCCTCTCAAGCCTGCGGATGATGCGCAAGTCATTGATTCAACAGGTTTGAGCATAAAAGAGGTGTTTGACAGGTGTATGGCCGCTGCAGGTCAGGCCTGACTGCACCTTTTTGTCGTTGAAATGCCGGAACAGCGTTAATTGCCAGCCCGTGGCTGATTCCGGACATCGTTAACAGACCGTGTTGCTGGCGGCACGGAGTACACTTGCGTTGATCACATAGGACACATAATGAGCGAGAGCTTTGCGGATCTTTTTGAAGAAAGCCTGAAAGAAATTGACATGCAACCGGGTTCCATTGTTCAGGGAACCGTAGTTGACGTCGACAACGACTGGGTCACCGTTAACGCCGGACTGAAGTCCGAAGGCGTTATCCCCGCCTCCCAGTTCCTCAATGAAAAAGGCGAGTTGGAAGTAGCTGTCGGCGATGTTGTCGATGTGGCTCTCGATGCTGTTGAAGACGGCTTCGGCGCAACCCGTCTGTCCCGCGAGAAGGCCAAGCGTGCCGAAGCGTGGAAAGTACTGGAGAAGTCCTTCGAGGCTGAAGAAGTTGTTAAGGGCGTGATCAATGGCAAGGTCAAGGGCGGTTTCACTGTCGACCTGTCTGGCATCCGCGCCTTCCTGCCGGGTTCCCTGGTAGACGTTCGTCCGGTTCGCGACACCGCGCACCTGGAGAACAAAGAGCTGGAATTCAAGGTTATCAAGCTGGACCAGAAGCGCAACAACGTGGTTGTTTCCCGTCGTGCCGTTCTGGAAGCTGAAAACAGCGAGCAGCGCGAAGCTCTGCTGGAAACCCTGACCGAAGGTCTGGAAATCAAGGGTATCGTCAAGAACCTGACCGACTACGGCGCGTTCGTGGATCTGGGCGGCGTTGACGGCCTGCTGCACATCACCGATATGGCCTGGAAGCGCATCAAGCATCCGAGCGAAATCGTGAACGTTGGTGACGAAATCAACGTGAAAGTGCTGAAGTTTGACCGCGAGCGTAACCGCGTTTCCCTGGGTCTGAAGCAGCTGGGCGAAGATCCGTGGGTAGATATCAAGGGTCGTTACCCGGAAGGTACCCGTGTTACCGCACGCGTAACCAACCTGACCGACTACGGCTGCTTTGCCGAGCTGGAAGAGGGTGTTGAAGGTCTGGTACACGTGTCCGAAATGGACTGGACCAACAAGAACATCCATCCGTCCAAGGTTGTTCAGGTAGGTGACGAAGTTGAAGTGATGATCCTGGACATCGACGAAGAGCGTCGTCGTATCTCCCTGGGTATCAAGCAGTGCATCGCCAACCCGTGGGAAGAGTTCTCCACGAACTTCAACAAGGGCGACCGCATCACTGGCAAGATCAAGTCCATCACTGACTTCGGTATCTTCATTGGCCTGGACGGCGGCATTGACGGTCTGGTTCACCTGTCCGACATCAGCTGGAACGAGACCGGCGAAGAAGCCGTACGTGAGTACAAGAAGGGCGACGAAGTTGAGACCGTTATCCTGTCTGTTGACCCGGAGCGCGAGCGCATCTCCCTGGGCATCAAGCAGCTGGAAAGCGATCCGTTCGCCGAGTTTGTACAGCTGAACGACAAGGGCTCCATCGTTAAGGGCACCGTATCTGCAGTTGACGCCAAGAGCGCCACTGTTGCCCTGAACGACGAGGTTGAAGCGGTACTGAAAGCGTCTGAAATCAGCCGTGATCGTGTGGAAGACGCACGTAACGCACTGAAGGAAGGCGAAGAAGTTGAAGCGAAGATCATCAGCATCGATCGCAAGAACCGCGTTATCAACCTGTCCATCAAGTCGAAGGACGTTGAAGACGACAAGCAGGCGCTGGATAACGTGCGTGCCAAAGCTGCGGAAACCTCTGGTGCGACCACCATTGGTGACCTGATCAAGGAACAGATGCAGCAGCAGAATTCCGATAACGACTAAAAGTCGACCGGGATCAAAAAACGGGCTCTAAGAGCCCGTTTTTTTTGTGTTTTTTTCTGGTTTGGCTAAACTAGAGGCAATAGTATCCGGTAAGCGTCACGGAACAATAACGACAGAGGGAAAGCCTCATGACAAAGTCCGAACTGGTTGAACTGATTGCCTCGAAACAGACCCAGTTGTCTGTAAAGGATGTCGAGCTCTCGGTTAAGAGCATTATCGAGCATATGTCCCAGTCTCTGGCCGATGGGCAGAGGATTGAAATACGGGGGTTTGGCAGCTTTTCACTTCATTACCGGGAAGCCCGTGTCGGCCGCAACCCGAAAACCGGCGAGTCCGTGCAACTGCCCGCCAAATATGTGCCGCACTTCAAGCCCGGCAAGGAGCTGAGGGAGCAGGTTAACGAAAGCATGAAAAAAGGCTTTTGACGCATGGCAGGATTGCAGAAAATCCTCATCACTGTTCTGGTACTGGCGTTGATTCTTGTGGCGCTGGTTTTCTCACTGAATAACCAGACAGACGTTTCTCTCAATTTCCTTCTGTTCGAAACGCGTCCTCACGGCGTGGCCGTCTGGATTATCATGGCGTTTGTCATTGGGGCGCTGTGTGGCTTGCTGTTGACCTTGCTGGCCACGTTCCGTAGCCAGGTATCCCGTCGCAGCTTGAAAAAGCAGCTCGAAAAGGCTGAAAAGGCGCTGGAGAAATCCAGGGCTGAAAACGACCGGGCGCTTTGATGGAAATGATCTGGAAATGGTTGCTGGTGACAGCAGCTGTTGCCGCAGGTTGGGCCATAGGCCGGTTTGGTCGGCGATCCGGTTCGGAAAAGGTGATTTCCGACGAGGAATCGGTTCGTGACCGTCTGCAGTTCCTTTTTACCAATTATTCCGATCAGGCCGTTGAGAATTTCGTCCAGTCCCTGGCGGTTAACCGGGACACGGTAAACCTTCATCTTTCCATCGGCAGTCACTTCCGTAACAAGGGCGAGACCGACAGGGCCATCCTGATCCACCAGAACCTGCTCGCCCGTCCCGAGCTGCCCGCCCGTTTTCAGCCCCAGGTCACCTTTGAACTGGCTAGCGACTATCTGAATGCCGGTTTGCTGGACCGGGCGGAAGCCTTGTTGCATCAGTTGATGGGCGATCGGGAGTATGGAGAGCAGGCCTCGAAAACCCTGATTGAGCTTTATCAGCAGGAAAAAGAATGGCAAAAGGCCGCCCAGGTTGCCCGCACACTGCTTCGCGGGCATGCCGACCCCGCAATGGTGAAAACCCTGGCTTATCTGACCTGTGAGCTTTCAGAGCAGGCATTGGCCCGAGACGACCGCTGGGAATCCCAGAAGCTGGCCAAAGAAGCGCTGAACCAGGACCGTGAATGCGTTCGAGCCACGTTTATCCTGACTAGATTGCAGCTGCGTCAGGGTAATTTCCGGGAGGCCGGAAACCAGTGCCTGAAAGTGTTTGACCAGAACCCGCAATTCGGGCCCGAGGCTGTTGACCGGGTGATGAAGATGGAGCGGGAGCATGGCAACCTGGGGCGGCTGTCAAAGAAGCTCAGAAAGCTCTACCAGCAATACCCCAGCACCACGCTGTTGCTGGCGTTGGTGGAATCCGTTGAGCGATCTTCCGGCCGGGTGGCAGCCATCGAATTGTTGCGCGAAGAGCTGGAAAGCCATCCGTCGGTGCGCGGCCTGCTGCGGCTGGTGGAAATGGCCGGCTATGAGAAAGGCATGGCCTCCGACGAGGGCCGGCTTATCAGCCGTATTGGCCATTTGCTGCTGGCCAATCGTCCCGTATACCGTTGCGTGAGTTGCGGCTTCTCCGGCCAGCAGTTGCATTGGCTATGCCCAAGCTGCAAACAATGGGAAACTATACGCCCGATTCAGGGCGTGGAAGCGGAATAACGCCTGAACCCCGAATGTTGAACCTGATACCTGGACTGTAAAACGTGCAAACTCCCCACGACCCAAAGATCATTGTTGCCCTGGATTTTCCCTCCCAAGACCCGGCACTGGCCCTGGTTGACCAGTTGGACCCGAAAAAATGCCGCCTGAAGGTGGGCAAGGAGCTGTTCACCCGCTCGGGTCCGCAATTGGTGGAGGCGCTGCAGGGCAGGGGCTTTGAGGTGTTCCTGGATCTCAAGTTCCACGATATCCCCAATACCACCTCGGCAGCGGTGGCTGCGGCGGCGGACCTGGGTGTGTGGATGGTGAACGTGCATGCCTCCGGTGGCGAGAAGATGATGGCCGCCTGCCGCGAGCGCCTGGAGCCCTATGGCAAGGACAAGCCGCTGCTGATCGCGGTCACTGTGCTGACCAGCATGACTGCGGCAGACTTGGCGGGTATTGGTATTCCAGAGTCCCCGGAAGCGCAGGTGTCCCGCCTGGCCACGTTGACCCGAAATTGCGGTCTGGATGGCGTTGTCTGCTCAGCCCAGGAGGCGCCACGTCTGAAAACGGAGCAGGGCGCGGAGTTCCAGCTGGTCACCCCGGGTATCCGCCCGCTGACCGCCGACAAGGGCGACCAGCAGCGCATCATGACCCCCACCGACGCCCTCAAGGCCGGTTCCGATTACCTCGTAATCGGCCGCCCCATTACCCAGGCGCCTGATCCTCTGGCTGCCCTGGAAGCCATTCATGCTGAGGTGCTTTCGGTCTGACAATTGCGCGGATGTGCCCGCTTATTCTAGGGGGGGCGGCCAACTTGGTTTCCCAGCCTGTTTGTTTCGGAGTAACGGCATGGTGGGACACCCTTTCCAAAAACCGCTACGAGCACCCGCAAGCGGGTCCAGCCAGCAATCACAGATTGCTGTCGTTCGGCTATCGCATGAAGCTTCGCTTCATAAGCGCTCGGCCTCACCCATGTGCGCTTATTTCGGGCCATCCTTGGCCCTCAAAATTTTTGGAAAGGGTGTCCCACCATGCCTTTCTGACCTCGGTAATATCTCATGGCACGTCGGGGTTTTTGGCCAGATAGAAGCTTGGTAGGTGAAAGCCCGGTCGGTGGTCTGATTTAAAGGTGGGCGGGGTGATAGTGATTCGGGGTGCGCTGAAAAGCGCTGGAAAGTGGTTTAGGCCTATAGGGCGGTATTCCGGATGTCAGAATGGCGGGATGGGGAAGGCCTTTCCGAAAATTTCGAAGGCCAAGGATGGCCTGAGAGAAGCGCACATGGATGTGCTCGTAGCGGTTTTCGGAAAGGCCTTCCCCACCCCGTCATCCACCCCAACCACCCAGGCTAGGGCCCCAAGCCAGAAATCAAACTCCAGCAGCCCAGAGGCCAAAACGAAAAAAGCCCGCTAATTCATAGAACTAGCGGGCTTTCGGAATAGTGGCTCCCCGAGCTGGGCTCGAACCAGCGACAAACGGATTAACAGTCCGTTGCTCTACCAACTGAGCTATCGGGGAACATCGTCGTGTGACGAGGCGCGTATATTAAGTACCTTTACCCGCCTCGTCAACCCTCCGGCTAAAACTTTTTAACCCAGGGCTTTCTGCAAACGCTCGATGGCTTTTTCCAGGTTTTCCATGCTCGTGGCAAAGCTCAGGCGCATGTGTCCCGGAGTGCCAAAAGCAGAACCCGGAACCAGGGCAACGCCGGCGTCGGTCAGCAGTTTTTCCGCGAATTCCACATCGGTGCTCACGCCTTCTGCGGCGTCGATGGCGCCCTGGAAGCTTGGGAACACGTAGAAGGTGCCGTCCCCGTGTGGGCATTCCACGCCCGGGAGTTTGTTCAGGGCATCCACCAGCCAGTCGTGGCGTTCCTTGAAGGCTTTGACCATTTCACCCACGCAGGCCTGGTCGCCATCCAGTGCCGCCGTAGCAGCTGCCTGGGAGATGGAGCAGGGGTTGGAGGTGCTCTGGGACTGGATCTTCTTCATGGCACCGATGATCTTGGCCGGGCCCGCGGCGTAGCCGATGCGCCAGCCGGTCATGGAGTAGGCCTTGGACACGCCGTTGAGCACGAAGGTGCGGTCGTACAGCTCGGGGCAGGCGTTCACGATGTTGGCGAACGGCTTGCCGGTCCACAGGATCGGCTCGTACATGTCGTCGGTGGCGATCATGATGTCCGGGTGCTTTTTCAGCACTTCGCCGATGGCCTGCATTTCCTCGAGGGAGTAAGCCATGCCGCTGGGGTTGGACGGGCTGTTGATCACGAACAGGCGGGTGCGCTCGGTGATGGCGTTTTCCAGCTGTTCCGGGGTGATCTTGAAGCGGGTGTCCACGGAGGTTTCGATGATCACCGGCTTGCCTTCGGCCACTTTCACCATGTCCGGGTAGGACACCCAGTAGGGCGCGGGGATAATGGCTTCGTCACCCGGGTTCAGTGTGGCCAGTGCCAGGTTGAAAAAGCTCTGTTTGCCACCACTGCTGACCAGTATCTGGTTGGCTTCGTATTCCAGGCCGTTGTCCCGTTTGAACTTCGCAATAATCGCTTTCTTCAGGGCCGGCGTACCATCCACGGCGGTGTACTTGGTCTGGCCGCTGTTGATGGCCTCGATGGCGGCCTGTTTGATGTGATCAGGGGTGTCGAAGTCGGGTTCGCCAGCACCCAAGCCGATGATGTCCTGGCCTGCGGCACGCAGTTCTGCGGCCTTGTTGGTGACTGCGAGGGTGGGGGAAGGCTTGATGGCCTGTACACGGCTGGAAAGTTGAAGGTCCAAACTTGAGCTCCTTAAAGCTGCGTCTTGTTAGGCTGCGATCGGCCGGGCAGGAGCCAGATTGTCATGGCTGTATGTTCACCCAGCCGTCGATCACAATGATGGTACCATGAAGCAGCCTGAACGCTAAATTTCTTGTAAGTAGTGTCCGAGAGGGTATTACAGCATTTTCCGGAGGTTAATCGCCAGTTATGGCCAGTAAAGCATCAGAGGGTGTATTCCGCGTTGCCTCGCCGTATGAACCGGCCGGTGACCAGCCGAAAGCCATTGCCGGGCTGGTGGATGGTATCCAGTCCGGCCTCGCACACCAGACGTTGCTGGGCGTAACCGGCTCGGGCAAGACCTTCACCATGGCCAACGTGGTGCAGGCGGTGCAGCGCCCGACCATCATCATGGCCCATAACAAGACCCTGGCGGCGCAGTTGTACGGGGAGTTCAAGGAGTTCTTCCCGGACAACGCGGTGGAATACTTTGTTTCTTACTACGATTACTACCAGCCGGAAGCCTACGTCCCTTCATCCGATACCTTTATCGAGAAAGACGCCTCCATCAACGAGCACATCGAGCAGATGCGCCTGTCCGCCACCAAGGCGTTGCTGGAACGCCCGGACGCCATCATTGTGGCCACGGTGTCCTCTATTTACGGGCTGGGTGATCCCCAGTCCTACCTGAAGATGATGCTGCACCTGGACCGGGGCGATCAGATTGACCAGCGGTCGATTCTGCGCCGGCTGGCCGAGTTGCAGTACACCCGCAACGACATGGAATTCCACCGGGCCAATTATCGGGTGCGGGGCGATGTGATCGATGTATTTCCGGCGGAATCCGAGAAAGAGGCTATTCGCATCGAACTGTTCGATGACGAGGTGGAAAACCTGAGTTATTTCGATCCACTCACCGGTGAGGTGTTGCGCCGGGTGCCCCGGGTGACCATTTACCCGAAATCCCACTACGTGACGCCCCGGGAGAAGGTGCTGGATGCCATCGAACAGATCAAGGTGGAGTTGGAAGAACGCCTAAAACAGCTGCGCGACAACAATCGCTTGGTAGAGGCGCAGCGTCTGGAGGAGCGTACCCGCTACGACATCGAGATGATGCTGGAGCTGGGTTACTGCAACGGTATCGAGAACTACTCCCGGTATCTGTCCGGGCGCAACCCCGGCGAGGCGCCGCCGACGCTGTTCGATTACCTGCCGCCCAATGCGCTGCTGATTGTCGATGAATCCCACGTGACCATCCCGCAGATTGGCGCCATGTACAAGGGCGACCGGTCGCGCAAGGAAACCCTGGTGGAGTATGGCTTCCGGCTGCCATCGGCGCTGGATAACCGGCCCATGCGCTTCGAGGAATGGGAACGCATGGCACCGCAAATGATTTTCGTGTCCGCGACGCCAGCGCAATACGAGGCTGAGCACGCCGGGCAGGTGGTGGAGCAGGTGGTGCGACCCACCGGCCTGCTGGACCCGGAAATCGAAGTGCGGCCGGCGTCGACCCAGGTGGACGACCTGCTTTCGGAGATTCGCACTCGCGTGGAGGTCAAGGAACGGGTGCTGGTGACCACGCTCACCAAGCGTATGGCCGAGGACCTGACCGATTTCCTGATGGAGCACGACGTGAAGGTTCGCTACCTGCACTCGGACATCGATACCGTGGAACGGGTGGAAATCATCCGCGACCTGCGCCGGGGCGAGTTCGACGTGCTGGTGGGCATTAACCTGCTGCGTGAGGGCCTGGACATGCCGGAGGTGTCACTGGTGGCGATCCTCGATTCCGATAAGGAAGGTTTCCTGCGCAGCGAACGCTCCTTCATCCAGACCATTGGTCGTGCCGCCCGGAATGTGAACGGCAAGGCCATTCTGTATGGCGACCGGGTGACCGGCTCCATGCAGCGGGCCATCGATGAAACCGAGCGCCGGCGGGCGAAGCAGATCGCCTACAACGAGGAACACGGCATCACGCCCCAGGCGCTGAACAAGAAAGTGGCGGATATCATGGAAGGTGCGCCGGGTGGCAGTGGCCGGGGTCGCCGCAAGGCTGAGCGCCCGGGCGAGAAGGCAGCGGAAGAAGCCGAACAGTATATGGCGAAGGCCGGGCACCGGTCGCCCGAAGAGCTGCTCAAGGATATCTCGAAGCTGGAAGACGAGATGTACAAGGCGGCCGCCGATCTGGACTTCGAGGCCGCCGCCCGATTGCGGGATCAGATCGCCGAACTCAAGGAAGCTGCCATCCGCACCGGCTGATTACCCGCCTTCCGGCCGTTTCGGCCCGACAATCACCGCTGCCTGCAGCGGCTGGTTGCGGCCGTAGCGGGACATCTTCTCGAAAACCCGTCGGTCGATGGGCAGGTACTGCTTGTCGGCCACGGTTTCCCCTTCCTCGGTATCGATCTCCGGGTCGTGCAGGTAGACGAAATCGTCGTCCATGGCACACACCGTGACCCAGTGCGGCACCCGGCTGCGGTTCAGCTGCCAGGTGCTGATCAGGATCACCGGAACCCGGCCCTCATGCAGGGCGGTTTCCATGGCCTCGGGGGTCAGCGGATCGTGATGCAGCGAGATGTCGGTCTGGCCGATGTCGTGCAGAAAACCTTCGTGCACCAGCTCAAGCACTCGCTTTTTATCCTCGTTTCGCACCGTGTCCCGGAACAGTGGGCCCTCCTGGCTGATCCAGGCGCTGGCCTCGAATCCCCGTTTCCATGCAGCCAGAGCCAGCCCGTGGGGGCCGCAGCCACCGTGCCCGGCCAGCATGAAAATGGTGGTGGCTTCCCTCCAGATCTTCAATTCTTCCAGGGTGTTCAGCGGCAGCTTCTCATCCAGGGCGGCCATGGCCATCAACAGCGCCGAAGGCCCGCAGGTGAATTCGGTGGTCTGCGGGTAGTAGGGTACGGGCGGGAACTCGTGGTCTGGCCGGTAGTAGAGAATGCGGCGCTCGAACCGCAGGGCCGTGCCGTGGTCCTCGTAATAATCCCGATAGGTGCCGAATTGCCGGTAACCAAGCCGTCGATACAGGGCAATAGCCCCGGTGTTGTCTTCCCTGACTTCCAGGCGCATGACGATGCGGTCGGCCTCGGCGGCCTCGTATTCGGCCTGGCGAATGAGCTTTTCTCCCAGGCCGTGGCCCCGGGCAGCGGGTGAGACGGCGATGGAGTAGATGCGTGCCAGCCGGGTCGCTGCACTCATCAGGACCAGGCAGTACCCCAGTAGCCGGCCTTCACGGTCGGCGACAATCAGCCGGTCCCGGGGCACATCCAGAAAACGCCGGAAACTGCGCCGGGAGAGTCTGTCTTCGCTGAAGCACTGGTGTTCCAGTTCAATCAGGGCATCCAGATCACTGTGGGTGGCGTGTCGGAGGATGATTTCAGGCATGGGTGGAGCTGTCTCTAAAAAAAGGTGATGCCGGCGAGGCCTGCCGGTTGCGTCTATTATGGGAGACAAATACCGCCTGCGCCTATTACCGCCTGATGCGTAAAAGCACGCATGCGCAGTGGATTGTGCGCTTGCCGGCGCCGTCGTATTGTTGCGCCACTGACCCCCGGCTGAACCTTCAGGGAGGAATGCCGCTTTATGTCCCGTTTACTCATTGTGGTGGATCGCGCCGCCGATTGGGCTCCTTATTATCCCAGCGACGACGTACTGACGTTTGACCAGTACCTGCAGTTTACCGCACCGGCCAACAGCCGTGTGCGGGTTATCAACCTGTGTCAGAGCGCCAGGTATCTCAGCCAGGGCTATTACTGCTCGTTGCTGGCCGAAGCCCGTGGCCACCATGTGGTGCCCTCGGTGATGACCCTTAACGATCTGAGCCGCAAGGGGCTGTTTTCCCTGCAACTGGAAGCGCTGGATGCCAGTGTGCTGGGTTGGCTGGATGCGGCGGTTGGTGGCGAAAACGGCGGCAAGGACAAAACGCTGCGTGTCCGTACGTTTTTTGGCCAGGTGGAGCATCCGGAACTGAAGCCCGTGGCCCGGGCGTTGTTTGAGCGATTTCCCTGTCCGGTGCTGGAAGTGGTGTTTCGCTACCGCAAGCAGTGGCAGATTGATTCACTCAAGCCGGCGGCTCCATCGGACCTGACCGAACACGAACAGGATGTGTTCGCTTCGGCCCTTGACCGTTTCAGCAGCATGATCTGGCGTAAGCCACGGACCCGCAGGCGCTACCGCTTTGACCTGGCCATGCTGGTGAACCCGGAGGAAGCTCTGCCACCCAGCGACGAAGCGGCATTGACGCGTTTTGAGAGAGCCGGGCGCAAGCTGGGGATCAATGTCGAGCGTATTACCCGCCGGGATTACCTGCGCCTGCCGGAATACGATGGCCTGTTTATTCGAGAAACCACCGCCATCGATCATCATACCTACCGGTTTGCCCGCAAGGCAGAGGCGGAAGGGCTGGTGGTGATCGATGACCCGGTGTCGATCCTGCGGTGCACCAACAAGGTGTTTCTGGCGGATTTGCTGAAAAACAACCGTGTGCCCACGCCGAAGACGCTGATTCTCTCGAAAGATCAGAAAGAGGTGGTGGCGCAGGTGATCAACGAGTTGGGTCTGCCTGCGGTGATCAAGATTCCCGATGGAGCGTTTTCCCGGGGGGTCATCAAGGTGAAAGATGAAAACGAGCTTCGTGCCGGATTGAAAGACCTGTTCCGCCAGTCGGCACTGGTACTGGCGCAGGAGTACCTGTACACCGAATATGACTGGCGCATTGGCGTGTTGGGTGGGCGGGCAATCTACGCCTGCAAGTACATGATGGTGAAAGGTCACTGGCAGATCTACCAGCACGGCAGCGCACAGGTAGAAAGCGGCGATTTTGAAACCCTGCCTACCTACGAGGTGCCGCGCAAGGTGATTCAGGCGGCACTGAATGCCACTCGCCTGATTGGTGATGGTTTGTATGGCGTTGACATCAAACAGTCCGGCAACCGGGTGGCGGTGATTGAGGTGAACGACAATCCGAGCATGGACTCCGGTGTGGAGGACAAATTCCTCGGTGGTGAACTCTACACGCTGGTGATGCAGGAATTTCTGTCCCGCATGGAAGCCAAGCGCCGGGGCTGAGCGGCCTGGCCCGGTCAGTTGGCCGGGCGCCAGACTTTCACGCTGCCAAACCAGGGGTAGTCTTTCAGTGCGTCCTGGGCCGTTTGCGCGGATAGCCCGGAAGGCGCGCCGGATTCATCAAGAAAGATCTCCAGGTGGATCCGGTTTTTCAGATAATGCAGGCGCAGGCGACTGTTGAGCGGGTAGTCGCCGATGGCGTTGGCCAGTAGCTGACGAATTTCCTCCCGGCCGGGCAGATGTGGCTCGGTTACATGCGGATTGACCTCGTCGTTTTCCGCGTCAATGTGGAAGTTGATGTCGCGGATGTTATCCAGCGCATCCCGCATGCTGGCCACCACCTTTGTGCCTATCTGGTGGCCTTCCGACACGCTGATTTCAGGGCGCACCACCAGGTGAACATCCAGGAGTATGTCACTGCCCATGCGCCGGCTGCGCAACTCATGCACGTTACGGACGCCATCGGTGTCCCGCGCGATGGATTTCAGGGTTTCGGTGTCTTCTTCTGAGAGCCCGGTGTCCACCAACTCCTTGACGCTGTCCCAGGTGAATTTCCAGCCAATGTGAATGATGATGCCGGCAATGATCACCGCAGCAAGCGTATCCAGCCAGACAAAGCCGAGCATGGCCCCGGCGGCGGCAACCAGAACAACAATGGAAGAAAAGGCATCGGTACGGCTGTGCCAGGCATTGGCGACAATCAGATCAGAGCGTATACGCAGGCCGATGTGGCGGGTGTAACGGTAGATCCACTCCTTGCTGGCGATGGAAACACCGGCCGCCACCAGAACCGGCCAGCCCGGCATGGGAGGGGTTTCACCGGTGATCAGCCCCTGCAGGTTTTCCCAGCCCAGCGCAGCACCGACAGCAATGAGGAACGAACCCAGAATCATCGTGCCCAGGGTTTCGATGCGCTGGTGGCCATAGGGGTGGTCGGAGTCCGGCCCACGGCGAGACAGGCGCATGGTGCCAAGAACCACGAAATCGGATGCCACGTCGCTGAACGAATGGATACCGTCCACCACCAGGGCCTGGGAATGAAAGAGGGTGCCGCCAACAACCTTTATGACGCCCAGCACGGCATCCAGAACCATGCCGATGATGGTGACTTTCGAGGCGGCGTGTTTTTCCTCTCTGAGGTCGGCCTCGCGATGATCGCGGGAATGACTCGGGGATTCTGTCATGATTCGCTCCGAAAAGATCTGTAAGCGCCAGTATAACGGTTCAGTCGGCCGAAAAAGGAAGATTAATCACTTTCTGCTGCTCGATTTATGCACATGATGACGAATCGGTTACCGGCTTACATTTTTCTGTCTTCCGGGTCAAACCTTTATTTGATGTTTGTAAGATGTTGAAAATAAACGGTAATTTAACTGGTTAAAAAATGATCAATTTGTAGGCCGGCGCGTTTATCAAGGGATCGGAGCGCTTGCCCCGAAATTTTCAACAGACTTATCCACAGATTCCGTGGAAAAGCATCCGGAGCCCTTTAACCACGGGGTTTTACGGACAAGCAGGGGCCGGGAAGATGCGAAAGCAAACTTCCGGTATACTCCCGCCACCTTCGGTGAGGAGTTTTTACTATGTACGGCATGCTTCGAAATCTGCTTTTCCGGTTACCACCCGAGCAGGCTCACGACCTGGCACTTAACAGCCTGGATATTGTGCAGAAGATGGGGGTATTGAAACCGCTGGTAAGGCAGCCAGAGCCGTGCCCGGTGAATGTGATGGGGCTGCAGTTTCCCAATCCGGTCGGGCTGGCTGCCGGCCTGGACAAGAATGCCGATCATCTGGATGCGCTGGGTTCACTGGGATTCGGTTTTATCGAGGTGGGCACGGTTACACCGCTGGCACAGCCCGGTAACCCCAAGCCTCGCATGTTTCGCCTGCCGGAACACCAGGCCATTATCAACCGCATGGGGTTCAATAATGAGGGGCTGGAACATCTGCTGGCCAATGTGATGAACCGGCGGTACACCGGCGTTCTTGGTATAAACGTTGGCAAGAACAAGAACACGCCGAATGATGAGTCGGAACTGGACTACCGCAAGGGTATTGCCGCAGTTTACAGCCACGCCGATTACATCACCGTGAATGTCTCGTCGCCCAATACCCCGGGGCTGCGTGATCTCCAGTTTGGTGATTCGCTCAAACAGTTGCTGCATGCCATCAAAGACGAACAACTCAAGTGCCAGGCGGCTCACGGCAACTACGTGCCTGTGGCGGTGAAGATTGCGCCGGACATGGATGACGAAGGCATCCGGTTTGTCGCCAATGCCTTGATGGAAGCGGGCATTGATGGCGTTATCGCCACCAACACCACCATTAGCCGGGATGCGGTCCGTGGTCACCGGCACGAAAGCGAGGCCGGCGGTCTCAGCGGTGCGCCGGTGCGTAAACCGTCGGTGCGGGTGATTGAGGGGTTGCACGCTGAGTTGGGCGATCGTTTACCGATTATCGGGGTTGGTGGTATTACCGACGGAGAGAGTGCGGTGGAAAAAATTCGCGCGGGAGCCAGTCTGGTGCAGGTGTATACCGGTTTCATCTACCGGGGGCCGGCGTTGATTAATGAAGCCGTGGAAGCGATTCGTCGTGAATGGGCGTGACAGATAAAGGAAGGGCCCGCTTAGCGGGCCCGTGCGGGGAATAAACCCCGTAGCGCTTCTTCGCATGGTACGGGACGGGTGGCCCCGTTTGGGTTGCTCGGATTGACTACTTTCTTTATTCAGGTTGTCGTTTAAACCGGTTTAAAAACAGATCAGGTTAAACGGGGTACCATGTAATCGGTACAGTGCATTTTGTGCCATCAGGTGGCGGTTACGTTGGCCAGTTTGTGAATGCCGGAAACGCCGGTCATTCCCTCCCAATTATCCGTGCGGCCTTCTCGCCACCCGTTAAGCCATTCCTGGCGAATCTCGGGTTGGTCCAGGGGACAGCTGTCTTTTGCCTTGCCGGATACGCCGGCCAGATAACCCCGTTTAAATGCACGAGCGTACATATCTCTTTTCTGTCTTTTCATGCCGTTCCTCACTGATGGTTTAACAGAACAAGCGTGTACACTTCTGCCAGGGCCAGGGCAGTGCGGGTGCCTCTCCGGGACAACCCCCTATTGCCAGTAATGGCCAGAGCAGTCAGGATCCTGTTAACGGAAGCAATTCATGCTTCCCGAACGACGCGTCACTTACAAGGTGGACGAATCCAACGGGGTTGTACACTATTGATTTCATCTATGTGACAGTTTTCTTATCGTTTGATGATATAAACGAAAAGTCGCAGCCACCGGAATAGTGACGGATTTCCGGATACTTAGCCTCTAGTCCCCGAAATACCAGGAGTTGACTTTGTCAAAGCATGTCTTTTTTGTAACCTGCCCGAAGGGTGTTGAATACCTGCTGGCGGATGAGCTGGCGGACTTTGGGTTGGCGCTGGTTCGCAATGCACCGGCCGGGGCCTGGGTGGAAGGTGAACTGGAAGCCGGTTACCGTGCCTGTTTGTGGTCACGCCTGGCCAATCGGGTGATTCTGCATGTGGCGGAGGTGCCCGCCGACAGTGCCGAGCAGCTTTATGACGGCGTGGTTGCGCTGGACTGGCAGGCGCATATCCCCGCGGCTGGCAGTTTCCGGGTGGCATTTCTCGGGCATAACAACGCGATTCGCAATACCCAGTTTGGTGCCCAGAAGGTCAAGGACGGCATTGTCGACAGTATTCGGGGGGCGGGCGGTGCCCGGCCCAATGTGGCCCCCAAGGGCGCCGATGTCACCGTCTCGGCCCGCCTGAACCGGGGGCGGCTGTCGCTGGGCATCGATCTCAGTGGCCACAGCCTGCACATGCGCGGCTACCGAACCGACAAGGGCATTGCGCCGCTGAAGGAGAACCTGGCGGCAGCACTGCTGATGCGCTCGGGCTGGCCCGAAATTGCTTCCAATGGCGGTGACTTTGTCGACCCCATGTGCGGTTCCGGCACCTTGCTGATTGAAGCGGCCATGATGGCGCTGGATCTGGCGCCGGGGCGCAAAAAGGAGCAATTTGGCTTTGAAAAATGGCCGGGGCACCAGCCGGAATTGTGGCTGTCTCTGCGCCAGGAAGCCGAGCGCCGCGCCCATGAAGGCAAGCAGGGCCGGGTGCCGGTGTTCGCCGGCTTTGATCAGGATTCGCGAGTCATCGCCACCGCCTGGAAAAACATTCAGCGGGCGGGCCTGGAGGGCGTGGTGCATGTGGAAGCGCGACCGGTTCAGGACTTCGCCCGGGCGGAATCCTGGGGTGAGCGGGGGCTGGTATTGACCAATCCTCCTTATGGAGAGCGGTTGAGCGAGCGCAAAGAGCTGTCAGGCTTGTACCAGAGCCTGGGTGAAGCGGTTTTACGCGAGTTGCCGGGCTGGCGCATGGGCGTTTTCACCGGCGCGCCGGAGTTCGGCAAGTCCATCGGTTTGCGCAGCTTCAAGCAGTACAAACTGTTTAACGGCAAGTTGCCGGCCCAGTTGCTGCTGTTTGAAGTCAAACCTGAAAACGCCATGGTCGCCCGCGACCCCGAAGGCACTGGCGAGATACAACCACGCATCGTCAACGCCGAACGCGCTGACATGCTGCGTAATCGCCTGAAGAAAAACCTGAAAACCGTTGGCCAGTGGGCGAAAAAGCAGGACATTGGCTGTTACCGCCTGTACGACGCCGACATGCCCGAATACGCCCTGGCCATCGACGTCTACGAGGGGCGGGTGCACGTTCAGGAGTACCAGGCGCCCAAATCGGTGGACGAGCGGGCCGCCCGCGAGCGCCTGGCCGAAGCGTTGGCGGTGATTCCCGAGGTGCTGGAGGTGGAGCCGGCCAAAATGGTCTGCAAACAACGCCAGCGCCAGAGTGGCACCAGCCAGTACGAAAAGCGCGAAGCCTCCGGCGAGTATTTCAACGTGCACGAGCACGGCTGTGTACTGAAGGTAAACCTGCGGGATTACCTGGACACCGGCCTGTTCCTGGACCACCGCCCGGTGCGCCAGTGGATTCAGAAAAATGCCCAGGGCAAACGTTTCCTGAACCTGTTCTGCTACACCGGCGCGGCCACTGTGCATGCGGCGGTGGGTGGTGCGAGTCGTTCCCTGAGTCTGGACATGTCCAGGACTTACGTTAACTGGGCACAGGACAATCTGGCACTGAACGGCGCTGATCCAAAAAAACACGTGGTCGAGCAGGCAGACTGCCTGGCCTGGCTGGCGGATCGCAAGACCGCGAACCAGACCTTCGACCTGATCTTCATGGACCCGCCAACATTCTCCAACTCGGCGCGCATGAGAGGCATTCTGGACATCCAGAAGGACCATGGCACTTTGATTCGCCAGGCGATGCAGCGCTTATCGAGTGATGGTTTGCTGGTGTTTTCCAATAATTTCAGGAAGTTCAAGCTAGATGAGGAGTTGTTGTCGGAGTTCGAGGTGAGGGAGGTGAGTGCCAGTACCATCGACAAGGACTTCCAGCGCAATCCCAGGATTCATCGGTGTTGGCATGTTCGGCATTTGGCCTGATGAGCGTGGGGGATTACTCCCTAGCTTGATAGGGGTGGGGGAGGTTTAGTATCGCCCCCTTCTTCCTGAAACCGCTACAAGCACGTCCGTGTGCGCTTATTTCAGGCCATCCCTGGCCTTCGAAATTTCAGGAAGAAGGGGCCGATACTAAACGGTTATACGCCGTGCTTTTCTCTATGGGGCTGGGAGCCTAAGGTTTGCACGAGGAGTGGTGCAGGATCGCCTTTTCTGGAATTTTGAAGGCCATGGATGGCCTGAAATAAGCGCACATGGGTGAGGCCGAGCGTTTATGAAGCGAAGCTTCATGCGACAGCCGAACGACAGCAATCTGTGATTGCTGGCTGGACCCGCTTGCGGGTGCTCGTAGCGGTTCCAGAAAAGCCCTACCTGACCCGCTCCGTATTAGAGGTCTCATCTGACCATGCCCGTAAGCTTGGTTAACCCTCGAGATAACCCTCTTCCCGAGCCAACAAGAGCAGGGCATAAACGCCATTCTCTGGCAGCTGCGGCTCGAGCCCTTCCTCGAACATCAATTGCCGACGCCGGTCCTCCAGGGTTTCGATGTCCAGATCCTTGATCAACTCGGTCACCGGCGCGATTTCGAACGGCGCTTCCTGCTTGACCGCACTGAACAGAATATCCACCAGGATCTCGTCCGGATCCATGCCATCCACAAACACTGTCAGGTCTGGTAAATCCTCGTGCAGCTCGCGCACCACCTCAAGCACCGGCACCCCCTGTTCCTCCAGGTGCAGCAGATCCAAATCGCTCAATTCGCCATCTTCGGGCAGCCAGGCATCGTCCGGGGTGATCACCACGGTTTTCATGCGGCCGTCGGCCAGGGACCAGGCGATGGCGGTGGGAAACAGGGCGTCGTCGGTCTGACAGTATTCGATGTCCAGAAAATGGGGGATCGACACAGTGGACTCCAGCGTTTTTGAATGTTCAGATAGCGCACCAAACCGCCATGGGTATCCGGTTTCGTGCGATACTGTGGCCGCTATTATCATGCAATCGGGAAGATCATGGAACACACTGACTTCAATAACGACCTGATCGAATTTCTGGACGGTTCGCCCACGCCATGGCATGCGGTGAATACCATGAAAAGCCGGCTGGATGCCGCTGGCTTTCAGCAGCTGGATGAACGTGATAACTGGTCTCTTGAACAGGGGCAGGGGTATTACGTAATCCGCAATGGGTCCTCCATCATAGCCTTTCGCTCTGGCAAGAAAAGCCCGGTGGAGGCCGGCATTCGCATGGTGGGTGCCCACACCGACAGTCCCTGCCTGAAGGTGAAGCCCAACCCGGAAATCCGCCGCAAGGGATTTTTCCAACTGGGCGTGGAGGTCTACGGTGGGGTGCTGCTCAATCCCTGGTTTGACCGGGACCTGTCGCTGGCCGGTCGTGTCACGGTGCTGGATGAGGAAGGGCAGGTTAAAGATACTCTGGTGAACTTCAAAAAGCCGGTGGCCATTATTCCCAGCCTGGCCATTCACCTGGACCGGGAAGCCAACAGCAATCGCACGGTGAATGCCCAGACCGATCTGCCGCCGGTGATGATGCAGGTGCCGGAAACCGATACCACCTCCTTTGCCGATTTGCTGAAGCAACAGGTTGCCAGTGAGTGCGGATTAACGGCGGAAAAGGTACTCGGTTACGAGCTCGGTTTCTACGATGCACAGGGCGCCTCGCTGGTGGGCCTTCGGGAAGAGTTCCTGGCCTCGGCGAGGCTGGACAACCTGCTGAGTTGTTACATCGGTCTGCAGTCGTTGTTGAAGGCAAGCGGTGACGAGCCCGCGCTGCTGGTGTGCAACGATCATGAAGAGGTGGGCAGTATGTCCGCCGAGGGCGCTCAGGGGCCGTTCCTGGGGAATGTGCTGGAGCGTTGGTGTGGTGACGATAAGGCGCGGGTGATTGCCCGTTCCATGATGATTTCCGCCGACAACGCCCATGGTATTCACCCCAACTATATGGACCGGCACGACGAAAACCACGGCCCCATTCTGAACCAGGGTCCGGTGATCAAGATCAATCACAACCAGCGCTATGCCACCAACAGCCGGTCGGCGGCTCTGTATCGTCATATCAGTGACGAGTTGGGTTTGCCCCATCAGTCCGTCGTGGTGCGTAGTGACATGGGATGTGGCAGTACCATTGGCCCGCTGACGGCCGGTACTCTGGGGGTGACCACCCTGGATATTGGCGTGCCTCAGTTTGCTATGCATTCGATCCGGGAGCTGATTGGCACTCAGGACGGGTTCACGCTTTACCGGGTTCTGAAAGCCTTCATGGAGAGGCCGGACGTGGCCTGAAGCTCCCGTGCCGCTCAGTGCTCGATAACCCGGTAACGGGTTATCCTGGGGGCGGCGCTCCGGGCGTTTGCCAGTGGATAGCCCTGGCTTATGTGCAGGGCCGTACTGCCCCTGACCACGACAGCCAGGCTGAACGGGAATCCCGGCAGTTGTACGTAACTGGCGCAGGGTGTTGCGACGGCCTCGTTTTTTTCGATGGCAACAAATCGGCTGCCGCCGAGTAGCCCGGAGAAGACGGACGTATTCCGGCTCTTGATCAGGGCTTCTTTCAGGGTCCAGAGTCGGTAAAAGGTGGTGAGTTGGGCTTTGCCAGACTGCGAAGCCAGCTGCCTTGCCTCGTCAGGGTGAAACCAGTGCGCGGCCAGCTGCGCCAGGTTTGCTCGTGCCCGGTGGTATTCCAGGTCAACCCCGCAGGGACCGGAATTGGAGAGGGCAACGGCAATCCAGTTCTGGCTGTGGGACAGAGAGTAGTGCCACCCCATTTCCAGGACGTCGCCAACGAGTGGGGGTTGTTCCGCTCTTTCGGTAATTTGCCAATCCCCGGCGGCCCGCTTGCCAGGCAGAACGGCACTCAGCGCCTCGCGCAATAACACGCGTGATTGCAGGAATTCCCGGTAACGCTGGCCCCGGTAGCGTTCAAGGCGAATTCGTTCACTGTCGCCCAGGTACTGCACCGGAAGATGACCCACCTTCTCCGGGGTCTGGCAAAGAAAAAGGCGGGTGGTGGGCCGGTCGGGCTGTTTCACCGCGGGCATCCTCGGAATCCGGGAGGGTTGAAGTGGCGAGAACAGGGTAATCAACCGCTGCTTTTCGCACAAATGTAACACATTGTTACCCGAGTGGGTCGTTTGTTGCGACGGTGTAAATAGCGGGATAGAATCGCGACCGGCGCGCATTGGTTGCCAAAATTTCATAAAATCCTGATTTTCGCGCAAATCACGTTAGGCGCGTGCAGGTCTTGCACGGAACAACCTTCGGTATGGATAGTTTTCAGATAGCCATCAGTGACTGGGCAGCATTCTCCCCGCAGCGAATGCAGCGTGACCAGTGGTTGTCCTGGGCCGAGGGTAGTGCGAGCAGCGAGCAGGCCGGTTACAAACCCGAACTGCCATGGGTTAATGCCATGTTGCGCCGGCGTCTGAGCCCGATGGGGCGGGCCGCGCTCTGGGCGGCGGGGCAGTTGCTGGACGAACAACGGCCGGAGCCGGTGGCAACGGTTTTTGCCTCCCGCCATGGCGAGGTGGGCCGAACGGTGAAGCTGATGCGTGAACTGGCGGCCCAGGCGCCCTTGTCGCCGGCGTCTTTCAGCCTGTCGGTGCACAACGCCATTGGCGGCATCCACTCGATCGCCAACAAGGTGCTTTCCCCGATTACGGCGATTTCGGCGGGCCCGGACACCCTGTGTGCGGCCTTGCTTGAGGCTTATGCCCAGCTGGCCAGCCCGGCACACCCTGGTGGTGAGGTGTTGTGCGTGTTTTATGACGACCCGCTACCGGAGCCCCTGGATGAATTTAACCGGGAGACGGCCGAGGTTCAGGCCCTGGCGCTTCGGCTGGCATTGACCGATACCCCGGGGGCGGTGCCTTTGTCTTTTTCCCTGGGTGAAGCGCCAGGCGGCGGGGCGGAGGTCCGGGACGAAAGTGCCCAGGTCGACCGTTTCCTGCGTTTTCTGTTGAATGGTAACGAAAGGGTTCTGAACCTGAAGGGAGACAGGCGCTTGTGGCAGTGGTGCAAGCGTGCCCGGGCGTGCCCATGAAGGCATTGGAGCGATTCTGGCGGGTGCTGGCGACCGGCTTTTCATTTCTGGTGTTCGGGCTTGGCAGCCTGCTTTTTACCTTGACGGTGGTGCCGGTTTCCTGGTTGATCCGGGATGAGTTGCGCAGTGAGCGCTTCGTCAAGTACATGATTCATCTTTGTTTCCGGTTTTTTACCGGGTTAATGCAGAAGCTCGGCGCGCTGACGGTGGAGATCAGCCATGCCGAGCGCCTGGCCAGCCCGGGGCAGTTGGTGATTGCCAACCACCCGACCCTGATTGATGTCGTCTTTCTAGTGTCGTTCATGCCACGGGCCGATTGCGTGGTTAAAAGCAGTTTGTTGAAGAACCCGCTGTTGAGTTTGCCGGTAAAGGCCGCCCGCTACATCACTAACGATGACCCCAGGGCGGTCATCCGGGCTGCCAGTGATTCGTTTGCCCGGGGCAACACGCTGATCGTGTTTCCCGAGGGCACGCGCACAACACCGGGAGAGCCGATGCAACTGCAGCGGGGTGCGGCCAACATTGCCATCAGAACCGGCCACAACCTGAGACCGGTGATTATCGATTGCGCGCCGCCGGCGCTGGGTAAAAATACCCCGTGGTATCGGGTGCCCGAGCGGCGGATGCATATGAAATTCCGGGTGGACGAGGAGCTGGATGTTTCACCCTATCGGGAGGGGAAACCTTCCGTTATGTCGCGGCAACTGACCGCAACCATAAAAGATTATTTCATCAGGGAGACTGCTCACCATGAATGAGCTGAAAACCGAGCTGAAACAGCTTGTGATCGACGCACTGGATCTGGAAGACGTCACCGTGGACGACATCGACTCCTCCGAGCCTCTGTTTATTGACGGCCTGGGGCTGGATTCCATCGATGCTCTGGAGCTGGGCCTGGCATTGCAGAAATGCTACGGCATCAAACTGACGGCGGATTCCGAGGAAACCCGCAAGCATTTTGCCAGTATCGACAGCCTTGCCGAACTGGTGGCCAGCCACAAAAACGCCTGAGCCGGTAACGCCGGGCCGGATAGCCGGCCGGCTTGCCTGCCAGGTTTGAACCGACCGGGCCCGGATCTATGAACTGGCTGCCAAAGGTCGCGATTGGCCTGCTGTCGGTGGGGTATCCAATAGCGGTCTATCTCACCCTGAA
Source organism: Marinobacter persicus (assembly GCF_900114155.1). Classification (GTDB taxonomy): domain Bacteria; phylum Pseudomonadota; class Gammaproteobacteria; order Pseudomonadales; family Oleiphilaceae; genus Marinobacter; species Marinobacter persicus. The sequence continues at coordinate 58,265 of NZ_FOSC01000010.1, forward strand.
ACACCTTGGAACCGGTGCCGCTATCTGGTTGCTGGTGCCGATCGCCCTGATACACGGCGTTCGAGCCCTGAAGGGCCAGCGCAGCGGCTGGTGGTGGCTGCTTGCCTGCGTGTTGCTAACGGGCTGGTCCTGGCTTCAGCAATCGGTTGTGGGGGTCAAGTTCTACCCGGTGGTGGTCAGTCTGGGGTTGCTTTGCGTGTTCGCCTGGAGCCTGCGCTTCCCCCCGACCGTGATTGAACGCCTGGCCCGCCTGCAGGAACCCGAGCTTCCGGCTTCCGGCGTGGCCTATACCCGCAAGGTCACGGTGATCTGGTGTGGTTTTTTCGCTGCCAATGCGGCCATTGCGACGGCGACCGTGTATGCCGACGACTGGGTATGGACACTTTATAACGGTCTGATCAGTTATCTGCTGATGGGTATGTTACTGGCCGGCGAGTGGTTGTTCCGCCAGTTTTTCCGGAGTCAACACAATGACTGAATCTCCAAGACTTGCCCGGATACTCTGTGCCGATTCCGCACCGGAGCGGCCTGTGGCACGCCGCGGCAACGATTGGTTGACCCGGGCCGATTTCAGGCAACGGGCAATGGCGTGGCAGGCGGCCACCGAGCAGGTTCCGGCCAGCCGGGTCGGCGTCTATTTTACCGATGCCTATGAGTTTGCCGCCGCTTTGTATGGTCTGTGGTACGCGGGCAAGACCGCCCTGCTGATGGGAGACCGGCTGCCAGCAACGGTTGATCTGGTGGCCGGGCACGTTGGCGCGTTCATCGGCGAGTTTGATGACCGTCCCGGCTTGCCGGTCATTTCTTCGCCTGCCGACAAACCGAAGGGGACTGGCGGCACGCTGCCAGCGCTTGATCCGGAACACCCGGCGGTAATTGTTCTGACCTCCGGCAGCACAGGGGCGCCAAAGATGGTGCCCATGGCACTAAGCCAGCTGGACACCGAAGTTGGCATGCACGAACAGCAATGGGGTGCCATGGCCGGCCGTTCGCTGGTGATTGGTACGGTCAGTCACCAGCATATTTATGGTCTGGTCTGGCGGGTATTATGGCCCCTGGCCGGTGGCCGGCCGTTTGTGTCCGAGGTTTGCCGTTATGCCGAAGACGCTCTGGCACTGGCGGAGGGTGAGTCGTCCTGTGTGCTGGTTACCACGCCCACCCATCTGGCCCGCTGGCCACATCAGCCCGGCGGGCGGGCTCCGGGCAATTGGGCCATGGTGGTGTCTTCCACGGCCCCGCTGGCGCATCGGCACAGTGAGTTTGGTCACGGCTACTTTGGTGTGCCGGTCACGGAGCTGTTCGGCAGCTCTGAAACCGGCGGTATTGCCTGGCGCCAGCAGACAATCGATGATGTCTGGACCACCCTTGAAGGCATTGATGTTAGCCGTGACCGGGATACCGGGGCCTTGTTACTGAAATCGCCTCTGCTGGCGGAGGATGACTGGTTTGAAACTGGCGATCGGGCCGACGTGTACAGTCATCGGCGATTCCGCCTGCTCGGCCGCCTGGACCGCATCGCCAAGATCGAAGGTAAGCGGGTGTCATTGTCGGCCATGGAAAACCGGTTATCGGACCATGAGGCCGTTCGGGAGGTCCGGGCGCTGGTGCTGACCGGCAAACGCACCGAAACCGCTGTGGTGGCAGTGCTGGAGCCCTTTGCCCGGGATCGGCTGAAGACAGAAGGAAAGAGGGTACTGACCCGGGAATTACGCAACTGGTTGTCGGGTCATTTTGAGTCGCCGGTTTTGCCCCGTCGCTGGCGTTTCGTTGAACAGCTGCCCCGTAACGCCCAGGGCAAGATTCCCCAGTATTATCTGGAGACGTTGTTTGAAAAAACGGCGGCCGCCTCGGCAAACGCAACGACACGTCATCCAGTTGTGCTCAAGCATTGGTGGCAGACAGAGCATCAGGTCTGTGTGCGTTTGCGGGTGGCACCGGAACTGGTCTTTTTTCAGGGGCATTTCGATGGATTTCCGGTGTTGCCGGGTGTCGTCCAGTTGAATTGGGCAGAAGCATTCGCCCGAAAGTATTTTGGCGATCGGCTTGCATGCCGGAACGCTTTCTCCAGAATGGAGGCGGTAAAATTTCAGGAGCCCATCCGCCCCGGCCGGGAACTGTCCATGGCCTTGACACTGGAACCGGAACGCAGCCGGTTGCAGTTCCGTTTCCATGACGGGGAAACGGTGTTCTCGTCCGGGCGGATGGTGTTCGATGGTGTGCAGGAGCCTGTTTGATGTCCGATTTCTGCGTGGTTATACCGGTTTACAATCATCCCGACACCATCGGTACGACGGTGCAGCAAGTGCGCGCGCTCGATTTGCCGGTGGTGCTGGTGGATGATGGCAGCGAGCCGGTCTGTGCCGACGTGCTTCAGACCCTGGCGAGGGCGGATGAACAGGTACACCTGACCCGCCTGCCGCAGAACTGCGGCAAGGGGGCGGCCGTCAAAGTGGGCCTGCTGATGGCAGAGAAGCTGGGTTTTGGCTATGCGTTTCAGGTTGATGCCGATGGTCAGCACAACACCGATGACATTCCCAGGCTGATCGGGGTGTCCCGTCAGCATCCGGATGCGATTGTGTCCGGCATGCCGGATTATGACGACAGTGTGCCGCGAGTGCGTTATTACTGCCGTTACCTGACCCACATCCTGGTCTGGATAAATACGCTCTCGCTGGAAATCCGCGATTCCATGTGTGGCTTCCGGGTGTATCCCCTCGCACCCGTGTGCCAGTTGCTGCGCACCGAGTCGCTGGGTGATCGCATGGATTACGACACCGAAGTACTGGTCAAATGGTTCTGGAACGGCGGCCGGGTCGTGCAAACGAAGACCCGGGTCAGTTATCCGCTCGACGGCATTTCCCATTTCCGGGGGTTTGAAGATAACTGGCTGCTGACCAAACTGCATATCCGCCTGTTCTTCGGCATGCTGTGGCGCCTGCCGCGCCTGCTGGGTCGCCGTAGCCCGGTCAAGGGACTGTCCCTATGAAAGCGAGGCACTGGTCCACGGTCTCCGAGGCCGGCGCCGTCAGCGGTATCCGCTTTATGTTCGGCATTTATCGCTGGTTCGGGCGGTTGCCGTTCCGTATCTGTCTGTATCCGGTGATTCTCTATTATTTCCTGTTTAAAAAAACCGCCCGCGACGCGTCGCTGGAATACCTGAGGCACATGCGCGCCGACTACCGGTTGAGGGATGATCAGCCCCTGCTGCTGCAAAGCTATCGTCACTTCATGAATTTCGGGGAATGCATTCTGGACAAACTGGCGGTCTGGCAGGGTGATATTTCCCTGGATTCGCTGGCCTTCCACAATCACGAGGTTTTCGACGATCTGGTGAGCCGGGGGCAGGGCTGTGTCATGGTAGGCTCGCACCTTGGTAATCTGGAGATCTGCCGGGCGCTGGCCAAGCGTAATGTGTCTGTCACCATCAATGTGCTGATGCACACTGCCCACGCCACCCGCTTCAACGAGATGCTGTCCCGGGCCAACAGTGAAGCGCACGTGAATGTCATCCAGGTGTCGGAGATCAGCCCGGCGACCGCCATTCTGCTGAAACAGAAAATCGATGATGGCGAGTTTCTGGTCATTGCCGGTGACCGCACGCCGGTATCCGGGCAGGGTAATGTGACGGAAGTGTCTTTTCTGGGTGAACGCTGTTACATGCCACAAGGGCCTTTTGTTCTGGCGTCCATTCTCCGCTGCCCGGTACTGAGTATCTTTTGCCTGCGCCGGGAGCGCGGGGGCAAACCATTTTTCGATCTTTACATGGACCACTTTGCCGATCGCATTCGCCTGCCAAGGCGTGACCGGGAAAGTGCCCTGGAGGAAACCGTGCAGCGCTGGGCCGATTTGCTGGCCGGTTACTGCCAGAAAGCGCCGCTGCAGTGGTTCAATTTCTATTCCTACTGGCATCGTGCCGATGCCGACCCCAACACTGAGATAAGTCCGGACTGATGATCACGTTTGATGAAAATCCGATAACCATTGAAGACATTACCGCCATCGCCCGTGGTGAACAGGAACTGATGCTGAGCCCGGCACCGGAGTTCGCCGCGCGCATTCGCCAGGGCAGTGCGTTTCTGGAACAGTTGCTGGAAGAGGATGGCGCCATCTACGGGGTGACCACCGGTTACGGCGATTCCTGCACCACCATGATCCCGGAGGAACTGGTGGCCGAGCTGCCGCACCATTTGTTCACCTTCCACGGTTGCGGGCTTGGCGACATGCTGGACCCAATGCAGGGCCGAGCGGTACTGGCCGCCCGGCTGAATTCACTGACGTTTGGCTATTCCGGAGTAACCTACGAGCTGCTTGAACAGCTGGTACTGTTGCTGCAAAAGGACGTTGTTCCGGTGATCCCCTCGGAAGGTTCCGTGGGCGCCAGCGGTGACCTGACGCCGCTGTCCTATGTCGCCGCCGTGCTGTGTGGCGAGCGCGAGGTTTACTGGCAGGGCGACCGCCGGCCCACCGCCGAAGTATTCGCGGAACTGGGCATTGAACCGCTGCGGCTCAAGCCCAAGGAAGGCCTGGCGATCATGAACGGCACGGCGGTGATGACCGGCCTGGCCTGCCTGGCGTTCGAGCGGGCCGAATACCTGTCCCGCCTGGCCACCCGCATCACCGCCATGGCCACGCTGGTGCTGGACGGCAATGCCCACCATTACGACGAGGTACTGTTTTCGGTCAAACCCCATCAGGGCCAGCAGAACGTGGCCGCACGTCTGCGCGAAGACCTGCACGCCGGAGAGCCACCGCGCAACCCGAACCGCCTGCAGGACCGCTACTCGCTGCGCTGTGCGCCCCATGTGATCGGTGTACTGGAAGATTCCCTGCCGTGGCTGCGCCAGTTCATCGAGAATGAGCTGAACAGCGCCAATGACAACCCGATCATTGATGCCGAAGGCAAACACGTGCTGCACGGTGGTCACTTCTACGGTGGCCACATCGCCGCCGCCATGGATTCCCTGAAAACCGCCGTGGCCAATATTGCCGACCTGCTGGACCGGCAGATGGCCCAGATGATGGACGTGAAATTCAATCATGGCCTGCCGGCCAACCTGTCCGGCGCCAGCGGTGAGCGCAGGGCGATCAATCATGGTCTGAAAGCGGTTCAGATCGGCGCTTCGGCCTGGACCGCCGAGGCCCTGAAGCTGACCATGCCGGCCAGCGTCTTCTCCCGTTCCACCGAGTGCCATAACCAGGACAAAGTCAGCATGGGCACCATTGCCGCCCGCGACTGCCTGCGGGTGTTGCAGTTGACCGAGCAGGTTACCGCCTCCGCCTTGTTTGCGGTGACCCAGGGCCTTGAATTGCGTCTTGAAGCCGGTGACCTGAGCCGTGACAGCATCGGTGAGGAACTGCTGGGTACTTTGCAGTCCGTGCGCGAGAGCAGTCGCAAACTGACCGAGGACCGGGCCCTGGATCAGGAACTGCGTACCCTGATTGACCGTATCCAGAAACGGGAATGGTCGCTGTATCCGTCAACATAACCCCCGAAAATCCGGAGGCCGTCCCGCGATGATATATGCAGATGCCCAGGTCAAGATTCCCTTCCATGATATTGATATCATGGAAATTGCCTGGCATGGCCATTATGTGAAGTATTTCGAGATTGCCCGTTGTGAATTGCTCGACAAGCTCGATTATGACCACCATCGCATGCGTGAGTCCGGCTATGCCTGGCCGGTGATCGACATGCACCTGCGTTATGCCCGGCCGGCCCGGTATAACCAGGTGCTGAATGTGCGGGCCATCCTGAAAGAATGGGAAAACCGGCTGAAGATCGACTACCTGATCACCGATGTCGAGACCGGAGAACGGCTTACCCGGGGCCACACCGTGCAGGTGGCGCTGGATATCTCGAACTGGGAAATGTGTTTTGCCTCGCCGCAAGTACTGCTGGACAAAGTCGCCCGTCTCCAGGGAGTAACCCCATGAAAGCGTTCAAGAGTTTGTCGAACATTGCCGCTGCGTTGTTTTTTTGCATGGTAGTGGCGATGCCGGTTGCCGCCTCTGAAGGTGACGTGGCTTCCATCTCTGATCTGGAAAATCTGTTGGGGGATCAGACCGATGTTCAGTCCCTGGAGGGCTCGTTTGAGCAGGGCAAGTACATTGCCGATCTGGACACGACCCTCGATTCCAGCGGCCGCTTCGAATTCGATGCGGACACCGGACTGGTCTGGAATATTCAAAAGCCAGTGGCCACGCTGCTGAAAATCAGTGGCGAAGAAATTGTTGAGGAGCAGGATGGCGAAGTGGTCATGCGCATGGATGTGGACGACCAGCCCATGACACAGGCCATTAGCGAGGTGTTCTTCGCCATATTTGGTGGTGACTGGCAGGCATTGTCGGAACGCTTCAGCATCCACACCCTCCAAAAAGAAGCCCCCTGGCGCTTTGAACTGAAGCCCAAGGGCGACATGCTGAAGTCTCACCTGAAGCGGGTGGAGTTGCAGGGCAAGGACTATTTGAATCAACTGGTGCTGGAAGAGACCAACGGCGACCGCACCGAAATTCGCCTGCACGATGTCAAAGCCCGCTGATCCGTGATCACCAACCGCCGAATACAATCCTTGCCGGCCCTTTTTTGGGTGCTGGTGGTGGCATTGCTGATGCTGCAGCTCGTTACCCGGGTGTCGTCCGGTAGCTTTGACACCAGCATCCTGGCGCTGCTGCCCCAGGACAAGCAGCAACCGGTGGTTGAAAAAGCCCTGCGGCGCATGGACAGCCTGGTTGCCAATCGGGTTCTGTTCCTGATTGGCGGTGACGAGACTGATCGTGCCGCCTTGCGGGAGCAGGCCGATCGAGTTGCCGGCGATTTGGCGGCGTCCGATGTTTTCGACCGGGTCAGCACCCGCCCGTCGTCGGGCTCGCTATCCGCATTGGCGGACGTGTACGAGCCTTACCGTTACCAGTTGCTGCCGGACCCGGTCGTCCAAAAGCTGGCAGCGGGCGAGGCTGAACAGTTGGTCTCCCGTGCGGCCAGGGAACTGGTGAACCCCGTTGGCCGGCCGCGCCCGGCCTCGGCCGTGGACGACCCGCTCAATCTGTTGGGGCACTGGCTGGACAGCCTGACTCCGGCTGGTGGTTTTGCACTGGATGAACATGGCCTGTTCGCCCGGGACAACGAGCGGCACTATCGCGTCATTACGGCATCCTTCCAGGGAGATGCCTTTGATCAGCGAACCCAGAAACGGGTGCTTGAGGCGGTGGCCGGGGCCGAGCAGGGGCTGGAGGGCAGCGCTGAGGTCACTGAAATTCTGCGCTCCGGCCTGGTCTTCCATGCCGCGGCGGGGGCCAAGCAGGCCAAGGGGGAGCTGTCCACCATTGGCATTGGGTCCGTGCTGGCCATCCTGCTCCTGCTGCTATGGCAGTTCCGCTCATTGCCTTATGTGCTTTTGCCGGTGGTCAGTGTCGGCGTCGGTCTGCTGGTGGCGTTGTCGACCACCCTGATGGTGTTTGGCCGGGTGCATCTGGTGACGCTGGCTTTTGGTGCGAGCCTGGTGGGGGTGTCGGTCGACTACGCCTTCCATTACCTGTGTTATGCCCGCCAGCGCAGAGCCTGGCGCATCGGGCCGATTCTGCCGGGTATCGGGTTGGGACTGGTGTCCAGTTGCCTGGCCTATGGCGCACAGGCCCTGACCCCGTTTCCGGGCTTGCAGCAAATTGCCGTGTTTTCGGCGGCAGGTCTGGCCGGAGCCTGGTTGACCGTGGTGTTCTGGTTGCCACCGCTGACCGGATACTTTGCGAAACCTGAAAGGCCGGGGCCGTTGGCCGGTTGGCTGGACAAGCTGGCAGGGGGGCGCCTGCTGCTCCTGTTGGCACTTGTGGTCGTGGCGGCGGTGGCGTTTGCCGGTATTCCCCGGGTGCATTTTGACGACCGCCTGGCGGCACTGCAGTCCTCTCCGGCGGAGCTGGTGGCCCAGGAACAGACGATCCAGGCGCTCAGCCGGAATACCGGCAGCGCCCGGTTCCTGCTGGTGGAGGGGCGCTCGGTCCAGCAGGTGCTCGAGCGCGAGGAACAGGTTCGCAAGACCCTCGACAAATGGGTGGCCGATGGCCGCCTGCAGTCCTACCTTGCGGCATCTGATCTGGTGCCCTCTATTGATCGCCAGCGCCGCTACCGGGCGCTGGTGGAGGCTTCGATTTATCAAGCCGGCCTGCCGGCACAACTGTTTGACCGCCTTGGCATGCCGGAGCAGCTGGCACAACGGAGTCAGGCAAGCTTCGAGCAACGACCGCAGGCGTGGCTGACCCCGGACAAGCTGGCGCAAACCCCGGTGGCCGGTGTACTGGCTGTCCGTTGGCTGGCGGGTGATGAGCAGGAATCTCCCGCCGCCTTGATCAGTCTTGGCGCGGTTGCTTCCGGGGATGTCTATGACGAACTGCAGCAGCTCGCGGAAAGTCTGGACGGCGTTCGCTTTGTCGACCGGGTCAGGCAGACCTCACAGTTGCTGGCGGATTACCGTGGCACGCTTGGCCAGTGGCTGGCGCTCGCCTATGGTCTGGTGCTACTGGTGTTGATTGTGCGTTATCGTTGGCAATGCTGGCGGGTGATTTTGCCGCCGGCACTGGCAACCCTGATGACCCTGGGGCTATTATCGGCGTTTGGTCAGCCGCTCAACCTGTTTCATCTGCTGGCGACCCTGCTGATTCTCGGCATTGGCCTGGATATCGGTATTTTTGTCCGGGAGAGTCATGGGCAGTCCCATGCCTGGGAGGCGGTCACCCTGTCGGCCGCCACCTCGTTGCTGGCGTTTGGTCTGCTCGCACTGAGTGAAACACCGGTGTTACATCATTACGGTATGACGGTTTTGCCGGGCATAGCACTGGCGTGGTTGATTGCGTTTGTACTTCAGAGGAGAACACAGCGTTGAAAACAAAGGATCTGGACACGGACATCATTATTATCGGCGCAGGCCCCTCCGGTGCGGTTGCGGCAGCTTTGCTGCGCAAACACGGCTACCCGGTCACTATTCTGGAAAAGCAGCATTTCCCCCGTTTCTCCATCGGTGAAAGCCTGTTACCCCAGTGCATGGAATTCCTTGAAGAAGCCGGCATGGTCTCGGCAATTGAGCAGGGCGGTTTTCAGTACAAAAATGGCGCCGCCTTCCATTACGACGGTAAAAATTCGGCATTTGATTTCCGCGAGAAATTCTCGCCCGGTTGGGGTACTACCTTTCAGGTTCAGCGGGCCCGCTTTGACCATATCCTGGCCCAGGAGGCCGAGAAGCAAGGTGCCGAGGTCCGCTACGGCCATGAAATTGTCGAGGCCGACTTTACCGACGAGCGCCCCTGGCTGAAAGTGCGCACCGACGAAGGTGAAGAGTACCAGGCGCGAGCCGGATTCGTTCTGGACGCCAGTGGTTTTGGCCGGGTATTGCCCCGCCTGCTGGATCTGGAGACACCGTCCGAGTTCCCGGTGCGCATGTCGCTGTTTACCCATGTGCAGGACAACATTGACCACCCTGGGCATGACCGGGACAAGATCCTGATTACCGTGCACCCCGAACGCCGGGACGTGTGGTTCTGGTTGATTCCCTTTGCCGATGGCCGTTGTTCTCTGGGCGTGGTGGCCCGGCCAGAGTTCATCGAGAGCCGGGACGGTGAGCCCATGGACGTGTTACGGGAAATTGTCGGAGAAGACCCGAACCTGTCCACGTTGCTGGCTAACGCCGAATGGGATACGCCGGCGCGGGAGATTCGTGGTTACTCGTGCAACGTCAAGCACCTGGCGGGCAACAACTATGCGTTGCTGGGCAATGCCGCCGAGTTCCTGGACCCGGTTTTCTCCTCCGGTGTCACCATCGCCATGAAATCGGCCAGCCTGGCGGCCGACGCCCTGCACCGGCAGTTTAGCGGTGAAGCCGTGGACTGGCAGAGTGATTACGCCAGGCCGTTGATGACCGGCGTGGATACCTTCCGGACATACGTGGAGGCCTGGTACGAGGGCACTTTCCAGGATGTGGTGTTTGCCGAGAACCCGTCGGATTCGGTCAAACAGATGATTTCCTCCATCCTTGCCGGCTATGCCTGGGACACCAAGAACCCCTACGTGGCGGAAAGTCGCCGACGCCTGGCGACTCTTGCCGAGTTGTGTCGTGCCTGATCGGTTGTCCATGCTTTGTCGGGTGCTGGTACTGACGGCAATGGCCGCACTGGCCGGCTGTCAGACCCTCGGGGTGCATCGGGGGCCTGCCACGCCGCCGTTGCTGGAACCGGGTTCCAGTGGCTTGTCCGTACAACTGAACCAGCGCATGACACTGCAGATGGATGGCCGGAAACATCACATGATGGTGGTGGCCAGCTTCACGCCGGAGCAGACACGGATGACGGGTTTCACTCTCACCGGGCAGCGTCTGATGGATATTGTCCATGAGGGTGACGACATTCGGCGCTGGCAGAGCGACAAGGTTAAGCGGGAGATTCCGGCGCGCTGGTTGTTGTCGCAGTTGCAATTGGCGTACTGGCCGGCGGAGGTTTTACAGGCCGCGTACACCGGGCCCTGGGTGTTTGCGCAGGGCGACCGGCAGCGAAGCCTTCGTCTTGAGGATGAATTGTTGGTAATGGTAAAGTACGCGGCCGATTTTGACGGCCCCGGGGCCGGCTCCGAGCTGACCATTACGCACCACCGGATGGCGCTGGAGATGACCATAGAAACCCTGAAAATCAAGGATGTCACGGCCGGGTCCGGGCCGGACAGCAACCACGAGGCGGGACAATGACTGCCCCTGTGTACCTGCACAAACCCGCTGTTGTCTGCGCGCTGGGCGAAACCACCGATCAGGTCGCCAAGGCGCTTCTGGCCAGTGAGCAGAAGCCTTTGACGTTCACCGACGCATTCAGTCCCGGCAAGACGCTGCCTTTGGGAGTGATTGATGGGGACCTGCCAGAGCTTGCGGGTAAGCACGCCAGCCGAAACAATCGCCTGCTTCTTAAAGCGCTTGAGCAGTTGCAGCCAGACATTGAACGTTTGCAGTCCAGCCTTCCGGCTCATCGTATTGGCGTGGTTCTGGGCACCAGTACCTCGGGCATCGGCGATGCCGAGCAGGCCTTCGCCGGGGAGCAGGACGGAGGCTTGCCGGAGCGGTACCACTACCGCATGCAGGAAATCGGGGCGCCAGCGCAGTTTCTGGCCAGTCACCTGAACCTGGCCGGCCCGGCAACCACCCTTTCAACGGCCTGCTCGTCCAGTGCCAAGGCCCTGGCCAGCGCCCGGCGCCTGCTGGACTGCGGTATTTGTGACGCGGTCATCTGCGGCGGTGTCGACACGCTCTGCCAACTGACCGTGAACGGCTTTGGCGCGCTGGATTCTGTCAGCGCGTCCATTTGCAATCCCATGAGCCGGAACCGTGACGGCATCAATATCGGGGAGGCGGCCAGCCTGTTCATTGTTTCCCGCGAGGCCAGCCCGGTGCGGCTGAGTGGGGTCGGTGAAACCTCGGACGCTCACCATATTTCAGCTCCTCACCCGGAAGGTGAGGGTGCTCGCCGTGCGATCGAGACCGCTCTGGCTGATGCTGGCCTCCGGCCGGACGACATCGGCTACATCAATCTGCACGGTACGGCCACGCCGCAAAACGACAGCATGGAAAGCAAGGCGGTGGCGGGCATTTTCCCAACGCCGCCGCCCTGCAGTTCCACCAAGCCCCTGACCGGGCACACCCTGGGCGCTGCCGGTGCTCTGGAGGCAGCCTTCGGCTGGCTGACGCTGGTCGATCAGGGGCGCATGCCCGCTCACTGGTGGGATGGCGAGGTCGACGACCGTTTACCCCGGCTGCCTCTGGTTGGTCCCGGGGAAACCCTTCCGGGTGCGCCCCGCCATATACTGAGCAACTCCTTTGCCTTCGGTGGCAACAACATCGCGCTGATTCTCAGTGCCGCGGGCTGACAGGCTGATTAACGATGAGCGCCGACGCCCGGGATTATCCGTCTGTTGAGCAACTGGTACCGCACCGGGGCGGGATGAGCCTTTTGGATGCGATCACCGGCCTGGGTGACGACTGGCTGGAGGCCCGGGCCCGCATCACCGCCGAGAGTCTGTTTCAGAGCGATGGTCAAGTGCCCGCCTGGGTTGGCCTGGAATACCTGGCCCAGGCCGCGGCGGCATTTATGGGAGCGGTTAACGGCCAGGGCGCCGGGGCGGCCAGAATCGGGTTTCTGACCGGTTCACGCAGGTATCAGTCCGAGCGACCAGCTTTTAAGGTCGGCAGTGTGCTGACTCTCAGGGTCGAGCGTATCGGTGTGGCCGATAATGGCCTGGCGATGTTTGAAGGTTCGCTGGTATGCCATCCGCCACAGGGCCAGGCTTTTGACGCCCGGGGCCGGCTGACCGTTTACGAACCGGACGATTCCACGCAGTTTTACGGAGAACAGCCATGACACACACGGTACTGGTTACCGGCTCAAGCCGGGGCATCGGGCGCGCAGCCGCCTTGCGTCTGGCCCGGGACGGATTTGATATTGTTCTGCATTGCCGGCGGGAAGCCGGTATGGCCGGGGAGGTCAGGAAAGACATTGAAGCGCTTGGACAACAGGCCAGAGTCCTGCAGTTTGATATTGCCAATCGCGAGCAGGTGGCCCAGGTACTGACAGACGATATCGAGGCCCATGGCACCTATTATGGCGTGGTCTGCAACGCCGGTGTGGCCCGGGACAACGCCTTCCCGGCCATGCCCGGCGACGACTGGGATCTGGTCATGCGCACCAACCTGGACGGTTTCTACAACGTACTGAACCCGTTGATCATGCCCATGGTGCGCCGACGCAAGCCGGGCCGGATTGTCACCCTTTCGTCTGTTTCCGGGCTGATCGGTAACCGGGGACAGGTCAATTACAGCGCGGCCAAGGCGGGCATTATTGGCGCCACCAAGGCGCTGGCCCTGGAACTGGCCAAGCGCAGGATCACCGTGAATTGCGTGGCACCGGGTCTCATCGAAACCGACATGGTGGACGACCTGCCGGTCGAAGAAGCCCGGAAAATGATCCCCAGCCAGCGGCTGGGCAAGCCTGAGGAAGTGGCGGCGGCCATCAGTTTTCTGATGTCGGAAGATGCCGGTTACATCACCCGCCAGGTGCTGTCCGTCAACGGTGGTATTTGTTGATGGAGCCGGCGTGTCTGTGATCTCTGTTCGTCAGTTGGCTTTCGGCTATTCGTCGGCCACGCCGGTGCTCAAGGGAATCGATCTGGAGGTGCCGGAGGGGTCGGTTTTTGGCCTGCTGGGGCCAAACGGCGCTGGTAAAACCACGTTTCTGTCCATTCTTGCGGGTCTGATTCCCTGTCCTCCGGACCGTGTGTTTATCGATGGCCGTGACTGGTCCACACCGGCCAGCCGCCCGGCCGTCCGGCTGGCGCTGGTGCCTCAGGAGTATGCCTTTTACCACCCGCTGACCGTGCGGGAGAATCTGGCCTTTTTTGCCGGTGTTCAGGGTGTGCCAAAAGCTCAGATCGAGTCCAGAATACAAAGCGCCGTGGCCAGGACCGGCCTGGGCGAGCGGCTGGGCAGCCGTGCCGGCAAGCTCTCGGGCGGCCTGAAGCGCCGGCTGAACCTGGCCATTGGTTTACTGAACCAGCCACGCCTGTTGTTGCTGGACGAACCAACGGTGGGGATTGACCCCCATTCGCGGCATTTTATTCTGGAAACCATCCGCCAGTTGGGGCGTGAAGGCACCACCATCATCTACACCTCCCACTACATGGAAGAGGTGGAGGAATTGTGCGATCGGGTGGCGATCATGGACCATGGCCAGATCCTGCGTAACGGCCCGCTGACTGAACTTCTGGCCGAGGCCCCGCCCACGCCGAGACGACGCGAATCCAGCCTGGAGGCGCTGTTTCTGGAGCTCACCACCCGGGAGTTGAGGGATTGATATGGGGCCGATGAGTGCACTGATCCGCAAGGAACTCCTGTTGCTGCTGCGAGACCCCCACGGTCTGCTGCTGCTGTTCGTGATGCCGGCGGTGTTTGTGCTGATCATGACCTTTGCGCTGCAGAACCAGTATGCGGTAAACAAGGATGTCAGCCTGGATTTCTATCTGTTCAGCGAGCATGACAGCGGTCTCAGCCGCGCTTTTGAGCGGGACCTGGCGGAAGCATCGCCACTTCGACGGCTGGAAACAGACGCAGACTGGCAGCAAATGCAGGCGCGGGCCCGGGATGACGAGGTTAAGTTTCTGGTGCGGATCAAGCCGGGGTTTGATCAGCTGTTAATCGAACGACAGGCACCGGTGGAAATTCTGTATTCACCGGGTACTTCGCCGGTATTTGCCAGTGTCGCGGAAGGGCGGGCGATGGAGCTGCTGAACCGCCTGTACCTGCGGTACCGGCTGTCCTCCATGCCCGGTGTACAGAGCAGTCTGGAGGCTCGTGGCGAAGACCTGATAGAAGCCCGGTCTCTGTATGACGACAGTGGAGCCATGCCGTCCTCGGTGCAGCAGAATGTGCCGGCGTGGCTGCTGTTCGCCATGTTTTTTATCGCCGTGCCTTTGTCCACCACCCTGATTAACGAGCGTCAGCAGGGTACCTTGCTGCGGTTGCGCAGCATGGGCGTCGGGCCGGTCAAGCTGCTGGCCGGCAAGGTGGTTCCGTTTTTCATTGTCAATCTGGTTCAGGTTGTCGTGCTGTTTCTGATCGGCCTGTATCTGATTCCAATGATGGGCGGTGACCGCCTGACCCTGGGCCAGAACCCGGAAGGGCTGGCGCTGGTGTCCGTCGCCGCCAGTCTGGCGGCGGTTTGTTACGCGCTGCTGATTGCCCAGTTGACCAGCACCATCGAGCAGGCAACGATTGTTTCCGGCGTCTGTAACATTATCATGGCGGCTCTGGGCGGTGTCATGGTGCCCAGCTTCCTTATGCCCGAGGCCATGCAGCAGATTGGCAGCTATTCACCCATGGCCTGGGGCCTGAACGGCTTTTTCGATATCCTGCTGCGTAATGGCACGGTGGCAGACACCCTGCCCGAGGTGGGCGCCTTGCTGGGTTTCGCCGCCTTGATGCTGGCGCTGACCGTGTGGCGTTATCGGGCGATCACAAAGTGACGGCCGGCGACAGTTGAGCAGACCGGTGTTTCACAACCCATTCAATAACCAGAGCGGTCCTATGAATACCGAGGAACTGAAAGCAGAACTCAAGGAACTGATTGTCGAAGAGTGTGACGTGGATGTTGAAGCCGAGGATATCCGGGATGACGAATTCCTGATCGGCCCCGACAGCCGTCTGAACCTGGATTCCCTGGATGCCCTCAGCATCTCGCTGGAAGTCAAACGGCGCTATAAAAAGCACATCGACAGTGGTAACGAGACCCGGATGGCGCTTACCTCGGTCAACACCCTGGCGGAATTCATCCTGGCCGACTGAATGCGAGCAGACTGCAACCCATGACCGTACCCAAACAACAGGCCTGTGTGCCGGCCAGAATTACCGCCAGTGGCATTGTCAGTGCCCTGGGCACCGGCAAGGCCGACAACTTGCAAGGGCTGCTGGCCGGTGTTGGTAAAACGCCGGAGCGGTTGTCGCTGCCTCATTTCGAGGAGCCTGTCGAGGTTCCGTATTACGGCGTGCAAGGGGCGCCGCAAAGCGCGGAAGCGCGCCTGCACTGGTTGCTGGACCAGGCCATGGAAGAGCTGTTGGCCGAACAACCGTTGTCGGCGGCGCAGCGCGCTGAAATTCCGGTGTTTATCGGTTCATCCTGCTGGGGCATTGCCATTGCCGAAGAGGCGTATCGCCAGCAATACCGGGAGCATCGGGAAACGGCAATTCCGTTGCCACTGGACGGTTTCAGCCAGATCAGCCGCCACCTGCAACAGGCCTGGGGTTTTCACGGCGCTGATTTCGCCCTGAATACCGCCTGCACCGCTACCGCCAATGCCATTCTCAGCGCCCGCGCCGCATTGGCGACCGGACAGGCGGAGCATGCCCTGATCGTTGGGCTTGAAGCCCGCAACGACACCTCCCTGGCGGGTTTTTACGGCATGCAGCTGCTGGCCGAGGGTATGATGCGGCCGTTCGACAGGCAGCGTGACGGCCTGGTGCTGGGGGAAGGCTGCGGCGCCATTCTGCTGTCCCGTTGTACGGATCAACAGCCCGGAACACTGGTGTGGGGCGGGGCCAGTAATTGCGACACTTTCAGTATCTCGGCGTCCAATCCGGACGGCAGCACCATCGCCGCCGTGATGCAGGATGCCATGGCAACCTGCGGGCTTGGGCCATCGGACATCCGGGCGATCAAGGCCCACGGCACCGCCACCCCACTGAATGATGATGGTGAGGCCGCCGGGATGAAGCGCGCTTTCAAAACACTGCCACCGTTCTTTTCCATGAAGGCGGCCCTGGGCCACACCCTGGGGAGTTGTGGCGTGCTGGAAACCCTTTTGATGGCCGAAGCCATTGAGCTGGGTCGTCTGCCCGCAAGTGCCGGCTTTTCCGAGACCGATCCCGGGCTGGGGGTGACCCCGATGTCCGAGCCGGTGGAGGCCGGGCCAGGTAATTACCTGCTCAATTTTTTCGGCTTCGGCGGCAATAACGCCAGTCTGATTCTGCGCCACCAACACTGAACCGATTCCGGAACCATAATCTATGCTCGAGATACTTGCCCTGGGCGATCACTACCAAACGGTGGACCCCGAGCAGGGGTTGGCAAACGTCAAGCCGGCGGCCACTGAAGTGTGTCGGGACCGGTTCCGGCGTATTGACCGTTTCACCCAACTGGCGCTGATTGGTTCGGCCCGCTGTGTGCAGTCGGCGGATCCCGGGCCGAAGACCGGTTTGTACATTGGGTCCCGCTTTGCCTCCACCGGCAATACCATTGCCGTGCACGAAAAAATGGTCAGTGCCGGCGTGGTGCCCAAGCCCGCCAACTTCATCAATACCCTGAGCAATTCCGCCGGTTATTTCGTGGCCCGGAATCTGGGGCTTGGGGATCGCAACCTGTTTGTGTCCCGGGGCGATGCGTCGATTGTCGCGGCCCTGCAGCTGGCGGCGATGGATGTGGCAAGCGGTTCGGTGTGTCAGGCACTGGTGGGGTCGGTGGATGAGGCGGTGTTGCCGCTTGAGCACCATCGGTACCGTCTGGGGCTTGAGCCGGGAACCGTGATGGGTGAGGGCAGCCACTGGCTGCTGGTGGCGCGAGAGGCCCGGGAGGGCCGCAGCCTGGCAACCATCACCGACATGGTGACCCTGCGCGATGAAAGCGCACTGGCGTCCTGGCTGGATGGACTGGATGGCCGTGAGCAGTATCGGGTGTCACTGTCGCCCTGGACCCGGCAGCAAATCGCGTCCACCTGTTTCAAGAGCCGGCAGATGCTCACCGACTTTGATCCGGAGCTGGCGGCGTATCCCGGCCATGCCACCGGCGCCATCATCCGTTATCTCCAGGCGGGCGGCAGCGAACCGCTGATTGTGATTGCCGCGGACACTGACGGCCGTTTTCACAGCGTGATGGTGCGTCCGAACCGGGCCTCAGCGTAAATCCAGCGCCAGCAGCGTCCGGTAACCTTCCTGTTCCATATCAGCCACGGTACGCAGCTGGTCGGCCAGCTTGCGGTAATCCAGTGTACTGCGGCCTTTAAGCATTTTGGCCGCGTAGAGTGCGAACCGGCGCCATTCATCGCCGGCATCGGTAAACTGGTCGGCGGCTTTCGCCAGCCCGTCGTTGTTCAGAATACCAGCCGATTCCTGCAGGAATGAGGCAAACAGAAAGCGGAAACCGGCGCCTCCCGTGCCTATCTCTTCCTGCATGCGCACCATGTGGCCGATCAGCAGCTTGTTGTGGTGCTCATTGGCCGGCGACAGTTTTTCCATGTGCCGGGCGACATGGCGGATGCCCCGCACGCCGATGAAAGGCAGCGGGGTTCTCAGCATCATCCTGGCCGTTGAATTGATCGCTTTTGGAATCGCCTGGTGAAGGTCTGTTGGGATATCCGTGCTTTCCGGGTAGTAGATCAGCCCTTTTGGTGCCAGCATGCCTTTCACAAAGCGGGCCCGCTGGAGGGCAACGGATTCGGCACGCACCGGCTGTTCGAAGGTCGGATCGCTGATCAGGTAGTCATCGCCCTCTTTGCCGTAGGCCACCAGGTTGTGCGCATTGAAATGAAAGCGCATGTTTTCAGGAAAGTAGGGCAGCCAGTAAACGGACGCCTGCAGCCCCACCGGGTACCCCTGTTCAAGGTACCGGTCCAGTGCCGCAGTACCGTCCGCGGGCTTACGGAAGCGTTCAAAGTGGAAACGGATACCCAGGCGTTTGCTCAGCCCGCGAATGATTCTTCCCGGCGGCATTCGATAGGCCAGCAGGGGCATGCCGCCCATCTTGACCAGCGGAATGTAGGCGTAGGTGAGCGCCGATGACAGGCCGAACACCATTGGCTCGGACAGATCCAGGCCATTGTGGCGTAACAGCGCCGCCACGGCGCCGCTTTCACAATGGGCGGTTTGCTGGTGATCAAAGTCGGTCATGTTGTTATTGGTCGTCTGGCGGGAGGGTTCGCAATTGGTCGGCAGTCATCTGGAACGCTTCTTCATAACGCTGCAGTTTGCCGGGCTTGAGGTGGCGGAAGACGGCCGGTTTCAGATGGCGTTTGACCTGCCACCGGAAAAAACCGGTGGCCTGGGCCAGAACCGTGATGTCCATCCGGTGGGCGTACATGTGGTATTCCAGCGGCGACGACAGCCCTTGCTGCACGCGCTGGCGGGCTTCGCGAGCGAAGCGGTTGTACTCCTCCACGGCCTGGTCCAGGACCACGTCTTCCGCTTCCCAGCCACTGGACAGCGCCGTGGTGTATTCACCGTCTGCGTTGCGGGCGTACAGGCGTTTGCGCTGGCCTTCGAACGATTTGGAATCGTCCTGGGGGACTTCGTCCAGTTTCATAGCTGATCCTGACCGTCACAAACCGTCAACAGCATGAATGAAGACGAGAAACGTCCGCTTTCCGGTACCCAGCACAACAGCTTCTGACCTGCCTCGAGCTTGCCGGAGCTGTACAGCTCCTCAAGCATGATATAGATCGATGCGGAACCGGTGTTGCCCTTTTGTGGCAGGTTGGTGGCCCAGCGTTCAAACGGGATCTCCATGCCACCGTTTTTCATGCCCTCGTAGACACGCTCGCGGAAATAACCGGAGGAGTAATGGGGCAGGAACCAGTCGATGTCGCTGGCGGTGATGTCGTATTTCTCCATGACATCGGGCAGGTACTGTTCGATGGTGGTGGCAATGATGTTGTCATTCAGCAGGCGCACATCCTGCTTCACGGCAAAGATGGATTCTTTCAGCCAGGTGTCGTGGGGCAGGTCTTTCCAGCTCTCCAGGCCGCCGTCGTCACGCTTGCGTGCACCTGCGTACATGCAGGCATCCAGCTGATTGGCGAAGGAGCGGATGTCGATCCAGTCAATGCGCAGGGATAATCCCTGTTCCGAGGGCTTCGGCTCCAGCGCCATGGCACCGGCGCCATCGGACAGCATCCAGCGCAGGAAGTCCTTGTCGAATGCCACCTCCGGCTTTTTCTCCAGGGTATCCAGGGCAGCGGCTGTTTCCGGCTCAAAGAGTTTGCCGCGCATGACTGCCGAAGCCACTTCCGAACCGGTGCTGACCACCCGTTTGTGCTGTCCGGTGGCCACAGACATCCATCCGTATTTCAGCGCCGACATGCCGGCCAGGCAAACGCCGGCGGTTGCCACCACCTCGCAGGGCGGATTGGCCAGCTCGCCGTGCACCATTACAGCGTGGTTGGGCATGAGCTGATCCGGCAGGCTGGTTCCGCATACAAGGCAGTCCAGTTCCTGCGCGTAAGGGGCGCCCAGCGCCCGGATTGCTTCAGCGGTCAGTTCGGCGTTGGTGTGCGTGCGCTCACCGGTTTGAGGGTCAACCGCGTAATACCGGGTTTTGATCTTGTTGCTTTTGAGTATCACCCGGCGGGCACGGGATGGCTGGTCGCCTGCCTGGCCGAGAACCTGTTCCATCTGGTCGTTGGTGACAGGCTCGTTGGGTAGCGCGGCTGCGATCGCGGTAATGTAGACGTTTTTCATGGCTCAAACTGCTCAATAGCCGGCCTGGGCCGGGCGTGAAACATATTGATTGTTATTCCCCGGAAGGGGCGCTGTAATAAGCTTTTTGCTGGGCAATGCGCTTTCGGGTCAGCGGTGCCAGCAGCCGTTTAATGATCATGCCGGCGGGCACCACGGTCAGGATCATGGCAATCAGGAACACCGAGTAGAATGCCAGCACCGGCTTGCGCTGCCAGGCCCCACGCGGGCCCAGTGATCGCAGCAGTTTGCCCCACAGACGAAAGGCCCGTTTCGCGGTTTTTTCGCTGGAAATCAGTCCGGCGTTGATGCGCACGGCGGACAGCCCCCGGAACATGTCGGCGGCAACCTCGCCCCTGAAGCGCAGGCGGTCACGGATGCGTCGGCCAAAGCGTTCGCTGGCAACAATTTCTTTTTCAGCGACACCGGCGCGTGGGATCAACCCGCCCCAGAAGGGGCCCTTGTGGCCGGTCAGGACCCAGAGTGGGGTGGCGAAAAAACTCAGAACCGAGCCGGCTTCGTCCACCATGGCGACATTGCCCACCAGCCTGGCGTTGAGCGCCTCGAGATGGGCCTTCATATCTTCCTGGGCCATCAGCCACATGTTCCGGCAGGCAATCAGGGTCACCACGGGCTTGCCATCCAGCAGTCGGGCGGCGGTCGGGTGCTGCAGGAAGGCGGTCATCGGCAAGGCGGGTGACAGAAACCAGACCTGATAGGCCAGCACCACCAGATCGAAATCCTCATCACCGCTGACCTGAGGTTCGTGAATCGGTGGCGCGTCCTGGTAGACGCACTCCGGGAAGGTATCCAGAAAGGTAAAAAACGGCCACGGGAAGGGGAAATCCTCAACGGGCCGGATGTTTTCGAATGTCACCGAAATGTCATCCGACTCGACCAGTGGTCGCGTAAACTCCTTTACGACACTATCGAGCTGTCCGCTCTGGGAATAGTGTACGACCAGAACCTTCTTCATTGTCAGCTTCCAGAACTCTGTGCCAGAATCGTTCGAATTAAAAAACGGTAACAACCAACCTGTAGGTATAGCGCGCGACTATAGCACAGGACCCATTCCATCTGAATCCTTCGGGCAATCCAGAACCATGCAATTCAGCGTAGAAATTTCGCCGGAGCATCCGGCGCTACCTGGCCATTTTCCCGGTATGCCGGTGGTGCCGGCGGTTATTCTTATTGAACGGCTTGCCGATCAACTGGAGCGGCTGACCGGGAGGGAGGTTAACAGCATCCGGCAATTACGGTTGCTGGGGCCGGCATTGCCTGGCCAGCGGCTTGACGTCATGGTCAACGAGAAGTCGGCGGGCAGCTGGCGAGTGACCTGCACCAGTGACGGCAAGCCGGTGGCCAAAGGCGTGTTCGCCACCGACGCACCTGAGCCGGAACGGGCGGAACCGGCGCGTCCGGATTCGCCGGGATTTCAGTCTGCGAGTGGAGCCTATCAGCACTTGCCCCACGCCGGAGCTATGCAACTGGTTGATCAAATAGCGTTCCGGGACGATGGCGCGGAAACGCGTCTGGATTTGGATGATAGGCACCCGTTGGCGAGTGGGCAGAGCGTGGCGGCCTGGATGATGCTTGAATACGCCGCTCAACTGATGGCCTGCCGGAAGATTCTTCAGGGTGGCGAGCCCATGCATAAGGCCATGATTGTGCTGGTGCGCTCGCTCGACCGGTACACATCCGGGTTGTCAGCAGGCGATCGGGTGACCATTCGGGTTCTCGAAGGGGTGGCGCAGCCGGGCGCCGTGCAGTGCGGATTCCGTGCGATCAGTGAAGGACGCATGGTTGCCAGTGGCGAATTTACGGTCGTCAGTCAGGGCTGAAACGAAAAAAGCCGCTGATTGTCATCAGCGGCTTTTCGGAATAAGTGGCTCCCCGAGCTGGGCTCGAACCAGCGACAAACGGATTAACAGTCCGTTGCTCTACCAACTGAGCTATCGGGGAACGGCAGTAAGTTGCGCGCATGTTAAGGGCTTTGGTTTGCCCCGTCAACCCCCTGAATTAGAAGGTTAAATTTTGAGCAGAAACGACGCTTCGGACTATCGGCCACCGGTCTGGCTGCGCAGCGGCCACCTCCAGTCCATCTGGCCCAGCCTGTTCCGGCGTGTGCCGATGATGAGTCCGTCCGAGGAAGTGCTGGCTACGCCCGATGGCGATGAACTGCATCTGGACTGGTATCGTCAGGGCAGTGAACGGCTGGCGATTCTTTCCCATGGGCTGGAGGGTAACAGTCGCCGTCCCTACATGCTGGGGATGGCGCGGGCGTTGATGCTTAAAGGCTGGGATGTGCTGGCGTGGAATTTCCGCTCCTGTGGTGGCGTGATGAATCGCCAGCCGCGCTTTTACCACAGTGGCGCGACCGAAGACCTGCATCTGGTGGTGAATCGGGCACTGCGAGCCGACTACCGTCATCTGAGCCTGACGGGCTTCAGTATGGGCGGCAATCTGACCCTGCTGTATCTGGCTCAATTGGGGCGCTATGCTGATTCCCGCATCATTGCGGGGCTGGCCTATTCGGTCCCCATGGACCTGGCAGGCAGCGCAGAGGTGCTAGCGCTGCCCAGCCGGCGGATCTACATGCAGCGCTTTTTGCAGGACCTGCATGGCAAAATGCAGCACAAGGCGGCGCTCTTTCCGGGATTGATCGACACCGAGGGCTTTGAACAGATTCGCAATTTTCACCAGTTCGACAACCGTTACACAGCCCCGTTGCATGGCTTTGAGAGTGCATCCGACTACTGGGCCAGTTGCTCCGCCTTACCCCGGCTCAAGGACATCCGGGTGCCGGCATTGGTCGTCAATGCGGCGGATGATCCGTTCCTTTCGGCCGGGTGTTTTCCTCAATCCCCGGAGGTCCTGGGCCCCAGCGTTCGGCTGGAAGTACCCCGCTGGGGTGGCCACGTGGGGTTCGTGCAGCACCGCAAGGATGGCCTCTACTGGTCCGAACGGCGGGCACAGGGGTTCTTGTCAGGCATCACCGGATAGTAACGGCTGCAGTCGTGGCCAGATATTGTCCAGCAGCAACGGCTGGGCCTGTTCGGTTGGGTGGATGCCGTCACCCTGCATCATGCCGTCCCGGTTATAAATGCCTTCCAGAAAGAAGGGAACCAGCACCGCACCATACCTGTCGGAGACAGACTGGTAGACCTGGCTGAAGGCCCGGTTGTAACGCTCACCATAATTGGGTGGCATTTTCATCCCGACCAGAAAAGGCGTGGCGCCGGCATCCTGAACCTGGTCGACCATGGCGGCCAGGTTGTCCTCAATAACCTCGGGTGGAAAGCCCCGCAGGCCGTCGTTGCCACCCAGTTCAATCACCACGACATCGGGGTTGTGTTTTTCCAGCAGCCGGGGCAAGCGACGTAATCCCCCATCGGTGGTCTCACCACTGATGCTGGCATTGACCACCTGCCAGCCCGGATTGTGTTCTGACAGGCGGTCCTTTAGCAGTTGTACCCAGGCCGACTCCGTGGGCACACCGTACGCGGCGCTCAGGCTGTCGCCAAGTACCAGCAAGGTGTTCTGGCTGGCGGCCACAGGCAGAGCCAGAAGCATGAACAAGGCGATCAGGAATGATCTGAGATACATTGAAACCGTATGCATAGTAACCTGCCAAATCCCACAGCAATTTTTAGTGACGACTAACAGCAGCCAAGGGAGCCACTGTGAACCAGATGACGGATCTTACCGGAAACCAGAGCCACCCCATGCTTCGGGTGTCTGACCTTGGCCATCGGGTCAACCTTGAAACGGATACGCTGACGATATTGCAAGGGGTCAACCTGGAAATCAATCGTGGCGAGTCGGTGGCCATTGTTGGCCGGTCCGGTTCCGGTAAAACCACCCTGCTTGGTTTGCTGGCCGGGCTGGATACCCCCAGCGAGGGTGTCGTGGAGCTCGATGGCGCGCAGATCAGCAAGCTCAGTGAAGACGAGCGGGCCAGGTTGCGGGCCAGTCGGGTCGGGTTTGTATTCCAGTCCTTCCAACTGCTGCCGGCTCTCAGTGCGCTGGAGAACGTGATGCTGCCGCTGGAGCTGGCCGGTATCGAGGCGCCGGAAAAGCGGGCCCGGGAGTTGCTCGAACGGGTAGGGTTGGGCGAACGTCTTGGCCATACCCCCCGCCAGCTCTCCGGGGGCGAGCAGCAACGGGTTGCCATTGCCCGCGCTTTTGCCTCGGACCCGGTTATCCTGTTTGCGGATGAGCCGACCGGCAACCTGGACAACCGTACCGGCAAAGCCGTTTCGGACCTGTTAATGGAGCTTAACCGGGAACAGGGCACCACCCTGGTGATGGTGACCCACGATGAGCACCTTGCCGCCCGTTGCGGTCGCCAGCTGCATATTGAAGCTGGCATTCTGACAGAGCCGGAAGCGGCCCGGGAGCAGGCAAGCTGATGCAGACCGCCAACAAACTCATGTCCGTGCGCCGGGACCTGCGTGAGCGGGACGTTCGGGTGGTGCTGGTTGCCCTGATAATCGCAGTGGCCACGGTGGCAACGATTGCGCTTTTTGCCAGCCAGTTGCAGCGTACGCTGGTGTCCTCGGCCAGTTCGTTTCTTGCCGCCGACCGTCAACTGGAAGCGGAAAATGGCCGGCCCATCCCGGCTGAGTGGCTGGACGAGGCCCGTGAGCGAGGGCTTGAAACTGGCCGCATGGTGGAGTTCTCCACCATGATTTCCGGTCCGGAAGGGTTCCAGATGGCATCCATCAAAGCGGTCAGCAACGAATATCCGCTGCGCGGGGAGGTGGAAATCCAGCGGCAGTCCCCGGGCGGTGAACGTGAAACCCTGGCCGCTGGCCCCCGGCCCGGACAGGTCTGGATCAACCCCAGGTTGCTACGGTTGCTGGATCTGGACATTGGCGACACGCTGCAAGTGGGCGAACGGCAACTGGAAGTGGCGGCACTGCTGGTGCGTGAGCCGGATGGCGGCTTCAGGCTTTCGTCGTTGGCTCCCCGGGTGATGATGCATGTGGATGACGTGGAATCCACTGGCGCGGTTCAGGAGGGTAGCCGGGTGGAGCTTGTCTACCTGTTCGCCGGTGCCCAGACCGCTCTGGATGATTACTATCAATGGCTCGAACCCCGCCTTGAACCCAGCCATGAATGGGAGGGGGTCCGTGAGGGTGAAACCTTCTCCCGTTCGTTTGATCGTGCCGAGCGCTTTTTGCTGCTGGGCGGCAGCCTGGCGGTGTTGCTGGCGGCGGTGGCGGTTGCGGTGGCCAGCCGTCAGTATGCGTTGGCCCAGCGGGATACGGTTGCGTTGCTCAAGACTCTGGGCTTGCAGGGGCAGGGCATCGGTCGCTTGTACTTGAGGCGACTGGCCTTGTGGGGCGTTGCCGGTGTGGCGGGTGGTTTGCTGGTTGCCTTGCCGCTGTTCTGGTTGCTGGTCGGCGTCTTGGGTGACGCGCTGGAGCGCCCGGTTGAAATGCATTTTGACCCGGCCGCTTTGCTGCCGGCACTGCTGACCGCACTGGTATCCCTGTTTGCCTTTGCTTACCCGCCGATCCGTCGTCTGCGCCATGTTCCGGCCATGCGTGTGCTGCGTGCCCAGCCGGGGGAAACCGGCCGTCAGGCACTGCCGGATCTGGCAATTGCCCTGGTCGCGGTTTTTGCTCTGGTCTGGCTCTATGCCGGCGAGCTGGCTCTGGTCGGGGCGCTGCTGGGTGGGCTGGTGTTGCTGCTGGGAATTCTGGCGCTGCTCGGGCTGGCACTGATGGCATTGCTGCGCCGGGTGCGGGGCGGCGGTAATGCCTGGCGCCTGGCCTTTGTGGGGCTTTACCGGCATCGGCAAGCCAGCCTGGCGCAGCTGTCGGTATTTGCCATGACCATCATGCTGGCCGCCATTCTGATTCTGGTGCGCACATCGCTGCTGAGTGACTGGCAAACCCAGTTGCCGGAGGATGCGCCCAACCATTTTCTGATCAACATTGGCCCGGAGTCGGTGGAACAGGTGTCATCGTTCTGGCAGGAGCACAACGCGCCCCTGGAAAACCTGTACCCGATGGTTCGCGGCCGGCTGACGGAACTGAACGGCGAACCGGTGAAAGAGGCGGTGAGCAAGGATGAGCGCATCAACGCCCTGAACCGGGAGCTAAACCTCACCTGGATGGACCAGTTGCCGGAGGATAACGAGATTGTCCAGGGCCAGTGGTTTTCCGGGGACGAGACCGAAGGTGTGTCGGTGGAAGCAGACCTGGCCCAGCGTCTGGGCCTGGAGCTGGGCGACCGGCTGACGTTCACCATTGGCTCGGCGAGGGTTACCGAGCCGGTGGTCAGTATACGAACGGTGCAATGGGACAGCATGAAGCCGAATTTTTACGTTGCCTTTCCACCGGACGGTGGTCTGAGGGACATGCCGGCCACCTGGATCACCAGTTTCTACCTGCCGGGAGAGGCAAAAGGCGCGCTGGGTGAATTCTCCCGCCAGTTCCCGACGGTTTCGGTACTGGAAATTGACCATATCATTGAACGGATTCAGGAAATTGTTGGTCAGGTTACTCAGGCCATTGAGGCCATTCTGGCGTTGATTCTGGCGGCTGCCCTGGTGGTGATGGCGGCGGTTGTCAGCGCCACGTTGCGGGATCGTCAACGGGAGGGGGCCTTGATTCGCACCCTGGGTGGGCGCCAGTCTTTGCTGGTGCGCAGTACCATGCTCGAATTTGCCGTCTTGGGACTGCTGGCCGGCGTATTGGGCGTGGTTGCTGCAGAAGCGGCGGTTTATGTGCTGCAGGCCAGGATGTTTGATGGCAATTTCCGCTGGCACTGGCAGGTTGTTTTACCGTTACCGCTGATCAGTGCTGTGCTGCTGGCGGCCTTTGGCCGGTGGCAGCTGCGACCAGTGCTGAGTGTATCGCCCATGCTGTTGTTACGTCGTCTTGAGTGATGCTGCTATCGGTATTTTTCGAGAATGGCGGATAGTTCACCATTGTCGCGGATGGCCGCCAGTTCCTGGTTGAACGTTTCCGTAAACGCTTCCCAGTCCTTGCGGACCATCAGCCGGAACCCGAACTGGCTGATGGGCTTGTCCGAGCTGCGGAAATGGTCGGCCATGTTCTCGTGACGAAGTAGCCAGCGACCGACCAGCCGGTCTGCCAGTGCCGCATCGAAACGATCACTGTGCAGCAGGTATCGGAACATGTTGCGATCGTGGGACACGTCAAAACGTTTAATCCGGCCGTCCGAGAAATAAGGTTCCAGCGCCGGGTAGATGTACCCGAGCGGCGTGACAATGGTGGCTCCGATCAGATCGTCCAGGCTGTTGAACTCAAGCGAGGATGTCGCGGGAAAGAAAAACACTTCCTCTACTTGCACAATGGCCTCGGTAAACCGGAAATCTTCTGGTGAACGGGTCCACTCGATCGCTCTTGGTGTGCCGTCGATATAACCCTCGGCCAGCATGTTGTCGACCCGTTTGCGGGGAATGCGTTTTGGCTCTACCCGGTAACCCATGCGTGGCAGAATCAGGTTGACCACATCCCACATAATACCGGCCGGCTCGGCGCCGTCGACTATCAGATAGGGCGGGTAACCGTTGGGAGAAATATTGAAATGGAACACACCCTTATCTTTGTGCGTGGCCTGGGCGGGCATGGCCCCCGTGAGCGTCAACAGCAGGACCAGCGCGGCGTGCCGGAATCGTGAAGGTAGGCGGTCTGTCATCGCAAGAACTCTGGTTGAATGGCCCGTCTGGAAACAAAATACCCGGCCAAGTCCCTGCCAGCTGAAATAGCCCGGGCAGCCAGACATGTTTCTGGCTGCTTAGGTTATTCCGCATTAGTATTACCAGTTTGTCATTCGGTTTCAATGCCCCGGAGTCATTGAAGTCTGGCCAGTTTCTGTTTGGCTTCGGCGCCAACATCGCCGCCGGCCTGGGCCGCGGCCGAGTAATACTGCATGGCCTGCTGGCGTTGGCCCTGCTGTACGGCAACGTCGCCCAGGCGCAGATAACCAATGGCGGTCGGGACGACCTCGTTGGCTTTCTCCAGGTGTTCACGGGCCTTGGAGGTGTTATTCATTGCCAGGGCGTTCAAGCCGTTGTACAGCTGGTATTCGAACATTTCCGGATACAGGGAAACCGCTTTGTCGAAATCCTTTTCAGCCAGCGCCCGGTTGCCGTTGCTCTGGTGGATCCGGCCACGCAGGGCGTAAAACATGGCTTCCCGGGGTTCCTTTTCGATGGCGCTGTTAACGGCGGCCAGAGCCTGGTCCATTTTCTTTTCAGAGGCCAGCTTGAGTGCTTTGTCATGGGCCTCATATGCCGGTTGCAGCGCCCGCAACCTGGCAGTCCTGCGCTGGTAAACATCACGGCCCCGGAAACCGCCGGCGCCCAGTTGCTGTGCCAGCTTGCGGTTCTCTTCGACCCGACGTGCTGACGGTGGGTGGGTAGCGAACAGGCCTTCAAGCCAGCCGCTTTCCCGGCCTTCGGAGAGCGCCAGGAACAGCTCCTGAAGCTCCACCGCTGCCCGCGGGTCATAACCCGCTTCGTGCATGTAACGAATACCGTAGGCATCCGACTCCAGCTCATCTCCCTGACTGTACTGGGCCAGAGCCACCTGAGCGCCCACGGCGGCGCCGCCCATGACCAGCCCGGCCCATTCGTTATCGGACAAGGCCAGGCCAAGCCCAGCCATGCCGGCGGAAATGATCATGCCCTGTTGCATGCGCTGGGCGCCATGGCGAGCCGCGGCGTGGACAATCTCGTGGGACAGTACCGAAGCCAGTTGCGCCTCGTCTTCCAGCTTTACCAGCAGGCCGCGATTGATGGCGATCTTGCCGCCCGGCAGGGCCCAGGCGTTGGGAGTGCTGTTATTCAGGACCACAAATTCGTAAGGCAGATCGGGGCGGTCGCTTACTCGTGCCAGTTTCTGACCCACCTCCCGGACATAGACGGTCAGCTCCGGATCAATATAGAACTGGCCACCCTGGGTTTGCTGGGTGGGGACGTATTGTTCCGTGCCGATGGAGCGCTCCTGGCTTTCTGAAACGAGGGACAGTTCCCGCTCGCCGGTGACCGGGTTCACCGAACAGCCGGCCAGGGTCACGACCATCACCAGTAATGGGGTGATTCTGGAGAGAATTGCTCGTGTCACGTCAGACTCCTTTCGTGGTTTGGCGACAGTGGCCGGTAATGGTTTGTTGACGTAGTATAACGTTTGGTTTCATTAAACGTCTGCCACCTTCCTTATAACGGCGCCCATGGAAAACTACCTGGAATATACAGCGCTTGCCTGGTTTATTGTCTGCAGTGCGGGCTACACCTGGTACTCAAAACACCATGCCCACAAACGTGCCTGCCTCTCCAACACGCTCAACCTTTACCGGGAAGACTGGATGCGGGTCATGCTGCAGCGCGGCAACCGGATGTCGGACACCTCCGTGGTGGGCAATCTGGAACGCAACGGTGCCTTTTTCGCCTCAAGCTGCCTGCTGATACTCGCCGGTATTATTACTGCCCTGGGCTACACCAGCGAGGCCATGGAAATCTTTGCCAGCATGCCCCTGAGCCCGGTCCCCACCCGGGAGATCTGGGAGTTACGGTTGCTGGTACTGATGGTGGTGTTTATCTATGCCTTCTTCAAATTCACCTGGTCCATGCGCATGTACAACTTCCTGGCGGTGATGATTGGCAGTGCGCCACTGGCGGAAGACACCAAAACCACCCCGGCTGGGCGCGAAGCCTTCGCCAAGAGTGCGGGTAAGATCTGTGACCTGGCTGGTGATGCCTTCAATCTTGGCCTGCGCTCCTATTATTACGCGTTGTCGGTGGTTGCCTGGTTCTTTCATCCGGTCGCTTTCATGATCGCTTCAACCCTGATTGTGTATGTATTGTACCGGCGTGAGTTCCACTCGGACGCCCTGAACCACCTGCGTGCCGGTAAAGTCTTCGAGGAGCCGTCTCCGGCGAGCAGGGCCAAGGCTAAGGATAAAGAAGGATGACCAACCAGATACGTCTTGACCGGGTCAGCCGGTTCATCGAGACACTCACCCAGGCCCGGACACTGGGATTGAGAGCCATTGAAGCGGGCGAGGGCACCCTGCTGCTGGAGCTGCCCTACAGCGAAAAGATAATCGGTAACCCGGATACCGGCGCCATCCATGGCGGGGCCATCACCACGCTGATGGACACCACCTCCGGTTCCGTCATTATCTGCGCACTGGACGAATTTGAACTTTGCCCGACGCTGGATTTGCGGGTGGATTACATGCACCCGGCGGAACCCGGCAGGCCCGTCTATGCCCGGGCGGAAACCTACAAAATCACCTCGAATATCATCTTTACCCGCTGTGAGGCCTACCAGCATGAAGGCAACACCATCGCCAATTGCGTGGGTACCTTCATGCGAATCGGCAAGGAGGCCTCTCCAAAGTCTTACCGAGACCTGATTACCGGAGACGGCCAATGATCGACCCGGCAGTACTCGAACACACCCAGAAAACCGGCGATTTCACCCGCCTGCTGGAAGACATTCCCTATGCCCGCTGGATCGGTCTGTGTTGCGACCGTTTCGGTGACGACCTGATCTTCCGTCTGCCTGCCAAGGAAGAAAACCTGGGCAACCCCATACTGCCTGCCATCCACGGCGGCGTGATCGGCGGTTTCATGGAACTGGCCGCCGAGATCTACCTGATCCTCGGCCAGGAAACCCTGCGCATGCCAAAGATTGTCGACTTTTCCCTCGACTACCTGCGCGCGGGCCTGAACCGCGAAACCTACGCCGAATGCCACCTGACCCGCCAGGGCAACCGCGTGGCCAATGTGGGCGTGGTGGCCTGGCAGAAATCCCGCTCCAAGCCGATTGCCACCGCGCGAGCGCATTTTTTGCTGGAAGGTTAAAACGGTTTTTTCCCGGGGCTTGAAAAGGAAGTGCCTGCCCCCAATTTCTGTTGGGACTAAACCTATCGTTTAGTGACCGGAATGGGGAGGGCTTTCCAAAAAGCGCCTCGAGACTCCCTGTGCGGCTTATGCTCCGCCATCCATGGCTCCGCAAATTTTTGGAAAGCCCTCCCCATCCCGGCCACGCTCGAACATTGCGATTAACCGACAGACATCAGGAGAGCTCAATCCCATGACCGTAGAGGCCAACAAAGAAACTCTGGGATTCCAGACGGAAGTCAAACAGCTGCTGCAGTTGATGATCCACTCCCTGTACTCCAACAAGGAAATCTTCCTGCGCGAGCTTATCTCCAACGCCTCGGACGCCGAAGACAAACTGCGTTTCGCGGCGTTGAAAGATGAAAGCCTGTACGAGGGCGACCAGGAGCTCAGCATCCGCCTGGACTACGACAAAGACGCCGGCACCGTTACCCTGACCGACAACGGCATCGGCATGACCCGAGACGACGTGATCGCCAACCTGGGCACCATCGCCAAATCCGGCACCGCTGAATTCCTCAAGCAGCTGTCAGGTGACGAGAAGAAAGACAGCAAGTTGATTGGCCAGTTTGGCGTGGGCTTTTACTCCGCCTTTATTGTCGCCGACAAAGTGGAGGTTAAAACCCGCCGTGCCGGCGCATCCGCCAACGAAGGCGTGCACTGGGAATCCAAAGGGGACGGTGAGTTCACTATCGAGCAAATCGAGCGCGAGCAGCGGGGTACGGAAATCACCCTGCACCTGAAATCCGACGCCAAAGAATTTGCCGACGGTTTCCGCCTGCGCAACCTGGTGAAGAAATACTCCGACCACATCTCCTTCCCGGTGATCATGAAATCCGAATCCGAGGAAGAGGACAAGAAGGGCGAAGATGAAACCGTCAACGACGCCACCGCGCTGTGGACCCTGCCGCGTACCGAGATCAAGGACGAGGAGTACAAGGAGTTCTACAAGCACATCGCCCACGACTTCGAAGATCCGCTGACCTGGTCCCACAACAAGGTCGAAGGCAAGCTGGATTACACCAGTCTGCTGTACATCCCCAAGCGCGCGCCGTTTGATCTGTACAACCGCGAGGCGCCGCGCGGCCTGAAGCTCTACGTGCAGCGCGTGTTCATCATGGACGACGCCGAGCAGTTCCTGCCGCTGTACCTGCGCTTCACCAAGGGCGTGATCGACTCCAATGACCTGTCGCTGAACGTTTCGCGGGAAATCCTGCAGAACGACAGCACCGTTGAGAGCATCCGCACCGCCATGACCAAGCGCGTGCTGGACACCCTGTCCAAGCTGGCCAAGAAACAGCCGGAGGACTACCAGACTTTCTGGAACGAGTTCGGCACCGTGCTGAAGGAAGGCCCGGCCGAGGACTTCGGCAACCGTGAGAAGATCGCCGGCCTGCTGCGCTTCGCCACGACCCATACCGGCGAGTCCACCCAGGATGTGTCCCTGGATGACTACATCGCCCGCATGAAGGAAGGCCAGAACAAGATCTACTACATCACCGGTGACAACTTCAGTGCCGCCAAGAGCAGCCCGCACCTGGAGGTGTTCCGCAAGAAGGGCGTGGAAGTGCTGATCCTGTCCGACCGTATCGATGAGTGGATGATGACCTACCTAAGCGAATACGACGGCAAGCAGTTCCAGGACGTGGCCCGCGGCGATCTGGACCTGGGTGAAGTGGAAACCGAGGAAGACAAGAAACACCAGGAGGAAGCCGCCGAAGAGCACAAGGCCCTGGTTGAGCGTATTCAGAACGCCCTGAAGGACCAGGTGCAGGAAGTACGGGTGACCAACCGCCTGACTGACTCGCCTGCGTGCCTGGTGGTGGGCCAGTTCGATATGGGCGCCCAGATGAAGAAGATCATGGAAGCGGCCGGCCAGAAGGTGCCGGAAAGCAAGCCGATCTTTGAAATCAACGTGGAGCACCCGCTGGTTCAGCGTCTTGAGAAAGAGCAGGGCGACGAGCGCTTCAACGAGCTGTCTGCAGTGCTGTTTGACCAGGCCACCCTGGCCAGCGGTGAGCAGCTGCAGGATCCGGGCGCCTACGTCAGCCGCCTGAACCGCCTGCTGCTGGAAATGGCCAACTAAGGCACACCATGCAGCAGATCATCGTGGACATCAGCATCAGCCCGGATGAGTGGATCAAGCTCTATCAGGGCCTTGCCACCGATGTCCACACCACGGCCCGGGACGGACGTTCCGTCCGCTTCCCGGCCCGTATCCTTTCCCGCTTTTTCCTCAAAGATGGCATTCGCGGCAGTTTCCGTATTCTGTTTGACGATGCCGGCAAGTTCGTTCGTATTGAACGCCTCTGACCTGCCTTCCTTTTTTATCCATTAATAAATTCTTTTAGAAATTTATTCTTAATTAATTGTATCTCGGTCGCGTTCCGGGGTTACCGTAGAACTGTTATCGTTAAACAGGAGTTGTTCTATGTCAGCCCTGATGACAATGACCTCGGTAGCATGGAGTGATTCTCTCGGGATTCTGGCGGATTACTACGGCAATTTTGCCATGACGTGGTAAATAAGCCGGAAACAAAGCTGCCATCGGCAGATGCAAGAAAGTTATAGCAATTCACTATGCTTGCGTTAGAAAAGATTCAAGCAGCAGAAAGTGGATGATCTATATTTAGTGGTGTTTCGAACACGCACAAGTTGTTTTATCAAACGCAGTGATAACAGGAGAGTGTGATGACTCAGAATAATAGTGGTGGCAAGTGTCCGGTCATGCACGGTGGTAACACCGAGACCGGCCACAGCAACATGGATTGGTGGCCGGAAGCACTCAATCTGGACATTCTTCACCAGCACGACCGCAAGACCAACCCGCTGGGTGAAGATTTTGATTACCGCGAAGAAGTGAAGAAACTGGACTTCGACGCCCTGAAAAAAGATCTTCACGCTCTGATGACCGACAGCCAGGAGTGGTGGCCGGCTGACTGGGGACACTACGGTGGCCTGATGATCCGTATGTCCTGGCATGCGGCCGGTACCTACCGGATTGCCGACGGCCGTGGTGGCGGTGGTACCGGTAACCAGCGTTTTGCCCCGATCAACTCCTGGCCTGACAACGTCAGCCTGGACAAGGCCCGCCGTTTACTGTGGCCGATCAAGAAAAAGTACGGCAGCAAGATCTCCTGGGCTGACCTGATCATTCTGGCTGGTACCGTGGCTTATGAGTCCATGGGGCTGCCGTCATTCGGCTTCTCCTTTGGCCGTGAAGATATCTGGCATCCGGAAAAAGACATCTACTGGGGTGCTGAAAAAGAATGGCTGGCGCCGTCCGATGAGCGTTACGAGGACGTTGATAAGCCTGAAACCATGGAAAACCCGCTGGCAGCCGTCCAGATGGGCCT
The DNA here is from genome assembly GCF_900114155.1 of Marinobacter persicus. Classification (GTDB taxonomy): domain Bacteria; phylum Pseudomonadota; class Gammaproteobacteria; order Pseudomonadales; family Oleiphilaceae; genus Marinobacter; species Marinobacter persicus. Next base: position 92,521 of record NZ_FOSC01000010.1, read on the forward strand.
GATCTACGTGAACCCGGAAGGGGTTAATGGCCAGCCGGACCCGGCCAAAACCGCCGAACAGGTTCGTGTGACCTTCGCGCGCATGGCAATGAATGACGAGGAAACCGCGGCATTGACCGCCGGCGGCCACACAGTAGGTAAATGTCATGGTAACGGTGACGCAGAGGCGCTTGGACCAGAGCCTGAAGCCGCAGACGTGGAAGAGCAGGGCTTTGGCTGGAAAAACCCCAACATGAAGGGCAAGGCCGCCAACGCGGTGACCTCCGGTATTGAAGGCGCCTGGACCACCCATCCGACCAAATTCGACATGGGCTACTTTGATCTGCTGTTCGGCTACGAGTGGGAGCTGAAGAAGAGCCCCGCTGGCGCCTGGCAGTGGGAGCCGGTGAACATGAAGGAAGAAGACAAGCCGGTGGATGCCACCGATCCTTCCGTTCGCCACAACCCGATCATGACCGACGCGGACATGGCCATGAAGGTGGATCCGAAGTACCGCGCCATTTGTGAGAAGTTCATGGCGGATCCGGAGTACTTCAGGGACTGCTTCGCCCGTGCCTGGTTCAAGCTGACCCACCGGGACCTGGGTCCGAAGACCCGTTACATTGGTCCCGAAGCGCCGTCTGAAGACCTGATCTGGCAGGATCCGGTACCGGCCGGCAGCACCGATTACTGTGAGGAAGTGGTTAAAGAGAAAATTGCCGAAAGCGGTCTGTCGATTGCCGACATGGTCAGCACAGCGTGGGACAGCGCCCGTACCTTCCGTGGTTCCGATAACCGGGGTGGCGCGAACGGCGCCCGTATCCGCCTGGCTCCCCAGAAAGACTGGGAAGGCAACGAGCCGGATCGCCTGGCGAAGGTCCTGAAGGTCTATGAGCAGATTTCTGCCGAAACCGGTGCCAGCGTGGCTGACATCATCGTCCTCGCCGGCAGCGTGGGTATCGAACAGGCAGCGAAGGCAGCGGGCCACGACATTCGTGTGCCGTTCCTCAAGGGCCGTGGCGATGCGACTGACCAGATGACCGATGTGGATTCCTTTGAGCCGCTGGAACCGTTGGCCGATGGTTTCCGTAACTGGTTGAAAAAGGATTACATCGTCAAGCCCGAGGAGATGATGCTTGACCGCGCCCAACTGATGGGTCTGACGGCACCGGAAATGACCGTACTGGTTGGTGGCATGCGTGTACTCGGCACGAACCATGGCGGCACCAAACACGGTGTGTTCACCGACCGTGAAGGCCAGCTCACGAATGACTTTTTCGTGAACCTGACCGACATGGCCTACACCTGGAAGCCTGCGGGTAATAACGTCTACGAGATCCGTGACCGTAAGACCGATCAGGTCAAGTGGACCGCCAGCCGGATTGATCTGGTGTTTGGTTCCAACTCCATCCTCCGCTCTTATGCGGAAGTGTATGCCCAGGACGACAACGAAGAGAAGTTCGTGAAAGACTTCGTTAAGGCCTGGACCAAGGTGATGAACAACGACCGTTTCGAGGTTCAGGCGTAAATCACCGGATAGATACCGGGCACCCTGTTTCGGGGTGCCCGGCTATTTTCTCACCGTTATTTCTCTTACAATCCGCTCCACTTTCTGCTCTCTTCGAGCCACCCGCCAATACCTGTGGAGCCTGCATGCGAATTATCCTCGCCCCGATGGAAGGGCTGGTTGATGCCCCGATCCGCGAAACGCTGACCCGCGTGGGCGGTATTGATCGGTGCGTGACCGAATTTATCCGGGTGACCCACGGCATGTTGCCACCCCGGGTTTTCTATAAATACGCTCCCGAACTTTATAAACAGGCTTTGACCGATGCCGGCGTACCGGTGGCGGTGCAACTGCTGGGTTCCAACGCCGAAATGATGGGCCGCCATGGCGCTAAAGCCGCCGAACTTGGGGCCGGGCAGGTGGACATCAATTTTGGTTGTCCCGCCAAGACCGTGAACAAACACAAGGGTGGTTGTGTCCTGATGCGTGAGCCGGAATTAATGCACGACATTGCTCTGGCCGTGCGCAAGGACACGCCGGCCAATGTGCCGGTGACGGCGAAAATGCGCCTTGGCTACGACGACCGTTCCATGGGCGTGGCCTGTGCTCAGGCGTTGGAAGCCGCCGGAGTGGCGGAAATTGTCGTCCACGCCCGCAGCAAGGTGGATGGCTACAAGCCACCGGCCTACTGGGAGGAAATTGCCCGGGTGCGCGATGCGGTGGACACCCGTGTGATTGCCAACGGGGAAATCTGGACGGTTGCCGATTACTGGCGTTGTCGGGAAGTGTCCGGTTGCGAGGATGTCATGATCGGCCGCGGGCTGATCGCCCGGCCGGATCTGGCTGCGCAAATCAAGGCTTCACAGCAAGGTGAGGATTGTGAGCCCATGGGCTGGGGTGAAGTCACCGGACTGGTGGAGGACTATGCCCAGGCTCTGCAGGCCCGGCTTGAAGACCGCTACGTGACAGGTCGAATCAAGCAATGGCTCAATTACTTGCGGCAGGGGTTCCCGGAGGCTGAGGCACTGTGGCCACGCGCCCGGAAAATCCGGGAGGTCGCTCCCATGCTGGCCTGTCTGTCACAGGCTCACCATTAAAGACGAACGACCAGGCGGTTCGGATGAAAGGTGGCGTTCAGGTTACCCCATGGGCGCGGAAGTGTTCCACATACGCCTTGTCGACTTTCAGGATGTGGTGGGTCAGCCACTCTTTGAGCAGACTCAGGGTTTCGTCGCCGGCCGATTCTCCGCTTTCATGACGGTCGATCAGGTCCATGATCTGACTGGTGAACTTGTTATGTTCCGCTTTGTGAGCCTCGGTTTCGGGGTAGCCCAGGCGGTTGAACAGGTCTTCCTCGACAATAAAGTGGTTCATGGTGTAATCCATGAGAGATTCCAGAATGTCGCCCACATGTTGGTCGCTGGCCCCGGCCTCCATGGCGTCGTATAGCTCATTCGTGGTATCCACCAGCCACTTGTGCTGCTCGTCGATTTCCCCGATTCCAACCTCCAGTTCTTTACTCCACGGCCAGAACGTCATCGGTGTGCCTCTCCTGAATGTCTGAATTCCTGATTTTTTTAATACTTCCAATCTTCATCCTATGATTGCGACAGGTTTTAAATATTGACAGACATCAATAGAAAGGCCGCTGGTGACCAGACCAATGGATAACAGGCTTTTTAACGTAGCTGTAAAAACGGCGTGAATTCATGGACTAACCGGGCACGTTTCACGCTCCAGTAATGCCTTTTTGCGTGCCAGCCCCCAGCGATAACCGCCGGGTGTGCCGTCGCTACGTACGACCCGGTGGCAGGGAATGAGAACGGCAATGGTATTGGCGCCACAGGCGTTGGCAACTGCCCGTGTGGCCTTGGGTTTGTTCAGTTGCCTGGCCAGCTCGGTGTAGGTCCGCGTTTGTCCCGGTGGTATCTCCCGGATGGCCTGCCAGACCTCCTGCTGAAATGACGTGCCCTGGAGGTCCAGGGTGAGGGTTGGCATTGGGGTTCCCGGGTTTTCGATAGCAGCAAGAACCCGTTGCAGGTCTTTTCGCCGGGCACTGTCAACGGGTGTGATCCGCTCGCCGGACAGTTGTTGTACAAGGTGGGCTTTCAATTCTGACTGTGAGTCAAACGGTTTTAGGCTGGATAAACCGTTTTCGGTCCAGACCGCCAACATAGGGCCAAGAAAACAGTGATCAGTAGCGTAATACAAAGCCTGGTTGGATGGGGTTGGCATGGGGTGCCTCTGATCTGTCGGTTATTTATTGCGTACCCGTACAGATGATCACGAAATCGCGGCTTGTGCAAACATCGTGTAAAGGCCTCGCCACGCGCTTGAAAACCGTCGTCAAGGGTGCAGAATGACCCGCATTCCAGTATTTCCGGTCCAACCTCGGAACAGGATTTCCATGTTCAAATACTCTCCAACCCCCAGGCCTTTCTGGGCACTGTTGCTGGCCGTTCTCATTACCGGCTGCTCAACCTACCCGGATATCACAGACAACACACCCGAACTTGTGCCGGCTTTCTCCCGTACCGGCAGTTCGCAGCTTCCCGACCAGTGGTGGCGGGCGTTTAACGATCCGGAACTGAACGGGCTGGTGGCGCGGGCTCTGGATGGAAACCTCGGTCTGCAGGCCAGTTACCAGCGTCTTTTGCAGGCCCGGGCGGCGGCTGATCAGCAAGCGGCTGGTCTGTTTCCCTCCCTGGACGCCAACCTTGGCACTGAAAGGCGCGAATCCGAGAGCACCGGTACCGACCGTTTCAGTGCCGGGTTGAGCGCCAGCTATGAGGTGGATTTATGGGGACGTGTGCAAGCCTTGTCGGAAGCTGAAGATTTGCGGGCCCTGGCCAGCGAGGCCGACTATCAGGCGGCGGCCATTTCGTTGTCTGGTGAAATTGCCAGCAACTGGTTTGAACTGGTGGAGCAGCAGGCACAGCGGGCGTTGGCGGAACAGCAGTTGTTGGTGAATCAAAACCTGCTGACAGTGATTGAGGCGAGCTTCTCTGCCGGTCAGGCCGGTGCCGCCGATGTCCTGCGCCAGCGCCAGCTGGTGGCATCGTCAGAGGAACAACTGACCAACCTGGCCGGTGACATTGCCGTGCTGGAAAACCAACTGGCGGTATTGCTCGGCGAGGCGCCAACGCGGGTCTCCCTGCCGGACAAGGAGGCGCTGCCTGAGCTTCCTCCCTTGCCGGATACCGGTGTTCCGGGCGAGCTTGTTCAGCGCCGGCCGGATGTCCGGCAGGCCTGGCGTCTGGTGCAGGCGGCTGACCGGGAGCTGGCGGCTGCGATCAGTAATCGCTTTCCCCGGTTGTCGCTGGAAGCGTCAGTGAGCGACGAGGCGACCAACGCCAGTGAACTGTTTGACGACTGGCTGGTAACGTTGGCTGGCAACCTGCTATTGCCGGTGATTGATGGCGGAGAGCGCCGGGCCGCGGTTACCAGCGCTGAGGCCGGCTTGCGGGAGCGGGTACACGAATACCGGGAGGCAGTGCTGGTTGCCATTCAGGAGGTGGAAGATGCACTCGCCCGTGAGCGCCAACAGCAGCAGCGGCTGGCCAGTCTGGAACGACAAACGGACCTGGCCCGTGCCAGTTACCGGCAATTGCGCCGGCGCTATATGAACGGTGCGGTCAGCTACACCGATGTTCTGAGCGCGCTCAAGGATCAGCAGGACCTGCAAAGAACCCAACTGACCGCGCGCCAGCAATTGCTCAATTATCGTGTGGCTTTGTACCGCGCACTTGCCGGCCGGATTGACCGGCTGACACCGGATTCATCAACCCCGACCAATCGCAGCGAAAAGGACCAGGCATGAGTCATCCCGTCGACGAAACCGCGGCAAGGCCCGAACGGGGCCGCGCAGGACCCTTTAAAACCGCTTTTGTCAGTGTGCTGATCGTACTGGCTGGTATTGCCCTGATCTGGTTGATTTTCAAAACCGAACCCACCGCCACACGCAAGGATGCCTCGCGGGAAACCGCCATGCTGGTGGACGTGCAAACCGTTGAGCGGGGCGAGTATCGGCCGACGATTGAGGTTATGGGGCGGGTGATGCCGGCCCGTGAAGTGACCCTCAGTGCCCGGGTGTCCGGACAAGTGATTGAGCAGGCGGAGTCGTTTACACCGGGGCGGCATGTGAGCGAGGGGGAGCCGTTGTTGCGCATTGACCCGGCGGACTATGAAGTTGCGCTGGAGCAACGGCGTAGCGAACTGCAGCAGGCCCTAGCGGATCTTGAGCTGGAGAAGGGCCAGCAGGCCGTTGCCCGGCAGGAATTCGAGTTATTGGGTGAGAGTATTCCCGCTGACAATGAGGCGCTGATTCTCCGGGAACCACAACTGAAACAGGCTCAGGCCGCAGTCGCATCCGCACGGGCGGCGGTGCGTCAGGCGGAGCTGGACCTGGCCCGCACCCGTATCCGCGCGCCTTTTCCCGCCCAGGTTCTGTCCCGTGAGGTAACCCGGGGCTCGCAAGTCAGTACCGGTGAAAGCCTGGGCCGTCTGGTCGCAACTGACCGGTACTGGGTGGAAGCCACCGTGCCCATGGCACGGCTGCAATGGCTGCAGTTTGACACCACTCCTGGCGAGTCCGGTGCACAGGTGTCCCTGAGGCAGGACAACGCCTGGCCGGCCGGTGAAACCCGAATCGGCAGATTGGGCCAGATGGTGGGTGAGCTGGAGGACAGCACTCGCATGGCACGGGTGCTGATTACCGTGGATGACCCGCTTGCGCTGGCTGCCGCGAAAGACAAGCCACCCTTGATTCTGGGCAGTTTTCTGAGTGCCGAGATCCAGGCACGCCCGCTCAGTGACGTGGTGCGTCTGGAGCGGAACCTGGTGCGACGGGAAAACACAGTCTGGGTCATGGAAGACCGAAAGCTGGCGATCCGGGAGGTAGGCATCGCCTTCGAGGACGAAACCTACGCCTACATCGACAGTGGCCTTGAGGACGGCGATCAGGTCATCACCAACAACCTGTCGTCTGTGGTCAAAGGTGCGCGGCTTCGTCTGGAGGGGGACTCCCAATGAGTGAGGCTCCCAAGCGCCAGGGTTGGGTTGGTCCGATCGAGTGGATGGCCCGCAATTCCGTGGCTGCCAACCTGATGATGATTCTGCTGCTGGTGGGCGGTCTCTGGATGGCGTCCAACGTGCAGAAAGAAGTGTTTCCCGAGTTTGACCTGGATGTGGTTCAGGTCACCGTCAGTTACCCCGGCGCCTCGCCTTCGGAAGTGGAGCAGGGCATTCTCCTGCCGGTGGAAGAGGCGGTACAGGGTATACAAAGCATTGAGGAAATGTCCTCCACGGCCCGGGAGGGCAGCGGCAACATTCAACTGGAACTTGTGTCCGGTACCAACCGTATGCAGGCATTGCAGGATATCGAACAGGCGGTTGATCGGGTTCGCACTTTCCCTGAACAGGCCGAGGAGCCGGAAGTACGGCTGGTGACGCCAACCCGGGACGTGTTGGAGCTGGTGCTGTACGGCGATGTGGATGCCTGGACACTGCGTCAGTTGGGCGAGCAGGTCCGTAACCGGTTGCTGGCGGAAGACAATATCACCCAGGCGGACATCAACGATGTGCCGGCCTACATGACCAGCGTGGAAATTTCCCGGGACACCCTGAGGGAGTTCAATCTGACCCTGACCGAGGTGGCCAACCGCATAGAGCAGTCCAGCCAGGACATTCCGGCGGGCTCCATGGAAACCGCCAACGGCGACATCCTGTTGCGCCTGAAGGAGCGGAAGCAATGGGCCGAGGCCTTCGAAGGGATTGTCATCGTCAATGCCGACTCTGGCGGTTCCGTGACTCTTGGTGATATTGCCACTGTTCGGGACAGTTTCGAGGAAGACGGCTTTCATTCCCGTTTTAACGGCCAGCCCTCGGTGGAAATTGAGCTTTTCCGTACCGGTGACCAGTCACCACTGGACATTGCCGAGTCCGCTGAAAAGGTCATGGCGGAGCTGGATGAAACCCTGCCGGAAACCGTCAAGCTGCGCATCGACAGTAACCGCGCCGAACATTTTGAAGACCGCATGAACATGCTGCTGGAAAACGGTGTGATGGCCATGGTCATTGTGCTGGTGATTCTCAGCCTGTTCCTGGAATACCGTCTGGCGTTCTGGATCATGATGGGTATGACCATCTCGTTTGTGGGCAGTGTGTTCTTCCTGCCGGCGATGGATGTCAGTATCAACATGATTTCCATGTTCGGCTTTTTGATGGTGCTGGGTATCGTAGTGGACGACGCCATTGTGGTGGGGGAGAACATCTACGAATACCGGGAACAGGGAATGACCTTCATGCAGGCCGCTATCAAGGGCACCCGGGACATTGCCGGCCCGGTGACATTCAGTATTCTGACCAACATTGTGGCTTTCCTGCCACTGCTGTTCATTCCAGGCACCACCGGCAAGTTCTGGTGGCCTCTGGGCGTGGTGGTGATTCTGGTGCTGGCCATTTCGCTGTTTGAAGCCCTGTTCATCCTGCCTGCTCATCTGGCCCACAGCGGGCGTGGCAGCGTGACGGTTTATGGCCGGGCCATGCATGCCGTACAAAGGGTCTTCTCACGGGGATTCGAGGCGGTGGTCGACAAAGGTTACCGGCCGCTGTTGGATCTGTCTTTGCGTTTTCGCTATGTCACTTTGACAGCGGCGCTAACCATCATGGTGGTTTGTGGTGCTTACGCCACCAGTGCCCACATGGGCATGATCATGATGCCGGAATCGCCGGCCGATGAAATTGAAGCCAATGTGCGCCTGCCCGTGGGCACCACCGCCACCCGGGCCGGTGAGCTGGCCATGGCCATTACCCGTGACACGGAGCGCCTGTTCGAGGAATACGACCTGGGTCGAAATGCTGAAGGCATCAAGACCAACGTGCGTGGCGAAAACTACATTGATGTCGAGCTGGTGCTGCGCCCCGAACAGGAGCGTGACATGTCGGTCAGCGACATTGTCGAGTTGTGGCGCAATGAGCTGAGTGACTTCAAGGGTGTCGATGAAATCACCATCTCCGCCGAACAGGGCCCCGGCAGTTGGCGGGATGATATCAGTGTCGACTTGAGCCACACCGATATCGATACCCTGGCGCGGGCCAGCGAACGGTTTTTCGAAGAACTGGAACAGATTGGTGAAACCCGGAATGTGAACGACAGTTACACCGCCGGCAAGCCACAGTTCGATATTACGCTCAATGAGCAGGGCCGGGCTCTGGGACTGACCGGCGCGGAAGTCGGACAGCAGTTGCGAGACGCTTTTTACGGCGCGGTTGCCCTGCGCCAGCTCCGGGGCATCAATGAAAACGAGATCCGGGTGCGCCTGCCGGAGCGCGAGCGCCAGGACCTCTACCACCTCGACAACTTTGTGGTTCGTACCAGTGATGGAACCGAGGTGCCGTTGATGGAAGTGGCGGATATGTCCATTGCCGAATCCTTCCGCTCGATTGATCGGCGTGATGGCCGGCGGGTGATTACCGTGGGCACGGATGTGGAACCGAAGGCCGCCACCGGCCAGGTGTTAAGCGTGATTCAGGAAGACCTGCTGCCGCAACTGCGGGCCGATTTTCCCGGCCTGACCTGGAGTTTCCAGGGTAGCCAGGCCGACATGCGTGAATCCACCGGCGCGCTCTGGGGTGGCTTTGGTCTGGCCATGGGGGTCATCTTTGCGCTCCTGGCCGTCGCCTTCGGCAGTTATCTGCAACCGCTGGTGGTCATGCTGGCCATTCCGTTTGGTGCCGTGGGCGCGATCATCGGCCATATGATACTGGGCATGGAGCTCTCGCTGGTCAGTATCATGGGGATTGTGGCGCTGTCCGGGGTAGTGGTGAACGATTCACTGATCATGATTACCTATGCCAACCGGCAGCGTGAGCGGCTGGGGGCCGCGCAGGCCATTTATGAAGCCGGTCTGCGACGTTTCCGGCCCATTGCTCTGACCACACTGACCACCTTCGGTGGCCTGGCTCCGATCATTACGGAAACTTCCCTGCAGGCCATCTACCTGATTCCCATGGCGGTGTCGTTGGGCTTCGGTATTGTGTTTGCCACCGCTCTGATTCTGTTTCTGGTGCCCTGCCTGTACCTGGTACTGGAAGACCTCAAAAGCGGGGTGCGGCGCTTAATGGCTGGCGGTTCCGGAAAACAGGTTGATCACCAGCACGCCTGACAGAATCAGCCCCATGCCAAGGATGGCCGGGGCATCGAGTTTCTGCTGGAAAACCAGCCACCCGATCAGCGAAATCAATACGATACCCAGGCCGGCCCATACCGCATAGGCAATGCCTACTGGAATTACTTTGATGGCCAGGGCAAGGAAATAAAAAGCCACCACATAACCGATGACAACCACGGTCGTCGGGCCCAGGCGGGTAAAGCCTTCGGAAGATTTTAGTGCGGAGGTGCCGACCACCTCTGCGATAATGGCCAGCGCCAGAAACAGCCAGCTTTGCATGACAGATCAGCCTTGAGTGGAGGGTTGCTTATTGGGTGTAAGGTGCAGTTGGCATGAAAAAGGCCCGGGAGCACTATGCCGCCGGGCCTTTGCTTGTACGGTGATTCAGCGTGTTTCGTTTAACCGCACTTGAATATCCCACCAAAAAACTGGATACATAACGTGGTGAGTGAGTGAGTAAGAGGGTTTGAGTTGTACCGTGCATATTTTAATGGATACCTTTGGTTTTACTGAATCTGGATACTTTTTAGGTTAAGGGTTTTCAAAACAGTAACCTATGGTGTTTTTTGAATCTTGGTGGTTAGATGATGTCAAGAGAACGACCAGGAGGAAGTTTCTGATCAAAAATTATCGAGCGAAATTTTGATCGCTTCTGCTCCTCGGAGAACGTATCGGTTCTTTGTGCCATGACCCGCAACAATGAATACAGGCGAAAAATCGCTGAGTTGCAGTTTCTTTAAGGAAACCGCAATTATACCAAGAAGTAGATTACCGAGTTCCTTGATACCGTGGAACAAGCGATCCTGGAGCGTACTCACGGCAGAGTACCGACTTGCCGGGTAGCGTTGCTGCGGTTATCAGGGGCTTCGCCAGCCCCTCTCAGCTTCGCTGATTCACCCCCGCAGGTATTTGACGAAGAAGACACGGCGCTATAACTTGATAGTGCGGTACAGGGAGAGGTCCCGATGGCCGTGGAGAAGACAAGCGGCCCTTGTGGCCGCTTTTCTATTCATGAGCCTGAGCTTTTAAAACCAGGATTGATGAACTGCTATGAAAGTGGGATTTTCGGGTATCCGAGTCGCTCCCAAGACGCGTAACGCTACGATAGCTGGTGATGACATCACACTTTGGCCGCTCCGGTCGCGAAGCGAACATTCAGGCGTACTTTTTCGCAAATACGCCCCCAGCCTCCCTCTTTACCAGCCTGGAATTTAACCTGACTGATGTTCCTCAAGGCTTCCGAGAAAACGTGTGGTTAAGTCTCGCCGGAAAGCGTCTCGATTATCCGGCAGTCCATGATCACCCCGCCTTCGCAACACTTGCTCAGCCTCTCCAACTCCTGCTCCATCGCACGCAGATCTTTCAGTCGAGAGCGCACCTGCTCCAACTGCTGATCCACCTTGGCGTCCACACCAGCACAGGACTCCTGCTGCCGGTCAGCCAGCGACAATAGCTCCCGGATGTCATCAAGGCTGAATCCAAGACTCCGGCTTCGCCGAATAAACACCAAACGCGAATGATCCGCTGTCGAGTATATGCGGTAGCCCGACGCCGAGCGACTGGCTTCCGGTAACAACCCGATTTTTTCGTAGTAGCGGATGGTCACCGGCTTGATGTCGGTATCTTGGGCCAACTGACCAACCGTGTAGCTTTTCTTGCTCATCACCATTGACCTTATAGTTACTATAACCCCTAGTGTATCGCCATAGTTCAAAATTTAGGAGGCTTCGTCGTGGACAGTTGCTGTGAGAACAAGGCCGGCGAATTGGCGCAACTCAGATCGAGCCAGAGCCGGGTGCTTTATATTGCGCTTGCGATTAACGCGGTGATGTTCGTCGTGGAATTCAGCGCTGGCTGGATTGCGGCTTCCACCGCACTGCTTGGCGATTCCCTGGACATGTTTGGCGACGCGTCCGTCTACGCGCTGACGCTGTTCGTGCTGGAGAGAAGCCGTCGCGCCCGTGCCGGGGCTGCCCTGTTCAAAGGCGGGTTCATGCTGTTGTTCGGGCTCGTGGTTGTTGCCGACGCGATAAGGAAGGTGCTGATTCAAGAGCTTCCCGCTGCGGACTGGATGGGCGCGGTTGGCGTTCTTGCCTTGCTGGCCAACGGCGTGTGTTTCGCGTTGCTCTATCGCCACCGGGCAGACGATCTCAACATGCGCTCCACCTGGCTTTGCTCCAGGAACGACCTGTGCGCTAACAGCAGTGTGATCATTGCCGCAGGACTGGTCGCGGTCACCAACACACTCTGGCCGGACATTATTGTGGGCCTTGCCATTGCCGCGCTTTTCCTGCACTCCGCCTGGCAGGTCATCCGCGAAGGTATGCAGGAATGGCGTGCCGGTGGCGCAGAAGCCGCCGATCAATCCTGCGAAGCGCCGGCTGAGACCTCAGGCGATAGCTGCTGCTCTTCTTCGAAAAGCGCTTGTGGCAGTCAATCGGGAGAGCCATCCCGGTGACCAATACTAGCCAGACGATTCCATGGGGACTGCTGCTGACGGCCTGGCATGACGACCCAGAGGTTTTCAGCGCATGGGAAGCAGCGGAGGCAGCCGGCCTCGATCTGGTCCAGGCGCGTGCAGACATGCAATCCGACCGAATCAACGCCATTCTTGAAAAGGACTCGGAAGACTGGGTTGATACCTTGCAAGCCTGGGCCAACAAAAAGTTGACCGATATGGCAGAGGAACTGGCCGATGAATAATGAACTCAAGGCGTACTACCTGACAGAGCTGGCCGCCGCCGTTGACGCTGAAAATAAGGGCGATATCGATACAGCGTTCAGACATCTGGAACGGGCTCATATTCTGAGCCAGAAGTTCGCGTTTGCCCATGCGGCAACGCACTTGCGCATGCTCCGGCTGGGCTGGAAAACGCGCGATACCCGAGAGGTTTTCGGGCAGATGGCGCGGGCAATGGCGGCGTTGCTGGTGTCACGCATCTGGGTGCCTGTTGGCAACACGGGGCGTGCGAACGTCAGCGCATTTGAACCAATGGCCGTGCCGGAAGACTTGGCGAACGTTCTGGGACACCAGAAGTCTTCCAACAGGTAATTGAAGGACACCATCTGATGATCACACTCTGCCTCCAACACCATGCAAAGCGCTTTGCATCCATGGCATTGATGACGCTGGCAATCCTCCTCAGTGGCTGCATGGGCGAGGATGCGCCGGATTGGCACGGGACAGACATCAGCGGCGTAATGCCCAAGCTTGAATTCAATTTGACCGACAGCCGGGGAACCTCGGTTTCAGGCGACGATTACAGTGGTCAGGTAAGAATGCTGTTTTTCGGATTTACCTCTTGCCCTGATGTTTGCCCCACCACCCTGCAAAAACTCAGTCAGGCCGTTAGCGGCCTGAGCCCGGAAGACAAGGAGGAGGTACTTACATTGTTCGTCAGTGTCGACCCGGAGCGCGACACGCCCGCACGGCTGGCAGAGTACGTCAATTTTTTTGGTGAAAGGATCGTCGGGCTCACCGGCAAAGCCGCTGACCTCCGAACGCTCACCCAGCGATACCGGACCACGTTCGGGCATGAAGAACCGGACGCAGAAGGTGATTACGCCGTTACTCACAGCGGTGCAGTCTATGTGTTTGATCGGGAGGGTAATCCTCGCCTGCTTATGCGACCGGAAGATTTGAGCGCTCAAGCCATTCGGCAGGACCTTGTTGCCCTGCTTGAAGAGGATTCCTGAATGACTTGAAGCTCTGGAGGAAAGCTATGACTCGAATATTCGCTTTTGTTTAAGTGGGAACAGGTGCGCGGCCAAAACTGGCGGCGTAGGTCACCAAAACCTGGCGTAGCTGCCAAAACATGGTGTCAAGAACACAGGCAGGCAAGCCTCCTGATGAGCTGTCGAGCAGGGGTTTAAAATTCCACACCAAGGTCGATGATGATCGGTGGGTTTGTCGGCTTGTACCTTTCTGTACACGTTGACGCGTTCGCGAACTTAATCCCATCGCTTTCGCGAACTCCAAACCCATATCCTTCGTGGATGTGACCGAAGATGTGGGCTTTAAGGTTTGGCAGACGATCGATAGTCTTCGCAAGCTCAAAACTACCGACACGTTCACCGAGATCAGGAATCCAGTCGAAGATCCCCAAGGGCGGGCCATGGGTAATCAAGACATTGGTGTCATTTGGCACAAGGGCCATCTTTTTGGCCATCAGATCCGGATGCGCATTAAACGACATGTTCCGGAAGAATGGAGTCCATGGACTGCCATGAAACTTGACGCCATTGATCACCGTGGACTCGTCTTCCAGGTAGATGACGCCGCAGTTCTCGCATTGCTCGCGCATCCACGGCCCGTAATCTTCGAAACAAAAGTCATGATTGCCGGCGATCAAAAGCTTGTAGCTGTGAGGAAGGGACCCAAGCCACTCGATAGCCTCGAAGCCTTTAGGGATACTCCCACTGCCGGTCAGGTCGCCTGCATGTATTAGCGCATCGCCATCGGGAATCGGCAACATTTTTTCATGCCGGCTGTGCGTGTCAGATATGCATACCAGTCTCATGAGCGCTTAGTACCGCGAGTTGATTCAGTCCGCATTAGTATGTCCTAAAACTGGATCTCAATCCTCTGACGTCGCCACATAAAATTACTGAAAGGAAACTCGAGCCGACTTGGTTCAGTTTGTCGATGATTGCATTAGGTCCGGAAGAGTAACGTTTCGACGAGCCGCAGAAGCGGGTGCCAGAATTGCCTCTTCTGCTGCTTTTCGATCACCGACAAGCACGACCTGATCTACGCCTCTTGTTATGGCGGTGTAAATTAACGTTTGATCCAGCAGGCGAGATCGCCGAATAGGGATAATAGCCCGGTTAAATTGGCTGCCTTGAGACTTGTGTACGGTGATTGAATAAGCGTGGGTCAGCGCTTCTAGTTGATGCGACTTGAGGGCGATTTCCGTCCCTTCGAAATCAACGATGCAGCAGTCCGACTGTTCGTTATTGACAGGCAGCGCTGAGACAATGCGGCCTAAAGATCCATTTCGTAAGTCAATGGCGTAGTCGTTTTTGGTGAACATGACCAGGTCGCCAACGGAGAGAAGCACACGCTCGAGGGTCATGCCTTGTACCACCCCGAACTCTGAGTTAAAGCAAAATACTGGTTCTGCATCGCGTTGAAGGTGGTCCCGGAACAGTTGGTTAATGTGCTGGACGCCTCCATTCCCGGATCGGGTGGTGGAGAGTACTTGAACGCTGTAGTCAGTTCCGGTCCCTCCAAGCTGTCGATATAGGCGCTGAACCGTTTGGTCCAGGGAATTCTCCGGGCACTCAATCATTGAAACCCCGTTTCCGATTCCTTCGAACTCAGCAAAGCTGGGAATCTGGTGAGATCTTACTGCTGAGGCTACCAACGGAATCCCGCTGGCTTCGGATTGGCGTTTTACCACTTTTAACTCGGTCTGCGGAATAGAAGGGTGTCCCGCAAGCGCGTGCAAAACAAGTCCTGGGCCTATCGGTGGGAGTTGGCTCGGGTCTCCGACGAGCACTAGCTGTGTGCCCGGTGGAATGTGTGCTAAGAGCCGATAGAAGAGGATCACGTCCACCATGGAAACTTCATCCACTACGACCAGCGATCCCTCACCAAGCATGGTTTCTTCCACCGAGTGGAGAAATGCTGCAATCGTCATTGAGCCCCGGCCTGTGGCTTCGCTCATTCGCTGTGCGGCCCGGCCTGCAAGTGCGACCTGAAAGATGGCGGTGCCTGGTGAAACGGCTTCTACGGCCTCGTAGAGGGCCTTCAGGACAGTTGTTTTGCCGGTTCCCGCACCGCCTAAAATTAAGCTGGCGTTGGAGGTAACGCTGCATTGAACTGCTTGTTTCTGTTCCAAAGAAAGCTCGAAGCCTTGTGCCTGTTCGTACTGCCCGATGGCTGATTCAACGGACTCGTGACTCGGAGCCCCGGTTTGAAAGATTGATCCTTGGGAGGCGTTTTCACCCTCAATGATTTCATGGAGTCGCTGAGCGACTTGGCTCTCAATGATATAGGTGCCTGCTGACTGATAGCGGTCTGATACCTTGCGGTATTGGGTGCTTTCTCCCAATGCCAGAGCTTGATCCACCAGGTCTTTTTTCAGCAATAGCCGGTTAACCGCTTGCCGTAGATTGGTTTCCGGAAGACAGGTGTGGCCGTTGGAAAGGCCACGGTACAAGGCTTCCTCAACAGCGGCTTCTAGGCGACGGTGATCGTTTTCGGAGACACCGAATCGATTCCTTGCGAGCCCGTCTACGATTTTCCATTTCGCTTCAAAGCTGATCAGGAGGTAAGGATTGGATTCGACTTTATCTCGGGCCTGATCGCCATAGCAGGAGATGACCTTTTGGCCGATTGAACGGTTAATGCCCATTTGATCGAGCCAAAGCAGGACCTCTCCAACATTGTGTTGCTGGAAAGCATGACAGATTAACTGAGCTGACTCCTCAGTAACGACGGTGGTAAGTGCAGGAATTTCCCGCTGTTCTATCAGGTTGATCAGATCGGGTCCAAAGCGGTCGTAAAGTTTGCGAGCTTTAACGTGACCAACCCCGGTAATGTTAGGGTTTTCGGCGATCCAGGCAATGATGTTTTGACCTGATGGCCGGAGGATTCTAGCCGTCTCTGCGTAGATTTGACGATCATGCTTGACGGACCCCTTGATGACTGTTTTCGTCATCTCGACTGGGCCCTCTACATGCCAGCGCTGCCCCTTGGAAGGAAAGCTTGAATCGGGAATCAGCTTCCAATTGCATTGAGCGATATACCGAATTCCCTCCGGGCTAGTCCCGGCCATAATAACACCACCGATTCTACCTCGACTTAAGATCGATGTGATGGTCAACTCGACTGACAGATCTGTCATGGACGCACCATCCGACCGGTCTCAGTCAGGTGTTTTTCGATCATTTCGTAGCGTTTGAGCTTTGCGCGGAGTTCCATCAGTTCGGCAGAGAGAGCCGCATTTTTTTCCTCAAGGGCCTTAATGCGCTTTTGCGCTTTGTCGTTAATTAGGATGATGCGATCATCAGTGGCTCTCTCTGAGGACGTAGAGGTGGCCTGAGACGACGATTCGCCACATGGACTGGGGATTATGCCGGAATCGGCTAATTCCTTCTCTAGGGCCTCAAGATCGCCTTTTACGGTTGGATTCTGGCGAAGGACGGACGTTGCGAAGCCGCATTCTTTGGCGATGTCGGTGCGATTGAGCTGCCGCCCGCGAAGGTAATCTTTCCAGTCCCCGGCGGCTTTGCGTTCTTCAATCCAATCCTTGAACTTTTTAATGTTTGCGGCTGCTATTTGTTGGCCACTCGCCATAGTTACTTGCGCTCCTTCAGTGGGACGACATTGCTCTGCCGCGATGATGTGGGGGCCTCTCCGCCACACAGCAGGCAATGGCCAGCATTAGCGCTCTCCGCCTCGACAATAGGCCGAATCAAATGTGCCGCCTCAATTGAGTTGGCGTGGAGGCGCTCATAGATATTTGCGCAATGGGACCGTAAGGCGAGGATAGTCTTCTCTCTTTCCTCAATCTGTTCCTTGAGGCGAGCGTTCTGTTCGCGCAAGTGCTCGATGGTGGCATTGCCATCGACCATTCTCCGGCGGGCGTCCAGGTCGGCTATAACCTTCTCTACAAGGTCGTCGTGAGCCCTCAAGGTCTTGCGTGTTGTCGGGACTTGCTCAGCCACTTTAGTCGCGTTGTAGGTGAAGCTTTCGCCAGCTCGCTTTGCCTCGGAAGCCAGCTCACGGATGACGGCCTCAATCCGGCGCTCAAGGGCTTCCCCACGTAGTTGGCGCTTACCAGTTTTCTTCATCACACATGTCCTATTCAATCTCGACTGCCGGAATCCGGTTAAGCACCACACCGACGTTCGTTCGAACGCGCTTGAAGTGATCAATCTGGGGTGACTCCTCGAACCCCTGCACTTCAATGGCGTCAATGATTAAATCAGCCTCCCTGGCGATTCGTTGCAGCTCCTGAACGTGCTCCTTGTTGCCGGGATCTACAGTCAAGTGCTCACAGGGGCCGGGATCTTCTGTTTCGCAGCTGAAACAGCTTAAATTGTGAGGGCATGGGGCCGTGCTCCAATCCAGCATGCATACGCCGTGAGGCATTGGATTCACCATCCGGACGACAGCTGCTAGGTATTCTTCCGCCTCCTCTCTGGCGAACTCAGCCAGTGCGGCATAGGTATCGGTGGTATTGCCCACGGCAATTTTGTCACGGATGGCCTGCTTCATCCGTTCGGAGCGTTCCCGGTTGCTCGTTTGGTCATAAACAGCGTTTTGCTGCCTATGTTTGCGGTTGAAGATCAGTGCAATCTGATCCTCGGTTAGACCGCCATTCTGGTAGATGGTATTGAGCCAGTGGCGCACGTCATGAGTCGTAAATTTGACGAACTCTTCGTTTCGTGGATCAATGATCTCCAGGCGGGAGAAGACGCTGTCTTCGTGGTTGCCGGTCCCCCTTGATCGAGCTTCGCCTGCGAGCCAAGAAGAGAACTGACGGTCACCGACTACCGAAAACTCATCGGACTTGGTGCTACGAGTCTCGCTGAGTGCGTACTTCTGCGTCACTAGCAGGGCTTCGTAGGGGTAAATGACCGGTTTACCTTCGTTGGTTTTCAGCAATGGTCGCATTTCAAAGCTAAAGCGCTCTTCCAGCTCCAGGTTATGGTCCGGGGCCGCATAAACTTTGCCAGCCAACTGCGCTTCTTGTGCTTCATCCAAGATGTCGCGGACTACGTCTCTGGTCTTTTGCGGGATAAGAACAGAGGTGTGCTTTTCTAAATTCATGAAGGAAACCACTCGGAGATCCGTGTCCCAACTGGTTCGCTGTTGGCCCTTGTTCCTAGAGTTGGCGATAGCTGGTAATTCGCCTCTTTGAGCCGCCTCTTGTGCGGCTAAGAGCATGTAAAAAGTGCTTCTGTCGACCCCAAGGGCTCGGGCAGCCTTGGTTTTAATTCCACCGACTTCTTCGAGAGCGCCAATCGCATCAACAAAACATTGACCTTGGTTGTACCAGGCACCTTTGGGATTGATCATCAAGTGATTAGGATTACGGGTCCATTCGTGAGCCCATTGGGCAACGAAGTATCGTAACGCTTCTGGATCAGCATAGATTGCGGACCAATCGAGACCGGATTCTGAGCGCATGCGCTCAGCCACGGCCCGGGCATCTGACGTTAACTCGAAGAGGGCCTCTACAGCGTCCTCCACGACCTCTTTCATGCTCGGATGAATGGGGCGAGGCACTGGGAGCCCGCCCTTGGCTGGGTAGTGAAGAATTTGAAGATGGCCGCCCTCGCGGAGAAGGCAATTGGCTGGCAGGGCCATCAGTTCGCTGATACGAAACCCCGTCGCCATCTGAATTGCCAAGACGTTTAGGAAGAACGCGTCTTTTGCTATGAGTTTCTCGTGATGCCTCGCTGCAATGAGGTCGCGGAATACCGTATCCGGAACCAGCTTGTTGGCCCTGCCTTCGTCCGTACCATATCGTCCATGTACTGCGGGGTTGGTGAGCCTGCTTTGATAGTCTAGCGAGAGGCCGAGGCTGACACCCAACCATGACGACGCCGCCTCCAGGTATCCCGATTGCCTAAATGCGGTGCCCTCACCGTACCTCTCAGAAATCAGTTTCTCTGCCTGGTAGAAGTCATCGGTTTTGAACGTGAGTATTGGGCGCGCACCCAGAACCTCAGCCAGCACTGTCAGGACATTAATTTTGCTATCTGCTGTTCCTTTACCTGTTTTCTTCTTGAGCCGACCGTCTAGTACCCACAACTTGGTCAGGCTCCGAAGTTCCGTGTGAGTGATGCCGGAGAATCGCAGGATAGCGCTTCGTCTTCTGGCTACCCCGCGAGTTAACCAGTCAATAACCTCCCATTCATCGTCCTGAAAGGAAGCACCTTGCGGGAGTTCCTCTAACAAAGGGGAGACTTTGTCTATCAGAACAGTATTGGCTGGAATCTCAGAAAGCCATTGCCTGAGTTCAGTTGCATTCATACTGCTGCATCCCCGTTAACTGCTTCTGCCTGCTGAACAACTTCCCGAATGGAGGCTGCGATCCGGTCAAAGTCTTTGTGGAGCTTACTCCGCTCCTTTCCTCCCTCAGCCTTGCTCCAGCGGGTCAGTTCTGACTCCACGTAATCCAAGGACTTTCGGTGATCTGCCTCTTTCCAGGCCAAAAAATGGGGGCAGCCGTTGTAACAGGCCCAGAAGGGATGCTTGGTGCAAGTCCCTTGCTTGCCACAGCCACCAACGACGGCAGGCACTGGGGCATCATTTGCAGGTGGCTCATGGAGGTTAACTGTGGGGATGGCGATGGCCTTCTTTCCAATATCATCGGTGATTGTCCCCTTGAAGAAGTAGGCTTCGCTCAGAATGGCGAAAACTTCACCGACGCCGCGATCTGTTGCTCTTTCGAGCGCTGGCATCAGGTCCGATCCCACGGCCTGAATATAGGCATCGCAGGTAAATGGTGAGTCATGCTCCAGAATTTCCTGAATTTGCTCCCTTGCTATCCCCTGGAGAGCCATAGCTGTGCCGCCCGTGTGGCGGATGCGGTAGGGCGTGAGGTTGATGACCTGACCTGTACGAGGGCTGATCAGCTCCTCGTTTCTTACCAGATTCTGGAGGCAGGTTTTACCGGACTGGGCATCTACCTGTCCGAACTGAACCCATCGGGGAGTTCCCTGGCGTCCGGGCAAAACCGCAAGCCGATTGACTTGCTCTTGAAGGGTCCGGATTTCTGGAATCTGGGAATATTCCTGTATGGCTTGTCCAAGTGACTCAGTGATTTGCCATACGCCAGGCCTCTCACCGGTTTGAGCCTTTGCTTTCGGTATACGCAGGAAATACTCGTCAGGCCCGTCGGAGGAGGGGACAACCCAAAGTGCATCCTTCGGCATTGACCAAATCTGGGAAGGTCTTTTGAGGGTTTCGGTCATGATTCGACCGAAAATTTTAGAGGCAATGACGTGGGGATGTTCATTGAGGTCCCAATGCTCAAGAAAGCCCCGGACTATTTCCCATTCAGCAGCGGTGAATGCACCTTTTTCTGGATTCCATTGTACTACATCTCGCAGTTGTACGACGTCGTTCCGCGCTCTCCAGTCCTTAATCTCTCGGGCCAGTCCGTAATCTGCTCCTGCAATGTTCTTCTCTGCACACTCCATGTAGATGGATCGAATTAGGCTTCTATCGAAACTGGTGAGAACGCTCCAGATCTCAAGAAACGAGGACGTGTCCAATAGGGCAAAGTCGTCCCCGAGAACTAGGCCGATATCCTCTGAAATCCGGAAAAATTTCCTGAGAGAAATTTCACACCTTGACAAATAGGAGGGTGAATTCGTGCGAAGGCGGTCTTTCAGAACGTCTTGGAGCGAAGATATGAGCTTCGGCGAAGCATCAATCTTACTCCAATCACAAATATGCTGATTGCCACTATAGGTGGCACTCCATGAGTCGCTGGAAACATCGATCCAAACTGGGTCCTCGGGATTAAACTCACACCGAACAAAAACGCGTCCATCTGGGTGCCTAAACAGCCCCGTTTCAAAATCTTCCGTCAGTTCAGAGCGTTCCATACGTTTCCACCGTGTTGCCAAATTTTCAAAGGAGTCTTGGCGCGCTCACGCCGTGCTCTTCGACTGTAAATGTCCAAACTGTCCGGGGACTCCCATCCACCCCAGACGATCAGATCCGCCATTCTTATCTTTTTCTCTTCGCGGTCTTGTATCTCAGCTGCTGCGGCATAAGCACGGTTAAAAAAAGCATGGCGAGCCAAATGCCAGTGGAAGTCCACTCCGGTTCCTTGTTTGATTTTTTGAGCGATTTTGCTGGCCATCTTTTGGGATAGTGGGTTGCCGCTCCGAGCAGTGATCAGGAATCTGTGTGGTAGATTAAAACGTTTCTTTTTCTTTCCCTTATGAATTACCGGAACGTATCGGTTCGTGGATACGTATTCGTTCACCAAATTGGGAAACCGTGAATTATCCAAGAGGATTCCCAAGTCTCTGGAAAGTGTCTTTGGGCGAGGGGGATCGCGGCGAGGATCAAAGTAATTCAGGTCTCTTTCCTCAATGCGCATAACCCGGAAATAAGGGGTACTACGAGTTGGGCAATCTTCGACCCGAAGTGCCAAGATTTCACCAATTCGTAAGCCAAACTCGATGGCTATTCGCCATATCAAATAGTCTCTGGTGGCAATGTCCCAACCAACTAAACCACTTCTGTTTTCAGGACGAAGGAAGCTCTCGATCTTCATGATTTCTTCGTCAGAAAGGTCCTCCGCAACGGATTCCTTTCGGATCTTTACGTTAAGTTCCTTCCAGATCCGCTTTTGGGCGCTAAGCAAGATCTCAAGATCGATGACACGCTTATGCTTGGTCTCTGACTCAGGTCGTGCAAACTGAGAAATAAACCAACGGCAGATTACAGAGCAACCCATGAGTGTGCTATTGAGTGTTTTGCGCTTGGTGTAGGGAAGCACGCCGTTATCCTGCATCCATCGTTTACGAAGCCACGCAGCGAAGGATCGGGCTTGAGGCTGTGTGAACCCCTCCCCCGATAGCAATTGGCGGTCCAGATCAACACCAACATCGTTTGCCCAGGTATACAAATGAACCAAGCGATCCAGGGCTTGTCGGCGTGTTTTGTGTGAATCGTGCTTATGGATTAGGTGGCACTCGTAAAGAGACGCGGCCTCAACCGGTGTCTCCTTCTTACGATCCACGATCATAAACCGTATCTCGCCAGATTCGCTGTGCGTAAACTGAACAATCTTATATGGCGATTTTTGGTGCTGGACAGATTGGATACTTAATCCCCCAAATTGGATAAATTAAAACCTAAAGGCCATTTAATACAATGGCTTGAGGAGGAATTGTTTATATATCCATTAGTATAGGGCGTTTAATCTGATTGGCAAGAGAAGTTGTCGAGTTTTGATAGATGAAGATATTCATAAAAAAACCCCCAGAGCGGTAGGCTCTGAGGGTTATAGCATGCAAAATCTTAACTATTCATAAGTAACCACTTCTAAGGGCTACTGACACTTGCTGTCACCACAGGCCAGGCAGGTGGCGCAGCCGTCCATCACAATCACCGCCTTGGTGCTGCATTTGCCGCACATGGTGGCGTTGGGCGGGTAATCGGCGCCCGTGTCGTCATTGGTGGCTGAGCTCTGGCTGGCTTCGAACTCGGCGCGCTTTTCGGCGAGGATGCGCTTGGTGGTCTCACTCATTTCCTCGCTTTCCAGCAGGCCGATGGCCTTCAGGTGCTTCTCGATCACGGCGCCGATCTCGGCCACCAGCGAGGGCATGAACACACCGCCTTTCTTGAAATAGCCGCCGTTGGGGTCGTAGACACTGCGCAACTCTTCCACCAGGAAGGTCACATCGCCACCCTTGCGGAACACCGCCGAGATAACCCGGGTAAGGGCGATGACCCACTGGAAATGCTCCATCGATTTGGAGTTGATGAAGATCTCGTAGGGCTGCCGGCTTTCGTGGTCTGTGTCCTCGTTCAGCAGGATGTCGTTGATGGTGATGTACATCGCATGCTCGGCCACCGGCGGCTTGATCTTGTAGGTGGTGCCCAGCAGGAAATCCGGCCGTTCGATGTTCTCGTTCATTTCCACCGGCTTGGTTTCTGCGTGCACCGGCGCTTGCTTTTCGGTCGGGGTTTCGTCTTCGGCTTTCTTTACGCGGTAGCCGACGATTTTATTGCTGATTTTTACTGTCATGGTTGTATTCCTGTCTGTCGGTTCCCGGATCAGTACTTGCCGTAGGTGCCTTCTTTGAGGGCATCGAACAGGTTGGCGGCGTTGTGGATTTCGCCGTCGTACTCCACCTCTTCGTTGCCCCGCAGGGTCACTTTGCTGCCATCATCCAGCGTGAACTCGTACAGTGTGTTTTCAAGGTCTTTCTCTTTGACCAGTACGCCCTGGAAGGCTTCCGGGTTGAAGCGGAAGGTGGTGCAGCCCTTCAGGCCCTTATCGTACGCATACAGGTATATGCCTTTGAAGTCCGGATACGGGAATTCGGTTGGCACATTGGCGGTCTTGGAGATGGACGAATCCACCCACTTCTGCGCCGCAGCCTGGATGTCCACGTGCTGTGCCGGGCTGACGTCGTCGGTGGTGGTGAAATAGTCCGGCAGTTTCTTGTCTTCGTCCTCGGAGAACGGCATGGCGGCCGGGTTGACCAGGTGACGGTAGGCCAGCAGCTCGAAGCTGAACACGTCCACTTTTTCCTTGGTCTTGCGGCCTTCGCGGATGATGTTGCGCGCGTAGTGGTGCGAGAAGCTCGGCTCAATGCCGTTACTGGCGTTGTTGGCCAGTGACAGGCTGATGGTGCCGGTGGGCGCGATGGAGGTGTGGTGGGTGAAACGGCCACCTTTCTCGATCAGTTGCTCAACCAGTTCCGGCTCCACGGCGGCAATCTGCTGCATGTAACGGCTGTATTTGGCGTGCAGCACCTTGCCTTTAAGCTTGTCGCCGACGTTATAGCCATCTTTGGCCAGCTGCGGGCATTTGTTCAGCATTTTCGGGGTGATTTCGAAGTCGTCTTCCATGATCGGTGCCGGCCCTTTTTCCGCGGCCAAAGCCAGGGACTGGCGCCAGCCTTCCACGGCCATTTCACGCACCACTTCCTCGGTGAATTTCACCGATTCGTCAGAACCGTAAGGCATGCGCAGCATGGCCAGGGTGGAGCCCAGGCCCAGAATGCCCATGCCATGACGGCGCTTGTAGGTGATTTCGTGGCGCTGTTCCGGCAGCGGCAGGCCGTTGATTTCCACCACGTTGTCCAGCATGCGGGTGAAGATGCCGACTACCTGGCGGTATTTCTCGTAGTTGAAGCTGGCTTTCTCGGTGAACGGGTATTCCACGAACTTGGTCAGGTTGACCGAGCCCAGCAGACAGCTGCCATACGGGGGCAGGGGCTGTTCGCCACAGGGGTTGGTGGCGCGAATGTCTTCGCAGAACCAGTTGTTGTTCATCTGGTTGACCTTGTCGATCAGGATGAAACCGGGTTCTGCGTAGTCATAGGTGCTGGTCATGATGGTGTCCCAGATGAACTGGGCTTTCACCGTCTTGTAGATACGACAGGCCACTTTGCCCTCGTCGTTGACCACGTAACCGTCCTGCACCGGGAAATCGCGGTAGACAAACTGGCTTTCGTCATCGAGCTTCAGGCCTTCGTCTTCCACTTCTTTCTGGGTGACAGGGAAAGACAGGTGCCAGTCGTCGCCGTTTTTCACCGCTTCAATGAAGTCTTCGGTGATCAGCAGTGACAGGTTGAACTGGCGCAGGCGACCGTCTTCACGCTTGGCCTGGATGAACTCGATCACGTCCGGGTGGTGAACGTCGAAGGTGGCCATCTGCGCGCCACGGCGACCGCCGGCTGAAGAGACGGTGAAACACATGCGGTCGAAGATGTCCATGAACGACAGCGGGCCGGAGGTGGTGGCGCCGGCACCGGCCACGTAGGCGCCCCGTGGGCGCAGGGTGGAGAATTCATAGCCAATACCGCAGCCGGCCTTGAGGGTGAGGCCGGCTTCGTGGTTTTTCTCCAGGATATCGTCCATGGAATCGCGAACAATGCCGGAGACGGTGCAGTTGATGGTGGACGTGGCCGGCTTATGGGCTTCAGCGCCGGCGTTGGAGGTGATGCGGCCGGCCGGAATGGCTCCGTTTTGCAGCGCCCAGATGAAGTTCTTCATGTGCTTGGCGCGCACGGATTTGTTTTCAACCTCGGCCAGGGCCTTGGCAACCCGCTCGTAAGTCGCGTGAATGTTCTTGTCGACAGGCTCGCCCGTTTTGGTTTTCAGCTGATACTTGCTGTTCCAGATATCGAGCGATGCTTCCTGCATGGGAATCGTTGAGATCACTGGCTCTGCCTTTGCGTTCATTTCCACCCTCGGTTTTCGGTCTGTCTGTTGTGGGCCCGGGCTTGCGTCAAGCAACGGGTTTATGTTTGGCGACCCTATATGTGGGTTTAATTTGAGGGAAGTATAACAGGATATTGTGTTCTGTGAATAAGGAAGGAACTATTGCCTGTGCCTTGCAGGCAAGGAAATTCAATGGCAAAAGGCTTGAATTGGCTGGAAGCCAGAGAAATCAGGCGTTTGCCGGAACCGGCATCAATACGGTCGGTTCCGGCAAACAGAGAGAGGAAGGTTAACCCAGTAGCAGGCTGTCGTCGTCGACCTGCAGGCCGCGCTGCTTTTCGAACAGGCCCAGCAGATCCTTTACTTCCAGGCCATCCCTTTCCTTGCCGGCGATGTCGAATACCACTTGTCCCTGGTGGAGCATGACCGTGCGGTTACCCACTTCCAGAGCCTGTTTCATGCTGTGGGTGACCATCAGCGCAGTCAATTGCTGGGTGGCGATGATGTGTTCCGTCAGTTCCAGCACGAAGCGGGCGGTCTTGGGATCCAGTGCCGCGGTGTGTTCGTCCAGCAGCAGAATGCTGGACGGTGTCAGGCTGGCCATCAACAGGCTCACCGCCTGGCGCTGGCCACCGGACAGCAGGCCCATCTTGTCGCCCAGCCGGTTCTCCAGGCCAAGGTTCAGTGATGACAGGCTGTCGCTGAACTGCTTCATGTACTGTTTTTTTACGGCCGAGGTGAGGCCGCGGCGTTGTCCGCGTTTGATGGCCAGTGCCAGGTTTTCCTCAATGGACAGGTTTTCACAGGTGCCGGCCAATGGGTCCTGGAACACCCGGGCCACGCGGTTGGCGCGTTTGTGGGTGGGCAGGCGGGTAACATCCTGGTTGTCGACAACAATCTTGCCGCTGTCGACCATGACCTCGCCGGCCAGGGCGTTGAGAAACGTGGATTTGCCAGCACCGTTGCTGCCAATCACGGTGACGAATTCACCCTGGTTCACGGTCAGGCTCATGCCCCGCAAGGCCGGGTTTTCCAGCGGCGTTCCCTTGCCAAAGGTCAGTTTCAGATCGGTTGCGCTGATCATGTCGGCTCCTCAGGCTTGCTTGCGGGAAAAACGGTGGGTGAGCTTGGTACGGACACCGGGCAACACGATGGCCAGGGTTACCAGCACGGCGGTAATCAGGTTCAGGTCCTGTGCCTGCAGGCCGAGTGCATCGGCGTTCAGGGCAAAGGCAATGGCCAGACGGTAGACGATGGCACCGATGATGCAGGCAAACAGTGCCCGCACCACGGTGGAGGGTGTCAGTACCGCTTCACCACCAATCAGTGAGGCCAGGCCGATCACAATCACGCCAACACCCATGGTGACGTCTGCCGCACCCTGGCTCTGGGCAAACAGTGCGCCGGCCAGGCCGACCAGGCCATTGGAGAGGGCCACGCCGAGCACGATCATGGCGCCGGTGGCAATGCCCTGGGCACGGGCCATGCGTGGGTTGGCGCCGGTGGCGCGCATGGCCAGGCCGGTTTCGGACTTCATGAAGCGCCAGAGCAGTACCAGAACCACCAGCGCCACGATCACGAACAACAGCACTGGTACCTGGTGAAATTCCAGGCCCAGTTCGTACCAGGGGGTCAGTACGGTATCTTCGCCCAGCAGTGCCACATTGGGGCGACCCATGATGCGCAGGTTGACGGAATACAACGCGATCATGGTCAGAATTGAGGCCAGCAGGTTGAGAATGTTGAGTTTGACATTCAGCAGGGCGGTGACCGCGCCGGCGGCCATGCCGGCGACAATGGCCATGCCGGTGGCCAGCCAGGGGTTCCAGCCGGCCATGATCAGCATGGCGGCAACGGCCGCGCCGAGAGGGAAGCTGCCATCCACCGTCAGGTCGGGGAAGTCCAGTACACGAAAGGAGATGTAGATGCCGAAGGCAACCAGGCCGTAGATCAGGCCGGTTTCGAGTGCGCCGTAAAATGCGATTTCACTGAGCATGGGTATGGGTTCACCGTGAAAAGAAAACGGGCGGGCCCTTTTGGGGTCCGCCCGTGTTGGTCAGGCGTTATCAGTCGTTTTTGACGACTTTGGTGGCTTCTTGGATCAGGTCGTCCGGCAGGGTGATGCCCATGCGCTCGGCGGCGCGCGGGTTCACATACAGATCCAGTTCTTCCATGACTTCAACCGGGGTGTCGGCGGGCTTGGCGCCTTCGAGGATGCGGGCCACCATGGCGCCGGTCTGGCGACCATGCTTGTAATAGTTAAAGCCCATGGCCGCAACCGCGCCCCGTTCAACGGTGGCGGTGTCTGCCGCGAATACCGGAATCTGTGAACGCTCGCCGACGGAGATGACCGCTTCGGCGGCACTGATGACGGTGTTGTCGGTGGTCAGGTAGATGGCGTCTACTTTGCCCACCAGTGAACGGGCAGCGCCGAGTACTTCAGAGGTCTTTGTGGCGGCGCCTTTTTCCAGCTTCAGGCCGCGTTCGGTGAGCTTTTCTTCCAGCAGCTCGACCAGGGCGGCAGCGTTGGCTTCACCCGGGTTATACACGGTGCCGATGGTCTGAACGTCGGGCAACGCGCGCTGGATCATCTCCAGGTGCTTGTCGATCGGCAGCATGTCGCTGACGCCGGTGATGTTCGCACCCGGCTTTTCCCAGCTTTTAACCAGCTTGGCGGCAACAGGATCGGTAACCGCGGAGAATACAACCGGAATGTTTCGCGCCGCGGAAGCCACGGTCTGGGCCGAGGGAGTGGCAATGGCGACGATTACATCGGGATTTTCACCCACAAACTTGCGGGCGATCTGGGAGGCAATGGCGGAGTTGCCCTGGGCGCTTTCGTGCATCAGTGTCAGGCTTTCCCCTTCACGATAGCCTCTTTCGGCCAGCTCGTCTTTCACGCCCTGGTGGGCAGCATCCAGAGCCGGATGTTCAACAATCTGGGTAATAGCAACTACACGAGGGTCTTCAGCTTGAGCCAGTGTGGCCGCCGCCAGCAGTGACGCGCCAATCAGGCTGCGCAGGAATTTCTTGGCCATGTGCCGGTCTCCGAGTTGTTTACGGGTTGCTGTGCCGTGGGCACGGGCGTGTTACAAAGCTGCAAGAGTTTACCACAGGCTTGCGGGTTTGGGGCCATCCCCCGAGGCACTTTCTTTGGCCTTTGTATTCTCCCTTGCACGGTACCCGCCGGGCCGGGCGGCCGCTCAGGCCATGGTGCGGGAGTTGGAGATGGAGCGGTTCATCAGGATGATGGGAATGATGCCAGCCAGAACAATAATCAGCGACGGCAGCGCGCTGTGCTGCAGCATTTCGTCGGAGGCGAACTGGTACACGTAGGTGGCCAGTGTCTCGTAATTGAACGGCCGCAGAATCAGCGTGGCCGGCAGTTCCTTCATGCAGTCAACGAATACCACCAGGGCAGCGGTGATCAGCGTGCCCCGCAACATCGGCAGGTGCACTTTGATCAAGGTCCCCCCGGGTGTATGCCCCAGCGACCGCGAAGCCATGTCCATGCTGGGTGTGATTTTCTGCAGGGCGCTTTCCACGCTGCCGGCGGATACCGCCAGAAAGCGGACGGTGTAGGCAAACACCAGGGCAAACGCGCTGCCGCTCAGCAGCAGGCCAGTGCTGAAGCCGAAATAATCGCGCATCAGGCCATCGAGCCAGTTGTCGAAGCCGGCCAGGGGCACAATCACGCCCACGGCAAGGACGGCGCCAGGCATGGCATAACCCAGACTGGACAGGCGCATGAGGATTTGCATGCCCCGGGTGTTGTGCAGTCGGCGGCTGTAAGCCAGGGTGACGCCGATCAGTAAGGTGGTGAGGGCCGCGGCGCTGGACAGGAACAGGCTGTTGAAGGTGTTTTCGATAAAATCGGGTGTCCAGCTCTCGTCGAAATAGTCCCAGGCGTAGTAGCCCAGCGTTGCCGCGGGAATGATAAAGCCGAAAACCAGCGGCACCGAGCAGGTGGCCACGCAGATCATCTGGCGGGGGAACGACATGGTGAAGCGCTGGATGGGGTCGCGGTTATCACGTGCGGCGAACTGCTGTTGCCTGCGCCGGGAGTAGCGCTCGAGGGTTACCAGGATGACCACGAAGATGAGCATGGTGGTGGCGATCTGTGCCGCACCGCCGAGATTGCCCAGGTTCATCCAGGTATCGAACAGGCCCCGTGTGAGGGTTTGCACGGCAAAGAAATCGACGGTGCCAAAATCGTTCAGCGTTTCCATCAGCACCAGCGACAGACCGACGGCAATGGCTGGGCGTGCTATGGGCAGGACCACCCGGAAAAAAGTGCTCAGGGCCGAGTGCCCGAGGCTGCGGCTAACGGAAAACAGTGAGGGTGATTGTTCAAGGAACGCGGCCCGGGCCAACAGGTAGATGTAGGGGTACAGCACCAGACTGATCATCAGAATGGCACCTTCCAGGCTGCGGATCTCCGGGAACCAGTACTCGGAGGCATTGGCCCAGCCGAACCAGTCCCGAAGCGCGCCCTGTACCGGGCCGGCGTAGTCCAGAAGGCTGGTATAGACATAGGCGATGACGTAGGCCGGGATCGCAAAGGGCAGCAGCAAGGCCCATTCGAAGAACTTGCGCCCGGGGAACTCGCACATAGTGACTGCCCAGGCCGTGGCCAGCCCGATCACCAATGTGAGAACACCCACTCCAGCCATCAGTTTCAGGGTGGTGGACAGATAGCGGGGCAGGGTGGTGTCCAGCAGGTGCGGCCAGATGTTTTCCTCGGGGAAGAAGGCAAGAACCAGAACCGACAGGACCGGAAGCGCAACAATGGCTGTGGTGATGAGGGCACTGAGCATCCAGCGTTTGGAGGTGCGTTTGGCCAGCAGGGGTTGGGCAAGTCCGGGATTTGCGCTGGTAACGACCTCGGTCATGGTGTTCCTGTTGCGATAGTGGAGATGAGAAAGGTTGCGATTCTAGATTGTGGTTGTGTTCCCTGCAATGATTCGTATCAGTTTCGTGGAGATGCCTGGCGGCGACTCAAACAAAACGGGGTGCCCTCAGGCACCCCGTATGTGGTTGCTTATTCGCCGTCGTAATCGACGCGATCAACCAGTTTTACCGCTGCATTGCGGTTTTCGGCGATCTCCTGCAAAGACAGGTCATCCGGGTTGATTTCACCCCACTCGGCGACGATGCCGGATGGCTGAATGTCCGGGTTGGCCGGGTATTCGAAGTTGGCCTCTGCGTAGATGCGCTGGGCTTCCGGTGAGGACAGGAATTCCATCAGTTTGATGGCGTTTTCCTTGTTTGGCGCGCTCTTGGTCAGGGCGATACCGGAAATGTTTACGTGGGTACCACGGCCCTCGGCATTCGGGAACACCAGGAACACCTGCTCTGCGATGGGGCGCTGGTTTTCGTCTTCCAGCATCTTGCCGTAGTAGTAGCTGTTGCCGATGGACAGGTCGCACACACCTTCGGCGATGGCTTTGATCTGGTCGCGGTCGCCACCCTGTGGTTTGCGGGCCAGATTGTCTTTCACGCCTTCCAGCCACTGTTCGGTTTTTTCTTCACCGTGGTGGGCGATCATCGAGGAGAACAGGGCGATGTTGTACGGATGTTTGCCGCTGCGGGTACAGATGCGGTCATCCCACTTTTCGTCTGCCAGATCTTCATAGGTGGAAATTTCGCCTTTTTCAACGCGCTCCTTCGACGCGAAGATCAGCCGGCCGCGGGTGGTCAGGGCGTACCATTTACCTTCAGGATGGCGCAGGTTTTCCGGAATGTTCTGGTTCAGGGTGTCGGTCTCCACACCTTCAACCAGGTCGCGCTCGACCAGCTCATTGATCCGTGAGATATCAACGGTCATCACCACGTCTGCCGGGCTGTTGCGGCCTTCACGCTCCAGACGTTCCGCCAGGCCTTTCTTGGCGAATACCACGTTGGACTCGATGCCGGTTTCCTTCTCGAATGCTTCCAGCAGAGGTTCCAACAGAAACGCCTGACGATAGGAGTAGATGTTGACCTCGCCATCAGCAGAGGCGCTCAGGGGCAGGGCAGCCAGGGCTGCTGCAGCGGTAGCGGCAAGCTTCATTCGCATAGCGTCATTCCTTCCTGTGTTTTCTCTTTTATGGGTCAGCTTAACTGTCAGGGACAGGGTAGCTATCTATAAACGGTAACCATTCTCATTGCTAACCGCATTTCAGTCAAGCATTCTTGGCAATTTGAGCTAAATTTATTGATATGCTTGCCGACACCTCCAGGGATAACCAAGAAAAGGACTTGAGTACCATGACAGGAGAAGAACGCAGGCAGCACGAGCGCACAGCCATGAAAGCCCGGGTCAGGGTAGTGCATAGGCTGTTTGGTGAGTTTGATTTTTCAACCGGTGACATATCCGACGGCGGGCTGTTTATTGTGATGGAGAATGACCATTTCCGGCCGGAGCTGGGGGATCGTGTGACTGTTCAGGTGCAGGGGCTGCCAGTGCCCGCTCCGGTGCTTGACATGAAAGTGGTGCGCCGTACCGACGACGGCCTGGGGCTGCAGTTCGAGAATTGCTGAGGCCTTCACAGGCCAGCTGTGAGAGTAATCACAGTGCGACAATTTGCCGTCTTGGTTGGTGCGTGGAGTGGGTTATATTGCTGAATGGATTCAGGCAATGGTTACGAGGTGCATGGTGGGTGTCCGACAGCAGAAGATAGCGGCGCATGATCTGGAGATCGGCATGTTTGTGTCGGATCTCGATCGGCCGTGGCATCAGACCCCGTTCCCGATTCAGGGGTTTCATGTTCGTAGTCAGGCAGACATCCAGGCGGTGGTGTCCCATTGCCGCTGGGTGATGATTGATGTCGACGAGGGCAGGGCCTCGCTATCGGCCGGAGGCGCCGGTTTTGGCTCTGGTTCATCATTGCGGGGGCAGGGACGGGAAACGCTCAAGCTGCCACCGCTGAATATTCGCCAACCGGTTCGCTACCAGACTGAACAGCCTCTGGAGAAGGAGGTGAAAGCCTGCCAGCGCTTGCTGGCCGATGCAGAGAGAGCCTTGCAGGACACCTTTGTAACCCTCCAGTCTGGCAAGACTCCCGACACCCGTCCGGCTGAGGCAGTGACCCGGAAAGTGGTCGCCAGCGTCGTGCGCCAGCCCAATGCGTTGTTATGGCTCAGTCGTACCCGGCAATTCGATGATCTGGTCTATCGCCATGCCCTAAACACCGCTGTGTGGGCCCTGGTATGCGGCCGTCAACTGGGTTTGAAGGAAGAGCTTCTCAACCATCTGGGGCTGGGCTGCCTGCTGTCTCAGGTGGGCAAAACCACCTTGCCACGGGAATTACTCCGGCACGAGCAACAGTTGTCCCGCGAGGACTATCAGCAGTACCGGAGCTATGTTTCCCGGGGCGTTGAAATGCTGGCCCAGAGCGGTTTGCCCCGGGCGGTAATGACGGTGGTGGAGAACCATCGCGAGCGCCACAATGGCTCCGGTTTCCCCCAGGGAATCAGAGGGGACCGTATTCCGGTGCTGGCCAAAGTGGCGGGGATTGCGGAGTTTTTCGAGTCGCTGGTGGCGCCCCGTGAAGATCATTCCCCACTTACGCCGGCCAGGGCGGTGGCATTGCTCTACGACATGCGGAATATCGAGTTTCAGGAAGATCTGGTGGAGACTTTTATTCAGGCCATCGGGGTCTACCCGACCGGGTCGCTGGTGGAATTGTCGGACGGCCAGCGGGGGGTTGTGGTGTCCCATTCCCCTGAGCGCCGTTTATGGCCGAGGGTCATGGTAATGCAGGACGCCGAGCACAAACCGCTGAAGTCGTCGCGCATACTGGATCTGGCCCGGATTAACGAAGGGCGCGATGCCTCGCAGGTATTGAAGGTTCTGGCCTGCCTGCCAAGTGGAACCCGCGGCCTCGACCCTTCCGCTTATGACCTCACCGGTGGGGAATCCCGCTGGTCCCTGGGCCGGTTGATCGGGCGTTAAAGGGTGTTTTTGCACTGTAGCCCTTGAAATCCCGCTATTCGACTCAATTCAATAGCACTCTATCCTTTCAGCCCGCACCATGCGGGCTGTTTTCGTTGATAACGGTAAGGTTTTATGACCTGTGCACTGGAAATCAAAGGGTTGCATAAAAGCTACGGTGATGGCTTTAAGGCCCTGAAAGGCATTGATCTGCATGTAAACGAAGGTGACTTCTTCGCACTGCTGGGCCCGAACGGTGCGGGCAAATCCACCACCCTGGGGATTGTCAGCTCGCTGGTGAATAAAAGTGGCGGCACGGTAAAGGTGTTCGGCCATGATATCGATACGGACCTGGCCGGTGCCAAGCTGAATCTGGGCGTGGTCCCCCAGGAGTTCAATTTCAACCAGTTCGAAAAAGTGTTCGACATTGTCACCACCCAGGCCGGGTATTACGGCATTCCCCTCAAGCAGTCACGGGTATCGGCCGAGAAATACCTGAAAAAACTGGGGCTCTGGGACAAGCGCAACACGCCCGCACGGATGCTGTCCGGCGGCATGAAACGCCGGCTGATGATTGCCCGGGCGCTGGTTCACGAACCCAGGTTGCTGATTCTGGACGAGCCCACGGCGGGCGTGGATATAGAACTGCGCCGTTCCATGTGGCAGTTCCTGGAAGAGATGAACCGTCAGGGCACCACCATTATTCTGACCACCCATTACCTGGAAGAGGCGGAAGCCCTTTGCCGGAACATAGCCATTATTGATCACGGCGAGATTATCCGACACACCAGCAAGCGGGAGTTACTTCAGCAACTGAGCGTGGAAACCTTTGTCCTGGATACCGAGCAGGAATTGCCGGCAGCGCCGGAACTGGAGGGATACCGTTGCACGCTGAACGGAGAAGGTGCGCTGGAAGTGGACGTGACCAAGGGGCAGGGCCTGAATCCGTTGTTCGTGGAACTGGAAAAACAGGGCATCAAGGTGCTCAGCATGCGCACCAAGGCCAACCGCCTGGAAGAGCTGTTTGTACGGATGGTGGAAGACAACGCCCGGGAAAACGCCAAAGGGGAGGGCCGCGTATGACCTTGCATGCCTTGTGGGTGGCCTTCGTCACCATTGTCGTTCGGGAAGTACGCCGGTTTACCCGCATCTGGGCGCAAACTCTGCTGCCGCCAGCGGTCACCATGACGCTTTATTTCATTATTTTCGGCAATCTGATCGGCTCCAGAATCGGTGAGATGGGGGGCTATGACTACATGCAGTTCATTGTGCCCGGGCTGATCATGATGGCGGTCATCACCAACTCCTATGGCAACGTGGTGTCGTCGTTTTTTTCCATGAAATTTCAGCGCAGTATTGAAGAGCTGCTGGTGTCGCCGGTGCCTAACTGGACCATCCTGGCTGGTTATGTGGCCGGCGGTATGGCGCGGGGCCTCAGTATTGGCCTGATTGTCACTCTCCTGTCCCTGGCGTTCACGAGGCTGTCGATCCACAACCTGCCGATGGTGGTGATTACCGTGTTCCTGACCTCGGCGCTGTTTTCTCTGGGCGGGTTTATTAATGCCATGCTGGCCACCAAGTTCGATGATATCTCGATTGTGCCGACCTTTATCCTGACGCCACTGACCTATCTTGGCGGGGTGTTCTACAGTATCCAGATGCTCCCGGAGTTCTGGCAGGGTGTCTCCATGGTCAACCCGATCCTGTACATGGTGAATGGGTTTCGCTACGGCATACTGGGTGTTTCGGACGTCAATCCGTTCGTTTCTCTTGGTATGATTCTGGTCTTTATTGTGCTGCTTGCCGCCATTGCCCTGCGTATGCTGGCAAGAGGCAAGGGCATTCGTCACTGAACGGCTTCAGGATAGCTTCATGGCTCTGGACAAAGCACCGCTGGGCAAGACCAGCGAATACCCGGATCGGTACGATCCAACCTTGTTGTTTCCGGTACCCCGGGAGGAAAACCGCCGGCGGTTGGATCTGGACGATGGTCGTTGGCCATGGTTCGGTGAAGACTTGTGGCAAGCCTGGGAGTTGTCCTGGCTACGCCCGGGCGGAGTGCCGGCGGTAGCCTGGGCGGAGATTCGCTTTCCGGCGGCTTCTCCGGCCATTATTGAAAGCAAGTCGCTGAAACTGTACCTCAACTCCTTCAACCAGGCGGTGTTTTCCTCGGTTGAGCAGGTACAGCACACCATGGAAGCGGACCTGTCCAGTGCCTGTGGGGCAGCGGTGCACGTTCGCATGCGCAGCGTGGACGAGACAGAGCCGGCTGTCGGCCGGCCGGAGGGGTACCGGTTGATTGATGACCTGCCGGTGGAGGATGTGGTTTATGACTACGCACCTGATTCCTTGTCAGCGGGAGGGGGCACGGTCACCGAACAGCTGTGTTCCCATTTGTTGAAAAGCAACTGCCCCGTGACCGGCCAACCGGACTGGGCAACGGTGCTGATACGCTACACGGGCCCGCGAATCGATGCTTCAGGATTGTTGCGCTATATTGTTGGCTTCCGGCAGAAACAGGACTTTCACGAGCATTGCGTGGAAACTCTGTTTACTGATTTGATGCACCATTGCCAGCCCACGGAGTTGATGGTCTGCGCCCGGTATACCCGCCGGGGTGGTCTGGACATCAACCCATGGCGTAGTACCAGCGCAGGGGACGGGCCTGGCCCCCGCTTGATTCGACAGTAACCACGAAGGGGAAGTTATGAGCACGGTTACCCGATTTCTCATGAACCGGGCTTCAGAACCCAGATTGCAGGCTCCCGCACCCGGGGAGGATGTGCTGGAAGCCGCGTTCCAGTGTGCGGGTCGTGCGCCGGACCACGCTCTGCTGCGCCCCTGGCGTTATCTGGTGCTGGAAGGGGAGGCCCTCAGGGAACTGGGTGAAGCCTTTGCTGCAGCCTGCCCGAATAACGCCACTGAGCAGGAGTTGGAAAAGGCTCGTAAGGCACCGTTACGGGCGCCCATGATCATTGTGGGTATCGCCAGCCCCAGGCATCATCCGAAAGTGCCGGAAATCGAACAGATACTGGCGGCGGGCAGCAGTCTCACCCTGCTTTCCCTGGCGATTAACGACGCCGGTTTTGGCACCATGTGGCGTACAGGGCAAGTCGCTTACGCCCCAAGTGTGCATGGCGCGCTGGGTCTGGAAGAGCACGAGCACATTGTCGGGTTTCTCTACACCGGAACCGTTGTTGCCCAAAAACCTTCGGTACCTCGCCCTGGCAACAGTGAGTTTGTCGGTTACCGGCAAACCCTGAAGTCTTAGGAAAGCCTTTGCCGGCAGCCCTCAAAAGCGACAGATTTATGCCGCTCATGTTTTGATCAGATTCCCTCCAGCCCGCACCATTGCGGGCTTTTCAATTTCTGGCATCCCTCTTGCTTTTCCTCTGGCAGAACGCAAAAACGGCAAACCGGCAACGCCCGGGTCGCCGCTGCAGATTTCCGGAGGGGACCATGGCAATCAGTTTTGACAACGCACTGGGCATTCACGAACACGCGCTTCAGGCACGTGTGAAGCGTGCCGAAGTTCTGGCCAACAACCTCGCCAATGCCGACACCCCGGGCTACAAGGCCCGCGATATCGATTTCAAGGCGATGATGCAGAAGGCCCAGGACTCCGTATCCGGCTTCAACATGCAAACCACTCACAGCGGGCACATGGACACTTCCAGCCCGGGTGCCGATGGCGAGCTGTTGTATCGCACACCCAATCAGCCGTCCATCGATGGCAATACGGTTGAGGCGCAAAGCGAACAGAGCCGGTTCATGCGTAACGCCATGGATTATCAGGCCAGCTTTGAATTTCTGAACAGCAAATTCTCTGGCCTGAAGAAGGCCCTGAAAGGCGAATAGTTCGCCAATAACTGATTCTTGAAGGAGACAGTCATGTCACTGGGCAACATTTTCGATATCGCAGGTTCCGGCATGACCGCGCAGTCACTGCGCCTGAATACCACCGCCTCGAACATTGCCAATGCAGAGACCGCCAGTTCCAGCACCGAGACGACCTATCGGGCCCGTAAGCCGGTGTTTGCCGCCATTCAGCAGTCCATGCTGAATCCTGACCAACACACGTTTGGCGCAACTGGCTCCGGCGAGCAGGGGCCCGGTGCCGGTGTTCGGGTTGAGGGGATTGTGGAAAGTGAAGCCGAGTTGCAGATGCGATACGAGCCGAATCACCCGGCTGCCAATGAAGACGGTTACGTGTATTACCCGAATGTGAACGTGGCCGAAGAAATGGCGGATATGATGTCCTCATCCCGCAGTTTTCAAATGAACGTGGACGTGATGAACGCCACCAAATCCATGATGCAGCGTGTCCTGACACTGGGTCAGCAGTAACAGCTAGGAGACTATCATGAGCGCAGTGAATTCCTCAGCCGCCTCAGACGTACTGAGCCAGTATCAGGTCCAGCAGGAGAAGCAGGCCAAGGGTAACAGTGAACTGGGTAAAGACGCCTTCATGGAGCTGATGATCGCCCAGATGAAAAATCAGGACCCGCTCAAGCCCCAGGAAAACGGCGATTTTGTCGCCCAGCTGGCGCAGTTCAGCTCACTTGAGCAAATGGAGAACCTGTCCAGCACCGTGGACGATGTCGCCAGCCAGTTCCGCTCCAGCCAGGCACTGCAAGCCTCTGCCATGGTGGGCAAGAGCGTGCTTGCACCATCCAGCGTTGGCATCCTCGGCAGTGACGGTCAGTTGTCCGGCACGGTGGAAGTGCCGGCATCTACAGGTGGCCTGCGGATTTCGGTCATGAACAAGTCCGGGGAACTCGTGCGCCAGATCGATATGGGCAGCAGCGAGCCTGGCATTGCCTCCTTTGAATGGGACGGCAAGGATGGCAACGGCAATTCCTTGCCGCCGGGCGCCTACGTGATCAAGGCGGAGGGTTCCTATCCCTCCGGCACGGAACAGCTTTCAACCATGGTAAGCGCGAACGTGGATAGCGTGTCGCTGGGGCAGGGTGGAGCCATCACCCTGAACCTGGCCGGCCTCGGCTCCCTGCCGCTTTCCGAAGTCAGACAGATTAATTGAACCGGTGTCAGACCAGGAGGTAACACGTCATGGCATTTAATACAGGGTTAAGTGGTCTTCGGGCCGCCCAGGTGGATCTGGACGTCACCGGTAACAACATTGCCAACGCCAGCACCGTCGGTTTTAAAAGCAGCCGGGCGCAGTTTGGTGATCTCTACGCCAACGGTTTCCTGAGCTCCGGTAGCAACCCGGTTGGTGACGGCGTCACCGTTCAGGATATCCAGCAGCAGTTCGGCCAGGGCAACATCAGTTTCACCGACAACGGCCTGGATATGGCCATTGATGGTGACGGGTTCTTTGTATTGAGTGATGGTGGTGAGACCCGTTATTCAAGGGCCGGTGAGTTCGGTATCGATAAAGACGGTTTCGTGGTGAACAACCAGAACATGAAGGTTCAGGGGTACCAGGCCGATGCCGACGGCAATATCTCCGGCGTGCGTGGGGACATGCAGATCCAGACCGATAATCTGGCGCCCCGTCGGACTACCAATTTGCTTACGGATGTGAATCTGGATTCTAGAGAGTCGGTCCTCGAACAAAGGATCCGTAGTTGGGATGACTTGACAGTCGACCAGTTTGCTGATGGGGAAAGCATTACCTTTGATGTTAACGGCCAGCTTAATGAAGTGACCTTTGATTCGACGGATTCGGTCGATGACATTGTCAATAAGCTCCAATCGGTTTCTGGTGTGAACGCGTCTGCATCCACCTCCTTTGCTGTTGGAGATATGGCAGGCGCCGATTTTGGGTCTTTCGAGCTCTACGTTGGTGATGAGACCAGCCCGAGAGCTATTGATCTGGACGGTGTTAGTGACGTTGACGAGTTGGCGGCTAAAATCCGCCAACAAAGCGATAACTCCATCTCCGCAGATGTTACCGACGGTGGTGAACTGGTTATTACTCACAATTCTGGTGAGAGCCTGAACGTACAGTATGACGATACAGGGGGCACTCCGGTTTTTGATGAAACTGAACAGGGTGTGGTGTCAATAACTACGGACCGGAGCGTTACCGACATGGAGTCTTCGGTAACGGCCATTGAAGATGCCTATGTTGGTGGTGATGTTGAACCGGTCAACGCGTTCAACCCTGAGGATCAGCGCACCTATAACCATGCCACCTCCACAACCATTTACGACAGCCTGGGTAATTCCCACGAACTGACGCAGTTTTTCGTGAAAGAGCCTTCCCCTGGTAACGGTGTAGGTGAAAGTCAGTGGTCAGTGTATATGGAAATTGATGGTGAGTTGGTGGGTGGGACCGATGAGGATCCGTACACCGCAACCTTCAGTGAGAGTGGTGAGCTTAAATCAATCCGGGATCAGAACGGAGATGTTTCCTCGTTGGGCGAAATTGTCATTGATGACTGGGTGCCCAAAGACCCTAATGGCGACCCCAATGGTGCAGAAGGTCCTCCTGCTCTGGGTCCGGGTGAAGAAGTGCCTTCACCTATTCCGGAGGATGGAGAATATGGCTCCGCTTTCGTTGTTGATCTAAGTGATTCGACCCAATATGGCGCCGCCTTTGGTGTGAACGATCAGCAACAAAACGGCTACACGACCGGCCGATTGTCTGGTCTGGATGTGTCCGATGAGGGCGTCATCTTTGCCCGCTACACCAATGGTCAGTCCAACGAGCTGGGCCAGGTGGCCCTGGCGACTTTCCAGAACACCGACGGTCTGTCGCCGGTAGGCGATACCGCCTGGGTGGAAACCTTTGAGTCTGGCCAGCCGGTTATCGGCAAGCCAGGCACCGGAACCCTGGGCTCTATTGCGGCCAGTTCCGTGGAAGAGTCGAATGTGGACCTCTCCGAAGAGCTGGTCAACCTGATCATTGCCCAGCGCAACTATCAGGCTAACGCCAAGACCATTGAAACCTCCGATGCAGTCACCCAGACCATCATCAACCTCCGCTAATAACCCCTCCATGTGAACATGGCACGACTCCTGCAGGAAGACTGGAAACAGTCAAAATTCCGGCAGGAGTTTGCCCATGGACAAAGCTCTCTACATTGGGATGTCTGGCGCCAAGCAGAACATGATGGCCCAGCGTGCCCATGCCAACAACCTGGCCAACGTTAACACCACGGGTTTCAAGAAGGATTTTGCCCAGGCCCGAAGCATGCCGGTATTCGGCGAGCACCATCCCACACGCGCCTATGCCATGACCGAAAGGCCCGGTACGGACCTTTCAGCCGGTGCCTTGCAGGAAACTGGCCGGAAAATGGATGTGGCGCTGGAAGGTGACGGCTGGCTGGCGGTACAGAATGACCAGGGCGAAGAAGTCTTCACCCGCAGCGGCAGTCTGCAAGTGGATGTCAACGGCATGATGCGCCTGTCCAGCGGCGAGATGGTCATGGGTAATGGCGGTCCGGTTGCCTTGCCGCCCTACGACAACATTCAGATTGGCAACGACGGCACCATTTCCATCGTCCCTGCTGGCGGCCCGCCGGATCAGATGGTGGAAATTGACCGGCTGAAACTGGTTAACCCTCCGGCTGATGCCCTCGAAAAAGGGGAAGATGGCTTTATCCGAAGAAAGCCGGACCAGGCGCTGGATGGCCCGGAACCGGCCGATGGGGCAATGCGGGTAGCCACGGGTTTTCTGGAAAGCTCGAACGTGAATGCCGTGGAAGAGATGATCGCCAACCTGCAGCTCTCCCGCCAGTACGAGATGCAGGTGAAGGTCATGTCCACCGCCAACGAAAATTCTGAAGCTACGGCACGGCTTTTGCAGAATCTCTGATAACAGTGAATTAAACGCACCGACTGCCAAAAAAACGGCAAAAAATCGTCGGCCAGATGGCAGAAGGTAAGGAGTAAAACCATGCATCCAGCACTTTGGGTCAGTAAAACCGGGTTGAGCGCACAGGACACCAACATGTCCACCATTTCGAACAACCTGTCGAACGTGAATACCACCGGCTTCAAGCGTGATCGGGCGGTATTCCAGGACCTGCTGTATCAGGTGAACCGGCAGCCGGGTGGCCAGAACACGGAAAACACCCAATTGCCTTCCGGCCTGCAACTGGGTACCGGCGTGCGGGTAGTGGGAACCGCCAAACAGTTTACCCAGGGTAATCTGCAGGTGACCGAGCAGCCGCTGGACATGGCTGTGAACGGCAGGGGCTTTTTCCAGATTGAAATGCCGGACGGCCAGATTGCCTACACCCGGGATGGCCAGTTCCAGCTTAACTCCGATGGCGATGTGGTTACCCCGGATGGCTATCCGCTGGAACCAAACATCAACGTGCCTGAAAACGCCACCAACATCACTATTGGCAAGGACGGCACGGTTACTGCGGTAACCGACGATCAGGCCGCACCTGTCAACCTTGGTCAGGTCACCCTGGTTGATTTCATCAACCCGCAGGGCCTGCAGGCAATTGGTAACAACCTGTTCAAGGCGACCAATGCCAGTGGCGATCCGGCGGAAGGCGAGCCGGGCCTGGCCGGCCTGGGCAGCGTGGAGCAGGGCACTATTGAGTCTTCCAACGTGGAAGTGGTGGAAGAGCTGGTGAACATGATCACCACCCAGCGGGCCTATGAAATGAACTCCAAGGTGGTGTCCAGCACCGACCAGATGCTTCAGTTCATTACCAACAACATCGGGTAAATTATGAAAAACCTTCGTCAACTCATTAACACAGAACGGCCAGCCACCTTGGCTGTAGTGGGTGCTCTGGTGCTGTTGCAGGGTTGTACCGCGATGACCCGCCCCCGGGCCGAGCCGAATGACCCGGCCTACGCACCAGCACGGGCCCAGGCCATGGTGCAGCGTAATCCGGACTCCGGTGCCATCTACCAGGTGTCGCGTAACTATAATTTGTACGGCGATACCAAGGCACTGAACGTCGGTGACGTGCTGACGGTTCGCTTGCAAGAGTCCACCAGCGCCAGCAAGAACGCCGAAACCAGCATTACCAAGGACCAGGAACTCGGCCTCGAAGAGCCGAATATCTTTGGGTACAACAAGCTGGGCTTGAGCGCGTCCGCCAACCTGGAGCGCGATTTCGAGGGTTCGGCCGAAGCCGACCAAAGCAACAGCCTTGCCGGCAGTATCAGTGTTACCGTCGTTGAAGTACTGCCCAACGGTGTATTGCGGGTGCGGGGCGAAAAATGGCTGTCGCTGACCAATGGTGACGAATACATTCGAATGACTGGCCTGGTGCGCCCTCAGGACATCCAGCCGGACAATACAGTTGCCTCCAACCGGATTGCTGATGCCCGGTTCGCTTATGGCGGCACCGGTGATTTTGATCAGGCCAACCGGATGGGCTGGCTGGCCCAGTTCTTCAACAGCGAATGGTGGCCGCTATGATCCGCAATGCATTGGCTGTTTTCACCCTGCTGGCCGTTTGTGCCGCTCCGGTCATGGCTGATCGCCTGAAAGATATGGCGAAGGTCAAAGGCGTGCGTAACAACCAGCTGGTAGGCTATGGCCTGGTGGTTGGCCTGGATGGCACTGGAGATTCTGCTCCGTTCACCAACCAGACGCTGCGCAACATGATGGAGAAGTTTGGCATCAGCTTGCCGGAAGGTGTAAACCCCAGTTCCGACAACGTGGCAGCGGTGACCATCAGTGCCAATTTGCCGCCATTCGCCAAGGCCGGACAGGAACTGGATGTCACGGTCTCTTCCATTGGCAATGCCGAAAGCCTGCGTGGCGGTACCTTGTTGATGACCCCGCTGAGAGGCGCGGATGACCAGGTGTACGCCATGGCTCAGGGCAGCCTGATTGTGGGTGGCTTTGGTGCGGGCGGCCAGGACGGTTCGCGCATAACCGTTAACGTGCCCAGCGTTGGACGCATTCCCAATGGCGCGACCATCGAACGTGAGGTCCAGTCCCCGTTCACCCGGGGCGATACCATCACCTTTAACCTGATGCGTTCGGATTTCACCACAGCCCGCCGGGTGGTTGAGGCCATTAATGAGAAACTGGGGCCGGATATGGCCTACGCCCATGACGCCACGTCGGTGTCAGTGCGTGCGCCGAGAGATCCATCCCAGCGGGGTCAGTTTTCTGTCGATTCTGGAAAATATTGAGGTTGAGCCTGCGGAGTCCTCTGCCCGGGTGGTTATCAACAGCCGTACCGGCACCATTGTGGTGGGTGAGAACGTGAAGGTCAGCCCCGCGGCGATTACCCACGGCAACATGACGGTCACCATTCAGGAAAACCCGGAAGTGGTGCAGCCCAATCCACTGGCCGAGGGTGAAACCGCCGTGGAACAGAATACCCAGATTGCCGTTACCGAAGATCCGGCCCGTATGTTCCAGTTTGGTCCCGCCACCACCCTGAACGACATTGTTCAGGCGGTGAACCAGGTGGGTGCGGCGCCAGGGGATGTAATGGCGGTTCTTGAAGCACTGAAGCAGGCAGGCGCATTACGTGCCGAGCTGATTGTGATCTAGGTGTGACCATGCAGGACTATCGCGTACAACAAGCACAGGTATATACCGACTTTCAGGGCCTGAACTCCCTGAAAACCCAGGCTCGCACAGACAAGAATGCGGCGCTGGAAGAGGTGGCAAAGCAGTTTGAGGGGCTTTTCCTGCAGGAAATGCTCAAGTCCATGCGCAAGGCCGGCGAAGTGTTTGCCGAGGACAACTACCTCAACAGCAACGAAGCCAATACCTATCGCGATATGTTCGACAGCCAGGTCAGTCTGAGCATGGCTGGCGGCACCGGGACCGGCCTGGCCGAAGCGCTGGTCCGTCAATTGGGTGAGCAGATTCCCGGCATGAACAACAAGGGCGAAAAGCTGGCGGCTCACAAGAGCTCGCTGGCTGACTATGATCGCAGTCTGCCGGCGGTTTCACGGGAACTGCCCGAGCAGTTGTCACGGGTAGGTGAGCTGGCAAATGCGGTACAGGGCAGCAATGAGGCCGAGACCGATCCGCGCACCGATGGTAAGCCGGCGGAGGTCTTGCCCGCCAGATTTGACTCCGCGGAGGAATTCGTCGGCAAGTTAATGCCGGTGGCTGAAAAAGTCGCGAAAGAGAGCGGCATTGATCCCAGGCTGATGATTGCCCAGGCAGCGCTGGAGACCGGCTGGGGCCGGCACATGATCGAAGGCGATGGCAAGGAGCCGAGTTTCAACCTGTTTGGTATTAAAGCCGATGGCCGGTGGGCCGGCGATGCAGTGACCATCACCACAACCGAATTCCGGGACGGCGTGCCCATGAAGGAAAAAGCTGACTTCCGCGCCTATGAGGATTACGAGGCCAGCTTCCGGGATTACGTCGACTTCCTGCAGAGTAACCCACGTTACAAAGACGTGCTGTCCTCGGCGGACAAGCCCGACATGTTCGCTGACAAACTTCAGGAAGCGGGCTACGCCACCGATCCGGAATACGGATC
Organism: Marinobacter persicus; assembly: GCF_900114155.1. Taxonomy (GTDB): domain Bacteria; phylum Pseudomonadota; class Gammaproteobacteria; order Pseudomonadales; family Oleiphilaceae; genus Marinobacter; species Marinobacter persicus. Next base: position 137,375 of record NZ_FOSC01000010.1, read on the forward strand.
CAAGATCCGCAGCATTATGGACCGCAGCGCGGCGATGACGCTGTCCATGCGCGGTCAAGGTACAGAGGAGTAACAGGCCATGGCAGGATTGATTGGAATCGGTTTGACCGGTGTGCTGGGCCACCAGGCTGCTCTGAACACCACCGGCAACAACATCACCAACGCCAACACCCCGGGTTACAGCCGCCAGGAAGTGCAGTTTGAAACCCAGGCGGGCCAGCGTACCGGTGCCGGAACCATTGGCAGTGGCGTATTTGTCTCCAACATTCGCCGTATGGCTGATGAGTATCTGACTCAGCAATTGCGCGAAGACAGTACGTTGAACGGAGAACAGCAGGCGCTCAATTCTGAACTGAGCCGGTTGGACAACTTGCTGGGCGGTGAAGATACCGGTCTGAACAAGGCGCTTAATAATTTCTTTGCCGCCATGCAGAACGCGGCGGAGGATCCTACCTCGCTGCCACAGCGTCAACTGGTGCTGAGTGAAGGACAGCAGGTGGTTAACCGCTTCCAGGGTCTGAATGAGGAGCTGATTCAGCAGCGTGAATCGATCAAAACCCAGATGCAGCAGGGAGTGAAAGATGCCAACTCTCTGCTCACTAGCATTGCCGAACTGAACCTCGCCATTTCCGAATCGCCGGGTGTGGCCCAGGGTAAAATGCCTCTGGAATTGATGGATCAACGGGATGAAAAGCTGCGTCAGCTTTCCGAGTTGGTCAGCATTAAGGTGACTGAAACCGAAGGCAGCCAGGTTAACGTGTCATTGGCCAATGGCATGGCGCTGGTTACAGGCAGTAACTCTGCGGAGTTCGCGACCCGCACCAGCGCAGAAGACCCCAGCCGGCTGGAATTTATTCTCGAGAGCTCCGGTCGGACGCTGCTGGTGGATGACCAGATCAAAGGCGGAAAACTCGGTGGCCTGCGCCGGTTCGAGCAGGAGGCTTTGCGTCCCGCGTTTGATGAACTGGGGCGCCTGGCGATTGCGCTGTCATCCTCCATCAATCATCAGCACGAAATCGGCATGGACCTGGAAGGGGACCTGGGTGGCAACTTCTTCACTGATATCAATAACCCTGCTGTCGAGCGCAGCCGGGTGGTAGCCAATGCCAACAACGCTGAACCGAAAAATGCTCAACTGGCAGTTGAGATTACTGATAGCACCGAGCTGCCGGCTGGTACGTGGTCTCTGCAGTTCTCCGGTGACGGCCGTAATTTTGAGCTTATCAACGCTGAAAGCGGTGAAACGGTTCGCCAGGGGCGGCTGCCGGATCCGGTACAATCGGAAATCTCCATGGACGGCTTCAATATCCGTGTGGAAGGCGGGCAATTTAATGCTGGTGACAAGTTCCTGATTCAGCCGAGCCGGAACGCGGCGGAATACATTGGCATGAACATTCGCCGGGAAGAAGATCTGGCGTTTGCGAGTCCAGTTCGCGCGCGCGGTGGGGAATACAATGCTAGTGGAAAACTGGTTAAGGAAAACCTTGGATCAGCGGTTATTAATCAGGGAAAAATGCTAAACGTAAGGAATCCAAATACCAATGGTTTATTGGAGGGATTCAGGAATAGTGGAGAATTGGCTAACGGGCCGCTCACTATTGAGTTCACTAATACCGGCTCTGATATTACTTATACCGTTTCTGACAGTAATGGGCCGTTGGAGCCGCAAGATCAGATATACAACCCTCAAGAAATTAATACCATTTTCAGCTCTGATTTGGGTGACGGCGATATGTATCAGGGCTATCAGTTTGAAATTACTGGTGAGCCTGCCGACGGCGATGTGTTTACTATCGAATACAATGACAACGGCATTTCTGACAATCGGAACGCCGAATTACTGGCGGCTCTGGGCACCCAGAACACCATGAACGGTGGCACACAGAACTTCACCGAAGGCTATGCCGGCCTGGTGGAAGACATCGGCGTGAAAACCCGCCAGAGCCAGCTGGATAAAGACGCCAGCTCCACTCTACTGGAGCAGTCACAAAACCAGCGCGAATCGGTTTCCGGCGTGAACCTGGACGAAGAAGCCGGGAAGCTGATCCAGTATCAGGCGGCCTATAACGCGTCATCGCAGGTGATGTCGGTGGCGCAGGATCTGTTCAATACGTTGCTGCAAAGCTTCCGTTAATAGTTGAGGTAACCGACGATGATTCGGATTTCATCACAACAAATCTTCAACGGCGGGATCAACCGGCTGCAGGGCATTAACAGCAACCTGGTGGATACCCAGCAACAGATTTCCACCGGCAAAAAGGTTAACAAGCCTTCGGATGATCCGGTGGCAGCAGCGCGCATTCTGAAGCTGGACCAGGAGCTTCGACAAAACGACAGTTACACCCGTAATGCCACTTTGGCGGATAATCGTCTGAAACAGGAAGAAAATGCCCTGCAAAGCTCGGTGGATATTATTCAGCGGGTACGTGAGCTCACCGTGCAGGCGGGCAGTGGCTCTTTGTCTGCCAATGACCGGCAATCAATTGCCGCGGAGCTTAAAGAACGGCTGGGCCAGCTGGCGAATATCACCAATACCCAGGACGCCTCTGGTGAGTATATTTTCAGTGGTTTTCAAGGCAGTACACAGGCCTTTGCCAAAAACGATGAGGGTAATTGGGTGTATCAGGGCGACGAAGGCCAGCGCAAGTTGGAGATTGATGAAGGTGTGACTGTGCCCATCAGTGACCATGGCAAAGGTATCTTTGTCGATGTGCCGCGCTCCGTGTCCGTTGAAAACCGTGAGTCGGACGATGGTTACATTTCCGGGCTTGAAGTGGTGGATGAGGATGCATTGAGAGACGCGTCTCCTTCTGACGCGCCGAGAAAATCTATTTACCTTGCTGTGGATAGCAATAATAAAGTGATCGAAGTCGATGAAGACGGAAATCCCACTACCCCACCCAAAGAATTTGGTGATGCCGGTGAGGAAATTGATGTCTACGGCATGAAAATGACCGTCAACGATGCAGTAGATGGTGACACTTTTGAAATCGGCATCAACCGCAAACAGTCAATCTTCGGCACCATCGAAAAGCTGGTGGATGGTCTGGAAAGCGGTGCCAAGGGCTCCGATCGCGGCAACGCCGAATATGACGCCCTGATTGCCGAGTCACTCACCAATCTGGACAATGCCCAGGAAAAAATCATCCTCAAGCAGACCGAGCTCGGTGGCCGGCTGAACGCGGTGGAATCCACCACCGCATTTCTGGAGGATTCCGGCCTGTACACCAAGGAAATCCGCTCCCAGTTGCAGGATGTGGACTACGCAGAGGCCATCAGTAATCTGAGTTTCCAGAGCTTTGTGTTGCAGGCGGCCCAGCAGTCCTTTGCCCAGGTCTCGCGCCTGTCACTCTTTGATCGCCTGTAACAGCATGAGGCTGCGGATAATTTTGTCCGTGGCCCGGTTGCTTTCGGAATCAGGGTCAGTATAATTCACCCACTCTCCGATGGCGGCGTGGTGAAATTGGTAGACACGACGGATTCAAAATCCGTTGGGGTAAAACCCGTGGCGGTTCGAGTCCGCCCGCCGCTACCATTTATTCCGGTCGCATGCCTGCGGCATTCCTGATATCCCGGCCCATGAACGTCTCCGATTTTCATTTTGATCTGCCGGACGAGCTGATCGCCCGTTACCCCCTCGAACAACGCAGTGCTTCCCGGTTGCTGAATCTCGATGGCGCTACCGGCCAGACCCGGCACCTGCAGTTCACTGATTTACCCGACCTGCTTGAACCCGGCGACCTGCTGGTGTTCAACAATACCCGCGTGATTCCCGCCCGCCTGTTCGGTCGCAAGCAAACCGGCGGACAGATAGAAATACTGGTGGAACGCCTTTTAGGCGAGCAGGAATTTCTGGCCCATACCCGGGCGTCGAAGTCGCCGAAACAAGGCCAGACAGTCATCCTGGAAGACGGTACCGAGCTGCGCATGGTCGAACGCCGGGATGCGCTTTTCCGGTTTGTACACGATGGGCCGGAACCGGTTCTGGATTTGCTGGAGCGCGTTGGCCACATGCCCCTGCCGCCCTATATGGAACGCGACGACGAACAATCCGACCGTGAACGCTACCAGACAGTCTACGCCCGGGAAGCCGGCGCCGTGGCAGCACCCACGGCGGGGTTGCATTTCGATGATGCCATACTTGCTCAGTTGAAAGAGCGAGGCATCGAGTTTGCCTATGTCACCCTGCATGTGGGTGCCGGAACCTTCCAGCCGGTGCGAGTGGACAACGTGAAAGATCACGTCATGCACAGTGAAGTGGCGCATGTGCCGGAAGATACGGTAGACGCCGTTCGGCGTATCCGGGAACGGGGTGGCCGCGTGGTTGCCGTGGGTACCACCTCCGTGCGTTCACTGGAATCGGCCAGCCGGGCAGGGCGATTGCAGCCTTTTCGGGACGAGACCGACATCTTTATCTATCCGGGCTACCGCTTCCAGACGGTGGACGCCCTGATCACCAATTTCCATTTGCCGGAATCCACGCTGATCATGCTGGTCAGTGCTTTTTCCGGCTACGACAACATCATGGCTGCCTACCGCGAGGCGGTGGCGCAGCGTTACCGGTTTTTCAGTTATGGCGACGCCATGTTCCTGACCGGACAGCAGCCCAGCCAGGGCCGGCTGGCAACGGGCCTGCCAACCGGTCATACAGATTCGACGGGAGAGCCTTCGTGAGTCAGTCCTGTTTTATGTCATTCGAAAAACTCGGGGAAGACGGCAAGGCCCGGCGCGGCCGCCTGACGTTTCCCCGTGGCACCGTGGAAACCCCGGCGTTCATGCCGGTGGGTACCTATGGCACCGTCAAAGGCATGTTGCCCCGGGATATTGAAGCCATCGGTGCCGAGATCATCCTCGGCAACACGTTCCATCTGATGCTTCGCCCCGGCACCGAGGTGGTCAAAGCCCATGGTGACCTGCACGATTTTACCCAGTGGCAGGGCCCGATCCTGACCGACTCGGGTGGTTTCCAGGTGTTCAGCCTGGGTGACATGCGCAAGATTACCGAGAAAAGCGTCACCTTCCGTTCGCCTGTGGACGGTTCCAAGGTGGAGTTGTCCCCGGAAATCGCCATCCAGGTCCAGCGGGACCTGGGGTCGGACATCGTCATGATCTTTGATGAGTGCACGCCTTACCCGGCTACAGAGAAGCAGGCCCGGGAATCCATGGAGATGTCCCTTCGCTGGGCGGAGCGCAGCAAGAAAGCCCACGAGGGCAATCCGGCCGCATTGTTCGGTATTGTCCAGGGTGGCATGTACGAGTCCCTGCGCGAACGCTCCCTGCAGGGGCTGACGGACATCGGCTTTGATGGTTACGCCATTGGCGGCTTGTCTGTGGGCGAGCCAAAAGAAGACATGATCCGTATCCTTGACCACCTGCCACCGAAAATGCCGGGCGACAAGCCCCGGTACCTGATGGGCGTCGGCCGTCCGGAGGATATTGTCGAAGCGGTGCGCCGTGGCATCGACATGTTTGATTGTGTCATGCCCACCCGTAATGCCCGTAACGGTTACCTGTTCACTTCCACCGGTATTATAAAAATCCGTAATGCCCGGCATCGTCATGACACGGGGCCGCTGGATGAGCGTTGCGATTGCTACACCTGTCAGCATTTCTCCAGAAGCTATCTGCATCATCTGGACAAATGCGGTGAAATGCTCGGCTCCCAGCTCAACACCATCCACAATCTGCGCTTTTACCAGAACCTGATGCGCGGATTGCGTGGGGCAATCGAAGCAGGTACATTGTCCGACTTTATAAGAGAATTCTATGCCTTACGGGGTGAAAGCGTACCGCCTCTGGGCTGATTCTGTTTAATTTTCAAACCAAGACCAGTGAATTAACGGAGAACCTGAATGAAAACAATGAAACTGCTCGTCGCCGGCCTGTTGTCGTTTGTGCCTGCACTTGCCATGGCACAGGAAGGCGGCCCTGCTGGCGGTATGGGCGTGATGGGTCAGGTGATTTTCTTTGCCGGCTTCATTGCCATTTTCTACTTCCTGATCTGGCGCCCGCAGTCCAAGCGCGCGAAAGAACACAAGGAACTGATGGCTGGCCTGAACAAGGGCGACGAAGTGGTGACCTCCGGTGGCGTTGCCGGCCGTATCACCAAAGTGGCTGATGATTTCATTGTTCTGGAAGTAGCGGACAATGTTGAAATCAAGGTTCAGAAGGTGGCGGTTGGTGCCGCTCTGCCCAAAGGCACCCTGAAAGATATCTGAGCTGGTTCTGCACGGGCGCTTCGGGCGCCCGTTTGTTTTCAACTGGCTGAACATCACGGCCGGTGCCCATGCCGGCTTAAAGGAATCCCATGCTGAACAAGTTTCCTCTCTGGAAAAACCTGATCATTGTGTTCGCACTGGTGATCGGGTTCATCTACGCATTACCGAACTTCTTTCCGGACGATTACGCCATCCAGATTACCGGTGCCCGCGGTGCAACCGAGGTTAACCAGCAGGTGCTGGACCGGGCGCTGGCGGAGCTCGACGAGCGTGGCATTGAAGTAAAGTCCAGCTCACTGGAGGATCGTGACGCACTGATTCGCCTGACCAGCTCGGATGACCAGTTGCGTGCCCGCCCCGCGGTGCAGAATGCCGTGGGCGAACGCTATCTGGTGGCGCTGAATATGGCGCCGTCCACGCCGGAATGGCTGCAAAGCCTGGGTGCCGGGCCGATGAAGCTGGGGCTGGATCTGCGAGGCGGTGTCCACTTCCTGCTGGAAGTGGATATGGAAACAGCACTGGAACAGCGCCTTGAAGCGCTTTCTGGCCAGATCAAGCGAGAGCTGCGTGAAGAGAGGGTGCGCTACCGCGGCGGTGATATCGAGGACAGCCGCAATATCGTGCTGAGCTTCCGCGATGAAGAGTCCCGCAGTGAGGCGTTCAGCCTGGTACGTGACCAGTACAATGAATTTCTGCTCGATGAGTCCCGTGAGGGCGATGAATATCTGCTGACGCTGACCCTGTCTGAACAGGAAATCAAGAACATTCAGGACTATGCGCTTGAGCAGAACCTGACCACGATTCGCAACCGTGTGAACGAGTTGGGTGTTGCCGAGCCTCTTGTTCAGCAGCAGGGCGCCGACCGTATCATTGTCGAGCTGCCCGGTGTGCAGGACACAGCCCAGGCCAAGCGGGTACTGGGGGCTACCGCCAACCTGGAATTCCGGATGGAGGCTCGTCAGGATGCGCCGTCTTCGGAGACTGAAGTCTATCCGTTCCGGGATGAGCCGAACCGCACCGCACGTCTGGAAACCGAAATCATCGCCACCGGTAACAACGTGGCCAACGCCCAGCAGGCGTTTGATGAGAACGGCCAGCCACAGGTGAATATCACCATGGATTCGGTGGGCGGCGACCAGATGAATCGGGCCACCCGTAACGCCATCGGGCGTCGCATGGCGGTGTTGTTCATCGAATACCGCACGGAAACCAGCACCGAAGAAGTTAACGGTGAATTGCAGGAAGTAGAAGAGCGCGTGGTGGAAAAGGGCATTATCAGCCTGGCCACCGTGCAGTCAGCGTTGGGCGGCAGCTTCCGCATCACCGGTCTGGACTCCATTCCGGAGGCTTCGGAGCTGGCGCTGTTGCTGCGCGCCGGCGCCCTGGCTGCACCCATGTATTTTGTGCAGGAGCGCACCATCGGGCCAAGCCTGGGCCAGAAGAATATCGATGCCGGTTTTATGTCGGTGGTGTTCGGCTTCTCGCTGGTACTGCTTTACATGCTGGTGTTCTATCGTGGTTTCGGGCTGATCGCCAACGTGGCGCTGACTCTGAACCTGATGCTGCTGGTCGCGTGCATGTCGATTCTCTCAGCCACACTGACCTTGCCCGGTATTGCCGGTATCGTCCTGACGGTGGGCATGGCGGTGGATGCCAATGTGCTGATTTTCGAGCGCATAAAAGAAGAGCTTAAGGCTGGCGTGCCACCTCAGCTTGCCATTAATTCCGGTTATGGCCGGGCGTTTGTATCGATTGTCGATGCCAACATCACCACGCTGCTGGTGGCGGTTATCCTGTTTGCCATGGGCTCTGGTCCGGTGAAAGGCTTCGCTGTCACCCTGTGTATCGGTATTCTGACCTCCATGTTCTCCGGGCTTCTGGTGAGCCGTAGTATTGTGAATCTGGTTTATGGTGGCCGCAGAATCGAGAAGTTGTCGATCGGGGGGAAACAGGCTAATGGCTGATATGGAAAAGCAACCGTTTGATTTCATGGGGTTGCGGAAGATTGCTTCGGTAATCTCTATTGCATTGATCATCGCCTCGATCGCGCTTCTGGCGGTTCGCGGGCTCAATTTTGGCATGGACTTCACCGGCGGTACGTCCGTTGAGCTTGAGTATACCCAGGCTGCCGATCTGGACGGTATTCGTAATACGCTTGAGCAGTCCGGTTACGAACAGTTTTCGGTGCAGAACTTCGGCGCCGACACCACGGTGCTGATCCGTCTGGCAGAAGCGGGCAATGATACCCTCGCGCGGGAAGTCACCGGTGTGCTGGAGCAAACCGGGGCCGAGCTTGAGTTGGTTAGTTCCGAGTTTGTTGGCTCCCAGGTGGGCGAGCAGCTGAAAGAAGACAGTGGTCTGGGCCTGTTGATTGCCCTGGCGGTGGTGCTGATCTACGTGGGCATGCGCTTCCAGTTCAAGTTTGGTATCGCCTCGGTTATCCCGTTGGCCCACGATGTCATTATCGTGCTTGGCGTGTTTGCCCTGTTCCAGTGGACCTTCGACCTGACGGTGCTGGCAGCGCTTCTTGCTGTTATTGGTTATTCACTGAACGATACCATCGTGGTCGCGGACCGCATTCGGGAGAACTTCCGGAAGATGCGTGTTGGAGAGCCCTGGGACATCATCAACGAATCCATTCACCAGACCATCACGCGGACCATTAACACGTCCGGTACCACGTTGGTGGTTCTGTTGGCGCTGTATTTCTTTGGTGGTGAGGCCATCAATAACTTCGCTCTGGCGCTGATTATCGGGGTGATTGTGGGTACCTACTCGTCTATCTACGTGTCCGCGAACATGTTGATGGTCATGGGCGTAACCCGTGAGGATCTGATGGTGCCCGCCAAGGAAGGCACCGGAGAGCAAGCCGGGGAAGAAGAGCCGCCGGAGTGGCTGAACCGGATGTGATATCCGGTTTTGCTTCCGCCGGAATAGGTGGCATAAAAAAAACCGCCGGACCCTGTTGGGTGATGGCGGTTTTTTTGTGTCTGTTACAAAAGCCCGCTGATTCAAAGCGGGCGGGGAGTCAGCGCGGCAGGCGACCCCGGAACGGGTGCAGTACCTTTAGCAGTTCGCGGAACAGCTTGGGGTTGGCCACCACCAACTGTTTGGCGTGCTCAACCGACGGGTTGCCGGAGAAGTCGCCGGTCAGTGCGCCGGACTCCATGGCCAGTGTTACGCCCAGGTCGAGATCCGCAGCGTCGGGGCGGAAAATGACGGCCGCATCAAGCAGGCCCGCGGAAACCCGTGCGATATCCAGGGCCACGCAGCCGGAGGTGCGGAACATGCTGCTGTCCCGGGCAATGGTGGCAGCCAGTTCGCCCCAGATGAATGGGTCATCACCCTGGCGGGCCTGATCCAGCAGGTTGCTGGCAACCGCCGCCTGACCGGGCTGCTTGATTTCCGAAGCCCGCACACGGCGACTGTTCAGAGCGGCGCCATGGCCACGACTGGCGGTGTATTCCTCGCCGGTTACCGGATTCACAAGCAACAGGTTTTCCGTGCGGTTGTTTTTCTTCTGGGACAGCGCCAGGGCAAATTCGGGAATACCCCGGACAAAGTTATCGCGTCCCAGCACTGGAAAGATATGCCAGCTTTTTTCGCTGCCATGGGCGTCGGCTTCACCCATCGGGGCGATGGTGTGATCCTTGTAGGCCTTTTCCAGCTGCTCGACGAAGTTGTCGTAAATGGATTGCTCAACGCGGGCGAGTTGGCGACTGCGCTCACCTTCGTTTTTGGCGTTGGGTTCCTGTCGCTCGAAATGGGCTTTGAGATAGTCTGAACCCTGGCGCGCGATGCGCAGGGCCATCTTGATTGCTGGTTGCATCTGAGTGTTCATTATCCGGGTGTGTTAAGGCGCGCTATGATAACAAAAGTTGATGCCACTTGTATGGTTTTCGGTGGCGGAAAACCCGGATGCGCGCTGGTCGGAAAGGATGAGTTGCCCTGAAGGCGCCTGTGGCTCTCGCTTTCTGGTATCATCGCGTTTTTCATTCAAGTTGAGACAGGCAACCATTCATGCACAAACCCGCCTTGCCGCTGGAAGGCACAGACACCTTCAATGACCAGATCCGCATTGTGCTGGTCGAAACCTCCCATTCCGGCAATATTGGTGCGGTCGCCCGTGCCATGAAGAACATGGGGCTGGCCAATCTCTGGCTGGTCAACCCGGCGTCGTTCCCGGATGAAGCCTCATACGCACGATCCTCCGGCGCTTCTGATGTGCTGGACAAGGCACAGGTGGTCGGCACTTTGGATGAAGCTCTGGCGGATTGCCTGCTGGTGATGGGTACCAGTGCCCGTGGGCGCAAGGTGCCCTGGCCTGTCATGTCACCGCCGGACGCGGCAGTCAAGGCATCGGAATACAGTACCAGAGGCCAGGTTGCTCTGGTGTTCGGCCGGGAAAACAACGGCTTGTCGAACGAGGAATTGCAGCGGTGTCACTATCACATCCACATCCCGTCTAACCCCGACTACAGTTCCCTGAACCTGTCGATGGCGGTGCAGGTCGTGTGCTACGAGCTGCGCATGCATTACCTGCGTGGCCTTGAAGAGCAGGGCGAGAGCCCCTACCTTGATCCCATGGTGTCGCCGGGAGATGGCGGCTGGGATGTGCCGTTGGCCAATGTCAATGATGTGGAAGGCTTTTTCGGGCATCTTGAGCGGGTATTGGAGGAAATCGATTTCCATCGCCGGGACAATCCGCGCCAATTGATGACACGGCTGCGCCGGCTGTTTCAGAGAGCCCACCTGGATCAGATGGAAATCAACATCCTGAGAGGTATTCTGACGTCTGTGCAAAAAGCTGCCGGCACCCGGCAGGCGGATCACCGGACAAAACCCACTGTGGCTTCAGCCACTGATGACGGCCAGGAAGAAGATCATGTTTGAGCGTTTGCGGGAAGATATCAACAGCGTGTTCCACCGGGATCCGGCTGCCCGGAACACCTTTGAGGTGCTGACCAACTACCCGGGGCTGCACGCCCTGTTGTTTCACCGTTTCTCTCACTGGTTGTGGAACCTGGGGCTGAAATGGCTGGCCCGAACCATTTCAACCCTCGCCCGTTGGCTGACCGGCATCGAGATTCATCCCGGTGCCACCATTGGCCGCCGTTTCTTTATTGATCATGGCATGGGGGTGGTGATTGGCGAAACAACGGTCGTGGGTGATGATGTCACCCTGTACCAGGGTGTAACCCTCGGTGGTACCAGTTGGAACAAGGGCAAGCGTCACCCCACCATTGGCAACGGCGTGGTTGTGGGTGCCGGCGCCAAGATTCTCGGGCCATTCGAAGTGGGCGAGGGCGCCAAGATTGGCTCCAACTCCGTGGTGACCAAAGAGGTGCCGGCTGGTGCTACCGTGGTTGGCATTCCCGGTCGCGCGATTGTCAAGAAGAAGCCCGCCGAGGATGAAGCCCGGCGCAAGGAGATGGAGAAGCGCATGGGCTTTGATGCCTATGGGGTGACTGAAGAAATGCCGGACCCGGTGGCCCGTTCCGTCCGGGCGCTGCTTGACCACATGCACGCGGTGGACGATCGCATTGAGAACATGTGCCAGGCGCTACGGAAAGTGAACAGCGAGTATCAGAATGGCGAGCTTCCACCCCTGCACGACGAGGATTTCGATTGCGTGCGTGAGGAGGGCGAAGACAAGCCGCCCAAGCGCTGAATACTTGACTGTTTTGGTGGGTCAATCCATACTTCGCTGAATGATTTCCGACCGATTGTACTGCCGGGGCTGACTTATGAAGCTGACCACAAAAGGCCGCTATGCGGTCACCGCGATGCTTGACCTCGCCCTTCATGCAACCGAGGGGCCCGTCAGCCTGGCGGACATTTCCGCCCGCCAGGAGATTTCGCTGTCATACCTGGAGCAGTTGTTTTCCCGCCTGCGCCGCCACAGTCTGGTGATCAGCGTGCGGGGTCCGGGCGGTGGCTATCGCCTGAGCCGTTCCGCGGATGAAGTCTTTATTGCCGAGGTGGTGGATGCGGTCAGCGAATCTCTGGACACGACCCGTTGCGGCAATAAAGGCGATTGCCAGAATGGCGAGAAATGTCTGACGCACCATCTCTGGTCGGATCTCAGTGATCGCATCCATAATTTTCTCAGCGAGATCAGCCTTGGCGACCTGATGCGCAAGCGCGAGATTCGTAACGTGGCGGACCGCCAGAATCAGAAACAGTCGGAGGCCGTCAATACCCGCCGGCTGATCGACCAGGCGTCCGCCTGACCACTCACAGCTCGAACTCCAACCATGATGAAAAAGCCCGTCTATCTGGATTACGCGGCCACAACGCCCGTTGACCCCGCCGTTGCCGAAGAGATGATGAACTACCTGACCCCTGACGGGGTGTTTGGTAATCCCGCTTCCCGAACCCACAGTTATGGCTGGCAGGCTGAAGCTTCCGTTGAGAGCGCGCGTCGGCAGGTGGCTGACCTGATTCACGCCGATCCCCGGGAAATTGTCTGGACCTCGGGCGCCACCGAGTCTGACAACCTGGCCATCAAGGGCGTGGCGGCGTTGCATGAGAGTCCGCATATCGTAACCTCCACGATAGAACACAAGGCGGTTGTAGACACCTGTGCCTGGCTGGAGACTCGTGGTGTTCAGGTTGCCTGGCTGAGGCCGGATGCCGATGGCAGGGTATCGCCGCAACAGGTGGTTGATGCGCTGCAGGAGAACACCGTGCTGGTCAGCCTGATGCTGGCCAATAATGAACTCGGCTGTGTCACGGATATCGCCACCATTGGTAGGCACTTGCGGGAGCGCGGCGTGCTGCTGCATGTGGACGCTGCGCAGGCTGCCGGCAAGATGCCGGTGGATGTTCATGCCCTGAACGTGGATCTGTTATCGCTGTCCGCCCACAAGGTTTATGGCCCGAAAGGTGTGGGCGCCCTGTATGTGCGCCGGGCGCCGGAAGTGCGTATTGAGGCGCAGATGCACGGAGGAGGGCATGAGCGGGGTATGCGCTCGGGGACACTGCCGACTCACCAGATCGTTGGCATGGGCAAGGCGTTCGAGCTGGCCGGGCACCACCTGGAGGAGGAAAGCCGCAGGCTGGAAAATCTGCGTGAGCGCTTCCTGGCGGGTCTGTCGCACCTGGATGGTGTGCATTTTAACGGTAGCCGGGAACACCGGGTGCCGGGAATTGTCAACCTGTCATTCGAAGGCGTGGAAGCCGAATCCATGATGCTTGGATTGCGTCACCTGGCGGTGTCTTCCGGTTCCGCCTGTGCCTCGGCATCGATGGAAGCCTCTTACGTGCTGCGAGGTATCGGTGTGAGTAATGAGCTGGCCCACCGGGCATTACGGTTTTCCCTCGGGCGTTTTACCACCGAAGCGGACGTGGATTTCGCCTGTCAGCAGATCATCGAGGTGGTCGGGCGGCTTCGTTCGCTACGGTAGGCAGTTGTAGCCTTACCGCGTATAATCGCGTTTCCGGATTTTTATCACCCATCAAACTGGAGCAATACCATGGCAAACGAGCGCACGCTCTCCATCATCAAGCCCGACGCAGTCGCCAAAAACGTCATTGGCGAAATCCTGAGCCGCTTTGAAAAGGCCGATCTGAAAATCGTTGCGGCCAAGATGATGCACCTGACCCAGGAGCAGGCTGAAGGTTTCTACGCAGAACACAAGGAACGCCCGTTCTTCAACGATCTGGTGGCTTTCATGACCTCCGGCCCGGTTGTTGTTCAGGTTCTGGAGGGCGAGGGTGCCATCCTGAAAAACCGTGACCTGATGGGTGCCACCAACCCGAAAGAAGCAGAAGCTGGCACTATCCGTGCGGACTTCGCTTCCACTATCGACGCGAACGCGGTTCACGGTTCCGACTCCGCTGAATCAGCCGAGCGTGAAATTGCGTATTTCTTCAATGACAACGAAATCTGCCCGCGCGGCTAAGAGTTCGTTGTTTCAGGGGTGGTTCGCCACCCCTGTATTGGTTATCTGATCGAGGTTATGACATGACGGCTGTTGCCGAAAAGACCAATTTCCTGGGAATGCCGAAAGCCAAGCTGGAGGCTTTCTTTGAGGAAATCGGCGAAAAACGTTTCCGTGCCCAGCAGATCCTGCAGTGGATCCACCAGCGCGGGGTCGATGACTTCGATCAAATGACCAATATGAGCAAGGCCCTGCGGGAGAAGCTCAAGCAGGTCGCTGAAATTCGCGGGCCGGAGGTGATTTACGACGAAACCTCCAAAGATGGCACCCGCAAGTGGGTCATGCGCATGGACAACGGTAACAGCGTTGAAACCGTGCTGATTCCCGATGGCGAGCGTGGCACCCTGTGTGTCTCCTCCCAGATTGGCTGCACCCTCGACTGCACGTTCTGCTCCACTGGCAAACGCGGCTTCAACCGCAACCTGACCGCGGCGGAGATCATCGGTCAGGTGTGGGTGGCCCGGAAAGCCTTCATGCCGTTCGAGCCCGGCCCCGATCGTCCGATTACCAATGTGGTGATGATGGGCATGGGCGAGCCTCTGATGAACTTTGATAACGTAGTGGACGCCATGAACCTCATGATGGAGGACCTGGCCTACGGTATTTCCAAGCGGCGCGTCACCGTCAGCACGTCGGGCGTGGTCCCGGCGCTCGACAGGCTCGGCGACGTTACCGATGTTTCACTGGCCATTTCTCTTCATGCGCCTAATGATGAGTTGCGTAACCAGTTGGTGCCGTTGAATAAAAAGTATCCGATTGCCGAGCTGTTGGCGGCAACGAAGCGTTATATGGCGCGGCTCCCGGACAAGCGCAAAGCAACCATCGAATACACGGTTATTGAAGGTGTGAACGACCAGCCCGAGCATGCTCGTGAGCTGGCCGTGCTGCTTCGGGATCTGCCTTGCAAGATCAATCTGATTCCGTTTAATCCGTTCCCGGAGAGTGATTTTCGCCGGCCGAGCATGAACGCCACCCGCCGTTTCCAGAAAGTGATGAACGAGGCCGGGTACGTGACCACCATTCGAACCACCCGGGGCGACGACATCGATGCCGCCTGCGGGCAACTGGTGGGCCGTGTGGAAGATCGCACGCGCCGCAGTCAGCGTTACATTTCGGTGCAACAGGTGGCTCCGTAAGCGGGAACCCGGTGCTATTCTGGACAAGGTGTTAATAATGGCAAAGGATCGTTCCATGAAACTGACCGGTTTTATCGGTGTCGCCCTGGCACTGATGGTCTCCGGATGTGTGACCACCACCGACAGCCGCTTTGCCCGGGAGGCTGATCGTGACAAGGCGCTGGAGAACTACGTCAAGTTGGCAACGGCCTATATCGGCCAGGGCAATCTGGGTCGTGCGGAGCACCATCTGGACCGGGCACTGGAGATTGACGGAAACTATGCGCCGGCTCTGGCTGCCGAAGGGCTGGTGTACAGTTCGGATGGCGAACAGGAGCTGGCTGAGCGCAGCTTTCGCAAGGCGTTGTCCGAAGACAGCGGATACACCCGGGGGCGCACTTATTATGGCGCTTTCCTGTATTCCCAGCGCCGCTTCGAAGAGGCGCGGGATCAGTTCAGCATGGCATCCCGCGACACCGAGTACGAGGACCGCGGCAGCGTTTTCTTTAACCTGGGAATGACTGAAGAGCGTCTTGGGAATCTGCAGGAGGCGGAAGACGCGTTTCGCAGGGCCGTCGAGCTGACCCGGGGTGAACCCCGGTCCCTGCTGTCATTGTCCCGGGTACTGGTGGAACAGCGGGACTATTCCGGAGCTTCCCGTTACTACAGCAGACTGCAGAGCGTCATTAGTGGTAGTACGCGGCACAGCCACTCGCCGGAAAGCCTGTTGATCGGTGTGAAAATTGCTCGCCATTTCGGCGATCAGGATCAGGAAGCCAGCATGGCCATGATGCTGAAAAATGAATTTCCCGAATCTGTCGAATACCAACAATACAAGGTTCTGATTGCCAATGAGCGGTGAGGAGCGGCCAAAGCCAACAGCACAACCCGTCGGTCATCAACTTCGTCGGGCCAGGGAAGCTCTCGGGCTGGATATATCGGCGATTGCCGACCAGCAACATCTGAGGGTCTCGATCATTCAGGCCATCGAGAAGGGTGACTACAGCAAGATTGATACAGAGCTTTTCCTGAAGGGCTATGTAAGGGCGTACGCCAAGCAGGTCGGTCTGGATGGCGATGCGATCATTCGTGATCTGGATATCGAGCTGGAACCGCGTCGCAAGGAGCGGGAGCGTCAGTTGGAAGCCGATCCCCTGGTGGATATTGAAAGGCGGAAAAGACGCAAGCGTCGTCTGGCCAAGAGCGTGGTTGCACTGGTGATTCTGGGTGCGTTGGCCGTGGGCATTTCGACCTATATGGCGGAAAACAATCAGGCGCTGCCGTTTGGCGACCAGGCGGATGTGGCAGCGCCTGAAGAAGAACGGGACAATGGGGACGGTCAGCCAGAGCCACTGCCGGAAGCCGATGATGCCCCTGATGAGCGCACTGCCCAACCGGAATCCGAGCCGTTAAACGAGCCGTCTGATGAGTTGCCAGTTGGTGGTGCGGAAGATGAGCCGGTGGAGGCACTGGCCGGGCAGCCCGACACGCAAGCGGAGTCGTCGGCCGTTGTCGACGAGCCGCAGCCGGTGGACGTTGAAAACCTCGAGCCAGTGGCGGAAGACACGACCGTGGCGGAGCCCGACGAGCCACCAGTGATCGACCCACAGCCGGTGAAGGAATCCGCACAACCGGCGGCCGATGAGAACGTTCCGGCTTCCACCGGTGCCGAACTGGTGATGACCTTTAACGATGATTGCTGGGTGCAGGTCACCGATGCAGAGGGTAACCGGCTGGCCAGCACGTTGCAGACCAACGGTGACGAGTTGCGCCTTGAAGGTGTCGCCCCCATGAATGTCATCATTGGTGCCATGAGTGCGGTTGACTCGATTCGGTTCCAGGGCGAGACGGTTGAGCTTGATAATATTCGAACGGTAAATAACAGGGCTCAGTTTACCCTTGAGCCCTGAGCCTGTATGCGCGAACAGATGGTTGGTTGTTGTCCATGAAACATGAATCTCCGATTAAGAGACGCGAATCCCGCCGGATCATGGTGGGCGATGTGCCCGTTGGTGGTGGTGCGCCCATTGCCGTACAGAGCATGACCAACACCAATACCTGTGATGTGGAAGCCACGGTGGCACAGATTCGTGCCATCCAGGAGGCCGGTGCCGATATCGTCCGGGTTTCAGTGCCGTCCATGGAGGCGGCCGAGGCGTTCGGCAGGATCCGGCAGCAGGTCAGCCTGCCAATGGTGGCGGATATCCATTTTGATTACAAGATTGCCCTTCGGGTGGCGGAACTTGGTGTGGACTGCCTGCGCATCAACCCGGGCAATATCGGTCGTGATGACCGGGTCAGTGCGGTGATCAGTGCAGCCCGCGACCGCGGCATTCCCATTCGTATCGGCGTGAACGCCGGTTCCCTGGAAAAAAGTCTGCAGCGTAAATACGGTGAGCCCACGGCGGAAGCGCTGGTGGAATCGGCCATGCGCCACATTGACATCCTTGACCGGCACCAGTTTCCGGATTTCAAGGTCAGCCTGAAAGCCTCCGATGTGTTCATGACCGTGGATGCCTATCGTCAGATTGCATCGCAGATCGAGCAGCCGCTGCATCTGGGCATCACCGAAGCGGGCGGTTTCCGCTCCGGCACGGTGAAATCCTCCGTGGGCCTGGGTATGTTGTTGATGGACGGCATTGGCGATACCATCCGTGTCTCGCTGGCGGCTGATCCCGTTCAGGAGATCAAGGTTGGTTTTGATATTCTCAAGAGCCTGCGTCTTCGCAGCCGGGGCATCAACTTTATTGCCTGCCCGAGTTGTTCCCGGCAGAATTTCGATGTTATCCAGACCATGAACGATCTTGAAGCCCGGCTTGAAGACGTCAATACATCCATGGACGTGGCCATTATTGGTTGTATCGTGAATGGTCCCGGCGAAGCCAAGGTAGCGGATCTGGGCCTGACCGGCGGCAGTCCGAAGAATCTGCTGTATCTGGATGGCAAGCCAAACCAGAAGCTGGACAACGCCACACTGACCGATGACCTGGAACGGTTGATTCGCGAAAAAGTGGCCGAGCGCCAGCAGCAGGAAGAGTCTCTAATCGCGCGTTCTGGCGACTGAACATTTCCAAACACCACTATTCATCTGGTAAATCAGGGTTTTAACTTGGCAAAAATCAAGGCAATCCGGGGGATGAACGACATTCTCCCGGACCAGACGCCGGTCTGGCAGTATGTTGAATCAACGGTAAGGAAGGTATTGGGGCAGTACGGGTATCAGGAAATCCGCATGCCTATTGTTGAACAGACAGAATTGTTCAAGCGCTCCATTGGCGAAGTAACCGACATTGTTGAAAAAGAAATGTACACCTTCGAGGATCGCAACGGCGACAGCCTGACCCTGCGTCCTGAAGGCACCGCCGGTTGCGTGCGCGCGGCCGAGGAACACGGTCTGCTGTTCAACCAGACTCGCCGGCTTTGGTACACCGGCCCGATGTTTCGCCATGAACGCCCTCAAAAAGGCCGCTACCGTCAGTTTCACCAGATTGGCGTGGAATGTTTTGGTATGGCCGGTCCGGACATCGATGCCGAATTGCTGATACTGACCGCCCGGCTATGGTCCGCGCTGGGGTTGACGGGCCACGCTCGCCTGGAAATCAACTCCATTGGTACCAGTGAGTCCCGCAAGGTATACCGGGAAGCGCTGGTGGCTTACCTGCAGCAGTATAAAGACCGGTTGGACGAAGACAGCCAGCGCCGCCTGGAAACAAATCCGTTACGGATTCTGGACAGTAAAGACCCGGCTACCCGCGAAGTTCTGGTAAATGCGCCTGTACTGGACGATTACCTGGACGAAGAATCCCGCAACCACTTCAGCCAGCTTAAAGCTTTGCTGGACGCCGCCGGCGTCGCCTACACCGTAAACCCGGCACTGGTGCGTGGATTGGATTATTACGGCAAGACAGTCTTCGAATGGATTACCGACAGCCTGGGGGCCCAGGGCACTATTTGCGCCGGGGGGCGGTACGATGGCCTGGTCCAGCAGCTTGGTGGCAAGCCTACCGATGCGGTTGGTTTTGCCATGGGCATCGAACGCCTGATCCTGCTGCTGGAGACGCTGGAGCTGGTTCCCGACTACGTAAACAACCAGGCGGACATTTATGTCACCGCCATGGGCGACATCGCCACTGCGCCAGCCCTGGCGTTGGCCGAGGATCTGCGAACTGCCATGCCGTCAGCCGTGGTGGTTGGCCATTGCGGTGGTGGCAGCTTCAAGAGCCAGATGAAGAAAGCCGACCGCAGTGGTGCCCGTTACGCGGTGATTCTCGGCGAAAACGAAATCAGGAATCAGACAGCCGGGCTCAAGCCTCTGCGTGACGACCAGCCGCAGCGGGAAGTGCCTCAGGCAGAGCTGGCAGCGGAACTGGCCAAACTGGTCTGACGCCATGCCGGCAAAGATCAAACGTATAAAAACTGACAGGAGTGTTCATGGCTGAGTTGCGCACCGAAGAAGAGCAAATCCAGGCTATCAAAGACTGGTGGAAGAGAAATGGCAGCTCGCTGCTGATTGGTATCGGTGCGGCCCTGGCCATTGTCTTTGGCTGGCAGGGGTGGCAGAACCACCAGGCACAGCAAAGAGCTGAGGCGGCGAAGGAGTTTGCCAACCTGCTCAACGCTGCTTCTGCCGGTGATGATCAGGAAACCGTGTCGTTTGTTGCGCAAACCCTGCGCAATGATTACACCGACAGCGCCTATGCGATCTATGGCAACCTGGTTCTGGCCCGTCAGCAGATGATGGTTTCGGATGACCCTGAGGCGGCCATTGAGTCGCTTGACTGGGCATTGTCCCAGGCCAGCGATTATCCGGCACTGACCAACGTCATCCGCAACCGTCTGGCCCGTGCTCAACTTGCCGCGGGCAACCATGACGCTGCCCTGGCCACTGTGGATCAGGCCGGTGCCTCTGACGCCTTCGGTCCGATTTTCTCTGAGCTGCGAGGTGATATCCAGCTTGCAAAGGGGGATCGCGATGCTGCCCGCCAGGCCTATTTGCAGGCCCGGGAGCAGGGCGGCCAGAACAGCAGTATTCTTGAATTGAAATTGTCCGACCTCGGTGTCGGAGGTGATGCATGATGTTGACCCGAGCGTTCAGGCAACGGGCGTTGGCGCCGCTGGTTTCCGGACTGGTGTTGGTTCTTGCCGGCTGTAGCTCCAATGAGATCATCGAGCAGCCGGACCCGGTGCCGGACATCGACGAGAGTGTTGAGCTTGACCGGGTCTGGCACACCTCTGTGGGCGATGGACACGATGACGAGTTCCTGCAGTTGTCTCCTGTTTATAATGGCAATGTCATTTACGCGGCGTCCGCCGATGGCATCATCAAGTCGGTAAATCCGGAAAATGGTGATACCCGTTGGACCACTGAACTGGACGAACGTATTTTCGCCGGTCCCGGCGCGGATGGCGGACAGGTGTATGTGGTAACCCGCGATGCCGAATTGATTGCCCTCGCGAACGATGGTTCCGGCGAGCAGTGGCGGGTGTCGTTGCCCACCGAGGCCATTGCCTCGCCACAGTCGAACGGCTCGCTGGTTGCCGTCCAAACCATCGATGGCCGCCTGATGGCCTTCGATACCGGTGATGGTGAGGGCCTGTGGCAGTATGAGGCGCAAGTGCCGGTGTTGACCATGAGGACCACGGCCGCGCCCCTGGTGGGTGGTGATATCGTGATCGCCTCGTTTGCCAACGGCCGGATGGTTGCGCTGTCGGCAGAGGCGGGTCAGCCAATCTGGCAATACCAGGTGGGTCAGCCCCAGGGTCGCACCGAACTGGAGCGGCTGGTGGATATTGGGGGTCAACCGCTGGTTCTTGACTCCGCGGTGATGGTGGCTGGCTACCAGGGCAAGCTCGCGCTGGTGGACATCCGTTCAGGCCAGGAAATCTGGAGCCGACCGGCGTCCAGCTTCAATGGTCCCGCCATTGGTGGTGGTAACATTTACCTCTCGGACGCTAACGGCGATGTGGTGGCGCTGCGCGGCAGTGACCGCCGGGAAATCTGGGTTCAGGATAATCTGTCCTGGCGGCAACTGACACGCCCGGCGGTTTCGGGTGAATTTGTGGTGGTTGGCGACTACGAGGGTTACCTTCACGTCCTTGCCCAGGAGGATGGCTCTCTGGTGGGCCAGGAACATGTGGACAGTGACGGCCTGCGGGTACCGGTACAGGTGCTTCGTAACGGCGACATTCTTGTGTACAGCAACGACGGAGACCTGGCCAGCTACAGGCTCCGGCAGGACGACTGACTATTATGACACCAGTGATTGCCCTTGTCGGGCGTCCCAACGTTGGCAAGTCCACTCTGTTCAACCAGATGACCCGCTCGCGGGATGCCCTGGTGGCGGACTTTCCCGGCCTGACCCGTGATCGCAAGTATGGCGAAGGCTATAACGAAGGCCAGAAGTTCATCGTCATTGATACCGGCGGCCTGACCGGAGATGAAGCCGGGCTCGATGCGGAGATGGCTCGCCAGTCCCTGCAGGCCATAGAGGAGGCCGACATCGTTCTGTTCCTGGTGGACGGCCGCGCTGGCCTGACCGCCGGTGATGAAATGATTGCGGATCACCTGCGCCGTTCCGGCAAGAAGGCCCATCTTGTGGTCAACAAGACAGATGGCCAGGATCCGGATGTGGCGGCCGCGGATTTCTACAGCCTCGGTTTTGATTCCAACTTTCTGATTGCCGCGGCCCACAACCGGGGCATTCGCTCGATGCTGGCTGAGTTGTTGCCGGAGCCGGAAAATCCGGAGGAAGAAGATCGGGCTGACCGTTACCCGGGTATCCGGATCGGTGTGGTGGGCCGACCCAATGTCGGTAAATCCACCCTCGTCAACCGCATGCTCGGAGAAGACCGGGTGGTGGTGTACGACATGCCGGGCACCACCCGGGATAGTGTCTATATCCCCTATGAGCGTCATGGTGAGCAATATACACTGATCGACACTGCCGGTGTTCGGCGCCGCAAGAATGTTAATGAGGCGGTCGAGAAATTTTCCATCATCAAGACCCTGCAGGCCATTGATGATGCCCATGTGGTAATTCTGGTGATTGATGCCCGTCAGGGGCTGGTAGACCAGGATATGCACCTGATCGGCTTCGTGCTGGATGCGGGCCGGTCGCTGGTGATCGCCGTCAATAAATGGGACGGCATGGACCCGGATGACCGGGCCCGGGTCAAGGAACAGATTGCCCGTCGCCTGGATTTTCTGGATTACGCTGACAAGTACTACATTTCAGCACTGCACGGGACAGGTGTGGGCACCATGTACGAGTCTGTGCATGCCTGCTATGACTCGGCGATGGCAAAGTGGCCGACCAACCGCCTGACCGCGCTGTTGCAGGATGCGGTGGCGCAACATCAGCCTCCGATGGTCCATGGCCGTCGTATCAAGCTGCGCTATGCCCATCAGGGCGGCTCCAATCCGCCGGTGATTGTTGTGCACGGTAACCAGGTTGATGCCTTGCCAGGGGCTTACAAGCGGTATCTGGAAAACACTTTCCGCAAGGTTCTGAAGGTGGTGGGTTCGCCAATTCGGTTTGAATTCCGCTCCAGCGAAAACCCCTACGCGGGCAAGGTGGATCGTCGTACGCCAAGACAGAAAGTAAAACAGGATAACGACCAGAAAAAGGGCCGTCGCGTTAAAAAAGCCCGCCAGAAAAGCGTCAAGCGCTAAGCCTCAGACAATATCCGGGGTGTAACGGGCGTAGGCACTTTTGCCGCTGCGCTTGGCTTTATACATCGCGGTGTCGGCATAACGCAGCAGGCTGCCGATGTCGTCTGAGTCTGTCGGGAAGGTGGCAATACCAATGCTGGTGGTGACCATTACTTCCTGATCGGCCAGTTGGTAAGGGGCAGCAAAAGTTTCCAAAATCCGCTCTGCCACCTGGCAGGGCGCGTCCGGGTCGGACAGGCCCGGCAGAATCACCAGAAATTCGTCTCCTCCCAGCCTGGCCACCGTGCTGGCCCCCCGCAAACAACTGGACACTCGCCGAGAGGCCTCTATCAACAGAGTATCCCCGGCATCGTGTCCGAGTGTGTCATTGATCTGTTTGAAGTTGTCGAGGTCCAGAAACATCAAGCCGACTTCGGTTTTGTCCCGGCGCGACTGGGCCAGGGCGAGCTTCAGGCGATCCATGGCGAGCATCCGGTTGGGGAGGCCGGTCAGGATGTCGTAATTGGCCTGTCGGAGCAGTTGCTGTTCGTAACGTTTGCGGATGCTGATGTCTTCGCCAACGATCAGATAGCCGTTGATTTCGCCGTTTGCATCCTTGATGGTGGTAATCACCAACTGCTCCCAGTACCGCTCGCCATTACGCCTGAGACTGTTGATTTCGCCCTGCCATACGCCAACACGCTGCACCTGCAATTTCACCCCTTGCCAGAATCGCCGGTCGTGGTGGCTGCTCAGTTCCTGGTTTATGACCGCTGACGGATGCTGTCCGACAATGTTTGCGGCCTGGTGCCCAGTCAGTTGAGCGAATTTAAGGTTGGCGTATTCGATACGCCAGTGCTTGTCGCAGATCAGTACCGAAGACGGACTTTGCTCAATGGCCTTGGAAAACTTGAGAATGTCTTTCGCATCTCGCTCCCGGCGCTCCACGTCTTCATTCAACCGCTCTCGCATGTCGTTGATGGCCTCGGTAACCAGGCCCAGTTCATCCTGTCGATTGGCCCGGGTGTCAGGCCGGTCAAGCACCAGGGGATTTGACAGATTCTGTAGTGACAGGTCGCGGGCATAATCCGCCATGGCGGTGAGATGCCGGGTGACCAGGTAACGGAAAATCCAGAGACTCAGGATGGCAACAATAAACACCGTCAGGAACTGGCTGCCTATGATCATGCCAACCCGTCGCTGAAGGTCGGAATACAGTCGATTGGTGTTGGCGCTGATGGTCAGCTCCCCCAACAGAACTTTCTCGCCGCTGTTGTGAAAGAGCGGGAAGCTATGGGTGAGGGTGTCGTGCCGGGGTGGCAGTGAGCCCATAACCAGTTCGGAGTCCGGTTCAATGCGCAAGCGCAGGTGATCAATGTCCGGCAAGCCGAGAATGCCTTCGAGTTGCGTTTGAATGGATTGATCGTCCAGTGCCCACAGGCTGCGGGCCAGGCTCGACCGGGAGCCGGATTCAATGCGTTCCAGGCTTTCGCGGATTTCGCCCAGATCGGTTCGGTAGTCGAAGTAGATCTGCATACCGGAGGTCAGCAGGGTAAAGGCAGAGCTGAACAGAAGAATCCACGCCAGCAGCCGGAAAGAAAGGGGCGATGCTGCACGCAGACGCGTTAAAGGCGCTGGTAAGTCTGCCATGATCCCTCTGGTGCCGCGGAAGGTAAACGAACGTTTGATAACAGCCAAACTATAGCAGCAGTTATGGATAAATGCGTGGCGTTTGGCGGCAGGAACGTCCGAAAATTGAAATAACCGCAATTATTGCAAGGGTGAATCACGCTTGATGTAGGTCAATACCGGCAGAATTACGCAGGCGTAACCTGAGGCCAATCAAACATCGTCAGCAAGCAGGAGAAGACGTCATGTATATGGACGCTGTTGTTATTGCCGGAATCGGAACCGTAGTATTGATGCTGGGCTTTTTCGTAGGGGTAGGCATCTTCGTGATGAAAGATCAGAAGAACCATAAGCACGATAGTGCCGGGAAGTAACTCAGATAGGATTCAAAAGACGTTGAGGCGGTAGTTGGGATTTCACTGCTGCCTCAAGCTTGGGAAAAAATTGGCGTCCCCTAGGGGGTTCGAACCCCTGTTGCCGCCGTGAAAGGGCGGAGTCCTAGGCCACTAGACGAAGGGGACGCAACGTTTTCAAAAGCTTGCCTCGTCGAGGTGGTGCGTATACTAATTAGCGCGCCGGGGGCTGTCAACGTTTTTTTCAACAAAAATTCAGGTTTTTGTGCTGTCGGCAAGAGCATCCTTCAGTTGCGGATACCTGAACTCGAATCCCCCCTCCTGAAGCCTCTGTGGAATCGCCTGCTGGCCAGTCAGCAAAAGCCTCGCCATTTCTCCAAGTGCTATCTTGAGGACCGGTGCCGGCACGGGAAAAATTGCTGGCCGGTTCAGAACCCCCGCAAGTGTCCTGGTAAATTCCCGGTTGGTCACCGGATTCGGGCTGACCATGTTGTAGGGCCCCGCAGCCGTTTCCGTCTCGAGCATCCAGATCAAGCCATTCACCACATCCGCACGATGCACCCAGGGCATATATTGCTCGCCACTGCCGAGCCTGCCACCCAGCCCCAGCTTGAATGGCGGCAGCATGCGCTGCAAAAAGCCGCCTCCGGGGCCAGCAACCACGCCGGTACGGGAAAGGCAGACGCGCACCCCGTGCTGTTCGAGCGCCAGGGCTTCCTGCTCCCAGTCCCGACACAGGCGGTGGGTGAATTCATCGTGGGGTTCGGTTTGCTCGGTAACCAGGTTCCTGCCCTGGTCACCATAGAAGCCCACCGCCGAGCCGGAGACTAGTGTCCCCGGCAGGCGCTCCCATGATCGAACAACACCAGCCAATTGGTGGGTCAGGTCAATACGGCTGCTTCTAAGTGCTTGTTTGCGGCTGTCTGTCCAGCGCTTGTCGGCAATGCCTTCCCCGGCCAGATTGATAATGCCATCGAAGCCCGAATGGTTTCGCAGTGCTTCAAGCTCATTGACCACCTCAACCCGCCCACACAAGGAACGAACGGTGTCGGCGGGCTGTCGGCTGAGTACCGTCAGTGAGTAACCCCTGCTGGTCAGTTCCCGACAAAGCTCTTTGCCAATGAAGCCGGTGCCACCGGTTACCAGGATCTGCTTGTCCATTGTTCGTTCCCTGTATGGTTGGTGAAGGAGGGATGTCTGAGAAAGAGACTAGCTCAATTCTTCCAAGACGACGTCCCGAATGGCGTCTCCCAGTCTCGGGTTCATGCCGATGGGGTCCGCAAGCCGAATATGAACCTGGTGCTGTTGCTCCAGTTCATCGATCATCGCGGGCACGTCCTTGCGCAAATGCCGTCCGGCCGCGAGAAACAGGGGGACAATGGTAAAACGCTCAACGCCCCGATGCTTGCCATCGGCAATCACGCTGTCCAGAGATGGTTCGGCCAGCTCCATGTAAGCAATGGCAGAGTTTTCCACGGACTGCAGGGTCGGTTCTGCGAGCTTTTCGAACGTTTCGCACCAGCGCTTGTCGCTACTGCCGTGAGCCAGCAAAATAACCTGACTGGAATCAGACATCATCTCGTCCTCATTGTGGTTCATGATTGAATTTTTTCTCGCTAGTTAGCACTGTACGATGAATGTCTCCGAAATGTATCAGGGAGTGCCTGTATGTTCGATTGGAAAGAGCTTCTGGATTTCTGGTTCGGGCCATTGGACGATCAGGGGCTACCTGACGCCGAGCACCGTAATCGCTGGTTTCGCAGCAGCCGCGCCTTCGACCAGGAAATCCGCCGGCGTTTTCTGTCGCTGGTGCTGTTTGCCTCGGAGCAGGGGCTGGAGCATTGGCGCAAGGAGGCAGGTGGGGCACTGGCGGAGATCATTCTTCTGGATCAGTTCACCCGGAACATCTATAGGGGGGGTGCGATGGCCTTTGATAACGATGCTCTGGCTCGCACGCGATGCCGGCAGGCCATGAACCGGGGTCTGGACCTGAGATTGCCGGCCATCCAGCGGGCCTTTCTGTACATGCCGCTGCAGCACTCTGAAAAGCTCGAAGACCAGAAAGAGGCCGTGGCGTGTTATCAACAGCTTGCGGCCACCCATGAAGGACTGTTGGGGGAGTTTCTGGGCAGCTTCGAGAAATCGGCGAAGGATCACCTGGCAGTGATCGAGCGGTTCGGCCGCTTTCCTCATCGAAACCAGGCGCTTGGTCGAACCTCAACAGAAGAGGAGCTGGAGTACCTGAAAGGAGGGCATCGGTTCGGGCAATGAAATTTTTCTGAAAAAAGTGTTGACGCCCCGCCGGTTATCAGTAGAATACGCAGCCGTTGAGAGGCAACGCCCTCAGACAACCAAGCGGGAATAGCTCAGTTGGTAGAGCACAACCTTGCCAAGGTTGGGGTCGCGAGTTCGAATCTCGTTTCCCGCTCCAGATTTAAGAAAAAACCCGGCCTCCGTGCCGGGTTTTTTCGTTTCTGCCTCAGGAGTCGTGATCACGATGCCTTTACTTACTCTGGATAAGATCTCTCTCGCCTACGGTATGCACCCGTTGCTGGATGAAGCGTCACTGGTTATCGAAGCCGGTGAGCGCGTCAGTCTGCTCGGGCGAAATGGCGAGGGGAAATCCACACTACTGAAGATCATCAGCGGCGAGGTGGTGCCGGACGGCGGTATCGTTCGTCTGGAGGAGGGCGCAGTGTTGGCGGTTTTGCCGCAGACACTGCCGTCAAATGATCAGCGTAGCGCTTACGACGTGGTGGCTTCCGCCTTTCCGGAAACCGGTGACCTGCTGACCGAATTCCATCACCTCTCTCAGCAGGGTGATGAGGCGTCACTGGACCGTATGATGAAGGTGCAGGAACGCCTGGAGGCACTGGATGGCTGGCGGCTTGACCAGAAAGTCACCACCATTCTTGCGCAGTACGGTGTAGACCCGGACCAGACCCTGGATACGCTTTCCGGCGGCTGGCAGCGGCGTGTTCTGCTAGCGAAGGCATTGGTGGTTGATCCGGATATTCTGCTGCTCGATGAGCCGACAAACCATCTGGATGTGCCCGCCATTGCCTGGCTTGAAGAGGCGCTGGGCCAATTCCGCGGCGCTATGTTGTTCGTCAGTCACGACCGGGCGTTTATCCGTCGTATGGCCACTCGAGTGGTTGAGCTTGATCGAGGTCAGTTAGTCAGTTTTTCAGCAAGTTATGATAAGTACCTTGAGCTTAAGGAAAAAGCGCTGGAAGAAGAAGAGCGTCAGAACGCACTGTTCGACAAACGCCTGAAGCAGGAAGAGGCTTGGATACGCCAGGGTATCAAGGCCCGGCGTACCCGGAATATGGGCCGGGTGCGTGCGCTCAAATCCATGCGCGAGGAGCATCGCCAGCGCCGTGTGCGCACGGGTACCGCCAGTTTTGCGGTCGAGGAAGCGGCCAAATCCGGAAAACTGGTTGCCGAGGCCAGAGAGGCGGGCTTCGCCTATCCTGATGGTCGTCGCATCGTCAAAGACATGAACCTGACGGTGTTGCGTGGCGACAAAATTGGTCTGGTGGGTGAAAACGGTACCGGTAAAACCACGCTGGTACGGCTGTTGTTGGGCGAGCTCGCTCCGACCGAGGGCAATATTCGCCTGGGTACCAATCTGCAGGTGGCGTATTTTGACCAGTTGCGTGGCGAGCTCGATCTGGAGCGCAACGCGCTTGATAACCTGGCCGAAGGGCGGGAATTTATTGACATCAACGGTCAGAGTAAACACGTCCTGGGGTATCTGCAGGAATTCCTGTTTACTCCCGAGCGTGCCCGCTCTCCGGTCAGTGTGTTTTCCGGTGGCGAGCGGGCCCGTCTGTTGCTGGCCAAGCTGTTCAGCAAGCCGGCGAATATTCTGGTGCTGGATGAGCCCACCAACGACCTGGACGTGGAAACGCTCGAATTGCTCGAAGAGCAACTGGCCGAGTTCAAGGGCACGGTGGTGATCATCAGTCACGACCGGGAATTCCTGGATAATGTGGTCACAGAGGTCATTTTCCTCGATGGTAGCGGCCAGGTCCGGGAATATGTGGGCGGCTACAGTGACTGGCGTCGGCAGGGGGGGCGGTTCCCGTCTGAAGTCTCTGGCGCGAAAGTGGATAAGCAGGATAAAGGCGACAAAACGGAATCGGTGCCGGAAAAAGGCGCGAAGAAAATCGACGCTTCCAGCAAGGCCCAAGGCAAAAAAACGGCCAAAATGAGCTACAAGCTCAAACGTGAGCTGGAACAGCTGCCAGGGCAGATCGAAACCCTGGAGCAGGAAGTTGCAGAGTTGCACGAACGGATTGGCGCACCGGATTTCTATACCGGGCCATCGGAAGAGGTGTCCGCCACGTTGGCAAAACTGAGCGAAACCGAAGCCAAGCTGGAGCAGGTCATGGAACGCTGGATGGAGCTGGAGGAACAGGCGAATCAATGAACATCAAATATCACTTCCGTTTTCAGGACGGCCGGAGCGCCGAATTCCGGGTAACGACCGATCCCGCTGAAGTGCCGCCCGACCAGGCAGCCCCCGGCTGGGTAAAGCTGGGTCACTGTCAGTGCAGCAACTGCCCGCTGAAGCCCGAGAACAAGGCCCATTGCCCCGCCGCGGTTGCCATGCTGCCGGTGGTGCGGGAGTTTCAGGCACAGGATGCCTACGAAAAAGTGGAAGTGACGGTAACCGATGATCGCCGGGGCTACTTCAAGAATACCTCCCTGGAAGAGGCCTTGCGCTCGCTGCTGGGTCTCAAGATGGCCACCAGTGGTTGTCCGGTGCTGGCTGAACTCAAGCCCATGGCGCTGCATCACCTGCCGTTCGCCAACAGCGAAGAGTTCATCATGCGTAGCGTTGGCGATTACCTGCTTCAACAGCTGTTTGCCAAACGCAATGCCGGTGAGCCGGACTGGGAATTGACCGGGCTGGTCGAGCGCAACAAGCGATTGCAACTGGTCAACCAGGCGCTCTGGCAGCGCATTCATGCCCAATGCCAGGGCGATAGCAGTCTGAAAGTGCTGCTGAGCTTTTTCTCAATGGCCTCGAGCGTCAGCGTGTCGCTGGAGAGCCAGCTAAGGAAACTGCAAGCCAAAATGGCCGGGGAAGTGGCCTGAACAGATAGCCCGAAAGCCTGTCTGCATCTGAAGCCGCCGGCACCTACCGGCGGCTTTTTTGGTGCGCCCGGCATGGGCGCACTCCTGGAGGTGCAAGTCCTCCCGTGAGCTGGCCACAGCGAACGAAGTGAAGCGCAACTGCGGAAGGGCGACCGACCGTGGGGAGGAAGCGTGGAGCGTAAACCGTGAGCCGATGAACAAGAATCGGATACGAGGCACTGCCGAGCAGGGCGAGCGGGCCAAAAGTCGCGAAGCTCTTGTGGCCAAGGCGAGGTGGTGTAAATCCGGCGGTTGTGCGGTGAAGGAGTGTGTTCTTACCCGGGGAGATCTCGCCTCATGCCTGAAAGGGCGACGTGGCAACACGGAGCGAGAAGTCAGCAGAGGCCATAGTAGCCGCTTGGTCAGGGCGAAGGGCTGAACGAGAAGGAGCGTCAAACGCCTTGTCGATGAAAACTGTAAGGCATCAGATGCCCGCGCCAGCGGGGCGGGTCGCAACACGGGAAGGTGAAGCCTTGCCGGGCGTGACCAGTGATGAAACAGGACTCCCGCGACGAGAACCGGAGGGCGCAGGGCGAAACCTGCTTGAGCAGGCGTTCGCACGAGAGAATATGCAACGGGCATGGAAGCGCGTGAAGGCCAACAAAGGATCGGCAGGTGTGGACGGGCTGGATATTGCCCAAACCGCGGAACACCTGCGATGGGTGTGGCCGGAGCTTCGCCAGCAACTGCTGAGCGGCTCCTACCAACCACAACCCGTTCGTCGGGTAGGCATCCCGAAACCGGACGGCAGTGAGCGGGAACCGGGAATCCCCACCGTCACCGACCGTCTGATTCAACAGGCATTGTTGCAAGTGCTGCAACCTCTGATTGATCCCACCTTCAGCGAGCACAGCTACGGCTTCCGCCCGGGCCGCCGGGCCCACGATGCGGTGCTGGCTGCGCAACGCTACGCCCAACAGGGTCGCCACATCGTGGTGGACGTTGACCTGTCGAAGTTCTTCGACCGGGTTAACCACGACATCCTGATCGACCGCCTGAAGAAACGCATAAACGACCCCGGAATCATCCG
>NZ_FOSC01000017.1 GCF_900114155.1 Marinobacter persicus
GCGCCTGATCTGCGCCTTCAACCCGCCGGTGACCGGCCAGGAAGTTCATGACGAGGACGGCGCCTACCTGCCGGACAGCAGCGATAACTGATCCGTCCTGATAGGGCGGCGGCCATCATCGCGCCGACTCTGCCTAACAGCTCAAACCGGTGTGCATTTTCCCACCAGTCTTTTCCCTCTTCGTTCTGGTAGGGGTTGCCCGGCCGCTCGAATAATGGCGGGCAGTCAACCAGCCAGAGCATGACCGCTGTACCCGGAAGCCGTGTCTGCCACCGGCTTACTTTGTATTGCCCGACCCGGAACCGGGATTTTCTCCGGGACCCGGCTTCCCTGGCAGCCTTGATGGCAGCGGGATAACCCGGCAACAGAATGTCGGGTAGGGATGAGCTATTATTGGCCCATCCCCCCTCAGAACCGTACGTGCGAGTTTACCGGCATACGGCTCAAGCCTATTAAAGTCAGAGGTTCATCTGACCGGCGTACTTTCTTTAATGGAACGCATTCTAATGCCGCTCCACTTCAGAGTCACCTTTACACAGCCCCGGCTGTGAACCTGGACATGGCAAATGGGGTGCAGGAGTACCCGATTCTGTAAGGTATCTGGTCCAAGGTATCTGGTCCGCCGTCCACACGCCGAATGACGTGATGGTCGTGCCAACCTGTTTCCTCCGTCACCGGATGCCCGCACAGTGCACAGACCCAAAACATCATGTCTAGACACGTGCGTCACCGACTCTGCTGGAGCGCGTCCTGCGACGATGGCGGGTGACGCATGGCCTCGCTGGCCGGCAGCGCCGGAGGCGTGGACCTCCGGCGCATCATCAGCGCCGGAACAAGGGCGGCCAGGAAGATCGCGCCGACGATAAAGAAGCTGTCCCGGTACCCCAGCATGTTGCCCTGGCTGTAGATCACGCGGCCAAGATAGTTCATCGCCCCGGCCTGGCGTATCGCCTCCGGCACGCCAGCCTGTGCAAACAAGCCGGTTACTTCGTGCAGCATAGCGGTCGTTGCACTGTTGCCTGCATGCTGTGCCGCCGTGAAGCTGTCTACGTAGAGCTGAGATCGCCGCTCCAGAGCGATGGAGAGCAGGTTGACACCAAACGCCCCGCCGAGTTGGCGCACGAAGTTGATTGCGCCGGAGCCCTGACCGAGTAGCGTCATGGGTAGCGCCTTGAGGGCGCCGGCGTTCAGGCTCGGCATAATGAAACCAAGGCCGATACGCCCCAGCATGATCCACCAGGCGAACAGCCAGAACGAGGTATTGGTATCCACGCCGGTCATCAGAAACGATGACACCGCGAAAACCGCGAGCCCGACCATGACCGTGGCATAGGCCGGCGTCTTGTCGGTCAGCCGCCCGGCAATGGGGAAGACCAGGGCCAGAATCAGACCCGCTGGCATCAGCAGTAGGCCCGAGCGCGTCGGCGTGTAGCCCTGAATCGTCTGGACGAACAGCGGAATCAAGAAGGTCGAACCGAAGATGCCTGCTCCGAAAATGAAGGCCACGACGGAGGCGCCCGCATAGACCCGGTTCGTGAAGAGCTTGAGATTGAGCATGGGTGCGGACGTGCGCAGCTCCCAGACGATGAAGCCGATGCCCGCGACCAGGGCGATGGCGAAGTCGCGCAGGATGGGGTCGGAGATCCAGCCGTCACGCTGCCCGTTCGACAACCCGTTGAGCAGGGTCACGAGAAACACCGTCATCAGTCCAAAGCCGATCCAGTCGAATTTGCGCGGCGGACCGGAGGTTGCGCGCCCCGGCATCAAGATCGCGGCCATAAACAGGCCGATGAAGCAGAAGGGCACGGCCATGAAGAAGACATAGCGCCAGCTGAAGCTGTCGACCATGATGCCGCCAAGCGTCGGGCCAAGCGCCGGGGCCAGCACCACGCCGATGCCGTAAATTCCCATGGCCGACCCGCGTTTCTCCGGCGGAAAGACCTGGAAGATCGTCTGCATGGCGAGCGGCTGGAGGATGCCGGCCGCGCCGCCTTGTAAAACACGGGCTAGAATCAGCACCCCTTCGGTGGGGGCGAGCCCACCCATGATGGAGGCGGCGATAAAGATGGTTATCGCCAACATAAAGGTCGCGCGCTGGCCGAGGGTATCGACCATCCAGGCATTGAGCAGCATGGTCCCGGTCATCGCGGCGAGGAAGCCGGTGGAGAGAAGTTGCGCCTTGTCCTGGCCCATGCCGAAAGCGCCCATGATATCCGGCAGGGCTACATTGACGATGGTGGCGGTCAGGATAGTGGCGATCGTGCCCATCATGACCGTCGCTGTGACCAGCCAGCGATAGGACGGGCCGAAACGGGCGAATAGCCCCTCGATACTGTCCGGCCGGGGCGCGCTAGTCATCGGCTCTCGCCTCCAGCTCCACCATCATACCCGGCTTGAGTTCGCCGCCGTCCTGCTGCACCGCGATGCGCACTGGCAGGCGCTGGGTGATCTTGGTGAAATTGCCGCTCGGGTTGGGGTTGGGCAGCAGGGCGAACTCGCTGGTGGCGGACTGCCCGACGCGCGTGACCCTGCCCTCAAAGCGCCGCCCCGGCAGGGCATCGACAGTGATCATCACGCTCTTTCCCGGCCGGAAGAAGCGGATGTCGGTCTCCTTGACGTTCGCTTCGACACGCACCCGCTCGGGATCATGCACCATCAGCAGGCGTTGGCCGGGGGTGACATATTCGCCCTTGTCCACAAATACCCGGTCCACCACGCCGTCGAATGGCATGACGATGGTGCGATCTTCCAGGTCGAGTTCGGCCTGGGCTTTTTGTGCACGTAGCCGCTGCTCCTCCGGGCCGAGTTCGGCGAGCTGGGTGCGCAGCACCGTGAGTTCCCCGCGCGCGGCTTCAGCCTCGGCCAGGGCGGCGCGGGCATTTTCCAGGTCCGCCTGGGCGCTCAATGTCTGCTGCTTTGCCGTCTCCAGCGCCGCCCGCGTCTGGTCCAGGCGCGCACGGTTGATGGCACCGCTCGGCGCCAGCTTCTCCGCCCGGTCATTCTCCTGTCTGGCAAGATCGAGTTGCGCTGCCGCTGCTGCCAACCTGGCCTCTGCCGCCCTCACCGCTGCCTGTTTGGCGGTAATGCGGCTCTGTGTCTGACGGTCGGTGAGTGCGATGCGCGCTTCGATCTCCTCGCGGCGGCGGGCAATCCCGGCGAGTTGCGCGTCAAGCGCCTCGACACGGAGACGGCTTTCCCGGTCGTCGATCTGGATCAAAACCCTGCCTCTCTGCGCGGCATCGCCATCGGTCACTTCAAGTACCGTCACCCAACCGGGAACCCGGCTGCTCATGGCAACAATGTCGGCGGCGACACGGGCATCCGTCACAACGACATGGGTGAGCTGCTGATACAGCCACCAGCCGCCACCTCCGAGAACGATCAGCGTCGCCAGGATCGCGCCATACCATCGCCATGGCCGAGGGCGGGCAGGAGGTAAAGCCGTCTCTGACTCAGCCTCCCTCTTCTTGTCGGGGGCGGTGCGTAGATCGGTTTCCTGATCGTCGTCCTGGTGTTCCCGGTGGGTCATATGCTGGTTCACGCTCTAGCTCTCATCAGTTTTTGTCCACAGGCTGCATCGCCCTTGGGGTGCCGCCCAGCTTGTCGGCGATCTTCTCGAAGACCTTCAGACAGGTCGCCACCTCGGCATGGGACAGGTCGGATAAGATTTCCGCCCGCACCGCCGCTGTGGTAGCTTCGATCCGTTCCAGAACAGGGGCAGCCTCCGCACGCAGGTGAACCGATTTGGTGCGCCGGTCGGCGGCTTCCGTGCGGCGTTCGATCAGCCCCTCCGCTTCCAGCCGGTCCAGCGCGCGTACCAGGGTCGGCCCCCGCACCCCGACCGCCTCGGCCAATTCACGCTGGGTTGCCGCCTGGGGCAGGCGAGAGAGATGTAACAGGGTCAACCAGCGGGACTCGGTGAGGCCAAAGGTGGCCAGCCGCCGGTCGATTTCGGCGCGCCACAGCCGGGCGACCAGCCCGAGGCGAAGGCCGAATTGTTCCTGATCGTCGAGGGGCTTCGTCATCTCATTGCCTGCATCATTATGTAGCTGTACTATAATCAATAGATAGCTAAGTATCAAATGGCGAGGGATGTAGCCCCGAAGGCAGCACTGTCTAGAGCAGAGGACCGGGAAAGGCGTTCCATCCCGATCACAGAAAGGAGCACCACGATGTACAGGACGATCCTCCTAGCCTATGACGGCAGCCGGCAAGGCCGTGAGGCGCTGGACCAGGGGGCCGAGCTGGCTTCGCTTTGCCAGGCTCGTGTCTATCTCCTCGCCGTCGTCACCCATGAACTGGGTGTCGCGCTCGCTGAAGCGGCGGCACCCTCAGACCTGCCGGAGCGAGAATATCAGGAAGTGCGCCGCGTGCTGACGGAGGGCGCGGAAGCGCTGCGGCGGGCGGGGCTTTCCGTCGACACGCGCCTCGCTGCGGGCAACCCCGCCGAGGAGATCGGCCGAATGGCGCACGAGGTCGGCGCGGATCTGGTCGTGGTCGGTCACCGTGAACAGAGCGCGATGGCCCGGTGGTGGCACGGCTCCGTCGGCGCTTCGCTGCTCGCCCACGCGCCATGCAGCCTGCTGGTGGCCGTTGCGGACCGGTAGTTGTCAAGGAATATGTCGCAGGGTCTTCATCAAGGTCTTCGCCGGCTAGGCTGAGGAGAAAGCCCTTGAAAGCGAGGCCGCCACGGGGGTTAGAATGACATAATGACTGGCGAAAATCGCTGGCTGATAACCGTACCCCGCCACAGGAACGTCTCTGGCCAGGTTGTCATTGTACGCAACACACAAAGGAAAAGGAGACACAGATGCAGACGCGCAAGCTCGGTTCGCAGGGGCTCGAGGTTTCTGCCCTCGGCCTAGGCTGCATGGGAATGTCGGAATTCTATAGCGGTCGCGACGAGGCCGAGGCGGTCGCGACCATCCACCGCGCGCTTGATCTTGGCGTCACATTCCTCGATACCGCCGACATGTATGGCCCATTCACCAACGAAGTTCTGGTCGGCAAGGCAATCGCCGACCGCCGCGACAAGGTCGTG
Organism: Marinobacter persicus; assembly: GCF_900114155.1. GTDB lineage: Bacteria > Pseudomonadota > Gammaproteobacteria > Pseudomonadales > Oleiphilaceae > Marinobacter > Marinobacter persicus. Next base: position 5,042 of record NZ_FOSC01000017.1, read on the forward strand.
CTGGCGACCAAGTTCGGGAACGTCCGCGGCAAGAACGGCGAATTTCTCGGCATTCGCGGCGACGCGGAATATGTGCGCCAGGCTTGCGATGCATCGCTGAAGCGGCTCGGGGTGGACCATATCGACCTCTATTACCAGCACCGGGTGGACCCGAACACGCCGATCGAGGAAACGGTGGGCGCCATGGCGCGTGACCGCTTCGGGCGGCTCGACATGCTTGTGAACAACGCCGGTCGCGGACGCATCGTCAATATCACGATGAATCACGCCACCATGCGGCGGCGCGACGGCGACAGGCATGATCCCGGACGGTCTCCCGCAAGAGGCGCGAACCGGCTTGCTCGATCCCGCGGTCATTGTCCCGCCGCTTCTCTGGCTTGCCTCGGACGCGTCGGACGGGGTGACGGGACGACGCCTCGACGCCTCCCGATGGAGGGAAGAGCTATCGGGAGCCGAGGCCGCCAGGGCGGCAATGGATGACGCCGGCTGGGCCATCGCCTGACGACGTGGCTCGGGGAAGCGGACGATGCGCGGACTCGATCTCTTGTTTTGTGGTCTCGAGGCGGATCTTGCTGAGGCGGAACTCGGGGTTAAGCGAGCTCCTGCCTTGCTGGATGTGGAGGCGCGCAAACTGGGAAGCCAGTCCACGCTGGTCGAGACAGCGACCGGCGTGGGCTATCGGCTACGACCGTCGGCGTGCCACTGACTTTTCAGAGGCCTGCCGATCAGACTTCCGGGCACTCCGCCCCGGTCTCGATCCAGGCCTGCTCGGGCGGAGCGAGTCGCCAGACTGCGTGGCCGGGTATGGAGCCTTCGCTACCCGTAAAGGTGACTGATGGACTGGAACGCCTCCGGCGAGCTGAGGGTTTCGTTACTGATGCCGTTCTCGTTCGCGGCGTTGGCCGCGCCCAGGGTCAAAAATGCCATGGCCGCAACAAGGCCGGCACCTGCCAGTGAATATACTGCGTGTTGCATGGTGTCAGCTCCTCAGACGTTGATGGGGACAAGAGGCAGACGATAAACGCTCCTGCCGGTCAGGCGTCGCCAGGCGTTTGCAATTGCCGGCCCGGAGGGCGGCGTGCCCGGCTCACCAACGCCGGTGGGCGCTTCCGTGGACTGGATGACCGACACCTCGACGTCCGGCATTTCGTTGATGCGCAGGGATCGGTAGCGGTCAAAGTTGGACTGTTCCACGTAGCCGCCTTCGCTCAGGGTGATGGCATCGTAAAGCACCGCGCCTATACCAAAGCCAATCCCCCTTCCATCTGCGCGGCGATCACATCCGGGTTGACCGCAACGCCACAGTCCACGGCGCACCACACCTTGTGAACCCTGGGTTCGCCGTTACCGTTATCGGAGACTTCTGCGATCTGGGCGACAAAGGAGCCGAAGCTCTTGTGCAGGGCAACGCCGCGCTGGCGCCCGGAAGAAACTGGTCCGGCGGAATCAGCCATTTTCGCGACTTTTTCAAGGACGCCGCGGTGACGCGGATGCTTGTCGCCAAGCAGCGCAAGGCGCCCCTCGACGGGGTCCTTGCCGGCTTTTTCCAGAAGCTCATCGAGAAAGGTTTCGTTGGCGTAAGCGTTGTGGGTGTGCTCTACCGAGCGCCACCAGAGCGCACTGACACCGTTTTCCATAAGGTGCTGGCCAACCCGCAGGTTGGCAATGCCAGCCGATGATATTGCCATCCTTGAACTGCATGACGGCATCCAGGGTTTCCATGGGAGCATGGGCAAGGAACGGAAAAAAATACTCTGCCTCAATCACCGTATCTGCTTTCGCCAGGGCTTTCTCTACATCGCCGTCGTTCCTGGCATTGAGACCGGGTTTTTGTGCGGCCTTACTGTAATCCTGCTCCATCTGCCGGGTGGAGCGGATTTCGGCCTTGCTGGCATTCCAGGTCACTTCCAGGGCCTTGCGGCCCTTAAGGGCCGCGTAGGTGTTGTTGGCGTAGATGGCGACACCCGCCGGCACAGTCTTGACGTCAATGACGCCTTTGATCTTGCGTGCCTTACTGTCATCCACCGAGGCAACGGTGGCACCGAACCGCGGCGGGTGCAGGATGGTGGCGATGACCATGTTCTCAGGATACAGATCCAGGGTGAAAATCTGCGTGCCGTTGGTCTTGTCCAGGGTGTCCAGCTTGCGGACCTTGGTGCCGATCAGGTTGAACTGGTCCGGGCTTTTCAGCTTGGGGTCGGCCGGAGCTTCCAGTTTGGCGGCTTCGCCGGCCAGGTCGCCGAAGCTGAGGCTTTTTCCGCTGGCGTCGTGGCTGACGGTGCCCTGAAGGCCAAACAGGTGATTGACGTATTTCTCGGTATCCGCCGGGGCAAGCTCTGCCCCCATCTGCCCCCAGTCGGCGTCCAGCTCTTCGGCTACCAGAGTGGAAAGGCCGGTGGCCGGACCCTGGCCGAACTCGATGTGCTTGATCATGACTGTCACGGTATTGTCAGGTGCCACCCGGACAAATGCATTGAGGGCAAAAGCCGCCGCATCGCCTTCAGCCGATGCGGCAGCCCCGCTGGTGTCCTGCAGATCCATCTCGGGCATGTCCAGTGTGGTTGGCAGCCCCTCCCCGGAAGCATCGGCAGCCTCCTTTGCAGGCGGTAATAAACAGAGTGCTTTCAAGCTGAACCGCCGTGTAGTGGTGGTAGCCGTAAAGCGAGAACCCCATAAGAACAAGAGGTGTGGCAACAGCCGCCAGATGGCCATACAGCGGATTTGACAATAACCGCCTGTATTGATATGAGTCAGTAACGCTCAGCGCAGTCCGTGCAAGGCTAAAGTTGCCATACATGGTATCGGTGGCCTTGCACTTTTAAGGAGAAAGCATCATGAAAGCACTGGTTTTTCACGGACCGGGAAAGCGCAGCTGGGAAGACAAGCCACAGCCTGCCATTGAGAAGCCCACAGACGCGGTAGTTCGCATCACTCATACCACCATCTGTGGTACCGACCTTCACATTCTGAAAGGTGATGTACCAGCCGTCACAGAAGGCCGTACTCTCGGCCACGAAGGTGTCGGAGTGGTCGAAGAAGTTGGTGACGGCGTGAGCAACATCAGGGTTGGCGACAAGGTGCTGATCTCCTGCGTCACCTCTTGCGGTCGTTGCGACTACTGCAAGCGCGGCATCTACGCCCATTGCCGGGACGGCGGCTGGATCCTTGGTCATTTAATCGATGGCACCCAGGCCGAGTATGTACGCATCCCCCATGCAGACAACAGTCTGTATACACTACCATCCGGAATGGATCCCGCTGCAGCGGTGATGCTCAGTGATATTCTGCCCACAGGGCATGAGATCGGCACCCTGAATGGTGAAGTAAAACTCGGAGACACGGTGGCCATCGTCGGCGCGGGCCCTATCGGGCTTGCCGCAGTGATGACCTCCCGCTTCTACTCCCCTGCACGGATCATCATGATCGATCCCGATGAGAACCGCCTGGCAATGGCCAGGATGCTGGGCGCCACAGACACCATCGCCAGAGACCCGATCGAAACCATCAAAGAACTGACCAATGGCGAGGGTGTAGACGTGGCCATGGAGGCGGTCGGCATCCCCGAGACCTTCGATATCTGCCAGAGCATTATCCGCGCCGGAGGCAACATCGCGAACATCGGTGTACACGGCAAGAGCGTTGAATTCCGGCTTCAGGACCTGTGGATCAAGAACATCACGGTGCGTACCGGCCTGGTGAGCACCAACACCATCCCTGTGCTGATGAAAGTGGTCGAGAGTGGTGATGTGAAGCCGAAGGAGCTGGTGACTCACCAACTCAGGCTTGACGAGATCGAAAAAGCCTACGACATCTTCGGCCAGGCGGCGAAGGAAAAGGCGATCAAGATGCTACTGACCGCCGAATGACGGCTTAAAGCATCGAGCAGAGCAGGAGGGGGAGCTGGCTCCCCCATCCTCTCACGCCTTGGTCCGCAGGCGGTTCACCAACAGATCATCCCTGAGGATCTCGTCCCGGCGCGAGCTCAGCTCCTCAACATCCCAGTTCGCGCTGAGATAGCGGCCTTTGGCCCAGTCCGCCTTGCCCGAGGCCAGCCAGACGATAAAGCCGGCTGCCAGGTCGGGGCTGTCGGTCAGATAGGCGTGCATTTGCTCGGGCATGTTCTGCCCCAGCGCGGTGGCCACACCGCCCGGATGGATGGCAAAACACTTGATGCCGTCTTCGCCATGGTCCACGTTGACGAACTCGCACAAGCGATTGATCGCGTGCTTGGAGGTCTGGTAATCGGATGCCGTCGGGGTCAGCATCTGCGCACCCACCGACGACAGCAGGATCAGATGACCGCCGCTTGATCCGTCGGTGGCCCGCCTTTTCGCCGACTCGATGAGATGCGGCATGCAGAAGCGGATCACGTGATAGGCCCCCTTCACGTTCACTTCCCAGTTGTGCCACCAGCTTTGTGGATCGGATTCGCCGATTTTGGCCCAGTGGTCGAGATAGCCGGCATTCGCATCGGCCACGTCGATGCCCCCGAATCTTGCCACGCAGTCGGCAACGGCGGCTTCGACCTGGGCTGCGCTGGTGACGTCGCAGGCCGACCATGCGCATTGCGTGTTCGGGTTGGCCTTTTGGATCAGCTCGCCTGCCTCTTTAAGCTGCTCTTCTGATCGTGCCGTGATGTAAACCGCCTTGGCACCTGCCTCGGCGAAGGCGACAGCGGTGGCGCGGCCGATTCCCCGTGATGCGCCGGTGATGAAGACGACCTTGCCCGTGGCGCTGTCTTTCAGCGCCGTGCGCGGGTCGATGGCGTCATAGCGGTCGTGATGTTCGGTCAGGGGAAGGAATTGGGTCTCAAGTGATGACATCAGTGTCTCCTGTTTAGGGCGCTGGACAGGGATTATGAGCCATTCATACGACCTCAATCCAGAACACTGGCGCTGCGCTGACTTTCCCGGGTAAGCAGGAGATACAGGCAGGGTACGATAATCAGAGAGAGCGCCGTCGAGGCGACCAGGCCGAAAATGATGGCGTAGCACAGTGGCGCATACATGGGGCTGCCGATGGCGAGCGGCAACAGACCCGCCACGGTGGTGATCGATGTGGTGAGGATGGGGCGCAGACGCGTCGCCCCACACTGGGCTTCAACGACACCGGCGCGGGCGCTTGCCAACTCTGCCTGAGGGCGATCCTGCTGCTGATACGCAATCGTCTGCCCCTGGCGGATGGAATCCCCTTCCTTGAGCTCAGCGTCGACATAGGCAATGCGACCGGCACTTTCGAAACTCAGAAACTCCCGCTCTATCGCACGGGCGGTGCCCTCCGCGAAGAGCCAAGTCTGAAGCGAACCAGGTGCCACTTCCGCCGTGCGGACGCTAGTGTCCCGTCTGGTTAATTCGCTGATCTACTGCGTAGCTCTGGGATTTCTGGCCAAGGCGCCAGTGTGCAGGTGTGGTGGTTCCACATCAAGCGCTGGCAACACCGGCCAGGAATCCCAGAGCTACGCCCTTCGGGAGCCACTGAGAGCGTTGATAGCTGCGTTGCGCTAATTCGATATGGAACCACCATACCTTCATTAGCACGCCTTGCTCTCAACGCTCTCAGTGGCTCAGTAGGTCAGCGAATTAACCAGACGGGACACTAGTAACAGAGTGCCGGTGGTGTCGCCCTGCCAGATATAATACTGGACATCGAGGGTGCGCTCGGCAACCTGCGCCAGCAGTGCCCGGGCGGCAAAGGCATCGAGCGGATTCTGTAGCGGATAGATACCGCTCTTGCCGGGATGCTCTTCCACCCGCGGCGCAATCGCCCGGCCAAGCGGGGTGGCCCTGGCCTCCTCATCGCCCAGCGCGCTGGAAACGCTACGGCCGTCCAGAGCCGGCAGGGTGGTGCACCCCGTCAACAAGCCAAACAAGCAGCACAGCAGAGAGAACCGGATCCTCCCGCCGTGCCTTATGCGCCACTCTTTCATCGGGTTCTCGCAACCGAGCGAGATGTCTAAGGATACACTGATCAATTCCGCTTGAAACCATGCTTTGGTAAAAGCGAATCATAGCCGCATCGACCAGAAATGACCATGAAGCAGACGAGTTTCGCCCAGGTTGGGTTTGCCGCCAAGAAAAAGACAACCCGAGGCGAGCCATTTCTGACCGAGATGGAACAGGTGGTGCCCCCGATTCCCCTCAAGCGCATGCTGCGGATGCACTGGCCTGACGGGCACGACCGCCAATGTCGCGGATATCACCGAGTTCGAACACCTGTTGCACGGTGATGAAATTGAGGCTTACGCGGACGCAGGCTATACCGGCATGGCCAAGCGCCCCGAGTTTCAGGACTCAGAAGTCACCTGGTATGTAGCCGAAAAGCGCGGCAAGCTGTTGAAGATGCCAGAAGCCCCGCGCAAAACACTGGTCGCCCGCCGCGAGCAAGTCAAAGCCCAGATTCGTGCCAAGGTGGAACATCCGTTCCATGTCGTGAAGAATCTTTTCCGCCATCGCAAGGTGCGCCATCGAGCGCCACGGAGCAGCTGCAGGGCCCGATCCAAAGCGCCCCGGAGGGGTGGTATAACCAGTGGCGGGAGGAAAGGGCCGCTTGAACTATATAGATGCCTAATGTTTATACTGTAAAGGTGTTTCACCCGATTCTGACCAACCAACCATGAGATACGCCCATGAAAATCGTTAAAGTTCAGGACATCATTGGTACCGAGCGTGAAGTCAGCGAC
>NZ_FOSC01000018.1 GCF_900114155.1 Marinobacter persicus
CGAGGCCCCTGAAGAGCCGTTCAAGACCAGGACGTTGATAGGCCGGGTGTGTAAGCGCTGCGAGGCGTTGAGCTAACCGGTACTAATTGCTCGTGCGGCTTGACTATATAACACCCAAGACAATTGCGGATAACGCATAAGAGCCAACAGCTCTGAAATCAACATCACACCAATCTCGTCACCCAGTGATCAACAGTTTTGCCTGACGACCACAGCGGTCTGGAACCACCTGATCCCATCCCGAACTCAGAAGTGAAACAGTCCTGCGCCGATGGTAGTGTGGTTCGCCCATGCGAGAGTAGGTCATCGTCAGGCTCCTAATACAAAAGCCCCGTTAGCAATGCTAACGGGGCTTTTTTATTAGCTGTGAGAAAATGATGGCCCACGGTAGTGTCCGCACCGGTGCCGCAGGCAGAGCGAGCATCGCTCGCTCAGGGTAAGGACGGGCACTCCGTCTCGGCGTGCTCCGGGTCATCGTTGCAGTGCGGAGCACTGCCTCAAGTCTTTCCTAAGGCAACCAGATCTCGAAAATTCCCCCGCCAAGCTCACCACCATTATGCAGTTTGATGGAGCCTTGTCGGTCTCCCTCGCTGTGCATGGCTGCGATGGAAGAGGCAAAATACAGCCCCAGACTGGTGCTGCCGCCCTTGAAGTCCAGTGATTTGAAGCTAAGGATACCCGTGTGCTGCATGCTTTCCGGGTAGCCGTCACCATCGTCTTCAACGCCTATCACCAGGTAATCGTCTTCCTCTCGCGCTGTTAGCCTTATCTGTTTTTTGGTGTAACGGATCGCATTGTTGATGGTGTTGTTAAGGACGCCGGTCAGCAGGTGCTCATCAAAGAACCCGTTAATGTCGTCTGCCTCAATGGAGTACTGGATACCCAGTCCGTCGAGCAGGGGAATGTGTCTGGCCAACTGCTCGGACAGAAAATCCGGCACGAAATGTTCATCCACATTCGCCACCAGGTTGTTCTGGCCTAGGCGATAAATGCCCAGTAGTTGCACCAGATCGTTATGCATGCGTTCGGCTTCGTACTGCAGCATGTTGAACTGGTTGGAATGGGCGAGGGTGTCTTCATTGTCACCCCGGAGCTCGTCCAGGCTGTTGATCAACATGCCCAACGAGTTCTTCATGTCATGCACGGCGGACGCCAGCACCATGGAAAAGTCAATGTTCTGGTCTGTCATGCGCTCAATCCTTTCAGTTTCTGGCTCAGGGCACGGTATCTGCGGTATTGACGATGTTGCTCGGGTAAGGATTCAAGGCGCTTCATACGCTGTTGGCAAGCCTGTACAAGGCCAGCCCCTGCGGCGCCCGGATTCTGTTCGTATTTTTTCAACAACACCTGGACCAGGTTGAGGTTCAATGCCGCGTGATCGGGAACTATTTCAAGGGCCTTTCCGAAGGTATCGATGGCGGTATCGAGATCACCGTCTTCGAAGGCCTTGATGCCATCCCGGTTCAGGGAGCGGGCCTTGATCTTCTGTCGATAGCCCACCGGCTCATCCAGCAGGTTTTCGATTTGCTGGATAATGTCGCTGTCATTTTCAAAACGGGCCGCGAGCTGTGCCAGGAGATCTTTGGCTTCCTGGTCGCGACCCAGCCGGAACAGTGTTTTTGCATAATCGAGTCCGGTATCGGCGGAGTAATCGCCCGAAGACTGCAGTTGCGATGATACCTGGGACAACAGTTTCTGTGCCTCGCGCTGGTTACCCTGTCCGGCATGGACCCGGCTCTGAATGATTTTGCTGCGCAAAGGCAACTCTTCGTCTTCCGGAAAGCGCTTCTCCATTTTGGACAGCACGTTCAGCGCCTCTGAGGCCTGCTCTGGACCGCCTTCCTCCGTGCTGCCCTCACTCAGGTCGGACAGGCTTTGCGCCAGTGACAGATAGTGTTCGGGGCTGTCGTGGATGGAATAGGTGCCAAGGTTCACCGTTTTGCGCCAGGCTTCAGAGGCCGTATCCATATCCTGGTTGGCCCCGGCGACCTGGGCCAGGTGCTTCTGGCGTAAAAGTGCGTTGGGGGAATGCTCCGAGGCTTTTTCCAGAACCCGTTGCGCCTGGGCCAGCTTGCCTTGCTGCTCATAGGTGGCGGCCAGAAGATCATAGGCTTCCATGTAATCAGGGTGTTTTTCAATTAACGCTCTGAGATCGTTGATGGCCTCTTCATAATGCTTGTTGGCCAGCAGCACCCGGCAACGACCGAGGCGTGCCCAGGACAGTTCCCGTTGGGCCAGCACGTCGTCGTAGATCTTCTGGGCATGGGCCAGATCGCCCACCTGCATATACAGCTCCCCGAGCGTTTTCATCAGCCAGGTTTTGTAACGGGGCTGCTTGGGGAGCATTTCAAGGCAGAGTGAAATCGCCTTCGGATAGTTTTCGTGGTCAATTTCCCGGTTAATGGGCAGCAGGGTATGGCGTTGCTGGATCAGGCTGCCCAGGCGTTTTTCCAGTACCGCCCGATTGATTGGTTTGGTCAGGTAGGCATCCGGCTGGTATTCCCGGGCACCCATGACCATCTCCTTGGAGGTCTCTGCGGTGACCAATAGAAACAGGGAAGCGCGTTTGAGCAGCTTCTTGTGACGTAATTCTTCAAGGATCTGCTGACCGTTTTTGCCTTCGCCAAGGTTGTAGTCACAAAGAACGACATCCACGTGGTTGTAACTGCAGTACTGGATGGCAGCGGTGGCATTGCCGACCAGTTCGATCTTGTCCGCGCCACAGCTGCGCAACATCTGGCGCATGGACAGGCGGAAATTTTCGAAATCGTCCACCACCAGAAAGGTCAACTTGCCGAAAGGGTTTGCCAGGTCGCGCTGTTCGGATTTATTCATGGGTGCTTCTGCTTGATTTGTTTATTGACAAGAGCTCTGAGAGCCGCCGGTTTTACCGGTTTGTACAGAATCTGATAGCCCCGGTTAATGGCGTCTTCCCGGACTTCGGGAGCCATATAGCCGGTGATCAGAATACCCGGGATTGTTTTGCCCAGTGCTTCCCGGATCGCATCCATGGCATCCAGACCGTTGCGGTCATCGTCCAGTTGATAATCGGCCAGAATAATATCCGGCGTTTGTTGCTCCAGCTTTTCCAGAGCGTCTTCAAGGCTACGTGCGGCAGTGACATCGCATTTCCAGTTCCCCAACAGGGCCACCATGCCCTGCAGTATAGTCTCATCGTTGTCGATGCAAAGCACATGCAGGCCACCAAGGCTGGATACCCGCCGGGAGCTTTGCGCCGGCGTGGTGGCATCGGCGCGGGTTTCAGCCGCGACCAGGGGCACGGTAATTCCGAAGGTGCTGCCGCGTCCCTGGGTGGAGTGCACGCTGATGGGGTGGTTGAGCATGCCGCTGATCCGATCCACGATGGCCAGCCCCAGGCCCAGACCCTTCTGGTCACGGCCGTGCTGGAAGCGCCGGAATTCCTCGAAGATATGAGTGAGTTGATCTTCCGACATGCCCGGGCCGGTATCCACCACCTCAATTCTCAGGTAGCCATTCAATCGGCGGCAACCAAGCAGGATTTTTCCGCTTTCCGTGTAACGGATGGCGTTTGACAGAAAGTTCTGGACCACCCGGCGCAGCAGCTTTGCGTCGGATTTCACCCAGGCTGAGCTGGGCACCACATGCAGCTCCAGGCCCTGGTCTTTGGCAATGGCGGAGAACTCCGTGGCCAGGTGGCGTAGCAGGTCGTTGATATTAAAGGAGCTGATATCGGCTTCCAGGGCGCCGGCGTCGAGTTTGGAAATATCGAGCAGGGTACTGATGATTTCCTCGGCGGCGCCCAGCGAGCTGTCAATATGGCTGACCAACTCACGGGTTTCGCCGTCAACCACCTTGCCGGAAAGGGCGGAGGTGAACAGGCGGGCTGCGTTAAGTGGTTGCAGCAGGTCGTGGCTGGCCGAGGCCAGGAAACGGGTTTTGCTCTGGTTGGCCTGTTCGGCAACGGATTTGGCCTTCAGCATCTGCTCGTTAATGACCTGAAGTTCCTGAGTACGCTCGCGCACCCGTTGTTCCAGGTAGATATTGGTTTCCTTCAGCGCCTGCTCGGTGCGCCGCATGGTGGTGACATCCTGGTAGGTTGTCACATAGCCGCCGCCCGGAATCGGGCTGCCTTCAATGCGGACAACCGTGCCGTCCGGGCGCTGTCGCTCATAAGCGGCAGCCTCGCCCTTGCGCATGCTGTCACATCGATTCCTGATGATTTCATCAATCCGTCGGGCCGGCAGATTAGCGCTGGTGAGGTTGTAACGCATCAGGTCCTCGACCGGGCGACCGACCCGCACAAACCCCTTTGGGTAGTTGAACATTTCCAGGTAGCGGTGGTTCCAGACCACCAGTTGCTGGCGATGGTTCACCACCGATACGCCCAGGCTGATGTTTTCGATGGCAGACTGCAGCAGTTCCCGGCTGAAGGTCATTGCCTGCGACGCTTCATCGACAATGCTGACCACATCCTCGATCTGCATATCACGGCCGGTCAGTGTGGACTCGAGAACCACCCGCGCGGTTGAAGCGCCGATGACCGAGGCCAGTTGCCGCTCAATGTATTTCATCAGGTGAGTGGACGCGGGCCGATGGGCATAGAGTTTGGTGGCGTTGCGACGTTCATAGGCCCGGAAGACGCTTTCAGCTCGCTCTTCGCCCATGAAACGGTCGGCCAGGGCCTGCAGGTCGGATACCGGAATCTGCCCCTGCCAGCTCTGCTGCTGGGCGCTGTCGTCCTTGGGATGGGGCAAGTGGAAGAAGGCGGCAACCTGGATCTTTTCCCGAATACGTTGGCGTGTGACCAGGGAGAGGAAAATATAAACCGTCGTGTTGACCCCCAGACTCCATAGAATGCCATGGCTGGTCTGGTCCAGTTGGGAGCCGAACAGGGAGGTGGGGCGGGTCCATTGCCAGCCGAACAGCCCCTGTTCTATGAGGGTGCTGGAAATCCAGCCAGTGGAGGCCAGCGCCGGCAGCAGCAGGGTGTAGCACCACACGAGAAATCCCAGGCCCAGGCCCCAGGCTGCGCCGGTCAGATTGCCTTCGCGCCAGAGGATGCCGCCTACCAGGGCCGGCCCGAACTGGGCCGCGGCGGCAAAAGACAGCAGACCAAAGGCTGTCAGGCTGTAATCGGCGCCGGCCATGCGGTAAAAACCATAAGCTGTCAGCAGTACCACGAAAATCGCAACCCGGCGGATGGTCAGCAGCAGGAAGCTGAGGTCATTGCGACGGTTCATGCCCGGGCGGAAAAATTTCAGAAGGCCGGGCATAACGATTTCGTTACTGATCATGGTGGCAATGGCCACAGAGCAGACGATCACCATGGCTGCCGCGGCCGACCCGCCCCCCAGGAAGGCCAGCACCGCCAGCCATTCCTTGCCGGCCATGATCGGCAATTGCAGGATAATAATGTCTGGATCGATGCCGGCCAGTTCCGGGCTGAGCAGGCCGGCCCCGGCAATAGGCAGTACGAACGCACTGGCAATCAGCAGATAAATCGGCATGGCCCACCGAGCCACCTGGAAATCCCGGTGATCGGTATTCTCCACCACCATCACATGAAACTGCCTGGGCAGGCAGACAATGGCCAGCATGGCGATCAGGGTTTGGGTGATGAATGCCGGCGCCTCTACATGATCCGTGGTGAGGGTGCCGAGCAGATCGGCTTGCTGAACCCGACTGAACAGATCACCGAAGCCGTTGAAAAGGCCGTAGCCGACAAACAGGCCGACAGCGGCAAACGCCACCAGTTTGATCAGTGATTCAAAGGCCACGGCCTGAATCATGCCCCGGTGGTGTTCGGTGGACTCCAGGTGGCGGGTGCCAAACAGAACGGTAAAGACCGCCAGAGCAAGGGTAATGTACCAGGCGGAGTCGTTCCAGGCCGCCGGGCTCAGCTGTTCGTAACCGGTGCCGGTGGCGGACAGCACGTTAAAGCCCATGGCAATGGCTTTGAGCTGCAGGGCAATGTAGGGAACGCTGCCCACCAGGGCGAAAAGGGCGACCATGGCCCCCAATAACTGGGATTTGCCGTAGCGCGAGGCGATGAAATCGGCGATTGATGTGCTGTTGTTGCGCTTGCTGATGAAGATGATCCGGCGCAACAACGGGGCAAAGAAAATGAAGGCCAGCAATGGGCCCAGGTAGATGGGCAAAAAGGCAAAGCCCTCCTGGCTTGCCCGGCCAACCGCGCCATAGAAGGTCCATGAAGTGAAGTAGACTGCCAGTGACAGAGCGTAGATGTGGCTTCGGGCCATTCTGCGCCGATACAGGCCAGGGTGCTTGTCCCCGGCCCAGGCAACAAAGAACAGAACCGAGATGTAGCTGATTGAAATAAGAACCAGCAGCCAGGCGCTAATCATGTCAGGCAGTTATCCTGTCGGGCGGTTTCAGCGTCCGCAAACGGTCTGGTACAGGGCATCGTTTGCGTCGATCACTTTCAGGTTATCAACAGTGGGCTTGCCGTCAGAATCCAGCGGTACCAGTTCGCGACTCTCGCAGTTAATGACGTGCGCACGGTGGGACACGGAATCTGCCACGGTTTGTTCAAAACGGTACAGAATGAACTGTTTGATGTTCTCGTTGGATGGAGACTCGCTGATGCCATTCATGTCAACGGCGGAGAAGGCGGTTACGTAGGGCGCGAAGAAGGTCCAGGGACGGAAGTAGATGCCCTCTTTTTCAGTATTCACGACCACGGCTTCTTCCGGTAACAGGGATTTTTTGTGCTCGAACCAGGTGTATTCGCCATATACCAGGTAGCCCAGCATCCCCAGCCCGGCGAACACCGGGATCAACCACTTTGGTGCCCGTTTGGCCGTGATTGCACGAATACCCAGCGCAATACCGGCAGCCCCAAGGCCGCAAAAAACAGTGGCAAGAAAATTCCAGAACATAGTTTGCTTTCCTCAAAAAAGAACGGGCTCCCTCGGTGAGGAAGCCCGTCCGGTTCAACCTAACACTGCAATATTATGCAATGATTCAGGCCTTTAGTCAGGTTAGTGGTCCTGAGCGGCACCGGCACCACGCGGGTAACGGACGCTTTCAACCAGTTCCTGAATTTCCTGAGGCGGCTCGGCAGTAGCGCGGGATGCTGCGAAGGCCACCGCAAAGTTAACAACCGCACCGATGGCACCGATGGACAGCGGGGAGATACCCATTACCCAGTGCTCGGCGGTGTCCGGCAGGTTGGCAGTGCCTGGAATAAAGAACCAGCCCTTGTATACGAAGATGTATACCAGAGTCAGTGCCAGACCAGACAGCATACCGGCCATTGCGCCAACGTTGTTAACACGTTTGGAGAAGATACCCATCATCAGAGCCGGGAACAGGGACGCAGCCGCGATACCGAAGGCCAGAGCCACTACCTGTGCCGCGAAGCCTGGAGGGTTAGCACCCAGGTAAGTCGCAACCACGATAGCAACGGCCATGGAAATACGGGCTGCCAGCAGTTCGCCTTTGTCACTGATGTTCGGGTTGAAGCGACCCTTGATCAAGTCGTGACTGATCGCCGAGGAGATAGCCAGCAACAGACCTGCCGCGGTAGACAGTGCCGCAGCCAGACCACCGGCAGCAATCAGACCAACGACCCAGCCCGGCAGGTTAGCAATTTCCGGGTTGGCCAGTACCAGGATGTCATTGTTGTAGCTGAACTCGTTGCCTTCCCAGCCGCGGGATTCAGCTTCGTCAGCATATGACTCGGAGTCGTTGTAGTACTGGATGCGACCATCGTTGTTCTTGTCTTCGAACTGGATCAGACCGGTCACTTCCCACTCTTTGATCCAGTTCGGACGATCTTCGTACTGGATCGGAGCGGCATCAGTGCCATCCGGGTAGATGGTGTCCACGATGTTCAGCCGAGCCATGGAACCAACCGCCGGAGCAGTCAGGTACAGCAGGGCGATGAACACCAGGGCCCAGCCGCCGGACCAGCGCGCGTCAGTCACCTTGCGAACGGTGAAGAAGCGGATGATTACGTGCGGCAGACCAGCAGTACCGAACATCAGGGACGCAGTGAACAGGACCATGTTCAGCTTGTTGTCCACATCAGCGGTGTACTCGTTGAAGCCAAGGTCGGTGAGAACCTGGTTCAGCTTGGTCAGAACCGGAACGCCGGATTGTGTATGCTCGGAGAGGAAGCCGAACCACGGGATCGGGTTGCCGGTCAGCTGCAGGGAGATGAACACCGCCGGAATGGTGTAGGCCACGATCAGTACGCAGTACTGAGCCACCTGGGTGTATGTGATGCCCTTCATGCCACCCAATACGGAGTAGAAGAAGATCACGATGGCGGCGATGATCAGACCAGTGGTGTTGTCAACTTCCAGGAAGCGGGAGAAGGCAACACCGGCACCGGCCATCTGGCCGATTACGTAGGTTACGGACGCCACGATCAGACAGATAACGGCCACCAGACGGGCGTTATCGCTGTAGTAACGGTCACCGATGAACTCAGGTACGGTGAACTTGCCGAACTTACGCAGGTACGGAGCCAGCAGCATGGCCAGCAGTACGTAACCACCAGTCCAACCCATCAGGAAGGTGGAGTTGGAGTAACCACCGGCGGCGATCAGGCCCGCCATGGAGATGAAGGATGCCGCAGACATCCAGTCAGCACCGATTGCCACACCGTTGGTAATCGGGTGGATGCCGGAACCGGCAACGTAGAAATCCTTGGTGCTACCGGCCTTCGCCCAGATGGCGATGCCGATATAGAGTAGGAACGATGCCCCGACGAAGAGGACGTTAATTGCAAATTGGCTCATGGGTTCTTACTCCTCGCTTACGCCGAATTGTTCGTCGATTTTGTTCATGCGCCAGGCATAGAAGAAAATCAGAACAATGAAGGTAAGAATGGAGCCTTGCTGGGCGAACCAGAAGCCAAGGTCGGTACCGCCGACTTCAATGCCCGCGAGCATGGGGCGGAAGAGCATGGCAGCGCCATAGGAAACCAGGAACCAAATCACGAGGCTCCCGAAGATCAGGCGTAGATTCGCCTTCCAGTAGTTTTCAGCGTCGTAGCTGTGACCTGACATAGTCATCACTCCTGCATTGTATGGATAATTTCTTCCGTGTTTGGGTAAATTGAGGCCCACCCCCAGTGGCCGCTGGGGGCCTTCATGCAGCAGCTCGATGCCTGCAAGGTTCCTCTTCCGAGAGACCGATAACAAGTGTGCAGCGCTGCATGACTCTCAAGCGATAACTCGAACAGTCATCGGGGCCTCGAGCCCGTATAGCAAGGCAGAGTCAGCTTATTATGAACAACACGGAAATCCAAACCCCAGTCAATGTCGGTGTCGATGTCGGTAAAGCCAACCTGGACATCGCCCTTCATCCCTCCGGGCAGTTCTACACCATTCCAAACACCGAAGCCCACG
>NZ_FOSC01000004.1 GCF_900114155.1 Marinobacter persicus
TGGCTCTGGCTCTGGCTCTGGCTCTGGCTCTGGCTCTGGCTCTGGCTCTGGCTCTGGCTCTGGCTCTGGCTCTGGCTCTGGCTCTGGCTCTGGCTTCGGTTTAGGTTCAGGCTTCGGTTCCGGCTCAGGCTTTGGTTCGGGCTGCGGGTCAGGCTCGGGTTCTTTTACCGGCTCTGGCTGGCGGGCTGGCTTGGGTTCATCTTTTTTCTGGCCAGCCAGGCTGATTTTCACCGCTGGTGCGGTGTTGACGCTACTGTCGCCCAGTACCGGCAGCTCCATGGGTTCCCTGGGGCTGGCGAAGACCAGTGCGATGGCGGCCAGGGTAATGGACAGGATGAGAAAGGCCGCTTTGGGGAGGTTGCCGGCGGTTTTCATCTGGCCGGCTCCGTCAGCAGCAGTACCTCGGTATAGCCTCCGGCTTCCAGTACTTCCAGCAGGGCCTCCAGGTCCGCCATGCCAAGATTTTCGTCGGCGGCTATTTTCAGCGGTTTGCTTTCGTCTGGTTCCCTCAGTTCGGGCAGCAGGGTGTCCTTGTTGTAGGTTTCTCCCTGCACCTGCCAGCTCCCGTCGGCCTTGACCATCAAGTCGGCCTCCGGGGTCCGTTCCTGTTCCAGTTGCGCACTGCCGGGCAACTCCGGCAACGGATCGTCGGCCAGCTGGCCCGCCACGATGAAAAACATCAGCAGCAGGAAAACCAGGTTGATCAGCGGCAGAAGCGCATCTTCAACTCGCTCCAATAAGCCTTTGCCGGATGTGGAGGGTGCGGGAACCAGATCTGTCATGAGTCGTTGCGGCTGCGTTGCCAGTGGGCTTCTATTCCGGCGCCATCCAGTGCGCTCAGGGTCTGGGTAAAGTCGGCTAATGCGGTATCTGGCGCGGTGCTTAGGTTGGCTTCACCGATGCCGGCGGCAGTCAGCGCCGATACCAGTTCTTCCAACGGATAATCCTCGCCCTGCCAGCGCACAGAGCCGTCGGCGGCCACAACCAGTTCCGGCAGTGGTTCGCCAGTGGACATCCCACGGCTGTCGGTGTTGTTGCCGAGCTCCAGATAGTCCACCGGTAGCAGGCGGGTGGTCAGCATGAAGAACACCAGCAGGATAAACACCACATCAATCAGTGGTGTTATCCGTATGGGCATTGGCCGGCTGGGACGGGGTTCAACCAGCTGCATGGGCAAAGCGGGGGCTGCTGGTAACGCTGTAATTGCTGTCCGGTTCCGGGCTGCTTTCCCGGTGCGCCGCCGGCGCCGGTGCGGGCTGAGCGGTTTCGGTGCTGGTCAGCGGTGTGACATTGAACACGCTCACCAGAGCACCGTTGATGTTCTTGTGAATCCGGCGCAGGCGGAACTCAATCCACGCCGCCAGTGCGGCAAACGGAATGGCCACGACTAGCCCCGCCGCCGTGGTTGCCAGGGCCTCATAGATGCCGCCACTGAGTTGGGTGGCATTGGCACGGCCTTCGGTGGCTGCCATGGCGCTGAAGGCTTCCATCATGCCCATGACGGTACCCAGCAACCCGAGCAACGGCGCCAGGGCAGCGATCACTTCGATAATCTTCAGGGGCGCCTCGAACGGCTCCAGTGCATTCTGGGCATCACGCACCGCAGTTTCACGAACGGCCGGTATGTTGGTGCTGCGCTGGCAATCCTGCATGGTGTTGGTAAGCAGGTGCAGCAGCGGGTTGGTGCGCCCCAGAAAGCCGGCCTGTTGCTGTACTTCCTGTGGCCGGGCACTGGCTGGATCTGCCTGCCACTGGTTGAGAAGGTGGCGGAGTTTTCGGCTGAAGCGGGGTGTGTAAAAGGCGCCGAACAGCATCAGGTAGAAGAAAGTCACCAGGCCGATTACCGCCAGGGCAATCAGCACCACCATGACCGGGCCGCCCATATCAATGAGTTGGGACAGCGGCCCCTGGGGTAGCAGGGATTCTGAAGCAGCACTTATGGAGTTCATGGCTATACGCACCGATTATCGAAACCTGAAGTGAATGGTAACGATTATCAGTAAAATTACAAGTCAAGAACTCATCCTGTTTGCAGCTTTTAGCCAATCCAGCCCGATGAGATCGCCGCCTGCCAGAGTAGCCTTAATGCCAGCAGGGTCAGGGCAATGTTGAATACCCAGCTGAACCAGCGATTGCTCATGGTGTTGAGCAGGTGCAGGCCGACCCAGGTGCCGGCAAAGCCGCAGGCAATCATGGCCAGAATGAACAGTAACCAATCGGAGAACACGAAGCCGGCGACGGTAAAGACCAATGCCTTCGGCGCGTGTTGTAACACCATGGCGGTGGCAAAGGTGGAAACGGTGCGAAACCGGTCGGTATGGATCTGTTTGATGAACGCCGCCACCAGCGGGCCGGTGGCACCGACGAACAGGCTGATAAAACTGGTAACGGCCGAGGCCAGAAGAATGCCCGGCGTACCAAAGGAAGCCTTGGGCAGCTTCGGCCCCCAGCACAAATAAAGGACAAAAAGCGCGATGGTCAGTTGCCACAGGTATTCGGGAAGATCCACCAGCAACCAGGCGCCCAGCGCAGAGCCGACTAAAACGCCCGGAGCAAAGGCGGCAATCACTCTCCAGTCGATGTGCTTGCGGGTGAGCGTGGCGCGGCCGGCGTTGGAGCCGAGCTGAATCATGCCATGCACGGGAATAATCGCGGCCGGCGGCATCCAGGACGCCATCAAGACCAGCAGCAACACGCCGCCACCGGCACCAAGGGTGGCGGTGATCATGGAGGTAACGGCCGAGGCCAGCAACAAAAACAGGCCGACGCCGGAACCGATGGCCTCCGGGAAAAAACTCAGCTCCATGAAGCTCACCTATGTCTATTAGTTTTTAAACGGGTGCTGGAACGAGCGGGGCAGGCCTTTCCAAAACACGCCTCGCAAGTACGTCCCTGGCAGATTTTTGCTCCTGCAAAATCTGCACTTCCGCCTTCCATGGCGGGCGTAGTCTTGACTGCAGCCATCCATGGCTGCAGACAGTTTTGGAAAGGCCTGCCCCGCTCGTTCTCGCACCAATCAATTAACCGCCGAGTTTTCCGCGTTTAACGAGTAATGTCCAGCAGGGGTTGTGATCCGTCTTCATCGCCTCCACGTTTATCTTTCTTACCGGAACAGGCTATGCTGTGGTTGAGGGAACCCGTTTCCCACCGACCCTGATGGCATCGAGGAGGCGAGCATTTATGAACCAATCGATGGCAATCGACGATCTGGTGTCTGTCGCACAGGCCGAAGCCATGGGAGAACTGGATGCTCCGATGATGGCCATTGTGCTCTCAAGCGAAGAGAGCTATGACCTGCCCATTAACTCCCTGGAAAGCGATGCCGACAAGGCCCGCTGGGGTCTGATTCTGCGTGCAGCCCGCGAGCACGTGGAAGCCGATGCTGTCGCGGTACTTTACCCGGCCTGGACAACAATCCGTCGCAAGCCTTCGGAAACCGACGCGGTGCAGGTGACCGATGACTCGGATGAAGATGATGACAAGGGGCCGATAGATACGCTGTTTGTCCAGCTGCACACCCGTGACCGGATTTACTGGCGCGGTTTCGAGCAGATTCGGGATCCCAAGCATCGGCGGATTATCGGTTTCCGGCGCATCAAGGCGCTATCCACCGATTACGACCGCGACAACGCACCGTCGGTGACCGCCTGGCTGGATACACTGTTTGAACCCTTGCCGGAAGAGGGCGAGGAAACCGCCGTCGATCGTGAACTGGCGGACCTGCTTGAAGAGCCGGAAGTCAGCGCCGCACTCTACCCCCGGCACATGCGCTCACTTCACTGAACCGGCAGCCCGGTAAATCGGGCTGCTATCGCGCCGACATCAACGCCAGGCACAGCTGGGCATTCTGTATGAAATGGGCAAACGCTTCTTCCTGTTGTTTTGACGGCACATAGCCGGCCGCCGCATTGTCCGCGTAAAACAGCCCGACCAGTCGCCCTTTGGCGGTCAGTGTCCCCACCAGTCCCCGGGTGATTTCCAGGAACGTGGTATGGAGAACGGCCCGCTGAGCCTCGATGGGCGGCTCCTCCAGCCGCAGCCGCTCCTCCAGCTCCGTGGCCTGGTCGGTCTCGCAGGACCAGAACGCCAGTTCACCGATGTTCATCAACAGCGCGCCGATGAAAACTTCCTCCAGCGCCTGCTCTTTTGTGCTTGGCAGCAGGCACCTGGCCTGAACGGCGGCGTGAATGGCCCGGCTGACGGTGCTCACCTGGGTGGCGGAGCGGTTGTAAAACACGGTGTTTGACAGGCGAAGCACCTGCGAGGTGAGCTGGGCGTCGTTCAGAATCACGTTGGCCAGTTCGTTGACCGTGCTGTTCTGGCTTTCGGTCAGCTCATTGATGCGCCGGAGTGTGTTGGCCAGAACCGGCAGCTCGACCTTGCTCAGATAAGAAACCCATGCCTGGGTGGAATTCATCCTTGAGGGCGGGTGTTCCGGAGTTGTTGTCACAGCTCGAATGCGCCTCAATCGGAAAATGGACAGTTGTTAATATGCGTTGGTTTTGTCAGTTTAGACGACAGCACATCGGCCTGTCAGGTAGCCAATGGTGTACGGGCAACTACACAGATGCCGTTGCTGCGAATGATTCGGGTTTGCCCGGCAAATAGGCTATAATCGCGCGTTTTAACGGCGCACCTGCAAGGCACTGATCGTGATTGTATTTGACCAGGTACAGAAGTCTTACCAGGTGGGCGGCCGGGCGATCCCCGCGCTGCACCCCACCAGTATGACCATCGACACCGGCGAAGTCTTCGGCATCGTCGGCCACTCCGGCGCGGGCAAATCCACCCTCGTGCGGCTGATCAACCGGCTGGAACCGTCTTCCGGCGGGCGTATTCTGATTGATGACGAAGACATCAACCGCTACAACCCGGCCGAGTTGCGTGCTTTTCGCCGCAAGGTGGGCATGATCTTCCAGCACTTTAACCTGTTGTCCTCGAAAACCGTGGCCGACAATATCGCTTTCCCCATGAAGCTGGCCGGCATCTATTCAAAAAAAGAGATCCGCGAGCGGGTGGAAGAGCTGCTGGCCCGGGTGAGCCTGAGTGACCACGCCAACAAATACCCGACCCAGCTCTCTGGTGGTCAGAAGCAGCGTGTGGGCATCGCCCGTGCCCTTGCCTGTCGGCCCACCATCCTGCTGTGCGACGAAGCCACCAGCGCCCTGGACCCGCAAACCACGCAATCGGTGCTGAAATTGCTGGCGGACATTAACAAGGAACTGGGCCTGACCATCGTACTGATCACCCACGAAATGGACGTGGTGCGCCGTGTCTGCGACCGAGTGGCCGTGATGGATGCCGGCGAAGTGGTGGAAATGGGGCCGGTTAGCGAAGTGTTCCTGCATCCTCAGCATCCCACTACCAGGGATTTCGTGTTTGAAAGCGAAAACGTCGACCGGGATGAGCTTCAGGAAGACCTGCAGAAAGCCGAAGGCCGAATCCTGCGTCTGACCTTCAAGGGCGAATCCACCTACAAGCCGCTGCTGGGCAGCGTCGCCCGGGAATCCGGTGTGGATTTCAGCATCCTCTCTGGTCGCATTGACCACATCAAGGACACCCCCTACGGCCAGCTGACCCTGTCGCTGGTGGGCGGTGATCTGGACATTGCCATGCAGGCGCTGGAAGCCGCCGACGTGCACGTGGAGGTGGTACGCTGATGGAAGCTTTACTGACGAATGTAGACTGGACGGAAATCGGCCTGGCCAGTTGGGACACCCTGGTCATGGTGGGCATGTCTCTGTTGTTCAGCGTGTTGATTGGCCTGCCGATTGGCGTGCTGCTGTTCCTGTTCGGCAAACGCCAGCTGCTGGAGCAGCCCGTGGCTTATGCCGTGCTGTCTTTTGTGGTGAACGTGCTGCGTTCCGTGCCGTTTATCATTCTGCTGATTGTGATGATCCCGTTCACCGTCATGTTGATTGGCACCTCACTGGGCGTGGCGGGTGCCATTCCCCCGTTGGTGGCCGGTGGCGCGCCCTTCTTTGCCCGGCTGGTGGAAACCTCCCTGCGGGAAGTGGATCGGGGCATCATCGAAGCCACCCAGGCCATGGGTGCCAACGTTCGCCAGATCATCTTCGGCGCCTTGTTGCCGGAGGCGCTTCCGGGCATTATCGCAGGTATCACGGTTACCGCGATCACGCTGGTGTCCTACGCTGCCATGTCCGGCGTTATCGGCGGTGGCGGCCTGGGTGACCTGGCCATTCGCTTCGGTTACCAGCGCTTTCAGACAGATGTGATGGTCATTACCGTCGCTCTGCTGGTAATCTTCGTACAAGTATTGCAAATGGTTGGTGACCGCCTGGTGCTGTACTTCAGCCGGCGCTAACTCCGAATCAGCGCGCCCTTGCGGCACCTCCTCCAGAAACTGTTGAGGGCCATGGATGGCCCGATTCAAGAGCACGACCGCCAAGGATGGCGAAAGTGCAGATTTTGCAGGAGCAAAAATCTGCCATGGAAGTGCTTGTAGGCGTGTTTCTGGAGGAGGTGCCGCAAGGGGGGGCGTCTGGCTCTCAACAGTTTCTGGAGACGGCCGGCCACACCGTGCATAGACCTTTTTCGAGCCTTCAAAGAATTTCAAACAGGAGCATAATAATGAACTTCAAGAAAACTCTGGTGGCCGTAGCCGCCGCAGCAAGTCTTTTTTCCACCACCGCCCTGGCCGAAAAACTGTCAGTCGCCGCCACCCCGGTACCCCACGCCGAACTGCTGGAATTCGTAAAGCCGGCTCTGGCCGAGCAGGGTGTGGAGCTGGACGTGAAAGTTTTCACCGACTACGTGCAGCCCAACATCCAGGTGGACCAGAAGCGCCTGGACGCCAACTTCTTCCAGCACCAGCCGTATCTGGATGAGTTTAACGACGGCCGTGGTACCAACCTGGTGACCGTTGCCGGCATTCACGTTGAGCCGTTTGGCGCGTATTCCAACAAGATCGACTCACTGGACGATCTGAAAGACGGCGCCGTGGTTGCTATTCCGAACGATCCCACCAACGGCGGCCGTGCCCTGTTGTTGCTGCAGAAAGCCGGTCTGATCACCCTGGAAGACGAAAGCAAGATCACCGCCACCCCGCGTGACATTGCTGACAACCCGAAAGACCTGGATTTCAAGGAACTGGAAGCCGCTACCCTGCCGCGTATTCTGGGCCAGGTGGACATCGCCCTGATTAACACCAACTACGCTCTGGAAGCAGGACTGAACCCGTCTGAGGACGCGTTGATCATCGAAGGCTCTGAGTCACCGTACGTGAACATCCTGGTGGCCCGTCCGGATAACAAGGACAGCGAGGCCATGCAGAAGCTGGCCAAAGCCCTGCAGTCCGAGGATGTGAAGGCGTTCATCAAGGAAAACTACGAAGGCGCGGTGGTTCCGGCATTCTGATCGCTGGCCTTCACGGCGGGCAACCTTGCCCGCCACCCATAAAAAAACCGGGCCGCCTGAGCAGCCCGGTTTTTTTATGCCTGAACTTTTTACACTTTAATACAGGGCTGGCGGATCAGTCGCCGCTCCAGTTGGCTGTCGGGTCCGGCGTCATGCGCAGGTACGACTTCACGGCCTTGTAGCCTTTCGGGAAGCGTTGCTTGATCTCATCCTCGTCCTGCAGAGACGGCACGATAACCACGTCGCCGCCACGTTCCCAGTTGCCCGGGGTGGCCACCTTGTGCTCGTCGGTCAGCTGCAGGGAATCGATCACCCGCAGTACTTCGTTGAAGTTACGACCGGTGGAAGCCGGGTAAGTAATGATCAGACGAATCTTCTTGTTCGGATCAATAATGAACAGCGAACGTACAGTCAGGGTGCTGTCGGCGTTCGGGTGGATCATGTCGTACAGTTCGGACACCTTGCCGTCGTGGTCGGCAATGATCGGGAAGTTAACGGCACAACCCTGTGTTTCGTTGATGTCCTTGATCCATTCCTTGTGGGAATCGACAGGATCCACGCTCAGGGCAATGGCCTTGACGTTACGCTTCTCGAATTCGTCTTTGAGTTTGGCGGTCAGGCCCAGCTCGGTGGTGCACACCGGCGTGAAATCCGCGGGATGTGAAAACAGAACGCCCCAGCTGTCGCCCAGCCAGTCATGAAAACTGATTTTGCCTTCACTGGAATCCTGTTCGAAGTCCGGTGCGGTATCTCCTAAACGCAGGCTCATAAACACTCTCCTTTTGGTGTCTTGATGGAAGCATTCTCTTCGTGGCTTCTACGTATGTTGGCGCGACAAGGGCGGAAAACAAGAGTCCGGCGAGTCATCGCTGTAATTATTTGCGCACATCCTTATGCGCTGTGTGACTATCCGCCGGTTATGGCCGGGTGCCTGCCTGCTTGTTGAAATAATCCCGGGTCAGCTTGAACACCACCGGGCTGAGTAACAGCAGGGCTATCAGGTTGGGCAGTGCCATCATGGCATTCAGGGTGTCGGCCACCAGCCAGATGAAGCCCAGGTTGACGGTGGCGCCCACGGGAATGGCGATGATCCACACCACCCGGTAAGGCACAATGGCGCGGGTACCGAACAGGAATTCGATACAGCGCTCACCGTAGAACGACCAGCCCAGAATGGTGGTAAAGGCGAAAATGGCCAGGGCGATAGCGACAATGTAGTTGCCAAAGCCTGGCAGGCCGGTTTCAAATGCCAGAGAGGTCAGTGCTGCACCGGTTTCGCCAGAGGTCCAAACGCCGGAGGTGATGATCACCAGGCCGGTGATGGAGCAGACTATGATGGTGTCGATGAAGGTGCCGAGCATGGCCACCATGCCCTGTTTCACCGGGTCCTTGGTTTGCGCCACTGCGTGGGCAATGGGCGCCGAGCCCAGGCCGGCCTCATTGGAGAAAATGCCACGGGCAACACCGAAGCGGATGGCGGCCCAGACCGCGGCACCGGCAAAGCCACCCTCGGCTGCCGTGCCGGTAAAGGCGGAGCTGAACACCATGCCGATGGCTGCCGGAATCTCGGTGGCGTTGATGGCCAGAACAATCAGGCCGATCAATACGTAGGACACGGCCATGAACGGGACCAGCGCACTGGCCACCTGGCCGATACGTTTGATGCCACCAATCAGTACCATGCCCACCAGCACCATCAGGATGATGCCGGTTGCCCAGTGTGGCAGGCCGAAGTTGGTTTCCAGTACATCCGCGACCGAGTTGGCCTGTACCGTGTTACCGATACCGAACGCAGCGACCGAGGCAAACACGGCGAACAGGATCCCCAGCCAGGCCCATTTGTTGCCCAGCCCGTTGCGGATGTAATACATGGGGCCGCCTACGTGCTTGCCGCGCTCGTCGACTTCCCGGAAGCGAACCGCCAGCACGGCTTCGGAGTATTTGGTGGCCATGCCCACCAGTGCTGTCAGCCACATCCAGAACAGCGCGCCGGGTCCGCCCAGAAATACGGCGGTGGCCACGCCGGCAATGTTGCCGGTGCCCACGGTGGCGGACAGGGCGGTCATCAGGGCCTGGAAGGGCGGAATCTCCCCCTCGTCTTCCTCGCCCCGGGCGCGGCCGCTCCACATAAGGCGGAAACCGGCGCCCAGTTTCAGTACCGGCATGAGTTTCAGGCCGATGCTCAGGAACAGGCCAACGCCCAGGATCATGACCAGCATGGGAGGGCCCCATACCAGTCCGTTGATTTGGCTAACGAAGTTTGAAATGGCTTCCATGGGGTCTCCCGCGTTGTGCCATGGATGAATGAAGATCAAACGCCCGTTTTGGACATGATTACAAGAGTTTAGCGGGAACTGGCGGCATGTAAACCGTTATCGGCGATTGTTCAGGAGCGAAAGCCCCAAAGCAGGCTGAAATCCATGGATGGCATGATTTCCGGCTCTTCCGGCCCCCGGATCATGTAATCCAGCAGGCTGGTGTCCCGCTCAAAGGTGCCGTTGTAGCGATGGCCCCGGGGATTGAAGATGGCCTGCACAAAAGGCCCCCGGGATTTGTTGGCCCGGCGGGTGACCACCCCCACTTCGTTGTTGTCCAGGCGCACCAGGACTCCGGGGGGGTACTTGCCGAGCACTTCGAGCAGCGCCCTGGGAATGGCGGGGCGGAATTTTCCGTCGGCCAGGTTGGCGATCATCTGGCGCGCTTCGGTGATATCCATGCGGTTGCGGTAGGCTCGTTTGGTGATCATCGCCACGTAGCGCTCGGCCAGGGCCAGAATTTCCGCCTCCGGCAGAATATCGCTGCCGCTCAGGTTGTCCGGGTAGCCGGAGCCGTCGGCGTACTCATGGTGCTGGGCAATAATGTTCAACAACAGCTTGTTGTCGATCCCGGCGGCCTCCAGCGCCCGTATGCTGCGGTCCGGATGCTTCTCGATGACGGCCCGCTGCTGCTGGCTCAGGATGATGTTGGATGAGTTCAGCTTGTCGGCCACCGGCACCAGGGCCAGGTTGGCGGCCAGGGCTGCGGCTGTCAGTATCCTTGTGCGTTTCTCATCAAGGCCGAACTGGCGGGCCGTGAACTGGCACAGAATGCCGTAAAACAGGATCTGCTCGTGGATGTTCGGGTTGACCGAATACAGGTGTACCAGCGCCAGGCTGGCATCCGGCGCTTCCATGCAGGTGCGTTCGAGCATCCGGCTCAGACCCAGCAGGCGCTTTTGTGCCGACTCTTCCCGGGAGGTGATGGCATTGAGGGTGGTTTCCAGGGTCAGCAGCAGCTCGGCGTAATCGGCAAACGGATTGCGGTGGCGGTTGTCCTCGAACTCCGCTTTTTTGTAGGGGCTCATCTTGCGGGGCTTGAAGCGGCCTCGCTCGAACAGGTGCTCCAGTTGGCTTTCGGTCTGGATCACATAGCCCTGGCGCAGCAGCACGTTGCCGTCGGCATCAAACACATCCCACGGCAAAGGCCGGCCAATAACGAGTGCCCCGGGGGCAATTCTTACGAGTGAATCCAATGCTGTGTCCTTGATGTCTGGAACCTTTATAACGGCGCCCTACAGTTTTACAGAATGGGTAGCGGTAAATACTAGTGAAAACTGCCCACACTTGCATGCACCAATATGTCGTGTCTGCCGATAGAATTGTTAAGAAACGTATCGTGCTAAGGAATTTATCCGCCTCCTGGTCTACGCTTGCCGGAAACAATAAGACTATCGTCTGAAGCGACACAACAATGCTGCACCGGCTGAAAAACGATTTCCGTCTTTCCATCATTACCCTGCTGGCGTTCAGCGCCATGGTCGGGGTAACGCCCTTTGCCATCCTCCGGCTCGTGCAGGGTAACTCACTGGCCTTTGTGATTGATGTTCTGATCCTTGCCGGCGTGGCCCTGGCCACAGGCCATGCCTGGCGTACCGGTGATACCCGCAGGGCTGGCTTATTAATGGCATGTGTCGCCACTTCCGGCGCGGTGATCATTGGCACCCTGGTGGGGGACCCCGGCCTGTTCTGGCTCTATCCGTGCCTGGTGACCAGTTTTTTCCTGACACCGCCGCGCGTGGCCATGGGCATCAACCTGTCCGCCGTGGCGGTAATGATGGGGCTGGGCGATGCCTTCCGCAGCCAGGAGCAGATGTGGTCGTTTGCCGCCACTGCCATTGTGGTGACCTCCTGCGCGTTTGTCTTTGCCATCCGTAACCGCGACCAGCGCCGGCGGCTGGAACATCTGGCCACCATTGACCCGCTAACCGGAGTAAACAACCGTCGCTCCATGGACCAGGAACTGGCCATGGCCGTGGCCAAACACGAGCGCACCGGGCTGGATCAGGCCCTGGTGATTCTCGACATTGATCACTTCAAGAAGATCAATGATCGGTATGGCCATGTGGTGGGTGACAACATCCTCAACGAACTGGTGGCGCTGATCGCCGCCCATACCCGCCGTTACGACCAGCTGTTCCGCTTTGGTGGCGAGGAGTTTGTTCTGCTGCTGCCCGGCGTTGGTCCGTTGGCACTGAAATCCGTGGTGGCAAACCTGCAGCGGATTGTTCGCCAACACTTGCGTGGGCCGGGTGGCCAGATCACCGTGTCGTACGGGGTGGCCGTGCTGCAGGCCGGTGAAACCGTCGAAAGCTGGCTGACCCGTGCCGATCATGCACTGTATCGAGCCAAGGACGCCGGCCGCAACCGGGTGATTTTTGCTGATGACGCCCCCCGCGAGTCGATGCCGGTCTCAGCCTGACGATCAGCCGGTTTTGCTGCCCCGCTATTGCATGGCGGCGTGGTAACGGAACGCCTGTTGCACGTGTTCGCGGATCTGTGTGTCATCCCAGGGTTTTGTCAGGAACTTGTAGATGGCGCCCTCGTTGATGGCTTCGGTGACCGATTTCAGATCGGTGTAGCCCGACAACACAATCCGCACGGTGTTCGGGTGAATGGCCTTTACCTGGCTGAGAAAATCCGTACCGGACATCTCCGGCATGCGCTGGTCCGAGATAATCACCTGTACCTCGTTGCTGGCCAGCAGGTTGAAGGCTTCGCTCACACTGGTGGTTGACAGAATCCGGTAGCCGTCCCGGCGCAGGGTGCGGGTCAGTGCCTTGATGATGTTGTGCTCATCGTCGAGCAGCAGCAGCGTTTTTTGCTCATTTTCACAGTCCAGGCGAGTGTGGGGTTGTCTGCCTCCGTGCACATGCATGAATTCGGTCAGTTCGTTAAACGGCATGGGGCGCGCAAAGGCGTAACCCTGAAGCAGGTCGCACTGGTTTCTGCGCAGGAACGATGCGTGGGCCTCGGTCTCCACCCCTTCTGCCACGACCTCCAGGGACAGGTGGTGGGCCATGGATATGACCCCCTGGGTGATGGCCGCATCGTTGCGGTTGTGGGTGACGTCCATGATGAATGAACGGTCGATCTTGATCTTGTTGGCCGGCATCAGTTTCAGGTAACTGAGGCTGGAAAAGCCGGTACCGAAATCGTCGATGGCAATGTGCACACCCAGTTCGCTGATCTCGTTCAGAGTCTGCACCACCTGATCGGTGTCGTAGAGTACGGCGGATTCCACCACTTCCAGTTCCAGGGACTCGGGTGGAAGGCCAGAAGCTTTCAGCTCCTTTTTGACCACATCCACAAACCCGGCCTGGCGGATCTGTACCGGTGACACGTTCACCGCCACCGTGCATTCCCGGAAACCGGCGGCGTGAATGCGCACCATGTCCCGGCAGGCCTGGCCCAGTACCCACCGTCCCAGGGCGACAATCTGCCCGGTTTCCTCAGCCAGCGGGACGAAGTGCACGGGTGAGACCAGTCCCCGGGTGGGGTGCTCCCAACGCACCAGTGCTTCCACGCAGCGGGCCTGGCCAGTGCGGGCATCAATCAGTGGCTGGTAGTAAATCAAGAGGGTTTCGGAATCGATGGCCTCCTGTAGCTCATTGCGCAGCTGTACCCGGTGGCTGGCTTGCTCGTTCATTTCCTCGGAGAACCACTGCCAGGTGTTTTTGCCAAGCTGTTTGGCCTGGTACATGGCCAGGTCCGCCTGCTGGATCAACTGGGCGGGGTGGTCGATGCTGCCGTCAGAGATCTGAATACCAATACTGGCGGTCAGGTGGAGTACTTTATCGTCAATCCGGTAGGGCAAGGACAGGGACTGCATGACGTGGTCGACCACCAGCTGGGCGTCTTCCGCCTCCGCCAGATCGGTCAATGCGATAACGAATTCATCCCCACTGACCCGGGCGACTGTATCGCCGGAGCGCACCAGGTCTTTCAGGCGGTGAGCCACTTCCACCAGGATTTTGTCACCGGTGCGATGGCCGAGGGAATCATTGATCAGCTTGAAGCCGTCCAGGTCTATGAACAACACACCCAGATAGCGTTCGTAACGGCGGGCAAAACGGCAGGCCTGCTCCAGCCGGTCCTCCAGCAGCGCCCGGTTGGGCAAGTGAGTGAGCACGTCGTGGCTGGAATTGTAAGCCAGCTGGCTTTCGATGGATTTGCGCTCGGAGATGTCGTTCTGGATACCTACATAGTGGGTGATTTCGTCCCGGCTGTTGCGAATGGGCGAGAGATACAGGTCGTTCCAGAAGGGCGAGCCGTCCTTCCGGTAATTGCGCAGCACCACGGCCACCTCTTCACCCTGGGCCAGTGCCCGGCGGATCTGGGCCAGCGGCTGTTCGTTGCTGAGGTCAAAATCGTCGCCCTGCAGGAACCGGCAGTTCTTGCCCAGCGACTCTTTGGCGCTGTAGCCGGTGATCGTCTCAAAGGTGGGATTGACGTACACCAGTGGCATGCCTTTGACCCTGGCATCGGTAATGACAATGCCGTTGGAGCTGGATTCAATGCACCGCTGTAGCAGTTTGAGCTGGCGGGTGCTGTCAATCTGCTGGGTTCTGTCGG
The DNA here is from genome assembly GCF_900114155.1 of Marinobacter persicus. GTDB lineage: Bacteria > Pseudomonadota > Gammaproteobacteria > Pseudomonadales > Oleiphilaceae > Marinobacter > Marinobacter persicus. The sequence goes on from NZ_FOSC01000004.1 coordinate 14,268, forward strand.
TCAGGGTGTAGAGAACCAGCTCGTGCTGGTCGATCACCAGCTCTTCGCTGGCCAACTCCACAATCAGCGGCTTGCCGGTGCGGGTGCGGTGATGCACCAGGCGGCTGCCCGGTGGCAGCACGATGCCCTCGCCGTCCGGTTCGGCCGGATTGGCGGTGGTGTTTTCCAGGTCCGCCATGGTCAGCCCGGCCACGTCCTGGGCCGACAGTCGATACAGGGTGCGGGCGGCCTCGTTCATGGCGTTGATGCGCAGGGTGTCTGGCCGGGCCAGGCACATGGGCGTGGGGTTGTTCTCGAACAGCAGCCGGTACTGGGCCTCGCTGATGGCCAGGTTTTCGGTGGCTGCGGCCCGGTCAATGGCGTAACGGATACTACGCAGCAGGGTATGGCTGTCGAGTTTGCCCTTGACCAGATAATCAGCCGCACCCAGGGACACGGCCTGGGCGTCCAGCTCGTCATCACCCTGGCCGGTCAGCAGGATGAAGGGCGTGGTGATGCCTTCATCCTTGGCCTGCTGGATCAGATCCAGGCCCGAATCCGGGCCCAGGCGCAGGTCCACCAGGGCGACGTCAAAGGTTTCTTCCCGTAGTGAGGTAAGCCCGTCTGCCACGTTGTCGCGCCAGATCAGGCGGGTATCCACCGGGCTGGCTTCGGTCAGCAGGTCCCGGGTGATCAGGTAATCGTCTTCGTCGTCCTCGATCAGCAGAACGCGCAGCATTGGCTCAATCATGGCGAGTCCAGTAGTTTTCCAGGGATTGCACAAGGGTCAGCAAGGCCCGAAACCGGTTTGGCTTGACCAGGTAGTCGTCGGCGCCGGCCGCCAGGCAGGCCTGGCGGTCATCGTCATTGTTGGATGTGGTCATAATGACGATCGGCAGCCCCGTGAACGCCGGGGTGGCCCGCAGCTCCTTCAGCGCCTGCCGGCCATCCTTGAACGGCATATTCAGATCCAGCAGTAGCAGGTCCGGCAACTGCTGAAGCGATGGCGCCTGCAGATAGTCCAGCAGTTCCAGACCGTTGCTGACAAAATCCAGCCGGCAGTTCGGGCAGGCTTCCTGGAATGCATCTTCCAGGAGCAGGCGATCGTCAGGGTCGTCCTCGGCGATCAGGATATGAATGTACATCTCGTTCATGCTCATACGTTCCCTGACTAGCCCCGGCTGAAGCGGATGCGGAAAGTGGTGCCCTGTCCGGGCCGGCTTTTCACACTGACTGTGGCACCGTGCCGGTCCAGAATCTTTTTGACAATGGCCATGCCGATACCGGTGCCGGCAAACCCGTTTTTCTGGTGCAGGCGCTGGAACGGGTGGAACAATTTTTCCGCGTAACGCTCGTCAAAACCGATGCCTTTGTCGCTGACCACCAGTGTCCACTGGTCTTTGTCGATGGCCTCGGCGGTCACGGATATCTCCGGCCTCTGGCCCGGTTCGTGGAACTTGATGGCATTGCTCAGCAGATTCTGGAACACCTGGCGCAGCTGGGTGGCGTCGCCGAAGGTGTCGGGCAACTCACCCATGTGTATCTGCGCGTTTTCCCGGGTAATGGTGGTTTCCATGTCCTGCAGGACTTCCTGGAAAATCCTGCTGGTATGGCAGGACACCATGGGTTTGGCGCGGGTGGTGACCCGTGAGTAGGTGAGCAGGTCTTCGATCAGATTCTGCATGCGCCCGGCGGCGGACTGCATGCGCCGCAGGTAGTCTTTTTCCTGTTCGTCCAGATGCTCGGAGCGGGACACCAGCCGGTCGGAGAAGGCCTGTATCTTGCGCAGCGGTTCCTGCAGATCGTGAGAGGCGACAAAGGCGAAATCCTGCAACTCCCGGTTGCTTCGCTCCAGCTCTTCCCGCACCTGACGGGAGGCGGTGATATCCTGGAAGGCGCCCTGCAGGCCGACGATCTGGCCGTCGTCATCTTTTACCGCGTGGCCAATAGCACGCACCCAGCGCAGCCGGCCCTCGGCGGTACGGATCTGCAGGTCTTCATCGAACGGAATGCCGGTTTCTGCCGTTGTCTGCACGGCATTGCGGATGCGTTCCCGGTGCTCGGGTACGTAGAATTTGATGGCGTCGTCCACATCCGGTGCCTGGCCGGGGGCCACTTCGTGGATGGCACACACCGCGTCGGACCAGGTGGATTTGCCGGTCTGGAGGTCCACCACCCAGCCGCCGATCATGGCCACTCTTTCCGCCATTTTCAGCAGGGCCTCGTTTTCCTTCAGCTTCTGCTCGATGCGCCGCTGTCCGGTGGTGTCCCGGGCCACCACGTAGATCAGGTCGTCCGCGCTGAGAATGGCGTTGATGTTAAGCCAGTGGTGGTTGCCGGCCCGGTCAATCACCTGAATCAATAGCTCGAAGACATCATTGCCCTCCAGCAGTGACTGTACCGCCTCCATGACTTGTGGATGATGCTCCGGGTGCACAATATCCATATAGGAGGTGCCAATCAGCTCGTCCCGGGAGTAGCCCAGGGTTTCTACAAACGTGTTGTTGGTCTCGAAGAAATGGGTGTTCAGATCGACAATGCAGAACATGTCCGGCGACAGGGAAAAGAACTGGTCCCGCTCCCGGGTCAGGGTTTCGGCGACCAGCTGGTCGCTGATGTCGCGGCCAACGCAGAACAGTGCCTGCTCTTCTGCGGACCACTCCGCGGACCAGGAAATGGTGATAATGCGCCCGTCCCGGTGAATCATGCGGTTTCGAAAGCCCGAGGTTTTGGCATGATCACCGGACACCAACAGGTCGATTTCCTGATCGCTGGGGGACCGGTCTTCCTGCACCAGCAGGTCATGGAAGTGGGTGCCCAGGAGTATTTCCGGCCGGTAGCCAAGAATGAGTTCGCAGGCGGGGCTGATTTGTATAAAGCGTCCGTCCCGGCTGATAGAACAAAGAATGTCCCGGGAGAACTCCACAATGCGCTCATTGGTTTTACGTAGTTTCCGCTCCTGCTGAAGATGAACATTCAGGGTTTCGTTCAGCTGCTTGAGCGACGAGGCGCGGTGCTCGGATTCACGCCAGTACTGGTGGCTGAGCATCACCAGGAAACTGAGGCCCAGCCCGCCGAACAGCAGTAGCGGCGGCAGATAGCGTTCGCCGGGTGGAAGCGTGTTTTGTGAAATGCTGATGTCGATGGTCCAGCGGGTGTCATGGTGGGCCTCCACCTGCCGGCTGACCAGTGGCAAGCGTTCGCTCTCCGGCACCTGGGGTGCGGTGTCCAGCACCGGATGGCCGTAGTTGGAAATGGTGATGATCCATTCCGGGTCAATGTGCCGGACCATAGCCTGGTAGGTGCTTTGCAGATCCACCACCGCGATCACAGACCAGGACAGGCCCGGCCGGGGCGTGACAGGAACGATGACAGCTGCGTGGGCACGGCCGTCTTCAGTGTCCATGGCGCGGCTCAGGTGGGCGGACCTGGACTGGATGATGTGTTCAAGCCGATCGTCGAAGCCGGGCCGGTTGAGGAACTCGTGCAGCCAGAAGCGGTAGGTCAGATCACGGGATTCGATCATTACCGGCCGGTGCTTGGGGTCCAGAATGGTGATCAGGCGCAGCTCGGGAAAATCCCTGAGGTAGCTGTTCACTTCCCGTTGCCAGAGTTCCTCGGTGGGCATACCACCCATGGTTTCCCAGCGCTCGGCCATTCGGCGGATCAGCGTCAGCTTGGCCACGTAGGTATCTGTGCTGGCGGCTTCCAGGGTATCGCCCAGGGCCTCGGCTCGTTGCAGCAGGTATTCGGTATGCTGCAGGCGCAGCAGGTGCCAACTGAGTGTGGTTACCAGAATGCTGGCCACACCCACGGCCACCAGCCCCTTGTAGGGTACTTCCTGTTTCTGGTGGAACACCCGGCCAAGAAATGGCAGTACAAGACCGGTCAGTGCCACCATCGGGCCCAGAATCAGGCTGCTCTCCGCGCGCATGCCCAGTGCGAAGGGGGGTACGGCATCATGCCAGTGGGAAAATACTGACAGCAGGCCGACCAGCACGGTGATGCCGCTGGCCAGCCCGCCAAGGCGCCAGCTGCGTGGCAAGCGGATGGCGGCAACAATACTCAGAGTGATCAGGCCGGTGACCAGCAGCAACAATGGATTAATGGCCCACTGCAGGGTTGCTTTGGCTGAGCCGGCCAGCGGCAGAAGGGTGAAGGCCAGAGCCAGAACCAGCGCGCTGCCGGCCAAGGTTTGCGACAGCCAGCCCCGGCGAAAAACCAGGGCGAGCAGGGCCAGACCGAAACACAGGGACAGCAGACCAACGCCGGGTTTTAGCCGGATATAGCCCGGGTTGCTGGGGTGGTTGGTTGCCAGGCCGTCAAACAGCACCACCACACCCATGGCGGCCAGGGCAATGGCAATAGCCATTACGGCGCACAGCCAGAATACCGTGAAGTTCCGTGAATTACGCATTCAACACCTGCGGCCCCAGCAGACGCAGTACTTCTTCCGGGGTGGTCAGGCCCTGGCGCAGTTTGTCCAGCGCGTCGTCCAGCAGCATCTGCATGCCCTGTTTCCTGGCCAGGGCTTCAATCTGCATGGCGCTGGCGCCTTCGGTAATGGCCGCGCGCAAAGCTTCATCCACGGTCAGTACCTCGTGCAGGGCCACACGGCCCCGATAACCCTTGTGGCATTTTTCGCAGCCACGGCCCCGGTAAAAGGTAAGTTCGGGGGCCAGGAACTGTGGGCCCAGCTGCTGCAGGACGTCTTTCGGGGCCGGCACCTCTTCCCGGCAATGGTCGCACACCTTGCGAACCAGCCGTTGGGCAATAATGGCCTCCAGCGCCGAGGCCACCACATAGGGCTTGAGCCCCAGGTCCAGTAGCCGCGCCACGGTGGCGGCGGCAGAGCTGGTGTGCAGGGTGGAATACACCAGGTGGCCGGTCATGGCGGCATGGAACGCCACATCAGCCGTTTCCTCATCGCGGATCTCGCCAAGCAGGATCACGTCTGGGTCCTGGCGCAGGATGGCCCGCAGGATGCTGGCGAAATTCAGCCCGATACGGTCTTTCACTGGGACCTGGCCGGCCATGTCCACGTGGAATTCCACCGGGTCTTCTATGGTCACGTAGTTCCGCTCGGCGCTGGCGTTGTGCTGCAGCAGAGCGTACAGGGTGGTGGTCTTTCCGCTGCCGGTGGGGCCGGTGGCCAGGATGATGCCCTGGGGCTTGGCGGTGACGTGCATTAGCCGTTTCAGGTTGTGCCCGGACAAACCCAGGTCGGTCAGCGACTGGGCCGAGGACTGGCGTTCCAGCACCCGCATGACCACCTTCTCGCCGTTGATGGTGGGCAGGGTGGAAATGCGCAGATCGACAATGCGCATGGGCGTTTTGACGGTAATGCGGCCATCCTGGGGGCGCCGGCGTTCGGTGATGTCCAGCTCGGCCATGACCTTGATGCGCGAGACCACCGACATCAACAGGTTGGTGGGAATGTGGATCTTGTCCTGCAGCACCCCGTCAATCCGGTAGCGCACCACCAGGGATTTGGTGCGCGGATGAATGTGGATGTCGCTGGCGCCCAGGCGCAGGGCTTCCAGGATAATGGCGTTCACCAGGCGGATGGCCGGCGGCTCCTCGGAGCTGCCCAGTAGCTGTTCCAGCGATTCCTGGTCGGAATCATCGTCCAGGACAATTTCGATGCCTTCGTACGGGTCATCGGTGCCCACTTTGGTGGCGATGTCGTCCAGGTCCTGGGTTTCGCCGAAGATCTCCGCCAGTTTGGCCTGCATCTGGCCGGTCTCGGCCAGCAGCGGGTGAATGGTGTAACCGGTCATGAAGCCCAGTTCGTCGATCAGGTTTACGTCCATGGGATCGACCATGGCCAGCCGCAAACGCTGGCCGCTGACCCGCAATGGCAGCACCAACTGGCGGGTGCAGATTTTCTGCGGAATCAGGGACAGCAGGCTCGGGTCCGGCTGAAATTCCCGCAGGTCCACCTCCTCGAACAGCATGTCGTCCCGCAACAGCTCGAATACCTTGCGAAAATCCACCCAGTCATGCTTTAACAGGGAGCGCACCACCGGGTTTTTCTTGCTTTGCATTTCCCGGTGCAGTTGCTGGATCTGCTGGGCGTTCAGCCAGCCTTTCTTGTGCAGGAGGATGGCCAGCTGGCTGCGGTTGGTGGCCGTCAGCTTGCTGATGGTGTCCAGGTCCTTGCTCTGCTTTTTGGTCTGCTGTTCCAGGGCCCGGGTACGCTGGATCAGTTCGTATTGTTCCAGCGCCAGGGCGATGGTCAGGCGGATGTCGTCGTCGTTCCAGGGCTTGAGGATGAAGCGGTACACCGCTCCGTCGCGGATCGAGCCCATTACCGCATCGGTATTGGCGTGGCCGGTGAGCATGATGCGGATGGTCTGGGGCCAGCGCTCACGCACTTCCCGCAGCAATTCACTGCCATTCATGCCGGGCATCATGAAATCGGTCATGATCAGCTCGACCGGCTGCTTTTCCATGATGGCCAGGGCTTCGGTGGCGCTGGAGGCAAACAGTAGCTCATAGTTTTCCCGGTGGAATACCCGTTTGAGCGAGGCCAGAATGTTGGGCTCGTCGTCCACCAGCAGCAGCCGGTACGGGGCCTTTTTCGGCTCCGCGCTGCGGCTGTCGCTGGGCTGGGCATCTTTGCCATAAAACAATGAGGCGTAGCGTTTGGCCATCCGGCTTCCTTAATTGATTGGTAGGGTCAGCAGCACCCGGGTGCCGGTGCCTTCACGGGAGTGTAGCTGCAATTGGCCGCCGTGGGCACGTACCGTGTCCTGGGCCACGGTCAGTCCCAGGCCGGTGCCGGAACCCACCGGGCGGCTGGTGTAGAAGGCATCGAAGACCCGGGGTCGGTGACTGTCGGCAATGCCGCAGCCGTTGTCCTGGATAATCACTTGCACGCTGCCGTTCTGCTCCAGGGTTTTCACCAGAATGCGGCCGTTGTCCTGGGGTTTGTCCGGGCTGCGAATGGCCTGGGCGGCGTTGTCCAGCAGGTTGAAAAAGGTTTGTGACAGGCGCGAGGGATGGCCCGAAATTTCCGGCAGGTCGTTCAGCTGCTCCATGATGTGCAGCCCGTGGTCGTATTCGGTTTGCACCAGGTGAATGGCGCTGGTGAGCAGGGCGTTGATGTTGCAGCGGGTGTAGTCGGCCTGGTCAATGCTGGAGAAGGTTTTCAGGTCCGCCACGATGTCGGCGATGCGGCCGGCGCCGTCGATGGATTCGTTCAGCAGGTCGTTGAAATCCGTGGCCAGCTCCCGGTTGTCCTCGGTGTCTGGCAACATGGCCTGCATTTCTTTCACGTAGTCCCGTGCCACCCGCAGATTGCTGCTGATAAACCCGATGGGGTTGTTGATCTCGTGGGCCACGCCGGCGGCGAGCTGGCCCACCGAGCGTAGCCGGGCGCTTTCATAAAGCTCCTGCTGGGTCTGGCGGATCACTCCCACCTGTTCGTCCACTTTTTGTTGCAGCTGGTCCGACAGCTCCCGATAGCGGGCTTCCGATTCTCGCAGGGCGTCATTCTGGCGCTGCAGTTCGGCGTAGCTGGCCTCGGTGGTGTCGTGGTGCAGGTTGGCGGCCAGCCGGTATTTGCCGATGAACATCATCAGGAACGATACCAGGCCGGCGGCGGCTGCCCGCTCCTGCTGATCCTTCCCGCCCGAGAGCCAGCCCACGGTTTCCAGGTTGAATTCCACCGGGGTGGCGTCCCCGCCCGGGTGGCTTTCGGTCAGGGTGATCGGGGCCTGGCACAGGGCGCTCAGGCTATGGTTCAGCCGCGCCAGCTGCTCATCGTTGAGCAGTTGGGTCAGGGTCGGGTCATCTTCAAAATTCAGCACCGGGCACCTCGCTGTCGCTGCTCCGGCTGAGCCGTTCAACAAATTGCCGGCGGTTGATGCCGTGGTCGGCCGCCAGATGGAATTCGTCGTCAACCACGGTATACAAGCGGTCGAGTAAAGTCCGGAAGGTGCGGATAACGCCCTCGCCTTTCAGTGCGGAGGCCATGATGAGCGGTGCCCAGGGTGTATCCGCCCACCAGCCCTGCAATTCGTCCTCGGCCACCACGTGGGGCAAATCCCGTTTGTTGAACTGTACGGCCATGGGCAGGGTGTCGATATCCAGGCCGACTTTTTCCAGGTTTTCTTCCAGGTTGCCGAAGGCAATGGCATTGTTGTCCTGCTGGTTGAGTTGCGAGTCGGCGACAAAGACCACCCCGTCAGCCCGGGACAATACCGCCTTGCGGGTGCTGTCGTGCTGGACCTGGCCGGGCACGGTGTAGAGCTTCAGGCGCAAATCCAGGCCAGACGTACCACGCAGACCGATGGGCAGCATGTCGAAGAACAGGGTGCGGTCGTCACGGGTTTCCAGCACCATTAACTCGCCCTTGCGCTCCGGGTTGAGCAGGGTATGCAGCTGCATCAGGTTGGTGGTCTTGCCGCTCAGGGCCGGGCCATAGAACACCACTTTCAGCGTGAGTTTGTTATCTTCCGGGCTGAAATCAGGCATGGGTGGTCACAGTCGTTCAGTCATGGTTCAGGATGACCGAGCCGTCGGCATCCCGGCGTACCCGGGTGATGCCGGGGCTGTCGGCTTCCAGGCGCAGCAGTTCTTCTTCCCGGGCCTTGAGTTCGGCCCGCTGGCGGTCATTTTCCTCGCGCAGGCGCTGGTTTTCCTTGTGCAACTGGTACAGGTCCAGCGCGGATTTGATCGCCGCCACCACTTCGTAATCGTCCCAGGGCTTGGACAGGTAACGGTAAACCTCGGCCTGGTTGATGGCCTTGATCATCGACGCCCGGTCGCCATAGGCGCTGAGCACCAGGCGGATGGCGTCCGGCTGTTTCTGCTTGGCGAACTGCAGGTAGGTCACGCCGTCGGCTGTGGGCATCTGGTAATCGGAGATGATCACCGCGTATTCGTGTTCCAGCAGTGCGCCCAGGGCATCCTCCACCTGGGTGAAGGTGTCCACCTGCCAGCCCTGGGGTTTGAGCAGCCGGCGCAGGCTGCTGAGGATGTTCGGTTCGTCGTCTACCAGTTGAATGCGGGTCATGCCGGGTTCTCCGTGTCGTCTTCGTCCTCTTCGGGCTCGCGCACATACAGGATGTAGCGATGCCCGTCCGGTTCGCCCTGTTCAAAGGCCGCCAGTTTCTCGATCAGCAGGGCGGTCAGCACCTTGCCTTCATTCAACAGCAGCATGCCGGACGCGGCATAAAGATTCCGGGCCAGTATCATGCCGGGTTTCAGGCGCAGGGTATCCAGTATTTTTACCGATGGGTCATCGTGGTCGATGTCCGGCGCCAGTTCCACCAGCATGTCGATGAAGCGGTCGACCAGTTCCGGGTCGTACAGGCGGTTGCGGTAGCGCTTGAGCAGTTTGATGGCGTTTTCCCGGGCGACTTTGCGCTGAAGAATCAGGCCCAACTGAAGCTCCACGTAATCCACGGCGATTTTCAGCAGGCGGGACTCGTAGGGAATCTGGTCGCCTTCCAGCCTGTCGGGCACGCCGTAGCCGTTCCATTTTTCCTGGTGGTGGCGGATGATCCGGGCGGTGTCTTTCAGCGGTTCCAGCGCCATCAACAGCTGCTCGCCGGTGACCGGGTATTTCAGGTATTCCAGCCGGTCGTCTTTTTTAAGCAGGTCGGATGGTGCAGCGAACAGGTCGTCTTTCCAACTCAGCTTGCCCAGGTTGTAAAGGGCACCGGCCATGGCCAGGTTTTCGGTGGCCTCTTTCCCCATCTCTGTGTAATCGGCAAAGGTTTTAACCAGATGGATCACCTTGGCATTGGGCCGGCGCTCGGCGGGGAGGCGTTTGTTGATCAGCGAGGAAAATACCTCGGTGGTGGTGACATAACTCTGGCGCAGTTCCTGATAGGCCACTTCCACCATGCCGGCGGCTTCTTCCAGCTCTTCGGTGCGTTCCTTTACCTTTTCCTCCAGGTTGGCGTTGAGCGCCTGCAACTCCTTGTTCTGTTTGCGGGTAAGCTTTTCCAGAGCCAGGCGGCGGCGCTCGGAGTGCTGGAAGGCAAGGGCCTGGCGGATGACCAGGCGCAGCTCGTCATCATCCCAGGGCTTGCTGATATAACGGTAAATCTGGCCGTCGTTAATGGCCGAGATGGTGGAGGTGATATCGGCATAACCGGTCAGCAGAATACGGATGCACCAGGGGTATTTCCGGCGGATTTCCGCCAGCAGGGTCGGGCCGTCCATGCCGGGCATGCGGGCGTCGGAAATCACCAGATCAAACTTCTGTTCGGCCAGCACCGCCAGCGCATCCTCGCCGGAGATGACGGTGGTCAGTTCCCAGGGCTCGCGCCTAAGCACCCGCTGCAGGCTGCGCAGGATATTTTCCTCGTCGTCCACCAGCAGCACTTTGGCGCTGGCCGGCAGTGGCGGGCCGTGTTTTTCCGGTGCCACGGTCTGGTCAGCCATCGTTACCTTGCTCCGGCTGATTTACCGGCAGGGTGATGCGAAAGCAGGTGCCGTGGCCCGGTGTGCTCAGGGCTTCGATCCGGCCTTTGTGTTTCTCCACAATGTTGAAGGACAGTGACAACCCCAGGCCCGTGCCCTTGCCAATGGGTTTGGTGGTGTAGAAAGGCTCGAAGATGCGGTTGAGGTTCTCCGGCGAAATGCCCTTGCCGTTGTCCTCGATTTCGATAATGGCCTGCTCGCCCTCATGGCGGGTACGAATAGTGATTTTCCCGAACTCTTCGATGGCGTGGGCGGCGTTAACCAGCAGGTTCATGATCACCTGATTGATTTGTGAAATGATGCAATCAATTTCCGGCAGATCGCCGAAATCGCGGATAATTTCGGCCTTGTACTTAAGCTCGTTGTTGACCACGTTCAGGGTGGTTTCAATGCCCCGATGCAGATCGGCCGGTTTGAATTCTTCGTCCTCGATGTGGGAGAAATCCTTCATGGCGGAGATGATGGTCTTTACCCGGTCAATGCCCTCGCGGGATTCGGCCAGCAGGTCTTTGAGATCGCTCCTGAGGTAGTCGTAGTCGATGTTTTTCTTGATCAGTTGCAGGTCTTCCAGTGACCGGGCGGAGTCGACCGCGTCGGTCAGCCTGAAGATGTCGTTAAGATACCCCTCCAGGCTTTGCAGGTTTGAGTAGATGTAACCCACCGGGTTGTTGATTTCGTGGGCCACGCCGGCCGCCAACTGGCCAATGGCCGCCAGTTTTTCCGATTGCAATAGCTGCCGGTTGGCCTGCTCCAGCTTGGCATTGAGACGTTCGTTCTCGGTTTGCGCAATGGCGGCTTCTTTCATGGCGGCACCTGCCTGTTATCGGCCATAAAACTGATCTGGATCAATTATAGGGTTTTGCCGGACGGAGTTTCGTAACGATTGGTATCCGGCCGGAAACCAATGCAATTCCGATAATTTAAGTGTTTCTTATCAGGAAGTGTAGCCGACAGCGGGCTGTTTTCAGCCTGAGGATCTGTATCGGTTTATGGGGATTTGTTACCGATCGTTGCGGGGGCGATAACGAAACAGGCGCCAACCCAGTAGCAGGCTGGCGGAGGTTAGGCCGGCGGTCAGGCCCACCCAGAAACCGGCGGCGCCCATGGCGGGCACCAGCCAGTCGGTGAAGGTGAGCACATAGCCTAGCGGCAGCCCCACGCCCCAGAAGGAAAACAGCATGATGAAAAACGGGATGCTGGTGTCTTTGTAGCCGCGCAGCGCACTGATGCAGGTAACCTGTAACACATCGGCAATCTGGAACAGGGCGGCGAAGGCCAGAAGGCGCACGGTAACGGCCTGAACATCCAGATCACCGGTGTAGAGTGCGGCAATCTGGCGGCCAAACACGAACAGCAGCGTGGCGAAGATCAGGGCAATGGCCGAGGCCAGAATCAACGAGCTGCGGGAAATCAGCCGGGCGGTGTTCGGCGCGCCCGCGCCGATCAGGAAGCTCACGCGCAGGGTCAGGGCCATGCCCAGGCTCAGGGGCAGCATGAACACCAGCGACACCACGTTCAGCGCGACCTGGTGGCCGGCCACTACCACCGGCCCCAGCGGCGCCAGGAACAGGGCAATGATGGCGAACATGCTGGCCTCGACAAAAATGGTGAAGCCGATGGGCACGCCAATGCGCAGGATATAACGAATGCCCCGCCAGCTGGGCCTGGCCCAGTCGGTCAGCAAATGAAACTGCTTATAAAGAGGGCTACGGTTCAGATAGACCAGCATGGCAATGGCCGCCAGGCTGTTGGAAATGGTGGTCGCCCAGCCGCAACCCACGCCGCCCATGGCGGGCAGCCCCAGCTTGCCGTAAATGAAGATGTAGTTCAGCGGCAGATTGATCAGGGTGCTCAGCACCGAAAACGCCATGATCACCCGGGTGTGCCCCAGGCCGTCGGTGAGCCCGCGCAGGGCGTTGATCAATAACAGGGCGGGGATGCCCCAGGCGAAGGCGTCCAGGTAACCCTGGGCAATATCGGCGGTTTGGGTGTCCAGCTTCAGCATGGACAGCACCGGGTGCACGTTGGTCAGCAGCAGAGCCATGATAATCGTACCGCCGCCGGCAATGTAGATGCCCTGCCAGGTGGCCGGCATGATCTTCTCAGTACGGCGGGCGCCGTTGTAGCCGGAGATAATGGGTTGCAGCGCACCCAACAGGCCCATGAAGAACAGGAACAACGGCATCCACAAACTGCTACCGATGCCCACGGCGGCCAGGTCCTCGGCACTGGCGTGGCCGGCCATGATGGTGTCGATCGCGCCATTGGCCATTTGCGCCAGCTGGGCAATCAGGATGGGGCCACCCAGCAGGGACAGGGTTTTCCATTCGGTCAGTGTGCGCCGTACCAGTGGCTGGCGCGTTTCCGGTAATGGCTGGTGGGTTTCATCCATGGTGCTGGCGGCTTGTTGGTGGTGAAGTGACCTTGTGGTCCTGAAAGGCGGGCATGATACCTGAAATTTGGTGCTGACGAGCAGTCGGGGGGACCTTTCCAAAACTGTCTGCAGCCAGGGATGGCTGCAGTCAAGCTTACGACCGCCATGGACGGCGGAAGTGCAGATTTTGCAGGAGCAAAAATCTGCCAGGGACGTACTTGCGGGGCGTGTTTTGGAAAGGCCTACCCGACTGCGCCTGCACCTGAAGTTTATTGTTCCGCTGGCTGTGCTTCAGCTCTAAATTGGGTATCGTAGCCGCCGTTTATTTCATGGCGAGGTCAACATGGCATTACTGGTACTGGTAACGGTTCTCTGGGCGTTTTCCTTCAGCCTGATTGGCGAATTTCTGGCCGGGCGGGTGGACAGCGATTTCGCGGTGCTGAGCCGGGTGCTGCTGGCGGCGCTGGTGTTCCTGCCCTTCACCCGCTGGCGCGGGATTCCCGGAGGGATGAAGCTCGGCATTCTGGTGACCGGGATGCTGCAGTTTGGCGTCACCTATCTGTGCCTCTACCGCTCCTTCGGCTATCTGTCGGTGCCGGAAGTGTTGCTGTTCACCATCTTTACCCCACTGTACGTCACCCTGGTGGACGATGCCCTGTCCGGGCGCTTCTCACCGGTGGCGCTGTTGGCGGCTGCTATTGCCACTCTGGGTGCAGGCATCATCCGCTATGACGGGTTGAGTGAAGACTTCCTGATTGGCTTCTTACTGCTGCAGGTGGCCAACTTCACCTTTGCCGCCGGTCAGGTGGGTTACAAGCATGTGATGGCCCGCTATCAGCTGGCGGTGCCCGGTTATCGCACCTTTGGTTATTTCTTCTTCGGGGCGTTGGTCATCGCCCTGCCATCGTTCCTGATTTTCGGTGATGCCAGCAAACTGCCGGCCACGCCCACTCAATGGGGCATTCTGGCCTGGCTGGGCCTGGCGGCCTCCGGGCTTGGCCTGTACCTGTGGAACCGGGGTGCCTGCGTGGTGGACGCGGGAACGCTTGCAGTGATGAACAACGCCCTGGTGCCCGCTGGCCTGCTGGTCAACCTGCTGATCTGGAACCGCGATGCCGACCTGCTCCGGTTGGCGCTGGGTGGTGGCGTGATCGCCTTTTCTTTGTGGGTGAATGCCCGTTTTCACCCGCGGGCGCGGCTGGCACCGGGAACCGATTGAGGGAGACGCACTAAAGAAGTGCGTGGGGCAACCGTTAAGGGCATATGACCGTTACACTAATGTGACAGTGCGTAACCGTTTCGGCATTTTAATGTTGTCGGCATGCCAGTAGGCTACGCACGCTCGAACCCGGCCGTTTCCCAACGAACTGAAGCTCCCATGCGCAAGAACCTGCCCGTTACCGAACGTGAGATCAACATACCCGAGGGTATGCGTCTGATCAGCACCACCACCCTGAAAGGGGTGATCACCTACTGTAACGATGATTTCGAGACCATCAGTGGCTATACCCGCGAAGAGCTGATCGGCCAGGCCCATAACCTGATTCGCCATCCGGACATGCCCCAGGCGGTATTCGCCGACATGTGGGAATACCTGAAGGCCGGCAAGGCCTGGATGGGGGTGGTGAAAAACCGGGCCAAGAATGGCGACCATTACTGGGTGAGTGCCTATGCCACGCCGATCTGGGAGAACGGTCAGATGGTGGGGTACGAATCGGTACGGGTGGCGGCCACCCGGGACCAGATCGCCCGTGCCGAGCGGTTGTACCGCAAGATCAATGTGGGTCGGCTGACGTCTGCCTGGCGGAACAAGGCGCTGTCCATGCTGCGTTCCGGCTGGCCATTTCTGGTGTCCATGGGGCTCAGCCTGGCTGCCCTTTGGCTTGGCTCGCCGGTGTTGGCGGCGGGGATTGTGGTGGGCTCCCATGTGCTGGCGTTCTGGCTGGTGTTTCATTCGCTGTCCCGGCGCCTGCAGGGGCTGCTGGACTTACGGCCGGATGCCTTCCAGGACCCGATTGTGGCCCGCACCTACAGCGATGAGCGGGGGCTGATGTCGCGTCTGGCGTTGTTGCTGGTCAGTGAGCGGGCGCTGATCCGGACCGCCCTGGCCCGGATTGACGATCAGGCGGAGCACCTGTTCGAGCAGGCCGGCGCCACCCAGGAGCATATCACCGAAGGTGCACAAGCCATTTCCCGCCAGCGGGCAGAAACTGAGCAGACGGCGTCCGCCATCAATGAAATGACGGCGTCCATCCAGGAAGTGGCGGAGTCGGTCACCACCAATGCCCGGGAGGCCGAACAGACCAATCAGCTGGCACACCAGGGCCGCGAGCGCAGTGGTGAGGCTTTGACGGCCATTGATGAACTGGTGCAGCGGGTGCATGGTATTGGTGAGTCGGTCAGTAAGCTGGGTGAGGCCACCCGTACCATTGGCGAGGCGGCGGATCTGATTACCGGCATTGCCGACCAGACCAACCTGCTGGCGCTGAACGCGGCCATCGAGGCGGCACGGGCCGGCGAACACGGCCGGGGTTTTGCCGTGGTGGCGGACGAGGTTCGGGCGCTGGCGCGGCGGACTCAGGAATCGACGGTGAAAATCCACGACGTGGTGGCCGATTTTCGCACCCAGGTGGATCACACCATAGCCGCTGTGCGCAGCGGTGAGGAGTTGGCCGGCAACGGTCTGGCGCGGGTACGGGAAGCGGCCGATTCCCTGGAAACCATTGCCGGTTCGGTGGACTCCATTTCCGACAGCTTTATCACCATGTCCGCGGCGTTTGAGCAGCAGAGCCAGGTGTCCGATGAAATCAACCAGCAGATCGTCAACATTGCCGGTCTGGCGGATCAGAGTGACGAGCAGGCGAAATCCGCCCGCCAGAGCAGCGATGAGCTCAGCCGCCAGGCCCGTGGCCTGAAGGACCTCATCGCCCGCTTTATCAGCCGCAATGGCTGATTTTCCACCTTGCGTTGAAAAAATCACCAGTTGATGCCCTTCCAGCACTGGCATAGATGTGCCAGTGCTGGCAGAATCCCGCCCCAATTGCCCGGAACTTCCTTTCCGGCGCACATTCAATTCGTAGTTTCCTTAGCCAAAAGCACAGGAAGAACACTCATGAGTCAGTCCAACTCGGCATCCAGCGGCGGCAACGGGGCTCGCGGCCTCTGGTCATCCCGGCTTGCGTTTATTCTGGCGGCTACCGGTTCGGCCGTCGGCCTCGGTAACGTCTGGAAATTCCCCTATGTCACCGGCGAGAACGGCGGTGGTGCCTTCGTTCTGGTGTACCTGCTTTGTATTGCCATCATCGGTATTCCCATCATGATGGCGGAAGTCTTTATCGGGCGGAACGGACGCCATAACCCGATTACCAGTTTCCGGCTTGTGGCCGAACGTAACCTGGCGTCGCCGGGTTGGCGCCTGTCGGCGATAGTCGGCATGCTGGCCGCCTTTATCATCCTGTCGTTTTACTCGGTGATTGGCGGCTGGGCGGCCTCTTACGTGGGCCATGCTGCGGCTGGCGACTTTACCGGTGGCGATGCCGATTCCATCGGCGCGCTGTTTGGTGGTCTGCTGGGTAGTCCCCTTCAGCTACTGGGCTGGCACACCCTGTTCATGGCCCTGGTGGTCCTCGTGGTGTCCCGTGGCTTGAAAGGTGGTCTGGAGCGGGCCGTTACCATTTTGATGCCGGCGCTGTTCATTCTGCTGTTGCTGGTGGTTGGCTATGCCACAACCACAGGGCACTTTGGTGAAGCCGTCAGCTTTCTGTTCAACCCGGATTTCGGTGCCCTGACGGTGAACGGCGTGCTGGTGGCCCTGGGCCACGCCTTCTTCACCCTGAGTCTGGGCATGGCAATCATGATGGCCTATGGCTCCTATCTCGGTACCGATGTGAACATCGGCCGTACCGCCATCAGCGTGGCGATCATGGACACCGTGGTGGCCTTGCTGGCGGGCCTGGCCATCTTCCCGGTGGTCTTTGCCAACGGCCTGGAAGCCGGTGCCGGCCCCGGGCTGATTTTCCAGACCCTGCCCCTGGCCTTCGGCGCGATGCCCATGGGCAGCGTGTTCGGTACCCTGTTTTTCGTACTGCTGCTGTTCGCCGCCTGGACCTCCGGCATCTCCCTGCTGGAGCCGGTGGTTGAGTGGGTGGAAGAAAAGACCACCCTGGGCCGCACGGGCAGTGCCGTACTTGCTGGTGGTGCCTGCTGGGCGCTGGGTATTGTCTCCATCCTGTCGCTGAACGTCTGGTCGGATGTGACACCGCTGGGCATGTTCGCGGCCTTTGAAGGCAAGACCATCTTTGATCTGCTGGATTACTTCACCGCCAACATCATGCTGCCGCTGTCTGGTCTGCTGACCGCCGTTTTTGTCGGCTGGTTCGTGGCGAAGGAATCGCTGCAGGGCGACCTGGATCTGCGCGGTGGCGGCTTCAGCCTGTGGTATAACCTGATCCGGTTCGTAACCCCGGTTGCGGTGCTGATTGTGTTTATCTACAACCTCACCGCCTGACCGGTTCCGGTTGTCAGGCAAAAGAAAACCCCGCTGCCGGTTTGTGCCGGTAGCGGGGTTTTTTGTGGGCTAACGGAAGGAGCGGGTCAGACCTTGAAGCGCCCCACCTGGGTGCTGAGTCCTTCGGCCAGACGGGCGAGCTCCTCGCTGGCGCTGGACACCTGCTCGGTGGAGGCGGCGCTGTGCTCGCCCACATCCCGAATGCGGGTGACGTTCTGGTTGATGTCTTCAGCCACGGAGGCCTGCTGCTCGGCGGCGGTGGCGATCTGGCTGTTGTACTGGCGGATTTCTTCCACCGCATCGGCCATCTCGCGAATGGTGGTGCCGGCCAGCTCGGCCCGCTCCAGGGTCTGCTCACCGAGCTTGATGCTTTCCTCCATGGTGGTTACCGAGCCTTCAGTGCTGGTCACCAGGTTGTTGATCAGCGTTTCAATCTCTTCTGCGGAGCTTTGTGTGCGCTGGGCCAGAGAACGAACCTCATCGGCCACCACGGCAAAGCCACGGCCTTGCTCACCGGCGCGGGCGGCTTCGATGGCGGCATTAAGGGCCAGCAGGTTGGTTTGCTCGGCCACGGATTTGATCACATCCAGTACCGTGCCGATATTCTGAGTGTCGCTTTGCAGGCCATGCAGCTTCTGCATAACGTTGCTGATGTGGCCGTTCAGGTCGGTGACAAATTTCAGCGCCTCCTTGCCGGCCTCGTCGCCTTCATTGGATTTCTGACTGGCGTACTGAGCGGCGTTGAACGCTGATTCCGCACTCTTGGCCACATCGTTCACCGTGGCCACCATCTCGTTCATGGCGGTGGCCACCTGGTCGGTCTGACTCTGCTGGTCGTTCACGCCCTGGCGGGTTTCCCGGGTTACTGCCGACAGCTCTTCGGACGATGAGGCGATACTGGCAGAGCCCGAGTCGATCTCCTTGATCAGCTCCCGCAGGCTGGTCACCATGGTGCTGAAGGCGGCCAGCAGAGTGCCGAACTCATCGCCCCGGTCGGCGTCTACCCGCACGGTGAGGTCACCGGAGGCGACCCGGTTGGCGACCTCGACGGTCTGGTTGATCGGGTTGGTGATGGAGCGAATCATGAACCAGGCAATCAGGGTGCCCAGGACCACGGCGGCGATAGTCAGCACCGCCAATTGCAGTAGCGCAGAACTGTATTGATCCTCCATGCGGCCAACCTGGATTTCCTGCAGCGAGACGGCTTCATCAACCATGGCCCGGGCAGTCTTTCTCAGGGCCTCCTCGGAATCGCTCACTGCGGAGGGGTTGCGCTCCATGTTCTTTGCCAGCTCTTCCAGCTGGCGTTTGTAGACTTCCGCGTTTTCGGCAATGAAATCGATCTTTTCATCGTTCTCCACCGAGGCCAGCACATCTTTCAGGGGCAGCAGGGTTTCCACCGCCTGGTCGACCAGGCTCTCTGCATTTGCCCGGTATTCGTCGTCCTGACGTAATTGAAAGTTCTTCTCCTCGGTTCGCGCGTCCAGAAGGTAGGACTCCGCGGAGCTCGCGCCGGCCACAATCAGCGAGCGCTGGTTGTACGATTGCAGGGTGGTCACGCTGATGACAGCGACAATCACCGTCAGCAAAACCAGCAAGGCGAAGCTGGCGCCGAGCTTTTTGCCAACCGAGACATTATTCAGTTTGGCCAGGGACATAAGTTTTCCTTGTTTGCTGGAAGGAAGGGGGGGGCACTGTTTGGCAATGCCGGTAATAGGTTTACGGAAAACCTTGCGAAACCTTTACATTATTTTTGAAATTTGATGTAAGTCAATGTTGCGAGATAACAAAGATACATTTGGTGTGAGCATTATACTTTTCCGCCCAGCAGAATACGTACCGCCGTGCAGGCATCTTCCAGCTCGTCCTCACGGGGCTCACGACCACCAATTAGATCACTATATAGGCAGGATTCCGCGATCCGGATCATAAAGTAGGAAAGGCTTTGTATGTTCATGGGCGGTGTCAGGTGGCCGGCCCGGATTTCGTCTTTCAACAGGCGGGTGTTCAGCTCCACGGTGCGGGTGTGCAGGGTGGAGTGGGAGGAGGTCAGCATTTTCAGCGCGTATTCCGGATCCTGGTGCAGGAATTTGCGCAGGGGTTTGAAATGCAGGGCGGTCACGTTGATGTAGCGGTACACGCCAACGATGTAGTCAATGCCCTGGCCGGGGGTGTTGGAGCGGGCTTCTTTGTACAGCGGCTCGTACAGTGACCAGAGTATCTCGGCAATGAGCAAATCACGGTTGCCCACCCAGCGAAACAGGGTGGCACGGCCGATGTTCAGATCGTCTGCCAGCGCGGCGAGGCTGATTTTCTCGCCTTTGAGCCACAGTTTTCTGGCGCGGCGGAAGGCGTCCAGGGGCGTCGCTTTGGTGTGTTGAGCGGGCACTGCCACCTCTGTTCGGGATTTGCGGGTATTCTAGCGGGCTCCGGCTGTTTTGCCTATGTTGCCCGCCAGTTTTGGAGTTTCCTCGGTAGCCTGACAATTTGTGGTACGTGGCACGAAACAAGTTTGAGGCAAGATGACCGTCTAAACCCACAAATCCCCGACAGGTGTATCTGCACTAAAATGGTGCGAAATCTGGGCCTGTAGCAACTCCGCTGTGGCGATGGCGTCAATCAGGGCGTTGTGGCCGGTGTAATGAGGCAGGCCGTAGCGTAACCGGCTGTCTGGCAGGCGGATGGACAGGGGCTCGGCGCCCAGCAGGCGCTTGAGGAAGCCCGGATTGCGGTCCGGGTGCAGGTGGGCTTCGATGGCCATGGTATCGATGACCGGGAAACGCAACTCCTCTTCCAGGCGGGATTGCAGCGCCTTGTTCAGAAATGGGCGTTCGATGTTCCGGTAATGGACCACCGGCACATGGCCATTCAGGTAACCAAACAGGGTATAGAGTACCTCGCTGAAATCCGGTGCCTGCTCGATTTCGCTGTGGGTGATGCCGTGGATAGTGACAGACGTCTGGTGCAGTGGCAGTCGCGGGCGCACCACCTGATGCCAGGCTTTGCCCAGCTGTATGCCCTCCAGCGTGAAGGGCACCACGCCAACGCTGACGATGGCATGTTCTTCGGCATCCAGACCGGTGGTTTCGAAATCCAGGGCCAGTAAAGGCACGTCTCGAATGGGCGTTTCCGGGGCCGGGCAGCCGGCTTCGTAGAAGGCGCGAATGCGGCTGTCCCTGGCTTCGGCGGCCAGCGCCCGGTATCGCTCCGGCCAGGTGCCGGGAGGCAGTTCAGACATTGCGCACACCCCCCGCGTTGTAGCGGAAACGCAGGAATTTCTGGGCGTTACTGACCACCTGGAAGGCGTCTTTGAGGTGGCTGCGCTCGAACGGTGACAGGTCCTCCGGGCGCACGTTGTTGTCCGGCTCGCGCCCTTCTTCAATGGCCAGGGCCTGGTGGCGGATGCGTACGATGGAGATGAACTCCAGGGCGTCGCGCAGGTTGCCGGCGTCGTCATCCATCAACAGTTTGGTTTTGGCGATGTCGCGCAGCCGCTCGAACGAATTCTGGGACCGGCTGCCGCAGGCCAGGGCGTGCACCCGGATCAGGTCCGACAGGGGCGCGGTGCCCCGGCGCTTGAGGTTGAAGCTTTTCTGGTGCTTGCCGTCCTCTTCCATCACAAAGGTACGGAAAAAGCCCAGTGGCGGGGTGCGGTTCAGTGCGTTGCGGGCCAGGAAGGTCAGGAAGCGCTGGCTTTCACTGGCTTTGCTGGCAATCAGGTCTTTAAGCTCCTCGGCGAAGCGGGTTTCCCCGTGGATGCCGTCAAGGTCAAAGAAGATGTTGCTGTTCAGCAGCGCTTCCGCCTTCGGGTTCTCGATCCAGTCGGTGAAATAGCCTTTCCAGACTTTTAACGGCTGGCGCCATTTCACGTTGGTGGCCATGATGTCGCCAGTGCAGTAGGTGTAGCCACATTCCGCCAGGCCGTCGGACACGAATTTCGCCAGCGCCAGGAAGTATTCGTCGTGTTCCTCGGGGATGAAACTGTCGTCCAGCACCATGGCGTTGTCCTGGTCGGTGACCACCAGTTGTTCATCCCGGGCCATGGAGCCGAGGGCCATGAAACAGTAAGGCACCGGCGGGGGGCCGAGCTTTTCCTCCCCCAGCTCAAGCAGACGCTGGCTGAAGCTGCGGCCAATGCCGGCCATGGCGCTGCCGATCATGTGGGAGTTGGCGTCTTCGTTGACCATGCGCACGAAGCTGTCGCGGATATCCAGGCTGAGCTTTTTCAGGCTCTTCACGTCCTGCTGGTGGTAGATGTTGCTCACCAGGTACAGGCTGCTCTGGCTCTCGTATTTCACGATATCCGACAACGCCACCACGCCGCGGATTTCATCGCCTTCCATGACCGGCAGATGGTGCACGTTGTTGTGCAGCATGGTGAGCATGGCTTCGAAGATATAGCTGCGGGCGCTGATGGTAATCAGCTCTTCGGTCATGATCTCGCTGATCGGTGTTTCCGAGGCCAGGGCGTTGGTCACCGCGCGGGTGCGCAGGTCCCGGTCGGTGATGATGCCTTTGAGCCGGTGCTGGTTGTCGGCGTCATCCACCAGAAGCAGCGCCGAGACGCCGTTGTCGGTCATAATCCGGGCGGCTTCCTGCAGGCGCACGGTGGCTGGCGCGCAGATGGGCTGGCGGGAAATCAGTCGGGTGACCTTGGCGGTCATCAGCTCGTTGGATTTTTCCTGACGGGAGACGGCGGAGCGCAGGCGGCTGCGGTCTTCCACTTCGACAAAGTCGGCGAAGTTCTCGTCGTTTTCCCACAAGAACTGGAAGGTTTCGAAGGGAATCTTGTACACCAGCGTGTCTTCCAGTGCCCGGGCGGGGAAGCGCACCTGCTGGTTTCGCAGCAAGCCGAACTGGCCGAAGATTTCCCCCTCGGTGACCCGGTTGTACAACTCGCCCGAGCGCCGGTAGATTTCCACGGCGCCGCTGCGTACGTAATGCAGCCAGTAGTTTTGCTGCTTCAGTTCCAGGATGTCGGTGCCGGCGCGATAGTAGGCCACTTCAAGAGTGGTGACGATGCGCTCGAGCAGCTCTTCGGGCATTTCATCAAACGGCGGGTACTGGGCAATGTGGTTGCGAATATCGAGCAGCTCTGCCTGCATGGGCTCTCCGTGTTGGTCGCCGGGTTCCTGTGCCGGTCTGGTTGCCGGCTGTTATTGTGTCTGGCAACTATAGCAGCTGTCGGTTTTGCTGGTGTACCTTTGCCGCAGAATCAGCGTGTTGGAGGCAGAGAATGTGCAAAAAAGTACTGATTACCGGCGGTATCCGCTCGGGCAAGACCGGGCTGGCCGAGCAGCGGGCCATGCAGGCGGGCCCGGCGGTGTTTTATGTGGCTACGGCCACCGCCGGCGATGATGAAATGGCTGCCCGTATCGAGCGGCATCGCCGGCTTCGCCCCGATGACTGGGGGCTGGTGGAAGAGCCCCTGCGCCTGGGAGAAGTGTTGTCGGATTTCCGCAAGCAGCCGTGCGAGCCACCCCTGCTGCTGATCGACTGTATGAGCCTTTGGCTGAGCAATCTGCTGTTTGCCGGTGGCGAGGTATTCAGCGAGGAGAAGGCATTGTTCCTGCGGGAAGTGTCGGACTATCCGGGTGACCTGGTGGTGGTCACCAACGAAGTGGGTCTGGGTACCATCGGCATGGATGCCCTGACCCGCCGGTTTGCCGACGAGCTGGGCTGGATGAATCAGGCTCTGGCCGAGCGTTGTGACGAGGTGGTG
The DNA here is from genome assembly GCF_900114155.1 of Marinobacter persicus. Taxonomy (GTDB): domain Bacteria; phylum Pseudomonadota; class Gammaproteobacteria; order Pseudomonadales; family Oleiphilaceae; genus Marinobacter; species Marinobacter persicus. The sequence continues at coordinate 37,290 of NZ_FOSC01000004.1, forward strand.
ATGTCTGTGGCGGGCTTGCCGCTGACCCTTAAAGGTCCGGCACCGGCGTGAGGCTGAGCATGCTTCGAAAGGTGCCGAATTCCGACTGATCCACGCGAACGCGGGCGCGGCAGCCGTAGGGCACGGCCAGACCGGTGAATGAACGTTCCAGGGGGATGCCGAGGATGTCGGCCAGCACCATGCGGATTACGCCGCCATGGCAGACCACCAGCACCTTCTTGCCCGCCAGTTTTTGCTGCCATTGGCTGAAGCTTTCGGTCACCCGCCGATAGAACTCCGGCACCGGTTCGCCACCCGGTGGGATGTGGTTGATTGAATCCTGCCAGAAACGATTGAGTTGGTCTCCATAACCCTGCTGAACCTGTTCGGCGGTCAGGCCTTCCCACTCGCCAAAGCCGATTTCCCGCAGGTTGTTTTCCACATGAAGTGGCAGCCCGCGTTCTTCGGCGAGTGTTTCCGCAAACGCCCTGCATCGGGCCATGGGGGAGCTGACGATGACGTCCCAATTGTCATCGTTGCTCACTGCCGCCCGCATCTGCTGCCAGCCCTTGGTGCTTAGTGGGTCGTCCTGGCTGCCCCGGAACATGGGGCCCCCTTCGGGCTCGCCGTGGCGTATCATGTCGATCACAGTGGTGGTGCTCATTCAGGCTCCGGGTTTGTCGCTGACGCCGGCATCGGCGAAAGTGGCCATCTGATTATGCAGGGCGCAGGCTGTGCGTAACAGCGGCACGGCCACGGCGGCGCCGCTGCCTTCGCCCAGTCGCATGTGGAGGTCCAGCAGGGGAGCCGCGTTCAATGCTGCCAGCACCGATTGATGACCAGGTTCCGCCGAGCGGTGGCTGAACAGCAACCAGTCCCGCACGCCCGGTTGCTGACGGGTGGCGACCAGGGCCGCGACGGAGACAATAAAACCGTCCACCAGAACCGGAATCCGGCGGGCGGCACAACCCAGTATGGCACCTGTGAGCCCGGCGATTTCGAAACCGCCGAGGGAGGCGAGTACGCTGAGTGGTTCACGATCTTCCCCGTGACGCTCCAGCGCGGTTTGTACGACCCGGGCCTTGTGGCTGACGCCTTTGGCATCCAGGCCCGTGCCCGGGCCAACCAGTTCTTCGGGGCGGCGGTCAAGCAGGGCGCAGGCCAGGGCAGCCGCGCTGGTGGTGTTACCAATGCCCATGTCGCCACCAATAAAAAGCCGGGCCCGGTTGTCGGCGGCGCGTTGAGCCGCCTGATCGCCGGCGTTCATAGCTTTTTGCAGCTGTTCGTGTGTTAACGCGTCGGTTTTGGCAAGGTTCTGACTGGTTTGAGCAATCACCTGATGCCATACGCCGGGAAGCGCCGGTACTTCGCCCACGGTACCGAGATTAACCACTTCCAGTTGTGCGCCCAGCTCCCGGGCCATCACGCTGATGGCCGCGCCACCGCTGGCGAAGTTGGCAATCATCTGGGCGGTGACCGCCTGGGGGAAGGCGGAAATACCCTCGTCGCACACGCCGTGGTCGCCCGCGAATACAGAAATGTGCACCCGGTCCACGGAGGGGCTTTCACTACCCTGCAACGCGGCCAGCTCAATGGCTAGCTGCTCCAGCCTGCCCAAAGACCCGGGTGGCTTGGTCAGCACCTGTTGGCGTTCGCGGGCCTTGTCGGCAAGGCGAGCGTCTGGCCTGGGGGGCGGTTGGGTGCAACTGGTGGGCAGTGGCATGGGGTGTTTCCTGATGGCCGGTGAAGCGAGGGATGGTCTACCGGGGTGGTTTGGCTGTCAAGTTGAGGGACGTGTCGGGTAGACTTGCCGGCAATTAGTTCAAGGAGCCTGAATTGTGGAAATCTGGGTCATGCCGGTGATCGTGTGTATCTCGGCACTCCTGCTGGATCATCTGCTTGGCGAGCCGCGTAACTGGCACCCGTTGGTCGGCTTCGGCAACCTGGCTGTGCGGGTCGAGCGTTGTCTGAACCGGCAGCCGGGCCGCTCCGGCAAATCGGTGCTGGCTGGTGCCTTCGGCCTCTTGGTGGTGTGTGGTCCCTTTTTCGCGCTCGCCTTACTGGCCGAAGTCTGGTTAACGGGATGGTGGTTGCTGATCATTCAGGCGTTGGTGTTGTGGTTCGCCCTGTCACTGCGGGGTCTGGCTGAGCACGGCCGAGCCGTGGCCGAGCCGCTTGCCAGAGGTGATCTGGATGAGGCTCGCCGCAAAGTCGGCTTTATCGTCAGCCGTGATGCCACAGCACTCGATGAGCAGGGTGTGGCAGCGGCGGCTTCCGAATCCATGCTGGAAAACGGCGCCGATGCGGTATTCGCCAGCCTGTTCTGGTTTCTGCTGGCGGGACTGCCCGGCGTGATTCTGCATCGCCTGGTTAACACCCTGGATGCCATGTGGGGCTATCGGAATGCTCGTTTTCTGTATTTTGGCCGATGCGCCGCCCGGCTGGATGATGCCATGAACTGGATTCCCGCCCGTCTGACCGCCCTGACCTACGCCCTGGTGGGGCGAACCCGTCTGGCGCTGCGCTGCTGGCGCGAGCAGGCCCGGAGTTGGGACAGTCCGAATGCCGGGCCGGTGATGGCATCGGGTGCTGGTGCACTGGCTGTGACCCTGGGCGGGCCGGCGCCTTATGCCTCTGGCGTTAAGCAGCGTCCGGTTCTGGGTAATGGTCCGGCGCCGCAGGCGGCCACCGTGGACAACGCCATCCGTCTGGTGCAGCGGGGTGTCGTACTCTGGCTGGTGGTGTTGGTGGTTGCCGCCGTGTTTTACAGTCTCTCCGGAGGGCAGTGATGCGAGACCCCCTGGGCAATCGTCGTCCAGACCAGCTCAGCCTGCCGGAGCACGGCGGCCGGGTGGCCCGGGCGGCCCGGCAATGGGGCATTCCTGAAGATCAGTGGCTGGACCTGTCGACGGGCATCAATCCTGTTTCCTGGCCGGTTCCCGCCATCCCTGCCTCGGTCTGGCAGCGCCTGCCGGAGGATGACGATGATTTGCCCTCCGCGATTCGCCACTGGTCCGGCGCCCCTGCTGCCGCGTCTTGCCTGCCTGTGCCCGGCAGCCAGGCGGCCATCCAGCTATTACCGCAGTTATACCCGCGCGGCCGTGTGGGTATTCCGGTGCCCGGGTATCGGGAACATGAGTATTGGTGGCGCCGGGCCGGGCACGAGACAGTTCCGGTTGCCCTGGACCGGGTTCAGCGGGATGACCGTTGGCTGGATTCCGTGGACGTGCTGGTGTGGATCAACCCGAATAACCCCACTGGTCTGGCAATCCCGGCCGGGCATCTGCGGCAGTGGCACCAGCGTCTTCAGAGCCGGGGCGGCACACTGGTGGTGGACGAGGCGTTTGTTGCTCCTGGCGGGAACCAGAGCCTGGCACCCTTTACCGGCACGGCAGGCCTTGTGGTGTTGCGTTCACTGGGCAAGTTCTTCGGCCTGGCGGGGGTGCGGGCCGGAGCCGTGCTTGGCAGTGACGAGGTGATTTCAGCCCTGGCTCACAGGCTCGGGCCCTGGGCCATGAGCGGTCCGGCCCGTTATGTCATGCAACGGGCCCTGGGGGATGAGTCCTGGCAGCGCCGGGCAGATGTCCGATTGCGTGAATCCGCCCACCGGTTGCATCAATTGCTGTTAACGCATGGCCTGGGCGAGAGTTCGGGTACCGAATTGTTCCGCTACCTCGCTCACCCGAACGCTGCGGGTATTCATCAGGCGCTGGCCCGGCAGGCGGTTCTTGTCCGGCGGTTTGAAGCGCCCTCCGCCATTCGGGTTGGCCTGCCGGACGACGAGGCTCAGTGGCGCAGGCTGGACGCCGCCCTTGCCAAATGTCATTGACCAGACATTAACCAATTGTTAGCCTTGCCCGCGTTTTCAGGTGTCCCTGGCAAAGCTGCCAGGGGTGAAACGGGAAGCCGGTGCGCTCAAACCTTTTCTTTTGAGCTAGTCCGGCGCTGCCCCCGCAACGGTAATTGAGTAAACAGCCATCGATGGCGCCACTGTGCTGACACACGGGAAGGCGATGGCTGCGGTTCCAGCCCCGGAACCGGCTCAAGAGCCCGGAGACCGGCCTGATAACACACCAAATGCTGCGGAGGGCGGCAACGGTGGGTGAAGGCCTGTGTTTCCCCGTGCGATAATCCGCGCTCCTTTCTTCATCCCCCCATTTCTTGCCTCTGCAGCCCGAACGTTAACTGTCGTGCGGGTGCAGCACGACTTGATGGTGAGAAATGATTATGGGTATTTCCAAGGCCTCCCCGGCCCTTCTTTGCTCCACGCTTTCTTTTGCATTACTGCCACTGGCTTCTGCTGTTGCCCAGGCTAACGAATCCGAATCCTCCAATGACACTTCAGAACTGGACCCCATTGTGGTCACCGCGACGCTCGGCCCGCGTACCGTGGGTGAGAGTTTGTCATCGGTGACGGTGATTGATGAGGAGGAGATTCGGGAGAAGGCGCCGAATGATTTCCAGGATTTGCTGCATGGGCAGCCAGGTGTTTCTGTTAAAACCAACGGCTCGTTTGGTAAAACAACGAGTGTATACACTCGTGGCACGAGTAATGCCTCCACACTTTTCATGGTTGATGGCGTTCGCCTGCACTCTGCAACATCCGGAGGTGCATCCTGGCAATATTTTCCGCCCGAACTGGTTGAGCGCGTAGAAATTGTGCGTGGTCCGAAAAGCTCGCTATACGGGGCAGATGCTCTCGGTGGCGTTGTGCAGGCGTTTACCCTGGACCCTGAGAAGGATAGAACCGGTTGGATCGAGGCTGGAACGGGTAACTTTGATACACAGAAAACCGCTGCCGGTGTTGGTGGGAAATTTGGCAATACCCGTGTCAGTTTGAGTGGTGTCCACCGGGAAACCGACGGCACGGCCGTGGTAACCGACGGTGAAGATAAAGGTTATCGCAATACCTCAGGTGTTGGCCGCGTGGCTCACGAGTTTCATAGTGGTGGCGAGGCTAGCGTCATGATGTTCCAGAGCGGCGGGTCAACCGAGTATGACGGCGGGGAAATTGATTACCTGCTTCGCACCGTCGGAGCCAGTCTGGATGCTCCGGTGAATGATTATTGGCGTCAAAGGGTCCAGTTCTCTGAGTCACGGGATGAGACTGAAAACCTTGCCTGGGGTTCTGAATTCAATACTCGGACGCGTATAGCCCGCTGGACCAATACTCTGACCTGGGATGTGCATGAGTTCGCAGTAGGCACGGAACTTATGAGTGACGAAGTAAAGAGCACGACAGCGTTTGATGAAACCAGCCGAACCAATGCTGCATTATTCGGTCAGTTGCGGCTGAATTTCGGCCCGTCGGATCTGCAGTTGAGTTTGCGTGGCGACGATAACGAGGCCTATGGAACGAACGACACAGGTGCAATTGCGTTGGGTCACCAGTTTGATCGTTCCCATCGGATGCGTGTGAGTTATGGAACGGCATTCAGAGCGCCCACATTTAATGACCTCTATTATCCGCTTGAGGTGTATGGCCCCGATTCTTCTTATTCAGGTAACCCTGAACTGGAGCCGGAAGAGTCCGAGACCTTGGAGCTTGGTTTTAGCGGTAACTACCAAACATGGTTCTGGGACGTAGCAGCTTATCAGTTGGATGTGGAAAACCTGATTGCGCTCGAAACCGATTCGAGCGGGCTGATGTCACCAAAGAATGTGGACAAAGCGCGAATTCGTGGATTGGAGTTGCAGAGTGGGTTAAAGGTAAACGGTTGGACCGGTAAAGCTTCTGTCTCGTTGATGGATCCTGAAAACAAAGCGAATGGCAAGGATCTTGAACACCGAAGCACCCAGACACTGAAATTGGATCTCAGCAAGCAGATTGATACCTGGAACCTGGGAGCTACGCTGGTTGCGGCGAACCACAGTTACGATGACGAAGCCAACGATGATCGTTTACCTGGGTATGGAACCCTTGATTTACGAGCAGGCTGGAATTTCGCGCCGGGCTGGTCCAGCAAACTATCTGTGAAGAATGTATTCGACAAGGAACGTCAAATTTCGGAGAAATCCGACGGGGTTTACTACATTACCGCCGGCCGCACCGCCATGCTCACCGTTCGCTACGACTTCCAGTAACCCGCTGGCACAGGCAATCGCATGATGAACCCGGTATCCAGCATCAGTGAATCACGACAAGCGCGGGCCAGACATCTGGTGATGGTCTCACTGTGTGTTTTGGCCTGGTGGGCAGCTCCGGCCATGGCTGAAGTCTGCGCCACCGATGCCCGGGACCGTGAGCTCTGCCTCGGCCAGCCGGCCAAGCGGATTGCCGCCCTGTCGCCCGGTGCCACGGAGCTGGCCTGGGCGGCCGGTGCCGGTGAAAAAGTGGTGGCTGTGGTGGACTATTCCGACTACCCACCCGCCGCGCGGCAAGTGCCCAAGGTGGGCAGCCACACCCGGCTGGACATGGAGCGTCTGTTGGAGCTAGAGCCGGATTTGGTCATTGCCTGGGTAACGGGCAATCCGGAGGAACAGGTGGAAATGCTGGAAGAGCTCGGCTTGCCGGTATTTTCCATCGAACCGCGTAATTTTGAGGCGGTTTCCACCACCATCGAGCAATTGGCCACTCTGGCGGATACAGAAACAGAGGGCTTTGCCGAGGCCCAGCGTTTCCGCCGGGGTATTGATGAGCTGCGCACCGAGTACGCAGAGGCAGAGCCGGTGCCGGTGTTTTACCAGGTCTGGGACCAACCCTTGATGACCGTGAACGATGAGCACCTGATCGGTGAGATGATTCAGCTGTGCGGGGGCGACAATGTCTTTGGCGACCTGGACCGCCTGGTGCCCCGAATCAGCCCGGAAGCGGTGATCTCCGCCGACCCGGAGGCCATCCTGGCCGGCGGCATGGGCGAGGAAAATCGTCACTGGCTGACCCGCTGGAAAGACTTTCCGGACATGACCGCGACGGCGCGGGACAACCTGTTTTTCATTCCGCCATCACTGGTGCAGCGCCCTACACCGCGCATGCTGGAAGGTACCCGGCTGTTCTGTGAAAAACTCGAGGTGGCCCGTGGCCGTCGCTGATCCCGGAGTGTGCTGTTGACTCGTCCTATTGGTGTGCCCCTGGTCATTCTGGCACTGGCCAGCTTGCTGGCCATCGGCCTGTCTGTGGCCATTGGCAGCGTGGCCCTGACGCTGACGGATCTTGGTGCGGTGCTGTTTGGCGATGCGCCGGCGTTGCACCGGACCCTGGTGCTTGAACTGCGCCTGCCCAGAACGCTGGCGGCCTTTGCCACCGGCGGCCTGCTGGCCGTGGCTGGCGCACTGATGCAGGTGTTGCTGCGCAACCCGCTGGCCGACCCCTACGTGCTGGGCCTGTCCGGTGGCGCTGCGGTAGGCGCCTTGTTGGCCATGCTGGCGGGGCTGGGTGGATTGCTGGTATCCGGTTCCGCTTTCGCTGGTGCTCTGCTGTCGACCCTGATGGTCTTTGGTCTGGCCCATGGCACCGGCAGCTGGACGCCCTCGCGCCTTTTGCTCACCGGTGTTGTTGTCGCTGCCGGCTGGGGCGCGGTCATCACCCTCATGCTCTCCATCAGCCCTGCCCGCGAACTGCCGGGCATGCTGTATTGGTTGATGGGCGACGTTTCCTACGCCAGAACACCCTGGCCGGGTCTTGTCTTGCTGACCCTGATTTGCCTGGTGGTGATCCCCCTGGGCCGCAGCCTGAACGTACTGGCCCGTGGCCCCCTCCAGGCTGCCGCCCTGGGCATTTCCGTAAGGCCCATGGAGTGGCTGATCTACCTCCTGGCCAGCCTCCTGACCGCCACAGCCGTCACCATGGCCGGGAGTATCGGCTTTGTCGGGCTGGTGGTACCGCACATGCTGCGCCTGGTGCTGGGCAATGACCAGCGCCTGATCCTGCCCGCGTGCGCCTTTGCCGGTGGTACTTTGTTAGTGCTCGCCGACACCCTGGCGCGGGTAGTCATCGCCCCGGAACAACTGCCGGTGGGAGTGATCACCGCCCTGCTGGGCGTGCCCACCTTCCTGTACCTGCTGTACCGGAGCCGCTGATGGTTGTCACCAAACGCCCGACCATGCAGACCCTGAGCACCCGACAGCTGGTGATCGACATTCCCCATCGCCCGGACGGCTATCCTCTGGATTTAACTATCGAACCGGGCCAGATCTGGGGTGTCCTGGGCCCGAACGGCGCCGGCAAAACCACCCTGCTGCACACCCTGGCCGGACTGCGGGCACCCCGGGCCGGTTCCCTGTGCCTGGACAACCAGCCCACGGGCACGTTGAAACGCCGGGCGTTTTCCCAGCAGGTAGGCCTGGTCTTCCAGGATCACCAGGACGGCTTTCCGGCGACGGTACTGGAAACCGCCCTGATCGGCCGCCACCCCTGGCTCTCCCCCTGGCAGATGGAAAGCGCCGATGACGTGGCCATGGCCGAGCGTGCCCTGGAAGCCCTGGACGTGCTGCACCTGAAGGACCGCCTCGTCAGCACCCTTTCTGGCGGCGAGCGCCAGCGCGTGGCCATCGCCACCCTGATGACCCAGGCGCCCCACACCTGGTTGCTGGACGAGCCCACGAACCATCTGGACTTACACCATCAGGTGGCGGTGATGAAACTGCTGACCGAAAGGGCGAAAGCCGGCAACGCCATCTTCATGTGTCTGCACGACCTGAACCTGGCCGCTCGCTGGTGCGACAATATCCTGCTGATGTACCCGGATGGGGAAGCTTGCTGGGGCCGGGCGGAACGCATGCTGGTGCCAAGTGCACTGGAGCGTTTGTACAACCAGGACCTGACCACGGTGGAAGTGGACGGCGCGCCATTTTTTGTACCAAAACGAGGCTAGCAAAAGTTTATGTCGAGGGAGTGGGGTAACGCCTCTCGAGACTGTCTGCAGCATGGATGCTGCAGACAAGCCCCCATGGATTGGCGCAGAGGTCGGGTACCGCCTTCCGGGACCGTCAAAAACAGGGATGTTTTTGTCGAGCGTACAGGGATGTATTTACCGCGTGTCCCGGAAGGCGGTACCCGACCTCTGCTTACGCCCTTACTTTCGGACAAATTGGTATTTATGAGAGCAACTGTACCCGCAGCAATGATCACCGCCCCCGGCTCCGGCCAGGGCAAGTCCATGGTCACCGCCGCCCTGGCGCGCCTGCACCGTAATGCCGGCTTGAATGTGCGTGTCTTTAAACACGGCCCAGACTACCTGGATCCCATGGTGCTGGAAGTGGCCTCCGGTAACCCGGTTTACCAACTGCACCCCTGGATGACTGGCGAGAGCGAATGCTGCTGGCGGCTGGCCGAGGCGGCGCAGACCGCCGACCTGATTCTGGTGGAAGGCTCCATGGGCCTGTTCGACGGCGACCCCAGCAGTGGCGACCTGGCCAAACTGGTCGGGATTCCCGCCCTGCCGGTTATCGATGCCAAGGGCATGGCCCAGACCTTCGGTGCGGTGGCCTTCGGCCTGGCCCGGTTTGATCCGGAATTGCCGGTGCTTCAGGTGATCGCCAACAAGATCGGCAGTCCGTACCACGGCCAGCTCCTTAAAGAGAGTCTGCCGGAAGGCATCGACTTGCTGGGTGCGATTCCCCGTAACGAGGCCATGGATATTCCGGACCGTCACCTGGGGCTGGTGCAGGCCAACGAGCTGTCGGATTTGAGTGACCGCCTGGACCAGGCCGCCGAAGTGTTGAAAGCCGCCGGGCTGGACGCGCTGCCGAAGCCCGTGGAGCTCAGCGCGGAATCACCCACAGCGTCTGAACGCCTGTTGGAAGGCCACCACATCGCCATCGCCCGCGACGCCGCGTTCAGCTTTCTTTACCGGGCCAATCTGGACCTGCTGGAAGCCATGGGCGCGGAGCTGCACTACTTCTCACCGCTGGCGGATACCGAACTGCCGGAGGCGGACGCCCTCTGGCTGCCGGGTGGTTACCCGGAATTGCACGCCGCGACACTGGCCGCCAACACCCCGATGCTGGAGGCCATTCGTGCCTTTCATCAGGCGGGCAAACCGATACTGGCCGAATGCGGCGGCCTGATGGCCTGCGCTGAAACCCTGGTGGACAAGGAAGGCGGCGAGCATGCCCTGGTGGGTCTGCTGCCTGGCCGGGCCATCATGGCGGGTCGGCTGAAGGCGCTGGGCTTGCAAAGTCTGGACACGAACCTGGGTGATTTGCGGGGCCATACGTATCACCATTCCACCCTGGAAACGCCGTGGCAGCCGGCTGCCCGAACCCGCAAGCAGGCCGGCTCCGAAGGCGAGGCGGTGTATCGCCAGGGCACGCTGACGGCCAGTTACTTCCATGGCTACTTCCCCTCGGCCCCGGCCCTCGTGGCTGCGATTTTCCGGGGCGAATCCTTCGCCGTTACCCATTCATCATCCCAATAAGGAGTGCCATCATGCGAGAGCGCGCAAAAGAACCCGAACGCCACGCCAGGCGCATGGCCGCCAAACAGAAAATCATGCAGGAACGCATTGCCCGCGCCCAGAACGAACAGGGTGTGCTGCTGGTTATGACCGGCCCCGGCAAGGGCAAGAGCAGTTCCGGCTTTGGCATGGTGGCCCGGGCCCTGGGCCACGGCATGAAAGTGGGCATCGTGCAGTTCATCAAGGGCGCGTTCAGCACCGGCGAAGAAGCGTTCTTCCGGGATTTGCCCAACGTGGACTACCACGTGATGGGCCAAGGCTACACCTGGGACACCCAGAACCGGGAGCAGGACGTGGCCTCCGCCAACGCCGCCTGGGAAATCGCCGCCGCCATGCTGAAGGATGACAGCTACGACCTGATCCTGCTGGACGAACTCAACATCGCCCTGAAGTACGACTACATCGACCTGGACCGGGTGCTGGATGATCTTCAGGGTCGGCCCGAGATGCAGCACGTGGTGGTCACCGGCCGTCATGCCCCGCAGGAGTTGATCGACCTGGCCGACACCGTCACCGAGATGGGCGTGGTCAAGCACGCGTTCAAGGACCAGGGCATCAAGGCCCAGAAGGGTGTGGAGCTGTAAATGGCCACGCTGATGGTGCAGGGCACTACCTCGGATGCCGGCAAGACCACGGTGGTTGCCGCCCTGTGTCGATGGCTGGCCCGCCAGGGGGTGTCGGTGGCGCCGTTCAAGCCCCAGAACATGGCTCTGAACAGCGCCGTCACCGTGGACGGTGGCGAGATTGGTCGCTCCACCGCCCTACAGGCGCTGGCTTGTGGGCTGGAGCCTCACAGCGATATGAACCCGGTTTTGCTCAAACCCCAGAGCGACCGGGGAGCCCAGGTGATCCTGCGCGGGCGCGTACATGGCAACATGGACGCGCTGGATTACCACGCCTACAAGGCCGAGGCCATGAACTCGGTGATGCAGAGCTGGCAGGCGCTGAGTGCGCGATACGATATGGTGATCGCCGAAGGCGCCGGCAGCCCGGCGGAGGTCAACCTGCGAGCCAACGACATCGCCAACATGGGTTTTGCCGAAGCGGCGGACTGCCCGGTGCTGCTGGTGGGCGACATCGACAAAGGCGGCGTGTTCGCCCAACTGGTAGGTACGCTGGAATTGATTTCCGAGAGCGAGCGGGCGCGCACTGCCGGGTTTGTCATCAACCGCTTCCGGGGCGACATCGCCCTGCTGGAACCGGGGCTGGACTGGCTGCGCGAACGCACAGGCAAGCCGGTGTTCGGCGTGCTGCCCTACCTGCATGGCCTGGTGATTGATTCGGAAGACAGCGTCGCTGCGGCCGGAACCAGTGAGGCGGGTGCGCTCAAGGTGGTGGTGCCGGTGCTGCCACGCATCAGCAACCACAACGACTTCGACCCCCTGCGCCTGCACCCGGGTGTGGACCTGATGTTTGTCGGTCCGGACGAGCCTATCCCCCCGGCGGACCTGATTATCCTGCCCGGCAGCAAAAGCACCCGACACGATCTGTCCTGGCTGAAACAGCAGGGCTGGCCCGAGGCCATTCGCCGACACCTGCGTTATGGGGGAAAATTGCTGGGGATTTGCGGTGGCTTCCAGATGCTGGGGCAACGGGTGGACGACCCGGAGGGCCTGGAAGGCGAACCGGGCAGCACCGAGGGGCTGGGCTGGCTGGCCATGACCACCCGTATGGTGCCGGGTAAGCAATTGCGTTATGTCTCCGGCCCACTGAACCTGGCCGCTTCAGGCGGGGAGAACGCGCCCATCATGCAGGGCTACGAGATGCACAACGGCGTCACCGAAGGCCCGGCCCTGGCCCGGCCAGTGGCGGAGCTGGATGGCCGCCCGGACGGAGCCATCAGCGAGGATGGCCAGATTCTGGGCACCTACGTGCACGGCCTGTTCGACGAGCCCGAGGCCTGCGAGGCCTTTCTTCAGTGGGCCGGCCTGAAAACCGGCGATGCACGGTCCGTGGATTACCAGGCCCACCGGCTGCAACAGCTCGACCGCCTGGCGGACCAGGTGGAGCAGTGTCTGGATACCAACGCCCTGAAAAGGCAGCTGGGTTTATGAACGATTCAAACCAAACCTTTACCGAAGCACAGCGGGAAGGTCTCTATCGGGCCATTTTCGAACGGAGAGATGTGCGCTCCCAGTTTCTGCCCGATGCCATTCCCGACGAGGTGCTGGCCCGCTTGCTGGAGGCGGCTCACCACGCGCCCTCGGTGGGCTTCATGCAGCCCTGGGATTTTATCGTCATCGACAGCGTGGATGTGCGCCGGCAAGTGCTGGACAGCTTCAACGCCGAAAACGACCGGGCGGCCGCCAACTATCAGGGCGAACGCAAGGAGCGCTACCAGAGCCTGAAACTGCAGGGCATTCTCGACAGCCCCATCAACCTGTGCATCACCTGCGACCGCAGCCGGGGCGGCCCGAACGTGCTCGGGCGCAACTCCATTATGGAAATGGACCTGTTCAGCACCTGCCTGGCGGTACAGAACCTGTGGCTGGCGGCCCGGGCGGAAAACATCGGCGTGGGCTGGGTCAGCATCCTGAGCCAGGAACGGTTGGCGGAGATCCTGCAATTGCCGGAACACGTCTACCCGCTGGCCTACCTGTGCCTGGGCTATGTCAGCGAATTCCTGGACCAGCCGGAGCTTCAGGCCAAGGGCTGGAGGTCGCGCTTGCCGCTTGAGGAACTGGTGCATGGCAACCAGTGGTCCGGGCCTCTGGTTAACCAGGAGCTAATGTCGCGTTTGAAGAAACGCTGAAATAAACCCGCCTCCAAGGCCTCCTCAGTCCCTTATAGGAGGCAAAGCTTCAACAAGCTTCTGGAGTTCCCGGGTAATAACAATCAGCTCTTTGAGTAATTGAGGGTTCACATCCACCTGCCCCTCGTACTCAGCCAGGTTGCGAGCGGAATGGCATTTATCCAGCACCCGCCATTTTCCGTTGGATAATCCCACGGTGTGTTGCAGACATTGGAAAACGATATAGCGGCTTTCGGAGCGATAGCCGTGCCATCTCAATGCCGCAAGAGACAAGGCATGTGCAGCTCCATAGGCAAGAGAAAACTGGCTGTCGGGTGAGAGTCCTTCCAGACTGGCGTCCCGGAGTTTGGTGTCGGCTGCACGAAGCATGCCCTCAAATTCCTTTTTATCAGGCTTTTCTATCTTCAAACGATGGATTTTAACCAGGTTATCAAGTGCTTCCATGCGAGATCCTTGTGGTTTAATGCTGAAAATTCAGTTCAATGCGGGGTTGCTCTAATACCCTTGTCACAAAACTCTGTTGTTCCTGAATCCGTTTTTCGAAGTCGGATACCGAGTATAGCGTGGGGTTTATGGTTCGTTGTAGTTGTTCCTCAGCAGGCGCCAACAGTTCCATGATGTCGCTGTAGCTGAGCTCGTCGCCGATCAACATCAGATCAATATCGCTTTCGGCATGGGCCTCGCCTTTGGCAATGGAGCCATAGATGAATGCCCGTTTGATATGGTCTGATAGCGGTATCAGAGCTTTTTGAACAACTTCGGCTACGCCAAAGGTTTTTTGGACGATGTTTGCCAAATCCTGAAAAATCGGGTTTTGTGTATTTGCACGGTAGTGATTCTGGTTGCCTCGCGACGTCATGCTGACCAGCCCTGAGCCCGTTAACTTGCCCAGTTCCCTTACGACGGACCCTCGGCCGACCTGAGCCAATCGCATCAACTCGTTAAGGTAGAAGCTTTGGTCTGGATGGCCATAAAGAATGGCCAACAGGCGTTGTTGGGTTTTGGTAAAAAGGGCGTCACCGATACTTGTGCCGGGCATTGGTATGCTTGTCTCTATTCAGGAGTCCTATCCTGGGTACTATAGTCCCTAATTTGGGTATGACAAGTCCCAATTTGGGTACGATAGGTCCCGAATTGGGTACAATGCGCGGCATAGAGCATACAGAGCAGTTAAAAGGAGCCAGCATGCAATTCTCTACTTTCTATGACCAGGCACTGATTCGGAAAGGCGGTGAAGCTGCTCTGCAGTCATTACTTCCCTACGTGGTGGAAAAAAGCCATCTGGCGGAAATCAGCGACGACCGTTACCTGTCCGAGATGACCCGCTGCATCTTCAAGGCGGGCTTCGTCTGGCGGGTGATCGAGAACAAGTGGGCCGATTTTGAAGAGGCCTTTAAGGGGTTTGTGCCGGCCTACTGGCAGCAGGTGCCACCGGAGGTGTTGGAGGAACTGGCCAAGGACGAGCGCATCGTGCGCAACCTGCAGAAAATCCGCACCGTGCCGGAGAATGCCCGCATGATCATGGATGTGGTGAAGGATCATGGCAGCTTTGGCCGCTTCCTGGCCGATTGGCCCAGCATCGATCAGGCCGGGTTGCTGTTATACCTCAAGCGCAATGGTTGCCGTCTGGGCGGTAAATCTGCGCAGTATTTCCTGCGCCGCGTGGGCTGGGACGGCTTCATCCTGTCCCGGGACGTGGTCACCGCCCTGACCCGGGCGGAGATTCTGGATGCCGCCCCCACCAGCCAGAAGGGGCTGAAACAGGTGCAGGCAGCGTTCAACCAGTGGCATGAGGAGACCGGGTTGCCGTTCAGTCACCTGTCGCGGATTGTTTCTTTTACGGTGGATAACTGACCGCATGCTGATGGAGTCGGACAGTCTGAGGTGGGTCTTTCCAAAACACGCTGTAAAGACGTCCATGTCCCGCTCGAGCTCCGCCCTTCAGCGCTTATTGCTCCTGCGTCGCGCTGAAGGTCCAGGGCAGGCCCTCCATGGCCAGCCCGTGAAGAGCTTTCGCTCTTCACCCATGGCTCCGCACGGTTTTGGAAAGACCCACCTCAAACTGTCTTACAGCTGCTGAGTCAGCCTTCTAGAGAAATAGCAACAACACCAATTCGCTTAATACTACGCTAGCCCCCAGCGCATCGCCGGTGTAGCCACCCAACTGGCGTTTGAGATAGGCGCCCCAGCAAAGTGCCACCAACAGCACCGCCGCCAGGGTGCCGGTGATCAGGAACGGCTGCCAGAATGAGAGAGTGCCCGTAAGCACCATGACAAAACCAACGGCGGCCAGCAGTCGGGCGGTGGAGAAGCCATCCGCCACCGGTTTGGATTTGCTCTTATCCGGATCGGTCACGTAGTTGAGTGTGGCCATCAGCAGCAAGGGGGTGAGCCTTGCGACCGCCGGGGCGGCCAGTAGCGCCAGCCAGATGTGCTCCGCTTCGGCCAGCAACGCCACTTTCAGCAGCAGCGCCATCACCAGGGTTACCGTGCCGTAGGTGCCAATGCGGCTGTCCTTCATGATCGCCAGGCGTTTTTCCACGGTGTAACCCCCGCCCAGCGCATCCACGCTGTCGGCCAGCCCATCCTCGTGGAAGGCGCCGGTCAGGAACAGGTGCACGATCACCACCAGGATGATCGAGACCAGCGGGCTGAAGGCCAGGCTTAGCAGGCCGTACACGCACAGGTAAATGACGCCCAGCATCAGGCCCACCAGGGGAAAATACAGGCTGCTCTGGTTCATCAGGCGCTGGGAGTAGTCGATGCGCGCCAGCATGGGGATGCGGGTGAGAAACCCCACGGCCAGCCAGAAGGCCTGCCATTCGCGTTTGAAGCTGGGCTCGGTGGGCATGGGCGTCTCCGGGGATTGGTGAAAACGCCCATTGTACCGGTTAAGAAGCCTTGATGAATGGCGTCAATTCAAGGCATTGCGCAGGGCTGCCAGAAGCGCGATCACGCCATGCGCTTCATGATGCGGTCCCCCAGCATGTACTGGTGCGCCAGGGCGGCGGCCACGTGCAGGCCGATCATCACCCAGAGGGCATTGGCCAGTGCTTCGTGCAGGTCTTCGCCGCTGTCTTCCAGCCATTCGATTTCCGGGCCGCAGCCGAACAGGGTCCAACCCAGGAAGGTGACACTTTCCCCTTCCCCCAATGAGGTGGCCAGGCCGGTCAGTGGCATCAGAATCATCAGGGCGTACAGGGCCAGATGTCCCAGCCGAGCCATGGTGGCCCAGTGTGCCGGTGGTTGTACCCGTGAGCGATTCAACCAGCGCCAAAGGCCCCGGAACAGTACCAGGGCAAACAGCGCCAGTCCCAGGCTCTGGTGCCAGTCCATCAGCGAGCGTTCGGAAAAGCTGTGCTCGAGTGCCTCGAGCCAGACCTCGCTGGCCAGCATGAGCAGAAGCAGAACGGCCATGCCCCAGTGCAGGGCCCGGGCCACGGCGCCGTAGCGGTTTTCGGTATCCATCATTGTCATGATCAATCTCCCTGGTCACGGGCGGGGGATTCCCCATTCCCCCGCCGTGAGTCAACGTGTCAATCCCGGCCGCCGCCACGAACGGGGGCGCCGTAGCGGTTGAATTCCTGTTCACGCATCAGGTTGTCTTCGGCATCGCGCAGCTGGACGCGATAGGTGCCGTCATCGGTCTCGTCAACGGTCACCTCCACCCCGGGGCCAAACCGGCGCAGTGCCTGGCCATAGGCCATGATGCGCATTTCTTCGGAACTGTACTGCTTCATGTCTGACTTCATTCGCTTGTCGTCGTCGCGATACTCGTAGCGGTCGTCGTCCCAGTAATCGTCGCTAGCCGATACCAGCAGCGGCGCAGCGCTGAGCAGGGCGGCTGCGGACAAAGCGGCAATTGTCGTGGTCTTTTTCATGACAGAACTCCTTGTTGATTGAACCCATTGAACCGCGATGGTTGTCATCGCTGGTTGAGAGTTATTCCAACAGGCAAACGTCGCAGAAATGTCTCGCAGCCACGGCGAGTTTGTCGCAAATTGTCTCAACGGCCGGTATTGCGACATTTTTTGACAACCTCATGCCCAAGCCGGGCGCACAGTTCCCTATAATCGGGCCTCAGTACACAGAGGGAGTGCCCCGTGAACGCCACGTCCACAATCCTGGTGGTCGATGATCACCGCGACATTCGCGACCTGGTGGGTCGTTATCTCCAGGAGCACGGCTTGCGCGTGTTGCTGGCGGATGGCGGCGATGCCATGAAACGCCAGTTGAAGGATCACGCCGTTGATCTGGTGGTACTGGACATCATGATGCCGGGGGCCGACGGCCTGACCCTGTGCCGCTACCTGCGGGAGCACACCGAACTGCCGGTGATCCTGCTCACCGCCATGAGCGAGGAAACCGACCGCATCGTGGGTCTGGAAATGGGCGCCGACGATTACCTGACCAAACCTTTCAGTCCCCGCGAGTTGCTGGCGCGAATCAAGGCGGTGTTGCGTCGGGCCACCGCATTGCCACCCCGGCGCAGTCCGATGGCCGGCCAGTGTTTGTGTTTTGATGGCTGGACCCTGAACGTCGACCGGCACCAGCTGACCGACCCGGAAGGGGTGGAAGTGTCGCTCAGTACGGCGGAATACAAACTGTTGCTGGCGTTTCTGGAACACGCCGGCCGGGTGCTGTCGCGGGACCAGCTGATGGACCTGACCCTGGGCCGGGAGGCCGATGCCTTTGACCGGAGCATTGATAACCACGTCAGCCGTCTACGCCGGAAAATGGACCCGGACCCGCGCCACCCCCGCCTGATCAAGACCATCTGGGGCGGCGGTTACCAGTGGATTGCAGATGTTGAAGAGGTCCCGGTATGAGGTTCTGGCCCCGGCGCGCCGCCGGGCAGCTGGCGCTGCTACTGGTCCTGGTACTGTTGGTGGCGCAAATCATCACCATCGCGATACTGGCGGGTGAGCGCCAGGGTGCCTTGCGCAGTGCGAGTCTTGAGCACGTGCTGCAGCGGGTTGCCGACGCCCATGCGTTGCTGGATACCACCGACCCGGAGCGCCAGGAGCGGGTCCTGCGCGCGCTTTCCAGCCCGACCCTGCAGCTTTCCATCGACACAACACCCTACCTGCCCCGCGATGAGGGTTCGGCCATGGCCGGGCGGCTGGCCCGGGAGTTTGAAACGCCCCCGACCGGCATGCGCGCCAGCATGGAGGCGGACGAAGAGGAGTGTCTGCCTGACCGTTATCGTCATCGTGAGGAAGATCATGACCGGGACGATGACGATCATGACGAGGAACACGACGAAGACCATGATGAAGAAGACGAACATCGTGATGACGAGTACCACGAAGAGGACGATGACCGGCACGAATGCCCGCCCATTCTGACCGCCTCGCTGCCCCTGGCGTCCGGGCAATGGCTTAACGCCCGGGCCCAGCCACCGGCGCCTTCCTGGCTCTGGCTCAAGGCGACCCTCACCAGCGTGGGTATTACCGCGGTGCTGCTGGTGTTAACGCTCGTGCTGGCGATTCGCCGCATTCTGCACCCGGTGAATGAACTGAGCCGCGCCGCCCGAGCGTTCGGGCGGGGTGAAAAAATCGAGACGCCGGAGCGGGGCCCCGAGGATATCCGGGAAGTGACCCGTGCCTTCAACGAGATGCAGCATCAAGTTAGCCGGGCCCGGGAAGACCAGGCCCGTTTGCTGGCGGCCCTGGCCCACGACCTGAGAACGCCGATCACCTCCATGCGCCTGCGGGTGGAAATGCTGCCGGAAGGCGAGGACCGCAATCGGCTCCTGGATTCCCTGCGGGAGATGCAGCAGCTGGCGGAATCGACCCTGGATTTCATTCGGGGCAGCACAACGGAGATGCACCGCAAGTACGACCTTGAATCATTGCTGGACAGTCTGTGTGGAGATCTGCAGGAGATGGGGCTGGCAGTAACATTGGCTGATGGCCCCAGGTGTGTGCTTCACGGTCAGCCGGAAGCGGCCAGGCGGGCCCTTCGAAATCTCATCGAGAATGCGGTGAATTACGGCGAGCGGGCGGAGGTATCCCTTGACTGCTCGGAACACGAAGCAATTGTGACCATTGTCGATCAGGGGCCGGGTATTCCCGAAACAGAATACGAGCGGGTGTTCCAGCCGTTTTACCGCCTGGAACAGTCCCGCAGCCGGGACACCGGCGGTGCCGGGCTGGGGTTGGCCATTGCCCGTACCCTGGTCCGGGCAATGGGTGGCGATATCCAGCTGGCACGTGGCCCCTCCGGGCAAGGGTTGCAGGTAACGGTCACTTTGCCCAAGGGCGCAGCTTAAGCCTTCTTTTCAGGTGGAGAACCCTTTAATCCAGCCAGTCGCCTGGCCGAGGCGTTGTAAAGTGTCTGATGCGTTGGGGAGGCGGGCAATCGCTTTTCGCCTGCTGATCGGTGAGCAGGAGATAGCTCTCTCTGTGCGCTGTGCCCAGCGCATGCGCGCCTTTCATCGTGAAGCACGACAGGCGGGCTGAGGCTTCAACCATCAGATAACTGTCGGGAGTCTCCTGCATCCAAAGCCAGGCGTTGCGGTTTTCCTGCTCAAGTGTGCTGAAAAAACTGAAATGAGTAAAATCCCGTTTCGAAAATAACAAAAACTGCTCGCTGAAATTGATCATGCCTAACTGACCGTGAGCGGGTATATGCTGCTCGGCAGCCGCCAGAACATTTCGGGGTGTGCGTAGTGGTTCAAGAACACGATATCCCCACGTGGTGAATACCAGCCAGCTGATCATCAAGGCTACAAAGAATCTTGCCAGGGCACTCGAGCGCCAGAACCTCACAAGGCCAATCAGCCAAACCAGTCCGAGACAGAACACCAGAGTGCCTGCCTCGTGCAGATGCGAAAGGTTCTGTGTGTAGTCGGTAATTTTTGCCACCAGATGCGGGTGATCGTTCCACGCCAGAATTCCGATGGTTATCAGAGCGGTGGCCAGTAAGCTATGCACTCCCGTCAGAACGGGGGAAAACCATCGTGCGGGCTTCTGCTCAGCCAAAATCGGCGCCAGGCTTAGCGCAAGAAGTGGCAGGGCTGGCAAAATATAGACCCCCCGCTTGCCAGGGCTCAAACTGAAAAATGCAATGACCAGCGCCACCCATACCAGCATTGTCAGGATCACGGGTTGGCTGCGAAGGGCCCGTAATAATGGACGTGCCAGTGCCAGGAGCAACAATGGCAAAGGAAACCAGAGTGTGGGGACAACACTCGAGAGGTAATAATGCCAGGGATTGATGTGGCCCCAGGAGTCGGCATACCGTTCGCCAGTTTGCTTGAACAGGATGTTGTTCCTGTAGGCCAGGGCTTCATCGGTGCCCAATTGACTGACCTGTAGAGTCATGGGGATCAGCCAGGCAGCGACAACCAGAACCATCACCACGGGGCCGAAGGCGCATCGCCAGGTCAGGCTGTCAGAAAATCGGCTATTATCCTGAATTTTCAGTGCAATGATCGGCACAAACAACAGGGCGGGTAAAAAACCGACACCCTTGGTAATGATGCCGAGCCCCATGAATCCCCAGGCCGTGAAGTACCACTTCCATGATCGTCGGATAAAAAAGTGATAAATCAGGCCATAGCAGGCGACCATGATCCAGCAGGCGACCATGGCATCAATTTGTGCTCTTTGAGCCTGAATCAGGAACTGAGGAGCCAATATCAGCAACAAGGCAGCGAGGGCGCCTGTGCTTTGGTTCCATAAGCGGGTGCCGAGATTAAACACCAATGCGAGACTGAGCAGGCTGCACAAAGCGTTGGGCAACAGGAAAGCGAGCTTCAGGTTGCCGGTGAGCCAGAAAAAAGCGGCGATACTCCACATGAATACGGGTGGCTTGTCCGGGTAGAGTTCGCCTCCTCTCATGGGAAGCAACCACTGGCCAGAGGTCACCATTTCACGAGCGACTTCCGCAAAACGTGGTTCATCGGCCGGCCACGGAGAGCGCAAGCCAATGCCGCTGAAGATCATGATCGCCGCGAAGGCAAGTAATGAAAGCATCAGCCGGTTGCGGGGAATATTATCCAGTACATCAGTTAACGGTGGGGTACGTGAGATAAGCATAAGATGAGCTCAGGATGGGTCAGAGACCGGCTGTGCAAGGGATTGATTCCGTTGTTTCTGGTAGAGATAAGCACCGATGACAGAAGCCAGAATGAAAAGAAGCGCGCTGACAGCCAGTTGATAACGGTTGGCCTGGCCCATGCCCGCTCCGGCAAGGGCGAATACCAGCATTTGTGGCAGGTAACCAAGCGTGCTGCCTGCCAGAAATGGTAGGAAGCGAATCGAAGAGCAGCCTGCGACAAGGTTAGTCAGCAGGTTGCTGCCGACCGGTAGTAGCCGAACCATCAGAATTTTCAGCAGGCTCTGTTCGTGAAAAAGCTTGTTGAACGAGTGCATTCGATGCCCGAAGCGTGTTGAAAGCACATCTCTCAGCAGCCACCGAGCCACCCAAAAACAACCCGTAGCGCCAATAGCGGCGGCCAGGGTTGATGTCACAACTCCCTGCACTCCTCCTAGAGCAAAGCCCAGCGCAAAAGCCAACAGTTGTCGGGGGCCACCAATCCCGGTGAACAGGCCCCCGGCCAGACAAACCATGATCAGGCCACTGAGACCGTTATGGTTGAGGTAGCTGGCCAGTTGAACCTGGTCGCTTATTAACTCTAGCCAGCCATGCTCTACTGCCACATATCCGGTCAGGGCCAGCAGTGCAAATCCGAGCGAACGCACGACTAGCAGCATTTCAAGCCTGCTCCTTGAAGAGCGTATCGCTGGTGTTGTCCGTTATGCTGGTGATCTGTGCAGAACGGGTCCGGTGGATCAGCCACATTACGCCAATCATATCGAGGATGCCGGCCCAGACTCGATTCCAGGCGTTGTACTTTGAAAGCCCGGCTACCCGCGGGCGATGATTGACAGCGACAACAGCTATGTCACCGCCAAGGCCTTTGACCAGGGCGGGAATGAATCGATGAGCGTGATTAAACCAGGGCAGCTTAAGAAAGGTGGACTTCGGGAACAGCTTCAGGCCACAGCCCGTATCCGGAACCCCATCATGCAGAAAGATATTGCGAACACGGTTAGCCAGGCGAGACTGGACGCGTTTCCAGGCGGTGTCTTTGCGATTGACACGGTAGCCGGCGACACAGAAATCTGCGGCCTGTGTTTGTAGTTCATTGGCTTTGTGCAGGAGTGCGGGTATGTCTGTCGGGTCATTCTGGCCATCACCATCCATAGTGATGATCAGCGTGCCATGGGCCTGATGAATGCCCGTCGCGAGTGCTCCGCTTTGTCCAATGCTTCGCTCATGCCGGACCGTTATAAGCCGGCCGCCCAGGCCATTAGCGGTGCGTATAGCCGTAGTGAGCGTACGGTCGCTGCTGCCATCATCCACCAGCACGACTTCGAAACCGGGATGATCACGCATAACATTGAATGTTTCAGTCAGCAGGGTGGCGATGTTGTACTGTTCGTCTTTGGCGGGAATTACCACTGACAGAGTATGTTGCCGAGCCATTTATCCGATCTCCCAGAGTATGTCGGGGCCAGAACCCCGGTGTCCGGAAGTGATTATCGGTTGATGACCTTAATTGAACCTTAAAGGGCTGGCAGGGGGAGTTATCCTGCGGGCAGCCAGATGTGCACACACAGCCCCGGTTGCCCGTCGGCCCGATTGGCCAGTGATAACTGGCCGCCATGCAATTCCGCGATTCGCCGGGCAATGGCCAGCCCCAACCCGGCGCCGCCGCCTATGCGCTGGTCGAGCCTGACGAATCGGCTCAATGCCCGTTCCCGCTCGGTCTCGGGAATGCCCGGGCCCTGGTCGCACACCGTGATCGAATAGCCTTCTCCCGACGGAGACAGGTGCGTGGTAATGATAGTGTGTTTCGGGCTGTACTGAATGGCATTGGCCAGTAGCGAGCGCATCAGGGTGTTCATCAGTGCGCTGTGACACGGCACCTGGGCCTGGCCGTCGGTGTCGTCTTCCAGGGTTGGCTCGATGTCTTTCCTGAGTGCCAATGGCACCACATCTGCGATGCTCTGCTCGATCAGGGCGGACAGGTTATGGGGCGCCGGCTTGCCGTCCAGCCCGGCATCAACCCGGCTCAGCAGCAGCATCTGCTCGACCAGGTGCACCATTCGGTCCACCGCGCTGGTCAGGCTGCGGAATTGTTCCGGGTTATCCGCACAGGCTTTCTCCAGGTTGAGTCGCAACACCGACAGGGGCGTGCGCAATTCATGCGCAGCGTCGGCCGAGAAGCGCCGTTCCCGTTCAAGCGCCAGATTCAGGCGCTTGAGCAGGCCATTGACCGCCTGCACCAGTCCGGCTACTTCTTTGGGGGCCTGGCGGTCATCGAGCGGATGAATGTTTTCCGGTGCCATGTTCCGCACGGGCGCTTCCAGCCTGCGCAGAGGGCGGAAACTCAGTTGGGTTGCGGCAATCACGGCCAGAGCCAGTAATGGCAGAGCGATCAGCAGGGGCAGGATGTTGCCCAATGCCAGCTCCTGGCTCAGTTCCTGGCGGATGTCCTCCCGTTGGGCGGTGCGAATCCAGAAGCCGGTCTCCGGATCATGAAGGGTAAAGGTTCGCCAGCGGTAGCCGGTGGATTCCGCCCAGGTGTAACCCGGCACCAGCCCTTCGCTGTCGTCCGCTTTTAAAGTGTCCAGAACAGGCTCACCCTCGGCACTCCAGACTTCGAACGCCAGCTTCTTTTCATACTTGTGGCCTGCGCCGTTGGGCAGAACTTCGTCCCGGTCCGCCTCCAGTTCGGCGTCCGGGAGGCTGGTGTCAGGTAGCTGGAGCGTGTCCCGCAGCGTGGTGGCGAGCTGGTCTGCAGACTGGGTATCAACAAGATGGCGGACCACGCCCTGAACAATCCTCGTGCTCTGGGCCAGTTCCGCATCGAACAGTTCTTCGAGTTCGTGGTTGCTCTCCACATAGCTCCAGCCGGCGGCCACCATGGCAATCAACAGCACGGCCGAGGTCACCAGCAAAATCAGGGTGCGGGTCAGTGACATGGTTCGGCCTCTGCCGCAGCGCTGTCCAGCAGGTAACCGACGCCCCGCACGGTACGGATAGTGCTCTTGCCAACCCGGCGGCGCAGGTGGTGAATGTGCACTTCCAGAGCATTGCTTTCCGCGCCCGCTTCCCAGCCGTACAGTTGTTCCTCCAGCCGGCGGCGTGTCGCCACCTGATCCGGGTGGCGCATAAGGTATTGCAGGATCTGGAATTCACTGCGCGGGAGGGTGTTGGCCTGGTTGTCGAGAATAAGCTGACCGGAGTCGGTATTCAGTGTCAGGCGCCCCACCTGAAGTCCGGACAGGCAGGGCCCATTGGCACCACGGCGGGTCACCGCCCGAATGCGCGCCTTGAGTTCGGCCATGGCGAAAGGCTTGGTGAGGTAATCATCCGCACCGGCGTCCAGGCCCTGGAGTTTCTCATCCAGTTCGGTGCGGGCGGTCAGAATGATGATGGGCGTCCGGTTACCTTTTTGCCGGGCTCTTCGCACAACCTCCAGGCCATCCAGTCGCGGCAGGGTCAGGTCGAGAATGATCAGGTCAAACGAGTCTTCCACGATGGCGTTCACCGCCTGTTGGCCGTCGTCCAACCAGTCTACGGTGTTCTGGTCCTCGCGCAGCATGTCCAGCATGGTTTGCGCCAGGGGGTGATCGTCTTCTACCAGCAGTATTCGCATCGCTTGCGCCCTGTTTGCCCTACCGCCCTAGAGTCTGCCACAGAAAGCTTAAGGCGAGCTTAAGAATTCTGTCCGGTTTGGTTAAGGGTTGCTTAAGCCCTGGGCCTTACTCTGGCAATCGTGATGAAAAGGCATGAGGCCTTCTTTCGATTGCTGGAGTGCAGCCATGACCGACCCGATGACAATATCCGCCTGTTGCCCGCCGGAGTCCCCGGACGTGGTGCCGGTGTTCCGGTGCGCCGGTCGCTGGCTCAGTGAGATTAAGGCCGACACCGAAACCGCCGCGAAAACCACCGCCTTTATTCGCCGACGCTTCCTGCAGGCCTATGGCGCCGAGCCGGTGTTGCGGGTGCCGGGCCTATTGGCGTTGACCACGGCCCAGGGTTCGTTACTGGCTGCCGTGGGTGTTCGTAGTGCCGGTCAGGAGCGTCTGTTTCTGGAGGACTATCTGTCCACGCCGGTGGAAACCGTGATGCCGGCCCCCGGTCAGGATCGCAACGACATTGCTGAAATCGCGCATCTGGCGGGGGTGGAAGCAGGCGTGAGCCGATACCTGTTTGCGTCCCTGTCGCTGTGGCTGCACAACGCGGGCTTCCGCTGGGTGGTCTGTACCGGCACCGATCAACTTCGTAACAGCTTCCACCGACTGGGCATTCCCACCCAGGTGATTGCCAACGCCGACCCTGCCCGACTTGCCGACGGTGGCGCGGGCTGGGGACGTTACTACGAGCACCAGCCGGTGGTCATGGCCATTCGCGTGGCCGATGGTATTGCCGCATTGGAAAATGGCGGCTTGCTTCGACTGGTGCAGCCCGTGGCGTCTGCAACGGTCAACCACGCCAACGGAGGTGCGGTTTATGGCCACCTTGCCTGAATACTTTCAACAACTACACGCGCAAGTGGAGCAGCACCCGGACCGGGTGGCATTGAAAGGCGCTGCTGGTGAACTGAGTTACGGCCAGATGTGGCAGGCCGCTGGTGAACTGGCGCAGCAATTGAAAGACCGTGGTGTCCGCCGGGTGGGGCTGTGCGGTGACAACTCCGTTGCCTGGGTGCTGGCGGACCTGGCGTGCCTGTTGGCGGATGTGGTGTGCGTTCCGGTACCGGTGTTCTTCTCCCGGGGTCAGACGAATCATTTAACCCAACGCGCGGCACTGGACGCCCTGCTGTTCAGCGACGCCTTGGCACCGAAAGCCGCCCAGTTGCTGGGCTATGGAGTGTCGCTGCAATCCCTGCCGGTGTTTCCGGCTCCGGCCCGGATGCCGGAGCAGACGGTCAAGATTACGTTCACCTCCGGCAGCACCGGCACACCCAAGGGGGTCTGTCTGTCGGCAGGCCAGATGACCGCCACCACTCTGGCACTGAAAGAGCGTTTGAAGCACGTCGAGCTTGAGCGACACCTTTGCATCCTGCCGTTGGCCACCCTGCTTGAGAACATCGCGGGTGTATACCTGCCCCTGCTGATGGGCGCCACGGTCACCGTTGCCCCGTTGCAGAGTCTGGGAATGAACGGTAGCAGTGGCTTGTCGCTGGAACAGCTGGTGGCTGGCATTCAGCAGCATCAGCCGCATTCCATGATTCTGGTGCCGGAATTGGCCATGGCCCTGGTTCACGCGGCCGAACAGGGTGAATTGAAACACCATGATTTCCGGTTCCTGGCCGTGGGTGGTGGTCGTGTGTCACCGGCGCTGCTGGCGCGAGCCGGAGCGGTGGAACTGCCGCTGTACGAGGGCTATGGCCTGTCCGAATGCGCGTCGGTGGTGGCGCTGAATGTGCCCGGCGCGGCTCGCGTCGGTACCGTGGGCCGTCCTCTGAACCATGTCGAGGTCCGGGTGGATGAGGATCGCCGCATTCTGGTTCAGGGTAATACCCATCTGGGCTACCTGGGGGATGAGCCGGTCGCCGAACAGGATGACTGCTGGCTGGACACCGGGGATCTGGGGGCGCTCGACCCCGACGGGTTCCTCTCCGTCAACGGCCGGGCCAAGAATCTGCTGATCACCAGCTTTGGCCGCAATATCAGTCCGGAGTGGCTGGAGAGTGAATTGATCCAGGCGGTCGGTGCAAGGCAGGCCGTGGTGCTGGGCGATGGCGAAGTACAGCCGTTCGCCCTGTTGGTGGTGGGCGGTGGTCGTTCGGTTGAGGCGGTGCATAACGCCCTGGTCCGCCTGAATGAACGCCTGCCGGATTACGCCCGATTGAGCTCTGTCTACATCCGTCATCAACCGCTGACGGCCGGGCAGGGCTATGTCACGGCCAATGGCCGACCGATACGTCACCGACTGCAGGCGGACTTGCCGGTGTTAATGGCAGACGCTTTATTCCTTTCCCTGAATGCTTCCGGAGCCGTGCCGTCGTCTCGCGCGGCTTCCTCCCATACCCGCAATACCCACTATCAGGAGTACTGATCATGACTTTCTTTGAACAATTGCAATCTGAAACCGCCGAGGCCCGCGCCCACGTTACCAGTGCGCCCGTGATCACCGCCATCCGAGAGGGGCGCTTTAACCTGGAGGGCTACACCTGGTTCCTCACTCAGGCGTATCACCACGTCAAACATACCGTGCCACTGATGATGGCCTGTGGCGCGCAGTTGCCGGCGCGCCTGGAGTTTGTCCGCAAGGCCCTGGTGGAATACATCGATGAGGAATACGGCCACGACGAGTGGATTCTGGATGACCTGGTTGCCTGTGGTGAGGATCGTGAAATCATCCGCAACAGCCAGCCCGACACCAGCATTGAACTGATGGTGGCCTACCTTTACGACGCGATCCAGCGCGGCAACCCGGCCACCTTCTTTGGCATGGTGCAGGTGCTGGAAGGTACCTCCATAGAGCTGGCCACGCCGCTGGGCAAGGCCATCCAGACTCAGCTGGGCTTGCCGGACGAAGCCTTCAGTTACCTGTATTCCCACGGAGAGCTGGACCAGGAGCACTTCGAATTCTTCCGCAACCTGATGAACGACATCACCGATCCGGACGACCAGAAGGCCATCATTCAGGCTGCCCGCATGGTTTACCGGCTGTATGGCGACATGTTGCACAACATTCCCCTGGAAACCGGTACCAAGGAGCCTGGACATGAAGCTGCGTGACCGCACGTTTCTGTTGCTGGGTGCATCGGGGGGGATTGGCCAGGCGCTGGTCAAGCCCCTGCAGGCGGCCGGGGCGCGGGTGATTACCGCGTCGCGGCAACCGGAAAATCTTTCACATCAGTCGGGGGTGGCCACGGCCCACCTGGACCTGGCGGCCGAGGATCTCGATCAGCAACTGATCCGGCTGAGTGAGTCTTACCCCGATATTGATGGCGTGATCCATTGTGCCGGCCAGAATCGCTTTGCTGCCCTTGAGGATATGACGGTGTCGCAGATAGACGCCCAGTTGGACGTCAACCTGCGCTCGGCCATGATACTGGCCCGGCACTTTGTGCCCCGGTTCCGGCAAGCGGGCACCGGCGCCCTGGTATTTATCGGCTCCACCTTCGGCAGCATCGGCTTTCCCGGTTACACCGGTTACTGCGCCAGCAAATTCGGGGTGCGGGGATTCAGTGAAGCATTGCGCCGAGAGTTGGCGGATACGCCGGTACAGGTCGTTTACGTGGCTCCCCGCGCCACCCAAACCGCCATGAACCCCACCGAAGTGGAGGAATTGAACCGCGCGCTGGGCAACAAAATGGATGCGCCGGAGCAGGTGGCCAACCACATTCTGGCGGCGATGCAGAAAGATGAGCGCCGTCGTTTCCTGGGCTGGCCTGAAAAGGCGTTTGTCGTGATTAATGGTCTCTTCCCGAAGATAGTGGACAAGGCCATGTTGAAGCAGTTGCCGGTGATCCACCGGTTTCTGAAAGGAGGTGTGTGATGATACGAACACTGATTCTGTCTTTATTGGTCGTGCTGACGACGCCGGCGTGGGCAGCGGATATGGCCTCGGAGCTGGCCGGCATCCAGTCACGCTGGGATGAAATCCAGTACCAGATGCCGGAGGACAAAAAAGAGGCGGCCTTTGAGAAGCTCGCCAGGGAAACCGAACAACTGGTGAGTCGTTACCCGGATAAGGCGGAGCCGCTGATCTGGCAGGGCATTGTGTTGAGCACCTATGCCGGCGCCAAGGGCGGGCTGGGTGCCCTGGGTGTGGTGAAAGATGCCAAAGTCGCTCTGGAAAAAGCGATTGAGATCGATCCCGACGCTCTTAACGGCTCGGCCTATACTTCCTTGGGCAGTCTGTATTATCAGGTTCCGGGCTGGCCACTGGGTTTTGGCGATGACGACAAGGCAAAAGCCTACCTGCAAAAGGCGCTGGCGCTGAACCCGGACGGCCTGGACCCGAATTATTTCTTCGGGGATTTCCTGCTTGAACAGGACGAGCCGGAAAGAGCCCGAGTGTATCTGCAAAAAGCGCTGGCAGCGCCGGCCCGCCCGGGGCGATCCATTGCCGACGCTGGCCGAAAACAGGAAGCCCAGGAACGCCTGGACCGGATTTGAGTCAGTATGACCAGCTACCTGGCTGGTCATACTCTATGATGGTGTCGGCTTATCGCTGCTATAAGAAAACAGCATTTCACCTTTATGCCGTTTGCATATATGCTTAGATCAAAGTATAGGATTCTTGAGCATTTGACGACATCAGAGGTGAAACGCCATGAGCCAGCCCATCGTCCAGCATTTCTTTGACGAACCGACCAACACGTTCAGCTATGTGGTGCGGGACCCGGACAGCCAGGCCTGCGCCATTATCGATTCGGTGCTGGATTTTGATTACGCCGCCGGCCGCACCGATGTGCGCTCCGCGAACGAGATCATCGAATATGTGAAAGACCAGGACCTGACTGTTGAGTGGATCCTGGAGACCCACGTGCACGCTGACCACCTGTCCGCCGCCCCCTATCTGCATGACAAGCTCGGCGGTAAAACCGGTATCGGTGCCAACATTACCGTGGTGCAGGATGTGTTCGGCAAGGCCTTCAACGCGGGCACCGAGTTCGCCCGGGATGGCAGTCAGTTTGACCGGCTGTTCGAGGAAGGCGATACCTTCGCCATCGGCAACCTGAAAGGCCGGGTACTGCACACCCCGGGCCATACTCCGGCCTGCCTGACCTACGTGATCGGGGACGCGGGTTTTGTCGGCGATACTCTGTTCATGCCGGATTTTGGCACCGCCCGCTGTGATTTTCCCGGCGGGGATGCCCGCACCCTGTATCAGTCCATCCAGAAAGTACTGGCGCTTCCGCCGGAAACCCGTTTGTTCATGTGTCACGACTACGGCACGCCGGAGCGTGATGAATTCCTGTATATGACCACGGTGGCCGAAGAGCGTGAAGCCAACGTGCATGTGCATGAAGGCGTCAGCGAAGACGAGTTTGTGAAAATGCGTAGCGAGCGGGATGCGACGCTGGATATGCCGCGTTTGATCCTGCCCTCGGTTCAGGTCAACATGCGCGCCGGTGAAATGCCGCCGGCCGAGGACAACGGCCAGGTATACCTGAAGGTGCCCATCAACCTGTTCTGAGCCGCGCATGAACGTGAAACGCTATTTGCCCATTCTGGACTGGGCGCCCCGTTACGGTCGTGATCAGGCCACCAGTGATATGGTGGCTGCGGTCATTGTTACTGTTATGCTGATTCCCCAGTCCCTGGCCTACGCGCTGCTCGCCGGTTTGCCGGCGCAGGTGGGGCTGTACGCCAGCATCCTGCCGTTGGTGATTTATGCCATTTTCGGCACCAGCCGCACCCTGTCGGTGGGGCCGGTGGCCGTCGCCTCGCTGATGACGGCTGCTGCCCTGGCCCCCATCGCCGAAGCGGGCACCAGTGCCTACATTGCCGGGGCGGTGCTGCTGGCGGTGATGTCCGGCATCATGCTCACCCTCATGGGCGTGTTCCGGCTTGGCTTTCTGGCCAACTTCCTCAGCCATCCGGTGATCTCCGGCTTTATCACCGCCTCGGGCATCGTGATCGGGGCCAGCCAGCTCAAGCACATTTTTGGCGTGGAAGCTTCCGGACATAATCTAATCGAGATTATCCATGCCATAGGTGTTTCCATCGGTGAAACCAATGGCTACACCCTTGCCATCGGGGTGGGTGCCTGGGCGTTTCTGATGCTGGCGCGCAAACATGTGAAACCTTTGCTCAAGGGCCTGGGCATCAAGCCGAGGCTGGCGGACATTCTCGCCAAAACCGCGCCCATTCTGGCGGTGGTGGTGACTACCTTGCTGGCCTGGTTTTTCAACCTGGACGAGAAAGGCGTTCGCCTGGTGGGGGCGGTGCCGTCCGGCCTGCCTGAATTTACCATGCCCCCGCTGGACACCGGCCTTTGGTCCCAGCTGGCCGTGAGCGCGCTGCTGATCAGCGTGGTGGGTTTTGTGGAATCGGTGTCGGTGGGCCAGACCCTGGCCGCCAAGCGCCGGCAACGTATCGACCCGGACCAGGAACTGATTGGCCTGGGCACCGCCAACCTTGGCTCTGGCTTTTCCGGTGGTATGCCGGTTACCGGTGGCTTTTCCCGTTCAGTGGTGAATTTTGAAGCCGGTGCGGAAACGCCGGCTTCCGGCGCCTATGCTGCCGTGGGCATTGCCCTGGCCACCCTGTTTCTGACGCCGGCCATTGCTTATCTGCCGCAGGCCACGCTGGCGGCGACCATTATTGTGGCAGTCACCACGCTGATTGACCTGCCCGCCCTTGGCCGCACGTACCGCTATTCCCGCACCGATTTCGGCGCCATGCTGGCGACCATTGTGCTGACCCTGGTGCACAGTGTGGAAGCCGGCATCATCGCCGGTGTGGCGCTGTCCATTGGGCTGTTCCTGTTCCGCACCAGCCGGCCGCACTGCGCCGTGGTGGGCCGGGTGCCCGGCACGGAACACTTCCGCAACGTGTTGCGCCACGATGTCGAGTTGTGTCCGAAGGTGACCTTCCTGAGGGTGGATGAAAGCCTGTACTTCGCCAACGCCCGTTTCCTTGAAGAAACCGTGCTGGACCTGATTACCCGGGAGCCGGAGCTGACCGATGTGGTGTTGGTGTGCCCGGCGGTGAATCTGGTGGACGCCTCGGCTCTTGAAAGTCTGGAAGCGATCAACGAGCGGCTGCATGACGCCGGTGTCCGGCTACACTTGTCAGAGGTGAAGGGGCCGGTGATGGATCGCCTTAAGGGCACCGAGTTTCTGGCACATCTGGCCGGCCGGGTATTTCTGAGTACCTTTGAGGCCTGGCAGGCGTTGACCAACAAGCCGGACCGGATGATGTGCAGCAAGTGATCCTGTTGAACAAAACCCGGGTATCAGTAGCATCGCCCCCTAGATCACTCAATGTGGAAGTTCTGAATACCGGTGAAGCGCCATGGGAATGACTGAAAATCTGCTGTCGACCGGCCAATGGCTGGTGACGGCTGTTCTGTTCGCATTCATTCTGCTGGCGGCGGTGCGCAGCATTGACTGGCAAACCCTGCGCAGAGACAACGCCCTGCAGCATTCGCTGTTTGGCGCGGCGGTAATTCTCGGGTTTGTCTGGCAACTGCGGGCGGGTATTTCACCGGGGCTGTCCATCCACATTTTTGGTATCACCGTGATCACGCTGATGCTGGGCTGGGGCCTGGCAGTCCTGAGCGGTTTGATGGCGCTGGTGATCACTGTTGTCACCGGCAAGGAACCACCGGTGATGTACGCGGCCAACGCGCTCATTACCGTGATGATTCCCGCACTGGTCACCCACGCCATCATGTTGTGGGAGCGCCGCCGCAATTTCCGTAACTTCTTCGCCTATATTTTCTTCTGCGGTTTCTTCGCGGCGGGTTTCTCGGTGGCGGCCGCGGGCCTGGTGATGTGTCTGTTGCTCTGGACCGGCGGGGTCTACAGCTTTGACGAGCTGATACACGAGTACATCCGCTACCTGCCCCTGTTCATGATTCCGGAAGGCTTTATCAACGGTGCGTTTGTCACCGGCCTGATGGTGTTCCATCCGGACCGCCTGAGTACGCTGGACCAGCGCCGCTACCGTTGATTCAGCCGCTTCTCCCGAACGCTTTTCTGCCACTGGGCCAGCCAGGGTAAGACGTCGTTCGCTGGCATGGGCCGGGCGATGCCGAAGCCCTGCACCTGGTTGCAGCCCATGTCCCGCAGGGCGTCGGCGATCTCCATGTTTTCCACCCCTTCGGCCAGTACCACCCGGTTGAACCGCTGGGCCATGAAAATCACACTCTCGACGATGGCCCGGTCGCTGTCGCTGTTCAGCATGTTCAGAATGAAGCTCTTGTCGATCTTGATGACATCCACCGGCAGGGTGCGCAGGTAGGTCAGTGAGGAAAAGCCGGTGCCGAAGTCGTCCAGCGCCACCTGCAAACCCATGTCACGGCATCGGGACAGCACGTTGCTGGCCCGCTTGGTGTCTTCCAGGGCGGTGGTTTCCAGTACCTCCAGGGTGATCTGGCTCGGGCAGACTTCCGGGTGGTTCTGCAGGTAGCCGCTCAGGTAATCGACGAACCGCCGGTCTATCAAATGGGCGGAGTTGACGTTGATGCACACCGCCAGATTCTTGCCCGCTTCCCGCCAGCGGTTCATCTGATGGATCGCCTCTTTCATGACCCACTGGCCCAGGGGTATTTCCAGGTGGCTGTTTTCCAACACCGGCAGGAACTCGCCCGGCGGAATCAGGCCCCGTTGCGGGTGCCGCCAACGGATCAGCGCCTCGAAACCGATAATCTCGCAGTCGGCCATGCGCACCTGGGGCTGGAAGTGAAGCTCAAACTCCTCGTTCTCCAGCGCCCGGGTAATATCGGTGAGTTGCTCCCGGCGTAGCCGTCGGTTGGCGTCTTCGCCCGGGTCGAAGACCTGGTACTGGTTCCGGCCCTTCTCCTTGGCCGCGTACATGGCCTGGTCGGCGTGGCGGATCAGGGCCTCGGCGTCGGTGTTGTCGTCCGGATACAGGGTAATGCCCAGGCTGGCGGTCAGGGTGATGTTGGTGTCTTCGCCAATGGCGATGGGGGTGTTTACGGCGGAAAGAATGCGCTGGTACACCAGATCGCATTCATCACTTCGTATCAGCAGGACAAATTCATCGCCTCCCATGCGTGCCAGGGTGTCGCCGCTGCGAACGGTTCTGGACAGGCGGTCGGCGATGGTGCGCAGCACTTCGTTGCCGGTGTCCTGGCCGTGTTCGTCGTTGAGGCCCTTGAAGCCGTCAATGTCCAGGTAACAGACCGACAGTGAATGATGCTGCCGGTCGGCATGGTTACAGGCATTACGAAGGCGCTCTTCCAGCAACTGCCGGTTGGGCAGACCAGTCAGGTTGTCATAGTTGGCGGCCCGGTCCAGCTCTTTGGCGTGGTTTTTCAGGGCCGTTATGTCGGTGAACGAGGCCACGTGGTAATAGCGCCCGGGTTCTTGCAGGTGCACCCGGCTGATCGACAGCAGTTCGATGAACTCCTCGCCGTTCTTGCGTCGGTTCCATACTTCGCCGCGCCAGTGATCGTCCCGCTCAATGGTTTGCCACATGGAGCGGTAATATTCCGGTGAATGCCGGCCGGAACTGAGTATGGAGGGGTTCAGGCCCAGTACTTCTGCGCGACTGTAGCCGGTAATTTTTGAAAATGCCGGGTTGACGTCAATAATCTGGTTGTTGTGGTCGGTGATGATGATGGCATCGTGGCTGCGGTCAAACACGCTGGCGGCAATGCGCAGGCCCCGTTCGCCATTCTTGCGGTCGGAAATGTTGGTTTGAACCACCACAAAGCCCGGCTCGACGCCTTCCGGTTTGCCAACGGGCACACAATAGGTGTGCACCCATAAAGGTGTGCCTTGAGCGGTGTACTGCAGCAGGTCCTCTTCGAAGGCTTCGCCCCGGCTAATGTGCCGACGGATTGTGTCAATGGTGGCGGCGCAGGTGTCCGGGCCGGTCAGGATGGTTTCCGGTGGCTGGCCACGCACGCCTTCCAGAGTATGGCCGGTGTCTTGTTCGAACGCCTGGTTCACCCATTCGATCCGGCCACTGCCATCGAGAATCAACACCATGTTGCGGGTGGCGGTGGCTACCAGGGCCAGTCGTCGGGGATCGATGTCGGGGGGTGGTTGAACGGGTTCGGGTGCTTTCGGCATAAACGGGCGGTTCCGGTTAACATGCGTCCGTTGCAGTTTGATGACGGGTCTGTGACAGGCGCGGATGCTACCTGATCCAGAGATGGATAACATGCGAACGATGTCTCGTTCTGTTGATTGCAATCAAAAACCGCGCAACTAAATCAATGCGTTCGGGAGGATAACGGGGAGCGCTGGCTGTTACTCGCGCCAGCGTGAATGCTTCTGCAACTTGCGCTGCAGGGTGCGCCGGTGCATGTTCAGGGCCCGGGCGGTGGCGGAAATGTTGCCGTCATGCTCGTTCAGTACCCGCTGGATGTGCTCCCACTCCATTTCTTCCACCGAGGGGGGCTCGGCCCGCAGGTCCGGCATGTTTTCCAGCGGCTCGAACCCCTGGATCAGCTGGCCCACGGTCACCGGCTTGCACAGGTAATTCACCGCACCCCGGCGCATGGCTTCCACGGCGGTGGCAATGCTGCCGTAGCCAGTCAGCACCAGCACATCAAGATCGGGTTGTAGCTCGAGCAGTTCGGGCAACAGTTGCAGGCCGCTTTCACCGGCCAGGTTCAGGTCCAGTACGCAGCGGCGGACCGGATTGTCCGCCAGCAGTGCCAGTGCCTGCTGGTGATTGTGGCTGACCAGGGCGGTAATACCCTGGCGGGACAGGGAACGGGACAGCACCTGCAAGAAAGCCTGGTCGTCGTCGATCAGCAGCCATTGTTCAGTTGTGGACATGCTCAAAGCTCCTTCGAAACGTTGCCGTCGGCCACCGGCAGGTCAATCACCATGGTGGTGCCTGAGCGGTCTGCCCGGGCCCGCAGGTGCCCGCCCAGGCGCTGGATGGTGGCGTTGGACAGGAACAGCCCGACGCCCAGGCCGTTCTGTGAATCGACCACCGCTTCGCCCGGCATGTCCTGCAGGGTGGTTTCCAGACCATCGCCCCTGTCCCTGACCGCCAGTTCAACGCGGTTCTGAGCCGTGATGCGGGCACTGATTTCCACCCAGCGCGGGCTCGCTGTCAGAGCGTTGGCCAGCAGGTTCAGGACGGCCTGGTCCAGGGTGGCGTCAATCGCCACCGGCGCCTGTGGCGGGCTGTCTGGCCAGTGTATGGGGCCACCGGGCCACAACAGGGTGGCCGACTCCCTCAGCCGGGCCAGCCATTGATGGGTTGGCAGAATTTCGAGTTTGGCGGTCTTGGCTTCCACGGCGGCCCGGGTCAGTTGTTTCAGATGCTGGCTGCACAGCTGGAGCTGTTGTTCCAGTAAGTCCAGGTCTTCGGTCAATTCCGGCGGGCCCAGCTGCTCGGTCTGGTTACGGATTTCTTCGATCAGCAGGGTCATGGTGTTCAGGGGCGTGCCCAGCCGGTGAGCCACGGCGGCGGCGGACAGGCCGAGGGAAATGATCTGTTCATCCCGCAGGCGATTTTCCCGGAACCGGGCCAGCTGGTTCTGCTGAAGACGCAGGCGCCGGGCCAGGGTGCCGACCACCAGCAACAGGATGGCGGCGGTCAGGGCAAAGGTGACCCACATACCGCCCAGATGCAGCTGTGCCAGATGGTCGCTCCCACCCTGGTGCATGGGCTCCTCGGGCATCACCGGCGTGTGCCAGAGTACCAGGAGGGTGTAGGCGACAATGCCGGTGAGTGTGAGAACAATACTCTGGCGCAGGGGCACAAGAATGATGGCGACGGCAATGGGCAGCAGCAACAGCGACACCAGCGGGTTGGTGTAGCCCCCGGTCAGATACAGCCAGGCGCTGATCAAAAGCACATCGCCGGCGAGCGTCAGTGAAACGGTGAGCGAACTGGCCGGAGGCCTGCGGCTGAACCACAGCCAGCCCAGGGTGGCCAGTACGCCGTACAGCAGGCACAGCAGTAAGGCTTCGGCCCGGTGAGTCAGGCTGATGACGGTTTCGGCGACGGCGACAGCGACCAGCATGGAAGCAATGATGGCCAGGCGCATGCCCAGCAGATAGCGGGCCGCCTGTCGATAACCGGTTTGGGAGTGAGTGAGCCATTCCATGGCGTCGATTCTATCAGTATGCCAGGTCAAACGGAGCGGGCAGTGTCATTCTGTCGCAGGTCATTTCGGAAAGTAGCACACCAGTTGCTGGCCAACGACGTCAGCCGATAATTGCAGGGGGCGATCACCCAGTTGATACACCTGGACGGCCCGTTCAGGCGGGGTCGCTTCGGTGTTCAATGGTTCGGGAATGGGCAAATGCTCGGGATGGTACTGGCATTCCCGGCTGTCCGGGAACAGGGCGGCGTAGGCAATGCCGGTTTCCACCAGGTCCTGGAAAAAATGCGAGCCGTAGGACAGGTCCGGCACCATCTCGCCGGATTTCTCCGACACCTCCACCAGCGCACTGACTCCGGCAATGTCGGAAAAACGCACCGGTACGCCAAGGTCCGGGCTGCTGGTGCCCCAGCGGCCGGGGCCGATCAGCAGGGTTGGCGCGGAATCCATCCGCATGTGCTGGCCGATCAGCCGGGCCACCTCATGGCGCTCGCTGGTGGTGAGCTGTGCATAAGCCGGGGCATCGACCCGGATGACGCGCTCAATGGGCAGGTTGATGTTGCCTCCCATGAAATGGCCTTCGGTGCGGAACAGCAGTTGGCCGGGTTCCAGCCGCTCGGGAATGCTGACCGGTCCGGTTTCCCCGATGGTGGCCAGGGGCCGGCACTGCACCACGTTAAAGGCCGGTTCGCCATCGGGCGTCAGGTGCAGGGTGAATTCCACATCCACCGGGTGGCGATACCCGTTCTCCAGCGTGTGCAGCAGTTGTGACAGGCGGTCTATGAAGTTGGTTTTTTGCACCAGCGGCTGGAAGGTCAGCCGCCAGACCGGGCCGTCCAGCCCGATTTGCCGGGCCCGTTCAGTGGCCTGCCGATCGATTTCTGCCAGGTGGGGCAGGGGCAACTGAGGTGCGGCCGGCTGAAGCTGGCTCAGCGGCCGGGTAACGAGCGCGCCTTCGTCCAGATCCAGTACATCCAGCAGGTGCTGGGAATAGCGGTAGCTTTCATCCTGGTTGCGGAAGGGCTGGCGACCGGGATGATCCAATGCCATCACGCAGGCGTGGTCGCCTTCAATCCGGTCTACCGCGCGGGTGCCCAGGCCCATTACCAGCCGCACCATGCCGGCTTTCGGGTCCATGTGGCTGTCCCAGGCAAAGGTATTGCGGGACACGCCCACGCCCGCGGCATCCGGCAGGTAGTAGCGCCCGTGGAAGCGCCCGTTGACTCGCTGGATCAGCAGGGCCATGGGCTCCTCGCGCTGGTCCAGCCCACGCTGCCGGCGGTACACCAGGGCATCTTCGCTCATGGATGAGGCATAAACCTGGCGA
This sequence comes from Marinobacter persicus, assembly GCF_900114155.1. Taxonomy (GTDB): domain Bacteria; phylum Pseudomonadota; class Gammaproteobacteria; order Pseudomonadales; family Oleiphilaceae; genus Marinobacter; species Marinobacter persicus. The sequence continues at coordinate 75,496 of NZ_FOSC01000004.1, forward strand.
ATAGCATCTTCCAGTGCGGACAGGCGCTCTTCCGGCGGGCCCTGGTTGACCAGGAAAACGCTGTCGTATTTGCCGGCGAAAGCGTTACCGAAGCCGTCTTCCTGCAGGCTGGAAGAGCGCACCAGTATCGGATACTGGCCATAGTGGTCGAGCAGGCGTTCCAGTTCGGCCCGGATTTCCGCTGGGAACCGGCCTGCCAGAATACCTTCGCGCAGTGCCGGCGCTTCACTCAGGTAGCCGGCTTCCGAGCGTTGACGCATCACCGAGGGCCACAGGCCGTTGTGCACCAGAAAGGCGTAGTAGGCATCGGTGGCCAGGTAGCTGGAATCGTGGGGTTCCAGCGCTGTCTGCCAGAGCCGGGGTTGGTCGTTCAGCAGGATGTTGCGGGCTATCAGCATGCCGGTGGCCTTGCCGCCAATGTAGCTACTGCCGATCAGTCGCTGGCGAATGGTCAGCAAGTCGGCGAGTGACAGGTAATGGCGGGCCAGCTCCAGGATTCTCTCGTCCCGGCTGATCATCACCTGCAGCACCTGTTCCTTTAGCGTGCTCATGGCCTGCATGTCGTTGTTTTCGATGGCCCGGCTGGCGTCCTGGAACAGCCGGTCCCAGTAGTCCAGCAATGGCTGGCGGTGCAGGGTGTCCAGCTCCAGGCTGGCCTGCAGGCGGGTGGCATCGCTGCTGTCGGTGACCGGGTGGAATTCGCCCTGCTGTTCCCGGTGCGGCAAAAACATGGTGGGCGACTGGCGGCGCCAGGCCTTGATCGGGTGAATCTGCACGTTGTCGCCGTGGCGGTGCACGTCGATCATCACCTGGGTGGTCTGGCGGATGCGGTCCAGGGTCATGCGCGAATGGCGCTGCGGGTCCAGGGCGAACCAGGCCACGGTGTCCAGCTCGAACAGGAACGGACACACCACCCGGAAGAAATTGCCCACCATGTCGTCGGTGGCCCAGGCATTGAGTAGCTCGCTCAGGCTGTCGCACACGTAAAAGGCGCCACGACCATGCTGTTCAATCAGGTGCCAGACCCGGCTGGTGAAGCTTTCAAAACCGCCCAGGGCGTCGATGCGGATGGTCCGTACCGCCGGGTGGTCTTCAATGATGGGAGGGTGTTCGCCGAAGCGGAGGTAAAGTACCTGCCGGCCGGTACTGGCGGCAGCGTCCAGAAAAGGAAGAACAAACCGGCGATAGTCGTCCAGCTGTGATACCCGCCAGACCACGTTGTCGCCGATTCGCAGATCATCGAGTACCTCATCCAGCCCGGCGAGGCCGGTGGGTACCCGCTCGTCGGACTGAAGAGGCTCGTGATTCATGGCGCGATCAGATCACGCCCATGGCCAGCATGGAGCGGGCCACACGGACGAAGCCGTTGATGTTGGCGCCCATCACGTAGTTGCCTTCGGAACCGAACTCGGCAGCGGTTTCGTAGCAGTTCTTGTGGATATCAATCATGATTTCCTCAAGACGGTTCTGGGTGTAGTTGAAGGTCCAGGTGTCGCGGCAGGCGTTCTGCTGCATTTCCAGCGCAGAGGTGGCCACCCCGCCGGCGTTGGCGGCTTTACCCGGGCCGTAGGCCAGCTTGGCGTCCTGGAATATGGTGATGCCTTCCGGGGTGGTTGGCATGTTGGCGCCTTCGGCCACGGCGATACAGCCGTTCTCGACCAGCGTCTTGGCATCTTTGCCGTTCAGCTCGTTCTGGGTGGCGCACGGCAGGGCGATGTCGCACTTCACGCTCCAGATGTTGCCGTCTTCCACGTATTTCGCGTGCTTGTGCACTTCAGTGTAGGCACTGATGCGGCGACGCTCCACTTCCTTGATGCGCTTGACGGCGGCCAGGTCGATGCCTTTCTCGTCAACGATGATGCCCTGGGAGTCGGAGCAGGCGATCACCTTGGCGCCCAGCTCGTGGCATTTCTCGATGGCGTAGATGGCCACGTTGCCGGAACCGGAAACCACCACGGTCTTGCCGTCCAGGGAGTCGCCACGGGCCTTCAGCATTTCCTGGGTGAAGAACACGGTGCCGTAGCCGGTGGCTTCGGTACGGGCGCGGCTGCCGCCCCAGTCCAGGCCCTTGCCGGTCAGAACGCCGGACTCGTAACGGTTGGTGATGCGCTTGTACTGACCGAACAGGTAGCCGATCTCACGACCGCCCACGCCAATGTCACCGGCCGGTACGTCGGTGTACTCGCCCAGGTGACGGTACAGTTCGGTCATCAGGCTCTGGCAGAAACGCATGATTTCGGCATCGGACTTGCCCTTCGGGTCAAAGTCACTGCCGCCCTTGCCGCCACCGATGGGCAGGCCGGTCAGGGCGTTCTTGAAGATCTGTTCGAAGCCCAGGAACTTGATGATGCCCAGGTACACAGACGGGTGGAAACGCATGCCGCCCTTATAGGGGCCCAGGGCGCTGTTGAACTCGACACGGAAGGCGCGGTTGATGTGGATCTCGCCTTTGTCGTCCTGCCAGGGCACACGGAAGATGATCTGGCGCTCCGGCTCACAGATACGCTGGATGATTTTCTGGTCGGCGAATTCCGGGTACTTCACCAGCACAGGGCCCAGGGTTTCCAGTACCTCGTGAACGGCCTGGTGGAACTCCTTCTCACCCGGGTTGCGGTGCAGTACGTCCTGAAAAATCGGTTCGAGTTTTTCGTCAAGTTTGGCTGGCATAGCGATTTGCCCTCGGAATACACGTATTGAGGCTGCCCAATATTTGTGCAGCCGCCCAAAAAAAAGGGCGTTGATTGAACCATAAAAGTGCACGGCGCTGCAAGTTCGGGGGTTGAAATCCGTGTGGGTTTTTGTTTGGCAATATCCCTTAAGGGGTGCGGCATTGTGTCTCAATTCATTGAAACGGGCCGCTTTTATAATCGGTGCCATTGAAAACTCCAGTTATAAGAGAAACAAGGAATCCACCCCGTGATGAAGACCCCTCTGGCTCGCTGCGTTGGCCTGGTTCTGGCCGGTTACTCTCTGGCGCCCCTGGCACAGACCCAGGCCGACACTGACAAACAAATGCTGATCCGTGTGACCGAGGGTCAGGCGGCCCCGGCATCCCGCCTGTCGGAAGCGGCTTTGGCATCCGAGCCGGCCGCGCGTCTCAATGCGGATGCGCGGGTCTCCATGTCCCGCCTCGGCGGCCGGGGACTGGACCCGGTGATTCACGGTCAGAGCCAGGAGCGGGTGGATGTGCTGCTCGATGGCATGCGGGTGGAAGGGGCCTGCCCCAACCGCATGGACCCACCCACCAGTCGATTGAGCAGTGCCCTGCCGCAAGTGCTTGAAGTGCGCACCAGCAACCAGACCCTGCGCTGGGGGCCGATTGCCGGTGGCCAGGTGGTTGCCACCACCGCTGCCCCCGAGTTTGGTGATTCCACCACTACCGGCCACGTGACCCTGGGCGGTTCGGATAACGGCGACGGCGTATTGGCCGCGGCCAGTGCGGCCGTGGGTAATGAAGACGCTTATATGCGCCTGTCCGGCGGCCATGAAGAAGCCAATGATTACGAAGATGGCGACGGCGATAAAGTACCCAGCGCCTTTGAAAATACCGAGGGCCGGGCCGAGGGCTTCTGGCGTGCCGATAACGGCTTCTACCTGAAAGGCTCCCTCAGCCGTCAGGAAGAGCGGGATGTGAAGTACGGCTCTGGTATGGACGCTCCGAAGACCGACACCGACATGTACAAATTGGAAATCGGCTCACCGGTGGCCAATGGCGACTGGACCCTGCTGGCCTGGCAGGCGGACGTGGATCATGTGATGGATAACTTCAGTTTGCGAGAGCCGCCGGTTCGTATGGGCAGTGAGCGTCCCATGCAGACTCTCTCGGAAACACGTACTCAGGGCGCGCGCCTGGTGGTCGATCAGGTGTTTAACTACACCAAAGAGCTGTCGTTTGGCGTGGACGTTGAGAGTAATAAGTGGGATGCAACCTTGTATGGCGAGCCGGGTGTTGAGCCTCCAACACAAGTTGCTTCGTTTATGTGGCCGGGGGTGGAGCGTGACCGGGTCGGTGTTTTTGTTGAAGGATTCCACCAGATTCGGGCCAACATCAAGTTGGGTGCCGGCATTCGTTATGACCGTGTGGAAATGGATGCCACGGAGGCTGACCAGGCTTACATGATTATGGGCCGTGGTATGAACACCGCTGCCGATTCATATGCCAATGAATATGGTGTGAATGACTTTGAGGTAACGGATGACAACACCAGCGCATTTATCAGTGGTGAATTCCGTTTGTCCTCGCGCAACACCTTTAACGTGGTGGCCAGCCACAGTGTGCGCAGTCCCGGCGTCAACGAGCGTTACGTTGCCCGAGATACTGCGATGGGCACCTGGATTGGCAACCCGGACCTGGATACCGAAAAACACCACAAGCTGGAACTGAGCCTGAAAGGCAAGGAGGGCAACTGGCAGTGGCGGCCGGCGGCGTGGATTGACGAAGTGGACGATTACGTTCTTCGCTATGACGACAATCCCGACCCGAATGTCAGTGATGCTCGCTACAAAAACATCGACGCCCGCCTGCTGGGCGTGGAAGCCGAACTGGGCTGGAGCAACGGCACCTGGAGCAGCGCCGGCGCTTTGACCAGCGTTCGCGGTTACAACAACACCGACAACTGGGATCTGCCACAGATTCCGCCGATCATGTACACCCACACGCTGGGCTGGCAGAGCCAGGGCCACAGTATTGAAGTTGAATGGCAACTGGCCCGGCGCCAGGACCGCATTGATGAACAATCCGGTCTGGACCCCAGTGAATCCCCCGGTTATGGCGTGTTCAACCTCAATGGCAATCACCCGCTGACGGATTTCCTTTCGGTCAGCTGGGCGGTGGATAACGTGTTCGATAAAGACTACGCGCCTCATGTCAGCCGTGAGGATTCCGTCACCGGTGAAGGCTTCCGGGTCAATGAACCCGGCCGCACCCTTCGGGCGGCCGTCACAGCCCGATGGTAAATGAGTTGTCAGGTTGCCCGCTCTCATAGCCGGCGGGTAGCTTTTATGCCCTGCGGGAGCCACCTGGCTCGCGTGGGGCTTTTTTGTGTTGCATCAACGTGTAACAGCTGGAATGGACTATGCTGGAATCGAAGACAGTCGATGGTTTCTGAATGAAAGGAAGAGAGCTATGCGTTTGAAAGGAAAGAGAATTCTTGTTACTGGCGGTGCCAGCGGTATTGGTCTGTCCTCGGTGGAGCGGTGCCTGGAAGAAGGCGCCTCAGTGGTCATTGCCGATCTGGCCGGCAGCGAAGGCGCCCATGAAGCGAAAGAGCTGGACGGCAGGCACCAGGGGCGTTGTCTGTTCATTCCGGTGGATGTCACCTCCACCGAAGAAGTCGACCAGATGGTGGCCAAAACCGTGGAAGAGCTTGGTGGCCTGGATGGGGTATTCAATAACGCCGGCATCGGAGGCATCTGCCCGGTCGAGGACTACGCCGATGAGGATTTCCTGCGCATCATTGATATCAATCTCAGCGGTGTGTTCCGGGTCGCCCGGGCGGCCATTCGCCAGATGTACAAACAGGGCAGCGGCAGCATTGTGAACTGCGCCTCCATTCTGGGGGTGTTTGGCCAGAGCAACACCGCTGCCTATACCGCCGCCAAGGGTGGAGTGGTCAACATGACCCGCACCCTGGCCATTGAAGGCGCGAAAAAAGGCGTGCGGGTGAATTCCATCGGCCCCGGCTACATCGATACCCCACTGATTGCCGGTCTGGATGAAGAGCTAAAGCAGAGCCTGATTGATCTGCACCCCATGGGGCGCCTGGGCAAACCTGAAGAAATTGCCAATGCCTTCCTGTTTCTGGTCAGCGACGAGGCCAGTTTTGTCACTGGCGCCAACCTGTTGGTGGATGGCGGCTTTACCGCCGGCAAATCCTGATGGAAGCAGCACGTTTGCGCCATTCTTTCGAGGCAAGGGTGCTGGTATCATGACATTCGTGGAATAGTTATTAGCAAAGAACTATAAGGAATCGACTGCTCATGTATACCCGACTGTTTGTTCACGCCAGCCTTGCGGCTGCGGCGCTGTGGTTTTCGGTTCATGCCATGGCGCAGGAGCCAGAGGCCATGGAAGCCACCGAAGTGCGGCAGGCTGTCATTCAGGAAACCGTACACCTGGACGGGGTGATTGAGGCGGTCAAACAGAGCACGGTATCCGCCCAGACCAGCGGCACGGTGGTTGAACTGCCGTTTGATGTGGACGATTCGGTGATGGCGGGGGATCTGATTGCCCGGCTGGACGACACCGAACAGCGTTCCCGTTTGCGACAGGCCCAGGCCAACCTGGACGAGGCCCTCTCCGGGCTGCAGGATGCCCGGCAGCAGTATGACCGCATTGAAGCCATTCACGAACGTGGCCTGGTGTCCCGGCAGGAATTTGACAGTGCCAGCAACAACCTGAGCGCGGCCCGGGCCCGTGTTGAACGGGCGCAAGCGGCAGTTGAGGAAGCGCGGGAACAGCTGGACTACACCCGTGTGATCGCTCCCTACGGGGGTATTGTCACCGAACGCCATGTGGAAATTGGCGAATCGGTCAGTCCTGGTCAGCCGTTGTTGAGCGGCCTCTCCCTGGAGCAACTGCGGGTAGTCGTTGACTTGCCCCAGCAATACGCCGACCTGGCTCGCAGTGAACAGCAGGCGACCGTCACCCTTTCCGACGGGCGGGTGCTGGATACTGGCGAGATGACCTTTTATCCCTACGCCAACCCGGAAACCCACACCTTCCGCCTGCGCATGCGCCTGACCGAGCCCAACGGCACGCTGTTCCCGGGCATGCTGGTGAAGGTTCAGGTGCCGGTAGCCAGTCGTGAAGCCCTGTGGATTCCCGCCACCGCGCTGGTTCGGCGCAGTGAGTTGCGGGCGGTTTTTGTGCTGAATGACGAGGATCAACCCCGTTTGCGGCAGGTTCGCACAGGTACACGCCAGAACGGCCAACTGGAAGTGCTGTCCGGCGTCAGTGCCGGTGAGCGTGTGGTCGCCAACCCGGCGGTGCTGGTGGGCAGTGAGCGCCTGGCATTGCCGGGCTCTGCCAACAAGGGTGGGGAGTAAGCGATCATGAGCGAAGAGCTGCCACCGGTAGGCCCGTCCGGCGCCATTGCGCGCGTGTTCCAGAACAACCATCTGACGCCCTTGCTGGCCATTCTCGCGATCATTCTGGGTGTGCTGGCTGTGGTTATCACCCCCAAGGAGGAAGAACCGCAGATTGATGTCACCATGGCCGACATCATGGTGTCCCTGCCTGGTGCCAGTGCCCGGGAGGTGGAAAGCGCCATTGCCACCCCGGCCGAACAGGTGATGAGCGAAATCAAGGGCGTGGAGCATGTGTATTCGGTTTCCCGGCAGGGCGAGGCGGTGGTGACCGTGCAGTTCGAGGTGGGTATTGAACGCCAGGAAGCACTGGTTCGCCTGTACAACCAGGTGTATTCCAACCAGGACTGGCTGCCGGCCGATCTGGGTGCCTCGCAGCCGTTGATCAAACCCCGGGGCATCGACGATGTGCCGGTAATGACCCTAACGCTCTACGACCCGACCGGCAACCAGACTGGCGAAGAGCTGACCCGCCTCGCCCACATGCTGGAAGTAGCGCTCAAGCGGGTGCCCGGCACCCGTGACATCTATACCGTGGGCGGCGTGCCGGACCGGGTGGATATCCGGTTTGATCCCGCCCTGCTGGCCGGTTTCGGGCTGACCACCGACGACATTGCGTCAGCGCTGGACTCGGCCAATAGCGCCAGCCAGGAGGCCCGGGTTACCCGCAACAACGTTTCTATCCCGGTACAGGCCGGAACCCTGCTGGAATCGGTGGCCGATGTACGCCGGCTGGTTGTTGGCATGCATAACGGCGCGGCGGTGTACATGGATGATGTGGCGGAAGTCAGCCGAGGCGGTACCGTGCCGGATCAGAGCGTGATGGCCGGTTTCGGTCCCGCGCATCCCGAGGCCCGCAGCGGTGAGCCTGGCGAGGTCTACCCGGCAGTCACCCTCGCCATTGCCAAGAAACCCGGCGAGAACGCCATCGATATCACCACCGCCATTGGCGAGCGGCTCGACGAACTTCGTAACCGGGCCTTGCCGCCCAACGTAGAAGTGCTGGTGACCCGGGACTACGGGGTGACCGCCTCCGACAAGGCCGACAAGCTGATTTCCGATCTGGTGTCCGCCACCCTCGCGGTCATGCTGCTGGTGCTGGCGGCCATGGGCTGGCGCCAGGCGCTGATCGTGGGGGTGTCCGTGCTGATCACCCTGCTGCTGACCCTGGTGTTCTCCTGGGCCTGGGGCTTCACCCTCAACCGGGTGTCGCTGTTCGCGCTGATTTTCTCCATCGGGATCCTGGTGGACGACGGCATTGTGATTACCGAGAACATCAACCGCCGTATCCAGAACACCCGCCGGGCCATCAAGGACATCATTCCCGTGGCGGTGGATGAGGTGGGCACCCCCACCATCATGGCCAGCCTCACCATCATGGCCGCCCTGCTGCCGATGGCGTTTGTGACCGGGCTGATGGGGCCATACATGAGCCCGATCCCCATCAACGCCTCGGCGGGCATGGTCATTTCGCAGATTGTTGCTTTTGTGGTGGCGCCCTGGCTGGCTTTCCGGTTACTCAAGCACAAAAAAGGCGAAGCCATTGAGGAAAGTGGTGGTGGCAACCCCAGTTCTGCTGAGGGTGTCAGTCCGGCTGCCCTCAAACTGTTCGGCATCCTACTCACGCCGTTTCTCGGAGAACACGCCTGGCGTCGGCGCTTGCTGGGTCTCGGGGTTGTTGGCCTGACCCTGGTGGCGGCCTCCCTGCCGGTATTTCTGGCGGTCATTCTTAAAATGCTGCCGTTCGACAACAAGTCGGAAATGCAGGTGGTGCTGGACATGCCCGAGCGCACGCCGGTGGAGCAGACCCAGCGAGTGTTGATGGAGATGGGGCAGTATCTGGAACGCGTTGACGAAGTCTCGGACTGGCAAACCTACGCCGGTACCGCCGCGCCCATCAATTTTAACGGTCTGGTGCGGCAGTATTACCTGCGCAGCGAGCCCTATCAGGGCGATATTCAGGTAAACCTGGCTGGTGCCGAGGCCCGTGACCGGCAGTCCCACAATATTGCTCAGAGCTTGCGAGGGCCGCTGACAGACATTGCGGATAAATACGACGCGAAGGTGAAGATTGTCGAAGTGCCCCCCGGCCCGCCGGTGCTCTCGCCGGTGGTGGCGGAAGTGTACGCCGCCGATGCCTTCCGCCGTGCCGAGCTTGCCACCCTCATCGCTGAAAATATGACGGAAGTGCAAGGTCTGGTGGATATCGACACCACCCTGGAAGCGCCCACCCGGCAGTGGGAAGTGGTGGTGGACCGCGCCCGGGCCGCGCGCCTGGGTATTTCCCAGGCACAGGTGGTGCAGACCCTGCAAACCGCCCTGGGCGGTGCTGGCGTCAGTTACCTGCACGACGACCAGGCCAAATACCCCGTACCCATCCGGGTGATTCTGGGCGAGGGCGACAAGGCTCAGCCGTCGGCCCTGCTGTCCATCAAGGTCCGTAGCCGCAGTGGCGAACTGGTGCCGCTGGCCAGCGTGGCCGAGGTGCGAGAAGCCGATTGGATGGGCGCCATCCACCACAAGGATTTGCTGCCGGTCACCTATGTGACCGCCGACATGGCCGGCGATATCGATTCGCCCCTGTACGGCATGTTTAACATGGTTGATCTGCTCAAACAGCAGCCAGACGCACCGGAACAGTTCTTCATCCAGCAGCCGCCCGTGCCGGAAAAAGGCACCCTGAAATGGGACGGTGAGTGGCAGATCACTTACGAAACTTTCCGGGACATGGGGGCTGCCTACAGCGTGGGCGTGTTCATGATTTTCGTGCTGCTGGTGGCGCAGTTCCGTTCCTACATTCTGCCGCTGGTGATCATGGCGCCGATTCCGCTGACCCTGATCGGCATCATGCCGGGGCACGCTCTGCTGGGTCGGGAATTCACCGCCACCAGCATGATCGGCATGATCGCCCTGGCCGGCATCATTGTGCGCAACTCGATTTTGCTCGTGGTCTTTATCAAACAGTTACTGGAGGAAGGCATGGAGCTGGAGAAAGCCGTGGTGCTGGCGGGAGCCGTGCGCATCAAACCCATCGCCCTGACGGCCATTTCGGCGATGGTGGGCGCTTACTTCATTCTCAGTGACCCGATTTTCAACGGCCTGGCCATTTCCCTGGTATTTGGCCTGGCCATGTCGACCTTGTTCACCGTGATTGTGGTGCCCTTGCTGTATTACACCCTGGCCCGCTGCAAGTGGATCTGAGCGAGTGACTATCGAGTTGGCCAGTAGCGCTGCATTTCCAGGAACAGGAACGAGGCGCTCCAGGTGATCAGCAAAAAGCCGGTGAGCGCTTCGATGCCGGTCAGGTAGCGCAGGGCCCCAAGGGCTTCAATGTCGCCATAACCGAGTGTGGTAAATGTGGTGAAGGAAAAATAGACAGAATCGAGCAGGCTGCCATTGAAGTTGCCGACCAGCTGGCCCCAGCCCTGGGCGTTGTGCATGAAATAGAAGGCGGTGGCAAAAATCCACACTTGCAGCGCGTGGGCCGTCAGGCAACCAAGTACCGCGAAGGTAAGCCGAAAATGATGACTGCGGCGCATTTTGGGAAGAAAGCTGCTAAGGCGCATCAGCGCCTCATTATGGATAACCACCACCACGCACACGAGAAAACAGTTCAGGAGTGTGACATTTAACAAAGTGTCGTGGCTGCTTTCCATGCGCGGGTCCGGAAGGTGGATTGTTGTTATGAGAAAACCAAACAGATTAATGGATTGTATAGTAGCTCACTGTTTCACCACACCCCAACCTGATTGAGCACGAACCACGATGACCCCAAGCCTGCTGAAAAAACTGTTGCCCCTGTTGATTGTTGCCATTGGCGTTCTGGTGTTTGTGGTGTTGAGGGTAACCCGTCCGGAGCCGGCCCAGATTGAAGCCACGGAACGAAGCTGGCGAGTAAAGGTCCAGGCGGTACAGCCGGCAACCCATGTGCCGGTGCTCTCTCTGTATGGTGAAGTTGTGGCACCGGATCAGCAGGTTGTCTCCGCGACCCTGCCTGGGCGGATTGCCCAGCGCCCGGTTGAGGAAGGTGCCGAGGTGCGGGCCGGCGATTTGCTGGTGGCGCTGGATGTGGCGGATATCGAGCCGGTACTGGCTCAGGCCCGGGCGCAGGTGCAGGACCTGGAAGCCCAGCTGCGCTCCGAACAGGTGCGCTACCGTAATGACCAGCGGGCACTGGAAAGCGAGCAGGCCATTCTGGACAACGCCCGGCGCCAGCATGAACGCATCCGTTCGCTGGTGAACCGCAACCTGGCGTCCCGGGAAAACCTGGAGGTTGCGACCGACGCCCTGGCCCGTGCCGAGTTGACGGTCACTACCCGCCAGCGGGCGATCGAGGAACACCCGGCGAGGGTGCAAAGCCTGGAAGCCAAACTGGCCCAGGCCCGGGCCAACCTGGCGGCCACTGAACTGGATGCTGAACGGGCCCGGGTAACCGCGCCGTTTGATGGACGGGTGACCAGTGTGCAGGTCTCGGTGGGTGATCAGGTGTCACCGAATCAGGCATTGCTCACCGTTTATCCGCTGGAAGGGCTGGAAGTCCGTGCCAGGGTGCCACAGATGTTCCAGCAGGAGCTGATAGAAGCACGCGCCGATGGACAAACGCTGGTGGCCCGGTCCGGCGATGGCAGGCGGAGCTTCGAGCTGGAGCGGTTTGCCGGGCTGTCTGACCCCGCCGGCACCGAAGCGGTACTGAAACTGACGGGCCCGGCCCGCGGGCTGCGCCCGGGCGCACTGGAGACCCTGGAGCTGGAACGCCCGGCCCGGGACCGGGTGGTGTCGGTGCCGTTCAGCGCCCTATATGGTTCCGACAGTGTGTATCTGTTGACTGACGACAGCCGCATGCGCCGGATTGAGGTGGAGCGTGTGGGCGAAGCTCGCGGTGCCGATGGTGAGCGACGACTGTTGATCGCCGGCGATCAGTTGCAAGCCGGTGAGCGGGTGATTATCACCCACCTTCCCAATGCCGTGACCGGCCTGAAAGTTGAGGCCACTGAATTATGAGTCGCAGGAAATCCGGCGTCATCGGCTTCTTCGTCCACCACCGGGTCGCCGGCAATCTGGTGATGCTGGTGATGTTGCTGGGCGGTGTGCTGGCGCTCACGCGCATGAACATCCAGTTCTTTCCCACCTTCGCGCTGGATGTGGTCAGTGTACGGGTGGTCTGGAGTGGCGCTTCGGCCGAAGACATCGAGCGGGGCATAACCGATCCGCTGGAGCAACGCCTGCGCAGTGTCGATGGCCTGAAGAAAATGACCTCCACCTCGGCCCAGGGGGTGTCGTCCATCAGCCTGGAATTCCACGAAGATACCGACCCGATCCAGGCCGTGGACGACGTTCGCCAGAACGTGGATGAATTCACCAATCTGCCTGCCGATGCCGAAGAGCCCCAGGTGGCCCGGGTGGAAAGGTACGAGCCGGTGGCGCGCATGCTGGTCTATGGCGACGTGGACCGAAGGGAGCTGCGGCAACTGGTTTACCGGTTTGAGGACGAGCTGCTGGAGCGGGGCATTGATCGCATCAACATTCGCGGTCTGCCCGAACAGCAGATCAGCATTGATGTACCGGTGGAACGGCTGGAAACCCTGGACCTGTCGCTGCAACAGATCGCCGACCGGGTCGCCTCCCTGTCCCGGGACCTGCCGGCGGGCATGATGGCCCAGCAGGATGCCACCCGTGAGTTGCGCTCGCTTGAACAGCGGCGCAGCCCCCAGGCCTTCGAGACCATTCCAGTGCTCAGTGGGGACCGGATTCGCCTGCAACTGGGTGATATTGCCATCATTCGCCAGGAAGCCCGGGAAAACCAGACCACCATGGAAAACCAGGGAATGCCGGCGGTAGAGCTGCAATTGCAGCGGGCGGAAGACGGCAATTCCCTGGCAGCAGCCAACGCCCTGGAAGACTGGCTGAAAGACACCCGGCCGGCCCTGCCACCAAGTGTCGATATCGAAGTCTACGACCAGACCTGGCAGTTGATTGAAGAGCGGATTTCGCTGCTGGTGAATAATGGCCTGGGTGGTCTGGTGCTGGTGGTGTGCCTGTTGTACCTGTTCCTGCCGGGCCGCGTGGCCGCCTGGGTGGCCGTGGGCATTCCCACCGCCTTCATGGCGGCACTGGCCGTGCTCTGGCTGGTGGGTGGCTCCATCAACATGATGTCGCTGTTTGCCCTGATCATGGCCCTGGGGGTGATTGTTGATGACGCCATTGTGGTGGGTGAAGACGCCGATGCCCACGCGCGCCTGGGCGAACCATCCATCTACGCGGCCGAAGGGGCCGCCAAGCGGATGGTCTGGCCGGTGCTGGCCTCGTCCCTGACCACGGTGGCAGCCTTCATGCCGTTGCTGGTGGTGGGTGGCATCATCGGCAATATCCTGGGGGATATCCCGCTGGTGATGATCTGTGTACTGGTGGCCTCCTTGCTGGAGTGCTTTATCGTTTTGCCGGTACACCTGCGCAGCGCGTTCGTCGGCAAGGCACGGAAACCGGCCTTGCCCGGGGGCTCTGACGAGAATTCCGGCGAGCCCGCCCAGCCGCCGCGGCCGAATGCGGTGGTCCGGCTTCGTCAGGGGTTTGAACAGCGTTTTGACCATTTCCGGGAAGGGCCCTTCCGCCGCTTTTCCCGCTACACCCTGAAGCACCGCGGCATCACCCTGGCGTCTGCCCTGGCGCTGGCGGTGATGACCGCGGGCTTGCTGGCCGGCGGCCGCCTGGGGTTCAACTTCTTCCCCACACCGGAACCCTCGGTGTTCTATGCCAACGCCAATTTTGTCGCCGGCACCGACAAGCGCACCGTGGCGGATTTCATGCGTGAAATGCAGCGATCGCTCAACGAAACTGAAAAAGCCCTGGGCGGTGACCTGATTCTGCATGCGGTTACCACCTTTGGCGCCACCCAGGGTGCCGAGGGCAGTTCCCGCAACGATGACGAGCTGGGTTCGATGCTGGTGGAACTGGTACCCTCGGATCAGCGCGATGTTCGCAATGCAGGGTTCGTTCGTGAGTGGCGGGACCGCATAGAACTGCCGGCCGGCATTGATTCGCTGAACATCAACGAGCGCCAGGCCGGCCCGCCGGGGCGGGACGTTAACGTGCGCCTGACGGGCGACGATGCCGAACAGCTCAAGAGGGCGGCGGACGAAGTGTCGCAGGCGCTCGGAACCCTGCCGGGCGTACTGGATGTGGAAGACGACATGCCCTGGGGCCGGGAGCAGCTGATTTACCAGGTCAGTGCCTATGGTGAGGCACTGGGCCTGACCACTGCTGACCTTGGGCAGCAATTGCGGGCGGCCTTTGACGGGCAGATTGCCCAGATCTATCAGGATGGCCGCGACGAGATGGAGGTGCGGGTACAACTGCCCCGTGATCAACGGGAGCAGTATTCCACCCTTGAACGGATGACCGTTCGGGTGCCGGATGGCCGGTTTGTGCCGTTAACCCAGGTGATGAACCTGGACCACCGTCAGGGCTTCCAGGCCCTGCGCCATGCCGAGGGCAAACTTGCGGTGGAAGTCACCTCCGCGCTCAATACCAGCGTGACCACCACCGATGACGTGCTCGAAAGCCTGCAGGCCGGCCCGTTGCCGGAAATCGCCTCACGCTACGGGGTGCGTTACAGCTTCGAGGGCCGCTCGGCCGATCAGCGGGAAACCATGGAGGACATGAAAACCGGCCTGGTGATCGGGCTGGCGCTGATGTACGTGGTGTTGGCCTGGGTCTTCGCCTCCTGGAGCCTGCCGTTGATCGTCATGGCGATCATCCCCTTTGCCCTGGTGGGCGCACTGCTCGGCCATTGGTTGATGGGGCTGCAACTGACCATTCTTTCCCTGTTCGGGCTGTTTGGCCTGTCCGGGATTGTGGTCAACAACGCGATCATCCTGGTGGCTTTCTACAACCAGCAGCGGCAGAAAGGCCTGGGCATCACCGATGCGCTGAACGAAGCCGCCGTGCAGCGGGTACGGGCCGTGTTGCTCACCTCCCTGACCACCATCGGCGGCCTGCTGCCGTTGCTGTTTGAAACCTCGCTGCAGGCCCAGTTCCTGATTCCCATGGCCACCTCCATCGCTTTCGGCCTGGGACTGTCCACCTTCCTGGTACTGCTGGTGATTCCGGCGCTATTGAGCTGGCTGGAGCAGTTCCGGGAGTGGCGGGGGAAGGAGAATTATCAGGGGACGGTAGGCAACCAAAGCGAGTAAGTGGGCTGGCAGGCCTTTCCAAGACCGTGCGGAGCCATGGATGGCGGAGCTCGAGCGGGACAGGGAAGTCTTTACAGCGTGTCTTGGAAAGGCCTGCCAGCCCGCTTACGGGTTGTAACCTACCAAGTTATTTCGCCCTGTGGCTCGGAATCGTCGGCGGGCGGATCCACCGTCAGATCAATATCCGGCTCGTCCTGTGGCACAGTCAGCCCCTGCTCGGCCATTTCCTGCAGACGCATCTGCTCCAGCTGCATGGGCCCGGCCAGGTCGACAATAATCTCCACACGCCGGTTTTTCGCGCGGTTTTCAGAACTGGTATTGGGCTCGAGCGGCTCGGTATCGGCCAGCCCCGTCACCCTCAAACGCCCCGGCTGAATCTGGTCCCGGGCCAGCAGCACGTTCGCCACCGCGGCTGCCCGGGCGGCCGACAAATCCCAGTTGCTCTGGAACCGGGACGTGCTGATGGGGACATCATCGGTATGACCCTCAACGGCCAATTCGCCCGGCATGTCGGCGAGAATTTCCGCCATATCCAGCAGCAACCCCTCGGACTCCCAGGTTAGCTGGGCCGAACCTGAAGGGAATGATCCCTTCTCTTCCACGCGAATGACAATCCGCCGCTGGTTCTCGCTGACATTAATCCGGCCATCGTCGATGGCCGGCTCCAGAACGTCGCGGATTTTTGCCATGTCTTCCTGAAGCTGGCGCTCAACCGCGCGTTCGGCTTCCTGTTCGGTGGGACTTTTCAGGGTCTGGATTTCCGGGGCGTCGGTGGTGGTCGTTTGCTTGACCTCGTTCACCAGCGTGGGCTCCGGGGGCGCCGGAGAGAACTTGTCGAAGATCGGGCTGGTGCCTTCGGGAATTTCCAGTACCGGGACTTCCCGCTGAACGCCGAAGGCCTTGGACAGCTCGCCGGCAATCTGCTTGAACTTCTGGGCGTCGATTTCGGAAAACGACAGCAGCAGTACAAAAAAGCACATCAGCAGTGACATCAAGTCAGCAAAGGTGACCACCCATGCCGGTATGCCCGGTTTTTCCTCTTCCGGCAACTCTTCCATGTTCTAGGCGGCCTCTTGCTGCTCGTTGTCTTCCTTTTCCCGTTCTTTGGGTGGCAGGTAGCTGGACAGCATCTGCTCGATGATGCGCGGGTTGGTGCCCTCCTGAATGGCCACCAGGGCATCAATGTAAAGTGACTGCATGCGCGCCTCTTCGGTCATGCGCAGGGACAGTTTGTCGGCAATCGGGTTGGCAATCATGGTGGCGATCATGGCGCCGTACAGGGTGGTCAGCAGGGCCACCGCCATGGCCGGGCCGATGGATTTCGGGTCTTCCATGTTGGAGAGCATCTGCACCAGGCCGATCAGCGTACCGATCATGCCCATGGCCGGGGCTACGTCGCCCAGGGCGGTAAAGACCTTGGCGCCGGAGCGATTGTGGTCGATGGTCATCAGTCGCTCTTTGCTGAGCAGCTGTTTGGTGGTCTGGGCGGTCTGGCCATCCACCAGCATCTGAATGCCCTGGGACAGAAACGGTGAGTGCACTTCCCGCCCTTCCAGGCCCAGTACTCCTTCCTTCCGGGCGACCTGAGCGATTTCCACCAGTTCATCAATGCTCTCGCGCACTTCCGGCAGCTTGAACTTGAACGCCCGGGCGGCGGCCTTGAAGGCGCCAAAAAACTGCCCGAAGCTGAACTTGGAGAGTACCACCAGAAAACTGCCGCCAACGACGATCAGCAGGGAAGCAGGGTTCACAAAAACGCCGGGCGAGACTCCAAGAATAATGGCAGCGCTAATCAGTAGCATGGCCCCGGACAGGCCGATCAGAGTGGCGAAATCCACAATAACTCCGTTTATTTCAATTGGGCAGCGTTCGAGTGGGCCGGAGCTTACCGGCTGTGCAGTCCTTGATCAATCAATGGTTAGCTTGCTCGTTTTCTTTCTCCTGCTGCATCTCCTTCCAGGCCGCGTAGCGGTGCAGATCGCCTTCCACCAGTTTCAGGCAGAAGGCGATAATGGTGGCGTCGTCCAGCAGGCCGAGGCCGACAATCAGGTCCGGGATCAGGTCCAGCGGGTTAATCAGGTACAACAGGGCGCCGGCGATGGCCGCCACGCTTTTCCAGGGAATGGCGCGGTAGTTGCCCTGCCAATAATCCCGCACCAGGGAGAACATCAACCTGATGTCGGTACGCAGCCGTTGCAGGCGACCGCTCTGGGCCATTTTCTGCTCAATAACCCTGCGTTTCTCAAGCAGGGTTTTGAGGTCCCGCTTTTCCAGCCTGCGGGCTTCCTTGTCCAGTTGGTGCCGGGCGGTTTTGTCGGAGAATAATGCCATGGTTTGTGCGCTTATGTATTGATTGGCGTCAGGCTATTGGCCAGTCGGCGGCATCCACCTGGTGCCGGGGGACCGGTCGGGCCGCATGCCCGTGCCAGCGTTGAGTGAAAGTGCCTTCAGGGTCGTACTGTTCTGCCTGTCTGGCCAGGTTGAACTGCCGCAATCCCCTCGGGTCTGCGCCGACACCCGCCAGATACTGCCAGTTACCGTAGTTACTGCCCGGATCATAGTCTACCAGTTGCTGCTCGAACCAGGCAGCGCCATATCGCCAGTCCAGTTCCAGCTCGTTGACCAGGCAGCTGGCCACCAGTTGTCGGGCCCGGTTGCTTATATACCCGGTTCGACGAAGCTGGTTCATGGCTGCGTTGACCAGCGGGTATTCGGTGTTGCCTTCACACCAGGCCCGGAAACGTTGTGGATAGAAAGTTACCGGGCGCCGCTTGTGCTGTATACCATCGCGGCAGAACAGCCTGCGCCCGTGCCTGAACGCGTACCAATGAAAATATTCCCGCCACAACAGTTCAAACCACAGCCAGTAGGTGGACTCGTTGCGCTGATAATCCCGTTCATATTGCTCGATGGTCGCGGCGACCTCCCGGGCAGACAGGCTGCCGTTGGCCAGCCAGGGGGAAAGTTTGGAGGACGATGGCCAGTGGTCCAGGGCGTTGCGGGTCTGTTTGTAGCGGGCGATGCCCTGCTGCTCGAATACAAAGGCTTGCAGCTGGCGTAATCCGGCCTGTTCGCCGCCGGTAAAACCGTTGGGATGACCGGGTTCGGCAATGGCCGGGCACTCGCCACGGTTGTCTTCGGCGAAGCCCGGCGGTGGCGGCAGGGATGCCAGGGTGCGGATGCGCAGCTGGTTGGCATAGCGCTCGCCCTGCTTTTCTACCTGTTTTCGGAACCCTGAAAAGGTATCGGGCATGTTTCCCAGCGCCATGGGCAGGCTTCCCTCGGTGAACAGGCTGAGGGTCTCAAACTGTTGAAACATCCGTTCCGGTAGGGATTGCCGAAGCTGCTGCCAGAGTTGTGTCTCCTCGGTGCCGGGAAGTCGCGAGCGAATCAGCCGGGTAATGTCGTACTCGCGGACCAGTTCCGGCAATACCTGTTCGGGCAGGCCCCAGGCAATGTGCAGGCGCTGCCCCATCACCCGCAGGGACCGTTCCAGGTCCATCAGGGTTTGCCAGAGAAAACGCCAGCGGTGAGGCCCCATCCGTTGGTGAGGGAGCCGGGGATTGCTGATGGCGTCGGTAAACCAGCGCGGGTCCACCACGTAGACACACAACAGCATGTCCGACCGGGATGCGGCCAGCAGAGCGGCGTTGTCGTGCAGTCTCAGGTCGCGGGTGAACCAGTAAAGTGTTTTCAAGGTCGTTTTTCCATCCGGGCGTGTCAGGGGCTTGTGGTCAAGCTTACGCACACCCGGCGGAAAAGGATTTCGGTGTGAGTGAATTCGGCCCGCGGGGTTTAGCCGTCCTGCAGTGCCTGCAGAACCGCCTTGGCGGCGCCTTCGGACGAGGCCGGATTCTGGCCGGTAATCAGTTTGCCATCCACCACGATGTGCGGGGCCCAGTCATCGCCCCGGGTGTAGCGGGCGTTGTTTTCCTTCAGCATGTCCTCAAGCAGGAACGGCACGACACCGGTCAGTTGCACGGCTTCTTCTTCGGTGTTGCTGAAGCCGGTTACCTCGCGGCCGCCGACAATGTTTTGCCCGGGTTTGATAAACACGTTTTTGAATACGGCCGGAGCGTGGCACACCGCGCCTATCACCTTGTCCTGCTCATGGGCGGCCTTGATCAGTTCGGCGGACTTCTCGTCATTGGCCAGATCCCACAGCGGGCCGTGACCGCCGGGGTAGAAGATGGCGTCGTAACGATTCATGTCCACGTCCGCCAGCTTCTTGGTGCTGGCCAGCATTTCCCGGGCCTGGGCGTCCTGGCGGAACCGGCGGGTGGATTCGGTCAGGGCCTCTTCCGCTTCACTGTTGGGGTCCACCGGCGGCTGCCCGCCTTTGGGGGAAGCCAGGGTGATGTCCGCGCCGGCGTCCTTGAACACGTAAAAAGGCGCGGTGAACTCTTCCAGCCAGAAGCCGGTTTTGTGGCCGGTATCGCCCATCTGGTCGTGGGATGTCAGTACCATCAGTACTTTCATTGGACGCTCCTTTTTGTGCCGCCAGTGGTTGGCGGGCGTTTAAAATGAGGGTTTTCGCTGCCTACCCAACACGTTTGTGATTGGGTACGGTCATTTCAAGATGTGTGATCGGTTGCCGCCTCTGGTAGTACGCTTAACAGGGCAGTATGGATGGCTTTGCAGGCTATACTGAAAAGGAACTATAAAAAGTTCAGGATATACTTCTTTATGCAACAAAGAGTTCCGAGCCGGTGGCTGGCGATCTGTCTGGCGCTTTTGGTGACCATGGCGTGGGCCGGGACTGGCGCAGGCGCAGAGGGTGAGCCGGCGGTGACGGTGACCGTTGGCGTGGATCATTCGCCCCCGTACCGGATTGTCGATAACGGCCAGCGGTCCGGTCTGTATCTGGATATTTTCAACGAGCTGGCGGAACGTCTGGGCTGGCAGGTGGCGTACGAGCGGGTGCCGTTTCGGCGTATTCTGCTTCTGATGCGCGAGGGCGACGTGGATGTCATGCTCGGCCCGGTGCAGACCGACAACCGCCAGGAATACATGACCTACGTGGCACCGGCATTTCCCCCGGAGCGTCGGCTGTTTTTCTTCCTCGATGAAGACCATCGCATCGACGGTTATGGTGATCTGCAAGGCAAGCGGGTGGGTGTACTGGAAGGTGCCCGCTATTTCCGGCGCTTTGACAGGGACGCCAGTTTGCACAAAGTGCCCGCCCCACGTTATGAGAACCTGATGAAAATGTTGGAAAAACAGCGGGTGGATGTGGTGATCGCTCCGGAAATGGCCGGACTCAGGGCGGCCGCCGCCCTGGACGCCAGGCCCCGCGTGTCGCCCTTTTTTGTGCCCGGTGAGCCGGCGTGGATTGCCGTTTCCAATGGTTCACCGCTGCTCAATCATACTGACGAAATGCTGTCGGCTTATGAGAGCATGGAGCAGGACGGGGTGATAGAAAGCCTGATGCTCAAATATCTGGCCCGGCCAGTGCCCTGACCTGCTGGCTTTGAGGCCCGCCAATGCGGACTGCTACGGATGGCTCCGGGAACTTCGCTTGCTTATGGTTGTCAGCCTGTCACCCGTTTCCGAATAAAAGGATTTACCATGAAAACGATTCGCCTGTGGGATGTGCCAACACGCCTGTTTCACTGGTTGCTGGTTCTGGCGGTTGTCGGTTCCGTTGTCACCATCAAGCTGGGCAGCAGCTGGATGGACTGGCATGAGCGTTTTGGTCTGGCGGTAATCGGCCTTCTGAGCTTCCGCCTGGTGTGGGGTGTTGCCGGTTCCACCTATGCCCGTTTTACCGGTTTTGTTCCTGGCCCGGGTGCAGTCGTGGCCTATTTGCGCGGCCAGTGGCAGGGTGTGGGTCATAACCCTCTGGGAGCCCTGTCGGTGCTGGCGCTGATCGGTCTGTTTGGCTTCCAGGCGGTAACCGGCTTGTTCGCCAATGATGATATCGCCTTTGATGGCCCGTTGGCCTCGCTGGTGTCTTCCGGTTGGAGCAACACCCTGAGCAGCTGGCACCGTCAGGCGGAATGGTACCTCTATGGGCTGGTGGCCCTGCATGTGTTGGCGGTGATGTATTACACCCATGTGAAGAAAGACAACCTGGTTAGGCCGATGGTGACCGGGCGTAAGGTGGTTCCGGGCGAGCAGGCGGAAGATGCCAAAGGTGGTGGCTGGCTGGCGTTTATCGTGGCGGTTGCCATTGCGGCAGGGGTTGTATGGGTGGCGAATGGCGGTCTGGTGCCGCCACCGCCACCCACGCAGGACCTGGGCTGGTAATCAGCCCGGCCCCGGTTTTATTCGGCGCGGAAGTTGTCGTGGCAGTTCTTGCAGGTTTCGCCCACTTTGGCGAACTGCCGGGCCACGGCCGCTTTGTCACCGGAAGCGGCGATCTCTTGCAGCTTGCTGGATTCCTGAGCAAAGCTGACGGCGATTTCCTGCACCTTGTCGAGCTCGTCGAAGAAGTTGGGCTTCAGACGGGTGTCATCGGCACGGTCATTGGCGCTGTCCCGGCTGTACAGGGTGCCCATGCCTGAGTTGGCCACGGCGGCAATGGCGTTGGCGGCCGCGGCAATCTGCTTCTCATCGTATTCCACTTCTTCATCAACGGCCTGGGCCTTGATCTTGCCCATGTTCCAGGCGGCGAACTGGTAGGCACTCTGGCGGGTCTCAATCTGGTCTTCCACGCTCATCTGGGCGGCGGCGGGCATGGCCAGGGCCGAGGCCAGCAGTGCGGCGGAAAGTACGGTCGTTTTTTTCATTTCAGATCCCTCTTTGTTTATCGGTTCATTGCAAAGCGGCACTATATCGATAGGGCTACTGACAAGTAACCTATCGGCATAGTGCCATTCCAGACAGATATATGTCCGTAAAGTTCACGCGGATCAATTTCTGGCGTGGCACCCCGTGGTGACCGCTGTTAAAGTTGGTTGAGTTTGTCACATACGATACTGCGGAACGCCTATGACTGAGTTGTTTTCGGGACGCCGGACCACGCCATTTTTACGCCACTTTGTTTTCTGGTTGGCCATGGCAGGTTCGGTTCCTATGGCTTACGGCCAGTCCGAAGGCGTTTGCGATACTCTGGTGGTCAGTGGCAATCCCGAATACCCGCCTTTGCTCTGGCGCCCGGCGGATAACCCCTCAACCTTGGTGGGGGCGGTGCCGGCGCTGCTACGGGAGATCGTTGAGCCGCTGGGCATTGAAGTGAAAGTGAAGGACCTCGGGTCCTGGGCCCGGGTGTTGCATCAGGCCCGTACGGGTGAGCTGGATCTGATCGCCGGCGCCTTTATTACCGATGAGCGCCAGACCTTCCTGGATTATATCCAGCCACCGATTACCTGGCAGCCCACCCATATCTGGGTGGCCCGTGGCAGGGAGTTCAATTACCGGTACTGGTCCGATTTACGGGGCAAGCGGGGCGCGACGCTGATCAACAACAGTTTCGGTCAGGATTTTGACCGCTTTGCCGAGGATCATCTGTCCATCGAGGGTATCCGTACCATCGAGCAGTCCTTCCGGATGGCCAAGCTGGGCCGGGTGGATTACGTGCTTTACGAGCATCTGCAGGGGCACGCCAAGCTCGCCCGCCTGGGGCTGGAGGATGAATTTGTGGATCTGCTGCCACCGATCAGCAGCGAACCTCTTTATTTCGCCTTTCCCCGGAACTCTGCGTGCAATACCGAGGCGCTACGCTCAGCCTTCGCCGAACGGCTGGCGGAAGCCACCGGCGACCGCCGTATTGATCGGCTGTTGGAGGAATACACGGATCGGTATCTGAACGAAAAGTGACCAGTGGTGGGGTCAGGCGTCCGGCAGATTGACGTTCACCTGGCTCCGGCCCAGGTCCTTGGCGCGGTAAAGGGCGCGGTCTGCCCGCAACATCAGGTCTTCCAGGCGCTGGTCACCATCGGCCAGCACGGTTACCCCAAAACTGGCGCTCGCTGGGATCTTGTGGCCGCGATAAACGATCTCTGCACCCAGAATCAGTTTGAGCAGCCGCTCGGCCATCTCCCTGGCCTGCAGCGCGTCGGCTTCCGGCAGCAGCAAGGCAAACTCTTCGCCGCCCATGCGGGCTGCGCAGTCGGAGTCCCGCACGCGGCCATGCAGTAATCCGGCAATGTGTTTCAGTACTTCATCGCCGGCCTCGTGGCCGTGGGTGTCGTTGACCTGTTTGAAAAAATCCAGGTCCATCATGATCAGCGCCAGAGGGGTTTTGTACCGCTGTGCCTGGCTCAGCAATTGCCCACCGCAATGGAAAAAGGCACGCCGGTTGTTCAGGCCGGTGAGCTGGTCGGTCAGCGAGGCCTTGTGGGCGGCCTCGTGGGCCTGTTTGAGCGACAGTTCCATTTCCTTGCGTTCGGTGATGTCGGTGGCGATTTCCAGGCGCACCAGCCGGCCGTCGGTCCAGTGTATGGCCTGGTCACGGCACTGGTACCATCGTTTGTCGAGCTGGTTCTGGAATTCCCACACGTGGGTGCCGGCCGGAAGCCCGTCCGGCTTGCGCAGCAGGTGGTTGGTGCAGAAGTCACAGGGACCATCGCCGTCCTGCAGGACCTGCCAGCACTTGCGCCCACGGATATCGCCCCAGATCCGGCGGCCGTAGTCGTTCATGTAAAGCAGGTCGTGGGTGTCGAAATCAGACACATAAACGAGCGCATCCAGATTGTCGAGAATCGCCTGCATGCCGGCGGCCGAGGTGGCTCCGGTGTCGACGGCCTGCCCGTTGCGGGCAGGCAGGTTCAATGACGGGATGCGGGTTTCCATGGGGTCGGATGTTTTATTCGAAATCTGGCAGATCGGGCGATGTGGTGTCTTTGCCTGCCTGTTGCCAGGCGTCGAAACCGCCGGCAATGGATTTGATATGCCGGTAGCCCATTTCCTGAAGAACCTTGGCGCTCAGAGCGGCGCGGCCGGAGCTCTTGCAGTACACAACGATGTTCATGTCTCGGTTTTCCAGGGCGGGGTCAGTGCTGAACTTGAATTCCAGCCGGCCGCGGGAAACGTTGGTGGCGCCGGGAATATGGCTGACCTGGTATTCGTCGGCATCGCGGACATCCAAGAGCAGGTCGGCCTGCTTGATGGCCTCGTCGGCCTGGTCGACCGAGATCTCCTCGACCTGTTTCCTGGCTTCTTCAACGAAATCGTGTGCAGTTTTCATGGTGCCTCCTGTAATCGGTCAAGCATGAACCAGAATGATGGATTTTGCGAGCCCCCGGAAAGGCTCAGAGAGTTAATAAGCCGCGTACCAGCGCAGCGCTGCCAGCCACGGCGGCTATGCCCAGAATGAGCGGTCGTAATCGTTCGAATGGTACCCGGTGTACCAACCGGCCAGACAACCAGAAACCCAACAGTACTCCCGGGAAGGTGGCTGCGAACAGAAGGAATTCCCGGTAGCCCAGATAGCCGGAGAACAACAGCGCCGTCAGGCTGAGAAAACTGGCCACCAGGAAAAAGGCCGACATGTTGGCGCGCACCAGCGGGCCCTTTTCATTCTGGTAGATCAGTGCAATGGGTGGACCCCCGA
The DNA here is from genome assembly GCF_900114155.1 of Marinobacter persicus. Lineage (GTDB taxonomy): Bacteria > Pseudomonadota > Gammaproteobacteria > Pseudomonadales > Oleiphilaceae > Marinobacter > Marinobacter persicus. The sequence goes on from NZ_FOSC01000004.1 coordinate 100,267, forward strand.
TGGCAGTGATGGTTCCCATGTAAGTGGAAGCGGCGCCGGCAATGGCGCTGTTGGCGGCATTCAGCCGCGGCCGGAGGCCGCCAACGCTCAGGGCTACACCGGCCAGGATCAGCAGGCCGAAAATCAGCTCGAAGCCCTTGGGGGACAGAACCGCCAGGGTCATGCCGGCCAGTATCATGCCGATCACGCCGCCGCCAATGGCAAACCGGACCTGGCGTATCTCCAGCGCCGCCCGGTTGCGCACCAGCATGAAAATGGTCAGCAGCGTGGCGTTAAGGACCAGTGGTGCCGGCAACAAAATGGGGCTGATCAGAAACAGCAGCGGCGCTGACAGGGTGCCGATGCCATAGCCGGCCACGCCCTGCAGACAGGCTCCGGCGGCAATGGCCAGGTTGGCCAGAACCAGTTGTAACAGTGAAATGTCGGGCAAGTGGGGGCGTCCTTCTGGTTAGCTTGGCACCTGACCATAATCCGGCAGTCCGCCCATGGCCAGTATTACCCGACGAACGTCGGCTTTCTCCGCTTGCATTCGCCGGGTCAGGTCGTGGGCCGCCGCCGGCAGAATATCCGGCGCCTGTTCCTGGAAACCGCGAACCAGCTCGCCCTGCACGTGCAGGTCCTGGAAGCGGCCGTAAAGCTCCTGGCGCTCCTTCATTTCTTTTAACGCCTGCCTGAACGGTTCCGGATTCAGCTCCATCAGGTAACGGATACGTTTAAGCTGCTTGCGCAGACTGTGGATCTTTTCATCGGGCGAATTGTGCAGGAGCTCCGCGGTGGCCCGGTTGAAGTTCCTGACCCGGCGGTTCACCGCCTTGGCGATATCCCGTGTGGCCAGGTTGGCCGCGAGTTTCCTGAAAGCGCCGGAATGAAGCAGATCCTCCCAGTCATGCAGGGTGCGGCGATAGCTCTTGCTGTCCATGTGCGCGACCAGTGCCTGGTGTTCATGGTGGGCTTCGGTCAGCGCCCAGGTTTCCAGGGCCGTTTGCAATTCGCCGTTGTTCTCCACCCGTTCCGGCAAGTCCTGCAGAAAGACGTGCAGATCCCTTAACCGGCTGGTGGCCCGGGCGTGTTGTTTCAGGGGTTTGATATAACCTGCCAGGGTTTTGTCGCCGGTAATCTCCTTCAGGGACTCGGCAATGGCCCTGCTTCGACGCAGGGCAATCCTGAATTGGTGCAGGAATTCATCATCCAGGCCGGTTCTCACCCCCGGCTCCAGTTCGTGCAGCCGTTTCAATTGATGTTGCAGTGCCTTTGGTATGCTTTTTTCTGGCGCCTCGCCGGTGGTTTTGGCGCGTTTTTTACGCTTTCGTGCGAACTCCCGGTAACTGTACTCTTTCGGAGTGAGAAAGTTTTCAAGCCTGCCCTGGCCTTTATCCAGTTTGGCCCAGGGTTTGTCCGGCAGATTCAGGCAGATAAAGCTGGCGGTGGGCAGATGGGCCGGCGGGTGTTTGAGCAGATAACCGGCCAGGTCCAGCAACGCGGGGTTGTGGCCGACAATGGTTACGGTATCCTGCTCATCGCCCAGCGTTTGCAGCCAATTGAGCAGTTTTCGGTAGTCAAAGGTGTAGAGGCCCGGCTCGATCGCCACCCGGTTTTCCGGAAAGGCCGGGGGCAGAATGCCGTCAAGCGTGGCCCGGGCGCGCCTTGCGTCGCTGGCGTACAGCTGGCCACCCAGTGCGCCGGCACGGCTGAGCGCTCGCGCCAGTGGCTGCAGTTGTTCCTGCCCTCGGGCATTGAGAGGGCGGTCCCGATCTTGCAGAGTGTCGTCCTGCCAGCTGGATTTGGCGTGCCGGACAAGATACAGGTGCTTCATGGTGCCCTCCGGTGTGTTAAATGATGAAACTTTAGTCTGACACAGGCTAAAGTCGTTTACATGGTGGCCGATAAGTTAACGACTCGTAACACTTGATATAGCAGGCTTCGCAGCCGGTTGCCGGCCTTAACGCGTGTAACTTTGGCACACACTCGTTAACAAACTGGAATAGCCTTATGGCCAAACCTGTGCATAATTCGCGAGCCTGAAACATTGATCCGGAGCAAGAAACATGTCTTTCCTGAACAAGTTCAAAATCCGAACCCGGCTGCTGATCGGCATCATTTTGCCGGTGTTGCTGACCGCGGGCATCATTGCCTGGATCACGGCAAACCAGATACAGGCCAATGGCGAGGCTGAACTGGATCGCCTGGAGCGGGAGTTGTTGGATACCCACAAAGCCGGTTTGAAGAACCTGGTGGAATCCGCCCGCGACGTGATGATGGAGGCGAAGAACAACGCCTGGTCCGAGGAGGAAGCCAAAACCGAGGCTCGCGAGCGCATGCGCTCGATCATCTTCGACGAGACCAACTACGTCTTTGTTTACGACGAGGACCTGAACAACCTGGCCTATGCGCCGGATCCGTCAAAAGAAGGCCCCACCAAGAATGCCGATTCCCGGAAGGTGTTGAGCAACATTTACCAGGCGGCCGAGAATAATGAGTTCTACCAGTACGACTGGACCAATCCGGCCACCGGCAAGGTAGAGCCGAAGGTGTCCTACGCCATGATCATTCCCGAGTGGGACTGGATGGTGGGTGCCGGTGTTTACATCACCGACATTCAGGCAGTGCTGGCGGAAACCAAGCAGGAAATTGATGAAGCCATGGCGCGCGCCCTCAGCTTTATCCTGATGGTGACGGTTGTGGTCATCGCCGGGGCCGTTGTTATCGGCATGCTGGTGGGCCGCACCGTAACCGGCCCGATCCGCCAGGTCAGTGACATGATGCGGGAAATCGCTGATGGTGACGGTGACCTGCGCCATCGCCTGCCGGAAGACGGTACCGACGAGCTGGCTGTGCTGGGCAAGCGGTTCAACCACTTCATCGTGAAGATTCAGGACACTGTGCGGGAAGTGGGTGCCACCACCGATCAGGTGGCTTCTGCGGCGGAAGAGCTGAGCAGTGTTGCCAGTGAAACCCGCCAGTCTGTACAGGAGCAGGGCAGCGAGACCGATCAGATCGCCTCGGCCATCAATGAAATGGCCGCGACCATCCAGCAGATTGCCGGTAACGCCAACTCGGTGGAAGGTGCGGCATCCGATGCCGACCGCATGGCCCGTGAAGGTGGTGAAACCATCAGCAGCGCCCAGACCTCGGTGAACCACCTGTCCGAGGAAATCGAGAGTACCGCCAAGGGTATCGATGCGCTGGCGGAGAAATCCGGCGACATTCAGCAGGTGCTGGACGTGATCCACGCGGTCACCGAGCAGACCAACCTGTTGGCCCTGAACGCCGCCATCGAGGCGGCCCGTGCGGGCGAACATGGCCGTGGCTTCTCGGTGGTTGCCGATGAGGTGCGCCAGCTGGCCAAGCGTTCGGCCGAATCCGCCGACCAGATCCGCGAGATGATTGATGGCTTTGTGCAGGAGTCCAAAGCCTCGGTTGAGCGCATGAGCCATTCCCGCAAGAGCTCGGAAGAAACCGTTGAGCGTATTAATCACGCCACTGCGGCTCTGAATACCATCGTCAGCTCGGTTGGTCATATTCATGACCAGGTCACCCAGATCGCCACGGCCGCAGAGCAGCAGAGTCAGGTGGCCGAGGAAATCAACCAGAACGTGGTGCGCATTGTTGATGCCGCCCAGCGCAGCGATACCGGCGTGAATCAGACCAACGAGGCTAGCCATGAACTGGCACGCCTGGGTGAGCACCTGCGCGAGTTGGTTAACCAGTTCAAGTTCTGACAGGGAGAATGACAACGTGAGTATTCGCAAGACCCTGCTGGCGGCGGCTGCCTGTGCCGCCGGCCTGCTGGCCACACCGGCGCTGGCCGAGAAGACCTACACGTTGCGGCTGGCAGAGACCTGGGGGCCCAACTCTCCCATTCTGGGTGAGACGACGCGCCACTTTGAAGACATGGTGGAAAGCATGTCGGGCGGGCGCATTGAAGTGCGGATTGATTCGGCCAACAAGCACAAGGCCCCGTTTGGCATTTTTGATCTGGTGCGCTCGGGTCAGTACGACATGGGGCACACGGCCTCTTATTACTACAAGGGCACCATTCCCAACGCCATGTACTTCACCACCGTGCCTTTCGGCATGCTGGCTCCGGAGCAATACGCCTGGTTTTACTATGGCGGTGGCATGGAATTGATGCAGAAGGTCTACGAGCCCTACGGCCTGCTGTCGTTTCCCGGCGGCAACACTGGCAACCAGATGGGCGGCTGGTTCAACGAGGAAATCACCTCCGTTGAAGATCTGCAGGGCCTTAAAATGCGCACGCCGGGCTTTGCCGGCGAGGTGATGGCCGAGCTGGGCGTGGCGGTAACCAACCTGCCGCCGGGCGAGCTTTACACCGCACTGGATCGCGGCACCATTGATGCCTTGGAATGGGTGGGCCCGGCTCTGGACTTCCCCATGGGCTTTCACCAGATCGCCAAATATTACTACTCCGGCTGGCAGGAGCCGGGTGCCGAGGTGCAGTTCCTGGTCAACCAGAAAACCTGGGAGCGCCTGCCGGAGGAATTGCAGGACATACTGCGGGTGGCCATGCGCACTGCGGCCTACGACATGTATGCCAAAAGCACCAACGACAACGCGGACGCCTGGGCGCGCATGAAGGAGGAATATCCGGAGGTGGAGCACAAGGTATTCCCGCCCGAGGTTATCGATGCCCTGCGTGAAACCACCCATCGCCTGTTGGCGGAATACGCCGAGGAAGATCCGCTGGCCAAGGAAATCATCAACTCCCAGCGGGACTACCTGAGCAAGGTTCGCAAGTGGACCAACATTTCCGACAAGGCCTATCTGAACAGCGTTGCAGACCAGTAAGCCGTCAATGGTCGAAATGACAGGGTGCGAGGGCGCAGATAGTGGCCTCGCACCCTTTCTGTTTGCGGCCTTTTCTGGAAAAATGGGCCGCTCACAATTCGGGCAGCGCCAATGAAACAGACACTGCTTTCACTGAGCAATCTCACCAAGCAATTCGACGGCAAAAAGGTACTGGATTCGCTGGATCTGGATATCCTGGACGGCGAGTTCATTACCTTGCTGGGCCCCTCCGGCTGCGGGAAAACCACTCTGCTGCGCATGATGGCCGGCTTCGAGCATCCGGATGATGGCACGATTACCCTCGGCGGGCAGGATCTGACCCACACGCCTCCCGAGCACCGACCGCTCAATACCGTGTTCCAGAACTACGCCCTGTTTCCCCATATGTCGGTGTTCGACAATGTGGCCTACGGCCTGAAGATGGAAAAGCGCCCGAAGGATGAAATTAACCAGCGGGTGGAAGAAGCCCTGGCCATGGTGCAGCTTGAAGACTTCGCCAGACGCAAGCCACACCAGCTGTCCGGTGGTCAGCAGCAACGGGTGGCCATTGCCCGGGCCGTGGTAAAACGCCCGAAACTGTTGTTGCTGGACGAACCCCTGTCGGCGCTGGATTACAAACTGCGCCGCACCATGCAGGTGGAACTCAAGCGCCTGCAGCGGGAGCTGGGGATTACCTTCGTGTTTGTCACCCACGACCAGGAAGAGGCACTGTCCATGTCCGACCGGGTGGTGGTGCTCAAGGATGGCGTGATCCAGCAACTGGGTACGCCCCGGGAAGTGTACGAACGCCCGGCCAACCTGTTCACGGCCCGCTTTGTGGGCGAAACCAATCTTTTCCCGGGGCAGGTGGACAGGGCCAATGGCGATGACACGGTAACGGTGGATGTGTTTGGCCTGAAACGCACCTTCCGCAAGCCGGATTTCGAGCTGCGCGAGGGCCAGCAACTGCACGTTTTGCTACGCCCGGAAGATATCCGGGTGCTGGCGCCGGACGAGGCAGACGGCGTGGCCGGCAAAGTGGTGGAGCGCAACTATAAAGGCAGTACGCTGGACTCGGTGATTCATCTTGATGACGGCACCGAAGTGCTGGCCTCGGAGTTTTTCGACGAGGACGACCCCGCCTTCGATTATCGCCTGGGTGAACCGGTGCGGGTCAGCTGGGTGGATGGCTGGGAGTGGCTGTTGCCGGAAGAAGCAGCCACCTTCCAAGAGGAAGCCAGCGTTGATGCGTAGTGCCCTGCAGCAGCCGTTCAAGACGGCGGTGCTGGTGCTGGTCTGGGGCTGGTTATTGTTCCTGGTGTTCACCCCAAACCTGCTGGTGGTGGGCGCCAGTGTGATGACCCGAGACCCGGGCAGCTTCATCGCCCTGCCATTCAGCCTGGACGCCTATCGCCAGCTGCTCAACCCGCTGTATCTGGAAGTCTTCCTGCATTCGCTGTACATGGCCGCGATGACCACACTGTGTTGCCTGTTGATTGGCTACCCCTTTGCCTGGGCCTTGTCTAAGGTACCCAAACAGCGCCAGATGCTGCTGATTTTCCTGTTGATCGTTCCCTTCTGGACCAACTCGCTGGTACGCACCTATGCCCTGAAGTTGATACTGGCGACCAACGGCCTGCTGAATAATGCCCTGCTGGGGCTGGGCGTGATTGAAGAGCCTGTCAGGCTGCTGTACACCGAAGGGGCGGTAATCATTGGCCTGGTCTACTTGCTGCTGCCGTTCATGATCCTGCCCCTGTACTCGGTGTTTGATGACCTTAGGGAAGATTATCTGAGAGCCTCACACGATCTGGGTGCCGGGCGCTGGCCCACGTTCATTCACGTGATTGTGCCGCTGACCCTGCCCGGTGTGCTGGCGGGCATCATGCTGGTACTGCTGCCGGCCATGGGGCTGTTTTTCGTGCCGGATATTCTCGGTGGCTCCCGCAACCTGCTGGTGGGCAATGTCATCAAGAACCAGTTCCTGGACGCCCGTAACTGGCCGTTCGGGGCGGCCGCCAGCATCCTGCTGACCCTGGCCATGGCGTTTCTGATGTTTGCTCACAAGCTCAGTAAAAAACGACTCGGGGAGGATGGTGTATGAGCCGCTGGCTGCCCCGTGGGTACCTTGCCATCGTCTATGGTCTGCTTTACGCCCCAATCATCGTACTGGTGGTCTTCTCCTTCAACGATTCGCGCACCGGCTACGAATGGGGCGGGCTGAGCTGGCGCTGGTATGAGTCCCTGTTCAACAACCGTGCGATGGTCGAGGCCATGTGGAACTCCCTCTGGCTGGCTCTGTCGGCAGCCACGGTGTCCACCTTGATTGGCGCCCTCACGGCTCTGGCGCTGCACCGCTACCGGTTCCGGGGCAAGAAGGTGCTCAATGGCATGCTGTTTGTGGTGATGATGTCGCCGGAAATCGTGCTGGCCATTTCCCTGCTGGCCCTGTTCCTGCTGGTGGGCCTGCAGCTTGGCTATGTGTCATTGCTGCTGGCGCACGTGACCTTCTGCCTGCCGTTCGTGGTGATTACCGTGATGGCGCGCCTGAGCGGCTTCGACGAGCGCCTGCCGGAAGCGGCCAGGGACCTGGGCGCCAACGATTTCACCATGACCCGCACGGTACTGATTCCGGTGATCATGCCCGCGTTGCTGGCAGGTTGGCTGCTGGGTTTTACACTGTCACTGGATGATGTGGTGGTGAGCACCTTTGTCAGTGGTCCGAGTTATGAAATCCTGCCCCTGCGTATCTACTCCATGGTACGTGTGGGCCTGAAGCCCGAGGTGAACGCCCTGGGCACGTTATTGCTGGTGTTCTCACTGGTCATGCTGATGTTGTCGCAATGGATACTTACAAGGAGCAAACAATGAAGAAAATTGCACTGGCCAGCCTGCTGGCGGTGGGCCTGACAGGCTGCGGCGGTTCCGAGGAGCCAGAGGTGCTGAACCTGTACAACTGGTCGGAATACATGCCCCAGGAAGTGCTGGACCGGTTTACCGAAGAAACGGGTATCCAGGTGGTGTACACCACTTACGATAGCAACGAGGCCATGTACGCCCGTCTCAAGCTGCTTGATGACAGCGCTGCCTACGACCTGGCCGTGCCCTCCACCTATTACGTGAGCAAGATGCGCCAGGAAGATCTGCTGATGCCGATCGACCGCAGCAAGATTGAGGGCTTCGATAACCTGGACCCTGAACTGGTCAATCTGGATATTGACCCGGACAACCAGTACAGCGTGCCTTACCTGTGGGGCACCACCGGCCTGGCCGTGGACACCGGGGATGTCGAGGGAGACGTGACCGCCTGGGAAGACCTCTGGGACGAGCGTTTTGAAGGGCAGGTGATGCTGACCAACGACATGCGCGAAGTGTTCCACGTGGGCCTGCGGGTGCTGGGCTATTCCGGCAACAGCACCAACCCGGATGAAATTGAAGAAGCGTACGAGAAGCTCTCCGAGCTGATGCCGTCGGTGCGCACCTTCAATTCCGATGCTCCGCGTATGCCCTACCTCGAAGGTGAAACCGAGGTGGGCATGATCTGGAACGGTGAAGCGGTGATGGGCCGTGATGCCCTGCCAACACTCGAATACGTGTACCCGGAAGAAGGCATTATTGCCTGGCTGGACAGCTTCGTGATTCCGAAAAACGCCAAAAATCCGGATGCGGCTCACGAGTTCATCAACTTCATGCTGAAGCCCGAGATTGCGGCATTGATCAGTGAAGAGATCGGTTATGCCACCCCGAACCTGCCGGCCCGTGACCTGCTGCCGGACGAAGTGGCGGACGATCGCGCCAGCTATCCGACGGCAGAAGACATGGTGAATGCGGAATTCCAGACCGACATTGGCGACGAGGCCCTGCAGGTGTATGCCAAATACTGGGAAATGCTGAAATCCGGCCAGTAAGCGCGGACCGGCACTCACCCTGAGAACGGAGGCTTTGGCCTCCGTTTTTGTTTGTCTGTATTTTGCACAGTTGCTTATCGTTCCTATACTGAACAGTACAAACCTTGAACAAGGAGATGGACGATGGCGAATGCAATCAATGGCAAGTTCAAGAATATGGATCAGGCCCGGAACACCCGGGAAGACCTGATTGGCAGTGAAATTCCCCAGGATCTGATTTACATCGATGAGCAGGAGCAGACGATCCGTGTGATGCTACCACCGGGCGAGGCCCGGGAAGTGTATGAAATCTTCGAGCGCCACGGCATCACCCACGAATAAGCCGTGAACCATAAAAAAGGCCACCCGGTTGCACCGCGTGGCCTTTTTAGTTGGTTTGACAGTGCCGCAGAATCGTCAGTGCCAGATGTCGCTGTCGATTTTTTCGTGCAACTCCGGGTAGTGCTCGGATTTGAAATGGGGCACTTTGCCTTCCTTGCGCTGGGCCAGATAATCCCGGGTGAGCTTAACCACCGTGCCGGACAGAAGCACGATGGCCACCAGGTTAATGGTCGCCATCAGACCCATCGAGGCATCGGCGGCATTGAACACGGTTACCACGGCCTCGTAACCGCCCCAGACCACCATGCCCAGCGCAGCCAGGCGCAACAGGGTCAGCCCCAGGGTGTTGCCACCCTTCAGGTACACCAGCGCGTTCTCGGCATAGGTGTAGTTGGCGACGATGGAGGTAAAGGCGAAGAACAGGATGGCAATGGCAATGAAATAGCCGCCGAATTCCCCGAGGTGGACTTCCATGGCTTCCTGGGTCAGTTGAGTGCCGGTGACGCCCGAGCCGGGCTCCAGTGCGCCTGACAGCAGAATCATCACGGCCGTGGCGGTACAGACCACAATGGTGTCGATGAACACACCAAAGCCCTGCACCAGCCCCTGGGAGGACGGATGGTGTGGTGCCGGGGTGGCCGTGGCGGCAATGTTGGGGGCCGAGCCCATGCCGGCCTCGTTGGAAAACAGGCCGCGCTTGATGCCGTTCAGCATGGCTGCGGTGACCGAGCCGGCCGCCCCGCCGGCGGCTTCTTCCAGCCCGAAAGCACTTTTCACGATCAGCGCCAGAATGCCGGGTACCTCGGTGATGTTCATGGCCATCACGCCCAGTGCCAGCAGGACGTAGGCCCCGGCCATGAACGGCACGACAAACTCGGCAAACCGGACAATACTGCGCAATCCACCGAAGATGACCACGCCGGCGAATACGGCGATGACGATGCCCACGCCCAGTTTGGGGGCACCAAAGGCGCCTTCCATGGCGTCGGCAATGGAGTTGGCCTGAACGGCGTTGAACACCAGGCCGAAAGAAATGATCAGGCAAATCGCGAAAATGGCAGCGGCCCAGGGGGCATTCAGACCCTTGGCAATATAGACCGCCGGGCCGCCCCGGTACTGGCCCTTGCCGTCACGCACTTTATAGAGCTGCGCCAGTGTACTTTCCGCATAGCCGGTGGCCATACCCACCAGTGCCACCATCCACATCCAGAAGATGGCGCCGGCGCCGCCCAGGTACAGGGCCACGGCCACGCCTGCCAGGTTGCCGGTACCCACCCGGGAGGCCAGGCTGGTACACAGCGCCTGGAACGGCGAGATGCCGTGCACATCGCTTTCCCGGGAACCGCGAATGGCCCGGATCATTTCACCGAAATTGATGAATTGCAGAAGGCCCAGGCGAATGGTGAAGAAGACGCCCACCGCCAGCAGGCCATAGACGAGCACGTAGCCCCAGAGAATGGAATTGAGAAAATCGACAATCGCAGTCATGCACCGCCGCCTTTTGCCGTGTGAATTGAGCGTGTCACTTGAATCGCTCGTGTCGTGGAAACGAGCGTCAAGTTCTGGCGGGGGAGTCTATCACGGTGAAATGAACGGCAACTTGCGGAAATCCGTGATTGCCAGGCGGCGAATGGACGCCGCCCGGAGGGAGCAGGAATGGGAGAAAGGTCGAATCAGACGACCAGTACCGGACACTTGGCGTGGGAAGCCACCCGATGCGACACACTGCCCAGGAACATACCGTCTTTGTCGCTGTTGGTGCCCTTGGTGCCAACCACAATCAGGTCGGCCTGTTTGTCCTGGGCAAACTTGACGATCACCTTGGATGGTCGGCCTGCTTTCACAAACCCGCGCACCTTGGTGGCGCCGTGGTCGGCGGCCAGCTCCTTGGCGTGATTGACCACCCCCTTGGCGTATTCCGACAACACCTTGTCGGGGATGTCCATGTCATCCGGCCGTCCGATGGACAGTGACGCTTCGAACAGGCTGTGGTGCTTGTAGACACAGAGAATGAGTATCTCTGCCTCGGGAATCAGCTTCTGCAGATCAATGGCCTTGTCCAGGGCTTTTAATGAGGTCTTGGACCCATCCACCGCCACCAGAATACGTTTGAACATGCCTATCTCCTTTTATCAGTTCGTCAGTTGGCGAGGATTTAATCCCTGAAGGCCACGTCCCGCAGGAACAGGGCGATGTCCGGGAAGATGATCAGCAAGGCCGCCGCGCCTACCAGCATGAAAATAAACGGCGGCGTACCACGGATCACTTCCATGTAGGGGCGCTTGAAGATGGCAATGGCTGTGAAAATGTCACAACCAAACGGCGGTGTCGCCGAACCGATGGCCACCTGCAGAGTGATCAGCACACCCACCAGTACCGGGTCCAGGCCAGTGGAGGCAATGGCCGGCGCAAAAATCGGGGTCAGCACCAGGATCACCACGATCGGGTCCACGAACATGCAGGCAATGAAGAAGGATACGCAAATGGCGATCAGTACGCCGGTTGGGCCCGCTTCGTTCACGCCCACCGCTTCCATGATGGCCTGCGGAATCTGGGCAAAGGAGATGATCCAGGAGAAGCCGTTGCCGACCGCCACCAGGATGAACACCACGGCGGTGATCAGGCCCGTGGATTTGGCAATCCTGTACACATCCTTGAGCTTGAGCGACCGGAACACCACGAATTCCAGCAGGAACGCGTAGAGCACGCATACTGCAGCCGCTTCGGTGGGGCTGAAAATGCCGCCGTAGATCCCGCCTACAATAATCACCGGGAACATCAGCGGCCAGGACGCATCCCGCACCGACAAAGCCCGTTGTTTCCAGGTGGCCCTCTCCTCGGTGGGCACATTGTTGCGGTAGGCGTAGATCAGGCAGTAGATGGAGAACATGATCAGAATCATGATGCCCGGGCCAATACCGGCGATGAACAGCTCGGCAATGGAGGTTTCGGAAATAACCCCGTAGATAATCATGCCGATACTGGGCGGAATCAGGAAGGCAATGTCACTGGCGTTAATGATCAGTGCCAGAGTGAACGGGTCCGAGTAGCCGGCCTTGAGCATTTTCGGGCGCAGGGGGGAGCCCACCGCCACTACCGTGGCCTGGGTGGAACCGGACACAGCACCGAACAGGGTACAGGAAGTGGCGGTACTGATGGCCAGACCGCCTTTGATGTGGCCAATAAAAGCCATGACCATGTTGATCAGCCGGTCCGCCGACTGGCCGCGGGTCATGATATCGGCGGCCAGAATGAACATGGGCACCGCAATCAACGACGCCGGCCGGATGCCACCCATCATCTGCTGAATGAATGTGCCCATCTGGCCGAAGCCGTCAAACATCATAAAGAAGCCGAACACCGCAGCGGTGGCCAGCGGAATCATCATCGGGAAGCCCAGAAGCAGCAGCCCGATCATGATGATCATCATCCAAGTTGCCATGTGATTATCCTCGTGGTTCAGGCTGCATCAGACTTCGGATTCGGTGTCGGCGTAACCGTCCACCACCCCGGTCGACAGATACACGTCTTTGCTGGTCAGGTTTTTGATCGCGGTCAGCAGGTACTGGATGCCGGTGATGGCAAAACCAACCGGAGCCCAGATATAGATCCACCAGATTTCGAAACCCAGGGCCGGCAGTATACGCCCCCGGCTATAGAGTGTCTGGATGTAATCGAAAGAGTGATAGCACAGGAAAAACATCACGGCCGAGGTGAACAGGGCAATGATGATCATCAGCACCCGGCGGCCGGTGGTCGGTAAAGCATCGTAGACCGCCGACATGCGGATGTGGCGACCGTGGCGCGCGGCATAACCAATGCCGGCAAAGGTGATCAGGATAATCAGAATCCGGTTGATCTCCCCGGAAAAGAACAGCCCCTCACCAAAGACAAAGCGGGCAATCACGTTAACGCAGGTATTGACGGCCATGAGGATGACCCCGAGGGCCAACAGAACCGCCTCGAATTTGGCGATCCATTCGTCAAGGGTACCCAGAAACCCGGGCAGGCCGGATTCATAATGACCGGTATCGTCTTCGATTTCCGGGGAATTCTCGGACATGGATTCTGCTCCAGAACATGTCGCTCCCGGCGGGAAGATTCCCCGGCGGGGCGGGGTTAAAGCGGAAACGGAACCGGACGCTGTGGCCCGGTTCCGTTGGTTCCTTCAGGGTTAGTCGTTCTGCACTTCCTGCAGATCTTCCTTGAACTGGTTCAGCAGCTCTCTGCCGCGCTCACCAGTCATTTCGATGAACTTCTCTTCCACCTGCGGCGCACGGGCCTTGAAGGCTTCGATCTGTTCATCGTTCAGACGGGTAACGGTGACCTCGTCACTGGCTTCGGTAATCTTCTCCAGTGCCTCGTCAGCCAGACCGTCGATGTGCACGATGATCTCTTCAAAAGCGTAGTCAGCGGCGTCCTGCACCAGCTGTTTGTCTTCGTCAGACAGGCCGTTGTAGAAATCCTGGTTAGCCATCATGGCGGTAGTGAACCAGCCATGGCCAGTGAACACCAGGTGCGGGGATACTTCATACAGACCGCCGGATTCGATCCAGAAGATCGGGTTTTCCTGACCCTGGATCATGTTGGTCTGCAGCGCACCGTACACCTCGCCCCACGGCAGGGGAGTCGGGGTTGCGCCGAACGCCGAGTAGGTCTCAGACAACAGCGGGTTGGTCATGACCCGGATCTTCTTGTTGTTGAAACCTTCCGGTGAGGTGACCGGCTCGTCAACGGTAACCACCATCTCGCCTTCCGGATACATCTGCAGCAGCTCAAGACCTTTCTCGGCGTACAGTTCCGGGAAGTCTTCGTTGATGGCTTCGGACTCGCGGAAGAATTCGATCACCATGTCCATGTCGGTGGGCATGAGATACGGAATGAAGAAGATTTGTGCTTCCGGAATCAGGGAGCCTGTGAAGCCTGGAGACTGGTTCACGAAGTTCAGGATGCCGGCCTGGGTCTGTTCCATGATGTCATCGGATTCGCCCAGTTCGCCAAAACGGTAAACCTGCAGGGTGTGATCGGAATTGTCTTCGATGTATTCCTTGAACGCGTAGGCATACACGTCTTGTACATCGCCTTCGTATTCCTCGTGGGCATAGCGCCAGTTGGCGGCGTTGACCGAGTTTGCGGCCGTCAGACCGGCGAATGCCAGGGCCGAGACAATGCCCAGTTTCTTGAATTTCGTTGTGCTGCTCATTGCGTTTTCTCCGCTGTTTTTTCTAGTTAAGCGACTGTCACGTTTTTTTAGATTGGCAAAACAACGGGGTTTTCGCAAGGAAATCGGGAAAATGAGTCAGACCCGGCCGGTGCATGAAGGTGTATGGCAAGTCCATGAAAAACCGGTTTTATTGATTCCGGGCTCTGCAGAAAATCGGGGAGTGGAGGTGCTTTCGAGGGGAATGGAGTCCGCAAAGGCGGCCGGGGCTCGGCCGCCCGCAGACGCGTTGGTCAGGCGCCCGGTGCGTAGCTGTTACACCAGCCGTTCTCGTTGACAAGAACGTCGGCAAACTTCGGATGACGACAGGTGCCCCAGCCATCTTTGGCGTCCTTGGCCCAGAAGACACAGTTCTGGCACTTCTGACCGTCCTGGTATTTGTCGTGGCTGGAGGTGGTCGCGTCATTGACATAATTCAGTGCGTGGCCGTCTTCAGCGTGTGGCTTGGCGGCGTGTGCGCTCGGCACCACAAAGCGGGCCATCGGTACAGCGGCGGCACCCAGTGCAGCGGTGCGCAGGAAAACTCTTCGACTCTTGTTAATCTCGCTCATTGGTGAATCCTCTCTCATCTCATCACGTTGAACTTCTGGATTTTGCCCTGTTGAAGTGCTTTTTTTATGGTCGTGGGCAGGGGTCCCAGCCAGACCCTAACAAATCAGTTCGACAGCGCACGAAAAACGGATGACATATATCAATTGTTTCTGAGCTTTAATTTTTTAGTAATGAGTCAGGATTGCTGCAAGAGCTGGCGGGTTTCCGCCAGAATGTCCAGAGCCTGCCTGCGTTCTTCCGGGTCGTAAATGTCAACGGTGAACATAAGCTCGTTAACGTGAATATCCGCCAGCCGTTGCTGCAGCTGTTCGGCGAGGTCCTTTGCGTTACCGCTGATCTGCAAACCGAGAAAATCCTTCACGCCGGCTTCTTCTCCGCGACCCCACAGACCGTCCATTGACGCCACTGGTGGCTTCATCCACAAAGGCTGGCCCCGGAACAGGGCAAGAATGCGTTGGTAGCTGGTGGTCGCCAGAAACCCGGCGTGCTCCCGGCTCTCTGCTGGAACGGCCGGTAAGGCCAGCATTGCATAGGGCTCGGCCAGTTGATCGGAAGGCCGGAAGTTATCCCGATAGGTTTTCAGGGCTTCCCGGTACAGGCGGGGCGCGAAATGGCCGGCAAAGGCGTACGGCAAACCACGCATGGCCGCCAGTTGAGCGCTGAACAGGCTAGAGCCCAGTAGCCAGATCGGAACCTGTGTGCCGGCCCCGGGAATCGCCTTCACCGGCTGGCCCGGTTGCAAGGGGCCAAGCAAGGCCTGAAGCCGGGCTACATCGTCGGGAAACTGCTCGGCACTCAGGCCGTCACGGCGCAGTGCCCTGGCGGTGACCGGATCGGTACCGGGTGCGCGACCCAGGCCAAGATCAATGCGGCCGGGATACAGGCACTCCAGGGTGCCGAATTGCTCGGCAATGACCAGCGGCGGATGGTTGGGCAGCATGATACCGCCGGAACCCACGCGCAGCGTGTCTGTTTTACCGGCGATATGGCCGATCAACACGGAGGTGGCAGCGCTGGAAATACCCTCCATATTGTGGTGTTCCGCCAGCCAGAAACGTTTGAATCCAAGCTGTTCAGCATGTTGGGCGTAGCTCACGCTGTTAGCGAGGGTGTTGGCTACGGAATCCCCCTCCCGCACAGATGCGAGTTCGAGCAGGGAGTAGTCGGGTTGGTTAGACATAGGGCTCCTGACAGTTCATCGATACCGGGTTGAATGTGGCGGTGACGGGTGTTTCTTTCAAGGATGAAGCGTTATTCTCGGAGCATAAATACGTATTGGGAGGAACAGGCGTGTCGAGCACGGACTATTACGAAAACAACACCACGCTGGCGCAATACCTGGAATTTCATTTCGGCGAGACCTGGCATGGCGAGGGCAACTTCCCAAAGGAATTAGCGGATGCCGCCATGGCCGTGCTGGATGGTCGCCCGACACGCCGCGCCCTGGACATCGGTTGTGCCTGTGGTCGCACCACGCTGGAGCTGGCGCGGCAGTTTGATCACGTGGACGGCGTGGATTTTTCGCACCGCTTTATTGATAAATGCAGGGAAGTGATTCGTCTGGGCGAAGCCCGTTATGCCCGCCCCGAGGAGGGGGAGCTGGTGAGTTATCACGCGCGGTCGCTGGCCGCCTTGGGGCTGCAGCCTTACACCAATAAAGTGGCTTTTCACCAGGGTGATGCCTGCGACCTGGCGCCGGATCTGGCCGGTTACGACCTGGTGGTGGCCGGCAACCTCATTGACCGGTTGTATAAGCCGGCAAAGTTTCTCGATGATATTTATCATCGAATCAACGACCTGGGACTGCTGGTGATCGCCTCGCCCTACACCTGGCTGGAAGACTATACCCCAAGAAGCGAATGGCTGGGCGGGTTCGAGAAAGACGGCGAACAATACACCACCCTGGATGGCCTGCAGGATGCCCTGGCCGGCCGCTTCCAGTTGATGGCTGAACCCCGCAGCCTGCCGTTCGTGATTCGCGAGACACGCAACAAGTTCCAGCACAGTTTTTCCGAACTGACGGTCTGGGAAAAACTGCCGGCCGCTTAATAACGGCTTTTTCGACGCAGGGCCCGCTGCTTGCGGGTTTCCTCTTCGCTGTGTTGCGAAATGGCGCTTTGGACAAAGGCAATGTGATCGCCGGCAATGCCCCGGGCCTGTTCGGCCTGCCCTTCCATTATGGCCTGAAACAGCCGTTGGTGCTGTGCCAGGAGGCCCTGGCGAGTGTCATTTTCCCGCGCATAGAGCCCGCCGATGCTGGTAACAATGTTGTGTTTGAGCATATGGAAAAGGTTGCGCATGGTGTGCAGTAACACCGCATTGTGGCTGGCTTCGGCAATGGCGAGGTGGAAGCCGGCATCCGCCGCGGCTTCCCGCTCGATGGTGTTCTCCGGCGGGTTCTGATAGCAGCTTGCCAGCTCCGCCCAGGCCTGCGCCAGCCGTTCCCTGTCGACATCGGTCGCCCTGAGGGCTGCGTAATAGGCGCAGTCGGCCTCCAGCGTGCGTCGGAATTCCAGCAGGTCCCGGTGGGCTTCCGGGTGGCTTTGGAGTAATTGCACCAGCGGGTCGCTGAAACTGGTGCCCAGTTTTTCGGTGACGAAGTTGCCGCCCCCCTGGCGACTGACCAGCAAACCCTTGGCGACCAGCCGCTTTACGGCTTCACGCAAGGATGGCCGGGACACGCCGAACTGCTCGGCCAGTGTCCGTTCCGGGGGCAGTTTCTGGCCTGGCTGCAGGGTGCCCTCCAGAATCATGGTTTCCAGTTGTTCCACAATGGTGTCTGCCAGGCGTTTGGGGGCAATCTGTCCGATGGGCATGGTGCTGCTTCCGGCTGAGTGACTGGAATTGGTCTTACCAATACAGTCTACCGGCTGGTGTGCGTCAGGCCAAATTGACTGAGCTATAGTTGAATGCCTGAGCGGCAAATTTGACACTCAGGGCATGGTCAAATATCGTTCACTTAGTTTTCGTGTAAATTGGTCTTACCAATTAAAGAGGCTCAGGCCCGGAGACCCTGTTAATGACGGATCTTTTCTACGACGCTGCTCCGAACGCCACCCGCGTGGCTCCGGAGAGGCCGAAACCGCGCCACTATCCGGACAAGCCGGCGGAAGTCATCCTGTTCGGCACCTGTGTGATGGATCTTTTTTTCCCGGAAGCCGGTCTGGATGCCATCCGGTTGCTGGAGCGGGAAGGCCTGAAGGTTCATTACCCTCAGGCGCAATCCTGCTGCGGCCAGCCGGCCTGGACCTCGGGCTATGTGGACGAAGCCCTGGAGGTGGCCCGGGCACAACTGGCATTGCTGGATAACGGCTTGCCGGTTGTTGTGCCTTCCGGATCCTGCGCGGGCATGTTTCGCCAGCATTACCGGGAAGTGTTCGCCGACGAGCCGGACACCCTCAAGCGGGTTGAAAGCCTGGCTGAGCGTACGTTTGAGTTGACGGAGTTTCTGCTGCACGTGTGCAAGGTGCAATGGCAGGACCTGGGTCCCCCCACGCAAATTGCGTTACACACCTCCTGTTCCGCCCGGCGGGAAATGAACACCCACCTCCACGCCCGTGAGCTGCTGGCGGGGCTGGATAACGTCGAGCGCCTGGATCATGACCATGAAAGTGAATGCTGCGGTTTTGGTGGTACCTTTTCCGTGCGCATGCCGGAAGTTTCCGGCGCCATGGTACTGGACAAAACCCGTTCGCTTAGAGAATCCGGCGCGGCGGAAATGGTCACCGCCGATGGTGGCTGTCTGCTGAACATTAACGGCTCGCTGGCCAAACAGAAACAGGCTTTCCGGGGCCGGCACCTGGCCAGTTTCCTGTGGGAGCGGGTCAGCGGGGAGGTGCGATCATGAACCAGCGTATTCCGGTTACCGAGTTAAGCGATACTTTTCGCGGCCGCGCCAAAGAAGCACTGGCGGACGATCAGCTACGTACCAACTTCCGCGTGGCCATGGATTCGCTCATGCAAAAACGCGCGGACGCCTTCCCGGACGAAGAAGAGCGCGAGGGCCTGAGGGAGCTGGGCAACCGCATCAAGGCCCGTGCCCTGTCCCGTTTGCCGGATTTGCTGGAGCAGCTGGAGGCGAAGCTCACGGAAAATGGTGTCAACGTCCACTGGGCGGAAACCACGGCAGAAGCGAACCGGATTGTTCACTCGATTATTGAGTCCAAACAGGGCTCGCAGGTGGTCAAGGGCAAGTCCATGGTCAGCGAAGAAATGGAGATGAACGATTACCTGGCCGAGCGGGACATCGAGTGCCTGGAGTCGGACATGGGCGAATACATTGTTCAGCTGGACGGTGAGAAGCCCTCGCACATCATCATGCCGGCCATCCACAAGAACCGGTACCAGGTCTCGAAGCTGTTCCACGACAAACTGGGCGTGGAAGAAACCGACGATGTGAACAAGCTGATCCGTATCGGCCGGGAAACCCTGCGCCAGAAATTCATGGAAGCGGATGTTGGTGTGTCCGGCGTGAACTTTGCCATCGCCGAAACGGGCACCCTGCTGCTGGTGGAGAATGAGGGTAACGGGCGCATGAGCACCACCGCGCCGCCCGTGCATGTGGCGGTCACCGGCATTGAAAAAGTGGTGGAGAACCTGCGGGATGTAGTGCCGCTGGTTTCCCTGCTGACTCGCTCAGCTCTGGGCCAGCCCATCACCACCTATGTGAATATGATCTCTGGCCCGCGCAAACCCGACGAGCTGGATGGCCCCGAAGAAGTTCATCTGGTGCTGCTGGACAACGGCCGCACCGGCGCCTTCGCCGACGCCCAGATGCGCCAGACCCTCAACTGCATCCGTTGCGGTGCCTGCATGAACCACTGCCCTGTGTACACCCGAGTGGGTGGCCACACCTATGGCGAGGTCTATCCCGGGCCGATTGGTAAAATTGTCACGCCCCACATGGTCGGGCTTAAGCAGGTGCCGGATCACCCCAGTGCCTCCTCCTTGTGCGGTGCGTGCGGGGACGTGTGCCCGGTCAAGATTCCCATTCCGGAGCTGTTGCAGCGGCTACGGCAGGAAAATGTCAAAAGCCCGGCCGAGCAGCCGAAAGTCAAAGACGGCGGTGCCAAGTATTCCGCCAGGGAGCGCGCGGTCTGGCGTTTCTGGAGAACCCTGAATACCCGGCCGGGCCTCTATCGGCTGTTTCTCTGGGGCGCGACCCGGTTCGGCAAGCTGACACCGAAAAACCTTGGCCCATGGACCGAAAACCACACCGCGCCAGTGCCCGCCCGGCGCTCGCTGCACGATCTGGCAAAAGCGCACCTTGCCAGAGCTGAGAGTCAACACACCGGAGGCCAGTCATGAGCGCTCGCAGCAATATCTTGAACAAACTCAGGGCGGGGCTGGCCGGCACCACGCCTCGGCCGGACGAGTTTGATGAGGGCCTGGTCACCCGCCCCTGGCAGTACGCGCCGGAAGATCGGATCACGCGTTTGCGCTCGCTGATGGAAGCGGTGCAGACCGAGGTGCATCAACTGCCTGCGGCGCAGTGGCCGGAGAAGGTGCTGGCGCTCTTGCAGGAACGGGGGCTGAACAACCTGTTGTACGCGCCGGGCACGGCCCATGGGCAGGTGCTGGTCAACTACTGGCAGCAGGCGGGCGCAAAACCTGAGTTGTTGGCCTACGATCGGCCGGTGGACGACTGGAAGGAAGAGCTGTTCTGGCGGGTGCAGGCCAGCGTGACCAGCACCGTCGGCGGAATTGCCGCCACCGGTTCCCTGGCGCTCTGGCCGGACAGGCACGAGCCGCGGCTGATGAGCCTGTTGCCGCCGCTGCATATTGCCCTGCTGAACGCCAGTGAGATTGAGGACAACCTGTACACAATGATGCAGAAGCAGAACTGGTCGGCGGGCATGCCCACCAACCTGTTACTGGTGTCCGGCCCGTCGAAAACCGCCGATATCGAGCAGGTGCTGGCCTACGGTGCCCACGGGCCGAAGGAGTTGGTGGTCCTCATCCTTGAAGACCGGTAGGGGCTTTTACGTCACCCTTTATTTCACCCCGAAGCCGCGCTTCTCCAGGAATTCCTTCATGTGGGGGCGCAGCTTGTCGGTAAACAGCGGCTTGAGTTCCTCGGACCAGTTGCTGTCCTTTTTGCCGCCTGTCCTTTCCAGATAGTACTGGTGCATGGTGTCGTCGAATGCGTCTACCTGGGCCTGGTCCTGGCTGTCGTCGTAGTAATCCTGTTTGAGAATGGTTTCCACCGGCAGGCGGGGTTTGACCTGCGGGTCGTGGTCCGGATAGCCGATGCACATGCCGAAAACCGGGTACACGTGTTCCGGCAACCTGAGCAGTTCGCTGACCTGCTCGGGGTTGTTGCGCAGCCCGCCAATGTAGCAGATGCCCAGCTTTTCCGACTCCGCAGCCACCGCCACATTCTGGGCCATCAGGGCCGCATCGATACTGGCGACCAGCAGCTGCTCGGTCATGCCACGGACGACGTCGGCGCCGGCACGCTCGGCGGCTTCGGTTGCGCGCTTCATGTCGGCACAGAACACCAGAAATTCCGACGCAGCCTTGATCCAGGGCTGACCTCCAGCCAGTTCCGCCAGGGTTTCCCGGTTTTCCGTGTTGGTGACACGGATGACCGTATAGGCCTGAACCTGATTGGAGGTGGCGGCACACTGGCCGGCGCTGATCAGGGTTTCCAGCAGACCATCCGGCAGAGGCTGGTCTTTGAACTTGCGGATGGATCGGTGGGATTTCAAAAGCTCGATGGTCGGGTTCATGGTACCTCGTCTGCTTTGGATAAAAGCCAACGATAGCCTTGTTTCACGGCCTTAGGCAAGCGTCGGGCTGTCGGTTGGTATGCGGTAAATACACGATAAAAAAGGGCGCACCTCTCGATGCGCCCTTGATACTGACCGTTGCCTCAAGAGGCCATGTTTAACCGGTTACGGCACCATGTCGACCGGCTTCGGTGTCTTGGCGGTGCTTGGCGGCAACTGCGGGTAGGTCACTTCCGGCACTTCACCAGTCAGGGACTTCAGGAAAGCCACAATGGACTGAACCTCTTCATCATCCAGTTCGGTGCCCAACTGGGCGGTACCCATAACCGCAACCGCCTCTTCCAGGCTCCAGACCGCGCCAGAGTGGAAGTAAGGCGCCGTGAGTTCGATATTCCGCAGTGGAGCGGCGCGGAACACGTACTCATCAGAGGCGGTTTCGGTTACCGCGAAACGGCCTTTGTCACCCTCGGGCAGAATCTCGCCACCCGGGCGGGATACCAGGCCAAACGGGTAGTAATCCTGGCCACCCAGGTTCACACCACTGTGACAGGCGGTACAACCACGGTCCATGAACAGCGCCAGACCTTCTTTCTGCTTGTCGTTAAGTGCGTCTTCATCACCGCGCAGGTAGCGGTCAAAAGGTGCATCCGGGGTGATCAGGGTCGCCTCGTAGGCTTCGATGGCGGTTGCCATGTTGTCGAAAGTGACCGGCTCCTCGGAAGTCGGGAAAGCATTTTCAAAGCGCTCGATATACTCGGGCATGCTTTTCAGCGTTTCTTCCACACGCGCCGGAGTGCTGCTCATTTCCACGCCGGCCTGAACCGGCCCCTTGGCCTGTTCGGCCAGGTCAGCCGCACGGCCATCCCAGAACTGGGCGGCGTTAAACACGGCGTTGAAAACGGTCGGGGAATTACGCGGACCCTTCTGCCAGCCGTGACCGATAGAGGTGGGCAGTTCGTCGTCGCCACCGAGGCCGACGTTGTGGCAGGTGTTACAGCTGATCAGGTGACTGGAAGACAGGCGCGGTTCAAAGAACAGCATCTTGCCCAGCTCGACTTTGGCCTGGGTCAGCTCATTGCCATCAATGACAGGTGGATACTTGGGGATTGGCTCGAAGTTGCTGTTGGCGCGTTCCATCAGCTCGTCGGCCATGGCCGGGCCGGCGGCCACGGTCAGGCTCAGCGCCAGTGCCTTGATCAGGGGGTGTTTGGTCATATCGCTTTCTCCTTATGAGAAGGGCTTGCTCTCTCTTATTGATGACATTAACAAAATGTTCAGGTTCTTCACGTGAATTTCAGCGTAGATGGCGATGGAATTGACGTCTGTCAAGTTTGTTCCCGGGACCACGCTTTTGGGGCCGGGTGTGGCATTTGGCCGCTGTTTGCTCCCTGCTCCTGACTGGCAAAACCACGGGTTATAAGGTTATTCTTGGTGTGAAGTTCATGTAGCGCAGGAGAGAATGATGAGAGTGTTATTGTTGTCAGCGTTGTTTGTGTTTGGCCTTGTAACCTCGGCCCAGGCCGAAGAAGCCCTGTCTCTGACGCCTGAAGAAGTCTATGAAATGACTCAGGCGCAGGGTGATGACATGCTGTTCATCGACGTTCGTGATCCGGTGGAAATTATGTTCATCGGCTTTACCGATTCGGTGGACCGCAACATTCCTTTCCAACTGGTTGACCGTCATGAGTGGAACGACGAGAAAGGCGTGTTCACCATGAACATCAACGAAAATTTTGTCAGCCAGGTGGATGAGGCTCTGGAGGAAAAGGGCCTGGACCGGGATGCGCTGATCGTCACCATGTGCCGCTCCGGTTCGGCCCGTGGAAAGCCCAGTGCCGATTATCTGCTTGAGCGTGGTTTCACCAACGTGAAGTACGTGGACAACGGCTTTCAGGGTGGTACCGTCAAAGAAGGCGAGAAGAAAGGCTTCCGGGTGAAAAATGGCTGGCAGAATTCCGGTCTGCCGTGGTCAACCAAGGCCAATCCTGAAAAAATCTACCGTCCGTAAGGCCGGTTTCGGAAACCAGAAAGCGCCTGTTTGCGGACAGGCGCTTTTTTTATGACCGTTTTTATTCCTCGATGCAGATTTCCCACCGGCTTACGGCTATGGCTGTTCTCGCCACCAGTCCTGCGATTAGCACCACCAGAAGCACCAGCAGTGCACCGCCCAACCATTTGAAAAAGGCCAGATCCAGCGCCTCGTACATGCCCAGAGTGGCAATGGTGATGGCGGCCATGGGGAACGAATAAGCCCACCAGGACAGGAAAAACTGCAGTTTTACAAACCGTGGCACCTGGGTCAGCAGCATCAGCGTCAGGAACAGGGCGCTGTAATAGAGAATGCGGGCAAAGGCATCCACTTCGCCGTTCAGCTGCAGCCAGGACACAAATCCCACGCCCGGCGGCGCAATCAGGATGAACAGGGTGGGCAGCAGTTTGCCCGGCAGCGGCTGGTGGAAGAACATCCGGTAGAAAATGATGGTCAGCAGCACCAGCCAGAACACCAGCCCGATACTGAAAAAGAACCAGCCCAGTTCGGCAAAGCCATGCTGCACGCCGGCAATGGGCACCAGAATGTTACCCACGATGGGAATGAACCAGGCCGGATTCATATGGTTGATTTCAAAGTGGGTATGGTGAATCCACGCCGACAGTACGTAGAGCGTGAAAAGCAGATGCAGGCCTGTGCCCGTGGCCCAAACCATAAGCGACAACAGCCTGTGGTGCGGCAGCAAGGCAATGCTGATCAGGATCAGCCCGATGGAAATGGTGGGAAAGAAGTTGAGCTTGATCGGGTGGCTGAACTCAGCCTTGACCGCACAGGGGTGTCGCACAGCCTTGAGGGTATAAAGCAGTGCCAGGGATAAAAACACCGCGATAGTGACAACCAGGGTCGCGGAGCTGGCCGGTACCGGCAGGCCAAACAGGGTTTCGGCCCGGTGCAGGGCGATGGTCAGTCCGGCCAGCCCCATCACCATGGCAAACCAGGAGATCGGAAAGTGCTGCAAGCGGGAGGTTTCTGCGGGGTTCATTACACGCCTCAACTGTCAGGAACCGAATGAAAAACGCCAGCCCCGAAAGGCTGGCGCGGATACTGCCATTTAATGCGACACCGGTTTAGAAAGTGAAGGTGCGCATCTTGCGGTCGAGCATCTGGCCGGCCATCTCCGGCGGCATGGCAACGCCAACACCGTCAACCAGATCGTTTTTGCTGTACTCGCTGTTTGGCAGGTACAGGGCGCAAACCTTAACGCTACCACCGGCTTTCATCAGACCGCGCATCATCTGCCCCGGAGTCACATCTTTCGGGGCCAGGGCGTCGCCGGAATAGGATTTCAGGGCCAGGTCGCCGGCTGCGTCACACAGCAGTACGTTCACTTTGGCACCCTTCTCCGCCATGGTATTGGACAGCACCATGGCCATGCCCTGGGTTTGCAGTGAGTCGCTGGAAAGGATCACCAGTACCTCGTCCACCTGGTTGCCTTTGTCGGCTTTCTTTTCCTTGTGGTTGTCGGCCATGGCGTGCATGGGGGCAAGTGCAACCACCAGTGCCAGCGCGAACAGTTTCATGCTTTTGATCATAACGTCTTACTCCTGCCTTGGGTTTGTTCTGACGGTTTTCAGATTAGGGAGCGTGGGGTGAAAGTTCAGTGACTAAGTCACTCTTGAGGCTGGGGAAGCAGGTAGTAAGGGTGTGACAGAAGGTCGCAGGTGCCAAAGTCTTAATGACAACGTTTTGTAAGCTACACTTGGAATAAGCATATTCCAAGTATTTGCGAAGGTTGGTGAGGGCCATGGATAAACGAGCTGCAATAACCTTTGTATGTGGTTTGCTGCTGATGGGCTTTTCAGGCCTGGTGTCAGCGGCGGCAGACCGTTCCCCGCCAACTGCGGACCATAGTAAATTCAAGGCCCTGCAGGGGCCGTTCGAGCGCGCTGAAGATGTCACAGCGGCTTGTCTGGAGTGCCACACGGAGGCGGGTGAGCAGGTGCGGGGTACCACTCACTGGACCTGGTTGTACGAGCATGAGGAAACCGGCCAGACCCTGGGCAAGAGTAAGGTGATCAACAGTTTCTGTGGCATGACCGTCACTAACGAGCCCCGTTGTACCTCCTGCCACGTGGGCTATGGCTGGGAAGACATGAACGAGCCGCCGCCCGAGGCGGACAACGCGGTGGACTGTCTGGTGTGCCACGACACCACCGGCGAGTACTGGAAGTTTCCTACCCTGGCCGGCCACCCCACTTACGAACCCCGGGAATGGCCGAAAGGCAGTGGCAAGATGGTACAGCCACCGGATCTGGCCAACATTGCCCAGAATGTCGGCGCCAGTGACCGGCAAAACTGCGGCAGTTGCCACTTCTACGGTGGTGGCGCCGACGGAGTGAAGCATGGCGACCTGGACTCATCTTTGGTGGACCCGCCCAAGCATGTGGATGTTCATATGTCACCGGAGGGCCTGGATTTCGCCTGTTCCGATTGCCACACCACCTCGGGACACGAAGTGACCGGTAGCCGGTATCAGGTCAACGCCCGTGACGAGCTGGGTATTGATGTGCCGGGCCATACTGATCTGAGCCGCGCCAGCTGCGAATCCTGCCATGGCATGGAGCCCCACGAAGAAACCAAGATTAACGACCACGTGGACAAGCTCGCGTGCCAGAGCTGCCATATTCCGGCGTTCGCCCGGGGTGGCGTGGCGACCAAAACCTGGTGGGACTGGTCCACCGCCGGCCGGCTGGATGAAGACGGCAATCCGATCAAGGAACTGGATGAAAACGGTGACCCCAGCTACCTGAGCGAGAAAGGGGATTTCCGCCACGGCGAGAACGTGGTGCCCGAGTACGCCTGGTTTAACGGCACCGTGGAATACACCCTGGCCGGCGAGCCGCTGGATATCGACAATCCGCCGGTGCCCATCAATGACATTCAGGGCAGTGCGGACGATCCGGACTCACGCATCTGGCCGTTCAAGATCATGCGCGGCAAGCAGCCGTTTGATACCGAACTGCAAACCCTGCTGGCCACCCACGTGTTCGGTGCCGATGACACCTCCCTATGGAGCAACTTCAGCTGGGAGAAAGCCCTGCAGGCGGCCAGTGATCTGTCCGGCCGGCCCTACAGTGGCGAGTTCAGCTTCATAGAAACCACCATGCACTGGCCGATTACCCACATGGTGGCTCCAGCGGATGACGCGGTGCGCTGCGGCTCCTGCCACCAGTCTGACAGTCGGCTGGCGGGCATTGGCGGTATCTACATGCCGGGCCACGACCGCAATGTCTGGCTTGACCGGATTGGTTGGTTCCTGGTGGCGGCCACGCTGTTTGCCGTCTTGCTGCACGCCATCGCCCGGGTGATCTTTCGTGGGAGGAGCGCAAAATGAGCCGTGAAATGATTTTCAAACGTTTCGAGCGCTTCTGGCACTGGACTCAGGCTCTGCTGATCTTCGTGCTGCTGTTCACCGGTTTCAATATTCACGGCACGCTGGATTCGTTGAAATTCAGTACCGCCGTGCAGGTGCACACGCTGGCGGCCTGGGCGCTGATCGTGTTGTGGGTGTTTGCCATTTTCTGGCACTTCACCACCGGCGAGTGGCGACAGTACATTCCCACCCGAAATGGCCTGTTTGCCGTCATTCATTATTACCTGATCGGCACGTTTACCGGCGCCGAGCACCCCTACAAGAAAACCACCAAGGCCAAGCACAATCCTTTGCAACGCCTGGCTTACCTGTTTTTCAAACTGGGTATTACGCCGGTGATCTGGGTCTCCGGGCTGTTGTACCTGTTCTACAACGACTGGCCGGAAACCGTCGCTGGCGCCATGGAGCTGGAAACCGTGGCCCTGGTGCATACGGGGGCGGCCTTCGCGATGATGGTGTTCATTATTGGTCACGTCTATATGGTCACCATGGGCAAGACCCTGACCAGTCACATCAAACCGATGATCACCGGCTACGAAAACCCCGACGACCACTGAAAAGTCTCCTTTGCGCATGACCAGAATCTGAAGTTGGTCCGGACAGACAGCTGAGGATTGAAAAAACGCCTCCGGTTTCCCGGGGGCGTTTTTGTGTCTGGAACAAATAAATTGTATGAGTCGATACGTAAGTGTCGGTGATTCCGGGGAATTGCTGCTATTGTAAACTTATTGAACACATTTTTTTCACGAGGCCGGGAACCTCTTAATGGCGGATTCAGACTCCAGGTTTGTTGAACAGCCGGGCAAAACACTCAAGCCGGTGGCGGTGTACCTGTTGGTGATGCTGGTGCTGGTGGCTTCTGCGGCCACTGTGGCCGTACAGACCTACCGGCATAACAAGGACGCCGCCGCCAGCCGCTCCAACGCCCGGGCGGATCTGGCCGCCGAATTTGTCGCTACCGCGTTCATGTCCTCACGTTCCGGTTTGCAGACGGTGGCAGGTTTTGTCGAGCCCATGGTTGCCCAGGCCGGGGTGTTGCCCGATACCGGGCTGGAAAGCCTGGAACGCCTGCTGGACGAGAAGCGTCAGCAGTTGAATTATGTCGATGCCCTGTTCATTACCGATACCTCGGGTAATCTGCTGTACGATTCGGAAGAGTCCGGTGCGCAGAAGCTGGCGAGCTGGGATTTTCTGCGCGCGCAGCTGGCCAGCAGCGACCGCGACGGTGTGATTACCCCACTACACCCGAACCCGAAAACGGGGCAACTGGCGATCTGGAATGCCCGGCCCCTGCGTTCCCCTTCCGAAGAACTGGCCGGCTATCTGGTGGCCCGCCACACTCCCGCCATGCTGGCTGATTCACTGGCACGTTTGTCCATGTCCGAAGGCCAGAGCATCGCCATTCTGGATACGACCATGACTCTGGTCGGCCGCTTGCCGGCCGATGGTGATCTGGTGCACACCGGCATCCGGGTAAAAGAGCCCCATACCCGGGACTTCATCGACAGTGGCCAGGACTCTGCCCAGGCGATCACAGCCTCACCGGTGGATGGTACACAACGTCTTTACACGTTCCAGCGGGTGAAGGATACGCCCTATCTGGTGATTGTCGGTGAGGAAGTGGCGGTTATTGTCCGTGACTGGTGGCAGAATCTGTGGATCAGCGTTGTGGCTTTTGTTGTTGTGGCGGTGGTTGGCTGGTTGTCGGTACGCCAGTTCCAGCGGCGGGCAAAGGCCGAACAGGCGCTGCTGGCGGAGAACCATGAACGGTTGGAGCTGCAGCGCTCGGCCCAGGCCAGCGAGGCGCGTTTGCGGGCGCTGATTCGTTCGATTCCCGACCTGATTTTTGTGTTCGACGAACAGGGGCGTTTTGTTTTTGTGCACGCCTCTGACGAAGATCAGCTCATCAAACCGGCTGAAGACATGTTGGGCGAGCATTATCGTGACCTTCTGCCGCCAGAGTTGTCCGGCCGTTTGGCCAGTGTGACCGAGCAGGTCGGGGTGACAGGGCAGCCGGCGGATCTTGAATACCAACTGGTCTTTGACGGCGAGGTGCGGGAATTCAGTGCCAAAATCACCGTGCTGACGGACAAGGAGAACCGCAACACCGGCTTCCTTGCCGTGGTGCGGGATGTTACCCAGAGCAAAATCCAGGAAGCCGAACTGCGTATTGCCTCAACCGCTTTTGAAACCCACCTGGGCATTATCATCACCGACGATCAGGGACTGATTCTGCGGGCCAATCGGGCTTTCACTCGCATTACCGGTTATGAAGAGCATGAGGTGGTGGGTAAAACCCCGGCGGTATTGCAATCCGGGTTGCAGGATCGCTCTTTCTACCAGAATTTCTGGGCCAGGGTGAAAGAGCTGGGTTCCTGGGAAGGCGAGATCTGGAACCGCAAGAAAAACGGCGAGGTATACGCCGAGTGGCTGACGGTAACCGCCATCCGTAGCGAATCCGGCGCGATTCTCAATTACGTGGGCACTTTCCACGACATTACCAAGCGAAAGGAAGCGGAACGTGAAGCCCATCGCCTGGCCTTTTACGATTCCCTCACCGGTCTTGCCAATCGCGTGTTGCTGGAGGACCGGATAACCGAGGTTGCCCGGAGCAATGCCAGGAGTGGCGGATTTGCCGCCCTGTTGGAGGTGGAACTTGATCATTTCCGTGCTGTGAATGATAGCCGGGGCTACGACGTGGGTGACCAGGTGTTGAAAAGCGTGGCCGAGAGGATATCCGGGCTGGTGCGCAGCAACGACACATTGGCCCGAATCGGTGGCGATGAGTTTGGTTTGCTGCTTCTGGAGTTAGGTGAATCTGAACAGGCAGCGGCCCGGACTGCGGAACGCATGGCTGAAAAGATTCAGACAGCATTGCAGCAGCCCTTTGAAATGGCGGGAAGTGTTGTCCGGTTGGCCTCGAGTATCGGGATTGTCCTTATCGGCAACCGGCAAATCCCGGGCGACGAGCAACTCCAGCGGGCTGAGCAGGCCACTCAGCAGGCCAAGCAACAGGCCCGGCAAAATGGCGGCAGACCCATTGCTTTCTTCGACCCTGAAATTCAGGCCCGGGCGGTGGAAAACATTTTGCTGGAAGATGAGCTACGCAGCGCCCTGGACGCCGAGCAGTTTCAGCTTTATTTCCAGCCGCAGATAAGTCATCCGGACAAGGTTCAGGGATATGAGGTGCTACTGCGCTGGCAGCATCCGGACAAGGGCATGGTGTCGCCGGGCGTGTTTATACCCCTGGCCGAGCAGAGCCGCCTGATTATCCCCATTGGCGAATGGGTGTTGCAGCAGGCCTGCGAGCAGCTGGCACGCTGGCAGGCCAACCCTGACAGAAAGGATCTGTACCTGGCGGTGAATGTCAGCGTTTATCAGTTCCAGCATGCCGGCTTCCCGGACCAGGTGGCCCGGATTCTGGATGAGACCGGTGCACCACCGCACCTGCTGGAGCTGGAAGTAACCGAAAGCTTGCTGATGGATGACCCGGACCGTGTCACCGAGATCATGAACCGGCTGCGTGATTTGGGTATCCGTTTCTCGCTGGATGACTTCGGTACCGGGTATTCCTCGCTCAGCTATCTCAAGCGCCTGCCGCTGGATCAGATCAAGATTGACCAGTCCTTCACCCGGGATCTGGGCGAGAATAGCACCAGTGGTGCGATTGTCGACTCCATCATCGGTCTGTCCAATGGCCTGAAGCTGCAGGTCATTGCCGAAGGGGTGGAAACCGAAGAGCAGAGGGACTGGTTGGTGGAACACGGCTGCCGGCATTTCCAGGGTTACCTGTTTGCCAGGCCGGGACCACTGCCAGCCGACAGCTGAAACAGCACTTGTCGGCCGGCGCGCAGACCGTTCAGGCGGCCGTTTTGCCGCGACTCTCTGAAGCGTCGGTTGGCACCAGTGCGCGGGCCAGGTCTTTCATGTGCAGGGTGCCCACCTGCTCGTCACCGCGCATGACCCTGAAGTTGAGTGTCATATCTCCACCGGACTTTCGCAGCACGTCTTCAAGATTGTCTTTCTCGGAGATGTCGCCGGCGTAGTCGGTTTCCTCGGGGTCCGGCTTAGTCATCATCGAGCGTACCCTTAGCACCCGTGCCCGGTTGATGTCGCTGATGAAGTCGACAATGTAAGGGTCGCCCGGGTTGAGCAGGATATCCTGCGGATCGCCCTGCTGAACCACTTCGCCTTCCTTGAGAATGACCAGGTGATCGGCCAGCTTCAGGGCTTCGTCCAGGTCGTGGGTGATGAACACGATGGTTTTCTTCAGTTCTTCCTGCAGTTCCAGCAGCAGGTCCTGCATGTCGGAACGGATCAGGGGATCCAGGGCGGAGAAGGCCTCGTCCATCAGCATGATCTGGGCGTCGGATACCAGCGCCCGGGCAATGCCCACCCTTTGCTGCATGCCGCCGGACAGCTGATGAGGGTACTGCTGTTCGTTGCCTTCCAGGCCGACCCGGGCCAGCCATTTTCTGGCCTCCCCTTCGAAATCCTCGGTGGTGTAGCCGCGAATGTCTTTTGCCATGCCGGCATTTTCCAGCACGGTTTTGTGGGGCAGCAGGGCAAATTTCTGGAACACCATGGACATCCGTTCTCGCCGTAATTGGCGAAGCTGTTCCTCGGTGTAAGTCATGATGTCATCACCATCCACCTGGACCTCGCCGGCGGTGGGGTCGATCAGCCGATTGAGATGGCGGATCAGGGTGGATTTGCCCGATCCAGACAGGCCCATGATGACGGTAATTTCACCCTCATGAATATCCACGTTGATGTCGCGCAGACCCAGCACGTGGTTATGCTGCTCGAGCATTTCGGCCTTGTGCATGCCCTGGCGTGCGTACTCCAGTACGACATCGGGTGTCGGGCCGAAGATCTTGTACAGGTTCTTGATGGAAATCTTGACGTTGCGTGTCATGTGCCTTACCTCAATGCTCTTTCGACACGTCGATGCGTGCAAGGGATGCCTTGGTTACCCGGTCAAGAATGACCGCCAGAATCACGATACCCAGGCCGGACACCAGACCAACGCCCAGTTCCAGGTTCCGGATGCCGCGCAGCACCAGTACGCCCAGACCCGGTGCGGACACCAGGGAAGCGATAACAACCATGGCAAGACTCATCATGATGGTCTGGTTCACGCCGGCCATGATGTTGGGCAGGGCCAGCGGGATCTGCACCTTGTACAGCTTTTGCCGGGGCGTCATGCCAAAGGCATCGGCGGCTTCGATCACGTCTTTGTCCACAAGCCGAATGCCCAGGTTGGTAAGGCGGATGACCGGAACAATGGCGTAAAGAATAATGGCAATGCCGTAGAGCTTGGATTCGGTCACGCTGAACAGGAAGATCAGCGGAATCAGGTACACAAACGGCGGCAGGGTTTGCAGCATGTCCAGAACCGGGGTGATCACGCGCTGAAGGCCGTCGCTGCGAGCCATGGCAATGCCAATGGGGACCCCGAACAGGACGCAGAGGAAGGCGCATACCATGATGATCGCCAGTGTTTGCATGGCGTAGTCGTAGTGATCAATGAATGCCATGAGGACGATGCTGATGCCGACAAAGGCCACCAGTTTCCAGGATTTGGTGACGACGAAGACCACCGCCAGCAACAATGGAATAACAATCCACCAGGGTGTGTTGAGCATGGCGTAAAGGGCGCCGTCAAGAAACCAGCTCAGGGGTTGAGTCAGTGGGTCAAGTACCAGGCTGAGGCTGTCCTTGATGGCGAGGAAGCCCTGCTCCAGACCCTTGGTCAGTTCCCGTGACTGGGGGAAGGCTGCACAGGATTCGTTCAGTGCGTCCATGGATGGAAAAGGCAGTTCCCAGATGGAGGTCTCCTGGGTTTGTTTGCCACTGGTTTTGTTCAGCAAGTCGGCCATCGACATGGGGCCACTGCTCTTGCCTTCGGAACACCATTCCTTGAGCCCGAGTGTTTCAAACAGGGGGTCGTAAGTTGCCATGGGCGGTCAGTTTCTCCTGCGCGTATGGGACAGCGTGGTTTTGCAAAGAAATCGTCCGGGGCGCAGGGGATACGCCCCGGACGGGGCAGGTCAGTTACTCGAGAACGTTGGCCAGCCGTTTGGTGGCTTCATCGTTCAGCCAGGTGGACCACTCTTCACTGTTGTTGCTCAGGAAGTAGACGGCCGCTTCTTCGCCGGTGGCGTTGTTCTCATCCATCCACGCCAGGATGGAGCTCATGGTGGCGGTTTTGAACGTCATCTTGCCCAGCATTTCAGCGACTTCCGGCTCACGCTCTTTGAAGTCGGTGGTGATTGAGGTCAGGACAGTTGCCGCCGGGAATTCGGAAACGCCGGGGTTGTCCGCATCCGGGGTCTGGTTTTTCTGGTGCACGTCCTGTTTGTACTCACCCAGCTCGACACGGGTCATGTCGTACTTGCCGAGAGGCACGGTCGGGCCCCAGTAGTAGCCAAACCAGGGTTCCTCGTTCTGCACCGCGGATGCCATGGAAGACGCGAGAGTCTCGCCGGAGCCATGGTTGAACACTTCAATGCCGGACTCTTCCAGGTCCAACGCTCGAATCAGGTTGTCACTGACCACCCGGCAGCCCCAGCCATCGGGGCAGTTATTAAAGGTACCGCCCACCAACTCCGGGTTGTTCATCACGCCTTCAATGGTGGTCAGCTCCGGGTGCTTCTCGGCCAGGTAGGTGGGAATCCACCAGCCTTCCACACCGCCGGGGTCCAGAACCTTGCTGACCCGTTCAACCTTGCCCTGCTCTTCCAGGCGCAGATAGGCTTCGCCAGCGGAGTTCAGCCACAGCTCGGTAATAATGTCCGGTTCGCCGTTTTCGGCAACGGAAGTGACAGCTGGCACTGTGTCGGATGGCACGATGGTCACGTCACAGCCGTAACCCTGCTCCATGATGAAGGTGGCCACGTTGGTCACGACCGTGTTGGAGGCCCAGTTCATTTCGGTGATGGACACTTCTCCGCACTCGGCTTGTGCCAGGCCGGGCGCTGACAGCGCGCACAGTATTGCAGCAGACGTAAGCTTTCGCATAGTCACTTTCCTCTTTCGGTTTTTGTGATTGGAATGTCGTTCCGATAACGGGAAGCCGCGATCCGGGCGGATCGGGATAACTGCCATGTTTTGTTCACGAATGTGATGTGACAAACCAGTGAATCTCGGTTAGTACCTACATTCAGGATAACGAACGAATGAATGGTTGCAAGGCTGTAATTTAAATGTGTCTTTGTTATCGACGGATTTTCGCACTTTACCAAGGCAACCCACGGGAAAACCGTTCAATCAGAAATTCGTTAAGCACCTTGAGTTTGACCGAGCGCTGTTTGGCTTGCGGATACACCAGCCAGACACCACTGAACGGGTAACGATATTGCTCCAGCATGGACACCAGCTCGCCCCGGGCCAGCAATGGCTCCACGTAGTAGTCCGGCAGTTGTGCAATGCCCAGCCCCTTGCGCACGGCGTCCAGCAGGGCGGGGCCGGAGTTGGAGCGCCAGTTGCCGGTCACCTTCAGTTCCCGCCGTTGACCGTTCTCGCTGAATAACCACCAGGTATTTGAGCCCAGCAGGCAGTTGTGGTGTGCCAGCTCGGCGAGGGTGTGAGGCATGCCATGGCGCTGTAAATAGGCCGGACTGGCGCATAGGTATTCCCGGCGGTCGCACAGCCTTCTCGACAGCAGAGAGGAATCTTTCAGCGATCCCATGCGCACCGCCAGGTCATAGCCTTCGCTGACCAGGTCGGTTTGCCGGTTGGTCAGGTGCAGATCCAGCTGAATGTCCGGGTAGCGTGTTACAAAGTCGTTCAGTGCCGGTGCCAGAAACCGCTCACCGAAGGTGGTGGCGCAGGTGACCCGCAGGGAGCCGGCCGGCTTTTGCTGGGCCTGGCGCAGTTCTTCTTCGGCACTGATAAACCCTTCCATCAGGCTGTGGCATTGCTGGAAGTAGGTTTCGCCGGCCTCGCTCAGGCGTATTGAACGGGTGGTGCGGTACAGTAGGGGTGTGCCCAGGCGTTTTTCCAGCCCGGCAACCTGCCGGCTGATGTGGGAAGGCGATACCCCGAGCCGGCGGGCGGCGGCACTGAAACTGCCTTCCTGTACGACGGCAATAAAGGCTTCGATGGCATCCCAGTGCTTCATGAGGGCTCCGCTTACCAGTGGTCTGTGTGAGATGCCCCTTCATACGTTAATTGTTGCTGTGTGGCAACAATGCTTTGCCACCTGTGCAGCGATGAGTGGCGTGGGGTGGTATACACTGGGAGCATTGTTCATCCAACCGTTCTGGAGATGCCTGTTATGAAATCACGCGCTGCTGTTGCCTGGGGACCAGGCGAGCCACTGAGTATTGAAGAAATCGACGTCCAGGGCCCGAAGGCCGGTGAAGTGCTGGTGCGCATTGTCGCCACCGGGGTTTGCCATACCGATGCCTACACCCTCTCCGGCGCCGATCCGGAAGGCATTTTCCCGTCGGTTCTGGGCCATGAAGGCGCTGGCGTGGTGGAAGAAGTGGGCGAGGGTGTGACCTCCCTGAAGCCGGGCGACCATGTGATCCCGCTGTACACCGCCGAGTGTGGTAAATGTAAATTCTGTCTGTCCGGCAAGACCAACCTGTGCGGTGCGGTGCGCGCGACCCAGGGCCAGGGCCTGATGCCGGACGGCACCAGCCGGTTCTCCCTGAATGGCAAGACCATTCACCACTACATGGGCACCTCCACCTTCTCCGAGTACACCGTGCTGCCGGAAATCTCCCTGGCGAAAATCCAGGTGGACGCGCCGCTGGAGAAAGTGTGCCTGCTGGGCTGTGGCATCACCACCGGCATTGGCGCCGTGCGCAACACCGCCAAAGTGGAGCCGGGTTCCACCGTGGCCGTGTTCGGTCTGGGCGGCATCGGCCTGTCGGTGATCCAGGGCGCGCGCATGGTGGGTGCCAGCCGGATCATTGCCATCGACATCAACGAAGACAAGTTCGAGATGGCCCGCCAGTTCGGCGCCACCGACTGCGTAAACCCGAAGGATTTCTCCGACCCGATCCAGCAGGTGATCGTGGACATGACCGATGGCGGCGTGGATTACTCGTTCGAGTGCATCGGCAACGTGCAGGTGATGCGCTCGGCCCTGGAGTGCTGCCACAAGGGCTGGGGTGAATCCATCATCATTGGCGTGGCCGGTGCCGGCGAGGAAATCTCCACCCGTCCGTTCCAACTGGTGACTGGTCGGGTCTGGAAAGGCTCCGCCTTCGGCGGCGTGAAGGGCCGTTCCGAGCTGCCGGGTTACGTGGAGGATTACATGAACGGCAAGATCGAGATCGATCCGTTCGTCACCCACACCATGGGTCTTGAAGACATCAACAAGGCCTTCGACCTGATGCACGAAGGCAAGAGCATCCGGTCGGTCATCCTGTTCGATCAGTGAGGTAGCACATGAGCAACACCACTCCGGAGCTGGTGGCCAGCAACAAGTGTTTTGGCGGCTGGCTCAAGCGTTACAAGCACACCTCGAAGGCAACCGGCACGGAGATGGTGTTCGCCATCTACCTGCCGCCGCAGGCCGAGACTCAGAAGGTGCCGGTGCTCTACTGGCTCTCCGGGCTGACCTGCACCGATGAAAATTTCATGCAGAAGGCCGGCGCCCAGCGCGTGGCGGCGGAACTGGGTATTGCCCTGGTGGCGCCGGACACCAGTCCGCGCGGCACCGACCTGCCCGGCGAGCACGAGAGTTACGATTTCGGCTCCGGTGCCGGCTTCTACGTGAACGCCACCCGTGAGCCCTGGTCGGCCCACTACAACATGTACGATTACGTGACCGAGGAACTGCCGGCACTGATCGAACAGCACTTTCCGGTCACCGAAAAGCGCGCCATCAGCGGCCACTCCATGGGTGGCCACGGGGCGTTGATCTGTGCCCTGAAGAATCCCGGGCGCTATGCGTCGGTCTCGGCCTTCGCGCCGATCACCAACCCGGTGAATTGCCCCTGGGGCGAGAAAGCCTTCAGTGGTTATCTGGGGGACGACCGGGAGAGCTGGAAAGCCTGGGATGCCTGCGAACTGGTGGCCACGGCCAAAGAAAAACTGCCGTTGCTGGTGGACCAGGGCGAGGCGGACAACTTCCTCGAAGAGCAGCTGAAACCCGAGGCGCTGAAAGCGGCGTGCGAAGCGGCCGGCCACCCGCTGGAGCTGCGTCTGCAGCCCGGGTATGACCACAGTTACTTCTTTATTGCCAGCTTTATCGAAGACCACCTGAGGCATCACGGGAAAGCCCTGGGAGCCCTTTAGCTGGACATGTGATACTTGGTTTTCCGGGGGGCTGGCTACTTACTCCGTGTTAGCGTCACCAGCAAGGTAACCCCGCCCGAGGCCAGAAGGGCTCCAGCAAAGGGTGCCAAGGTTGGTGCCCCGCCCGGGAAGCTGGCAATGTGCAGTGCTTCGAGCAAACTGCCCGTTATTAACCAGTTGGGCGCAATGGCGCCCGCCAGGCCTGCCAGTGCCCCTGCAAAAGCGGCAGCAGGAGTAACTCTTGGCCAGAGGCCCATCAAAACCGGCACAATAGCGGTGGCGCAAAGCAGGTCGGCAATCAGGAACAGTCGCAAGACCGAAGCGCCCTGCAAGGCAATGATAACCACCGGAATCATCAGGGCGACGGTAACCCACCGCGCGCCCGGTAGTGTCAGGCCTTTTTTCTCGGCAACCGTCAGCGATGCGATACCGTTTTGCAGCGTGTCGACCGAAGAAGCCACCAGCGTGACTGCCAGCACCAGCGCTACTGCGCCCAGCCATTGCGGAGCTGAACTGAGTAGTGCGAAGAAGGGAATGGGAGGCTGGCCTAGATCGAGCCCCGCCATGGCAGCACTCATACCGAGACCGCCGACGATAGCGACGACGATCACGGTGGTGCCGCCGCCCAGCAGGGCACCCTTCCACAAAGAGGCGCTGTCTCTGGCAGCCCATACCCTTTGCCAGTATCCCTGGTGAAAAAGATTGGCGGCAGTCACTGCCAGTACCAGCGTTAGGGCAACACTGACCGCGCTCCAGAATGGAATGCCGGGCATGGTGGCGCTCTGCTCGATGGTGGGTAGGTGCTTCCAGTCCACCAGCAGCACTGCCGCCAGTAAGCCCATCAGGAGCAGGGCTTGCCAGCGATCCGTGGTCAGGCTGGCACGTAGGCCGCCCCAGGTGGTGTATGTCAGCGTGGTGAGGGCGACGCCAATAATCACCCACTGACCGCCAAGATCGGACAGCAGGTTGGTAATGGAGCCGATGGCCGTGAGCTCGGCCGCCAGGAAACACAACATATACAACACGGAGATCAGTGAAACCCACCGGCGCATGCCCCGGCCGAAGCGTTGTTCGGTGAACTCGCTGATGCTGCGCCCCTTTGGCATCTGCCTGCGGATCATCGGGCCCAGCCAGGCAAGAACAATGAATGGGAGTGCGGCGCCCACAGCGTACCCGGCCAGGGCGACTGGGCCTACAAACGCACCCACTTCAGGCGGGGCAAACAGAATCCACGCCCCCATCCCGGAAGCCAGAAAGGAAAGACCAATGGTGGTGGCGCCCTGGCTGTTGCGGGCAGTCATGTAGTCATCAAGGCCCTCGGCAGTTTTGCGGGCGCGCAGGCCCAGCCAGCCAAACAGGCACAGTGCCGCGATGATTGCGGCCAGGTGGGTCATCATCATGTCGCACTTCCTCCGCCGGCATGAACCGGATCAGGTGTCAGGGTCTGTTCACAACACTCTCAGCCCCGCGCAATGCCGGGACTCCCCTGTCGACTGGGTTAACTTGTCTGGGTGTTATTGGCGCTGGCTTGGCCAACGCGTAGGGCATGGTAAAGCGACGCTGAGCTGTCGGCAACTGCGAACAATCATCGAACATTGCCGAGCATGGAAATCGTGTAATTGGGAGCGCGTGACAAGTTGGCGGCGGTTGCGGGTTATGGGCCGAAGGCAATTATGCTCAATTGCTGTGACCCTGAGATCCTGACCGCTGCCATGCCAGAACTGGCCGGCAGGCACCTGACTTCGAACCTTGAGAAAGAACTCGAGCTTATTCGGTTCTCTCAGATTTAGGCGCCACCACGTAACGGTCCCGCCCACCGTCTTTGGCAGCATAGAGTGCTTCATCGGCCCGCTGCAGCAGCCGGGTACGATCTTCATCCTTGTCGTGCAGCACCGCGATGCCGATGCTGGTGCTGAAGCTGACTTCCTCTCCGGTGGGCACTTTCACCCGGGTGTTATGGCAGCCCTGGCGGACGGCATCCGCCACCTGTACGGCATCCGCTTCGTTCATCCCGGGCAGGACCATCAGGAATTCCTCACCGCCGAAACGCCCGGCCAGGTCCACCTTGCGTTTGGCATTGTCCTTGAGAATCCGGGCAAATTGTTTGAGCACCAGATCACCGGCGGCATGGCCATGGTTGTCGTTGAAGCTTTTGAATTTGTCCAGATCGAACAGCAGCACAGACAGCGGCTGGTTGAGTTCGCGCGCATCCTTGATATCGCCATCCAGCTGATCCATCACCTGCCGGCGGTTGGCCAGCCCGGTCAGAGGGTCGCGGGTGGCCTGGCGGTAAAGCACCAGCAGCATGCTCAGCTGGTTCACGGATGCCCAGCCGGCAATGCAGCCAAGTACGGCCAGCAGCCAAAGGTCATTCAGGCCGGCTACCACACCGAACTTGCCGGTCCACAGCTGAGTGACCAGCTCCACAAGGATAACGAACACGGCAAAGCCGGTGACCTCCAGGATGGTCAGCGGAAAAATGGCCAGCATGGTGATGATCATGAATGGAAAAAAGGCGTAGCCGGCCAGCACTTCTGATTCAAGACCGTGGCCAATCAGGATGAAATTGCTCCAGGTCTGGAAGATGGTCAGCACCAATACCAGCAGCAATAGCCGGATCAGCGAGATTTCCAGGCGATAGGGATGGCTGAACCAGATGCCCAGTGCCAGGCAGGATAGGCTGGCAAGGATGCGGCCATAGGCGATGGTGCTGCTTACGTCTTCCGGCAATAGAAGCCAGTCCACCAGAATCCAGGCAGTTTGCAGAATGGCCAGAATCCAGGCAATGGTGCGTACCCGCGAGAACAGGCCGTAACTTCGGGTGTGATTGAAATAGCGCGAGTGCTTGCCCGCGCTGAACAGGTCATTCATGAATTCAGGCATGCCCTGCCTCAAACGGTGTCTGACATGGGACGCCCGGAGCCATCCCGATTATGAGCGATGAAAACACCGTTTTTACAGTAGTTGAAGCGGCCAGACCATGATCAGGGACAACATTGTGGTTAGCGGCTTTGGTCTGAGGTCTCCGATTCGCTGCGGCCTTTGCGCTCAGGGCGCAGCTCATCTTCAACCCAGCGGCGAACTTGATGCCGGTCTTTGCGCTTGACGAGTTGTTCGCTGTAGATGTTACGGGGAAGAATCACGGGCCCGCCCTCGTGGCGCAGAGTGAAACGCCGCCTCACGCCCACTGGGTATTTACTCGGTCCATGAATGACTGCTGCGCGGATTTCCACGTCAACGATGTCTTCGAACAGGTAGTTTGGATCAGCCTCCTCGCTTCGTCGACCTAGGATGATGTTCCTGAAAGAGCCAAGTACCAGATACCCGCCGGATTGAAGCGGTCCCTGGCGTAACACCTGATGCACATTGGAGTCATCTGCCTGAATACGCCGGTATTCGGTGACCGTCATGATCTTTTCCTCACCAGCTCGGGTAAACAGGACTACCTGCACACACTGTACATGCACTGTTTCCTTGCCCATATTGACCAACAGGCAAAGAGCGTCCGGGTTTTCATTCTGGGCGTGATGAATAACCAGATAAGGGCGGTTATTGCGCTGGTACTGCAGGAAAAACAGCTGGAAATAGACAATCCAGACAAGAGCCATGACGGCGCTGCTAACGGTGGCGATGTAGTCCATAGGCTACATGCTAGCGAAGTAAGGGAAGGAATGATATTTCGGTGCTAGCCTCAACACCGAACATTACTAGTAAACAGTTGGATTAAAGACTGGGGGGCAGGTCAGATAGTTCTGGTGTCGTACTTGATGCGCTGGGCGAGTTCTTCGGTAGTCAGATACTCTTGTGACATAACATTTTTCCTCTGCTATGGTTTGTCGCTGGAGAACAGGGTGCTGTTTTAGTGCCTCATAATGTTCTTCTGTAGATCATTATGCACTCATTAAGACCTTTTGCAAGTCTTTGTGATCTCCTGTGGGTTATTTTGTTCTTTGGTGGGCCAAATGATTAAGTGCCATCTATCCAAATTGATGGGTGAAAAAAAACTCAAAATCGTTGATGTGGCGAGAGAAACAGGGGTGAACCGGGGGACGATTACCCGGCTTTACCATGAGACTGCCAGTCGCGTGGAGTTGGAAACGATTGATGCGCTGTGCCGCTATCTCGATTGTGAGGTGGGGGAATTGTTTGAATTTATGGATGATCACTGATAACAGCAGTGAGCGGATGGTACAGAGAAGGTTAAGCAGAGAATTATGAGGGTTTATTAGTGAATCAAGCAGTCCACAACAAACTGGTGTCCTTTATCTGGTCCATCGCCGATGACTGCCTGCGCGATGTCTACGTGCGGGGTAAATACCGTGACGTGATCCTGCCCATGGTGGTGCTGCGCCGCCTGGATGCCTTGCTGGAATCCACCAAGGACGCAGTGACGGAGGAGGTCAGTTTTCAGCAAAACGAAATGAAGCTGACGGAGCTGGATGAAAGCGCCCTGAAAGCGGCATCCGGCTACGTGTTCTACAACACCAGTAAGTGGACCCTCACCAAGCTCTTCAAAACCGCCACCAACAACCAGCAAATCCTCCTGGCGAATGTGGAAGAGTATCTGGACGGCTACAGCAGCAACGTCAAGGAAATCATCAGCAAGTTCAACCTGAAATCCCAGGTACGCCACATGGCCAGCAAGGACGTGTTGCTGGACGTGCTGGAAAAGTTCACTTCGCCCCACATCAACCTCACGCCCCATGAAAAGGAAGATCCGGACGGCAACCGCCTGCCCGCCCTGACCAACCTGGGCATGGGCTATGTCTTTGAAGAACTGATCCGCAAGTTCAACGAGGAAAACAACGAAGAGGCCGGGGAGCACTTCACCCCCAGGGAAGTGATCGAGCTGATGACCCACCTGGTGTTTGATCCGGTCAGGGACAGCCTGCCGCCAGTGATGACCATCTACGACCCGGCCTGTGGCAGTGGCGGTATGCTCACCGAATCCCAGAACTTTATTGATGAGAAGTACCCGAGTGCGGATACCCGGCGGGATATCCACCTATACGGCAAGGAAATCAACGACGAAACCTACGCCATCTGCAAGTCGGACATGATGATCAAGGGCAACAACCCGGCCAACATCCGTCCGGGTTCCACGCTGTCCAATGATGAGTTTGCCGGCACCCGCTTCGATTTCATGCTCTCCAACCCGCCCTACGGGAAAAGCTGGAGCAGTGAGCAGAAGTTCATCAAGGATGGCGGCGATGTGCTGGACCCGCGCTTCAGGGTCAGCTTGAAAGATTACTGGGGAAATCAGGAAACGGTGGACGCGACACCGCGCTCCAGCGATGGCCAGCTCCTGTTCCTGATGGAAATGATCAGCAAGATGAAGGCGCCGGGTGATGGCGCTGTCGGCTCCCGCATTGCCTCTGTCCATAATGGCTCCAGCCTGTTCACTGGCGATGCCGGCAGCGGCGAGAGCAATATCCGCCGCCACATCCTCGAAAACGACCTGCTTGATGCCATCATCCAGCTGCCCAACAACCTGTTCTACAACACCGGAATCACCACCTACATCTGGCTGTTGTCCAACAACAAACCGGAACACCGCCGGGGCAAAGTGCAGCTCATTGATGCCAACTTGCTGTACCGGAAGCTGCGCAAGAACCTGGGTAACAAGAACTGCGAGTTCTCACCGGAACACATCGCCGAAATCACCGACACCTACCTGAGCCTGGGCAGTATCGACCGCCCGGCCGGTGGTGACGGCATCGCCGCCAAAGTGTTCG
Source organism: Marinobacter persicus (assembly GCF_900114155.1). Lineage (GTDB taxonomy): Bacteria > Pseudomonadota > Gammaproteobacteria > Pseudomonadales > Oleiphilaceae > Marinobacter > Marinobacter persicus. The sequence continues at coordinate 143,200 of NZ_FOSC01000004.1, forward strand.
ACAACCGGGATTTTGGCTACCACAAAGTCACCATCGAACGTCCGGACCGTCGCATGGCGCAATTCAGCCGGGAACGCATTGAAACCCTGCGCTTCGACAAATCCCTGCGCGCCCCCATGGATTGGATGTACCAACAGTGGGGCGATGCCATTTACCAGCCCGGCACGCTGAAGGCCCAGGAAAAGGACATTCTCAAATGGTGTGAGGAACAGGAAATTAATCTGAACACCAAGCAACGCAAAAAGCTGCTAAGCCCGGACACCTGGAAAAAGCACGCCACCCTGTTGAAGGTTGCCAACTATCTGATGGAAACCATCGGCACCGACACCCACCAGGACTACAACCGGTTCAAGGCAGTGGTGGACCAGGAGCTGAAAACCCTGGCCAGGGAATCCGGCATCAAACCCGGCGCCAGCGACAAGAACCAGATCCTCAATGCCGTCAGCTGGTATGACGAGCGTGCGGAAAAGGTCATCCGCAAAACCGAAAAGCTCTCCGGTGACAAACTGGACAGCCTGCTGAATCGTCTGGGCTGCCAGCCGGACGAGTTGCCCGATTTCGGTTATTACCCCACCGGAAAGCCCGGCGAATACATCACCTACGAGCCCTGTACTGATTTGCGGGACAGCGAGAGCATTCCGCTGGCGGACGATATCCATCGCTTCTTCCTGGCCGAGGTAAAACCCCACGTCGCCGAAGCCTGGATCAACCTGGATTCCGTGAAAATCGGCTACGAAATCAGCTTTAACAAATACTTCTATAAGCACCAGCCGCTGCGGAGCATGGAGGAAGTGGCGAGCGATATTGTGGCGCTGGAGCGTGAGACTGAGGGACTAATTGCGGAGATTTTGGGAGTCCGAGTTAAAGATGTTTCGGGAGTAGGCAGTGACTGAAAATATCAGCCATTATCCATTACATTGGACCTCTAAACCTCTTGGCGTGATATCGAGTCTAAGGTCTGAGACTGGGTACCCTAAGGAAGAACTCTTGTCCGTGTATCTGGACCGCGGTGTTGTGCTGTTCTCGGATGTCGATGAAAAGAGGACGAATGCCACCAGTAGCGATCTCTCTGGATACCAATTAGTTGAAGTTGGTGATTTTGTTTTAAATAACCAACAGGCTTGGAGAGGTTCGGTCGGAGTGTCGTTCTATCGGGGAATCGTAAGCCCCGCTTATCTAGTTCTTCGACTATCCGATGAGCTGCATCCAAATTTTGCTAACTACATGTTCAGAAATCGCGATATGGTTGGCCATTTTGTGATCTGTTCGAAAGGCGTTGGTACTATTCAAAGAAACCTTTATTGGCCGCAAGTTAAACGAATGCCGGTAGTTTATCCTGACTTGCCCGAACAGAAAGCGATTTCTAACTTACTTGACCAAAAAACCACCCAAATCGACAAAACCATCCGCGTCAAGGAACAACAAATAACTCTTCTCAAGGAGCGCAAACAAATCCTGATTCAGAATGCCGTCACCCGTGGACTGAACCCAGAAACGCCTATGCGGGATTCGAAATTCGAGTGGATTGGTGAAATTCCGGCGCATTGGGACGTTATGGCAAACCGTGCGTTGTTCGCCGAGCGTGTCGAACCCGGCAGAGAAGGCCTGCCGTTACTGTCGGTCTCAATACACTCCGGTGTTTCGGAGGAAGAAGTCTCGGAAGAGGAGAATGTCCGGGGCAGAGTGAAAATAGCGGATAAAACCAAGTACAACCTCGTTCGCCCCGGTGATATCGCATTCAACATGATGAGGGCCTGGCAAGGCGCTATAGGGGAGGTGCGAACTGAAGGGATGATTAGCCCGGCCTACACTATCGCAATGCCCTCACAGAAGATCGTGCCGAAGTTTTTTGAGTATCAATACCGGACTCCCATTTTCATCCAACAGATGGATCGGAACTCAAAAGGAATTACCGATTTCCGGAAGCGGCTCTATTGGGACGGGTTTAAGCAGCTGATTACCTTGGTTCCACCTATTGAAGAGCAGGGAGCCATTGTCGAATACATTGACAGAGAAGTAGCTAAGCAGGATCGAGCCGTGTCTCTACTCGACCAACAAATCACCAAGCTGAAAGAATACAAGGCCACCATGATCAACAGCGCTGTCACCGGCAAAATCAAGGTGCCGGGTGTGGTGGAGCCTGTCCAAGGAATGAACGAGCCGGAGGCCAGGGAGGTGTGCCAGTGACAGCGGAACGTAAGCTTCAGGATCTTTTGGAAACGGATGGCGAAAACGAGATTGTCGAGTTCAAAGAAGCCAAAACCAACTTTGACCTCAGCAAGCTAGGCAAATACTTCTCCGCGTTGAGCAATGAAGCCAATCTCAAGGGGAAGCCCTCGGCCTGGCTGGTTTTCGGGGTAGATAACGGGCAGAAAGTCGTCGGCACCCGGTTTCGCGAAAGAGGTCGGGAACTTCAGTCACTCAAAAAAGAAATTGCGGACAGGGTAACGCCTCGTCAGACCTTTGTAGACATTCATGTCGTTGCTCATCCACAGGGGCGTGTGTTGCTCTTTGAAATACCGGCAGCGCCCCAGGGTATTCCGGTGGCATGGGCCGGGCACTTTTACGGTCGTGATCATGAGTCGTTGGTGGCTCTATCGCTGGAGGAGCTGGAGCGGATCCGCAACCAGAACAGGACGACTGACTGGAGTGCGGGCATCTGCGCTGATGCGACATTGGCGGATCTGGATGCCGATGCTATTGCTCTTGCCCGGGATGAGTATGCCAAGAAACATCCCAGGTTCGCCGCCCAATTGGATGATTGGGATGATGAGACCTTCCTGAATAAAGCCAAGATTACGATCAAGGGAAGAATTACCAGGGCTGCCATTCTGCTGCTAGGGAAGTCCGAATCTTCCCATTTTGTCAATCCTGCCACGCCAACCATAACCTGGATACTGAAAGACCGGGACGGTATTGAGAAGGACTACGAGCACTTTTCCTGCCCGCTACTTATAAACGCGGATCAGGTCTACAGGAAAATCCGAAACCTCAAATATCGCTACATGGCTGAGGGGAGTCTGTTCCCGGAAGAGGTGGATCAGTATGACCCGTTCGTTATTCGAGAGCCGCTCAACAACGCCATTGCCCATCAGGATTATGAGTTGGGTGGAAAAGTCTCGGTGATCGAGTTCGAGGATGGGCGGCTGTGTTTCAGTAACTCTGGCACCTTCATTCCCGGGTCCGTTGAAGAAGTGATTCGTTCCGATGCACCGGAAAACCGGTACCGGAACCGCTTCCTTGCCGAGGCCATGGTGAACCTCAATATGATTGACACCATTGGCAGCGGCATTCGGAAAATGTTTGTAACCCAAAAAAATCGATTCTTCCCGCTTCCGGAATATCAGTTGGATCGTGGCATGGTAAAAGTCACCATAACCGGCCGTGTTCTGGATATGAGCTACGCCAGGAAACTGGCAGAGCTGCCGAACTTGTCTTTGGATGACATTATTCTGCTGGACCGTGTCCAGAAGAAGAAGCCTCTAACAGCCGCACAGGTGCGCCACCTGAAACAACAGGGATTAGTGGAAGGGCGAAAGCCGAATCTGCATATTTCCGCGCGAGTGGCCAGGCAAAGCGGCAACAAAGCCGAGTATATCCGTAATCGTGGGTTCGATGATCAGCACTACAAAGGGCTGATTTGCGAATACATTGAAAAGTTTGGTGAAGCCCGCAGAGCAGACATTGATCGTCTGCTTTTAGACAAACTGCCCGATGTTCTAGACGAACGCCAGAAGGCTAATAAGGTTAGGAATCTCCTTCAAGCCCTTAAAAATCAAGGTGATATAGTGGTTGATGGCAAGGTCTGGAAAATGTCTAAACAGTGATTCCTAAACATTTTCTAAACATTTTTAGACATTTGGGGCGGTCCGTTTCTTTTGTTTCTCATTTGATTTTGCGGGCTTTTATTGCCAAGTGGGAAGCGTAAAATCCCATAAAAACGTAAGGATAGCTCTAGCGCTCCATTTGACTGGATGAGGGCGGTAGCGAGTAGCGGGGAAAAGCATGGTCAGCCAAACCAACGAACAGGCACTGGAAGCCAGCATCGAAAAGCACCTGACGGGCACCTGCCTGGAAGAGCAGCGAGGTATCCGTGAGCAGGTGCCGTTCAGCCGCCATCATGGTTATCGGCTTGGTCAGGCCAGCGATTTCAATGCCCGCTACGCGGTGGATACCCGGTTTCTCTGGCAGTTTCTGGAAACCACCCAGGCCGAAGAGCTTGCCCGCCTGAAAGATCGTTACGACAACTGGCAAACCCGGATTCTGGACCGTTTTGACAAGCTGGCAAAAAAGTACGGCTCACTGCATCTGCTCAAGCGCGGGCTGGATATTGAGGATGTGCATCTTCATCTGATGTATCCCGCGCCTCTGGCCAGCAGTTCCGACCGGGTGAGGCAGAATTTCGAGGAGAACATCTTCAGCAGCACCCGGCAGGTGCGCTACTCCATGACCAATACCCTGGAAGAGATCGACATGGTGCTCTTCCTCAATGGCCTGCCTTTCGCCACCCTGGAGCTGAAGAACCCCTGGACGGGCCAGACCGCCCGCTATCACGGCCAGAAACAGTACCGGCTGGACCGGGACACCTCCCAGACTCTGCTGCAGTTTGGCCGTTGCCTGGTGCACATGACGGTCGACACCGACGAAGTCTACATGACCACCAAGCTGGCAGGGCAAAGCACCTTCTTTCTGCCATTCAATAAAGGGCACAATTACGGCGCGGGCAACCCGCCAAACCCGGATGGACACAAAACCGCTTACCTGTGGGAAGACGTGTTCAGTCGAGGCAGCATTGCCAACATCATCCAGCACTTTGTGAGGCTGGACGGCACCAGCAAACTGGCCCTGAACAAGCGGACGCTGTTCTTTCCCCGGTACCACCAGTTGGATGTGGTTCGTAAGCTTGTAGCTCATACCGGAGAGTATGGGGTCGGCCAAAGTTACCTGGTTCAGCATTCGGCGGGCTCCGGTAAATCCAATTCCATTACCTGGGCGGCATACCAGTTGATTGAGACTTATCCGGCGACAACGGATGTGCCCGGCGCGCGGGGGATTGAGGTGCCTCTGTTTGATTCGGTCATCGTGGTGACGGACAGGCGTTTGCTGGATAAACAGCTTCGGGAGAATATCCGGGAGTTTTCGGAGGTAAAGAATATTATTGCTCCGGCTTTCAAATCGGCCGATTTGAAGCAGTCTCTGGAGCAGGGCAAGAAAATTATCATCACCACCATCCAGAAGTTTCCGTTCATTATTGATGGCATAGATGACATGAGCGAGAAACGCTTCGCCGTCATTATCGACGAAGCGCACGGATCCCAGGATGGCACCGCCCATGGCAAGATGAACCAGGCCATGGGCCAGGCTGCGGACGGGGAGGAAGAGCCCGATTCCCAGGAAAAAGTCCTCAAGGCCATGCAGGCCCGAAAGAGGCGTGACAATGCTTCGTATTTTGCGTTCACCGCCACCCCGAAAAACAGCACGCTGGAGAAGTTTGGCGAGCCTCAGCCGGATGGCAGTTTCCGGCCCTTCCATCTGTATTCCATGAAGCAGGCCATTGAGGAAGGCTTCATTCTGGACGTGCTTGCCAACTACACCACTTACCGCAGCTATTACGAAATCCAGAAATCGATCGAGGACAACCCGGTCTTTGATACCGTCAAGGCGCAGAAGAAGCTTCGGGCCTATGTGGAGCGGCATCCGCAGACCATCGCGGCCAAGGCCGAAATCATGCTGGACCACTTCATTCCGCAAGTGGTCAATACTCGGCGCCTGAAAGGCAAAGCGAAGGGCATGGTGATCACTCAGAATATTGAGGCCGCTATTCACTATTACCGGGCCATTTCTCGCGTGTTGGCGGCCCGGGGCAACCCGTTCAAGGTGCTGATTGCTTTTTCCGGTACCAAGGAAGTGGGCGGTATTGAGTACACCGAAGCCGAGATGAATGGCTTTGCAGAATCGGACACCCGCGGGAAATTCGATTCCGATGAGTACCGGCTGTTGGTGGTGGCCAACAAGTACCTGACCGGTTTTGATCAGCCCAAACTCTGCACGATGTACGTCGACAAGAAGCTGCAGGGCGTGCTGGCGGTGCAGGCGCTGTCCCGCTTGAACCGCTCCGCGCCCAAGTTAGGCAAGAAAACCGAGGACCTGTTCATCCTCGATTTCTTCAATTCCGTGGACGACATCAAGACCGCTTTTGACCCGTTTTACACGGCGACCAGCCTCTCGCAGGCAACAGACGTAAACGTGCTCCATGAGCTGAAAGACAACCTGGAAGAGGTGGGCGTCTTTGACTGGCCGGAAGTGGAAGACTTTATTGCTCTGTATTTTGACAACGCCGATGCGCAGAAGCTGAGCCCCATCATCGATGCAGCTGCAGACCGGTTCGACAGCGAGCTGGGCCTGGAGGAAGAGGAAAAAGCCGATTTCAAGATCAAAGCCAAGCAGTTTGTGAAGATCTACGGGCAGATGGCTTCGATCATGCCTTTCGAGGTGTTGGCCTGGGAGAAGCTGTTCTGGTTCCTGAAATTTCTCATCCCGAAACTAAAAATCAAAGGCAAAGGTGCTGACGAGATCGATGCCTTGCTGGAATCGGTTGATCTCTCATCCTACGGGCTTGAGCGGGTAAAACTGAACCACGGTATTGGCCTTGATGAAGCGGATACAGAACTGACGCCGACGAACCCCAATCCAAGGGGTGCCTACGACGGTGAGGACGACAGGGACCCGCTGGACGAAATCATTCAGAGCTTCAACGAGCGGTGGTTTCAAGGCTGGGAAGCGACGCCCGAAGAACAGCGGGTGAAGTTTCTGAGCATCATGAAAAACATTCAGGAGCACCCGGACTTTGAAACCAAGTACCGGAATAACCAGGATGCGGACAATCGCAGTCTCGCGTTCGATAAAATCTTTGAGGAAGTGATGCTTGAGCGGCGCAGGCAGGATTTGGAGTTGTACCGCCTGATTGCAAGTGATCCGGCTTTTAAGTCTTCGATGCAGCAGAGTTTGCGGAATTTGATCGGATGAAATAATCAATGTTGATTATTTCTGTGTCCAACAAGTGGGAGGTTGCTGGTTTCTGGGCAAAGGTCAGGATTTTCGGTCTGCAAAAAAAGCCCTGAAAGTTTGAGACACATCGTGGTTACAATTCGGTCACAGCCATAAAAAAAGGACCTGCACTCTCGCGCAAGTCCTTGATATATATGGCCCGCCCGATAGGATTCGAACCTATGACCTTCGCCTCCGGAGGGCGACGCTCTATCCAGCTGAGCTACGGGCGGGTGAAACAGAACGCCGGTGGCGTCAATTTCGAGTGCGCAATGTTACGTTGGCCGGGGGCGTCTGTCCAGCCCTTCGCCACGTTGATTCAGTCTTTGGCGGGCAGTTTCTGTACCGGGGTCAGGGAGGTAACCGCTTCGCCATCGGTGACGGTGACTTCGCCATCCTGAATGTTGATCTGTAGCTCCATCGAGCGTTGTGCCATCTGCGCCAGTTCGGCGGTTTGTTCAGCGGGCAGGTCGATGATCCGGAGGTTGCCAAATCGGGCGAGCTTGTTATGGTGTTTCTCCCACCAAACGGGGACGGCGCGGCCACCATAGGTGTAGAGAATGACCTGCCTGGACCGGTTACAGGCTTTGCGCAGCCGGTCTTCATCGGGCAGGCCCAGTTCCACCCACAGCTCGATGTCGTTGGTCAGGGTTCTGGCCCAGAGTTCGGGTTCGTCGTCGGTGCTCAGGCCTTTGGTAAACTCCAGAGCGTCGCTGGCGTTGAGAGCGAAAGCCAGCAGCCGAATCATCATGCGTTCATCGGTTTCAGACGGATGGCGGGCGATCGTCACGGACTGGTCGGCGTAGTACTGCCGGTCCATATCGGCGATATGCAGGGTGGCTTTGAATATCGTGGCTTTCAGGGCCATGGAACGTCCTGTTAACAGTGGCGGTAAAGTAGGGATTGTAATGCATTTGGCAGAGGACGGGGCTTAACGATGGGCTGGTTATGGGGTTTTTTCATTCTGGTGCTGTTTTTTTTGCTGGGCGAGGCCATCCGTGTGGTGGCTGGTCTGCCTGTCAGTGGCGGTGTGATTGGTATGGTGCTGGTGACGCTGAAGCTGATGATCCGGGGGGATATTACCGACAGCCTGGCGTCGGCCAGTCAGGGGCTTATTTCCGTGCTGGTGCTGCTGATCACGCCCGGAGTGGTGGGTGTGTTCTTCATTGCCGACCAGTTTGCCGGTGAGTGGTGGATCCTGGCCGTGGCGCTGGTGGTGGGCACCTTTCTCAGTGTGGCAACCACCCTTTGGTTGATGAATACAGTGGCCGGGGCAGAAAAAGAAGGAGCCGGGCATGACTGAACGCAGTGATTGGCTCTCCCCCGTGATGGAGGTCTGGTTGTCTGGCCCCATGTTGTCGATTGGCCTGACCCTGGCCGCCTTTATTGCCGCCCAGTGGCTGTTTGCCAAACTTCGGCGTCCGTTGTGGATGCCGCCGGTGCTGATCGCAGCGGTGATCCTGGCGGTCATTGTGTGGGGTTCAGGTATTGGTTTTCACCAGTACGAGCAGGGTGCCCGCTGGCTGACCGTGTTGCTGGGGCCCGCGACGGTGGCGTTGGGTGTGCCTCTTTATCAGCAGATGCACCACATCCGAGCCTTGTGGCGCCCGATTCTGTTCACCTTGCCGATCGCGGCCACATTGGCCGCCGGCTACGCGCTGGGCATTGCCTGGCTGATGGGGGCCTCGCCGCTGGTGATGGCGTCGCTGGCGCCCAAATCGGTCACCGCTCCGATTGCCATGGGCATCGCCAACCAGTTGGGTGGTTCTGTTTCCCTGACCCTGGGCGGGCTTTTGGTGACCGGTGTTCTGGCATCCCTGTTTGTGGAGTGGCTGACCCGATGGCTGAACATTACCGATGAACGCATCATCGGCTTTACCCTGGGGCTTAACGGCCACGCGATTGCTACCGCCCGGGCCTTTGAAATCAGCCCGTTGGCGGGTGCGTTCTCGTCACTGGGCATGGGGTTGACCGGGGTGTTCACGGCACTGTTTCTGCCGCTGGCGTTCATGCTGGTCTCCTGACCTGAAAAAATATCCCTCAGGGGGTTGCAAAGCGTCGTGTAAATGACAATACTTATCACTAACGTTTATGTTGTTGGTGAGTATAGTCTTATGTACGTGTGCCTCTGTCAGGGTGTAACCGATCGGGAAATCCGCGAAGCGGCGGATAACGGCATCAGCTCCATGCGCCAGTTGGGCAAGGAACTGGGTGTGGGTCGCCAGTGTGGTCGTTGTGCCTGCAGCGCCCGGGAAATTCTGCGTGAGGCCCGTCGTCCGGATTATCTGGCCCTGGCGAATATGTTGGCGCAGCCGGCATAACCACCAGTAACGTCACTTCCCCTCTCATTAACAATTGCGTCTGCTTTACAGCGGCGATTTTTTATCGCCGAAAAACCGTCTATCCTTGTCTACCAACTCCTCAGTAAATAAGGAAAACGGTTATGAAAGGCGACAAGAAAGTAATCCAGTACCTCAATAAGGCCCTCGCGAACGAACTGACCGCGATCAACCAGTACTTCCTGCATTCACGCATGTACAAGGACTGGGGCATCACCAAGCTGGCGGACAAGGAATACGAGGAATCCATCGATGAGATGAAGCATGCGGACATGCTCATCGAGCGCATCCTGTTCCTCGAAGGTCTACCCAACCTGCAGGATCTGAACAAGCTGCTGATCGGTGAAAATGTGGAAGAGATGCTTCAGTGCGACCTGAAACTGGAAATCGACGGCCACGCCGATTACAAGGAAGCGGTTGCCTACTGCGATGAAATCGGTGATTACACTAGCCGTGAGCTGTTCCGCAGCATCCTGTCCAGCGAAGAAGAGCACATCGACTGGCTGGAAACCCAGCTGGAAATGATCTCCCAGATGGGTATTCAGAACTACATTCAGCTGCAGTCGTCAGCAGAATAAGGGGTTAATAGCTGTAAGCCTGTTTGGTGGTGGGGCTTTCTGAAACACGCTCCTTGCGGCACATCCCTGTGTCGCTTGAGCTCCGCCATCCATGGCTCCGCACAGTTTCAGAAAGCCCCGCCACCAAACAGGCCCGGCACCCAAGCCTCAAAGCCAGTCGTTAATCATGATCCCCAGCCCCACCCGCTCGATGCGGTGGTTGTAGTCAATCAGACTCTCCCCGTAACCGTTGTAATACTGCACAAACCCCTTGACCGTATCCCCCAGCGGAAAGCTGTAACCAAACTCCACGGACGTGTGGTTGTCTTCCGAACGCAGGTTGTTCATCAGCTTCAGAGAAAGGGTCTGATCTTCCGACAGTTTATAAACCGCGTGATAGCTGGCGTGCCCCAGGTACTTTTCGATATCGGCATTATCGTCATTGCCTTCCTTTTCCGGAATGCGGTACCAGGGTTTGACCATGAACAGCCAGCGGTTGTAGCTGTAGGCCAGGCTGCCCATGATCCGGTTCCAGCTACGCGAGCGGGGCTCTGACTGACCGTTGGATTGATGGTTGAAGCCGAGTGTCACGCCATTGAGGGTGCCGGGGCCGAGCTGCCAGTCCAGTTTATGGCGAAAAAAGATCTCCGGTTCGTAATTGGTCTCACGGAAAGGAGCCGACTCATTCTGGTTGTACACCTGCCAGAAGGATTTCTGGGTATAGCCGAACCAGAGCGTGGTGTCGTCATCAAACAGGCCGGTTAGCAGCGGCAATTTGAAACTGATCTGGTACTTGGCCTCTTCGTTTTCCAGGAAGTAGTCGTAGCCTGCCTGCCCCAGGCGTGGGCCGGTCGGGTCCGGGTTGGGATCGTTGACCCAGCTCACCGGCAGAATGTAATTGGGGCGGTGGGTAACAAAGCTATTGGTAAAGGAAAAAATCGCCCGCTCGGCGGCCAGGGTGTTGTCAATCAGCTTGTCTGCGCTGTTGGCGTCGGGCCTGGCGTCTTCCTGCTCAACCGGAGTTGGGTCGCCGTTGCCGCCGCTGGCCAGGGTGTCGTAGCAGGTCAGGCGTTCGTTGTTATCCTCCAGTTGGGCGCAGCGCTCCAGCCCGCGGGTAATGTCGTCCGCTGTGGCCGCCTGCAGAGGGCCCGAGGCAAGTAGCGTGGTGGCCAGGGTGGCGTGGGTGATTCGCAGGGCAGGTTTCATGGGGTTCCTCAGGCAGCGTTCAGGCTGACCCAGGTGTTGCCAACGGCGTACAGCCACACGCCGAGCAGGGTCAGGGTCAGGAGGGCGAACACGATGCGGTGCCGGGTCAGGCGTTCGGCGTTGGCGGCTGCCACCCAGCGCAGGTACATCAGACCGATGAAGCTCAGAAACAGGGCCAGGCTGGCCAGGGCGGGAATCAGGAGCCAGCCGGCGGAGAGCGGTTCGCCGCTGTTTTGCCGGTTGCCAAACCAGGCCATGGAGGCCAGCAAAATGGCCAGGCTGGAGAATTCAATAATCAACAATCGCTTGCGCATAAGGTTCCCACTGTCCGGTTTCATCTGGCCATGGTAACCGGAAAACCGACTATCCTGCCCGTGGGCTACAAAATTGTCATTAATCTGGTTGAAATCAATTTCTGTTCGGGGCTTTGGTTTTTTTGCGCGGGTTCAGCCGCTATAATGCGGCGTCTCAAAGATTATAACGCTCAAATGCGAGGTGCATTGTGAAGATGAAGAGAGTCCTGGCTGTTGTTCTGCTTGGTTTTGGCCTGGCTGCCGGCACTGCGCTGGCAAGTGTCGAAGATGAAATTCGTGAGCGCATCAAGCCGGTGGGCGAGGTTTGCCTGCAGGGTGAAGAGTGTGGTGCCGAGTCTGCGGCGCCAGCAGAAAGCGCCAGTTCCGGCGGTGCACGCTCCGGCAGCGAAGTGTATAACGCAGCCTGCGCGGCCTGTCATGCCTCTGGCGCCGCTGGTGCGCCGATCATGGGCGATGCAGGCGCCTGGGCACCTCGCATTGAAAAGGGCATGGAAACCCTGACCGACCATGCCATCAATGGCTTTAACGCCATGCCGGCTCGTGGTGCCTGCTCAGATTGCTCCGATGATGAAATCGTCGCGGCTATCGAGTACATGGTCGACGAAAGCCAGTAAGCACTGCCCTGATAAAGCCCCACCCCTGAGTGGGGCTTTTTTATGCGCCCAGATCGCCCAGTAGCGCGCTCAGGGTGGCCTTGCCCTTTTTCTGATTGGCTTCCTGGTCCAGGTCGCCCGTCCCTTCCCATTTCAGATCGTCCTCCGGTAACTCGTCCAGAAACCGGCTTGGGATCGTTTCCAGTTTCTCCCCGTATTGCTTGCGCGAGGCGGCGTAGGTCAGTGACAGGGTCTCCCTGGCCCGGGTAATGCCCACGTACATCAGGCGGCGCTCTTCCTCGATATTGCCTTCCTCGATACTGCTGCGGTGCGGCAGGATTTCCTCCTCCAGTCCCATGATGAACACATGCGGGAATTCCAGCCCCTTGGAGGCATGCAGTGTCAGCAGTTGTACCTTGTCGCTGTCATCCTCTTCCTCCTTCTGCTCCATCATGTCACGCAGGATCATCTTGGTGATGGCGTCTTCAATGCCGATTTCATCGGCCGTGCCCTTGTCGTTGTCCAGCATGCGCTGGAGTCCTTCCACCAGATACCAGATGTTTTCCATGCGCCGTTCGGCCTGTTTGGGTGTGCCCGAGTGCTGGTGCAGCCATTCCTCGTATTCAATGTCGGTGAACAGCTGCTTGATCACCGGAATCGGGTCCTCCGAGAACAGCCGCTCGCAGGTGCCATCGACCCAGTGGGCAAAACGCCGCAGCTTGTCCAGGCCCTTTTCGGTCACGTGGGTTTCCGCACCCAGATCCCCCAGTGCCCTGAACAGGCTGACATTGCGCGAGCGTGCGTAGTGGCTGAGCTGCTCGAGTGTGCGAGGACCAATTTCCCGGCGGGGCACGTTCACCACCCGCAAAAACGCGGCATCGTCGTCCGGGTTGATCATCAGCCGCAGGTACGACATCGCATCCTTGATTTCGTTTTTCGAGAAAAACGACTGGCCACCGGAGATCCGATAGGGAATCTGATAGGCCTGCAGTTTCATTTCCAGTAGCCGGGCCTGGTGGTTGCCCCGGTAAAGCACGGCAAAGTCCCGGAAATCCAGGCCGTTTTTCAGCTTCTGGTCGATGATCTCGGTGGCAATGCGCTCGGCCTCCGCATCCTCGCTGCGGCAGCGGATAATGCGGATTTCCTCGCCGACGGTGTGCTCGCTCCACAGGGCCTTTTCAAACACGTGGGGGTTGTTGGCGATCACCGTATTGGCGCAACGCAGGATGCGGCTGGTGGAACGGTAGTTCTGCTCCAGTTTGACGATCTTCAGGCTGGGGAAATCTTCTTTCAACTGGGCCAGGTTTTCCGGCCGGGCGCCGCGCCAGGCGTAGATGGACTGGTCGTCGTCGCCCACCACGGTGAACGCGGCGCGCTCGGCCACCAGCTGTTTCACCAGTTCGTACTGGCACAGGTTGGTGTCCTGGTACTCGTCCACCAGCATGTAGCGGATTTTCCGCCGCCATTTGGCCAGGATATCCGGGCACTCACGGAACAGCTGCACCGGCAGCAGAATCAGATCGTCGAAATCCACCGCGTTGTACGCTTTCAGGTATTCGCTGTAATGCTTGTAGATAATGGCGATGCGCTGCTCGCGGTCATCGGCGGCCTTGCTGTAGGCTTCCGCCGGCCCACGCATGGCGTTTTTCCAGGACGAGATGGTCATTTGCACGTCGTTGAGCTCGTCACCGGCATCGGCGGCCTCGCGCATCATCAGGTCCTGCAGCAGGGCCTTGGCGTCTTCGGCATCGAAAATGGAAAAACCGGGGTGGTAGCCCAGGTGTGCATGCTCCTCCCGGATCATGTTCAGGCCCAGGTTGTGGAATGTGGAGACGATCAGCCCCCGGGTTTTGCCCTTGTCGACAATCTTGCCCACCCGCTCTTTCATCTCCCGGGCGGCCTTGTTGGTGAAAGTCACCGCCGCGATGTGACGGCCGGGAATGCCCTTTTGCTCGATCAGGTAGGCAATTTTGCGGGTGATCACGCTGGTTTTGCCGCTGCCGGCACCGGCCAGCACCAGCAGGGGGCCGTCGGCGTAGCGAACGGCTTCGTGTTGTCTGGGGTTGAGCTTGTTCACGCGGATAGTACCGAGCCGATGGCAGGGAGAATTGAACGGTTGGTTATTCTACACCAGACACATCGTCAGGTATCGGCTACTCTTATCATAGGAATACCAAGCTGTTTCAAAACAATGGATTTCGTTAAATGCCTTTGCCTTCAGCCCCTGGAGCCGGTTCGGTTCGCCTGCTGATATTGACCGCCGAGTACACGGATTTCCTGTGGCTGGAGTCCATGCTGTTGGAAGACCCGGAGCTGATGCCGGATGCGGTCTGGTGCCCGGACCTGGTCGACTGCGACGACCTGATTCGTAACGCCAGCTTTGATGTGATTGTGTGGGACTGCGTGCTTCATGGCAGCTCGGAGACGGCTTTCCTGCAATACCTCTGTGTGGCCAGTGATGACAAGCCGGTGCTGGCCATGAGTGCGGAGCCCTGCTCGGAAAAGGCGGAAACGCTGATCGGGCATGGTGCCGCAGATTATCTGTGCTTGCAGAGTCTGGATCGGTGGAATTTCTGCCGGGCCGTCAAATACCTCTGGTATCGGGAATGTCTTTCCGAATCCACCCGGGCCCAGCGGGGCCGTGAAGCGCATATGGCCGCTGATATGCGGGTGGAAGAAGGCTTGCGCAGAGCCCTGCGTGCTGGTGAGCTGGAGCTGTATTACCAGCCCCGGATCGATCTGGCCACCGAGGAAGTGCGCGGGGTGGAGTGTCTGCTTCGCTGGAATCACCCGGAGCGGGGGCTGGTGATGCCCGACCAGTTCATTCCCGCGGCCGAGCGCAGCGGCTTGATTGTGCCCATTGGTTACTGGGTCATTGAACAGGCCTGTCGGCGCTTGCAGGAATGCCAGGAGCAGGGGTTGCCGGCCATGGTGTTCGCAGTCAATCTGTCGTTCCGGCAGTTCCACGACCGCAAGATGACCGAAACCATCTTCCGCATCATCTTCAACAGCAACATCGACACCAGTCTGCTGGAGCTGGAGTTGACGGAAAGCGCCATGATGCATGACCCGGATTATGCCCAGCGCTGCCTGCGCGAGTTGAATCAGTTGGGTATCAGCTTCGCGCTTGACGATTTCGGCACCGGGTTTTCGTCTCTGAGTAACCTGCAGCACCTGCCCATTTCTCTGGTGAAAATCGACAAGTCGTTTGTCCAGGACCTGGGCGAATCGGCCGACGCGGAACACATCATCCGGGCCATTATCAGCCTCGCTCACAGCCTGCGCATCAGCGTGGTGGCCGAAGGCGTGGAAACCGAAGGCCAGCTGGAATTCCTGCGCCACCAGCATTGCGATGAGATCCAGGGTTACTACTACGCCCGCCCCATGCCCTGGCAGGATCTGGTGCAATTCGTTGACCAGCAGAATCAGTTCGCTTGCTTGCAGAACTGAGGCGCTGTACCTTTCTCCGTTAATCTGAACTCCGAGTGACTGACTGAGGTTGCATGAACAGTATTGCCAGCCGTATTGCCGAAGAACTGGGTGTGCGCGAACAGCAGGTGAACGCCACCATCGCCCTGCTGGACGAAGGCGCCACCGTGCCGTTTATCGCCCGCTACCGTAAGGAAATCACCGGTTCGCTGGACGACAGCCAGCTGCGCAACCTGGAAGACCGCCTGCGTTACCTGCGCGAGCTGGAAGACCGGCGCGGCACCATCCTTAACAGTATTGAGGAACAGGGCAAGCTGACCGATGAACTGCGCGCGGCTATCGAGGCGGCAGACACCAAGAACCGTCTGGAAGACCTGTATCTGCCCTACAAGCCCAAACGCCGAACCAAGGCCCAGATTGCCCGGGAAGCGGGCCTGGAGCCCCTGGCCGACGCCCTGTTTGATACCCCCGATCTGGATCCGGAAGCGACCGCGGCGGATTACCTCAACGCAGAGGCCGGTATTGATGACACCAAAGCCGCGCTCGACGGTGCCCGCTATATCCTGATGGAGCGTTTTGCCGAAGACGCCGAACTGCTGGGCACCTTGCGGGATTTCATCTGGCAGCAGGCCAGCCTGAAGGTCACCGTGGTGCCGGGCAAGGAAACCGAGGGTGCCAAGTTCCGGGATTATTTTGATCACGTCGAGCCACTGAAAAAGGTGCCCTCTCACCGGGCGCTGGCCATTCTGCGCGGCCGCAACGAAGGCATTCTGGCCTACTCGCTGGTGGTCGGCGATGGCGAAGACGATCGCCGCCAGCCGCACCCGGCCGAACAGCGCATCGCCGCTCGGTGGAACATCCAGGATCAGGGCCGCGCCGCCGATAAATGGCTGTCGGATGTGGTGCGCTGGACCTGGCGGGTGAAGTTGTCCACCCAGATCGAGACCGATCTGATGGCGCAGGTGCGTGAGGCGGCCGAAAGCGAGGCCATTAATGTGTTCGCCGCCAATCTCAAAGACCTCTTGCTGCTGGCGCCGGCCGGCCCAAGGCCCACCCTGGGCCTGGACCCGGGGCTGCGCACCGGCGTGAAAGTGGCGGTGATCGACGGCACGGGCGGCGTCTCCGACCACGGCGCCATCTACCCCCACGCTCCGAAAAACCAGTGGGACCAGTCCATCGAGCAGCTGGCCGCCTGGTGCCGGAAGTACAAGATTGAACTGGTGGCCATTGGTAACGGCACCGCCTCCCGGGAAACCGAAAAGCTGGTGGCTGACCTGTGCAAGCGTTACCCGGAGCTGAAGCTGGCACGGATCATCGTCAGCGAATCCGGCGCGTCGGTTTATTCCGCATCTGAATTTGCCTCCCGTGAATTGCCGGACCTGGACGTGACCATCCGGGGTGCCGTCTCCATCGCCCGTCGCCTGCAGGATCCGCTGGCGGAACTGGTGAAGATCGAGCCCAAGTCCATTGGCGTGGGCCAGTACCAGCACGACGTGTCCCAGGTGCAGCTGTCCCGCAGCCTGGATGCGGTGGTGGAAGACTGCGTAAACGGTGTGGGCGTGGACCTGAATACGGCCTCCATACCTTTGCTGACCCGCGTTTCGGGCCTGAATGCCACCATCGCCCGTAATATCGTTGATTTTCGCAGCCAGAACGGCATGTTCACCAACCGTAAGCAGCTGCTGAAAGTGGCCCGGCTGGGCGACCGCACGTTTGAGCAGGCCGCCGGGTTTTTGCGGGTGGCCGGTGATAATCCGCTGGACCGCTCCTCCGTGCACCCGGAGGCTTACGGCGTGGTGGAGGCCATCGCCGAGAAAAACGGGCGTGAGGTGGCGTCCATCATTGGCGACAGCCACTTCCTGCGCAGCCTCAAGCCGGAAGACTACGTCACCGAACAATTTGGCTTGCCGACAATCAAAGACATACTTGCAGAGCTGGAAAAGCCGGGCCGTGATCCGCGCCCGGAATTCCGCTTTGCCAACTTCGAAGACGGGGTGGAAACCCTCAATGACCTCAAACCGGGCATGATCCTCGAAGGCTCGGTCACCAACGTGACCAACTTTGGCGCGTTCGTCGATATTGGCGTGCACCAGGATGGCCTGGTGCATATTTCCGCACTGTCCAATACCTTTGTGAAAGACCCGAGGGAAGTGGTGAAAGCGGGTGATATCGTCAAGGTCAAGGTGATGGAAGTGGACATACCGCGCAAGCGCATCGGTCTGTCCATGCGCCTGGACGATGAGCCGGGCGCGGAGGTACCGGCGAAAGCCGGCCGTGGGCCGAAAGGGGATAACCGTCGTAGTGGTGGGCCTGGTACTGGCAAAAGCCGTGGCCAGAACAATGCGAAAGCACCCCAGGGTGCCATGGCCGGAGCGCTGGCCGAAGCCATGGCTTCGGCGCGCAAGGGCCGTTAATCCGATAGCTGAAGGAGTTCAACATGGCACAATCCCGCCACGCCCTGTTCCATCGGTTTGCCGCAACCGACTGGCATGGCTTTTTGAAAGGGGTTGAGAAAGAAGGGCTGCGGGTGGATGGCAACGGCTTTATTGCCCAGACCCCGCATCCGAAGGCGCTGGGCTCCACGCTGACCCATCCGCGCATCACCACCGATTACTCCGAAGCCCTGCTGGAGTTGATCACCCCGGTGTGCGAAAGCACCACCGAAATGCTCGGCTCGCTGCGCCACATTCATCAGTTCGTGCAGCAGAATCTGGGCGACGAAGTGTTCTGGGCCGCCAGCATGCCCTGCGAAATCGACGGCGATGAGAGCATCCCCATTGCCCAATACGGCAGCTCCAACACTGGTATGCTCAAGCATGTGTACCGCCAGGGTCTGGCGGTGCGCTATGGTCGGATCATGCAGAGCATTGCCGGTGCCCATTACAATCTGTCCTTCCCGGACAGCTTCTGGCAAACGTGGCAGCAGGTCACCGGCGACCAGAGCACCCTGAAGGACTTCAAATCGGACCAGTATTTCTGGCTGATCCGCAACTTCCGCCGTCGCAGCTGGCTGCTGATGTTGCTGTTTGGCGCCTCGCCGGCCCTGGATGACAGTTTTGTGGCTGGGGTGAAACATGACCTAAGTCGTTTTGATGCGCGCACCTGGTACGGCAAGCATGCCACCTCCCTGCGCATGGGCGACCTGGGCTACCACAACAACGCCCAGGCGTCGCTCAACATCTGTTTCAACGAGCTGGATTCCTACAGCCGTACCCTGGAACGTGCCATTCACACCAACTGGCCGGCCTATGAGGCCATCGGTACCCGTCGTGATGGCCAGTTCGTCCAGCTCAACACCAACGTACTGCAGATTGAAAACGAGTATTACAGCGCGGTGCGGCCGAAGCGAACCACCCGTTCCGGCGAGAAACCGATCCAGGCACTGGATGCCCGTGGCGTGGAATATGTGGAAGTGCGCTGCCTGGATCTGGACCCGTTCTCGCCGGTGGGCGTTACCCGTGAGCAGATCGATTTCCTCGACCTGTTCCTGCTGGACTGCCTGCTGTCGGATTCACCAAGGATCAGTGACGAGGAATGCGAGCGCCTGGACGACAACTACAAGGACGTGATCGCCAACGGCCGCTGGCAGGACCTGACCCTGTGCCGGGCCGGCGAGCGGGTGCCGGCCGGTGAAGCCGCCAAAGACATGCTGGCACAGCTGGAGCCGCTGGCGGAGAGGCTGGACAGCTGGGCCGGCAATGACACCTACCGCTCGGCACTGAAGGCTCAGGCAGAAAAATTGCAGGGCACGGATTGGGCGGTCCCGTCGGCGCAGGTACTGGAGGCCATGAGCGCTTCCGGACAGGGCCACCGGGATTGGGTACAGGCGATTTCACGCCAGCACCAGCAGACGCTGCTTAACGAGCCGCTACCGGCGGACGTGTTGGCCGACTACCAGGCCATGAGCCGGGATTCTCTGGCTGAGCAGTCGGCCATTGAAGCGGCGGAAACCCAGCCGTTTGCCGAGTTCCTGGATGCTTACCTGAAAGCCTGAGGTCTTCAGAGGGGGGTGGTCGGGCCTTGTCAGCGCTGGACCACATACTCGGTGAAGAACACGCTGGTGATCTGTTCACCGGTTTGCTGCTCTTCCAGTACCTGGTTGATCCGTTGTGTGGCGGCTTCAACCAGAGCCTGTTTGCCTTCGTTGGAGTCCACCCGGGCCGTGTCTGTCTGCTCTCCGAACAGCAGCACCAGCTCGTGGCGGAGCCTTGGCATATGGGCCTCGACCGCCTCTCGTACACCCTCAGACGAGGCGCGCAGTGTTACGGCCGCCTTAAGGTAGTCTACTTTATTGCCGGGCTGGCCAATATGGGTGACAAACGCCGGTTTCATTTCGATGTAATCGACGATCTTTTCGGCCTCTTCCCCGGCGTCGGCGTTTTCCTCACTGGCAGTGTCGTCGCCTGCCTCGTCCTGGGCCTGGACAGGCAGCGCAAAGGCCGTGCAGAACAGGAAGATAAGGGTCAGTAGTCTGGCTCTGGCAATGGTCATAGGATTGGCGTTCTTCATAGGGTACGATTGGTTTCATTCATTTCTGCAGTCCACATAATGATTCCGGGGTGACGTTTTGACAAGCAGATGGGTATACGGGCTCGTTTTTCTGGTGTGTGCAGCACTGTTGGCGACCGCGCTTTACATGGAGAAGGTGATGGGGCTGGAACCCTGCCCGTTGTGCTGGCTGCAGCGTTTCGCCTTTGCCGGCGCCGGCTTGGTGGCTCTGGTGGCGTTTTTGCACAGGCCATCAGGCTTTGGTAACCGGGTATACGGTTTTTTGCTGGCGCTGACGGCCGGTGCGGGTCTTGGCGTGGCCGGTCGCCAGCTCTGGCTGCAGAGTCTGCCGGCGGATCAGGCGCCGGCCTGTGGCCCGTCAGTGGATTACATGCTGGATGTCCTGCCCTGGTTTGAAGTGCTGAAAACCGCGCTGCAGGGTACCGGTGACTGTGCCGAGGTGGTCTGGCGTTTTCTGGGCCTGAGTATTCCGGGCTGGACCGCGCTGTTCTTTGCCGTGCTGGTGGTGATTGGTCTGGTGATGATGTTCCGCCGGTACCGGCCCAAGAGCTGGTTACTGCGCTGAAACAGTTGCGGGGCCCGCGCGCCTTGGGGTAACTTGATGCTTGCACGGTACTAGCCATGAACAGGAGACGGGTGTCATGTTGGAGAATTGCCAGAACGCCAGGGAACGTTGGGGTGGCGTCAGCGAATTGATCGACCGCTGGCTGAAAGAGCGCCAGGAACTGCTGGTGCACTATTGCGCCCTCTCCGGCGAAACCGACAGGGAGGATGTCCAGGCGTTACAGCCCAAGTTTGTCCGCCTGTGCGAAGTGTTGATGGATTACGTGTCGGCCGGCCACTTTGAAGTGTACGAGCAGTTGATCCAGGAAGCCCGGGAGTTCAACGATGGGGGCCTTGAACTGGCTGCCCGCGTATACCCGCAAATCGAGAAAACCACCGAGGTGGCTTTGAACTTCAACGATCGTCTGGATGGCGGAGCTTTGAGCGGCGAAGACACGGAGCAACTGTTCGGGGAGTTGTCCAGGCTGGGCGAAGCGCTGGAGAACCGCTTCGAGATGGAAGACGTGCTGATTGACCAGCTGCACAATGCCCACGCCAGCAAGCTGGAATCGGTCTGACCCGGCAAGTGCCGTGAACGGATAAAAAATGGCCCGGAATGTCCGGGCCATTTTTGTTTGCACGCAGCGGTTATTCGCCGTCAGGATTGACCGCCAGCAGCTCCACGTCAAACACCAGGGTCTCGTTCGGGCCGATCGCCTGGTTGCCGCCCGCGCCGTAGGCCAGGTCAGACGGGATGTAGAGCTTGTATCGCGCGCCCTCGCTCATCAGTTGCAGGCCTTCGGTCCAGCCGGGGATGACCTGGTTCAGGCCGAAAGTGACCGGTTCGCCCCGCTCGCGGGAACTGTCAAACACTTCGCCATTGATCAGTTCGCCGGTGTAGTGCACTTCCACCTGATCGGTCTCGGCCGGGCTGTCGCCGTTGCCTTCCTCGATCACCTCGTATTGCAGGCCGGACTCCGTCACGGTCACGCCTTCGCGCTCGGCGTTTTCCGCCAGGAAGGCTTCACCGGCCTCACGGTTTTTTTCCGCCAGTTCCGCCATCTGGTTTTGCTGGTCTTCCTGCAACTGCTGCTGGTAGGCCATCAGGGCTTCACGGATTTCTTCGCGGTTCAGGCGCTGTTGGGCTTCGTCACCGGAATGACCGTGCTGAATGCCCTGCAGGAACTGGTCCATCTGCAGATCGGGAAGGTCATTGGTCATGCGCTCGCCCATCACCAGGCCCATGCCGTAACTGACTTTCTCGGTGGTGCTTTCCAGGCTTGGCTGTGCCGGTTCTTCCTGGGCGGTACTGCAGCCGGCTACCAGGCCGGTGATGGCGATCGCCAGTAGGGTTTTTTTCATGGGTCTGTCCTTTGGTTTTTACGTTTGATGTCGTGTTCAGGAACCACTGGCTGCCGGGTGTTCGTCGAGGGAGAAGGGAGCCCTGTAAGGAGACTGCCAATCCTCTTCCGGTGCCTTGGGCAGATTGTCCGGCGCGCCGGTATTGTGCCGGTCGATGGCCAGTGTGTTCCAGGAGCCCTGTGCCGGCGGCTTGTCGGCATAATGCCAGTTGCCCTCGGTGTCCTGCCACTTGAAGACCACTTCCGGGCCGTCGGTTTCCACCGGCGAGGGTAGCAGGCCCTCAAAATCGGGAATTTCGTGGGTGTTCAGTTCGCTGACGGGCTCGGAGACGTCATCCGGGTCCCCCAGGCCGAAGAAGATCAGCAACAACAACAGGCCAAGCGCCGGAAATGCCAGGCGGATCAACCATTTCATCAGCATTGGTCCGGCTCCCGGTCAGTGGCAAGGTGGTTTGCCAGTTGCTCCAGTGTTGTCCGCAGTGACCGGTCCGGTGTCATATCCGGGGTGGGTGCCGCCGCCTGCAGGTTTTGCCGGATGAGTTGGGCCTGGTCGGGCATGGTGTCTTTCTCGGTTCGACTGGAGTTGAGTGTGTGCCATGCCAGTGCAAGCTCGGTCTTTTCCGCTTCCAGCTCGGCCCTGGCCAGGGTGTCGCGCAGGTGGCCCAGCGCCTGTGCATGCCTGGGAATGGATTTTCGGGCGCTGCGGATAACACCGGTTACACGGCTGCGCCACTCTGTTACCTTAGCGCTTTCTTCGCCAGTGAAGCGCTGCCCGTTCTGTGCCAGCCAGCCGGCGCACAGTATACGGGTGACATCCCAGCCCCTGGACTGCAAGGCCAGACAGGCTTCGGAAACGGCCGGGTTTTGCCAGCGCGCCAGTGCATAACGCCACAGCGGATTATCGGTTGTCAATGCATCCGGCAGGATCAGTGGCTCGGGTTCCCGGTGGCTCATGGCGGGGTGCATCCCTGGCGGCAATCTATTGATAAAAGACATCTATGCTAACGATAACCGATCTCAGTTTACAACGAGGTGGCGCCTGGTTGCTAGAAGGCGTCAATCTCACCGTACAGCCAGGCCAGCGGGTGGCCATTGTCGGCGCCAATGGCGCCGGTAAATCCAGCCTTTTCCAGTTGTTGTTGGGTCAGTTGGCGCCGGAGCAGGGCAGTGTCTCTCTGCCCGGTGGCTGTCGTATTGCCCACATGGCCCAGGAGTTCGAGGCTTCCAGTCGCTCGGCCCGGGATTTTGTTCTGGATGGTGATTTCGAGCTGCGTCGAATGGAGCGGGAGCTGGCCGATGCAGAGGCCCGGGGCGATGACCATGAAGCAGCCCGGATTCATGGCGAGCTGGATGTGCACGAAGCCTGGTCGGCACCGCGCCGCGCAGAGACCCTGTTGCGCGGGTTGGGCTTTGCTGACAGCGACACCGACCGGCCGGTGTCGGCGTTCTCCGGCGGCTGGCGGATTCGGCTTAATCTCGCCCAGGCGTTGATGCGCCCGTCCGACCTGCTGTTGCTGGACGAGCCCACCAACCACCTGGACCTGGACGCCTGCCTGTGGCTGGAGAACTGGTTACGCCGCTACCCCGGCACCCTGTTGTTTATCTCCCATGACCGGGATTTCATGGACCGGGTGGCCACCCACCTGGTGCATTTCGATCAGCGAAAACTGGAGCTGTATACCGGCAACTATACCGCCTTCGAAACCCAGCGCAGTGAGCGACTGGCATTGCAGCAGGCCAACTATGAGCGCCAGCAGGCCCGCATTGCCGAAATCCAGCGCTTTATTGACCGGTTCAAGGCGAAAGCCACCAAGGCCAAGCAGGCCCAGAGCCGGGTGAAGGCGCTGGAACGCATGGAAAAAATTGCCCCGGCCCACGTGGATTCGCCGTTCAGTTTCGAGTTTCCGGTGGCCGAAAAAGTCTCCAATCCACTGCTGTCGATCCGCCAGGGCGAGGCCGGGCACGGCCACACGCCGATCCTGCGGGATATCAATGTGACACTGTTGCCCGGTTCACGCATTGGTTTGCTGGGGCCCAACGGTGCTGGCAAGTCCACGTTCATGGATGCCTTGCGAGGGGCCGGAACCCTGCTGTCGGGCGAGCGGACCTGTGGTGAGCATCTGGCCATTGGCTATTTTGCCCAGCATCAGCTTGAGGCCCTGGATCTGGATGCCAGTCCCTTCCTGCACCTGCAGCGACTGGCACCGAAAGCGTCCGAGCAGAGCGTGCGCAACTTCCTGGGCGGCTTTGATTTTCACGGCGACGAGGCGTTAACGCCGATCCGCTCCTTCTCCGGGGGCGAAAAGGCGCGGGTGGCCCTGGCAGTGATCGCCTGGCAACGGCCGAATCTGTTGCTGCTGGATGAGCCCACCAACCACCTGGACCTGGAAATGCGCCAGGCGCTGACCATGGCGCTGCAGAATTTTGACGGTGCGATTGTGGTGGTCTCCCACGATCGGCACCTGCTGCGCAATACGGTGGACGATTTCTGGCTGGTGTGCGATGGCACCGTGGCCGAGTACGACGGCGATCTGGAAGACTACGAGCGCTGGCTCGCCGAGCGCCGCAAAGACGAAGAGGCGCCACCCCGACGGGAATTACCTGAGCCGGCGGCACAAGCACCCGCCAATACATCGGCTACCGCTCTGAGTGCCGATGAGCGCAAGGCCCGCAAGCGCCGGGAAGCGGAGCTGCGCAAGCAGCTGAGTCCGTTCCGAAAACAGCAGGCTGCGCTGGAAAAAGACATGGAACGTTTGCAGGCGGGCCTGCAGGATGTGGAGCACCGTCTGGCGGAGCCTGAGATGTATCAGGAGGGGCAGAAGGCACGGTTGAAAGAGCTGTTGGGCGAGCAGGCAGAGCTGAAACGACAGCTGGAAGCGGCGGAGAGCCAGTGGCTGGAAGTCAGTGAAACCGTGGAGGAGATGGAGGCTGCCCTGGCAGAGTGATTCCGCCAGGGCTTGCCCGCAGGGCTACCGGGTAAGGATCTCCAGGGTGAAATCCTGCCGCCGCAGGTAGTCTTGTTCGTTCTCCAGGTCTGCCAGAGTCAGCGGTCGTTCGTTCAGCCAATCCTGCGGCAGCTCCACCACCAGGTGATTCTGGCGGCCGTTCAGTACCATCTCCGGTGGCGCCTCGTAATTGCGGGGGTGCTGTAGCAGTACCGCCAGGCGCACCAGCACGCACAGATGGCGCAACCGGGATTTTTCTTCCGGTTCGATGTCCTGGAAAACCGCCGGCGAGAACTTGCGCCGGTGACCACGCACCAGGGTGGCCAGGTCTTTCTGGAACTGCTGGGTGAAACCGGGCAAATCCGAATAGCGCAGCAGGTAGGCGCCGTGCTTGTGGTACTGGCTGTGGGCGATGGTCAGGCCGATTTCGTGCAGCCGGCATGCCCAGCGCAGCAGGTCTTCATCGTTGGCGGTGTGCAGGTCCCACTGGTCGGCTATCTGTTGCCAGGCGGCAATGGCCGTTTCCTCAACCGCCGCGCCGTGGGCCTGGTCCACATGGTAGCGTTCCTGCAGGGCGGCGATGGTGCGTTCGCGCACATCCTCGTGCTGGATGCGGCCAACAATGTCATACAGCAGTCCTTCCCGCAGGGCGCCATCGGCAAACGTCATGTTGTCGATCTCCAGGGAGCGGAAAGCGGCCAGCAGAATGGCAAAACCGGCGGGGAAAATGCTCTGGCGCTCGGTACGCACCCCCAGGTCCGCCAGCTTCTCGGCCTTGCCCAGACTGATCAGCCGCTTGCGCAGCTCTTCCATGGCCTCGCGGGTGATGGTGCCATCGGTGATTTTCAGCATTGCCAGCACGTTGGCGATGGCTTTGATGGAACCGGACGAGCCCACGGCGCTCTGCCAGCCAATGGAGCGGTAATGCTGACGGATATTCAGCAGCTCCTGTTCGGCATGGGTGATCGCCTTGTCCATCTGCCGTTTGGTGATCTTGCCATCGGGAAAGTAGCGATTGCGGAAAGACACGCAGCCCATGTGCAGGCTTTCCATCTCCTCGGGTTCGAAACGCTGCCCGATGATGAATTCGGTGCTGCCGCCACCGATATCGATCACCAGGCGCTTGCCCCGGTCATCGGAAAGGGTGTGGGAAACGCCCAGGTAAACCAGGCGGGCCTCTTCCCGGCCGGCGATCACCTCCACCGGGTAACCGAGTACCTGCTCGGCCCGGGCAATGAATTCCTGTTTGTTGCGGGCCACCCGCAAGGCGTTGGTGCCGACAATCTGGACCGCTTCGTCCGGCATGCCCTGCAGGCGCTGGGCGAAGCGGCCCAGGCATAGCAGGGCGCGTTGCTGGCATTCTTCGGTCAGGCGGTTGTATTGATCCAGGCCGGCTCCGAGCTGGACCTTTTCCCCCATTTTCTCGATGGTCCGGATTTCTCCGTGCACCAGTCGGGCGACCACCATGTGGAAACTGTTGGAACCCATGTCGATGGCGGCAAGGGTTTTTGGCGGAGTGGCATTGCCCGCGTTCGTTGAGGCCGTCACGTTGGTTGGCATCCTGTGTGGCGTGAACTTGGCGGTACTATAAGGGAAGTCTGTTGCGGCTGTCAGCACAAGCCTGCGGTCATTACGGATGTGGATCTTTTGGCCAGTCCGTACAAGCCACTTCACAGATTGATTGGCAATCGCGTAAAGTAATGGTCTGTTGTAAATCGGGTGGGTCATGTTAGCTGTGCATCAGAACAGCCACCCGCTTCAGTCCACAGCGACTCCGGCAGGGCTGCCCGGCGGCCACGGAGCGCCTGAATCAGGAAAAGGTAATGAGCGGAAATATCGTTAATGTCACCGACGCTTCCTTTGAACAGGACGTGCTGAAATCCGACGTTCCGGTACTGGTAGATTACTGGGCCGAATGGTGCGGACCCTGCAAGATGATTGCACCGGTTCTGGAAGAAATCGCCGATGAATACGAAGGCAAGCTCAAAATCTGCAAGCTCAACATTGACGAAAATGAGCAGACTCCGCCCAAGTTCAACATCCGCGGTATTCCGACACTGATGCTGTTCAAGAACGGCAACGTGGATGCCACCAAAGTGGGCGCATTGTCCAAATCCCAGCTGGCAGCCTTCCTCGACAGCAATCTGTAATCCGGTTGGTTGCCTGAAACCGCCCCCGGGCTTTGCCCGCGGGCGGTTTTTTATTGGTTTCGGCGCTCAGGCCTTGACAGGCCCCAGTAAGGTGGTCGATGATCATGTCTGCCCGGCGAACGTTTGTTCCCACTCTCTGGCTTTAGCGTACTTTCCGGCTTCCACCATCACCGGTTGCTCAACTCGGCCAGCACTCAGTTTTTAGCGTTTTACCAGTTCAATGCGTTCAGGGGCATCCCTGTCATTCCAACAGACGTTTACTTCCATTCCTGAAAATCCAACAAACTATGAATCTTACTGAACTCAAGCAGAAATCTGTGCCCGAATTGCTCGATATCGCGCAAGAAATGGGCCTCGATAACCTCGCCCGTTCGCGCAAACAGGATGTGATTTTCACTATCCTGAAAAAGCATGCCAAAAGCGGCGAAGACATCTACGGCGACGGTGTACTGGAGATTCTGCAGGACGGCTTCGGCTTTCTTCGCTCCGCCGATGCTTCCTACCTGGCCGGCCCGGACGACATCTACGTGTCCCCCAGCCAGATCCGCCGTTTCAACCTGCGTACCGGCGACACGGTAGCCGGCAAGATCCGCCCGCCCAAAGACGGCGAGCGCTATTTTGCCCTGCTGAAAGTCAACGAAATCAATTTCGACAAGCCGGACAACGCCCGCAACAAGATCCTGTTTGAAAACCTGACCCCGCTGTTTCCCCAGGAGCGGCTGGTGCTGGAAGCGGGCAATGGCAGTACCGAAGACCTTTCTGCCCGGGTTCTGGATTTGGTGGCACCGATTGGCAAGGGCCAGCGCGGCCTGATTGTTTCACCGCCCAAGGCCGGTAAGACATTGCTGATGCAGGGCATTGCCCAGTCGATCACCCGCAATAATCCCGAGTGCCACCTGATGGTGCTGTTGATTGACGAGCGCCCGGAAGAAGTGACCGAAATGCAGCGCACCGTGCGCGGTGAAGTGGTCGCCTCCACCTTCGACGAGCCGCCGGCCCGTCACGTCCAGGTGGCCGAGATGGTGATAGAGAAGGCCAAGCGTCTGGTTGAACACAAAAAAGACGTGATCATCCTGCTGGATTCCATCACCCGTCTGGCGCGCGCCTACAACACCGTGGTGCCGTCCTCCGGCAAGGTGTTGACCGGTGGTGTGGACGCCCACGCTCTGGAAAAGCCCAAGCGCTTCTTTGGTGCCGCCCGTAACGTGGAAGAGGGCGGCAGCCTGACTATCCTGGCCACCGCGCTGGTGAACACCGGTTCCAAGATGGACGAAGTAATCTACGAGGAGTTCAAGGGCACCGGTAACATGGAAGTGCACCTGGACCGCAAGATTGCCGAGAAACGGGTGTACCCGGCCATCAACATCCGCAGCTCCGGCACCCGCCGGGAAGACCTGCTGATGTCCGAGGCGGACCTGCAGCGCACCTGGATCCTGCGCAAGCTGTTGCATTCGATGGAAGACGACACCGCGTCTCTGGAGTTCCTGCTGGACAAGCTCAAGGACACCAAGACCAACGAGGAATTCTTCCAGTCCATGAAGCGCCGCTAGGCATTGATGTCATAACCGATGAAATACAGCGACCTGCGAGACTTCATCGCCCAGTTGGAAAAACTGGGCGAACTTCAGCGCATCAGCGTTGAAGTGGATCCCCACCTGGAGATGACCGAAATCTGCGACCGCACCCTGCGGGCGGGTGGGCCTGCGTTGCTGTTTGAAAATCCCAAAGGCTATGACATGCCGGTACTTGCCAACCTGTTTGGCACGCCCAGACGGGTGGCGCTGGGTATGGGGCAGGACGACGTGACCGCCCTGCGGGACATTGGCAAGCTGCTGGCGTTTCTGAAAGAGCCGGACCCGCCCAAGGGGTTCCGGGATGCCATCGAAAAGCTGCCCATGTTCCGGCAGGTGATGCGCATGAGCCCGAAGGTGCTGCGCTCGGCGCCTTGTCAGCAGGTTGTTATTGAAAAAGACGACGTGGATCTGGGCCAGATTCCGGTGCAGCACTGCTGGCCGGGCGATGCCGGGCCGCTGGTGACCTGGCCGCTGGTGATTACCCGTGGGCCGGGCAAGGAGCGCCAGAATCTGGGCATCTACCGTCAGCAGGTGATTGGCCGCAACCGGCTGATCATGCGCTGGCTGAGCCATCGCGGCGGCGCCCTGGACTATCAGGAATTCCGCAAGGCCAATCCGGACCAGCCCTATCCGGTGGCCGTGGCCCTGGGGGCGGACCCCGCCACCATTCTGGGCGCAGTTACGCCAGTGCCGGACACGCTGTCGGAGTACGCCTTCGCCGGCCTGTTGCGCGGTGGCCGTACCGAACTGGTGAAAGCCGGCCTGAGTGATCTGCAGGTGCCGGCCAGCGCGGAAATGGTGCTCGAAGGGTTCATTTATCCGAATGACACCGCGCCGGAAGGGCCGTTTGGTGATCACACCGGCTATTACAACGAGGTGGACGAATTTCCGGTGTTTACCGTGGAGCGTATCACCCGTCGCAGGGATGCCATCTACCACAGTACCTACACGGGCCGTCCGCCCGATGAGCCGGCCATACTGGGGGTGGCTCTGAATGAAGTGTTCATCCCCATTCTGCAGAAGCAGTTCCCGGAAATTGTCGATTTCTACCTGCCGCCGGAAGGCTGTTCCTATCGTCTGGCCGTAGTAACCATGAAGAAGCAGTACCCCGGTCACGCCAAGCGGGTGATGATGGGGGTCTGGTCGTTCCTGCGTCAGTTCATGTACACCAAGTTCGTGATCGTACTGGATGACGATGTGAACGCGCGCAGCTGGGAAGATGTGATCTGGGCCATGACTACCCGCATGGACCCGGCCAGGGATACCACCATGGTGGAGAACACCCCCATCGATTACCTCGACTTTGCTTCTCCGGTTTCCGGGCTGGGCTCTAAAATGGGCCTGGATGCCACCAACAAATGGCCGGGTGAGACCGACCGGGAATGGGGCACGGCCATCAGCATGACCGATGAGGTCAAACAGCGGATCGACGAGATCTGGGACAGCCTGGGTATTGAAATCCCGGGCACCCGCCCCGAGTGACAGAACCGGTTCCATTTATTCTGCCAGGCAAGTGGCGGCCGTGAAGGTCCGTCAGCTTGTCTGTTTTCGTATTGGAGATACCTGCCGTTATGGCATCAACAAATTATCAGCCCCGGGAAGTGCTGGCCCATGTGGTGGACGTCAGCCCGATTAACCACGATGTGTATCGTGTTGCCCTGCAATTGCCCCGTCGTGACGAGGTTGGCTTCCATGCCGGGCAATATCTGTCGGTGAATCTGCCGGATGCTGAACCCTGCTATTTTTCCATTGCCAGCAGCCCGGCCGCCGAGCTGATCGAGTTGCAGATCCAGGCCTGCCCGGATGGTGGTGCTGCCCGCCGGGTGATTGATGCCCTGCTGTCGGGTGAGGATGTGCCGGTGGTATTGCCTCACGGCAAGGCCTGCCTGACTGCGCCGCCGCAAAAGCCATTGTTGCTGGTGGCCGCCGGTACCGGGTTTGCCCAGATGAAAAGCCTGGTGGAGTACCTGCGTGATCAGCCTTTCGATCAGCCGGTTAAATTGTTCTGGGGTGTGCGCAAGCACGAGGACATGTATTTGCGCTCGCTGGCGGAGCAGTGGCACGAGCAATGGCCGCCGCTGACGTTCACGCCGGTGGTGAAGGATGACGCCGACAACGACTGGGAGGGGCATCACGAGCCGTTGGTGCGCGCTGTGCTGGCTTCCGGTGTGGACTGGCAGAAGGTCGAGGTGCATGCCAGCGGTTCGCCCACCATGGTCTATACCCTGATGGATGCCCTGCTGGAGCAGGGCATGCCAGAACAGGCGTTTTTCTCCGATGTGCTGGAGTACGCACCGCGTTACTAGATTTTCAGGCCTTGGGCATCGGCAGTTGCGGCAGGCCGTTGTCGGCTTCCAGGCCCTGCATCATCAGCTTCAGGCTGGCGTCTTCGTGGCCCATGTGGGCATTCAGGCGGCTGAGTTCCGCCAGTGTCTCGCGGCTGCGACGCAGCTTCAGGCTGGTTTCGAAATACTCCCGGGCCTTGCCCCATAGTTCATTACGCAGGCTCAGCCGGCCCAGTGCCAGGAGCAGTTCCGGGTTGTTGGGCCGGTCTTTCAGCCATTGCTCGGCCAGCAGCAGTTGTTCTCCAGGTTCCCTGCCGGCAATCCGGCCATAAAGGTTGGCCAGCTCGTCACTCCAGTTGTTCTGCAGGATTTTCCGGATCAGTGTCTCTGCCTGGGCTTCATCGCCGAGGTGGGCGAGGATCAGGGCGTAGTCCCGGATAATCTGTTCGTCCTGGCGCAGGGTTTTGGGCAGTTCGTCCCACACCCGGGTCAGGGGTTCCAGCGAGGTTCCCGGATCGTCCTCCTGACGTTTCTCGCAACGTTCCGCGGCATTCTCCAGAAGGTTGTGCCAGGCCTGGCGTTCGAGGTCGGCCAGCTCCGCTTCGGTCAGCACGCTGCGTTTGCGCAGTTCCGGGATCAGTTTGGCCAGCTCCCCCCAGTCTTCCAGGCGGACGTAGGTGTTTTTCAGCAACTTCAGAACAAACGGGTGGTGGGGTGATTCCTTGCGCAGGCGCAACAAGGTGGCGAGGGCCTGTTCCAGGCGGTTGCCCGCCAGTTGCAGCTGGGCCTGGGTGAGCCCGACGGCCATGCTGGAACCCGGGGTGCTTTCGAAGGCCTTGCGCAGCAGCTCGTCGGCACCTTCGTGATCGTCGGTTTCAAAGGCCGCGTGGGCAGCCGCCAGATAGTTGATCAGCGGCGTTTCCACTTTACCGGCCGAGCGGGTCAGTAGTTTCCGGGCCCGGGGCCAGTTACCCTCGGCCAGTGCCAGCAGGCCCTCGGTGGTGCGGCGCCGTGCCCGGCGCTGATGGCTGCGGGCCACCCAGCCGCTCATCAGGGTGCCACCCTGGCGCAGGCGCCGGAGGGCGTTGAATAACAGGTGACTGGCAATGAACAGTACCACAACCAGGCCCAGGCCGACCCAGAAGTTGGTCTCCACCACGTAATTGCCCAGGCTGATCCGGATATAGCCCAGGTCATAGGCCAGGCCCAGTGACAGGCCGGTTCCAATCAGCAGGGCGACGAGGATGATCAGCAACAGGCGAATCATTGGCCATTGCCTCCGGATTCGTCGCTGTTGTCGTTTTCCCGGTTCTCGGTGCCGTTACCGGCAGTCCGGCCCGCCAGTCGCTCTTTAAGCAGCTCCAGGGACTTGCTGATGTCCGGCAGCTCCGGGTCGACATTGCGGCCGGCCAGCTCTTCGAGGGTGCTGCTCAGGCCGCGAATTTCCGGATTGCTGCTGTTGTACCAGTCGTTGACGGTGGTGATGGCTTTCTCCAGTGCCCGCTCGTACAGGGGCTGGTTGCCCCGCAGCACGGCCATTTCGGCTTCTTCCAGCATCAGTTGCAGGTTCAGCCGCGCCCAGGCGCTCTGATCCGGGGACAGAAGGGGCTTTACCGGTTCATCCATGCGCCTGACCACCACCACTTGCTTGAGGGTGTCGACAAAGCGGTTCCAGCCCCGGGTCAGCCTGTTGCTGCCATCGGCCGGAGCCTCGTCGCTCTCGGCCAGCTTCAGGGCGGGTGCCTGGTCGTGAATCAGGGCCTGGTCGGTCAGGTCGTGCACGGTGGCAATGGCGGCTTCCAGTTTCAGGTAGAGGCCGGTGCGATCCACGCCTTCGATCCCTTTGAGTGACTGAATTTCCCGGGCCAGTTGCTGGCGCACCGGGTACACGCCCACGTCGTCGGACTCGGCCAATACCTCGTCGGCGGACTGCAGGGCCGACAAGGCGCCTTTGATGTCTTTTTCAATCAGCAGGCGCTGATTGCCAATACGCAGCAGGTATTCGGCTTCTGCCAGCAGCCAGTCGGTGCGGGTCCGATTGCCGGCTTCCAGCAGTTCCCGGGCGTTGTGGTCGATCTGCCGTTGTTGTGTGGCGATCAGTTCCCGCTGCTCGGCCAGGCGTTCTTCCAGTGCCTGCAGACGGCTGCCCTGTTCGTTGTTCCGGTCACCGTAGCGTTCTTCCAGTTGGTTGGTATCCGACCGAAGTTCGGCGAGGGTTTGCAGGGCCGCCTGGTGGCTTTGCCGCTGTTGCCAGTTCCAGAACGCCAGCACCAGCACGAGAATCAGCGCCAGGCCAGTCACAAGCCAGACCGGCCATAGTCTGGCCGGACCGTGTGTGGACGGGGCAACAGGCGCGGGCAGTTTTTTGGGTTCTTCAGTCACGGGCATCCTTACTTTGTTGTCCGGTATGACCGGCTTGCGGGGCAAGCCGTGAAGCCACACTGGTAACCAGGTCCCGGTCGGCCAGGCCATCGGGCACCAGAATGTGACCGAAACCGGCCTGGCGGGCCTGTTCGGCTACTCTTTCGGCCGGCGCCACCAGCAGTGCCTGTTGCAGGGCCGGCAGGGCACCGGGGTCAGTTGTCACCAGATTGTTCAGGGTTTCGCCGGAAAGCGCAACAATCACCTCCGGACGGAACCGGTTGCACACTTCGTCGATTGTCTCTGAAGGATAGTACGGGCAGAAGCGCCGGTACAGTGGCAGCACGGTTACCCGGGCACCGCGGGATTCCAGGGTTTGCCGGATGAGTTCCCGGCCGTGTTCACCGCGGGCCAGCAGTACCCGTTCGTGCTCCAGGTTCTGCAGGGAGGGCAATGCCAGCAGGGCTTCGCTGGTCCAGCCTTCAGATGGCCGGCGTGGACGCAGGCCGTGGCGGCCCAGTTCGGCGGCGGTGGCGGCACCCACTCCGTACCAGTGAATGCCCACCGGCAGTTGCGGCCACCAGGCATCGGCTTCTTCCAGCAGGCGTTTGGCTGCGTAAGGGCTGACGGCAATCACATGGGTGAAATTATCCAGCTCCTGCAGAATGCTGCGCTGCTCCGGGGTTTCCGGCAGGGGTTCCCGGGCCACCAGGGGCAACAGGCGAACCTCGGCGCCGGCCTGTTCAAACACGCGGGCCAGGCGCGAGGCCTCCGGTTCCGGACGGCAGATAAGTATCCGCCGTCCTTGCAGGTTCACTTCCAGCGGGGCTTCAGGTGGGGGTGTGGCCATAGATTTCTGCCAGTACTTTGTCGGCGCCCATGCCCAGCAGTTCTTCGGCCAGTTCCCGGCCCAGACGCTCGCCTTCCTTGCGCGGTACGCGCCCTTCCACCCGGAAAATCTGGCTGCCATCAACCGCGCCCACCAGGCCTCGCAGCCACAGCAGGTCATTGTCTTCGAGCAGTGCGTAGGCGGCAATGGGTACCTGGCAGCCGCCTTCCAGGCGACGGTTCAGGGCGCGTTCGGCTTTTACCCGGTCGGCGGTGTCCTGGTGGTTCAGGGGCTCGATCAGTTTCAGCAGTTCGGTGTCGTCTGTGCGGCACTCGATGCCCAGCGCACCCTGGCCAACCGCCGGCAGGGATACTTCGGCGGGCAGGCAATAGCGGATTCGGTCGTGGAATTCCAGGCGCTTGAGGCCGGAGCTGGCCAGCACGATGGCGTCGTATTCGCCGGCGTCCAGTTTGGCCAGGCGGGTGTTGACGTTGCCGCGCAGCACCTTGACCACCAGGTCCGGGCGGTTGGCGCGCAGCTGGGCTTCGCGGCGCAGGCTGGCAGTGCCGACGACGGCGCCTTCGGGCAGTTCGTCAATGCTGTTGTAGTGGTTGCTGACAAAGGCGTCGGTCGGGTCTTCGCGCTCGCAGATGGCGACCAGGCCCAGGCCCTCGGGAAATTCCATGGGCACGTCTTTCATGGAATGCACGGCCAGGTCGGCGCGGCCGTCGAGCATGGCTTCTTCCAGCTCTTTCACGAACAGGCCCTTGCCGCCGATTTTGGCCAGCGGCACATCCAGGATTTTGTCGCCCTGGGTTTTGATTTTAACCAGCTCAACGGTGACGTTGTCGTGCAGCCGTTCCAGCTCGGATTTGATGAATTCTGCCTGCCACAGCGCCAGGGCGCTGCTGCGGGTTGCGATGCGTAGGGTTCGTGTTGACATGGTGCTCGCTGTCGTTTGGAAATGTGTGGTCCAAGGTTACCTTGTGATTTGGAAAAAGTCCCGCTGTGAGTGGGGATCTATTACCTTTGGGGGAGAGTCCGGAGTCGGCTCCCTATGCGGGGTTAATTGTTTCCAACGGTAGTTCATTGAGTTGATCTCTCGCTGTACGCCAACCGGAGAAGTGTTCGTCCAAAATGTTTATGAACCGTTCGTTGTGGGTTGGCTCGAGCAGATGCGCAACTTCATGTAGCACTATGTAGTCGAGTAGCTCCTTGGGCTTTTTTACCAGCTCGGTATTCAGGCGGATATTACCGGCCTTATGGTTGCAGCTGCCCCATTTCGTCTTCATTTTCTGCAAGTAGTAGCGGTTTACCTTAACCCCCAACCGTTGCTCCCATTTTTGGATCAAGGATGGCACTGCTTTGTGTAGTAGCGACTTGTGCCAGGCATGAACTACCTCGGCACGTTTGTTGTGGCTGCTCCCAGGCCGCACGGTGAGTAGAATTCGGGTGTGGTCCCAGGTAACCCCCGGCGGGGTATCCTTCTCTTCAACTTCGAGCAGGTATCTTTTACCCCACAGGTACAGTGTTTCTCGTGTCACAAATTGTCGGGGTTCTTCCCGTGCCTGTTGCTGCAGTTTGGCCCGTTGGTTACGAATCCAGGGCAACTTACTGATTGCATAGGCACGGGCTACATCCAGTCGTGTGTTGACAGGCGCAACCAGGGTAACCTCGCCGTCGGGCGGATGTACGCTGAGGTGCACGTTTTTCACCGACTTGCGGGTAACCTGAATCCGCACCTCACCCAGCTCGATTACCTCGTTCATTGGTAGCCTTCCTGCTGCTTGATCAGCTCAAACAAGGCCAGTGTTGCTTCACGGCTCTTACCCATAATCGGGTGCAAGGCATTGAGTACCTGATTTTCGCGGGCGTTATCACCTTTCCAGTTGGAGGGGACCTGTTCACGCATAGCGTGGTCAATCTTCAACGTGATTTCAATCAGGTCGCTCTTCTGGCCATCGTCACCATCCTGCACTTCCCACGTCGGGGATGCCTGCGCGAGAATATCTGGCAGATTGTTGAATATGATCTGGGCCTCACGATGACCTTCAAGCGCATCGGGCACAACGATATGGCCCTTGCCGTTGGCCATATTTCTGACCAGCTCTTCCATCTGCTGCAAGAATTCCTGATAGGTCAGGGTCTGCTTGCGCCAGTCCACAATCAGGTCATCCAATAATTTTGAGATTTTCTCGTAGAAGCGGGGGTCTGTGAGTTGATCACGGATAATCGTCTTGCGCACATTGTTCACGATTCCCTCGGCGACTGCGTTTTTCGACAGCTTGCCCTTTGCGTTCAGTTTTGTGGCAATGGCGTCGTGTACTCCTGTTTCGATGATCAGCTCAACCAGTGAGTAATTGTCCACCGCGCCCAGGTCCGTGGGCTGGTCTGCCTGAATGTAGGTGTTGATCAGGTGGCGCATATCCGCCTCAAACGGCTTGATATCCAGTTCTTCGCCGGAATAGTGTTTGACGGCGTCTCGAACTTCTGCAAAGAAAGCGGTTTCCCGGTTCAGTTTCTCGATCTCATTGGTTGGATAGCCAGCTTCTTCCAAATGTTGAGATACGTCCGAGAATGCGCGAATGAAAGCGGCGGTAGCCTTGTAAAAGGTAATACGCAAGGCCTCTGTTTCTTCCAGCGCTTCGGGATCGTTGATGTCGCCGCAGAAGGTATGGATATAGTCCTCGATTTCACGCGGTGCGAGGACTGGCTCACAAAGGTACATCAAGGCCTCTCGAGCTTCCTCCAGTTTTCGGCAACTCTCCTTCAGCCAATCTTTCAATTCAACGTTATTATCCGTCGCAGAACCGTTATCCAGATCCAACTCCTCCGAGCTGTAAACCGAAATAGCGTGTTGCACATCACCAAACAGGTGCACGTAATCCACGATATGGCCATATTCCTTGTCTTCCCCGTCGAGGCGGTTGGTGCGGCAAATAGCCTGGAACAGGTTGTGGTCACGTAGCTCATTGTCCAGATAAATATAGGTGCAAGAGGGCGCGTCAAATCCGGTCAGCAGCTTGCTTACCACAATCAGTAACTTGAGGTTGGCCGGCTCCTCCTTGAAGCGGCGTTTCATTTCCTCTTCGTATTTTTGGGTTGTCGGGTAATCCGTCAGGACATGCTTGGTGTAGGTATCAAACTTATAGCGCTCATCGCTGTCAGCTGGCTCGCGGGAAATGGCGTTATGATTGGGCTCGAAGGAGGTGATGATGCCGCAATACTTGCCGAAGGTTGTGCTCTGAAGCAGGCGGAAATAATGGCAGGCATCGTAGATGGATGCCGCTACCAGCATGGCGGTGCCTCGGTTATTGTTCAGGCGCGGCTTTAGACTGAAGTCTTCGATGATATTGGCGATGATCCGTTCTTTGCGCTCCTTGGCACTCATCAGCTCTTCCAGCTTGGCCCAGCGTTTACGTAGTGCCGCTTTCTGATAATTGTTCAGGTTTTTGGTTTTCTGTTCGAACCAGTTATCAATCGATTTCTGGGAAATCAGCCGTTGGGGTACATCCCGGGCTTCGTATTTGAGATCCAGCACTACGCCATCCGCCACAGCCTGCGGAAACTTGTAGGTATGGATGTAGCGACCAAACACCTCACGGGTAGTCTGTTTGTCCTTGCGTAGCAGGGGGGTCCCGGTGAAGCCGATAAAGATGGCGTCTTCCAGCCAGCGCTTCATCTGCTTGTTCATGCGGCCGCCCTGGGTTCGGTGACATTCATCAACGAACACATAGAAGCGTCCATGAATCGGTGGCGGTTGGCCATCCAGGTCGCTGGGGTCAAACTTGTGTACCAGCGCGCACAGTAGGCGAGGCGTGGTAGCACCCAGATTGCTGGCCAGTTGTGCCCTTGATCCCATACGCGGCTTGGGGTCGTCTTCCCCGACAACACCTGCATTGCGCATGACACCTTCGATCTGTTGGTCCAGTTCATCTCTGTCGGTGACTACCAAAATGCGAGCATCCGGGTCATTTTCCAGCAGCCACTTGGCCAGCAGAACCATTAGTATGCTCTTTCCACTACCTTGGGTGTGCCAGATCACACCGCCTTCACGCTCGGCGATGCGTGTTTGCGCTGCCTTGATTCCGAAAAATTGGTGCTGGCGCGGGACTTTCTTTTGCCCGGCATCAAAGATGATAAAGTTGTAGATCAGATCCAGCAGTCGCCCTTTTTCGCAGATTTGCGCGAGGGGCTGATCCAATAGGGTGCCGGGAGTATGCTCGTTGGTGCCGTTTTCATCTTTCCACTGCACGTAGAATTGTTCTGGCGTGCCGGTTGTGCCGTACCTCAGGCCCTGGGAGTCGTTGCCGGCCATTAGCAGTTGGGAGGTGGCGAAGAAATCCTGGTTGAAGATTTTTTCCTGATTGCTGATCAACTGGCGAATGCCGTCACCAACTTCCACCGAACTGCGCTTGAGTTCAATGATGGCGATGGCGATGCCGTTCAGATAAACCACCAGATCAGGCCGGCGCTCATGGCCGCCTTTGAGTGTGACCTCCTCGGCCAGAGCAAAATCGTTGTTTTCCGGGTTTCGCCAATCGATCAGATGCACATCCTCATGGGGGCTGCCCGGTGACAGCTGTACCTTGACCGGATACCGAAGCAGGTTATACACCCGCATATTGGCCTGATACAGAGCATCGCTGCCTACTTCAGCTGCGGTTTGCAGTTGCATCAGCGCTGCCGCGATATGCTGATCGGAATAACCTCGACGGAGAAGATTGGCGCCGAGAAGCTCCGGTTCTATGCAACGATTTTGCTCTCGCTTGCTCCACTCGCCAAGGTATTCGTAACCCAGGCCGCCCTCTTTAATTGGTGTGGTGAACAGCTCGACTACCCGGGTCTGTGTTTTTCGTTCAGGGCGGGGTACAGCGTAAGTCATGGATCCTCTCCCGGGATGGGGTTATCAGTCTTGTTCGTCGCTCAGCCGTGAGCGCGCATTGACAATGGATTCGTGCAGTTTGGCCTGCAGGGTTTCGCGGGGCGGCAGTACCGTCAGGTATTCGGCGACGTGGATGCCACTCTTGTCCAGCTCCAATAGCTCTATCTGTTCCTGCTGCTTGCCGGCGCACAGAATAATGCCCAGTGGCGGCTGCTCACCGGACTCCAGTTCATGCCGTGTCAGCCAGCGCAGGTAGAGCTCCATCTGGCCCTTGAATTCGGCCTTGAAGCGGCCGAGCTTCAAATCAATGGCGACCAGGCGCTTCAGCTTGCGATTGTAGAACAGCAGGTCGATGTAGAAGTCTTCGTTGTCGATCTGGATACGCTTCTGGCGCGCCACAAAGGTGAAGCCGGCACCCAACTCCAACAGGAACTGCTCGATATCGCGCAGAATGGCGTCTTCCAGATCCCGTTCCAGATAGCGGTCATTCAGGCCAAGGAAGTCCAGCAGGTAGGGATCTTTTAGTAACAATTGCGGTGATGGCTCGCCCCGACGGCGCAGAGTGCTGAGTTCCTGCTGGATGGTCTCATCCGGCTTGCGAGAGATGGCCGTGCGCTCGTACAGCATGGACTGCATTCGATCCTGCAGCTGGCGCACGGACCAGTTTTCAAGACGGCACAGCTCGGTGTAGAACTCCCGCTGAAGATCATCCTTCTGGCCAATCAGTAGCACGAAATGGCTCCAGCTCAATTGTGCAGACAGTGTCTGCACAATCTCGAAGTCCGGGTAGGACTGGGCAAACAGGCACATATTGGCCAGATTACGTTTGGACCAGCCCCGGCCGTAGGCGCGGGTTAATTCGGTGGCCAGCCTTGCCATCACGCTTTCACCATACCCGGCGCGCTGTTCCTGCAGGATCTCGGTATTGATCCGTTTACCCACCTGCCAGTAGAGCAAGGTCAGCTCGGCATTCACGGCCACCGCTGCCCGTTGGCGGGCCGAATCGATTAACCGGCGTAACTCTTCCAGCAGCATCGGGTTGGAGATGGGGGAGTTGCTCATACCAGACGCGTCCTCCCGGTCAGCAGCTCCTGCATCATGCCCTGTTTCAGCTCGGCGGTTTTGCTGCGGCGTTGTTCCAGGGCCTGGATCTCGGCGTCTATGTCGGAGAGGTTAGCAGCAATTGCTCTTTGTTCTTCAACGCTTGGAGGAAGGGAGATGGGCAGTTTTCTTACTAGGCCTGCAGTATAGCTTTGCTGCTTTGTACCTTGGCAATATTTAAAAGCAAGCGCATCACCACGAAAAACGTAGTAATGGAAGAGGTACATTGTGTCGAGCTTTTTCGTAGGATAAATCGCCATACAGGATTGGTTCGTAGCTGAAGGCTTACCTACGATGCCACAAGTGCCTCTTGTCCCTGCCGCTTCAAGGCCCGTGATCGCCATCAAAAAAGTACCCGCCGGATGGATAGTTAAGTTCGCACTACGTACTGCTTCAAGAGAGATGTGCTCATCAGTGTCATTTATGACGCCATAATTGAGCTCACCGCTAGAGATCCATCTGATGTTGCCTTTATAAAAATCCGGCCGTCCTCTATAAGGGGTTGCTCCGCTGGTGCAGCGCTCAGTAACTTCACCCAGTTCAACCTGCTCCCACTCCCCCTCAAACCCCGGCAGGCGGGTTTCGCCGGACAGGAGCTGCTGCATGGCAGCCTGTTTGATGTCGCGCTTTTTGGCGATCAGCCGGTCCAGTTCTTCCAGCAGGGCATCCACATCGCTCAGGGCGGTGGCGATGGCACGTTGTTCATCTAATGAAGGCAAAGGAACAGGCAGCCGGGAATATTCAGCGCCATTGATTCCCGGTTGGCCACTGCGCATTGACATTAGCCGCACCCACTGCCAGTAGTGCCCTGTTGTTACATAAGCTGCCAAAAAGTCGGAATTAAGCTTCAGTTGGTCGGGTGTGACTCGAATCAAGAAGCCAGCGTATACCAGTGGCCCATCATCAGTTCTATATAGATAGGACTTACCGACACTTGCACCTGTGCGAGCAAAGACAATGTCATTAGCTGAAAGATAATAATGTTTTGCTAATTCAGATCGAACGGATACTGCAGGGGATGGTTTGAATCGACCTTCTTCTGATATATCAGTTATTCGAATGTAAGTTGGTAGCTTGTCAGAGTACGGCGCTGCTGCTGCGTTTATGCCGTAACCTGGCCGAGTAACTAAACAATCGCCAAGAGGAGCAACCTCCCAATCCTCAGGAATTGCGCCAACCTCAGTCTGCTTATACCCCACCGGCACCGCCGGATTCTCGGCCACAAACTCATACCCCGGCGACACCTCCTGCACGCCCATCACGTCCTTGTTCATGCCCGGCGTGCTCCCATCTTTTTCAGATGTTCATCCACTTTGGCTGACAGGGCGTCTACCCGCTGGGTCAACTCCGGCAGCGGGGTGGCATAGCGGTCAGCCAGCTGGCGCACGCGGCCGGTGAGGGTCTGGGATACGCGCTCCAGCTCGTTCCGCAGCGCAGCTTCCAGTGCGGCGAGCCACTTGTCATCCACCACCAGGGTTTTGATCTCGTCCACACTGAGTTTGGCGTACTGGTCGTAGGCAAGCTGATCCAGCGCGGCATCCGCTTCCTTGATCTGCCTTTTCAGGTCGCCCTGCTGCTTTTCGAAGGCGCTCCATTGCTTGAGCACCCTGGCTTCCTCCGCGCAATCGGGGTCACCTTTGATCTCTTTCAGGCGTTTGGCAACTTCGCCCTTGTTGATCTTGTCCAGTTCGGCAAAGGCGCCGTCCTCCCCGCCGTGTTCCTCTTCTAGCTCGGTCAGTCGGCTGCCGGTGCTGTCCAGCTCGGCCTGCAGGGCATCCAGCTCGGCCTGCTCGTCGGCAAAGTAACGCGCCACAATGTAGGGTTTGGGGATCAGGTCGCAGGCCCAGCCCTTGTCTTTGGTCTGGCCCTTTTTCTTGCCGCTGGTGATCTCTTCAACAATGCGCGTGGGTTCGGCTACCCAGCCATCGGCGGTGATCTCGTAGGCGTCGTCCTGCAGGGTGTCGGCCCAGTAATCCATCAGGTGCTGGTAGATGTCGTAGGGGTTGAGCAGAGGCGCTTGGCGGAAGGTTTCCAGCAGATCTTCACCCACCTGAGCAATCAGCGCCTTGGGGTTGTCGTCGATATCAAAGCCTTTGAACACCGGGGTGTTCCGCGTGCGCCACTGGGCAAACAGGTCATCAATGGTGTTGCGGAAATCGGCAAACTCGGGGTGCTGCAAAATGGTGGTTTTGAGTGCACCGGACTCTACCGCCAGATCGGCATAGCCTGGATGGGCGTTGGCGGTGAACAGCGCTTGACGCAACCCCGGCAGCGCCTGCCAGTAGGCCGACAGGCCCGGAATGGGCGGCAAGGCATTGGCATCACCGTCGATATCGCGCACCGGAATACCACCGTTCAGGTGGGCGTGAATATCGTGCACGTCTTCCGGTGCGCTGGTGTCGATGTAGCGCGGCAGGTTGAGGTTGTAATCGTTCTTGGCATCGGTGATCTCGTCAAAGGGCACCATGCGCGCATAGCCGGTCACACTGTTGAGCTTGTTGAAGGTGTCTACAATGCGGTGGATATCCTGCTCGCGCAGCCGATTCTTATTGCCATCTTTGATGAAGCCCTTGGATGCATCGATCATGAAGATGCCTTTGCGGGCCTGGGCATTTTCCTTGTCCAGTACCAGGATACAGGCGGGGATTCCGGTGCCGTAAAACAGGTTGGCGGGTAAGCCGATAATGCCTTTCAGGTAGCCCGAACGCACCAGCTGTTTGCGGATTACGGCCTCGGCATTACCACGGAAGAGCACACCATGAGGCAAAATAACGGCTGCCTTGCCAGTGCTGTTCATAGAACGGATCACGTGCAGCAGGTAAGCGTAATCCCCTTGCTTGGCCGGTGGCGCGCCCCAGGTGAAACGCTGGTAGGGGTCGTCGTCCACAGCGACACCGCTACTCCAGGCCTTATCCGAAAATGGCGGATTGGCAACCACATAATCATAGGTACGCAACTGGTCGCCATTTCTGAACTTTGGGTTGGCCAGGGTGTTGCCCTGCACGATATCGGCGGTCGGGAAGTCGTGCAGGATCATGTTCATACGCGCCAGGCCGGCGGTGCTGACGTCTTTTTCCTGTCCTTCGAGGGTGATGTGCTTGCCGGCCTCGGCAGCTACCTTCAACAGTAGGGAGCCGGAGCCGCACGCCGGGTCGTAGGCCACGGTGCGGGCGGTGGTGTTGTGCGGCCCGATTCCCAGCACTTGCGCCAGAATGCGGCTCACTTCGGAGGGAGTATAAAACTGGCCCTTGCTCTTGCCGCTCTCGCTGGCGAAGTGGCGCATCAGGTATTCGTAGGCATCGCCCAGGATATCGTCATGCTCGGCACGGTTTTTGGCAAAATTAAGCTCGGGCTTCTGAAAGATGCCGATGAGAGCGGTCAGGCGATCTACCATCGCCTTGCCTTCGCCCAGCTTGTTGGGATCGTTGAAATCCGGGAAGTCGCTACGTGACAGGCGGTCGTTGGCGTCGATCAACGGCTGAATGATCTGAGTGTTGATCTTGTCACCGATATCCGTCCTACCCTTGAGCTTGACCATATCGTTGAAGCTGGCACCAGCCGGGATGCTGACCGGCGGGGCGAAGGCATCCGAATCCGCATACTTGTCGGTGATGTATTTGATGAACAGCATAAACAGGACATAGTCCTTGTACTGCGAGGCGTCCATGCCGCCACGCAGGGCATCACAAGACGCCCAAAGAGACGAGTACAGTTCTGATTTCTTGATAGCCATTCAGATAGTCCAGGTTGTTGCAGTAATGTTGTTCGCCAGGCTGGCCCGGATATTGCCGGTAAATCCGAGACGGTTCATGTTGTTACGCATCATATCAAATGAGCTGGAATCGGGTTGCTGAATTTGCTTATCGCTGCTCCAGCCACTGGCGAACGTGAGTGGCGTGCCGTCGGCTGACCGGTAA
Source organism: Marinobacter persicus (assembly GCF_900114155.1). GTDB lineage: Bacteria > Pseudomonadota > Gammaproteobacteria > Pseudomonadales > Oleiphilaceae > Marinobacter > Marinobacter persicus. The sequence continues at coordinate 187,145 of NZ_FOSC01000004.1, forward strand.
CCGGGCGTCGGTTTCTTTCAGGGTCAGGACCGCACGGCCCTTGCTGTCGCGTTTGAGTGCCTGGATGAAGGCCACCCCCGCCAGGGTGTGGCGGTGTATGCGGAAAAAATGGGCCGGGTAGGCCTGTTCCAGTTCTTTCAGGCTGTAGTCGCACAGGGTTTCGCCGTGGCGGTGCACGAGGGTGACGTATTTCTGGTCGGCCTGGCAGTAGTAGATGTCGGCCAGGTCGATCAGTTCGGTGCCGCGTTGGCTGCGCACGGTGATTTGTTCGCGTTCGTTGGGTGGCTGGCTGTTCAGGGCCTGGCGTTGCAGGCGGTTGGTTTTGCCGGCTTGCGTCAGGGCCTGAGCCAGGGCTTCTTTGCGTACGGGTTTGAGCAGGTAGGCGGTGGCGTTAACCCCGAAGGCTTCCAGCGCGTGTTGGTCGTGGGCGGTGCAGAATACCAGGGCTGGCGGGTTGGCCAGTTCGGAAAGCTGGCGGGCAGTGGCCATGCCGTCCAGGCCGGGCATGTGGATGTCGAGCAGGACGATGTCCGGCAGGTGAAAGGCCACGCCGCTCAGGGTATCTTCACCGTTGGCTGCCTCTCCGCAGGTCTGGTGGTCTGGCAGTTGGTCGATCAGTCGTTTCAGTCGTTCCCGGGCGAGGGGTTCGTCGTCGGCTATGAATACCTTTTTCGGGGCTTTGTCCATGCGGTTAATGCTCCATTCTGGCCGTTTGCCGGGGTAATCTCAGGGTGACGGTGTGGATGCCATTATGCCGGCTCTGTTTCAGCACCGCCTGTTCGCCGAATACGGCTGTCAGCCGGGCCCGGGTGTTGGCGAGCCCCACCTGGTTGCCGTTGTGCCTGGGTCCATTGGTGTCCGGTTCCGGGTTCTGGATCAACAGATAGGCGTAGGGTCCTTTTTCATAGGCCTCAACACGGATGGTGCCACCCTCCGCCCGGCTCTGGATACCGTGATGCACGGCGTTTTCCAGCAAGGGTTGAAGGGTCAGGGGCGGGATGGCCTGTTGTTCCAGGCCTTCGGCAATATGCCACTCGGTTTGCAGCCGCTCGCCCAGGCGCAGGGTTTCGATGCCCAGGTAGCGCCGGCACAGTTCCAGTTCCCGGGCCAGGGGAACCAGTTGCTGGTCGGTGCGCAGGTTGGCGCGGAACAGTTCGGACAGATCCAGCACCGCGTCTTCGGCTTTGACCGGGTCACTGGCGATCAGGCTGGCGATGGTGTTCATGCTGTTGAACAGAAAATGCGGGCGAATGCGCGCCTGCAGGGAGGCCAGTTGGGCCTGCATCTGCGCTTCCCGTTGTTGTTGCCACTGGTGCTGCAGGTAAAAGTAGCGCAGCACCATCAGGGTGATCAGTGCCGCCAACAGCAGTTTCTTGGCGATGGTTTGCCAGTCAACGCCGCCGGGGCTCGGGTGCAGCACCCGGTCGGCAAACAGGCTGAAGGCCAGTACGTCCAGCACCACGATGAGCACGATGACGGTGGTGGCGCGGGCAATGCCGGTGTTTGCCAGCCTGGGCCGCAGCAGGCAGATGAAGGCGGCACTGGTGAGGGTGGCCCATTGCACAAACAGCGACAGCAGGCCGAAATAGCTCCAGTCGATCCAGCCCTGGGGGGCCTGCACCACGGCCAACACCAGCACCAGTAACTCGCTGGTCACCAGCATCAGGAACACGGCCCGGACCCGGCACAGGTCAGGCACGAAGAATTCCGGTGTTTTGGGCTGTTTGTCGGTTTTCAGGGGTGTCTCCTTAACGGTGGCCACAATGCTATACTGCGACCACTTTTTGCTCATCCATTCATTTACTCATCGCCGGTGGCGCGACACTGGCGTGACAGCAGGAAAGATAGACCATGTTTTGTACCACATATAATGTAACTCTCCTATTGCAGTCTTAAATCACTCCTTTATACTGAACAAAAATACAGTATTGGAGATCCGAGGGTGGAGTTCCTTCTTGCCACACCAGAGTTTGAAATCAGGGGGCATTCCTATGAAGGGTTCCCGATTCTTCTCAAAGCCAATCATGATGTGTTTGTCGAAGGAATGGAATTTCTCGTCCATCACTGCTTGAAACGTGGAAGTGTGCAAAGCCGACGTAGCTGGGAAACGTTTGGAAGGGATCTGTGTGATTATTTCGAGTTCATTGAAGCCAATGGGTTTGATTGGAGAGAGCTTGATCACCGAAACCACGAAACCCTGTTAGCCCTGTATCGCGACGTTTCCTTTGATCGATTTAACCTCAGCGCCTCCACGGTAAACCGACGACTTCACCTCGTGATCAAGTTTTATCAGTTTGCCCTCAAACAAGGTTGGGTAAGCACATTGCCGTATGACCTTGAAACGGTGAGAGTCCGGCAGACAAAGGGTTTTCTGGCACACACAGACACGTCCGGGGGGTATGCTGTAAAGCCTGATGTGCTGCTGAAAACCACGCCAACCAAGATCAAAGTCCTCAACAAAGAGCAGGTCGATGAGCTGCTGAAAACCACCAAGAACAAAACTCTCCGATTGATCGTTAGGTTGGCGTTGCTGACGGGTTTGCGGAAAGAAGAGCTGCTGACAATTCCAGCTCACTACATATCTGCACCCCAGTCGATCTCGGCTCGAAGTCATGTGGTGGTTGAGCTTGATCCCCAAGATATGAGCACCAAGGGAGACAAACCGCGGACGATCCATGTGCCGATATCATTGATGGCGGATCTCTGGAATTACGTGATCCACGAGCGTAACGAAACGATCCGAAAACACGGGACAGACCCACAAACCCTCTTTGTAACCGCCAAGGGCAACCCCTGGAGCATTCGAACCTCGCTCAACAATCAACTGAACCGATTGAAGCTGTCGTTCGCTTGCCATCCCCACATCCTGCGTCATACCTACGCGACGCATACCCTGAAATCGTTGATGTCCCGAAAGAGCACGACTTTCAATCCTTTGATCTATGTCCGAGATCGCCTCGGCCACAGCAGCATCATGACCACGGAAAAATACCTGCATTTTCTCGACGACATCGAAGACGACCTGCGCACCAGTTATCAGGAGGAAATTGAGGAGACGGCAAAGGAGGCAGCCTGCGTATGAAGAAGGATTTCACGTTAGAGGGTGATTTTAAGGTTCAGGAGGCTGGCGAGACGGCGAACAAAGAAACGACCGACTCCAGCGATGCGCCGCGATCCTCAGAGTCAGAGAATACGTTGGTCGCCTTCCCCGAAAACACAAGAAGCATCAGAAACGCCGACTTCGGGCCGTTTTACGGTCAGGGCTTTGACGAAATTACCGCTACGTGTCAGCGCACCCTCGAAAAGCTGGTTGCCGAGAGCGTCAAGACGAAGGGCAAATCCCTCAGTGTGTCCACGATTACGGGTTACTGGAGCAGCGGCTTTCGTTACTTTGCGCCCTTTCTGTCGTTATTCCATGCCGCTAGCGGTGAACGGCTGACCATGGCGGATCTCAACGCCGAGACGATCAAGCGATTTATTCAATACCTGAGAAACGGGCCGCTTGAATACACTGGGCAAAAGAGCTGCTTCAGCGCCACCAAATCGCTACTCAGGGCCTGTCATCGGTTCGGGTTCTGGCTAGAGGCGGATATGAAGACCGTCTGGCCTGCCAATCCGTTTCCGAATTCCAACAAGCGAGTGAAAGGTCAGAAGGCGCTGAGCAAGAACGAGAAGCGGTTTTTGATCAAAGCGCTCCGCGTTGAGATGGAACGAATTGTGGCCCACTCGGAGCCGCTGACTGGCTATGATTTGACCGTCTGCGTCTTGTCCGTCGCGCTGTCTACCGGAATGAACCCGACGCCCATTCTGGAACTGACCATAGACTGCGTGCAGCCTCACCCTCTCAAATCCAACCTGCGGCTCCTGGTGAGCTTTAAACGTCGCGGTAACGCCACGCACGTGGTTTCCCTCAGAAAGTCTGAGGAAGTGTCTGAGATGGCCAGTGTCCACCTTTATGCCGCTGATGCCATTGATCTGATCGTTACGAGGAACGCCACGACACGCGCCCAGTTTGACGACCCAAATCGGCTGCTGGTTTACAAGGGAACTCGTGGCAAATACGTGGACAAACCATGCCGACTTACGAGCTCACTATTGAACTACAACATCAACGCATTCGTTGACCAGCACCAGCTTCAAACGGACGATGGCAAGCCGCTCACGTTGAATGTCAGCCGGCTGCGTCAGACGCTGCTGAACCGCGTTTGGGAAATGTCGGGCCAAGACCCTCTGATGACGGCCAGAACAGGGCGACATGCCGTGGAAACTGGCAATGCCCACTACTGGGAAGCACCACCAGAAGCGGAAACCAACATGCGTTTCTTAGGCGAGGCCCGAGTGGAAGAATTGCTCAGCACGCCGACGATCATTGCCAGCGATCGAACCCCCGTCGCGTCCTGTCAGAATGTTCGCCGAGGGCACCGCGCCCCGAAAGACGGCGAGCCCTGTCAGGACTACTTGGGCTGCTTCCGATGCAAGAGCTTCGTGGTGACTGGCGATGACCTTTATCGGCTGTTCAGCTTTTACTGGGCGGCTCTGCGCAATTACGACACATTCGGAGGCAAGCGCTGGACGAAATATCTAAAGCAAGTCGTTCGACTGATCGACGAAGAGATTGCGCCCCGCTTTGATGCAGGGCTCGTGAACAAGCAGCGGGAGAGGGCCAAACACCAGCCGCACCCGTTCTGGCGGGACCTGAGCATGGCGAGGATGGCGATATGATCGAGACTACCGGCGCAGAGGTGCTGGCCGACCGTGAACGTCTGCTTCGAACTTTGCCCCATGGTGAGGGAATCAACGGCATCATCACCACGGATCGAGCCGACAAGGTGCTGTACGTGCTCTCTCGCTACGATGACTCGGTGTGGTGGTTGCCCAAATCTAAGAGCCCAGACCACGCACCGGACACTCTACGGAAACTGGATTTTACTCGTATCGCCTGCGAGCAACTGCGATCCGAAGCGAAAATCGTGCTGGCACGCAAGATGTGGGTTGAGGATTCGTTGGGTAATGCCTCGACCAGACAAACTTTCGACGGCTTGGTGTGTTGGCTGAACTGGTTACACGATCAGGGCATTAGCAGTCAGGCGCGGGTCACGCCTTTGGTGGCTGCCCGCTACGTGCAATACGTCCACCTCCTGACCACGCCAAATAAGCCAGGGAAGCTACTAGCCAGCCAGACGAAGTGGAATAAGTTATCGGCTATTGAGCGCTGCTGGCAATTCCTGCGAGATACGCCCTGCGGTTTTGATCACCCTTGGCCCGAAAGCTCGGCTATCGCGCTGTCCGGACATAAGAGATCAAACAAGGCCAAGACTGACATCATTCCTGATGACATTCTTCGGCAACTGTTCCAGCACGCCGAATTTCTGCTCAATCGAGCCGACGACTTGTTGAAGCATCGGGATGCCCTGGCTGACTTCCAACCCTGTTCTAAAAACCATAACGATCAATGGGAGGAGCGGGTCGAGTTTTTGAAAACCCGAGGTTGGGATCAGGGGCCACATGCACTGAACACGAAGCTGCGCGACCTAAGAGACGGATGCTTTGTCATTATTCTGGCCACGACCGGCATACGAGCCCATGAACTCGGCAATATCCGTCGAGGCGAATGGTACAGCGAAGTTAGGGATGGTGAGCGCTTCTATTTCCTTGGCTCACGCTCCGATAAAACCCACGAGGGCACGGCCTCTTGGCTGTGTCCTGAAATCGCCATTCAGGCGGTAAAGATACTGGAGCAGCTGTCCGCGCCCTTGCAGATTGCCCTTGAGCGGGAGTTGAAAAAGGCTAAAGCAGTCAGAGATTTTAAGAACGTTACGCGTCTTGAACAGTGTTCTAACTGTATCGGACTGACGAAACAAAAGAACAAGGGAAATGGTGTTTTCCTTCTCAGTGGCAATGCCCTTTATAAAAGGATCAGAAAGTTCGCAAAGAACCTCGGTGTGGACTGGATGCTCGCATCTCACCAATTCCGGCGCACCTTCGCCAACTATGTTGTCCACCACAAGCTGGGCGATCTGCGCTATCTGAGGGATCACTTCAAGCACTGGAGCCTGGATATGACCATCCTGTATGCAATGAACGAGACGCAGGATCAGGAGCTCTATGACGAAATTTACGCCGCTTTTGACGGCAAGCGTCAGGCGATTGTCGGTCACTGGTTGGAGCCTGATACGCCGCTTTCAGGTGGTATGGCCGGTCATATTCGCCAAATGCGAAACCGCTCGGAAGAAGTGCGTACCTACAAAGATCGAAAAGAGATGATTGAGGCCATCAGCGAACTGGTTTACCTGCGGTCCACCGGCATTGCCTGGTGTACCAATGATACCGGCGTGGACTGTGCAGGCGGCCAATGCGAGGATTGCGAGCACGGTTGTATTGACGATAGCCAAAAGCCGTTCTGGGAAGGACTTTACATGCAACAGATTGAGCTTTGCCAGATCGATGATCTGGACGACTCGGGATCAAAGACCGTCGAACGCACCATGGCACGCTGCGAGAAGGTGCTGGCCGATCTCGGCGTAGACATCAACCGACTCAAGGAGCAAATGGCCGATGTTGAAGCCATCTGAGTCAGAAACTCACAAGCGTATTCGCCTGGCGATTGTTCGATTGGAAAAAGGCCAGCCCAAGGTCGTTGAGAAGGGCAGGAAAGTCTCGGTGGCCGCTGTTGCCGAAGAGGCCGGAGTAAGTCGAGCCCTGATCCACAAAGACTACCCAGACTTGATGGAGCGCATCCGGGGCAATGCCAACAAGGCGATCCAGAGACAGCGTGATGAGAAACACGAGAAACTCAAGGAAGAGCGAGCCAAGAACCGTCAGCTACGGGAAAAAATCGTAGATTTGACTGAGCAGCGCAACGAACTTGCTTCGAAAAACGCGACTCTTGAACTCGAAAATCGCCGGCTCTCGGCAATCTTGGAAAGTAAAAACGTTAGAGTTTTTAGGGGGAAATTGGGTGAGTAGCGCTACGCAGATTTTGGCCAGAATCTTTTTCTCCCGCTTCTAAACAAAAGCGAACATTCGCAGCATCCCATGCAATCTCAATCCGGCCATTTGGGATGCAGGCTATCAATGACGTAGTGGTGACGGTGAACTCCCGAGTTGGAGGCGCTTGCAACATGAGGATGGTCGCCTGGCAGGTCGTCGTGATTGTGAGAGCACTCTAACGGATCAACAGAGGGCCATACCTTCAACGCAAGAATTAGCCCTCCAAGAGCAAGTCCCAGCAGTACCAACAGAGTAATGGTCATCCCCGCAGTAGATCCCAGCCAGCCGGCTAAGGGATAGGCGAACAGCCATCCGGCATGAGATAACGAGAACTGGGCAGCGAACAGAGCTGGTCTGTCATGAGTATGCGATGACCGCGTTAGGACCCTGCCGATAGGGGTTTGAACGGTCGAAAAACCAACGCCTAACCAAGCCCAAACGGGCAGCAGCCATTCCAGAGAGCCGACCGGCAGAGCGAGAACCAACCCAAAAACAAGAATTCCGCCTCCCGTGAGCATAACTCGCCGGTCCTGCCAGCGCTTCAAGAGAGCCGGTAACGCCAATGCTGCCAACATGGAGCCACCACCGAATGCGGCAAGAGCCATGGCCGTATGCTGGTCGGTAAGGCCGAATTGTCCCTGCACCAGCACAACCGTATTCACGATCACCATCGCTCCCGCAAGACTGACCACCAGGTTCAGAGCCATCACCCCACGGAGGCGAGGAGTTGCCATGAAAATGCTGAACCCGGCCCGCACTCGGTCATAAACCCCTCGACGTTTCTCTGATTTGGCTGCGGATGGCAAAGCAATGGACACTACAAGCAAGGCTGATGCGATAAACCCAATCACCGTGCCCGAAAACAACGCCTGCCAGCTGGTAGCAAGCAGAATCAACGCCGCGAGTGCCGGGCTTATAAGGTTTTCCAGATCGTATGCCAGTCGGGAGAGCGACAGCGCCTTGGTGTAGTCATCCTCATCTGGGAGAGTCTCGGGAATCGTAGACTGAAAGGTTGGTGTAAAGGCCGCCGACGCCGACTGAAGGACAGCAATTAACACGTACACTTCCCACACTTCGGTCACGAAAGGCAAAGCCAGCGCCGTCGCCGCTCGAACCACATCCAGAGAGACCAGCAGAGCACGACGAGGTATGTTCTCTGCCAGAGCCGATGCCAGTGGGGCTATCAAGACATAGGCGACCATTTTTATCGCCATGGCGGTGCCAAGCACCTGTCCCGCCTGATCTCCGGCCAGGTCAAACGCCAGCAGGCTTAATGCCACCGTCGCCAGCCCGGTACCCAGCAATGCAACTACCTGTGCCAGGAACAAATGGCGATAGGTTCGGTGCCTCAGAATTTCAAGCATGGCTTCACCAGTGAAAGCATAAGCAGCAGAAAGGTTGTGGTAGAAATCTGACTCCAGTAGCATTCCATGCTATCCCCCCAGGGGGGATAGGTCAAAACTGAGATTTTGCCTACAGGTCTACCAACCATCAGCCTCGCCGGGAAAACTGTTATGCACCATGAACGACTCGACCATTGGCAACATAATCACGTCTTTGGTCAGGATCAGAAGCGCTCTGGCGAAACCCGTACACTCATTGTGGTGGGCCTGACACTGGCGATGATGGTCTGGGAAATCCTGGCCGGAATCGTTTATGGCTCAATGGCGTTGCTGGCCGATGGCCTACACATGGGGTCCCACGCAGTGGCTCTGGGCATTGCGGCCTTCGCCTACGCGTATGCCAGGAAAAACGCGGGCAACCACCGTTTCTCTTTCGGCACAGGAAAGGTCAATGCGCTGGGTGGCTTTACTGGAGCAATCCTGCTGGTTGTCTTTGCGCTCTACATGGTCATCGAGAGCGTGGGGCGTTTTATCCAGCCTGTTCCCATTTCTTTCGATGGGGCTATTTTCGTGGCCATCATTGGCCTAGTGGTCAACGGGGTGTCAGCTTGGATACTGGGGGATGCAGGCCATGAGCATGGTCACAGTCACGGGCACGATCATGGTCACCACCATCATCACCATGACCACAACCGCCGGGCCGCCTACCTGCATGTGCTTGCGGATGCGCTGACGTCAGTCCTTGCAATTGTTGCCCTTCTGGCGGGTAAATATGCCGGGTGGAACTGGATGGACCCGATGATGGGGATTATTGGTGCGTTTCTGGTCACCAAGTGGTCCTGGCACTTGTTGAAAGACACTTCCAAGATCCTTCTCGACGAGCAGCACCAGGACATGGAGGAAACTGTCAGGCAAGCCGTCGAAGTCGACGATGCCAAGGTCAGCGATTTGCATGTGTGGGCGATAGGCCCAAACATTCACGCGGCCATTGTCTCAATCGTCTCGCATCAGCCAAAATCACCGACAGTCTATAAAGAGCGCATTCAGGCTCGCTGCCGGTCCCTGGTCCACGTGACGGTAGAGACTCTTCGGTGTGATTAACAATGAGATCGAAGAGTCGAAGCGAACGAACTCAAAGGTAACGGGCGATGGCCTTAAACTCATCGACACGGCGCTGCTGCTCCGGCTCCAGCGGCCCGATGGCATCGTCCAGGCAATGCTCGATATGGTCCTGTACCAACACGCGCTTGGCTTGTTGAATGGCTTTTTCCACCGCGTGAAGCTGCTGGGCCAGTTCCAGGCAGGGCTTTCCCTGGTCAATCATGCCAATCACGCTTTCAAGATGGCCGTTCGCTCGCTTCAGGCGTTTGATGATATTCGGATGAGATCGATGCGTGTGATCTTTTACCATGTTTAATTCCTATCCCCCATGGGGGGATGGTATCCTCTGTTTTCGTTGAAATCCAACCACAAGCTCGACGATTTAAATCGATGATTTCGGCCATTAACCAAAGAAAACTGCTTCCAACGCTGGTCATGCTGTTCGCATTGGCGGGCCTGTCACTGTCGGTGATTGGCGAGTCGTTCTCTCACGGTGTGGCCGAGATAGCGGGCGACTGGGAGTTTCAGTCGGATGGCCACCATGGCAGTCACAGTGGACACGGACACAGTCACGATTTCGACGAAGAACCAGAGTCACCTTCACTGCATCACGATGCGGGGAATCACACCCACGAGACCGTGGACCAGCTGAGGATTCCATTCGTTTCCCAAAGCCCGACCGTTTTCCGGCAGACCATTCCATTTGTCGGAGGTTCTCCCCGCAGTTTGCGCTATCGGCTCGAACGCCCACCAAAAGGCTCCCTTTCCACTTGATTCCTGCCGCTGGAGCGGCCCTAGAAAACAAATGTGATTGGAGTCTTTATGTTGTCAAGTTTGCTTGACGGTTGCCGTGGCGTGTCCTCGTCGGGCACCGGCAGTCGTCTGTTATGGATATTTCTGACCCTGGGCTTGCTGGGAATGAGTACGGATGTGCTCGCCCACGCAGTCGCCCAGGGCGACAAGGGGTACATCCAGGAAATTACCGGTGTAAACCTCATCGCCTTCACCTATCTCGGGGCCAAACACATGGTCACCGGCTATGACCACCTGCTGTTCTTGCTGGGTGTCATTTTCTTCCTCTACCAGATGAAGCACATCGCGATCTATGTGAGCCTGTTTGCCCTCGGGCATTCCACGACGATGTTGCTCGGGGTGTACTTCAACGTGGGCATCAATAGCTACATCATTGATGCGATCATCGGTCTGTCCATCGTGTACAAGGCACTGGACAACATCGGTGCCTATCAGCGCTGGTTTGGCTTCCAACCCAATACCAAGGCCGCCACGCTGATTTTCGGGTTCTTCCACGGTTTCGGTCTCTCCACGAAGATCATCGAGTACGACATCTCGCCGGACGGCCTGATTCCGAACCTCCTCGCCTTCAACGTGGGCGTGGAAATCGGACAGCTCATCGCCCTTGCCATGATCCTGATTGCGATCAGTTTTTGGCGGAAGACCGACGGCTTTTTTCGGCACGCCTACACCGCCAACGTGGCCATGATGAGTGCAGGTTTCCTGCTCTTTGGCTATCAGCTCACCGGTTACTTTGTCGCTTAATTCTGGAGATTCCCTATGTACAACACCGATATACCCAATCGTGAAGAACTGCCCAGCACTGCCAAGTTGATTCGATCAACCATTATTGCAGCCATTGTGGCACTGGTCCTGCTGGTTACCGTGGTCATGCCCGCCGAGTACGCTCTGGACCCGACTGGCGCGGGCCGACTACTGGGATTGACCGAAATGGGCGAAATCAAGGAACAACTCGCCGAAGAAGCCGCGGCTGACGAGGCTGCCCAGATGGTTGCGGTGAACTCCTCGGCTGACCAGATGGCTGCGGAAGTCTCGGAACCAGTCATGGCTGAAGCCGTTGAGGAACCAGCGCCCGCATCGGAAGCGGAGGTTGCGCCTGCGGAGCCAGAGCCGGCGCCTGAACCCGAAATTGCCGAACCCCAGTGGCAGGATGAAGTGCGCGTTGTTCTCACTCCGGGAGAGGGCACTGAATTCAAACTTACAATGGAGGAAGGCGCGGTAGCCCGGTTCTCCTGGGTGTCTGAGGGTGGCCCGATCAACTTTGATACCCACGGTGATGGAGGCGGCCAGTCCATTTCCTATGAGAAAGGCCGGGGCGTACCGGAAGATGAAGGCGAGCTGGAAGCAGCCTTTACCGGCAATCATGGCTGGTTCTTCAGAAACCGGAACGACAATGACATTACTCTGGTACTTCGCACTGGAGGAGACTACGGGCAGTTGAAGAAGATGTTGTGATTAGCCACTGAGTGTTGTGACGAAATCCGGGCCTGTGCCTGCAAAGGCCCGGATTTCGTATGCGGCCATGTCGAACCTGATCGAGCCACTCGGAGTAAACGCCAAACCAGTTTAAACTGCATTGAAGTCCAAAAAAGTGATCGCGACGAGCACCTCTCAATGTTCGCTTTGCGACCAGGGCATCCTCTGACCTCAGCTAAACAAAAGTGGACGTTCGAGCTAGGTCTGTAGGCGTCCGGTCTTTACACCTTGTCAGGCGATAGGCTCAGGAGCTTCGACGTGGAAGTGGAAATCATGCTCTTCCACCTCGATGCCCAAGACATGGTACTCCGGCTGATGGAGCATGTTGTCAGCAAAGTACGTCATGTTAAGTATCAGCTACCGGGACAGTATTAGTCAGGCGCAGATAGCGATGGCAGCTACATTGTGATGAGAATACCGCCGCTGGCCAGGATGAGTACCACCGCCCAAGCAGGCAGTTTCCAGACGCTGAGCAAGAGGAAGCCTGTCAGCGCTAGAGCGAACTCATGAGGGCCAAGAATGGCACTGGTCCATACCGGCTTATAGAGGGCTGCGCCCAAGATGCCCACGACTGCGGCATTAGCGCCGCGCATCAGTGCCTGCGCGCTGTCCCAACGGCGAAATCGGTTCCAATGGGGCAATACTGCCACCAGTATTAGCATTCCGGGAATGAAGATCATCACTAGCGCCAAAGCAGCACCGAATAAGCTGCCTCCTAGCGGTCCCATTACCGCACCTAAATAGGAGGCAAAGGTGAACAGCGGTCCCGGCACCGCTTGGGCTGCGCCATAGCCCGTCAAGAACTCGTCCGCAGCAACCCATCCAGATTGCACCACCTCGGCTTCGAGCAGTGGCAGTACTACGTGCCCGCCGCCAAAAACCAAGGCACCAGCGCGATAGAAGGAATCCATTACCGCTAGAGTTGCGGAAGGGCTTACCCAAGCAAGGAACGGCAAACCTACTAGCAGGCTAACAAATACTAGGCTAGCCAGATGGCCAGCACGGGCAGAGACAGGCAAAGGCAAGTCATGAACATCAGTTTCAGTGTGGACTCTACAGAGCGCCATACCGGCGAGGGCTCCGATCACAATGGCGGCTACTTGTCCGAGCGGGCCACTAACCAAAACCACCGTGAATACAGCGGCTAAGGCGATACCAGCGCGCTGCTGGTCGGGGCAGAGACTGCGAGCCATTCCCCAGACGGCGTGAGCGACGATCGCGACCGCCGTCACCTTGAGGCCGTGGATAATGCCCTGGCTAATAGGGCCGTCGAGCGAGGCCGCGCCAAACGCAAATAATACCAGCACGATGGCCGAAGGGAGGGTGAATGCCAACCAGGCCGCAGCCGCCCCCCAAGGCCCAGCACGCATCAGGCCCAAAGTGAATCCGACCTGGCTACTTGCAGGTCCGGGAAGAAACTGGCACAACGCGACAAGATCTGCGTAGGCCTGTTCGGTGAGCCAACGACGTCGCTCTACGAACTCGGTGCGGAAGTAGCCTAGGTGGGCGATAGGACCCCCGAACGAGGTCAAACCGAGCAACAGAAACGCCCTGAAAACTTCTCTGATGCGCCCTGCCGGGCGAGGTGTATGACTCATCGGTCAGATTCCTTGGTGTTGATTTGATGGGAAGTTGAGGTTTTTTTGCCTATGGCTTCGCCAGTCAGTTCCAGCAACTGTCGCTTCGCCACCGTCAGCCCCTCGCGTCCGAATTCAGTGGCGCGGTAAAGCCTGCGGTGAGTGCTTCCCTGATACTCTTCACGGGAGGTCAGATAACCCTTGCGTTCCATCGAGTGAAGCATGGGATAGAGTGTTCCCGGGCTCAATCGATAGCCGTGGTGAGCTAATTCGTCGATCATCCATTGGCCGTATACTTCATGCTCAATTGCATGGTGCAGTATGTGCAGTCTCACCAAACCGGCGAGCAAGTCGTGATGATCCATGGTATTAACACCTACGCGTCGGGAATCGAAAATCGATATCGGGTTTCGTTTTACCACTCCAATGTGACCATTTCAAGGCGGCATCAGTTGCCCACACTTTGAGGTAATTTCAAATGACGAAGCACACTGAGGAGTTCTTGCAGCGGGTCAGGGATGTCAAGCAGCGCATCACCGAAGTTTCACCTGCCGAGGCCCAGGCAAAGATTTTCGAAGGCGCTTTGCTGGATGTGCGTGAGAAGGATGAATTTGAGTCGGGTCACATTGACGGTGCAATGAATATCAGCAGTGACACCCTGGAAAAGTGAACCGGTGAAGTGGAACCAGACAAGCAGGCACCCATTGTCTGCCACTGTGGTGGGGGCAACCGTGGAGCGCTGGCAGCAGATACCTTGCAGCAAATGGGTGCACCTGGGTGTTCAGTATTCAGGGTGGTCTCAGAGCTATGAAGCGGACCAGGGGACCTGATGACCAGGCTTTAAGTGATTATCAATCATGAGTTACATAACTCAGGGTACCAAAACATAGCCGGCTTTCATTTGTGTGGCAATAGCTCATCGATGGCGTTGTTCTTCTGTGTCGGCAGTAGTGTCAGCACATCCTTCAGATAGGCATAGGGATCATGCTCGTTCAGCTTGACTAACTGGATCAGTGGCATGACCGCCGCCGCGCGCTGACTACTGGAAAGAAAGCCAAAAAGTGATTCTGCTCCAATATGTTTGAATGTTCCCTTTGCGACCTTTACGAACGATTTTAGGCTTTAGGAAAATTTTCCCCATGCCGAGTTCGAACAGCCACCACCCAAGATTTGTTTGGCAACCCCCAGTCGTCCTACGATATTTAGCGCGATTCCAGAATCTTGAAGCGTTACAATGAGGACAAAATTACCCGAAAAATAGCAAAAAGTGTCACTTTTACAATTCCACGTAAAAACAGGCGCTTAAGTAAAAGTTACATGTTACTATAGGACTAAAGTTATGACGGATCAGAAAAACTCTGACCAGGCCACATCCTCCGAAAAACCCTGGGGCGGCCGTTTCAGCGAGCCCACCGATGCGTTTGTCGAACGCTTCACCGCGTCCGTTGGTTTTGACCAGCGTTTGTACCACCACGATATTACCGGCTCCATCGCCCATGCGACGATGCTGGCGAAAGTCGGCGTGCTGACCGACGATGAGCGGGACCAGATTATCGAAGGGCTGAACGGCGTCAAGGCGGACATCGAGGCCGGGCGTTTCAACTGGTCGGTCAGCCTGGAAGATGTGCACATGAACATCGAGGCAGCCCTGACCGAGCGCATCGGCATTACCGGTAAGAAACTGCACACCGGGCGCAGCCGCAACGACCAGGTGGCCACCGACATCCGTCTGTACCTGCGTGACGAAATTGATGTGATTACCGAAGAACTCACGCGCCTGCAGAATGGCCTGTTGGATCTGGCCGAGCGCGAAGCCGACACCATCATGCCGGGCTTCACCCACTTGCAGACCGCACAGCCAGTCACCTTCGGCCATCACCTGCTGGCCTGGTACGAAATGCTGGTACGCGATGGCCAGCGCCTGCAGGACTGCCGCAAGCGGGTCAACATCATGCCCCTGGGCGCCGCCGCCCTGGCCGGTACCACCTATCCGATTGATCGTAACCTGACCGCCGAGCTGCTGGGCTTTGATCGCCCAACGGAAAACTCGCTGGATTCGGTCAGTGACCGGGATTTTGCCATCGAGTTCTGCAGCTTCGCGGCATTGCTGATGACCCACCTGTCCCGCTTCAGCGAAGAGCTGGTGCTGTGGACCTCGGCCCAGTTTGATTTCATCGATCTGCCGGATCGCTTCTGCACCGGTTCCTCCATCATGCCCCAGAAGAAAAATCCGGACGTGCCGGAATTGGTGCGCGGCAAGACCGGCCGGGTGAACGGTCACCTGATCAGCCTGCTGACCCTGATGAAGAGCCAGCCGCTGGCCTACAACAAGGACAACCAGGAGGACAAGGAGCCGCTGTTCGATACCGTGGACACGGTGAAGGGGTGCCTGAAGGCCTACGCGGACATGATCCCGGCCATTCGTTCCAAGGCCGACAACATGCGCGTGGCGGCCAAGAGCGGCTTCTCCACCGCCACCGATTTGGCGGATTACCTGGTGAAGAAGGGCGTGCCCTTCCGCGATGCCCATGAAATCGTTGGCAAGTCAGTCGCCTTTGGTGTCGCCGAAGGCCGCGACCTGTCGGACATGACCCTGGAAGAGCTGCAGCAGTTCTCCGATTTCATCACCGAGGACGTGTTTGATGTGCTGACCCTGGAAGGTTCGGTACAGGCTCGCAATCATACCGGCGGCACGGCACCCGAGCAGGTGCGCGCGGCCGTTCAGCGTGCCCGCGCTGCCCGCACGTAACGACCAGGGAGGTCTTTTGACGGTTCAGGCCCTGCCCATTGTCCTCGACTTCGAGGAAGGCATTGACCGCAAGACGCTCAAGCGCTTGCGTGACCGGTTTTTGCTGGTCAACCGTCAGCGCTGGGAGCGGGCCTGTTCCGCGCTGACCTGGCGCCAGCAGGTGGTGCTGGAAGTGCTGCCTCTGGTCTTTCACCTGAACCACCCGTCTCTGCCTGGTTACCTGAACGGCCTGTGTCCGGAAGGCATCTGTGGCTATACCCCCTCCCGCAGCACCATTAACGCGGCCCGTCGGGTTGCCCGCAGTTTCTGCTTCCGCGACAAGGGCCTGCGCCAGCCGGACATCGACAGTCTGTTTCTGATGGGCAGCCCCGGCACCCTGGGCCATTCGGTGGCCAGTGATCTGGACGTCTGGCTTTGCCACCGGGCGGATCTGTCCGAGCAGGGCGTCCGCAGCCTGGAACGCAAAGCCGACAAGCTGTCGGAGTGGGCGGCCAGCCTTGGCGTGGAGCTGCATGTGTTTGTCTTCTCCGCCGCCGACTGGCGCGCTGGCCGGCAACAGGTGGAAGTGACCGGCGAGAACTGTGGCAGCGCCCAGCACTATCTGCTACTGGATGAATTCTATCGCACCAGTATTCACCTGGCCGGCCAGTACCCGATGTGGTGGCTGGTGCCGGTGGACAGTGAAGGTGACTACGATGACATCCGCCAACGCCTGGTGGACTGCCGTTTTATCCGGCCGGATGAGTACATTGATTTTGGGCCGGTACCCTCGATTCCCTCCGAGGAATTCCCCGGCGCTGGCATCTGGCAACTGTACAAGGGTATTGATGCGCCCTGGAAAGCCATCCTCAAGCTACTGTTGATCGAATGTTACGCCACCGACCGGGCGCCACAGTTGTTGTCGGCCAGGTTCAAGCAGTCAGTGCATCAGGGGCTCCTGGATGTGGACGAGCTCGACCCCTACATCATGCTTTACCGGCGGCTGGAGGACTGGCTGCGGAACCAGCAGGCGGAGGGCCGTCTGGAGCTGGTGCGCCGCAGCCTGTACCTGAAAACCGGCCTGCCGCTGAGCCGGGCCGGCATGGTGGGCGATCAGTGGCGGATCGACATGCTGCGCCGGCTGGTGGCTGAATGGCAGTGGGACGAGGAGCGGCTGAAGTCCCTGGACGACCGCCAGGGCTGGCGGGCCGAAGAGGTCATTGGCCTGCGTCGCACTATTGTCAGTGAGCTGACCCACAGTTATCGACTGCTGTCGCGGATGGCCCGGGAGCAGGGTACCGACGCCGCCATCAGCCCGCACGATATCAACCTGCTGGGCCGGAAACTGTACGCCGCTTTCCAGCGCAAGGCCGGCAAGGTGGAGTTCATCAACCCCGGCCTGGTGCCCTCCCTGGCCGAAGAAAACCTCTCGTTCCATCACCAGTCCGAACAGGGCCGCGAGGGCGAGGGCTGGCTGTTGTTCAGGGATCTGGAAGACCCTTCCGACGCCTTCTGGAAGCCGGTCATTCGCCGTTCGGGCAACCTGGCCGAGCTGCTGGTGTGGTGTTATTGCAACGGGCTTTTGAATCGTGCCACCCGCCTGAATGTCCGTGCCGGTTCCAGCGTGGCCACGGTCACCGAAGTCCGGGAAATACTGGATGTTCTGCAGGCATTCCTGCCCATGCCTCTGGTGCCTGCCTCGCGCCAGGCCCTGACGCGCGAGGTGCGGCCGGTGAAAAACCTGCTGTTGGTGAATGTGGCCACCGATCCCCAGGCACATCTTTCCGAGCGTGGGCTGCACAAGCTGTCGGCCCGCAACGACTCGCTTGGTTTCAGTGGCGGCCACGACAACCTGGTGTCCACCATTGACCAGATCGCCCTGAACAGCTGGCAGGAGCTCAGTGTCCAGCACTACGCCGCCGGCGACACTCTGATCCAGTGCCTGAAGAACGTGCTGGCACAGGTGGCCGCCAGCCCCTCGGCGTTGCCGGAAATCCAGGTGTTCGCCCCGACCCGGGGCCATGGCGCCGCCATTGCCCGGCGTTTGCAGGAACTCTTTGGCGACGTCTTGCGCCAGTTCTTTTCCGGTGGCCTGGGGCCGGCACCGGTGCGTTATCTGATTGAAATGGATCGCCGTTATTTCCTGCTGCAATTCAATGGCCCGGAGCCGGGATTTGTTGCGCTCAACAGTCGACAGGCACTGATGCAGGCCCTGCAGCAGCCACAGGAACATTACCTGCCGTTGGTGCCGGACCGGCACGCCCTGCGGGACGAGCCCGAACTGCGGGCAGTGTGTGAAGCCTCCGAACCGGACAACCTGCAAGTGTTCTGGTCGCTTCGGGCCGGCATTGGCAGGCTGTGGGTGGTGGACGAGTGTGGCAGTATCTGGAGCCGTACCATGCGCGCCCAGAGGCGCAGCCATCTGCTTGGCCCCCTGTTGCGTTTCCTTGACAACCTGCAGGAGCGGCGGATGTTGCGGCAGCTCGACATGGGTGGCCCGACCGGTGAGCTGCGCTGCTACGAGCTGGAACGGCGTGGCGGAGACTGGCAGGCGGTGCCGCGCCCCGATCAGCAAAGTCGTGTCGCTCTGCCGGGTTTCGAGGTCCAGGCCGTTGGCGTGCGTCAGGGCGATGGTTCCCTCAGTTTTGACGTCTTCTGCCAGGACCGGGAATTTACCGCCGAGGAATACGGTGAGCAGCTGATTCCCGCTGTTGCCCATTACATCCGTTCGTTGCGCCGAAGCAATGAACCCTACCCTATTTACCTGACCGATCTGCACCTGCCCCATGACCTGGAGCCGCAGCACTATCAGCGAGACATCCAGACCTGCCAGTATCTGCAGTACCTGAACGTGCTGGAGCGGGCTCTGAACCGTTAGCCGACCGGGCCGGCTGTCGGTTATACTGCCGCCAACAGTCATTCAGGGGTAGGGTATGCAGGTTTCAGACAAAATTCGCCCGTTCTCTCTGGCCGCCTTGGCGCTGGGGATGGTTCTTGCGGTGATGCTGGCCGGTTGTGGCCAGAAAGGCCCGCTGTACCGGGACGCCGGCACCGCCGCCGAGCAAGCCACTGACTCTGCTGACGATTCACAGCCGTCACAAGAGTCGCGCTGAGCCTGCCGGCCCTGCCACTCCAGTTTTCAGGATTATCATGGACCACTTCAATTATCGTGATGGCGAGCTGTTCGCCGAAGATGTGCCCGTCAGCCGCATTGCCGAGCGTTTCGGTACACCGGCCTATGTGTATTCCCGGGCCACGCTGGAGCGCCATTACCGCGCTTACGACAAAGCCCTGGGCGAACATCCGCACCTGGTGTGCTACGCCGTCAAGGCCAACAGTAATCTGGCGGTGCTGAACGTCTTGGCCCGCCTGGGTGCCGGCTTCGACATCGTTTCCGCCGGCGAGCTGGAGCGGGTGCTGCGCGCCGGCGGCGACGCGGGCAAAGTCGTGTTTTCCGGTGTTGGCAAGCAGGAATGGGAAATGAAGCGGGCGTTGGAGGTGGGCGTGCGCTGCTTCAACGTGGAATCAGACACCGAGCTGGACCGCCTGAACAAGGTGGCCGGCGAACTGGGCGTGAAAGCCCCGGTATCCCTGAGGGTGAACCCGGATGTGGACGCCGGCACCCACCCCTACATTTCCACCGGCCTGAAAGAAAACAAGTTCGGTATCGATATTGCCGAGGCACCGGCTGTCTATGCCCGGGCCGCCGCCATGCCAAACCTGGACATTCACGGTGTGGACTGCCACATCGGCTCCCAGCTGACCTCGGTGTCGCCGTTTTTGGATGCCCTGGACCGGGTGCTGGCGCTGATTGACGGGCTGGCGGAGCAGGGAATCCACATTCGCCACCTGGACATGGGCGGTGGCCTGGGCGTGACTTATGACAATGAGCAGCCTCCGCAGCCGGAGCAATACGCTACCGCACTGCTTGAGCGGCTGGGTGAACGCAAGCTGGAACTGATTCTCGAGCCGGGGCGCTCCATTGCCGCCAACGCCGGTATTCTGGTCACCCGGGTGGAGTTCCTGAAGTGCACGGAGCATCGCAACTTTGCCATCATCGATGCGGCCATGAACGATTTGATCCGCCCCGCGCTCTACAGCGCCTGGCAGGCGATTATCCCGGTTAAACCGCATCAGGATGGCGAGGAGAAAAACTGGGACCTGGTCGGTCCGATCTGTGAAACCGGCGATTTCCTGGGCAAGGACCGAAAACTGCGCCTGCAGGCCGGTGACCTGCTGGCCGTGCGCTCGGCCGGTGCCTATGGTTTTGTTATGGCCTCCAACTACAACACCCGTAACCGCCCCCCGGAGCTGATGGTGGATGGTGACCAGGTATACGTGGTACGCCGCCGCGAGACCCTGGAAGATCAGTTGGGGCCGGAAAGTTGCCTGCCGGAATGAATGGGGAGGCGAGCATGAGCCAACACAGACGCAACCAGGGGCCAATGCTCCGGTTCACCAAGATGCATGGCCTGGGTAACGATTTCATGGTGGTGGACGCCATCAGCCAGCCATTTCGCCTGCGCCCGGACATGATTCGTGAACTGGCGGACCGCAATTTCGGCATCGGCTTTGACCAGTTGCTGGTGGTCGAGCCGCCGGGGCTGCCGGACGTGGACTTCCGTTACCGAATTTTCAACGCCGATGGTTCGGAGGTGGAACAATGTGGCAACGGTGCCCGCTGCTTCGCCCGCTTTGTCCGTGATCAGCGCCTGACCAACAAGCGGGTGATCCGGGTACAGACCGCCAAGGGCGTGATCGAACTGAAAGTGGGCAAAGACGGCCTGGTTCGCGTGAACATGGGCATTCCGGAGCTGAACCCGCCGGCCATTCCGTTTGCCGCCGATTGCCGCAAGGATGTGTACACCGTGGATGTGGGCAACGAGGTCGTCGAACTGTCGGCTGTTTCCATGGGCAATCCCCACGGTGTTTTACTGGTGGATGATGTCGACACCGCTCCGGTCGCCACCTTGGGACCCGCCCTGGAAAAGCATCCGCGTTTTCCTTCCCGGGCCAATATCGGCTTTTTGCAGATCATTGACCGGGGCCATGCCCGCTTGCGGGTGTACGAGCGGGGCTCTGGTGAAACCCTGGCCTGTGGCAGTGGTGCCTGTGCCGCCGTGGTGGCCGGTTGCCTGCGTGGCTTGCTGGACAGCCGGGTGGAAGTGGAGCTGCGCGGCGGTCGCCTGGTTATTGAATGGCAGGGCGATGGGGCCCCTGTTATGATGGAAGGCCCTGCAACCACGGTGTTTGAGGGGCAGTTACGTTTGCCCGGTGAAGGCAATTCCCGCCGCCGGAGAACACCCAGACGGTCCTGACAACCGGGAGATCACCGAATGACAGAACAAACGGCCCAGAAGAAGGTCGATGAACTGAACCATGAGCAGGTTGCCGAGTATCTGCGCGCGCATCCGGATTTTTTTGTCGGCCAGGATGACCTGCTCCGCAGCCTGACCCTGCCCCACGACAGTGGCCAGGCCATCTCGCTGGTGGAACGGCAGGTACACCTGTTCCGTGAACAGCGCGATGCCCTGCGCCGGGAAATGGTCGAGCTGGTGTCCATCGCCCGTCACAACGACCGTCTGTTCGAGAAGAGCAAGCGCCTGTTGCTGCAGGTGATCGAGGCGAAAACCATCAACGACATGGCGGCCGCCGTGGATGACAGCATGCGTGGCGATTTCGGTCTGGATGCTGCCTCGGTGCTCCTGTTCACCGATAACGCCCAGGGTACCTCGGCCAGCCGGGGCCAGGGCGCCCTGCACCTGGTCGACAGAAGCGAGGCACAACGCCGCCTGGGCACCCTGCTGGAAGGGGATCGTGCCGTGTGTGGCCACTTTAATGAACACGAGCGCAGTTTCCTGTTCCCGGACCGGGACGAACCCATCGCCTCCGTAGCCCTGATGCCTCTGCGCCATCAGGGCCTGGTGGGTGTGTTCGCGGTGGGCAGCTGCCAGCCGGGATACTTTGACCAGAATATGGGCTCGCTGTTTCTCGGCTACATCAGCGACACCCTGAGCCGGTTGTTGCCGCCCATGCTCAGGCAACACGACGCCGCGGCTCCGGTGGCGGACCTGGCCACGGAGACCGGCCGGGTGTGACTGCCTCCGCGCTGCCGGCGGAATTGCCGGAGCCCCTGGCCGCACCGCTGGCCGCGTTTATTCGTCATCTGGCCTCCGAAACCCGGCATTCGCCCCGTACCTGCGACAATTACCAGCGCGACCTTCAGCGTCTGGCGCACTGGCTGGTCGGGCGGGTGAATGACTGGTCGGCGGTGGATTTTCACCACATTCGCCATTACGTGGCGCAACTCAGCCGCGAAGGCCTCGGCGGCCAGAGTATTGCCCGCCACCTGTCGGCCATTCGCCGTTTCTACCAATATCTGCTGCGTGAAGGGCTGGCCCGCGATAACCCGGCGCTGGATGTCCGTGCCCCGAAAAGCGGACGGCGCCTGCCCAAGGTGGCCGATGTCGATCAGCTTCAACAGTTGCTGGATACCCCCGCTGACGATCCGCTGGAACTGCGGGACCTGGCCATGTTCGAGCTGATGTACTCCTCCGGGCTGCGGCTGGCGGAGCTGGCCTCGCTGGATATGCCCGCTCTGGATTTTGCCAGCGGCGAGTTGCGGGTGCAGGGCAAGGGCAGCAAGGAACGGCTTCTGCCGGTCGGCGGCAAGGCAACGGCTGCGCTCAAACGCTGGTTGGCGGTACGCCCAGGCTACGCCGATGAGCATGAGGAGGCGGTTTTTGTCAGCCAACGTGGCACACGCCTGAGCCGACGCAGCATTCAGGCCCGGCTGGCTCGCTGGGGTGTGCGCGCCGGGGCCGATCAGCGCCTTCATCCACACTTGCTTCGGCATTCCTTCGCCAGCCACATGCTCGAATCCAGTGGCGATTTGCGGGCGGTGCAGGAATTACTTGGTCACGCAGACATCGCCACCACACAGGTCTATACTCACCTTGATTTTCAGCATCTCGCCCGGGTTTATGACCGGAGTCACCCCAGAGCAAGGCGCCGATCTGGCACTATAGAGAAGCGCAAATCACAAGATTACCCGAAAACAAAAGACCCGAACGGTCACTGACGGAGTGCTGCATGGCATCGGACGAATCCTGGAAGGACAAGTACTTCCGGGAACTGGAAGAGTCCGAACACAAAGAAAAACAGTGGCAAACCGAGCGCCACCTGCTGGAGCGTATGCTGGTGCGCACCAGTCTTGCTTCCGAGGGGCAGTCCGACGAGCTGGATGGGCTGCTGGGCCGGGTGCGGGAGGATCTGCGTCAGAAAAAGCTCGACGTCGAGAGCTGGCGCGAGCTGCAGGACGAAATAGACCGGCAGATCACTCTGCTTGATGAAAGCCACGAACGGGCCCGGCGGGCAGCGCCGTCAGTCGCCGCGCCGGAGCTGGCAAAAGAGGCCCCGGCCGAGGAGGAGCTGGAGCTGGCGGACCGCACACAACAACTGCGTATCGCCCGGCGTGTTGGTCAGTTACTGGGACAGATGCTTCAGCAGGTATCACTGGAGTCGCAGGTGGAGGCCCGGGCCCGGGGGCTGCAAAAAATGCTGCTGGGCAGCAACGACTGGACCGTGCTGCGAAAAGGCTGGATCAGGTGGCCGATCTGGTCATTGAAGCGGTTACCCGCAGCCAGCGCGAATTCGAGGCGTTTCTTAAGCGCCTGGACGAGCGCCTGGAGACCCTGCGCCAGCACTTCTCCGAGCAGAGCCGTATGCACGAGTCGCGTCAGGGGGATACGGAAACCCTGAACCGGGAGATCCGTGACGAACTGGACCGGGTGGGCGAAGACATCGCCCGCAGCCAGGATCTGGGCTCGCTCAAGCAGTCGATCAGCCAGCGGCTGGAATTTATCGGCAATACCATGGAGCGCTTTCGTCAGCGTGAGCAGGAGCGGGAAGATCTGCTGGCCGGGCAGCTCGAAGCCATGCAGGAAAAAGTGGCGGCCATGGAAGCTCATTCAGAACAAATGCAGCAACAGGTGCGTGAGGAACGCCAGCGCGCCATGACCGACCTGCTCACCCAGTTGCCCAACCGGGAAGCCTGGCAGGAACGATTGCTGTTTGAATTCAATCGCTGGCAGCGTTACCAGCAGCCACTGTCGGTGGCGGTGATTGATATTGATCTGTTCAAAAAAGTGAACGATTCCTACGGCCATAAGGCCGGAGACCGGGTGTTGCAACTGGTCTCGAGGGAGTTGCGCTCGCGCTTGCGGGAAACGGACTTCATTGCCCGCTATGGTGGCGAGGAGTTTGTGCTGCTGTTACCGGAAACCGGCGTGGAAACTGCGGAAGAGGTGATCGACACATTGCGTAACCGGGTGGCGGTCCTGCCGTTCCACTTTGGCGGAGAGCCGGTGAACATTACCTTTTCAGCGGGGCTCACCGAGTTCCGGGCCAATGATTCGGTGGAAACGGTTTTTGATCGCGCCGACCGCGCCCTGTATCAGGCCAAGGACGCGGGGCGTAACCGAACCCAGAGTGTTTAACACTCAGTGGCGGAGCATGGCGTCAAGTTCGTCGATCAGCTCGGCCCAGTCGCTGTCTTCCTCCAGGCCTTCTTCCAGAAAGTGGGACTGGCTCTCTGACCAGAAAGGCGCGTCCTGCAGGGCGATTTCCCGTGGCAGCGGTGAATGCCGGCTCACAAACTCCTCAATACTGTCCTTGTCCGACGCCAGGCCCAGTTGCTCGAACAGAGTGGTCAGGGTGTGTTTGCTGGTGTCCATATAAAAGCCTCCTGTGGCTTGTCACTCAATGAAATTTTTTCAACGAGCAGGTATTGTTTGCTGAAACTGTAGTAAACCCGCCGAGGATATCCAGTGCCTTTCCGTCCCCACATACTGTATTGCCTGTTTTTATTGGTTTTTCAAGGGCAGGTGCTTGCCCAGAGCGCAGAAACCGATGCGTCCGGGCAGGCTGGTGCGATGATGCCGGCGGAACAGGACAGCATTCGCGTGGGGCTTCCCCATCCGCAGGTGCCCCTGGTTTTCGATACCGGTGACGGCCGGCTGACGGGGCTCTGGGTGGATTACCTGCAGCGGTTGGCGGTGGCCCTGCCGGCACCGGTTGAACCCTATGTGGCGGAAGAGCCGGCCCGTGCGGAAGTGTTGCTGACCACCCGCCTGCCCGGCCAGCCGGTCACTGCGGGCATGCGCCACACCCGGGCCCTGATGACCCTGACCTATGGCGTGTTCGTGCCCGCCGGTGATGCCACGGTACGTGGCCTGAAGGAGCTGGAGTCCCGCCGGATTGCGATCATCACAAGTGACCCTAACCAGTTCCCTCTGTTGGAGCGGGTCGACAGCTTCACGCCGGTTCCCGTGGCTAGCGTCAGCGAGGCGGTTGACCGTTTGCAGTCCGGTCAGGCGGATGCTTTTATCGGGCCGATTCCGGTGGTCACCGATTACCTGGCCTCTGCCTCAATGAACGACATTGGCCTTGCCCTGAGGCTGGACGATCAACCGGTCGAGGTGGTGCTGCAGGTAGCGCCGGAGCGAGACGCCCTGTTCGAGACCTTGAATCAGGCGGTTGCCGAGCTGACCGAGGAAGACCGCCGGGCCCTGCAGCAATCCTGGCTACAGGGCGACGTGCCCACCATCGAAAGCACCGAGCCGGCGCTGGCAGTGTCGGATGAACAATGGCTGGAAGAGCATCCGGAACTGAAAGTGGGCCTGCGCCGGGACTGGCCGCCGTTCGAGTTTGAACAGGATGGCCGGGCCGCGGGGCTGGTGGTGGACCTTATAAACCGGGTGGAAGAAGACATGGACTTCCGGTTCCAGCGGGTGCAGGTCGATTCCCGCTCCTCGGCGGAAGACCTGTTGAAATCCGGCGAAGTGGACATTATTCCGGGCATGTCGCGCACCCCGCGCACCGAACAGGAATTCCTGTTCACCCGGGCCTATGTCACCGTACCCATTGCCCTGGCGACCCGGGACACCGGCCGCTTCATCGGGGACTTGCGCGAGGTGCGCGATGAGCGGGTGGGCGTGGTGAACCGCCAGGCCAGTCACGATTACCTGTTGATCAATCATCCCGAGATCGATCTTTACCCCCAGAGTACCGTGGAGGAGGGCCTGCTGGCGCTGTCCAACGGTGATCTGGACGTCATGGTGACCCATATCCCGGCGGTCAGTTACACGGTGGCCCGGCTGGGGCTGTCGAACCTGCGCATCACCAGTGTGACCCCTTACGAATACGACCTGCGCCTGGCCGTGCGCAAATCCAGCCCGGAACTGCACCGGTTGCTGAACAAGGCGCTCAATAACCTGCCGGACTCGGAAACCGAGGAGGTCTACAACCGCTGGATTGATCTGGACATTGAACAGCGCACCGACTACACGGTTGTGCGCCGGATCGTGCTGATTGCCATCGTGGTGGTGCTGATGTTCCTGTACTGGAACCGCAAGCTGTCGCTGGAAGTGGATGAGCGCATCCGCTCGGAGAACGCCTTGCGCCGCAGTGAGGACGAGCTGCGCGCCGCCAAGCTGGAAGCGGAACGCCTGGCGCGCCAGGCGGAGGCCGCCAGCCGCTCGAAAAGTGAGTTCCTGGCCAACATGTCCCATGAGATCCGCACGCCCATGAATGCGGTGATTGGCTACAGCGACCTGCTGTACAACAGCGTCAAAGACCCTCAGCAGCGTAACTACCTGAACGCCATCCGGGCCGGCAGCCGTAGTCTGCTGATGCTGATCAACGACATCCTGGACCTGTCCCGTATTGAAGCCGGCAAGATGCGCCTGGATTTTACCCCGGTATCGATTCGCCGGTTGCTCAGCGATGTGCGTCATATTTTCGATTTGCGGGCCACCGAGCAGGGCATTTCCCTGGAAGTCAGCGTGGTGTCCGGGATGCCGGATGCGATGATTCTGGACGAGACCCGTCTGCGCCAGGTGCTGTTCAACCTGGTGGGCAACGCCATCAAGTTCACCCACGAGGGTGAAGTCACGGTTCGTGCCAGCGCCGAGGAGCTGGAGCATTCTGGCAGGGAATCCGGGGAAACCCGCCATTACCGGTTGGTGATCACCGTGACCGACACCGGTGTTGGCATTGCCCCGGACCAGCAGGAGCGCATTTTCGATGCCTTCGAACAGCAGGAGGGCCAGAGCTCCCGACGCTACGGTGGTACCGGCCTTGGCCTGGCCATCAGCCGCAAGCTGGTGGAAATGATGGGTGGCAAGCTGACCGTGGAAAGTGAGCAGAACAAAGGCTCAACGTTCACCGTTATCCTGCCACGGGTTGAGGCCACGGTGGAGCAGGCCGAGGAAGAAGGTGAACCGAAAGAGTCGGACCGCCTGCTGGCCCAGACCATGAGCCTGCGTGAGCGAAGCTGGCTGCGGGAAAAACTGGCGCAGGATTTTGGCAACGAATGGCAGGACGTGCGTGAAAGCGGTGACCCGGAACAGATGAAGGATTTCGCCCTGCGGGTGATGGAGTGGGGCAAGCGGTACCGGTCGTCCTCCGCGATCCGTTACGGCGAAAAACTGTTGGCGGATGTGGAGGCGTTCAACCTGGATGCGGTGAACTCGGCGCTGGAAGCCTTCCCGAATCTCCTCGGGCAGAAGTAAGCGGGCCGTCAGAGGCAGTCGAACTGGGAGCGGCGATCAAAGGCGACAGATACCATGTCGTAGCCGGAATCGGACAGCGAGCGGATCAGTTCCCGGTTCTCCAGCAGGGCCTTGCAGGCTTTATGAACGCTGGCCTGAAGCTGGTCGCCGGCTGGCATCTGGTCGGTAAAGCGGAAATCGACGATCAGGTATTTGCGTTCCACCGGTGAGGCTTCGGGGATGTCCTGGCGCTCCACGCTCTCGTGACCAATGTAGGCGGCCAGGTCCTGGGGGAATACGTCGCTCATCAGCAGGTCGAGATTTTCCGCCTGGGCTGGCAGCCCGAAGAGGGAGAGGCCCATGGCGAGCAAAGGAGCCGGGATGAAAGTCTGGATGCGCATACGAGATCCTGCCTGGGTTCGTTACGCTCCCTGTAACGTTGTGTAACCAATCTGTCATTATTATGGCAGAGAGTGTCGCAGCTTACTTCATATTTTCAAGTGTTTTTTGCCTCGGATCCGGCGCTTGATTTGGGCTATCATGGAAACAGACTCATTCAGGATGAAGAACGGGAAGTAGCCATGTTCCAGCTTGTGTTCAAGGGCGAGTGTGTCGAGGGTACCGACCTGCAAACAGCCCGCAACAACGCCAAAACACTGTTCAAGGCCAGTGTCGAGCAACTGGACCGGATGTTCAGTGGTCAGCCGGTGGTCATTCGCAACAAACTCGAGCAGGTGCAGGCGGAAAAATACCGTACGGTTCTGGCCAAGCACGGCATGGTGGCCTACGTGCAACCCATGCCCGGTACTGAGGCCAAACCCTCGGCGCCAGAGCGGCCCGAGCAACCGCAGGCCGCCAGCAAAGCACCGGAGTCCTCTTCGCGGCAAGCCACCGCTGACAAACCCGCGGCGCCACAGCCAGACCCGAAAGCGGGGCCAAAAACCGAGCCGGGTGACCGCCTGCCGGTTGCCGGTGAAAAGGTGGATGACATTCTGGCCGGCTCGGCCCTGAGCCTCGACCCCGCCGGCGTCAGACTGGTCGAGGTGCCCGAGGAACAGGCGCCCATGTTCGAACACCTGGATGAATGGAGCCTGGCGCCTCCCGGTACGGATCTTGGGGTTGAGCGGGACCTGCCCCCGCCCGTGGTTCCGGATGTTTCTCACCTGTCCCTGGCCGATGATGACACGCACAAAGACTGATCGTTCTGCACTTCCATGCCGAAACCGCTCCCGGTGGAGCGGTTTTTTCATTCTCACGATGCTGGCAAGCCTGCTGATAGCGGGTTCAGCCAACGCCGACACCAACGAGCGCCCGACCGTGGGGCTGGTGCTCAGCGGTGGTGGCGCCAAGGGCATGGCTCATGTGGGCGTGCTGCGGGTGCTGGAAGAAATACGCGTGCCGGTTGATCTGGTGGTGGGCACCAGCGCGGGGTCGGCGGTGGCTGCCCTGTATGCCTCTGGCATGCCGGTGGATGAAATTGAAAAACGCTTTCTGGAACTGGACTGGCTGGCCAGCTTTCGTGACGACCCGGGTCGTGTGTACAAACCTGTGCGCCGAAAGCAGAACGACTGGCGCCTGCCGCTGGTGCCCGGACTGGGCGTCAGTACCGAGGGTTTCCACTTGGGGGGAGGCCTGGTGGCGGGCCAGAACCTGGGGTTTATCCTCAATGAGCTGACCCGCAATGCGGCACTGGTGGAAGACTTCGACGATCTGACCATCCCGTTCCGGGCAGTTGCCACCGATCTCGAGACCGGGGTTGAGGTGGTGATTGGTCAGGGCAACCTGGCCGAAGCCATCCGTGCCAGCATGAGCATTCCGGGCGTTTATGCGCCGGTGGAGCGGCATGGGAGGCTGCTGGTTGACGGTGGTATCGCCAATAACCTGCCGGTCAGTGTGGCCCGGGACATGGGTGCCGACGTGGTGATTGCCGTCGATATCACCGATCCGCTGTTGAGCAGTGAAGACATGCGCGAGGCGTTCTCGGTCATCGGTCAGCTCACCACCTTGCTCACCCGCCGCAACACCGAGCACCAGCTGGCCCGTCTGAGGGATAACGACATCCTGATTCGCCCGGACCTGGAAGGCTACGGATCGGCCGATTTCTACGATGGTCCGGCACTGTTTGAACTGGGGGCCTCCGCCGCCCGAGAGCACGCGGTCGCCCTTAACCGACTGCAAGTCAGTGAGCGTGACTGGCAGGCGGTACGGGGACAGCTCGAACAGGAGCCGTCAGCCCCCGGCGTCATCGCACGGATCGATTTCCGCCAGGGGGATCGCCTTGCCAGTGATTTCCTGCGCCAGCGGATTCGTCAGCAAATTGGTCAGCCGCTGGATGTGCCGCAGCTGGAGGCGGACCTGAAGCGAATCTATGGCCTGGGGTACTACGAGAGCGTGACCTGGTCCCTCAAGCCCGGTGATGATGGCCCGGTGCTAGTGATCCGGGCCCGTGAGAAAAGCTGGGGGCCGAACTATCTGTCGTTTGGCCTGAATTACGAAGACAACTTTGACGGCGACACCCGCTTTAACCTGGCTGCCGGCCTGCGCATGACCGAACTCAACCGGCTGGGGGCGGAATGGCAAACGGGCGTGCAGTTGGGCACCCAGCCCTGGTTGCGCAGCCAGTGGTATCAGCCGCTGGGTTACGGCTACGACCAGTTTGCAGTGGTGGGGCTGGAATACAATCGTGATGATTACAGCATTTATGACAACGGTCAGCGCATTGCCGAGGTGGATGTGACCTCCCGTCAGTTTGATCTGGCGCTGGGCATGGAACTGGGAGGTAACGCCGAGGTGCGGGCCGGCTGGGTGCGGGGTATTGCAACGGTTGAGGATAATCTTGGCGCGCCGGTGGCTCCCACCGATGACGTGCATCAGGGGTATCTGTCGCTGCAGCTGGTGCACGATTCCCTGAGCGATGCGTTTTATCCCAAATCCGGTGCCTTCGCGGGCATCCGGGGCAGAATGGAGCGCCCGGGGCTGGGCTCGGATCGCAATTTCGACGCGTTGCGGGTGATGGCGCTGGGCACGGGCAGCTGGAAACGCTTTAACCTGACGGGCCTGGCCTGGGGCCGGACCATCACCCGGGGTGAGCCGGGGCTGGAGAACCTGGCCCGATTGGGCGGCTTCCGGCGGTTGTCGGCGTACGCGCCGGGGCAGATCACCGGCAATGACGCGGCCTTGTTCTCGGTTTATGCCCGCCGTGAATTCGGCGGCCCGGTGGTGCCCTGGTTCGCCGGTGTTGGCTTTGAAACCGGCAATGCCTGGGAGACCATGGACGATGCCCGCTGGTCCGACATGGTGCGTTCCTACAGCCTGTTTGCCGGCGTGGACACGTTTCTGGGGCCGGTGCAGCTGTCCGGCTCCTACAACAACGAGGATGACTGGACGGCTTACCTGAATATCGGGTTTTCGTTCAGTCAGTTGTTCTACGAGTAATGTTCCCGGGCACAGGCGGGTAGGCCTTTCCAAAACACGCCACGCAAGTACGTCCCTGTAGGGCTTGACTGCAGCCATCCATGGCTGCAGACAGTTTTGGAAAGGCCTACCCGCCTGTACCCTAAATCATTGCTATCTCATAGCAGTGGCGCCAGCAACCGCACTGCGCGGCAGGCCAGGCGGAAGGCGAGGGAGCGGTCCTGGTAATCGGCGGGCGTCAGCAGCCGGCATTGCTGGAAATCGTCGGAGAGCATCTTGTCCACCTCGGCAATAAAATGGGGGTGGGTGTTGATGGCGGTGATCTCGAAATTCAGCCGCATGGAGCGGTTATCCAGATTGGCGGTGCCAATGGCCGCGTAGCGATCGTCCACCAGCACCACCTTCTGGTGCATGAAACCCGGCTGGTAGCGGTAAATGCCGATGCCGGCCTGGCAGGCCTGCACCAGGTAGGAATAGGCTGCCAGGCTGACCAGTGCGCTGTCCGCTTTCTCCGGAATCAGCACGCGCACGTCCACCCCCCTCAGAGCCGCCAGTTGCAGCGCATTGATTACCTGGAAATCGGGTACGAAGTAGGGCGACGTCAGCCAGATCCTGTCCCGGGCGTTGTTGATGCAGTTGAGGAAGAACAGGCTGCAGGTTTCCCAGGTATCGGCCGGACCAGTGGGTAGAATCAGCACTTCCTCGTCCCCCGGCGGATGGCTCATCGGCTGCCAGTTGAGCTCGGGGCGCTCGCCGCTGGCCCAGTTCCAGTCTTCCAGCCAGGCCAGTTGCAGACCGGTAACCGCCGGGCCCTCGATCCGGCAATGGCTGTCGCGCCAGGGCTCCTGGTCCATGGCCGTGCCCAGGTATTCATCGCCCAGATTGATGCCGCCGACAAAGCCCACCTGGCCATCACAGACCAGCAGCTTCCGGTGATTGCGGAAGTTGATCTGGAATCGCCGGGTGCGCAGGTTACCGCGACCGAACGAGGCAATGCGGGCGCCGGCGGCGGACAGTTCCCGCAACCAGCGTTTGGCCAGAAAGGCGCTGCCAATGTCGTCGTACAGCAGCCAGACCTGCACGCCCTGGGCCAGCTTGCGCTCCAGAATGGCCTTGATTCGCTGGCCCACCCGGTCGGAACGGACGATGTAGAATTCCAGCAGGATGTACTCGCGGGCGTCTTCCATGGCGTCGAACAGGGCCTGGAAGGTGGCTTCGCCGTCTTTCAGCAGGGTGCTTCGGTTGCCGCTGGTGAACGGTTGCCGGCCGAGCTTGCACAGCACCTGCAGTTCGTTGTCGAAGTGTGGCTCTCCCTGGCGGGGCATGGAGGTGGTTTGCTGCTCGAATTCATCAAGCAGGCCGGTCAGGTTTTTCTGGCCCATGCGCCGGGCGGTAACGTAGCCACCAAAGCGGTAGCGACCAATCATCAGGAACAGGGGCACGGCCACGTAGGGCAGGCCAATCAGGGCGATGATCCAGGCAATGGCTCCCTGGGCCGTGCGGTAGGTCAGAAGAATCCGGTAAATGCATGCCAGTGCGGCCAGGTACAACCCGGCCACCATAACCGCAATAAAAGAAAAGTCCCCGCTCATGGGTTATTCATCCGCCCCCTGGAAAATAGCGCCCATTCTTTGTACCCCATCGCTGTCCCGGGCGCAAAACCACCGTAATGATAGCCCTTGCCACCGGCTCTGGCGGTGGTAGTGTAGCGGTTTCTGTGTACGAGGGGAGGTTTCTACCCATGAGTGTCGAGCTCAACTATCGCATCAGTGGTGAAGGCGAGCCGCTGATTGTTTTGCACGGGCTGTTCGGCTCGCTGGACAACCTGGGTGGTATCGCCCGGCGCCTGGAGGACCGCTGGCAGATTCATGCGCTGGACTTGCGCAACCACGGTAGCTCGCCTCATACGGAGGAGATGAGTTATCCGGCCATGGCGGCCGATGTGGTGGCTTACATGGATGCCAGGGGGCTGAGCCAGGCCAGCATTCTGGGCCACTCCATGGGTGGCAAGGTGGCCATGCAGGTGGCGTTGAGTTATCCGCAGCGGGTGCGGTCTGTGATTGCGGCGGACATTGCACCGGTGGGGTATGAGCCGCGCCACGATGAGATTCTCGATGGTCTGAATGCGCTTGATTTCGCACGGGTCAAAAGCCGGAGGGATGCGGACAGGCAACTGGCGGAGTATGTGGACACGCCGGGCGTTCGGCAGTTTTTGCTGAAAAACATGGAGCGGGTGCCGGCGGATGAACAATCCGGCGGTGGGCCGACGTTTCGCTGGCGGCTGAACCTGCCGGTGATTGATGCCTGTTACGCCAACATCGCGGCCGCACCGGAGGGTGACGGCCCGTTTGAAGGGCCGGTTTTGTTTATCAAGGGCGGGGATTCGCCTTACATTCAAAAGCAGCACCAACAGACCATCAACACCCTGTTCCCTGCTGCCGAGCTGCGTATTATCGAGGGCACCGGCCACTGGCTGCATGCGGAAAAGCCGGATACCTTCGCGGCGTTGTGCCGTCGTTTCCTGGAACGATGAGCGAAGCGGCGATGGATTGTCAGTCGCGGGACGATATCTGCTAAGGTGAACCTCTCCGGCCGGGGGTCTGTGTACCCTCCGATGCATCAACAGGTCACGCGCACATGATGAAATGGTTGCTCATTGGCTTGCTGGCAGTCTTTCTTCTGCTGGGCAGTTTTTTGCTGACACCCTCACCGGTGGACAGCAAAGCCTGGCAGGCACCCGCACCACCAGCCATGAACGGCATTCTGGCAGCCAACGAACGTTTGCGACTGGCCGATTTGCTGGCCCGTGGTCAGGTGAGCGGACCCAAAGACGTGGCGGTTTCGGCCGACGGCACGGTGTACTCCGGTACCGCCGATGGCCGCATTGTACGCCTGGATGCCGAGGGCCGGGCACATACCTGGGTGAATACCGGCGGCCGGCCCATGGGGCTGGCGTTTGACGCCAGCGGCAACCTGATTGTTGCCGACGCCAGACGGGGTCTGCTCTCCATCAGCCCGGAGAGGGAGGTTTCAGTCCTGGCGCGGGAAGCCCGGGGTACCCTGTTCCGGCTGACCTCGGGGGTGGATGTGGCCCCGGACGGCCGTATTTATTT
This sequence comes from Marinobacter persicus, assembly GCF_900114155.1. Taxonomy (GTDB): domain Bacteria; phylum Pseudomonadota; class Gammaproteobacteria; order Pseudomonadales; family Oleiphilaceae; genus Marinobacter; species Marinobacter persicus. Next base: position 221,252 of record NZ_FOSC01000004.1, read on the forward strand.
CACCGATGCCAGCTCGACCCATACGCTGGACAATTATGTCTATGACCTGCTGGACATGCGTCCCCACGGTCGCCTGCTGCGGTATGATCCGGCCAACGGCCGTGTGCAGGTCTTGATGGATCACCTGCACTTTCCGGGCGGCGTGACGGTCGCCCCGGATGGTGGTCACCTGCTGCTGACCGAAACCTGGAAATACCGCATCCTGAAATACCGTCTGCGTGGGCCTGCCGAGGGCCAGGCCGAGGTGTTTGCCGACAATCTGCCGGGTTTCCCCGGCGATATGGGCATTGATCGGCAGGGCCGGCACTGGGTTGCGTTTCTGGCGCCCCGTCATCTGCAGGTTGATGCCCTGCATGGTCAGCCCTGGCTGAAAGACCTGGTGGCCAAGTTGCCCCGGTGGTTGCGGCCATGGCCGGAGCCTTACGGCCTGGTTGTGGCCTACGATGCCGACGGCCAGGCCCTGATCAGCCTGCACGATACCCGGGGTACCCGTTTGCGGGCACTCACCTCGGTGACGCCGCAAGACGGTGCGCTATACTTTGGATCGCTGCACAACGACCGGATTGGCCGGTTGCCATTTCACGCCATTCCAGGCCTTGGAGATGAATCATGAGCCAGATCACTGAATCGACCCGGATGCGCTGTGTGCGCTATGAACAGTTCGGCGAGCGGGATGTCCTGCAGGTTGTCGAAACGGATCTGCCCCAACCCGGTCCGGATCAGGTACTGTTCCGCGTCCACGGTGCCGGGGTCAATCCCATTGACTGGAAAACCCGCAAGGGTCTGGGTTTCGCCGCCCGCCAGATCGAGAACCAACTGCCCTGGACGCCCGGCTATGACGCCGCCGGCGAGGTGGTCGCCGTGGGTGAAGAGGTCACCAGTCTGGTGCCGGGCGACCGGGTGATGGGCATGATCGGTTTTCCAGCAGCCGGTGGTGCCTACGCCCAGTACGCCGTAGGCCGCGCTGACGAACTGGCCCTGGTGCCGGAAGAACTGGATCTGGTGACCGCCGGCGCCGTGCCGCTGGCGGCGTTGACCGCCTGGCAGGCCCTGTTTGAAATGGCCCGGCTGGAAGCGGGACAGAAAATTCTGGTGCAGGCCGGCGCTGGTGGTGTCGGGCATTTTGCCGTGCAGTTTGCCCTGGAGCGTGGTGCCCATGTGATTGCCACTGCGTCACCGGGAAACCGGGATTTTCTGGCGGAACTGGGTGTACATGAGGTCATCGATTATCACGACACGGATATTGCCGAAGAATGCTACGGCCTGGACGTGGTGCTCGACCTGGTGGGGGGTGAGGCCGGCAAGCGGTCCCTGCATACCCTGGCGGAAACGGGGGTGCTGGTCACGGTGCCAACCGTCACCGCCGATGATATTGTCAGTGAGGCCGAAGCCATGGGTCTTCGTGCCCACGGCATGACCGTGCGCCCGGACAGCTTCCATCTCGATGAGATTGCCGAACTGATTGAAGACGGCGACGTGAAGGTACACATCGAGAAGGCGTTTGCGCTGGTGAACGCGGCCGACGCACATGAACTGCTTGAAGGCGGCCATGTGCGCGGGAAGCTGGTGCTGGACTGTCGTTAATTCCCCCGCTCCTTGCGTTCTTTCCGTTCTTTCTTCGGCTGCGGTGGCACCAGGCTGATCAGGGTCCAGTCTTCTTCCGGCTCCAGTTCCTCCATGCTGCGTACCGGCCGGATGTGCTTGCGGCTGTCCATGACAAACAGCACCAGCGGCTGGTTCTGGTATTGATCCAGGAACTGCTGGTAGCCGAATTCCTCGCGCAGGTGGGTGGTTTTTACCGTATAGCCCTGGCTCACCAGACTGGCCAGTTTGGCGTAGCTGGCTTCGCTGAACAGGCCCCGGGTGCGCTGGATTTTACCGGCGGTCTGCAGGCGCGCACGCTGGTCCTGGTCCCCCTCCGACAGGCTGAACACCGAGCCATCGCCAAACCAGTCCAGGAAGTGATAGGTGGCCAGTGAATTGAGCTGCTTGTACGGCGAGAGAATCAGTACGTTGCCGATACCGGTCAGATCCATGTGGGTGGCGGCGTGCTCGGATACCGGGTTGCCGAAATACACCGGCATGTTTTTCATGCGTGCCTGACGAACGTTTTCCCAGTTGGTGTCGGTCAGCATGACCGGCACATCATGCTTTTGCAGGGCCTCGGCAATCAGCCGGGCAACCGGGTTGGCACCCAGGATCAGGAAGCCGTGGGCTGGCGGTTCCTGAACGCTCAGCAGCCGGGCGAAGGGCCGGGCGGTCAGGCTCTGCAGGGTCACGGTGGTGATGATCAGCATGAACACCATGGGCACCAGAACGTCTGCCCCCTCAAAGCCGATGCGCTCCAGCTGGAAGGCAAACAGCGCCGAAACGGCGGCCGCGACAATACCCCGGGGTGCAATCCAGCTGAGATAGACTTTTTCCCGCCAGTTCAGTGAAGTGCCGATTGCCGACAGGAAAATGCTCACGGGCCGGGCCAGCAACATCAGCACCGCCAGTACAGCCGCCAGACCCCAGCCCAGTTCGGCAATGGAACCGAAATCCACCCGTGCGGCCAGGATAATGAACAGTGCCGAGATCAGCAGGACGCTCAGGGATTCCTTGAATTCCAGAATGTCTTCCACCGGCACCTGTTTCATGTTGGCCATCCAGATACCCATCACGGTCACCGTCAGCAGGCCGGACTCGTGTGCCAGTTCATTCGACAGCACATACACGCCGAGCATGAAGGTGAGGGTGCCGGCATTGTGCAGGTATTGCGGCAGCCAGTGTTTGCGCAGGGCCAGGCCATTCAGGTAGCCGGCACCGGCGCCGATCAGAAAGCCAACCATGAGGGTCTTGCCAAAAATCCAGGCGGAATGGCCGAACACGTTGCCCTGGCCCCAGGAGACAATGCCTTCGAACACCAGAACCGCCAGCAAGGCGCCCACCGGGTCAATAATAATGCCTTCCCAGCGCAGGATGTTGGCTATGGACGACGTCGGGCGCACGGCCCGCAACAGGGGCGCAATCACCGTCGGGCCGGTGACCACCGAGATGGCACCGAACAGCAGTGCCACTTCCCAGGGGACGTCAAGAATCCAGCGTGCGGCCAGGGTACCGATGGTGCAGGTGACAATGCTGCCCACCGGAATCAGGTTGCGCACCATCTTGCCGTGACTGCGTATTTCTTCGGCGCGCAGGGTCAGGCTGCCTTCGAACAGGATGATGGCCACCGCCAGGGAGATCAGCGGAAACAGCAGGTCGTCGAATACGGCCTCGGGTTGCAAAAAGCCGGTGACCGGGCCGGCAACAATACCGCCGATCAACAAAAACAGGATGGCGGGCATGCGAACGCGCCAGGCCAGCCATTGGCAGAACAGGGATATAACGCCAATACTGGCGAGTATCATTGCCGTACTCGCGGGCATAGATGATTACCGTGTTGATGTTCTAAGGGGTGGCGCGCCGGGCAATGCGATTGAGCAAGCGGGACGCCGCAAAAAAACCGAAACTGGCCGTGACCGGGCTGGCGGCGCCGAAACCGGAGGCGCAATCCAGCCGCACCGGGCCATCGGTGGCCGGCTTCTGCTGGCACACGTCACCGTCGGCTGCCGGGTAGGTCAGCTGTTCCAGAGAGTATACCGCCTCTATGCCGAAACGCCGTTTCGGATTGCGGGAAAAGCCGTATTCCCGGCGCAGTTTATTACGCACTTTCGCCAGCAACGGATCCTGCGTGGTTTTCGACAGGTCTGCGACCTGTATTTGCGTCGGGTCCGTCTGGCCGCCCGCGCCACCGGCACACACCACCGGAATCTTGCGGCGCTGGCAGTGGGCCAGCAGGGCGGCCTTGGCGTTTACGCTGTCGATGGCATCCACCACACCGGTGATGTCGCTGGTGATCAGCTCCTGCACATTTTTGCTGGTCAGGAAACCAAAGTGCACCCGGATGTCGGCCTGTGGATTGATGGCCTGTAGCCGGCGTGCCATGGCGTCGGTTTTGGTCTGCCCATACTGGCCCTGCAGGGCGTGCAGCTGGCGGTTGGTGTTGGACACGCAGATGTCGTCCATGTCGATCAGCGTGAGTGTGCCGATGCCACTGCGAGCCAGGGCCTCGGCGGCCCAGGAGCCCACGCCGCCAAGCCCGACAATGACAATGTGGGCATCGCGAAAGGCGGTTAATGCCTGGCGGCCGTACAGGCGTTCTATGCCGCCAAAGCGAAAGTGATAATCATCGGCTGTCATGTCTGGCTCGTAGGATGAAAGTGGAAACGGCCATTGTAACAAGTCCGGGGCCGGTTGAAGTAATCAGGAGGCACACAATGACCACCCTTATCGCCGGAGTGTCCGGTGCCATCGGTTCTGCCCTCGCGGAGCGTTATCTGGCGCAGACCCAAGAGACGGTAATCGGCCTTTGCCGAAAGCCGGAGGCCGTATCCTTCCGACTCAGGGATGACCCGCGGGTGCGACTGCTGCCCTGGCAGGCGGATGCTCCGGAATCCCTGCCGGTTGACCGGCTGGCGGACCTGCTGGCATCCCGGGAACCGCTGATCAATGTGGTGTACGCCACTGGCCTGCTACACGATGCGGCCATGTTTCCGGAAAAACGGCTGGAGGATATGCAGCCCCGGAACATGATAAAAGCGTTCGAGGTAAACTGTCTGGGCTTCGGGCTGCTGATGCAGGCATTGGCGCCACATCTGCGTGGCCGGCATCTGAAGCGGGTAGCGGCGGTGTCGGCGAAGGTTGGTTCTGTTTCTGATAACCATCTGGGTGGCTGGTACGCGTACCGGTGCTCGAAAGCCGCACTGAACATGCTGGTAAAGAATCTGTCGGTGGAGTTGCCCCGGAGGTGTGCCCCCATTGCCTGCGTGGCCCTGCATCCGGGTACCACGCGCTCGGCGCTGAGCGAACCGTTCAGCCAGTCGCTGGCCAAACTGACGGTACATGAGCCGGACGAAACCGCAGACAATCTTTTCCGGGTGCTTGAGAGCCTGTCTGACAAAGACAATGGCCAGTTCATCAACTGGGATGGCAGTGATTTGCCCTGGTAAACGGGAAGGGCCGGCGACAGCCTGGGGCTGCCGCCGGTAGTCCCGGGATTAACGAATAAACGGGTTCAGCAGGCGGGTAAAGGTGCCGGTCAGTTTCAGGGGGGCGCTCAGTACCGACAGGGTGATGCAGTCTTCGTTGCCCACCGCCACCGGGCGGTGTTCGTCGTGCTCGTCCAGGGAAACAAAATCCCACTGGTTGAACACGCCGTTCTTGTCGGCGAAGGCGCCCTGCAGAATCACCGTGGTTTCGTCGCCCTTATGGGTGTGGGCGGGTGCCTTGCCGCCGGCACACAGTTTCTGCAGAACCACCCGTTCACTCTGGTCGGCGAACTTGTCGGTAATGTCCAGCACGCTCACGTCGCCGAGCTGGCGTTTCCACGGCAGATTGTCCAGATCGTCGCCCAACAGTTTCTGGATCGGGCTCAGTCTGGGCGTTTCCACCACCGGCGAGGTGTCCTCCGGGGCGGCATCAATGCGCGCCATCAGTTGCTCGAAACTTGTCTCAGACACGGTCACTTTGGGCTGTTGATCCATCATTACCGCGCCCAGGCTGTCCAGGGTATCGACCCGGCTCCGGCAGTGCGAACACTCGGCCAGATGCAGGCGGATGCACAACGCCCGGGGTTCGGTCAGGTTGCCCGCGCTGTACTCCATCAATGTCAGGCTGTCGGGATGATGCCGTGTCATACGTTCTGGTCCTGCAAAATAACTCGTAACTTGTTCAGTGCCAGGCGAACCCGGCTTTTCACGGTACCCAACGGAATGCCCAGCTCGTCGGCCACCATCTGGTGGGATTTGTGTTCCATGTACACCTTGGCGATCACGGTGATCTGCTCTTCCGGCAGCTGGCTGAGCGATTCACGGATGCGCCGTTCCGACATCAGCCGATGCAGAGAGGTAACCGGCTCGTCTTCATTTTCACCGGGAATCTGCCACAGGTCTTCCGTTTCCACCGCCATTTCCGCGTTTCTGCGTTGCAGTTTGCGCAGCATGTCGATGCGCTGATTACGGGCGATGGTGAATATCCAGGTGGATGCGGCAGCCTTGCGCCAGTCGTACAGGCAGGACCGTCGCCAGATGGAGATAAAAACTTCCTGCACCAGTTCCTCGGCGTGATTGGCTATGCCGTTGGAAATGGCGTAGTACTTGATCTGCGGGGCGAAGTGCTCGAACAGAGCCTGGTAGGCGGCTCTGTCCTGATGTTTGCCCACTTTCTCCAGCAACACGCCCCAGGGGTCTTTTCGGCCCTCGGCTTTGGCTGGCTTTTGCTCCAGTGTGGTCACCGGACGCTCCTTGACGGTCGCGTGGGTTGAGCGCGTTATGGCTATCATTTTATTCACTCATCGCAGATTTGTCAGTGAAGGGATTTACGCCCCCCTGCAATAAGTGGATTGCCGTCGCGTGCCAAAAAATCAAAAAAATGCGCTTTTCTTGATCTGTCTCAGTGCTCGAGGTAGGTGTAGCCGTTCAGGCCCTCGGCCAGTTCCGCCAGAAGTTTTTGATCCGGCTCGCTATCCAGACCCTGGTTGGCGAATTTTCTGCGGTAGGCAGCCAGCAGGGTGCCCGCGTCAAAGTTCACATACTTCAGCACTTCAGCCACGGTATCGCCATTGACCGTTCCTGTCACGGAGTAGTGGCCGGTGTCGTCCAGGCGCACATCCACCGAGTGGGTGTCGCCGAACAGGTTGTGCATGTCGCCGAGGATTTCCTGATAGGCGCCGGTCATGAAAAAGCCGATCAGCTGTGGCTCATTGCTGTCTTCCTCGGGCAGGGGCAGGGTGGTTTCAATGCCCTGGCCGTCCACGTAGTGGTCAATGCGGCCGTCCGAGTCACAGGTGATGTCCTGGATAACCGCCCGACGGGTCAGTGGCCGGTTCAGGCCGTTCACCGGCATCACCGGGAAGATCTGGTCGATGCCCCAGACATCCGGCAGGGACTGGAACAGTGAAAAGTTGACGAACAGCTTTTCCGCCAGTTTTTCATTCAGCTCGTCGAGAATTTCCCGGTGGGCGCGGTTGGCGGTGTTGAGCTGGCCGCGCAGCAGGCGGCAGCAGTTGGTATAAAGGTTTTCCGCCTGGGCCCGCTGTGCCAGAGAAACCAGACCGTGGGAGAACTGCGCGTGTACGTCGGCCATGGCGTGCAGTACATCGTGGTAGATTTCCGCCAGCGCGCGCGGGGAGCGCTCATCCTGCAGGCTGGTCAGATCCCGCCAGAGATCCTGCAGCGGCGCCGGTGCCTCGGGTTTGGGCGGCCGGGGCGTGCGTACATCCGGGGTTTCCCGGTCAATCACATTGGTGACCAGCACCGAATGGTGGGCGGTCAGCGCCCGGCCGGATTCGCTGATCAGGTGCGGGTGGTCAATGCCCTGACGGTCGCACTCGGCCTGCAGCACGTGCACCACGTTGTAGGCGTATTCGGCCAGGCTGTAGTTCATCGAGCAGTTGCTGCGCGAGCGGGTGCCTTCGTAATCCACGCCGAGTCCGCCGCCGATATCCACGGTGCCCACCGGTGCGCCCAGCTGGCGCAACTCGGTATAAAAGCGGGCACATTCCCGCAGGCCGGTCTGGATGTCACGGATATTGGCGATCTGCGAGCCAAGGTGGAAATGTAGCAGCTGCAGGGCTTCCAGGGCGTTGTGGTGGCGCAGGGTTTCCACCACATCAAGCACCTGACCGGCCGACAGGCCGAACTTGGATTTCTCGCCCCCGGTATTCTGCCAGTTGCCCTTGCCAATGCTGGCCAGACGGGCCCGCACGCCAATCAGTGGCTGTACGCCGAGCTTACCGGCCTCTTCCAGGATCAGCGGCAGTTCGGACTGCTTTTCCACCACAATGAACACGCGGTAGCCGAGTTTGCGGCCGATCAGGGCCAGGCGAATGTATTCCCGGTCTTTGTAGCCGTTGCAGACAATCACCGAACCGGGTTTGCCGGCCAGTGCCAGCACCGCCATCAGTTCCGGTTTACTACCCGCTTCCAGGCCGATCTGGCCGGCGGAGGCGGCGGGTTTGGCGGCCAGCAATTCCTCGACCACGCGGCGTTGCTGGTTGACCTTGATCGGGTAGACAGCGGTGTAGCTGCCCCGGTAATCCTGTTCCCGGGTGACCCGGTTGAAGGCATCGCACAGGCGGTTGACCCGGTCGTGCAGCACGTCGGTAAAGCGGATCAGCACAGGCAGGGTTACGCCGGATGCCACCAGGGAGCGGGTCAGGCCCGGCAGGTTGATGCTTGCCGGGGTTCGGCCGCGGTCCGGGCGGATTTCCACCTCGCCGCCTTCGTTGACAGACACATAGCCGTCACTCCAGTGAGCAATGTTATAAACCTGATGGGCGGCGGATTCGGGCATGGTTGCTATCCTGTGGGTAAACCGGGCAAGCGGCGACTGGCTGCATTGTAGGAGCTGCTCGCTGGCCCTACAATACGCCGCCGGCAAAAGGCCGGGCATCGCTGCAATGGCACAGACTGAGAGGCAGACATGACAGCATTGAATGATGGTTGGTTTACCGAAGTGTTCCAGGATCAGGGCACGGCGTTTTCCCTGCAGGTTAAACGGAAGCTGCACGAGGAGCAGACGCCCTTCCAGAAGCTTGAAATCTATGAAACCGAAACCTTCGGCAACCTGATGGTGCTGGACGGCTGCGTGATGCTGACGTCCCGTGACAATTTCCTGTACCACGAGATGATGACCCACCCGGCGCTGTTCACCCACAAGAACCCGAAGAAGGTGGTGATTGTCGGCGGTGGCGATTGCGGCACGCTGAAAGAAGTGCTCAAACACCCGGGCGTGGAAGAAGCCTGGCAGGTGGAGATCGATGAGCGGGTAACCCGCATGTCCGAGAAATACTTCCCGGAACTGTGCGAGAGCAACGAAGACCCGCGCGCCAACTTTTTCTTCGGTGACGGTATCCAGTGGATGCGCGACATCGAGCCGGACAGTGTGGATCTGATTATCATCGACAGCACCGATCCCGTCGGCCCGGCCGAAGGGTTGTTTGCGCTGGATTTCTACCGTGATGCGCTGGCGGCGCTGCGCGAGGGCGGCATTATTGTCCAGCAGAGTGAATCGCCGTTGCTGCACACCAACACCATTATTCGCGATATTCACAATGACATGAAGAAGGCCGGTCTGAGCCACGTGCAGACCCTGCCGTTCCCCCAGCCCGTCTACCCCACCGGGTGGTGGAGCTGCACCATGGGAAGCAAGGAGAACCCGCTGAAGTATTTCCGCGAGCAAGACGCGGACGAGCGGCCATTCGTTACCCGCTATTACAACCGGGGCATCCACCAGGGAGCACTGGCGATGCCGCAATTCATGGTGGATGCGCTGGAAGACGAAGTGCATCCGGAAGAGGGCTGAGCCGGCTTGCTCTGCAGAGGGGATTGCCGGTCAAGCAAACACGAAAAAGGGGGTGCCGGTTTCGGCACCCCCTTTTTTGGTCACTGGTTCAACCAGCTTGTTGTTGTCCGTGCCAGAGCTTATTTGCTGGAAACAAACTCCGGATAGGCTTCCATACCACACTCGGACAAGTCGACGCCTTCGTACTCGTCTTCTTCCGATACCCGGATACCCATCACCGCTTTGATGATGCTCCAGACAATCAGGCTGGCCACGAATACCCAGACGAAGATGGTGACCGCACCAATCAACTGTCCGCTGAAGCTCACGCCGGAGTTGGTCACTGGTACCAGCAGCAGGCCAAGGAAACCACACACGCCGTGGGCGGAGATGGCACCGACCGGGTCATCAATGCGCAGCTTGTCCAGGGCAACGATGCTCAGCACCACGACCAGACCACCCAGGGCGCCCCACAGGGTTGCTGTCAGCGCACTCGGCGTGGACGGCTCGGCAGTGATGACCACGAGGCCGGCGATGGCGCCGTTCAGCAGCATGGTCAGGTCGGCCTTGCCGAACATGGCGCGGGCGGTGACCAGGGCGGCAATGGCGCCGCCGGCAGCGGCCGCGTTGGTGTTCAGGAATACCATGGCCACGGAGTTGGCGCTGGCGATGTCGCCCAGCTTCAGAACCGAGCCGCCGTTAAAGCCGAACCAGCCCATCCACAGGATGAAAGTACCCAGAGCCGCCAGCGGCAGGTTGGCACCCGGGAAGGCGCGAATTTCGCCGTTCGGGCCGTACTTGCCTTTACGCGGGCCGAGCAGAAGAACCCCGGCCAGGGCAGCGGCCGCACCGGCCATGTGAACGATGCCGGAGCCGGCGAAGTCGCTGAAGCCCAGGTCGCCCAGGTTGTACATGCCGAATACATCGGCACCACCCCAGGTCCAGGCGCCTTCCAGCGGGTAGATAAAGCCGGTCATGAACACGGCAAAGATCAGGAAGGACCAAAGCTTCATGCGCTCGGCCACGGCACCGGATACGATGGACATGGCGGTCGCCACGAACACCACCTGGAAGAAGAAGTCAGAGGCTGACGAGTAGATCGAGCCGCCTTCAAAACCGCCCTCACGATCGGCAAAGTCGCCCAGGATGCTGGTGACATCAATACCGGCAATGCCGGAGAGGAAGTAGCTGCCGCCATACATGATGGCGTAGCCGCACACCAGGTACATGGTGCAGGCAATGGCAAACAGGGCCACGTTTTTGGTAAGGATTTCGGTGGTGTTCTTGGCGCGCACCAGGCCCGATTCGAGCATGGCAAAGCCGGCGGCCATCCACATGACCAGGGCACCACATACCAGGAAATAGAAGGTGTCTATCGCATACTGCAGGTGAAAGAGATTACTTTCCATGGGAAGCCCTCCGCACAAGGCTTTTAAATCAGAATTTTTTGCGTTGGCTGGAAACTGGCCGGGTCGGGATCAGACCGCTTCTTCGCCGGTTTCGCCCGTCCGGATCCGGATGGCCTGGGCCAGTTCGGTCACGAAAATCTTGCCATCGCCGATCTTGCCGGTATTCGCGGCCTTAGTGATGGCCTCAATAACCTGGTCAAGCAGATCGTCGCCAATGGCGATTTCCACTTTTACCTTGGGCAGGAAGTCCACCACGTATTCCGCGCCCCGATAGAGCTCGGTGTGGCCTTTTTGCCGGCCGAAGCCTTTGACTTCAGTTACGGTCACGCCCTGTACACCAATCTCGGATAGTGCTTCACGCACATCATCGAGCTTGAAAGGCTTGATAATTGCTGTCACAAGTTTCATTGCTGTCTCCTTATAAAACCGTTCCGATCAGTGGCCCCGCGGGCCAGGTGTCGGGTTCGGGGGATGCTGCCACCTCGCACATCAATTGTGCGGATTGCGTACGTAGGCTTTAGCATCGGGTATGCCAACGCAAAAAAGTTCTTTTAATACAGCTGCTTGTATAAACGCGGTGCTATTTTAGCGCAAATGCACGCACTAATGTGGGGCGAGTGCGTTACACCTGGCTCAAAACAGCGCATGTTCTGACCCTGCCATTATAGAGCTGCTGCCCGACAGTATGGCAGCGGCCGGGGTGTGGTACACTTTTGCTCCACAAATCACACAGTTTATCCAGAGGCGGGCGAAAGGCCCGGAGGTGCGTAATGAAAGGGCCACAGGATATTTTTGCCCAGTTGCAGGGCCAGTTCGGCCAGTTTGTTCCCGACATGGCCAAAGCGGCCCGGGACGACGTGGAAAACCAGGTACGGGCTAGCGTGATGGCCATCATGTCGCGTCTGGAACTGGTTACCCGGGAAGAATTCGATGCCCAGCAGGCGGTGCTGGAGAAAACCCGTGAAAAAGTCGAAGCGCTGGAAAAGCGGGTGGCAGAACTGGAAAGCCGACAGTCCTGACCGCCCCCGTTTTACTCCGGTTCTGATACAGTGTTCAAACGCGGGCACGGGACGTGCCCGCGTGTGTTGATTCCCTGCCAAGGAAAGGTTGCCATGCTTGCCATTGTTCATTCCCGCGCCTGTATTGGCGTCAGCGCCCCCGAAGTGACCATTGAGGTGCACCTGTCAGGCGGTTTGCCTGCCCTCTCCATTGTTGGCTTGCCGGAGACCGGTGTGCGTGAGAGCAAGGACCGCGTGCGCAGTGCCCTGCTGAATGCCGGCTTCGAGTTCCCGGCCCGCCGGATCACCATCAATATGGCGCCCGCCGATTTGCCCAAAGAGGGCGGCCGGTTTGATTTGCCCATCGCCCTGGGCATTCTGGCCGCCTCCGGTCAGATTCCCTCTGAATCGCTGGAAAATATCGAATGCATTGGCGAGCTTTCGCTTGATGGTGCCCTGCGGCCGCTTAAAGGTGTGTTGCCGGCGGTGCTGGCCGCCCGCGAAGCGGGCCGGGTTCTGCTGTTGCCACAGGAGAATGCGGCGGAAGCCGCCCTGGCCAGTAACAACGATGTGCTTTCGGCCAGCCATCTGCTGACGGTGTGCGAGCATTTGTCTGGCCGTGCCAAACTGGTGCCTCTGCCACGGGCCGAGGATGACAAAAATACGCCAGCGGCGGTCAACGGGCCGGACCTGGCCGATGTCCGTGGCCAGCAGGTGCCACGCCGGGCCCTGGAGGTCGCGGCGGCTGGTGGTCACAATCTTCTGTTTTTCGGTCCTCCCGGCACCGGCAAAAGCATGCTGGCCAGCCGCCTGCCGGGCATCCTGCCGCCCCTGGAAGACCATGCTGCAATGGAAGTGGCCAGCGTGCACTCGGTGGCCGGTCATGCCGTGCAGGCCGGCGAGTGGCGCAAACCGCCATTTCGGAATCCTCACCATACCGCCTCGGCGGTGGCGCTGGTGGGCGGTGGCAGCAGCCCGCGACCGGGTGAAATTTCGTTGGCGCACCGCGGAGTGCTGTTTCTGGATGAACTTCCGGAGTTCGACCGGCGTGTGCTGGAAGTGCTGCGAGAGCCGATGGAAAGTGGTGAGATTGTCATCAGCCGGGCGGCCCGGCAGGTTACCTTCCCGGCCCGTTTCCAGGTGGTGGCGGCCATGAACCCCTGTCCCTGTGGCTACCACGGCCATCCCAACATCGAGTGCCAATGTACGCCCACCCAGGTCATGCGTTACCGGGCCAAAATTTCCGGGCCGCTGCTGGACCGTTTTGATCTGCACGTGGAGGTGCCCGTGCAGACCGGTGAAGTGTTGCTGGGCGCGGGTGGCAATGCCGGGGCCGGGGAAAGCAGTGCCAGTGTCAGCCAGAGGGTGATGCGCGCACGGGTTGCGCAACAACGAAGGGGTGCACTCAATGCCGCCCTGGCTGGCCGGGCACTGGATGAGGCCTGTTATCTGGAGGTCGAGGGCCAGAAGTTGTTGTCTTCGGCCATGGAACGGCTGGGCCTGTCGGCGAGGGCGTTACACCGGATTCTGCGGGTGGCCCGGACGCTGGCGGATCTGGACGGTGCCACAGAGCTGCAGCGCCAGCATCTGATAGAAGCGCTGGGGTATCGTCAGCTTGACCGTCAGCATGGTCAGAATTCCCTGGTGTCCGCCTGACGGGGCGGACTCTGTTAAACTGTCGGTAAATTTCCAAGAAACCCATCCGCTGTGGCGGAGAGAGGATGACATGACCGATCAGACCGATAATCGAGAGTCCTCCGGCGACAATCCGGTGACCACCCGCCGTGGCGTGCGCAGTTTTGTGCTGCGCCAGGGCCGCATGACCGAAGGCCAGAAGAAAGCCTATGACCGCCTGTGGCCAAAGTACGGCCTGAGCCGTGAAGATGGCATGATTGATCCGCGCCAGGTATTCGGCCGCGATAACATGCTGAACCTGGAGATTGGCTTTGGCATGGGGCGGTCACTGGCCGACATGGCCGAGGCGGCGCCGGAGCAGGATTTTATCGGCGTTGAGGTGCATTTGCCCGGTGTGGGCGCGTTGCTCAAGGAAGTGGAGGAGCGTGGCCTGGAAAACATACGCATCTACAGCATCGATGCCAACGATGTGATTGACTTGTGCCTGCCCGAGGCCTGCCTGGACCGGGTGATGGTGTTCTTCCCCGACCCCTGGCCGAAGAAAAAGCATCACAAGCGCCGTCTGGTGCAGCCGGAGTTTGTTCAGCGCATTCGTCACAAACTGCGCGTCGGCGGTGTTCTGCACCTGGCCACCGATTGGGAGAACTACGCCGAACACATGCTGGAAGTGATGAGCGAGGCGGAAGGCTTTGCCAATACCCGGGAAGAGGGCGGGTACTCACCGCGCCCGGACGACCGGCCGATTACCAAGTTTGAAAAACGCGGAGAAAACCTGGGCCATGGGGTCTGGGATTTGCTGTTCTACCGCACCAACTGATCCTGCCCGTACAGCGAAACGCCGCCATGCATCCGTTGTCAGCCCGCCGGCTGTAACGGGTGTCGGCGGGCAGCGCGTATAATCACCAGTCCCGCCACGCCCAGAATCAGGCCCGTGTACTTCAGCAGCGCCAGGATCGCGGCTGCCAGACTCAAGGCGTCGGTCGCCGGGTTGACGTTGTTCAGTAACACCAGGTTTTCCGCCACATCGGCCAGTGCCGCCAGCACGAATACCACGCGTACGCCGCGGGCAATGCGCCGTTCACGGATACCGGGCCGGTCGCGGGTGAAATGGCGGGTCAGCTGCAGCAGCGTGGCCAGATAACTCACGATAAACGCGAAGTCCAGCCACAAGGCGGTATAGGCCAGCCCCAGGCGGCCATCACTCCAACTGCGAATAATGCTGTGGGCCTGCTCGGCACTGCCGGCCAGCTGGAAGCTGATCATGCCCTGGGGCGCAGCCGCTGTCTGCAGCAGGTTATTGATGATCACCAGCGCCAGGAACAATACTCCCGCCAGCGCCATGGATACTTTCATGGGCAGGCGCATGGGCAGTCCCGGTAGCCAGGTGGGGCGATGATGGTCCGTCACAGGAATTGCTCCAGCAGGCTGTTCAGATAACGCTGGCCCTGCTCCGTGGCCTGTATGCCAGAGCGGGCCAGCAGTCCCTTATCTCTCAGTTCCTCCAGTTTTACCGAAACCGGGGACAGCGGTAAACCGGTGCGTTCACAATAGAGAGATTCAGGCACCCCACCGCTCAGTCGCAGAGCGTTCATCATGAATTCCAGCGGCCGCTCGGCCGGGTCGATGTCTTCGGTGCCGGAAGTACGCGAACCGATCCGGTTCAGATAGGCCTCCGGCTGGCGGGTTTTCCAGTAGCGGAAAATACGGCCGTCCGCCGTGCTGATCTTGCCGTGAGCGCCGGCACCCAGGGCCAGATAATCCCCGAAAGTCCAGTAGTTCAGGTTGTGCCGGCTTTCCCGCCCCGGCCGGCTCCAGGCCGAGACCTCGTAATCGTTGAAGCCCTGGCTGCGCAGATAATCGGCGCCGGTTTGATAGATGCGCCAGAGCCGCTCATCATCGGGCAGCGTGGGTGGGCGTGAGAAGAATTCGGTATTGGGCTCGATGGTCAGCTGGTACCAGGACAGGTGTGTCGGCCCCTGTGCCAGCGCCGTTTCCAGGTCGGCCAGGGCCTGCTCTGGTGTTTGCCCAGGCAGACCGTGCATCAAATCGATGTTGAAATTGTCGAAGCCGGCCTCGCGGGCACTGGTGATGGCCTGCAGGGCGGCGTCCCGGTCGTGGATGCGCCCGAGGACCTGCAGGTGTTCCGGCTGGAAGCTCTGCACGCCGATTGATAAACGGTTGATGCCAGCCCTGCGAAAATGCTCAAACCGGCCGGCTTCCAGGGTGCCGGGATTGGCTTCCAGGGTGATTTCGGCGTCGGGACTGAATGTCAGATACCGGCGCAGTTGTTCAAACAGCCGTTCATAGAAATCGCCGGACATGAGCGAGGGTGTACCCCCGCCGATGAACACGCTTTCAATGGCCCGGTCGCGAACCAGTGCAAGGTCCTGTTCAAGATCTTCAATAATGGCGGCCAGGTAGGCCTGTTCCGGCAGCTCGCCGCGAATGGCGTGGGAATTGAAGTCACAGTAGGGGCACTTGCGCACGCACCAGGGCACGTGGATGTACAGCGCCAGGGGCGGGCAGACCGCCACCGGGGCGGTGGCGGTTGACGGGAGGGGGTCAGGCATTGGCCTTCAACTGTTCCAGCAGGCTGGCCAGTGCGCGGCCACGATGACTGATCTGGCCTTTTTGCTCGCGGTTCAACTCGGCGGCACTGCACTGGTACTCCGGGGCAAAAAACACCGGATCGTAGCCAAAACCACCGTCGCCGACGGGTTGCTCAAGAATCCGGCCGGGCCAGCGGCCATGGCAGATTAACGGCGTGGGATCGTCGGCATGGCGCAGGTACACCAGCACGCAATGAAACTGGGCCGTCCGTTCGGCTTCGGGTATGTCGGCCAGTGCTTCCAGCAAGGCGGCCACGTTATCGGCATCGGTAGCGCCGGGGCCGGCGTATCGGGCCGAACGTACTCCGGGTTGTCCACCCAGGGCATCCACGGCCAGCCCGCTGTCGTCCGCCAGGGCTGGCAGCCCGGTCTGCCGGGCGGCGTGGCGGGCCTTGAGGATGGCATTTTCGACAAAGGTGACCGCCGGCTCATCCGCCTCTCCAACGCCCAGGTCGCCCTGGGGCAGGGGGGTGAAGTCCAGAGGCGCGAGCAGGTGCTCAAATTCGGCAAGCTTGCCTTTGTTGTTGCTGGCGATGACGAGTTTTTTCAGCATGGTCTCAGTCACTGAACAAGGTGTGGGTGAAGCGTAAGGGCATGGCCTCGTTCTGGCCCCGGGGGCGGGCTTCCACGTTGAAGGTCATCAACTCGCCAGAGGAATACTGGTACTGGGCGATGAAGTACACCGCATCGCCTTCCTGAATACGCCGGAATGCCAGAAACTTTACCTGCTGGATATCGTTGGAGACTTTGCCTTCCACCTGGCCGTTAACCGGTTGCGGCTGGCCATTTTCATCCTCTTTCATGATCGAGATATTGACGATGCCAATGCCCCGGGAGCGGGTCAGATCGTTGGCCTGGGCCACCTCCGGTGACAGGAAGGTGCTGGGGAAAACGCTCCAGTGCACCTGGTAATCGCCAAAATCCTTTTCTCCGGCTGCGGCCGGCAGGGATGCCAGCAGCAGGGAGCAGAAGGCCAGTAAGAAAGCACTGACAGAACGTGTAATCATGATTATTCCTCCCGCGTGATACGGTAAATGGCAATCTCGCCGAGCAGGTTGGGCCAGGCCCGGGCCAGCCAGCTGTTCTGGTGCTGGCAGTCCACCACCCGGCGGCTCTTGATGCGAATGCCTTTCTGCCGGCACAGCGCCTCGAAATCCTTGAAGGTGCAAAGCCGGATATTAGGGGTGTTATACCATTTATACGGCAGTGCGTTCGATTCGGGCATGCGGCCGCTCAGGGTCAGCCCCCAACGCAGACGCCAGTGGGCGAAGTTGGGGAAGGTAACAATGCCTTCCCGGCCCACCCGCAGCATTTCCTCGATCACCCGGTCTGGCCGGCGCACGGCTTGCAGGGCCTGGGTCATCAGTACGATATCGAACATGCCGTCATCAAAGTTGTCCAGTCCCTGGGTATCCAGGTTCTGCTCGATCACACTCACGCCACGGCCCATGCAGGTGGTGATGTGGTCCGGGTTGATTTCCAGGCCAAAACCGGTGGCGTTGCGTTCACGTTGCAGGAAATCCAGCAGGGTGCCGTCGCCACAACCAAGATCGAGCACGTGCTGGCCGGGGGTAACCCACTGCTGGATGATGTCGAGATCCGGTCTCATGCGCCAACCTCCCGTGCGACCCGGTCCAGATAGGCCGTGAATACGTCAGTGTACCTGGGGGTGGGGATCAGAAACGCATCATGCCCCCAGGGCGCATCAATTTCAGCGTAGCTGACCTTTTTCCTGGCGGAAATCATGGCATTCACCATTTCCTCGGAACGCTCGGGTGAGAACCGCCAGTCGGTGCTGAAAGACAGCACCAGGTATTCGCATTTTGCCGGTGCCAGGGCTTTAGCCAGGTCCCCATTGGTTTCCCAGGCCGGGTCGAAGTAATCCAGTGCCCGGGTCATCAACAGGTAGGTGTTGGCGTCAAAGCTCTCGGAGAAGCGCTCGCCCTGGTAGCGCAGGTAGCTTTCCACCTGGAATTCGGCACCAAAGCCGAACTGGTAGGCTTCATCACGCAGCTCCCGGCCGAATTTCTCGCCCATGGAGGCATCGGACAGATAGGTAATGTGCCCGACCATGCGAGCCAGCATCAGGCCCCGGCGGGGAATGGCGTTGAAATCGTAATAGCGGCCTTCGTGAAACTCCCGGTCGGAGGTGATGGCCTGGCGGGCCACTTCGTTGAAGGCGATGTTCTGGGCGCTCAGTTTCGGCGTTGAGGCAATGACCACCGCGTGGCGTACCCGGTCCGGATAGCTCAGGCTCCACTGCAAGGCCTGCATGCCGCCCAGGGACCCACCAACCACGGCGGCCCATTGTTCAATGCCCAGCCGGTCGGCCAGCCGGGCCTGGCTTTCGACCCAGTCGGTCACGGTAATAACCGGAAAATCCGGGCCGTAGGGTTTGCCGGTGGCCGGGTTGGTCGAGGCCGGGCCGGTGCTGCCGTGGCAGCCGCCGAGGTTGTTCACGCTGACCACGAAGAAACGGTTGGTGTCGATGGGTTTGCCGGGGCCGATGCAGCTGTCCCACCAGCCGGGTTTGCGTTCGTCCATGGCGTGGTAACCGGCGGCATGGTGATGGCCACTCAGGGCATGGCAGATGAGCACGGCGTTGCTGGCATCGCTGTTCAGCGTGCCATAGGTTTCGACCACCAGGTCGTAGCTGTCCAGGGTCTGGCCGCAGGCCAGCGCAATGGGTTGGTCGAAGTGCAGGGTTTCCGGGCTGACTAGGCCTACGGAATCCGCAGGCAGGGTATCGGGCATGGGTGTGAGGTTTCCTGCTCAACAGTATGCGAACGCAGAAGTGTAAAGCCGCCCGCCAGCACCTGCAACCGGCGCTAACCAGCGCCGGACAGGTTCACCACTTTTTGTTGGCTGGTGCTGGGCGGCGGTTTGCGGATTTGCCGGCTCATGGTGTTGGTCATTGCCAACTGGCGTTGAATGTCGGCGATCGTTTTATCCAGCCGCTCCCGCTCGGCGCGGCTGTTGCGATCAGCCTGGACCATTTCCCGCAGCCGGCGGATCTGGTGTTCCAGCATCTGCTTTTGCTCCAGGGAATACTGCATGACTGGCAGCAACGCCTGCTGCGGCCAGCGCTCGACATCCTGGCGGGCGCGCTCGTGCAGACGGCGGGCTTCGCTGACCATCACGTTGAAGAACCGGCGGATCAGCAGGGATTGTTCGGTCAGCAGGTTCTTCGGGCTGATGCGAAAACGCCTGGCTTTTTTGCGCAGTTCGCGCACGGCGATCATGTGCCGGCCCACTCTGAGGGGAGCCGGTGCCAGATGCTGGCTTCGGCTGTCCTGGTTGTAGCGGCTGTAGATGCCGGCTGCCATTTTTTCCGCCAGTCGTGCTTCGGTCAGCAGGTTGGCGATGTCGCTTTCCAGGCGCTCGAAAAACTGCTCCATGGCCCGGTTCATGCCGGCGGTGGTCCAGCTGTTACTCATCTGTTCCCGGGCTTGTGCGGCGTGGGCCTCGAAGGCATCTTCGCTGACGATCCGGGCCAGCATGTCACCCTGGGAGTCCATCAGTCGCCTCGATGACCGCAGGGCAATCACCTGCTTGTGATAGAAGTCGTATTCCTTTTGCGCTTTCTCCGCCATGCGGCGCAGGGCCGCCTTGTCGGTGGTCTGACCGCTGCAGGCCTGGCGCTCCTGTTCCAGGCCTTCGAGTCTTGCCTGCAGGTTGGCCTGGCTGTTTTGCAGCATGCCGAGCAAATCGCTGATCAGGTTCTGGGTGATCAGCTGTTCCTTGTAGGTAAGAATGCGCTCGACGATCAGGTTTTCCAGTTGCCCCAGATTGGCGCGCTCGAACAGGGCTTTGTTTTTGCGCACCCGCGCCAGCAGGGCCTGTTTCGCCGATAGTGGAATGATGTCCCGCTGATGAATGCCCAGATGGTCGGCGGTGGAGGCGCGTACCCGTTCAATCGCCTGCCGGGTGTGTGCCTCGCCCTGCAGGTCATCCCAGAGTACATCCACTTTGTTCAGTACCGCGAAGCGTCCGGCCCGGTGATCGGCCTCGCGGGTGTCGATGTGTTCTCGCCACAGGGCCATGTCGCTGGCGGTGACGCCGGCATCGGCGCTGAGGATGAAGATGACGGCATGGGCCCGGGGCAACATGCTGTAGGTCAGTTCCGGCTCCGAGCCCAGGGCGTTCAGGCCCGGGGTGTCGAGGATGCGCAGCCCCTGCTCGAACAGCGGATGGCGGATGCTGATCAGCGCATGGCGCCACGCCGGCACCAGCACATGGCCGGGGTTGTCACGGTCGTGGTCCAGCATGTCTTCGTTGAAGCCCAGGTCACGGGCCTGCTCCGGTGTCACGCTTTTGTTACGGGCCACTTCGGCCAGCACATCGCGCATGACATCCGGATGGTGCTCATCCAGCTCGAAGCGGTGCCAGCGCTCGGGCTGCTTGCGCAATTGCTGGAGCGACAACTCGCCGGTGCGGGTTTCGATGGGCAGCAGGCTGAGGTAGTTTTCCCGGCTGTCGCGATCGAAGAAGAGTTCGGTTGGGCACATGGTGGTGCGCCCGGCCTCCGAGGGCAGCATGCGCTGACCATAATCGGAAAAGAACAGGGCGTTGATCAGCTCGGTTTTGCCCCGGGAGAACTCACCGACGAAGGCAATGGTGAGTTCGTCTGCCAGCAACAGCTCCACCCCATTGCGGATGCGCTGGCCGATGTCGTCGGAGAACAGCTCGTTGTTCTGCAGCCACAGCTGGTAGTAACCCATCTGCCGGATCAGGTCTTTTTTCCATTGATGGTAGGCTTGTACCTGCCGCGACAGTGTTCCCTGCTGTTCCATCGATCCTTCCTTATTGCTGTACCAGTTACATGCCCAGGCCAAGCGCACCCAGGCCGGCGGCCACTTTCATGTGATCAATCACCACGCTGATCACGTTCAGAATCAGAAAGACAATAATCGGTGACAGATCCAGCCCGCCCATGGAGGGCATCAGGTTACGCACCGGGCGCATGACCGGTTCGGTCAGCTGTGCCACCAGTTGAATGGCCGGGTGGCCGCTTTGCGGGGCGATCCAACTGACCACCACCACGGCAATCACCGACCAGAAATAGATTTTCACGATGAGCCCGAGCACATTCAGCACCGCCCACACCAGCAGTGTCAGCGGGTTGAGGGACGGGATGCCCCCATTCAGGGCGATCAGTATGAAGAAAAAGGCAAGCGCCTGGATGATCACTGCCAGCACCAGCGAGGCGCCGTCTATGCCGCCCCAGCCGGGGATGATGCGGCGCAATGGGCGCAAGGGCGGGTTGGTCGCCTTCACCACAAACTGGGTGATGGGGTTGTAGAAATCAGCCCGTGCCAGTTGCAGCAGAAAACGCAACAGCACCACCGTCATATAAAAGGTGGATGCAATCGCCAGGATGGTGATGACAATGTCTGCCAGCATGAAGCGGTGTCTCCGTTATCGGTTACTGTTTGTCGGCCAGTTCTTTGGACATTTCCTGCGAGCGGGTAAAGGCCGCACCGTAGGCTTTTTGCACCAGTTCCCTCAGGCCGCCATCTTCAAAGGTGTGGATGGCCTGTTCGGTGGTGCCGCCCGGTGACATCACATTGCGCTTGAGCTGGGCCGGGTCGTGCTCGCTGCGCCCGGCCATTTCGGCGGCGCCGGCCATGGTCTGGATGGCCAGCTTGCGGGCGGTGTCGGCATCAATGCCGGCCTCGGTGGCGGCGGATTCCAGCGCTTCGAGCATCAGGAAGAAATAGGCGGGGCCGCTGCCAGACAGCGCGGTGACCGCGTGCAACAGGTTTTCGTCGTCCACCCACAGGGCGGTGCCGATGCTTTCGAACACCGATTGCACCATTTTCTTCTGGTCATCCTTCACCTGGCTGTTGGCATAAAGGCCGGCGGCGCCCTTGCCCACCAGTGACGGTGTGTTGGGCATGACCCGCACCAGCGGCAGGCCACCACCCAGCCATTGGTCCAGGGTCCCGGCGGTCAGGCCGGCTGCGATTGAGACCATCAGCGGGCGGGTATTCTGCACCACCGGGGCAATGTCGCGACAGACATCCGCCATCACCTGGGGTTTGACGGCCAATACCACCATGTCGGCCTGTTCGGCGCAATAGCGGTTGTCGGTGGTCACGCTGATACCAAAACGCTTGCGGAGGGTTTGCAGGTGGTTGTCGTCCGGTGCGCTGACCCAGATATCACCGGCCTTGAAGCCGCTGTCGAGCATGCCGCCAATGATGGCACTGGCCATGTTGCCGGCGCCGATAAACGAGATGGTGGGTGAGGTACTCAAGGTTCACTCCCGGGCTTGGTCGTTAATGGATTATCCGCATCATAGCAGGAACCGGCGGCTTCAGCCTTGTGCCGGCTTTTTCTCGCGCGCACCGAACACGGCGGTGCCCACCCGGACCCAGGTGGCCCCTTCGGCAATGGCCGTTTCCAGGTCACCGGACATTCCCATGGACAGCGTGTCGAGCGGGCCGGCTTCCGGATGTGCCTGTTTAAGCGCGCGCAGGGTGCCGGCCAGCTTCCGGAAACTCAGGCGCAGCTCGCCTTCCGGCTGGTCCGGGTTCGGGATGGCCATCAGCCCCCTCAGTGACAGGTTGGGCAGTTCCCCTATCGCGTCCACCAGCTCCGGCAACTGCTCCAGCCGACAGCCGGACTTCGACGCCTCGTTATTAATATTGACCTGCAGGCAAATGTTCAGGGCCGGCAGCCCGTCCGGCCTTTGCTCACTCAGCCGGCGGGCGATTTTCAACCGGTCCACGCTATGCACCCAGGCAAAGGACTCGGCAATCTGCCGGGTTTTGTTGGACTGGATCGGGCCAATGAAATGCCACTCCAGCTCGCTTAAATCCTGCAGGGCATCGATCTTTTCGAGCGCCTCCTGCAGGTAGTTCTCACCAAAGGCCGTTTGCCCGGCCGCGACGGCAGCACGGATAGCTTCCGGTGGGCGCGTTTTGCTGACCGCCAACAGGTGCACACTGTCGGGATCGCGCCCGGCGGCCACTGTTGCTTTTTGTATGCGTCGGGTTACGCTCCCGATGTTGTCTGCTATGCTGCTCATACTGTGAGTTTGCCGCTTCTGGACCAAAAGAAAAAGCCCTCCGAGGAAACCTATGGATATTACTGAACTGCTTGCCTTTTCGGCCAAACAGGGTGCGTCGGATTTGCACCTGTCGGCCGGGTTGCCACCAATGATTCGTGTTGATGGCGATGTGCGCCGAATCAACCTTCCGCCCATGGAGCACAAAGAAGTGCACGGGCTGATTTACGACATCATGAACGACAAGCAGCGCAAGGATTACGAGGAATTCCTGGAAACCGACTTCTCCTTTCAGGTGCCCGGTGTGGCCCGCTTCCGTGTTAACGCATTTAACCAGAACCGGGGTGCCGGCGCCGTATTCCGGACTATCCCTTCGAAAGTACTGACCATGGAAGATCTGGGCATGGGCCAGGTTTTCAAGGACGTGTCTTCGGTTCCCCGTGGCCTGGTGCTGGTGACCGGCCCCACTGGCTCCGGTAAGTCCACCACTTTGGCGGCGATGATCGACTACATCAACGACACCCGCTACGAACACGTACTGACCATCGAAGACCCGATCGAATTCGTGCACGATTCGAAAAAATGCCTGGTCAACCAGCGGGAAGTACACCGCGATACCCTCGGCTTCAACGAAGCGTTGCGTTCGGCCCTGCGTGAAGACCCCGACATCATCCTGGTGGGCGAATTGCGGGACCTGGAAACCATTCGCCTGGCCCTGACCGCCGCCGAAACCGGCCACCTGGTATTTGGCACGCTGCACACCACCTCCGCCGCCAAGACCATTGACCGGGTGGTGGATGTGTTCCCGGCGGAAGAGAAATCCATGGTCCGTTCCATGCTTTCGGAATCCCTGCAGGCGGTTATCTCCCAGACCCTGATGAAGAAAATGGGCGGTGGCCGGATTGCCGCCCACGAAATCATGCTGGGCACCCCGGCCATCCGGAACCTCATTCGAGAAGACAAAATCGCCCAGATGTACTCCTCTATTCAGACCGGTGGTTCCCTGGGCATGCAGACCCTGGACCAGTGCCTGGAGCGGTTGCTGCAGAAAGGCATGATTTCCCGCGAAGCGGCGCGGGCGAAGGCGAAGATGCCGGATAATTTCTAACGCACATTGGGTTCTGGCAGTGATGGAGGCCGGCAAGCCAGTTTGCGGCTGAGGCAGGTAGTCCCTCCCGGGACTGTCTGCAGCATGGATGCTGCAGTCAAGCGTACAGGGACGTATTCACAGCGTGTCCCGGGAGGGACTACCTGCCTCAGTCCTGCCCCCGGATTAGATAAACAAAGTAGGTAAAATAAAATGGAATTCGAAAAACTGTTAAGGCTGATGGTAGAAAAAGGCGGCTCGGACCTGTTCATTACCGCAGGTGTGCCGCCCAGCATGAAAGTGAACGGGAAGGTCCTGCCGGTCACCAAGAATGCCCTCACGCCGGAACAGACCCGGGAGCTGGTGTACGGCGCCATGAACGACAAGCAGCGCGCCGAATTTGATGAATCCCACGAGTGCAACTTCGCCATCAGCGCCCGTGGCATCGGGCGTTTCCGGGTCAGCGCCTTCTTTCAGCGCAACCTGTGCGGCATGGTACTGCGGCGCATCGAAGTGAAAATCCCGCAGATCGACGACCTGTCCCTGCCGGAAATCATCAAAGAACTGGCCATGACCAAGCGGGGACTGATCATGTTCGTGGGTGCCACCGGCACCGGTAAGTCCACCTCGCTGGCGGCCATGCTCGGCCACCGGAACCGCAACAGCCGGGGACACATCATCTCCATCGAAGACCCCATCGAATTCGTGCACCAGCACCAGGGCTGCATCGTTACCCAGCGCGAAGTGGGCATCGACACCGAAAGCTTCGAAGTGGCCTTGAAAAACACCCTGCGACAGGCCCCGGACGTCATTCTTATTGGTGAGGTGCGAACCCGCCAGACCATGGAGTACTCCGTGCAGTTCGCCGAAACCGGCCACCTGTGCCTGGCCACCCTGCACGCCAACAACGCCAACCAGGCGCTGGACCGGATTATCCAGTTCTTCCCGCCGGAGCAGCACAACCAGATCTGGATGGACCTCTCGCTGAACCTGAAAGCTATCGTGGCGCAGCAGTTGATCCCCACACCGGACGGCAATGGCCGCAAAGCGGTTATCGAAGTGCTGATCAACACCCCGCTGGCGGCGGACCATATCCGCAAGGGTGAAGTGCACAAGCTCAAAGAGCTGATGAAGAAGTCGAACGAGTCCGGCATGCAGACCTTTGACCAGGCGCTGTACAAGCTCTACTCCGAAGGCTCGATCACCTACGAAGACGCCCTGGCCCACGCCGATTCCGCCAACGACCTGCGCCTGATGATCAAGCTGGGTGCCGATGCTCAGGGCGCGGACCAGCTGAATTCCACCGTAGATAAGCTCTCAATCCAGGACGATTAACGCCCCAAATGCGGCCCCTGCGGGCCGCGATACAAAAGTTTACAAAATTCATTCAAACGTGTGTTTAATTGGCTTGTGGCTGCTAAGGAATGGTGCCTATACTCAGGCTGAAACCTTGTAAGGAGTCGTTATGAACAACAATTACAATGCACTCGCAAAAGCTGTCCGTTTCGCCACCCTGGCCGCCATTGCCGCGCCCGCCAGTGTCATGGCCGGTGGCTTTTCGCTGAACGAACAAAGCGCTTCCACCTCCGGCTACGCCAACGCCGGCGCTGCCGCCCATGCTGCCGATGCCAGCACCGTGTTCTTTAACCCTGCCGGTATGAGCAAGCTGTCTGGAACCAATGTGTCTTTCGGGGCTTCGGTTTTGGATATTGATGCGGAGGCGAAGAGTGGGTCTCAGACCGCTACCAATCAAGTTGGTGAGCCTGTGACTGGTAGTGGCGGTGGAGATATTGCAGACCCGGCAGTGTTGCCCAGCTTGTTTGTCACTCACGAAGTAAATGATTCAATTGATGTCGGGTTTGCTTTGCATGCGCCTTATGGTTTGGCAGCTGACTATGACAATGACTTTCAGGGACGTTTTTTCGCCGATAAAACAGAATTGTCGGTAATCTCCTTTAGCCCATCTTTAGCTGTTAGTAATGGCGAGGGCCTCTCGATGGGTGCGGGAATTAACATCATGTACGCGGAAGGCCGCCTGTCCAGATATCAGGACATAAGCGGTAAACTCCTGCGGGATGATCCCCGATACACCACTCCAGAGGAAGCAACCGCTGCAGCTAATGCCTTTGAGGATGCGTTCGGGGCCCCATATGCCGATGTTGAAGGCGATGACGTGGCGATCAACTTTAAAGTTGGTTTTCTCTACGATATTTCAAATAGGACTCAGGTAGGTTTGACCTACCAAACTTCTACAGAGTTCGAACTTGAGGGGGATATCAAAGTAAGTGGGGCGCCGAATCAAATGGGGAATGGAGTTCAGCCCACACTCCAAGAAGATGCCTACGTTCCACTTGATATTCCGGAGAGCGTCACGTTCGGTGTAAGTCACCAATTAACTGATGATATTACGGTTTTGGCAGGAGCAACTTATGCTAAGTGGAGCCGTTTTGAGGAGCTCGACGTATATAGCGCAGAAGGAAATCAAGGCGAAGTCGCCGATTTGCTTGAAACACAAGGCGATCAACCTCTGACTCACGTTACCGAAGAATGGAAAAATACTTGGCAGTTTAATGTCGGTGGTATCTGGCAGGCCACGCCCAAGTGGCAGCTAAAAGCGGGTTATGCTTATGACGAATCGCCCGTAAACAATTACGTGACCGCGCGCATTCCGTCTCAGGATCGCCACTGGCTGACGCTGGGTACCCAATGGAAAGATGTCCAAAGCGGTTGGACGGTCGACGCCGCTGTTGGCACCTTGATTTTTGATGGTGATGCAAAAGTAGAAGACCGTGAGTATTCTCATGACAACCCAAGCGTTCAAACATCTAAGGCTTCTTATGACGCCGAATACGACCTAAGCGCCTGGAGCGCCTCCCTGCAGGTCAGCAAGGCGTTCTGATCCACTCCCCAACCGGCTGATTGCCCGGACCCCGGCTAGTCAGCCCACCACCTGCCCCCGGTACACCACCTTGTTGTGCCGGGGGCGAGGTGGGTGTTTCCCCTCCCCGCTTTTACTCCCCGGTTCCTCATAGACTGTTTGTCCCCGGTAGGTTTTCACCGGTTTGTCGTCCTCGCCCAGCTCCGGCACTCGTTGCTTCAGCGCCTCCCAGGTATGTACCAGGTGACGAGAACGGGTTTGTTGGGCGTATTCGGCCAGCTGTTGTTCCAGATCGTCCTGATTCAAATGCAGTTTTACACCGAATTCGGACTGGATCAGGCGTCGGCACTGATGCACCAGTCGTAACAGTTCCGGTTCAAACAGCCAGCTGCGTTCATTCGCGGTGGAATTCATGGCGGGCCTCTCATTGCCTGTGCTGCTCGGGGAGTTTCCCCTGGTGAGTGCATCCAGCAGGTTTCGTGCCCGTTGTTGGTATCTCCGCCCAAGACGAGGGTGAGCATCCGGTTGGGAGGCTTTGGAAAAACCGTGCGGAGCCAGGGATGGCGGAGCTCGAGCGACACAGGGAGGTGCCGCAGGAGCGTGTTTTGGAAAAGCCTCCCCACCGGATGCTCTGGCTTGGAGGTGAGTGTTGCAGCGGTTCCGTCGGGTTCAAGCAACGCCCTGTTACCGCACAAAGTCAGTGATTCTGCACGGAGACAGGGCGCGTGGGCCTAAGAGGTGGCGGCCCCGCTTAGTGCGCCTCGTCCCAGTTATTCCCCACGTCAGCCTCCACCAGCAGGGGCACGTCCAGGGTGGCAGCGGCGGACATGCGTTTGACCAGGCCTTCTTTTACCTTCTCCAGCGCATCCTCGCGCACCTCAATGATCAATTCATCGTGCACCTGCATGGTCATGCAGGCGTCGTCGGCGTGTTCGTTGTGCAGCCAGTTGTCCACGTCGATCATCGCCCGCTTGATGATGTCGGCG
Source organism: Marinobacter persicus (assembly GCF_900114155.1). GTDB lineage: Bacteria > Pseudomonadota > Gammaproteobacteria > Pseudomonadales > Oleiphilaceae > Marinobacter > Marinobacter persicus. The sequence goes on from NZ_FOSC01000004.1 coordinate 249,232, forward strand.
GCGGTGCCTTGCATGGGCGCGTTGATGGCGGTGCGCTCGGCGGCCTGTTGCATCTGCTTGTTGCGGGCGTTGATTTCCGGCAGGTACAGGCGGCGGCCGTACAGGGTTTCCACGAAACCGTCGTCGTGGGCCTGTTTGCGGATGTTGTCCATGTATTTGAGCACGCCGGGGTAACGCTCGAAATAACGGTCGATGTAGGTCTGGGCGTCTTTGCGCTCTTCACCCAGCTGGCGGGCCAGGCCGAAGGCGGACATGCCGTAGATCAGCCCGAAGTTGATGGCCTTGGCGCGGCGACGCTGGTCGGAGGACACATCGTCCAGGCTGACGCCGAACACTTCGGCAGCGGTGGCCTTGTGAATATCCTCGCCCTGCTCAAAGGCGTTCAGTAAGCCCTTGTCGCCAGACAGGTGCGCCATGATGCGTAGCTCGATCTGGGAGTAGTCCGCCGCCAGCAGTTTGTAGCCTTCCGGCGCGATGAAAGCCTGGCGAATGCGCCGGCCTTCCTCGGTGCGGATGGGGATGTTCTGCAGGTTCGGTTCGGACGATGACAGGCGCCCGGTGGCTGTCACTGCCTGGTGATAGGACGTATGAACCCGGCCGGTGCGGTGGTGAATCAGCTCCGGCAGGGTGTCGGTGTAGGTGGACTTGAGCTTGCTCAGGCTACGATGTTGCACGATCAGTCTCGGCAGTTCGTGTTCGTCCGCCAGTTCCTGCAGCACCGGCTCGGCGGTGGACGGCGCGCCTTTCGGGGTTTTCTTGACCACCCGCAGGCCCAGTTTGTCGTACAGGATGGCCTGCAGCTGTTTCGGCGAGCCCAGGTTGAAGGCTTCGCCAGCCACTTCGTGGGCCTGCTCCTCCAGCTCGGCCATGCGTTCGGCCAGTTGCTGGCTATGGTTGCGCAGGGTGCTGGCGCTGATCAGTGTGCCGCGCCGCTCCATGCGTGAAAGCACGGGCACCAGCGGCAGGTCGATCTCCCGGTACACGCTTTCCAGTTTGCCGGTTTCCTGCAGTTTCGGGCTCAGGGCGTGGTGCAGACGCAGGGTGATGTCGGCGTCTTCTGCGGCATAGGGGCCAGCCTGCTCCAGGTCGATCTGATTGAAGGTCAGCTGCTTCGCGCCCTTGCCGGCGATGGACTCGTAGCTGATGGTCTGCTCGTCCAGGTACACCCGGGCCAGGCTGTCCATGTCGTGGCGGGTGGCCACGGAGTTGTAGACGTAGGATTCGAGCATGGTGTCTTCGGCAATGCCCTCCAGGGTGATGCCGTGGTTGGCAAGCACGTTCTTGTCGTACTTCAGGTTCTGGCCGATCTTCTTGTGTTCCGGGCTTTCCAGCAGCGGTTTTAGTTGGTCAAGCACGCTGTCGCGGTCCAGCTGTTCGGGGGCGCCCATGTAGTCGTGACCCAGGGGCACGTACGCAGCTTCGCCTGGCTCAACGGCGAAGGAGACGCCCACCACTTCGGCGTCCATGTAGCGCAGGCTCGTTGTTTCGGTATCGAAGGCGAACAGGGCGGCGTTTTTCAGTCGCTCCAGCCACTGGTCGAATTCCTGTTGGTCGGTGACCACCGAGTAGCACTTTTCCGGCTTGTCCGGCATGGGGGTGCCGGTGCTCCGGGTGGATTGATCGTCGGAATGGCCGTTGCCGTTTTCAAGCTCGGCGATCCAGCTGCGGAATTCGTATTCCCTGAACAGTTCCAGCAACTGGTCATCGTCCTGTTCGCGGTCTTTCAGGTCTTCCAGGCCAAAGTCCAGTTCGACGTCGGTGCGGATGGTGGCCAGCTCGCGGCTCAGGGGCAGGGTGTCGGTGGCGTCGCGCAGGTTGTCGCCGATCTTGCCTTTGATTTCATCCGCGTGTTCGATCAGGTTGTCCAGAGTGTCGTAGGTCTGCAGCCACTTCACGGCGGTTTTCGGACCGCACTTGTTGACTCCGGGGATGTTGTCCACCTTGTCGCCGACCAGGGCCAGGTAGTCGATGATCTGCTCTGGCTTCACACCGAACTTGTCCACCACGCCTTCGCGGTCCATGGCGGTTTCGGTCATGGTGTTGATCAGCGTTACGTGGTCGCTGACCAGTTGCGCCATGTCCTTGTCGCCGGTGGAAACCACCACGTCGATGCCTTTGCTGGTCGCTTCATGGGCCAGGGTGCCGATTACGTCATCGGCCTCAACGCCCGGCACGATCAGCAGCGGCAGACCCATGGCCTTGACGATGTTGTGAATTGGCTCGATCTGCATGGCCAGGTCTTCGGGCATCGGCGGGCGGTTGGCCTTGTACTCTTCGTACATGTCGTGGCGGAAGGTTTTACCCTTGGCATCAAACACCACCACCACTTTGGAGCCGGGGAAATCCTGCTCCAGCCGGCGCAGCATGCTGATGACACCCTTGATGGCACCGGTGGGGTGATTTTTGCTGGTGGTGAGCGGCGGCAGGGCGTGAAAGGCGCGGAACAGGTAGGACGATCCGTCCACCAGAACCACGGGCGGGGTCTTTTGTTCAGTCATGTTGAAACAGGTCCGGATTCTGATTGAAGTGTGGGTTGGCTTGTGCAACTCTGTATTCAGGGATTTTTGTCAAAGGGTACCATGAAAATGAAACGAATCGCCTGTTGTGCGCTGTTGCTTGGCTGTGTAGCGGTGCCTGTTGCCGCCCAGGATGAAGGCGCGCTGGATGCTGAACCGGTGGTGACGCCTCAGGAGCCGGTGGTGATTTCCGATTACCAGCCATCCTCGGAGGATGCGCAGATTGTTATTCGCCCGGGCGAAGATGAGGTGTTCTACGAATACCGCGTCAATGGCCAGTTGGTGGAGATCAAGGTGGTGCCGGAAGTGGGGCCGGAGTATTACCTGGTGCCGGCCGAAGGTGGTGGCTGGATTCAGGACACCGAGTCGGATTTGCTGGTGCCCAGCTGGGTGCTATTCCGCTGGTAACGGGGCGGGTTGGCCTCGCCCTTTAGTCGCTGGTCCGTGCTTTCTTTTTGCGCTCCAGCGGCACCGTGCGCTTTTCGCCGGTTACTTCCTCCAGCCGCTCGATATCGGCCATGAATTCCTGTTTCATGGCTTCGATCTGCTTGCGCTGGCTGGCAATTTCCGCCTCGATATCGCGAATTTGTGCCTCCAGCCGCTGGATCTTGTCCAGTGACGCCTGCGGTACATCCCGGCCGGAACGCTCCATGTCGGCTGCCCGGCTCTGTTCGCCATCCAACTGGCTTGCCAGTACGGAGATATTGCCCCGCTTGAGCTGAATAATGCCTTCCATCTCGCCGATTTTACGGTGCATGGCCCGTACTGCCTGGTTTGGATGGCTGTAGCGCTGCAGCAACTTTTCGTCTTCCTGGCGTTGCAGCTCTGCCTGGCGCTGGCGCTCTTTTTCTGCTTCGCGGGCCGCGATTTCTTCGGCGGTCGGCGCCGGGGCTACTTTCTCGATGACCCGGCCGTTATTGCCAAGAATCTCGTAGCCCCGCTTGGTGGCTTCCTGCGGAACGCTGCTGCTGATCACCGTTTGCCCGTTCTCATCCTTGTAGCGATACATATTGGCCTGGGTGCTGGTTGTAACCAGCAGTCCGGCAAGCGTGGCGGTAATAAGGCAGGCAGTCAGCCGTTTCGGCATACTCAGACTCCGTAGCGATCCCGGTAGGCGGCCACGTTCTCCGCGTGACCGGCAAATTCCGGATTGGCCTTCAGGTAATCCAGTACCTGTTCCAGACGAATAATACTGACAACGGGGATGTTGAATTCTTTTTCCACTTCCTGGATGGCGGAAAGTTCGCCGTTACCTTTTTCCTGGCGATCCAGCGCGATCAGCACACCAGCGGGCTCGGCGCCGGCGGCGCGGATGATGTCGATGGATTCGCGAATGGCGGTGCCGGCGGTGATGACGTCGTCAACAATCAGTACCTTGCCCTTCAGCGGGGCGCCGACAATGTTGCCGCCTTCTCCATGATCTTTCTTTTCTTTGCGGTTAAATGCAAAGGGTTTGCTGTTACCGTCTGTTGCCAGTGCCATGGCGGTCACGGTTGCCAAGGGAATGCCCTTATAGGCCGGGCCGAAAATAATGTCATAATTCAGCCCCCTACGCTCTATGGCTGCGGCATAGGCTTTGCTTAGCTGGAGCAGGTCGTTGCCGGTGTTGAACAGCCCGGCATTGAAAAAGTAGGGACTGGTGCGCCCGGATTTGAGGGTGAATTCTCCGAAACGCAGTACATTCCGCTGAATGGCAAACTCGATGAAATTTTGCTGATAGTCGTGCATGGCAAGGCTTCTGGCGGGGTTGCAACTTTAAATAGAGTGTAAAAGCGGTATGATACACACAAACCGAATCAGGGAATACGTATGCGGGTAGTATCAATCAGTGTGAACGGCCTTGCCCGGGCTGTTGAAAATGGTTTTTTTGACTGGCTGGCCGAGCAGGACGCAGACGTTGTCTGTGTTCAGGACCACCGCATGCGGGCCTACGAGATTGAAGACAAGAACCTGATTCCCGAGGGCTACGAAGCCTATTTTATTGATGGCGAACTGGACGAGCATGGTGGTGTGGGTATCTACACCCGGCACTTCCCCAAGGCCATCATGTACGGCTTTGCCAACGCCCAGGCAGACCGGGAAGGGCGCTTCATTCAGGCCGATTTCGACAAGGTTTCTGTTGCCTCTGTGCTGGCGCCCTGTGCGCTGGGCCGCGAGGAAGAGCTGACCGGCGAGGACGATCTGACGGTTCTCGACCACAAGGACGAGTTCATGGAGGCCTTTGGCCTTCATATGCAGAAGACCCTGCGTAAGCGCCGCCAGTTCATCCTCGGCGCGAACCTGCAGACTGCCCATCATGTGACCGATGCCAGCCCGCTGTATCACCGCATGGAGTATTCCGGTTTCCTGCCCCATGAGCGGGCGTGGCTGGACCGTCTGTTTGATGAGATGGGCTGCATTGATGCGTTCCGGGAGATCAATAAGCAGAGTAATCAGTTTACCTGGTGGCCGGAGCAAATCGAGGGGGCGAGGAAGTCCGCCGGTATCCGGGTGGACTATCAGTTGCTGACGCCGGGTATTCGCAAGACTATCCAGGATGGCTGGATTGATCCGTCTGCGAAGTTTTCGGACCATGCGGCGGTGGTGATGGACTACGATATCGAAATCGGTTTTTGAGGAATTCTCAGCTATAGCCTTTCTGGGTGTGGGGGAGCGTGCCGTTGTGGTAAGCCTTCCCCACTCGGGCACGCGAGAGTTAACTCCAAAAAGAACTAACTCCCAAGCATCAGCTCTCCAGAGCTTCCTTCTGAACAGCAAACAACTTCTCACTGGCATTGCGAGCCAAAGCCAGCATGGCGTCGAGTTCGTCCTGCTGGAAAGGCGCGCCTTCCGCCGTACCCTGGATTTCGATGAAGCCGCCCTGGTCGGTCATGATCACGTTCAGGTCCGTATCAGCTGCGGAGTCTTCCGGGTAGTCCAGATCGGCGACCGGGGTGCCCTTGTAGATACCCACGGAAATAGCGGCGATCATCTGCTTTAGCGGGGATTTCTTGACCCGCTTTTCAGCCACCAGGTAGTTCAGCGCATCCACCAGTGCCACGCAGCCGCCGGTAATCGCCGCCGTGCGGGTGCCGCCATCCGCCTGGATGACGTCGCAGTCGATGGTGATGGTGTGTTCACCCAGGGCCTTGAGGTCAACCGCTGCACGCAGGCTGCGACCGATCAGGCGCTGGATTTCCACGGTGCGGCCACCCTGCTTGCCACGGGCGGCTTCGCGGCCCATGCGGCTGCCGGTGGAGCGGGGTAGCATGCCGTATTCGGCGGTGATCCAGCCCTGGCCTTCGCCGCGCAGGAAGGGCGGCACCTTGTTTTCCACGGAGGCGGTGCAGATCACCTTGGTGTCACCAAATTCCACCAGTACCGAGCCTTCGGCATGGCGGGTGAAGTTGCGGGTGATGCGAACGTCTCTGGGTTGTTCGGGAGTTCTGCCGCTGGGTCGCATAGTGTGTCCTGTTCCTGAAAATGGATGTCCGGCGGGCTCGCCGGTCGGATTATGTGAAGGAGTGGGAGTGTAACACGCAGCGCCGGTTTCTTCTTTGGCGCGGTTCGCTGCCGGTGCACAAGCCCTGCTAGAATCAAAACTCTTTTGCCGATGACTGGAGCCGATATGATCCGCAGTATGACCGCTTTTGCCCGTAAGGATGCCCGTGGTGACTGGGGCACACTGACATGCGAGATCCGCACCGTGAACCACCGCTATCTCGAGCCGTCGTTCCGGCTGCCGGAGGCATTCCGTGAGCTGGAAAACGACTTCCGCGAACAGCTCCGCTCAGGCCTGAAACGTGGCAAGGTGGATGTGTCCATGCGCCTGCAGTCCTCCGACAGCGAGTTCCAGAGTTTTGAGGTAAGCGACGACATGGTGACCGCGATCAACGAGGCGGCCAACCATGTGAACCGCATTCTCGATAACCCGGCCCATATCAGTGCCCTGGATATTCTGCGCTGGCCGGGGGTGATGTCGGTGCCGGAGAAGGATTACAGCGCGGCCAAGGAGGCTGCGGCCGGCCTGTTTGCCGAAACCGTGACGGAGCTGGTGACTGTGCGGGAACGCGAAGGCGAGCGTTTGCGCCCCCTGTTTGATGACAGGCTGAGGGAGATGACACGACTGGTGGGCGAAGTGCGTAAAAAACTGCCCGTACTACTGGAAGCCCAGGAAAACACCCTGCGCGAGCGTTTCGAGAAAGCCAAAGTGGAGCTGGACGAAGACCGGCTGTCTCAGGAGATGGTCATGCTCGCGCAGAAAAGCGACGTAGCCGAAGAGCTGGACCGCCTGGAAGCCCACATTGGCGAGGTGGCCGACACCCTCAAGAGCGACCAGGCCATCGGCCGTCGGCTGGATTTCCTGATGCAGGAACTGAACCGGGAAGCGAATACTCTTAGCAGCAAGAGCATTGACGCGGAAGTGACACGGGCGGCGGTGGATCTGAAGGTTTTGATCGAACAGATGCGCGAGCAGGTGCAAAACATAGAGTGATGTTCTTGGGTGTTTGTCGTTGTTCTTTAGTCCTTTTAAAATCAAATGGTTATGTAATTTTGACGGTCATGGCGTTCGTGTAAGTTCTGCCAAGTTTGGGTAGTGATGGGTAGTAGATTGGGGAGTATTTTCTCGCTATATTGTGTCGGCGAGATTGTACTCCCCAATTTGTTTTGAGGCAGGAAGGTGGGCAAGCTACACGACAAAACCGTCAAGAAATTAATCAAAGAGAAGCCATCCGTTCGGCATGCCGACGGCAATGGCCTCTACCTCATGACCCCGAAGCGCGGCGATGCCTACTGGATGCTGCGCTACACCACCCCAGCTACCAAGCTTCGTCGTGAATACACCATCGGCAAGGTGGACGACTGGTCATTGGCCGACGCCCGCGATGAGGCGGCGAAGCTGAGGTTGGCGATCAAGCGTGAGGGTGCTGATCCGGTCCAGGAACGGCAGAAGCTCAACCAAAACCCCTTCAAAACGCTCAATGACCTGTACGCGGACTACTACGAGCTTCGCAAGCGAGAAATCGCGTCCCACCATAAAGAGAAGAGCCTGTACGAGCGTGAGGTCGCCTGGCGCATCGGGAAGGTGGAACTGGAAAAGATCCGGCCAGTGGATATCAGTGAAATCCTGCGGGACGTGGCCAATGGCTATGACGACAATAAGCCCCGCCCGACCCTCTCAAATGACTTGATGCGTCTATTGAGGAATCTGTTTGATCATGGCATCAAATTGGACGTCACCAGGTTCAATCCAGCCTCGCCATTCCGTCCCAGGGACGCCGGCGGGGAGGAGAAGGCCGCCAACTACCCAATGAATGAAGACGAAGTCACCGAGTTCTTCACCAAACTCCGGGTGATTCCGGCGCAATTCAGTCGAGAGAACTACTTGGCCTGTGCATTGCTGATAGCGACTTGTACGAGAAAGATGGAGCTTTTGGCCGCGCCTTGGTCGGAATTCGATCTTGAGAACCGTATCTGGTACCTGCCCGAGGAAAGGACTAAAAAGAGAAGAGCCATCGATATTCCGCTCACAGAGCCTGCAGTGGAATGGCTGAGCGAACTGAAGGTGCGCTCGTGCGGTAGTGAGTGGGTCTTCCCAGCTCGCAGGATCAGTAAAAAAGCACGGACTCCGCACGTATGTGAAAATACGCTGAACCATGCGCTGAAGAAGCTCTTTGAGAAAAGGCTCTTCTCATTCGACAAGCGCCGCGTTCACGATCTACGGGGTACGGCCAGAACCAAGCTGGGAAAACTCGGCTTTGATGACAATCTGGCCCAACGCTGCCTGAATCAGCTGCCCGGGAACCGGACGGACCGGGTCTATAACAAGCATGGGTATTTCGAAGAGCGAAGAGAGGCTCACGAGGCGCTCTGTGATTGGCTCGCTCCCATCGTCAGGGGTGAGGTTCGTTCTGGAGAGTAAAGGGGCCACTCAGACCCCTTGCTGTTCAATCCAGGCCAACAGATCCGATAACCGCCACGCCACCGAGTTGCAGCCCAGCCTTAGCCGTGCCGGAGTAAGTTTTTTTCGTTCCAGCGACCACCATTGAGTTCGGCTGACGCCGGTAATCGCACGACGATCCCGCTCCCGGACCAGTCGTTCACACTGTCCTGAACGAGCCAGCAGCTTGGTGCGCATCTCCTCCGAAGGCGGACTGAAAGTTTTGTCACTCATTCTCCGTTACCTCCGAATTTTCACTGGGAAGAGTGGGAAACTGGGATAGCCCATCAAGATCTGATAAGGAATTCAGATAGCTCCTGATGCGATCCGGCCATAAGGCGAAAAACCTTTCAAATCTGCCATTTACTTTGACTCTCAGGGTGCCCCGGCTCCTTTCATTAGTTTCCAACAGGTCTTTCTGGATCAGGAATTCAATTTCACGCATATACCGAGTAGGAAGCCCGAAAAACTGCAAGAAGTTGGCTTTCCTAACAAGTAGCTGCTTTTTGCGTATTCCGGTGAACGTGACCGGTCATTCCGGGGATCGTGACCGATTTGCACACGGCCATCACGCTGGAGTCAGTTTTGTACTCTGAGCGGTCACGATGGGTCAACCGATTCCGTATTTTGTGCTTTCGCTTTTCGCAGTGATTCCCCCTTCAGATTGAGTCGGTGAGCGCCGTGCAGGAGCCGATCCAGGATGGCGTCGGCGAGCGTGGCGGAGCCGATGTAGTCATGCCAGTGTTCGGTTGGTAACTGGCTGGCGATGAGCGTTGAGCCTCGCCCATGCCGGTCTTCGATCACCTCCATCAGATCCTGTCGCTGTTGTGCCGTGACCTTCTGCATGCCCCAGTCGTCCAGGATCAGCAGATCGGTTTTTAGCAACTGGTTCATCAGTCGGGCATAGCTGCCATCGCCATGGGCGATGCGCAGTTGCTCGAACAGGCGCGGTACTCGCAGGTAGCGAACCGAGAGCCCCTGTCGGCAGGCCTGGTTGCCCAGGGCGCACGCCAGCCAGGTCTTGCCGCAACCGGTTGGGCCGGTGATGCACAGGTTCAGCGATTGGCGGATCCAGTCACAGCTTGCCAGACCCGCCATGCGGGAGCGCTCCAGCCCCCGTGGATGGCGGTAATCGATGTCTTCCACGCAGGCCGGCACCCGCAACCGGGCCGCCTTCAGCAGCCGATCCAGACGGCGGTTTTCCCGGTGCAGCACCTCCCGGTCGATGAGCAAGGCCAGGCGTTCCTCGAACGCCAGGTCGTGGGTGTCGGGCTGTGCCCGTTGTTGTTCCAGGGCATCGCACATGCCGGTCAGCTTGAGCTGTCGCAGGGTATCGAGGGTGTTTTGAGTCAACATCATTTTCTCCGGGATCAGTGGTAGTAGCGGGGGCCGCGAACGTTGGTGTGAACGGGCAGATCGGCCAGTTCCGGTTCTTCCTCGGTCAGTGGCAGAGGCAACTGATCCAGGCCCTGCTTCAGGATCGAGGTGATGCTCTGGTAACTGGCCGAGTTGATGGACAACGCCCGGGCACAGGCCTGTTCCAGCCGGTCACGGCTGTAACGTCGGCTCAGGTTCAACAGCCCCAGGCAGGCCCGGTAGCCATGCTCGGGATGCGGGCGATCCTTGAGCTGGCGCTGTACCACGTCGAGCGTGGCGGGGCCGATGTCCGTGGCCCAGTTCAGGAACCGCCCCGGCGACCAGTTCTGATGGGCCTGGAAGTAGTCGGGCTCGGCAAAGCGTGAAGGCGGCATCTTGGCCGGGAACAGCTGGGCCTCCAGCCGTGCTTCGTCCGTGCCTTCCGGCAACGGCCAAGTGATGCCCTGAGCGGTGGCCAGGCTGACGTACTTGCCGACCACGCCCTTGGAGAGTCCGCAGGCACGGGCAATGCGCTCATGGCTCAGGCCCGCTTCGTACTTGAGGCGCAAGACCTCGATGATCTGTCGCATGGAAATCCTCGCTGCCGGCATCCGCCCTTCCTCGTGATGAAAAAGGAAGGGGTATGCCGGATAAAGTTGAAGAATTCCAGCGTGTTGGCAATGATTCCGGAGGAACGTGACCGGGGATTCCGGCATCGTGACCAGCGATTCCGGAAAAACGTCCAAAATCGGTCACGATAAAACGGAATGAGCGGTCACGATCACCCGGAACAGGCGGTCACGTTCAAACGGAATGGGTGGTCACGATGGGCCGGAATATGCACTAGGGCCGCGTTGAAGTTCAGCTGTTGGGCTTGTGAGCGTGCTTTTTTCAGCCAAGCAGCTTCGTGGGGTAGTAGATGATTGATTCTCATCCAGCTCACAATCGAGACTCCAGCGATCACACCGAACGAAGGGTGCCACGCTATCGCAATGGGGCTGATCATCGCAGGCCAACTAATCCAGGCGTAACGGTGGTGCCGGAGGTAGCGCTGAGAGATTGTTAATAAGTCCAAAACTTCACCATGTTGTCAGACTTCGAGTGCATAGCTTAGCGTCATTGATGCCGCCTGGTGCACAGTGGCCGGCAGTGGATCCTGCGATTTGGCCGACACTGCCCAGGCTTTGCGGTTTACCGCGATCTTTATCGGGGCCTTGCTTCCGCCGGATAGGCCAACCCAATAACGGACAAAAACGGAGGATGTTTCCCGGAGCCATGAACTGGGCTGACCTACTATTGTCTGAATCTTTCTGGCTGGTCATTTATTGATCGATATCGAGCCATCAGTCGCTTCCGCTCTTTGCATCCTAACCTCACAATCAGAGCCTCACCAGGTTCTCGCCCCTTATTGGCGCAGAGGGTGACCTGACGGATGTATTGGCGAGCGGAGTCACTGATTCAGGATCAAAACATGGTCAAATCTTGGTCGATTGGCAAGTCCCCGATATTTTATACACCTGACGGCTACGCCCCAGCACAGCTTTTTAAGTTGCAGGTCGATTTGGCGCAAACCTGGTTAGTGCGTAACGCAGACTTGCCTCAATGATTAGCTTACGATTTACTGTTACTGAGTCAGCAATATCAGGACAGTGATATGGACCCGCAAATCCCTCGAGATCAGTTTCCTTTTACCAGTGCCCGGGTAGCAAGGCGCTGGCGCAAGTTATTGGATGAGCGCATGAAAGATCTGCGGGTTACCCAGGCTCGCTGGTTCACCATGGTCTGCCTGCAGCGTGGTGGTGGAGGATTGACTCAGCGTGAGTTAGCCCATTTGATGACCATCGAAAGTCCGACATTGGTCCGTCTGCTTGACAGCCTTGAGGAGCAGGGTCTGATTGAACGACGGCCCTGTAAGCATGATCGGCGCGCCAGGCTGCTGTATCTTACCAATGCCGGTGAACGTTTTATGGGCGAACTGAATGAGCGGGCGGATCTATTGCGAGAGGAGATGCTGAAAGGCATCGAAGACAAGGATCTGGAAGTCGCTCTGCGTGTGTTTGAGCGGGTTATGGAAAATTCCGCCAACCCCAAATATTACTGAACCCGAGACATTTTTCAGACGCGAGCGACAAGATTAGGATTGGAGCGTTCCGCAAATTTCGCCGGCACAGGACGGCTCCATCACGGCTGGCGGTCCGTCGTTATGTGTGTTACGTTCAGTCCATGCTGAACGAAATGAACAAGTTTTGCAGCAGCCTTCCTATCATTGTTGGCGGAACACCGAATCAACTGGCACGGGAAAGTGGGGCAGCATCCGGGAGTATGGTCTATTGCAACCGGTTCAACCCGCCTTGGCAGAGGGCGCTTTAATGAAATCTCGACGTTGCAGAAAGCGTTATCGGAATTGGTTCTCAGGTCTGTTGCTGGGTTCTCTTGTGACATCAGCTTCCGCTGAAGGCCTGCTGTCCCTGAAAGTGGAAAACGATGCGTTTTCCGCCGGCGGCGATGGTCAATATACCAACGGCGTAGAGGTGATCTGGGCCTTTGAGCCCGCCGATCAACACTGGACCCGTCGTCTTGCGGATATTATTCCGGGCTGGTCTGGCAGTAGTCTTGCCGGCGCAACATACCGGCTGGGGCAACAGATGTATACGCCGGAAGACATAGAGGTTGAAACCCTTATTGAAGATGACCGTCCCTATGCCGGCCTTTTGTTTGGCGGGATTTCGCTACTGAGCGAAAGGGAGCACGGTGGTTTGCGTTTGGCAGACAGCCTGCATATCGACGTGGGCATCGTAGGACCGGCTTCCGGAGCTGAAGTAGTCCAACGAAATTTCCACGAACTGATTGCGGCAGACAAACCGAGGGGCTGGGACAACCAGCTTGACAACGAGCCAGTCATTAATTTTGGTTACGAACGTGCCTGGCTAGTTCAACAGGATCTCGCTGAGCTGACTGTTGAATATGGGCCGTCTGCCGGGTTCGCGCTCGGCAACCTGTATACCTACGCTTCCGGCGGCCTGGGGTTTCGTTTGGGGGAGGGGCTTGATCGTAGTTTCGGCATTCCGTCAGTCGCCCCCTCGCAAGGCGGGCAATCCTCTTTTCGGCGGGATCGGGGCTTTAGCTGGTACGTCTTCGCTGCCGCTGAAGGGCGCTATGTGGCACACAACCTGCTGCTCGACGGCAACAGTTTCGAGGACAGCCACTCCGTTGATAGTCGCGAGTGGGTTGGCGATGCCCAGGTGGGTGCGGCATTGACCTGGGATCGCTGGCAGATCGCTTACACCTACCTGTGGCGCAGCGAAGAATTCGAGGAAAAGGACGGTGTCGATCAGTTTGGATCGATCGTTCTGTCTACCTGGTTATAAATGAAGGCATGGATCGAACGGTTTTTGAGTCTTTGGCCCATTCAGAGGTTAGTGATATGCAGACAGAGAAGAGTTTGATGGCGCGTCTCCTTGGTGCCCGCATGCTGCCAATGTGGTTGGCGGTTCTTTTGCTGGCTGGTTGTGACAATTCCTCCGGTCAGGCAAAGGCTGAACGGTCAGCGCCGCCGCCTCCGGAAGTCGGGGTTGTTGAAATGCAGCCTCAGCGTGTGAACCTTTCAATGGAACTGCCGGGCAGGACCGCCGCTTACCGTATCTCGGAAGTGAGGCCGCAAGTCACGGGCATTTTGCAGGAGCGCTTGTTTGAACAAGGCGCCCAGGTCGAAGCAGGTGAGGTTCTCTACCAGATTGATCCCAAGCGGTACCGTGCTGCCCATCAGCGGGCCCAGGCAGAACTGGAGCGCGCACAGGCCGAATTGCGACAGGCGCAGCGGGAGTGGGCACGTACGTCAGACTTGTTTGAGAAGAACGCGGTCAGCAAGCGTCAACGTGATGAAGCGCTATCGGCCTTGGAGGCAGCCCGGGCGGATGTCTCCCGATCCCAGGCGATGGTCGAAACGGCGGGTATCGATCTGGCGTATACCGAGGTCAAGGCTCCCATCGCCGGGCGCATTGGCCCGACACTGTACACGGAGGGTGCGCTGGTAACCGCCAATCAGCCCCAGGTCCTGGCGCGCGTGGTTCAGCTTGATCCCATGTATGTCGATATTCAGCTACCGGTCGAAAAACTGGCTCGAATTCGGTCGTCTCTGAAGGAGGGCGCGGCTTCTAAGGCCGGCCCAAATGAAGCCGAGACTGTTTTGTTGCGCGAAGACGGTACCCCCTATCCGCATAAGGGACGCGTTGACGTTACGGATGTAACCGTCAACCAAAGCACCAGTTCTGTCACGGTGAGAGCCGTTTTCCCCAATCCGGACGAAGACCTTCTGCCTGGAATGTACGTGCGCGTTCGTCTGAGTGAGGGAGTTCGGGAGAACGTCATTCTGGCGCCGCAGCAGGGCGTGAGCCGTAACCCGCAAGGAGAGGCCACCGCGTTGCTGGTCAACCCGGAGGGTGAAGTTGTCGCCCGCCAGTTAGAGGCAGAGCGGGCCATTGGCGCATTCTGGCTGGTGGAGAAGGGGTTGGAACCGGGAGATCGTCTCATCGTCTCCGGTCTGCAGAAGGTTCGGCCAGGAGCCAAGGTGAAGCCGGTTGCCGCAGATATTCCATTACATCCCACCCAAAACCAGCAAGCCAGTGGCACGAATAATCCGAAGAAGAACGCCTCCAAAGAGGAGGGCCCCGCGCAATGATTAATTTCTTTATTTCCAGGCCCGTTTTTTCCTGGGTTCTGGCCATTGTCGCCATGCTGGCAGGCATCATGGCGATCTTCGTTTTGCCGGTTCAGAGGTATCCGTCGGTGGCGCCGCCGGCGGTGGAGATTCAGGCAGATTACCCTGGCGCCTCGGCGGACACCGTGTCCAATACGGTGGTTCAGGTGATTGAGCAAGAGATGACCGGTCTCGACAATCTGCTTTATATGGGTTCTACAGCGGATTCCTCCGGCCATGCTACGGTTACTCTCACCTTTGCGGCGGGCACCGATCCGGACATTGCCCAGGTCCAGGTGCAGAACAAGCTCAAACTGGCGGAACCGCGGCTCCCGGAGGTGGTGCGTCAGCAGGGGATCAGCGTCGAGAAATCCAGTACCAGCTTTCTGATGGTAATGGCATTCGTCTCTACCGACGGTCGCCTCAGCAAACTGGATCTCGCTGACTTCATCAGCTCCGAGTTAGCGGAACCCATCGGACGGGTAACCGGCGTCGGCAGCGTGCAGGTTTTCGGCTCTGAATATGCGATGCGGATTTGGCTGGACCCCTCGGCGTTGACCAATTACGGCCTGACCGTCGCCGACGTAAGCGCCGCCATCGAGGCGCAAAACGCCCAGGTCACCGCCGGCCAGCTCGGCGGGCTGCCCGCAGTTGAGGGCCAGCAGCTCAATGCCACGGTCACCGCCCAGACCTTGCTCACCTCAACCGAAGAATTCCGCAACATCCTGCTTAAGAGTATGCCCGACGGGTCCCGCGTGCGCCTGGGTGATGTTGCCCGCGTGGAGCTGGGTGGTGGTGCAGTCCAGATTGACACTTTCTACGATGGCGAGCCGGCTGCCGGCCTTGGCATCAATCTGGCGCCGGGTGCCAACTCTCTGGCAGTCACAGAGGCTGTTAAAGCGCGGGTTCAGGAGCTCGAGCCCTATTTTCCCGAAGGAGTGGAGATTCGGTATCCCTACCAGACGGCGCCCTTCGTAGAGGCCTCCATTGACGCAGTGGTGCAGACCATCATCGAAGCGATCGCACTGGTGGTGTTGGTGATGCTGCTGTTTCTGCAGAGCTGGCGAGCCACCCTGGTGCCGGCGATCGCGATTCCGGTCGTACTGCTCGGCACCTTTGCGATCATGGCGGCTTTCGGTTTTTCCATCAACATGCTCACTCTCTTCGGCCTCGTATTGGCGATCGGCCTTCTGGTGGATGATGCCATCGTGGTGGTTGAGAACGTCGAGCGTGTGATGCATGAGGATGGCCTGAGCCCGATGGAGGCGACGCGCAAGTCCATGGGGCAGATTGCCAGCGCGCTGATTGGCATCGGTGTGGTGCTGTCTGCTGTGTTTATCCCCATGGCCTTCTTCCCAGGCTCCACAGGGGCAATCTATCGGCAATTTTCCCTGAGTATTGCTGGTGCCATGGTCCTTTCGGTGCTGGTGGCTCTGATTCTCAGCCCCATGCTGTGCGGTCGGATACTCAAGCCCACACATGAAAGAACCCTGTTGCAAAAACTGTTCGGCTGGTTTGAAGCCGGCCTGGCGCGAATAACCCGGGGGTATGTCCGGCTGGTTGACCATACGGCGCGCCACGCATGGATTTACACCTTTGCGTTCTTCGGGATCGTCGGACTGGTCGCGGTTCTCTTTTTGCGGTTGCCCGGAGGGTTCCTGCCGGCGGAGGACCAGGGCTTTGTTGTGGTTCAGTACCAGCTGCCTCCCGGTGCAACGCAGCAGCGCACAATCGATACCATTGAGGTTATCGAAGATTACTTTATGGAGCAGGATGAGGTACAGGGCCTCTTCACAATCGCTGGTTTCAGTTTCGCTGGCCGGGCGCAGAACGCGGGATTGGCGTTCGTCAATCTCAAGCCATGGAGTGAGCGTGATCCTGAGACACAAAGCGCCGGCGCCATCATTCAGCGGGCGAACCAGGCGCTTGCCGGGCTGGTCCGTGATGGGCGGGCTTTTGCTTTCAATTTGCCACCGATACCGGAATTGGGCCAGGCCCTGGGTTTTGAGTTGCGTTTGCAGGACCGGGGGGCTATTGGGCATGAAGCGCTCATGGCAGCGCAAGGTCAGTTGCTGCAGTTGGCGGCCGAAAGCCCCGTTCTGACGAGTGTGCGTCCCAACGGTTTGGCGGACAATCCCCGCTACAAAGTCGACATCGATCATGAAAAGGCGCAAGCCCTTGGCATAGAGCTTTCCGAGATCAGTCGGCTTCTGTCGGTGACCTGGGGCTCACAATACGTTAACGACTTTCTCCATGAGGGGCGGGTCAAGCGAGTCTATGTTCAGGGTGATGCCCCTTTCCGGATGCTGCCAGAGGATTTCGAGGCCTGGTATCTGCGAGCCGCTGATGGAGAGATGACTCCGTTGAGTGAAGTGACGAACGGACGCTGGGAGTATGGCTCACCGCGCCTTGAGCGTTTCAATGGTGTTCCGTCCCGCCAGATTCAGGGTGAGCCGGCGCCAGGCTACAGTACCGGTGAGGCCATGGCAGAGGTTGAGCGTTTGATCGCGCAACTCCCGGACGGTGTGGCCGGCGCCTGGAGCGGCCTGTCCTATCAGGAGCGTCAGGCCGGTGCCCAGGCACCCCTGCTTTATGCGTTGTCGGTACTGGTGGTGTTTCTGGCACTCGCGGCGCTCTATGAAAGCTGGACCATTCCCATTTCTGTCATGTTGGCGGTGCCATTGGGCGTGCTCGGAGCGGTGCTTGCAGCCATGGTGCGCGGCCTGCCTAATGACGTCTTCTTCCAGGTCGGCATTCTGACTACCGTTGGTGTGACTGCGCGCAACGCTATACTTCTGGTGGAGTTCG
The DNA here is from genome assembly GCF_900114155.1 of Marinobacter persicus. GTDB lineage: Bacteria > Pseudomonadota > Gammaproteobacteria > Pseudomonadales > Oleiphilaceae > Marinobacter > Marinobacter persicus. The sequence continues at coordinate 266,528 of NZ_FOSC01000004.1, forward strand.
CCCGAGCACTCGAGGATCAGGGAATGAAGCTGATTGAGGCAACCAAGGAAGCGGCGCGAGTGCGCTTGCGGCCGATTCTGATGACATCGGTCGCTTTCAGCATGGGTGTGCTGCCGCTCGCTTTTGCCAGCGGGGCCGGTGCAACCACGCGTATTGCGATAGGTACGGCGGTTCTCGGCGGCATGATTTCGGCAACGATACTGGCGACGTTCTTTATTCCACTGTTCTATGTGGTCGTTCGCCGTATCACGGATTTTCTGAGTGGCACCAGAGACCAGGACGGCTCGGCATCGGCCGCTCCCGAACGTGCAGACGGAGGTGTGGCTGATGACCGTTAAGGTATTGCTGACCACTTTGATGGTGTTGTCACTTGGTGGCTGCTCACTCGCGCCGACTGTTAAGAAGCCCGAGCCGTCGATGCCGGAAAACTGGACGTCCGCACGACTTTCTGCGGACGAGAAACTCCCTCTGGACTGGTGGCGTGGCTATGGCGATCCGGCACTTGTCACGCTTGTTGAGGAGGCGCTTGATGCCAACAACGATCTGCAGCTCGCCGCTGCCCGGGTTGCCGAAGCAAGGGCGCTCCTTACCGGACAGCAGGCAGAACGATACCCACTTCTGGAGGTGGAGGGCTCCGCGGTGCGCCAGGGCCCGAGTGAGGAGTCCGTCAACAGTACTGGTGGTCAACCCTTCAATGATATCCAGGTTGGCGGTGTTCTATCGTACGAGCTGGATCTCTGGGGGCGGCTAGCCAATGCCAGCGAAGCGGCCCGGGCACGGCTGCTGGCCAGCGCCGCGAATCGCGAGGCCGTAAGACTGGCCGTGATTGGTGAGGTGGCCAATGGTTACTTCAATTTGCGAGCCCTTGACCGTCAGATTGAGATCGCGGAACGCACCGTATCGTCCCGCCGCGAATCGGTTGCTTTGCAACGATCCCTGTTTGAAGGAGGCGAGATTAATGAATTGGCCCTGCGGCAGGCCGAATCCGAGCTTGCCGCTGCAGAATCGGAGCTTCCGAGGCTTCGCCAGCAGCACACCCTTCAGCGAAACGCCTTGGCAGTGCTTCTGGGACGAGAGCCACGACAGATTGTACGGAGTGATATTGCCGTAGCGGATACCATCGGTGATATTGATGTTCCAGCCAGCATTCCTGCCGGCCGGCCGGCGGATCTGATGGTCCGGCGACCCGACATTGCCGCAGCCGAACAGGCGTTGATTGCGGCCAACGCCGAAATCGGTGTTGCCCGGGCGGCGTTCCTGCCCAGGATTTCGTTTGAGGGGCTGCTGGGCCTGCGAAGTGCGTCCGGGGGTGACTTGTTCCAGGATTCGGCATCCACGTGGCAGTTGGGCGGCTCGCTGGTCGGCCCGTTGCTGGACTTCGGGCGTTCCGAGGCACTGGTCAATCGGGCGGAGGCGCGTCAACGCCAGGCTCTGATTGCCTATCGTCAGGCCATTCAGGTAGCGTTTCGGGAGGTGCTCGACGCCATGGCCGGGGTGCGTGGTGCCGAAGAGCGCCTGGAAGCGCAGGCCCGGCAGGTAGCAGCACTGCGGAGCACCACTAAACTTGCGCGGTTGCGCTTTGAGGGTGGCGCCTCCAGTTATCTGGAGGTACTGGATGCTGAGCGGAGCCTGTTTACAACCGAACTTGATCTCGTGGAAACGCGGCGCGATCAATTGCAGTCGACGGTTAATTTGTATCGCGCGTTGGGAGGGGGTTGGCAGAGTTCATCGCAATCTTCAGATTATGAAACCACTGACTGAATCAGACAGACGGTTTATTGAACGCCTCGGTCTTCAGGCTCAATCCGAAGGCTTTTCCCGGATTGCCGGCCAAATTTGGGCGACACTTATCGTGTCGGATGAGCCGGTCAGCTCATCGCAGCTTGTGGATACGTTGCGTGTCAGTAAGGCGAGCGTCAGTACGAATACGTGCTTTCTCGAAAGACTTGGTATTGTTGAACGCCGAAGCATTCCGGGTGAGCGCCAGGATTTTTTCGCCATTCGTCCGCATCCTTACGCTGCCTTGGTGGAAGGGCAGATGAAACGGCTCGAGGCCAGAAAGGAGGTGATCGCCGAAGCCAAGGCAACCATTACCAATGAACAAACGCTTGCCAAGCTGGCTGATCTGGATCAGTTCTACACCCTGTATTATGAGAGCTCCAAAGACCTTCTAAAGCAGCTGAGATGTCAAATCCGCGATCATAAAACATAATAAACGCAAAGGAGTTGGCTCGGGTTTTATCCGGGCCTGAAGGAAACGCGGGCTATGTCAGAGCAACCCTGGCTGGTGTTACTGCGAGGAGGCCTGGACCGTCCTTGCTGTTTGGGATGTCTTGTCAGCGCCTCAAAGCAAAGCAGAATAAACAAATTGCCTCTTGCGCACCTACCTACTAACAGGTAGATTGGTTGGCGTATGCTTAATGACCAACAGAGGTAAGCAATGAAAATTTACGACACTGAAGGCTTTCCCAATCCGCTCCGCGTTCGCATCGCCCTGGCAGAAAAAGGCGCAACGAATAAGGTGGAATTCGTCCCGGTCGATGTCATGGGTGGGGAGCACCGTTCCGATGCGTTCAAGACGAAAAACCCCGATGCCACAGTGCCCATGCTGGAACTTGACGACGGCACCTGCATCGCTCAGTGCAATGCCATCACCGAATATATCGACGGCGTTTTTGATGGTCCGTCCCTTATGGGTACAACCCCAGCGGAGCGTGCCCGTATCGCAATGATGAATCTGCGGGCAGAAAACGGTCTGATGAACGCCGTGGGTGCCTATTTTCACCACGCGACCCCGGGGCTCGGTCCGGATCTGGAAACCTGGCAATGCGCTGAGTGGGGCAATAAACAGAAAGAAGTGGCCAGCGCAACCATGGCCTACCTTGACAGTGTTCTGGCGGACAACGAGTTTCTTGCAGGTGACAGCTTCTCGGTCGCAGACATCACCGCCTTTGCCGGCCTGGGGTTTGCGGATTTCGCCAAGGTCGACATTCCCGAGTCCCTGACCAATCTCCAGGCCTGGCGCGCAAGAGTCGCAGCCCGTCCTTCAATCGCCGGATGACCCGAAACCTTCGGGTTTAATGCAAGCGCTGAAACCATGAAGCGCACAAAAGGGAGGAATAACATGGAGATTAATGCAGATTTCTCCGAACCGGTGGTTATGCATTCCGACCAGATTGAATGGCAGCCCTCGCCCATGAAAGGGGTGGAGCGGCGCATGCTGGACCGGATCGGGGACGAAGTTGCCCGCGCCACCACCATCGTGCGTTATGCGCCGGGCAGTCATTTCTCGGCGCATACCCATACCGGTGGAGAAGAATTCATCGTACTCGACGGTGTGTTCCAGGACGAGCACGGTGATTTCCCTGCCGGCAGTTATGTGCGCAACCCCCCGACCACCTCACATATTCCGGGCTCTGACACAGGCTGCACGATATTTGTGAAACTGTGGCAGTTCGACCTGGCCGATCGCACCCAGTTCAGCAAGAATATGGAGGCCGGGCTGGGCGCCCCGGTAGGCGGCGTTGCCACCGCAAAGCTGCATGAGGACGATCGTGAGATCGTGACCTACAGCCAGCTCGATGCGGGGGCGACACTGACCTCTGAGGCGCCCGGCGGAATCGAGCTGCTGGTAATCGAAGGTTCGGTGACCGGGAATGGCGAGGTGCTGGCCAGGCATGACTGGCTGCGCCTCCCTGAAGGACACCGGTTGTCCCTGACGGCCGGGGACGACGGCGCCAAGATCTGGATGAAAACGGGGCACCTGCGATTTGCCGGGGCGCCGAGGGTATAAGCCCGGCAATAGCGGGATTGCAAAGGCAGACAGGTGGATAACCATGAACCGTGATACCAGAACAGCCCTGATGGACCTTGCCGAGCACACCGTTCGGTCACGGGGCTTTGACGGGTTCAGCTATGCGGATCTGGCTGAGGCCATCGGCATTCGAAAGGCCTCGATCCATTACCATTTCCCCACCAAGGCGAAGCTCTCCGAAGCCTTGATCGAGCGCTATCAGACCAGTCTGCAGCAGGGTCTGACCGAGATAGACGCAGCCCATGCCAGCGCCGGCGCGCGCCTCAAGGCACTCATTGCCCTGTACCGCGGAGCGTTGCATGATGGCCAGACCGTGTGTCTGTGTGTTGCCTTTTCGACCTGCCGCGAAAGCCTGTCCGACACCGTCATCGCCAGAGTCGGCGCCGTTCGTGCAATGGTTCTGCAGTGGATTACGGCAACCTTTGAACTGGGACACAGGGATGGGACCGTCTCGGCCATCGGTGATCCGAGTGATGAAGCACCGGCCACCCTGGCGATGCTGGAAGGCGCTCACCTCGCCGCGCGCACCAAAGAAGACCTCGCCGTGTTTGATGCCGCAACGCGACTGCTGCGCGCCCGCTGCCAGTAACGACGGGACAGGAATCGCGCTTTGAGCGAGCGATTACATTCGTGTTCGCTCACCCGGCGACATTTCCTGTGAGCTTTGGTCGATGTCTACCCGTACATAATCGCTACGCAAATTGACTCATAACGAGCGAAAAGGAGCAAACAGATGATGAGCACCCTGAAAACAGCACTGGCAGCAGCCACGCTGTCACTCACTGTTGCAAGTACGCAGGTACTGGCAGAAACGCAAACCAGAACCATTGAGTATCAAGTCGGCAACGAGACCTTCACCGGCTACATGGCCTGGGATGATGAATTCGGGCAGAAGCGCCCGGGGGTTCTGGTTGTTCATGAATGGTGGGGGCACAATGAATTCGCGCGAAATCAGGCAGAACGGCTTGCTTCCGCCGGCTATACAGCGTTTGCACTGGATATGTATGGCTCTGGCAAACAAGCCGACCACCCTGATACTGCCCAGCAATTCATGCAGGAAGCCACCAAGGACATGGACCAGGTCAAGGCGCGCTTCATGAAGTCGATGGACATCCTGAAGAACCACGAAAGTGTTGACGCGTCCCGAATTGCAGCACAAGGTTACTGCTTTGGCGGTGCCGTTGTTCTCAACATGGCGCGCATGGGCGCTGATCTGGACGGCGTTGTCAGCTTCCACGGTGCGCTCGGCAGCCCTCTCCAGGCTGAGCCCGGGTCCGTAAAAGCCAGGATCCAGGTTTACACAGGCGGTGCCGACAAACTGGTCCCCTCGGATCAGGTGGCGAGCCTGGTCAAAGAGATGCAGGATGCCGAAGTCGATCTGACACTGGTGAGCTTCCCCGGAGTGCTGCACTCATTTACCAACCCGGGTGCTGACAAGATCGCCGAGGAGTTCGGCATGCCGGTGGGTTATGACGAAGAGGCTGCCGCCCGCTCCTGGGAGGGCGCTATGCGTTTCTATAAGGCCATCTTCGCCGAGTAACACAAGCGAATGCAAACAAACCGAAACCGGCAGTATTTACAGTGAATTCTGGAACACCAACCGAAAAACATGAGGAGGTGCAACATGGCAACTGAGAGTTTACCGCGGTTCAATGATGACAATCGTCCAGGCTACAAGTCGCTGGGCAACTCGGGTCTGTTCGTCTCCGAGCTGTGCCTGGGCACCATGACCTTCGGCGGCGATGAGGACATCTGGGGGCTGATCGGCCAGTTGCAGCAGGAACAGGCCGACGAACTGGTGAAGATCGCTCTGGAGGCGGGAATCAACTTTATCGATACCGCCAACATCTATGGTTTCGGCGCCAGTGAGCGCATTGTTGGCCAGTCCTTGAAGAACCTCGGCGTTCGCCGGGAAGATGTCGTGCTGGCCACCAAGGTGCTCGGCCCGATGGGCGAGGGCCCCAATGCCCGTGGTGCTTCCCGCGGCCACATCATGAGCGAATGCAAGGCGAGCCTGGGGCGCCTGCAAACGGATTATATCGACCTGTACCAGATCCACGGGTTTGACCCGGCTACGCCGATCGAGGAAACCCTGGAGGCACTGAACACCCTGGTGCAACAAGGCCATGTGCGTTATGTGGGTCTGTCCAACTGGGCCGCCTGGCAGGTGATGAAAGCCATCGGCATCAGCCAGGCCCGCAACCTGTGCCCGATCATATCCCTGCAGGCCCACTATACCCTCGTGGGTCGCGACCTGGAGCGGGATATTATTCCGATGCTGGAATCTGAAAACGTCGGGCTGATGGTGTGGAGCCCCCTGGCAGGCGGTTATCTGTCCGGTAAATACGAGGGGCCGGACGTGTCCGAGGAAAACCGGCGTGCCAAGTTTGACTTTCCGCCCGTCGACCGTGAGCGGGGCAGCAAAGTCATCAAGGTGATGCGGGAGATTGCCGACGGAAAGCAGATGGACGGCGAGCCGGTTACCGTGGCACAGATCGCCCTGGCGTGGCTGTTGCACCAAAACGTCGTGAGCAGCATTATCGTTGGCGCCAAGCGGCCGGAGCAGCTGAAAGCCAATATCCAGGCAGCGCAGATCCGGTTGTCTGGCGAAGAACTTAATGCGCTCGACGAGGTGAGCCGTATACCGGAGGAGTACCCAGGCTGGATGATGAAAATGATGGCCGGGTACCGAGACTCTACCGAGTCCTGATTCCGAAACCAACCCAATCGTCACAGCGTGCTGCGCCCCGGCGGCGCAGCGAAGCTATTCAACTGGAGAATCCGTTTATGTTGTCGAAACCAGAACGTCGGTGGCTACTGGCCGCTTCCACGACTCTGTTGGTCGTTTCAACCCCGAGCCTGGCAAACACGCAGTGGGATGCCAGCCTGGGAGCCGGTGTGCTCTATGCTCCGGACTACCTTGGCAGCGACGATTATGAAACCAGGGTCTGGCCGACGATCAATGTGAGCTATGGTGACCGTTTCTACTTTAACATTCGCGATGGTCTTGGCTGGAACCTGATTCGCCACGGCAACTGGAAGCTGTCGCCCTTTATTGGATACACTCCGGGGCGCGATAATGATGAGGATCTCGAACGCCTGGACAAGATTGATGGCGGCGCGATCGCCGGCTTGCGCGTTGCTTACACTCACGACGCATGGTCGTACAGCGCAGCTGTCCAGTCTCCCTTCACCGGCGATGTCGATGGCTATCAGGTGGTGCTTAAGGCGCGATGGCGGAACCAGCTCAGCGATCAATGGTCTGCCTCCCTGGGTCCAAACCTGACCTATAGCAGTGATGACTGGACGGACGATATGTTTGGTATTTCCGATACGGAAAGTGCCCGCTCCGGCTTGGCCTCCTATAGCCCTGATGGCTATGCCCGGTATGGCCTGACAGGCAGTTTAACCTATTCGTTGTCTGCGCAATGGTCGGTCACCGCGACCGCTGGGGTGTCACAATTAACCGGCGATGCAGAGGATAGCCCGATTGTCAGTGATATCGGGGAGGCTACCCAAGCCTACACCGGTGTTTTTATGAGTTACCGATTCTGACTGTCTCCGGGTCCTTATCCTGCCCTGTCATGGTCGCCACCAGATCAAGGTCGCGCCTGGCCAGTGCTGTGTTGCAGGGGGCGGCTGAACCCGATTGCGTGAGCAGCAAGATAAAGGGTGTCAAGCGCACAGCACATGCAGGTGTCCCGATCGGCAAAATCCAGGTGTGGTTATCAGTTCCCGCGCCATCCAGACAAAGCAAGCTGCAGGATGGCATCGCGAACGGTGTTGTTCTGCTCCATGGGCAGAAAATGGGTTGTACCTGCAACCACCCTCACGTCAGCCGAAGGCAGCAGGGTCTGCAGGCGTTTTTGCGCCGCCGGCGAGAAGGTTGACCCGTGTTCCGCAGCCAACGCGATAACCGGGCACCGCAACTGACGAATACCCGGCCACGGGTTGTGTTCGGTATGGGCAAACGTCGTACTTTCCCACTCTGGGCTACACGCCAATTGAACTTGGTCACCCTGCGGCACGAAGGCGTGCTGGACGTAGGCTTCCAGCCATGCTTCGGGCCAGGTTTTGAAACCACCGCGGCCACGATAGTTGTCCAGCGCAGCAGCGTGCGAGTCGAATACCCTGCGCCGACGTGCCGCTCCGGCGGCCAGTGACAACCGATGTGACTGACGCAGCAGCTTGGCCCCCCACAACTTAAGGCCCTGCACCGGATCCATGATCACCGGTTCCGCCAGAATCAGACCCAGCACTTTGTCAGGCCGCCGGGCAGCGGCCATGATGCTGGTGGTGGCACCGATGGAATGGCCGGCAAGCCAGACCGGCTCGTCCTGGCTATCCAGCAGAGCCGTCATATCGCGATAGTAGGTTTCCCAGCCCCGGAATGTCGAAACGTTCGCCGCACCGGCGCTGGCCCCATGCCCCCGCATGTCCCAGGCCAGGACATTGACGTCCGTGGCAAGCTCGTCAAGGAGAGGGCGATACAGGCGGCCATGGAAACCCGTGGCATGTGCCCAGTGCAGCGTGGGGCGCGCTTTGGATTGCGGCCAGCGCCACAGTGCGATATCGGCGCCATCCGTCGCCCGGAATTCGTCGCGTTCAGGTGTGTTGTGCTTAATGCCCATGACGGTCTTCTTGTTGGGCGGCCATTGTCGGGAGCAATAACTGAACCTGACCCGTGGCGATCGGTTTGTTCTCATCGCCTTGCCAGCAGGTCACCTGGACCAGGCTGGTCCGCCTGCCTTGCCGGACAATGTCGGCCCTGGCGAACGTCGATCGGGCCTTAGCGGAGCGGAGGTAATTGATGTGGCTGTCGAGAATGCGCGGGCAACGTGTCTCCGTATCCTGGCTTTGCGCAGCCACCCGCGCGGTGAGTTCGATCAGGGCCCCAAGCACCCCGCCATGGAGGGCAGGTAGCATGAAGTTGCCAATCAGTGCTTCACGACACGGCAAATGAACCAATACACCTGCATCACCGCGCTGAACCTCAAGCCCGAGGTGCCGTGCGTAGGGAATGCGCTCCAGCAGAGCCTGCCAGTCAGGACATTCTTTCCCACTTTCCCCAGCGCCTGAGATGTGTTGTGCCGAATCGCCAATCGTGCTCATGCGCTCTCCCTCTCTCGTCCACCTGCGTGGAATTGCTGGCCCTGGGTGTTACGCATGAAAGTGGCGTTTGCCGTCGCCAGCAACTCACGATTGCCCTCGCTAAGGATGTCACAATGAATAAACGCGACCTCGTCCGTTAAATGTCGGCAGGTAGCCACCGCTAACAGGGCCTGGTCGCCGCCGGCAGGGCGCAGATAATCCATGCGCAGATCCAGCGTGGCAATGGGCATCAACTCAAGGGCCCCCGCGAATACCGCCAGGCCTCCGGCGGAGTCTGCCAGCGAGTAAAGTACGCTGGTGCAGATTTCTTTCGTATCCTCCTGGGAGAACATCCATGACTGTGGCGTCAGACGCATACAGACCTGGCCCTGTTCTACCGAGACAACCTGCATACCCAGCTCCCTGCCGTGGGGAACCTGCTCGGTGAACTGCCACGCCGTCGCCACAGCGTTACTGTGCTGAGCTCTGTTCGGCTTGGTCATCAGATCTGCCCAGCCTGGCATGCCTTTCGTACCGGGGCGGAGGTGATGGGAAACCACTGATTTTCATCGATCATTGCCATGTCATTGTCTTCCGAATAGTATTGTTGCTGGATTTTGGTTGGGTAACCAACCAAAAGTCAAGGCTATGTTTGCGGACCAATGGCACGCCGCCTGGGTCATGGCGTACGATCAGTGCAGCAAGTCTGGTGGCGACCGCTCTGATGAATAATAAATGGGCTTGCTGAGGAGATACTTAAGCGATGGTTAACAGACAGATTACTTCCGCAGGCAAACCGGGCGACCAGGGCGACGTTTTGTTTAATGCAGCCCGGCTTTTTCGGGAGAAAGGGTTTGAAAGGACGTCGCTCAAAGAGATTGCCGAGGCCTGCAATATGCTGCCTGGAAGTCTGTATTATCGTTACAACAGCAAGGAAGCGCTGCTTGTCGAGCTGATGCGTCGGGGAGTCGACCTGGTGACCGCAGAGGTCGAGTCGGCTTACGCCAGCTCGGACGACCCGGTTGAGCGTTTGCGTCTTTGTATCAACGCACATCTGCGAGCCCTGTTGTTAGATTCGGATGCGGTTTACGTGCTGTTGTTTGAATGGCGGGCGCTGGGCCCGGAGGCTCGCGAGGAAATCATCGAACTGCGTGACCAGTACGAGTCCCTGTGGGCCGGTATCCTCGAAACAATGATTGCGCAGGGCGTGGTCCGGAAGAATGTTGACGGCCGTTTGCTTCGCTTGATCGGCCTTGGGGCGCTCAACTGGGTTGCAACCTGGTTCGACCCGAACGGGGCACAGTCACTCGACGCCATTGGCGATTTGATCTGGCAGATCGCTATGGACGGTGTGATCAATAAAGGTGTCCAGGCATAATCGGGATTTTCCGGCATGGACGTACCAGCCAAAGCAACAGCGCTACCGCCAGCAGTCGCGCTGGCGGTGTGCCAGCGGTCAGATCAGCCGCCCTCTATCAGGGCGGATCAGTTATCGCTGCTGTCCGGCAGGTAGGCGCCGTCCTCGTCATGAACTTCCTGGCCGGTCACCGGCGGGTTGAAGGCGCAGATCAGGCGCATGTCCTCGGTGCCACCGTACAGGGTGTGCTTGTCGTGGTTGTCCAGGGCGTAGAGGGTACCGTCGGTAATCTCGTGAACTTCACCCGTGGCGAGGTCCTTGATGCGCCCGTTACCGGCAACGCAGTAAACGGCTTCCAGGTGGTGCTTGTACCAGAAAGTGTGCTCGGAGCCTGCCTTGATGATGGTTTCGTGGAAGGAAAATCCCATTCCGTCCTTCTTGAGCAGCAGGCGGCGGCTGGTCCACTGCTTGTCGCTGACTTCACGCTCGGTACCAATGATGTCCTGAACTTTAACGATTTTCATGGGCGTATCTCATGGTTGGTTGGTCAGAATCGGGTGAAACA
>NZ_FOSC01000005.1 GCF_900114155.1 Marinobacter persicus
GGCGTTAATGGCAAAGGCTCCGGCCTTTTGGGTGGCCGTGTGCCAGTGGCCTTGGTGCCGGGCTTGGCAGCCAAACCCGCTTAGTCTGGTGAGCACCAAGGCCAGCAGAGTCCGCGTCCGATTTGGCAGCTTTAATCGTCAGCGGCGTTGGTAGCAAAATCGGTGTTCGTCGTTTTGGGCTGTCCGCCGAAATTTAAGTCAGGATCTGGTACCTTTGAGTACAGGTTCATCCGCCGCTGGCTTGGCGGTGGTTTCAAACAAACGGTATCGGCGTGAGCCGGTGCAAGGTAACGGAGTAGGCCGTCGCGGTCAGTGCCAGGGAGCAGGCAACGTCAACACCCTGCCACTAACTAGCCGGTCAACCGGACGCCAAAAGCGTGCCGCTTTTGGTCCCCTCCGCTGGCGCTCCGGCGCCGGTTACCTTCGCGTTAATGGCAAAGGCTTCGGTCTTTTGGGTGGCAGTGTGCCAGTGGCCTTGGCGCCGAGCCGGGTAGCCAAACCCGCTTAATCTGGTGAGCACCAAGGCCGTCAGAGCCTGCGTCTGATTTGGTTGCGTCACTCAGCAACAGTGTTGGTAGGAAATTCGGTGTTCGCCTTTTGGGGCTGTCCGCCGACAATTTATTCTGGATCTGGTACGTTTGAGTACAGGTTCATCCACCGCAAGATTGGCGGTGGTTTCAAACACACCGTACCGGCGCTAGCTGGTGCAAGTAACGGAGTAGGCCGTCACGGTCAGTGCCAGGGAGCAAGGCAACGTCATAACCCCTGCCACTAACCAGGCGCAGCAGTTCGCGGCCGATGGCCGCCGGACGCCCTTTACGTGGCTCCTTCGTCGCCACTCCAAGGTCGCCGCTGTGCTTCGGCGTTAATGGAATGCCTATGATTGGAACATTGGAGGATCTAAAGGCCAAGGTCGACGAGTATTGCTCTCGCTATCGGCATCCTGAGATGGCTAGTTTTAGCTCCGGGCCTCTATACGATCTATTTCCAGAGCAAGAGAGTGGCGTATTTAGGGCTGAGTATCGCTGGAATGACACTTGGCCAAGCAATGGTAAAGCTGGCATTTATGCGTTCCTCGATGTTGACGGTCACGTGGTCTATATAGGGAAATCTTCAATGAAGAGTTCAGTGAGCGCTCGGTTGAGTTCCTATTGCCAATATGGTCCAGGTAAGTCGTGTCAGTTGAAGCAAGACCAATGGAAGGTGCAGCCGCGGTACGTATGGATTGTGGGCGTCCCAACCGAAACACCATTCGAGGCAGCCGCTCTCGAAGAATTTTTGATCCGAGAAATTACAACGTCGGACAACGTGAACGGGGTTTCAGCATCGCATTAACAAGGCGCATCAATTCGCGGCCTGCGGCCGCCGGACGCCCTTTACATTGCGGCTGCGCCTCCATTCCAAGGGCGCCGTTGTGCGCTGGCGTTATGCAATCAAGGAGGACAAGTTACGTGATCACTGACCGAGAAACTGAACTGGCTGAGCGACTAATCAAGCTACATGACGGAAGGAGCTATCGGGAACTCCAAGAAATGTCGGCGCTGCCTAAGGACCCGAATGACGATGGGAAGATCACTGAAGACATGTATCTGGATATGTGTCGGGATATAGAGAACGAAATGGGTGCGTTGGAAAGCATCGAGTCTATAGATTGCCTACCGAGAAATGAGTCCAAGTTGACGTTGTGGAAGGCGAAGTACAGCAAAAGTGATATCAAAGTGTTTTGGGCGATTGGATTCGACTCGGAGACACTGAAAGTTCAAGACGTTTTGGTCCAATGGTAAATGCATAACAAGGCCAGTCACGGCGACGTCTACTACATTGCGGCTTCGCCTTCATTCCGTAGCCGCGCATGCTGGCTGGCGTTAAAACGTAAATACAGGAGGTCACATGCAACGGATCGCAACACAAATTACTCTGCGGGTTAATCTGCTCTTTCTATCCTTGATTCCTAGCATTGCTCTTGCCGACAACTCGGCTCCTGAAGACTATCTCGCCAATAAAACGCTGGTGTTGGAGGTTCGGTATTGTGAGTGTCAGGCTACACAATCGGATAGCTTACCCTCTGATTTATTGCCAAGCTTTCTGGAAGAATCGAGACTTTTAAGGGTTAGCGTATCGAGCAAGGATAAAGGCTTTGCCTCTTCCAGTGAGTTGTCCATAGGTTATGAACTCAAGCCAATCATGGGCTCGTCCGGCCAATTCCAGTTCAACTATGCTGGCAATTACACTACAAGCAATGGGAGCAATGGGAGCAATGGGAGCAGTGTTGGCAACGGGGAGTTGGTGTTGGTTCAGGGGCAGTGGGTCAATCTTTTCGGCTCACAGCATGAGAATGAAACTGGATCGCAACACAGCAACGTTGCGGTGCGGCTGGCTAACCCCGGAGGTTCCTGATGGTAGGTTTTAACCAATGCAGGCACGGCGACGCCTACTACATTGCGCCTTTGGCTCCATTCCGCAGGCGCGCATGCTGCAAGCGTTACATGGTGAGGTCGGCCTTATGATTCCAGTGAAGCTGAGGGATCTTCAACAGAAAGATAAGACGGCTGTTATGTCGATGCTTCGAGATCCTGAGGTCATGCGATTTCTTGGGCCGGGTCGCGCCCTGACAGAAGATGAGGCGAATTCTTGGTTCGAGAGTGCTCTCACTAACCCAACTCGCTTTGCTATTGCAGAGGCTGATAAAGATGAATTTATCGGGTTCTGCGGTATTAAGCAGATAGATGGCGTTTTCGACTTCGGCTATTTCATCAGGTCGGAGTTTTGGGGAAACGGGATAGCTGCCAAGGCTTGCGAGTTGGCGGTTGAAAGGCTATCCACAGAGTTCGACCTCGATACCGTTCAGGTCTTCATCGCGGACGATAATGTGGCCAGCAAGAGAGTGGCCCAAAAATTGGGTTGGCAGGCCACGCACAGTGGTTCTAAGGATGGAGAGTATGGCGGATACTATCGAATCACCATGTAACAAGGCGGTCAACCGGACGCCAAAAGCGTGCCGCTTTTGGTTCCCTCCGCTGGCGCTCCGGCGCCGGTTACCTAAGCGTTATTCCGAAATCTGAACGTTCGCTTTGCGACCAAAGCTACGGGCGGCCAATTTATTGTGGCATCCTCCAGCTACAGTATGAGTATGGTGGTACGACCATTGCTCACTTTTAAGCATCCCCGAGGAAGTTATCTGTATCTGTGCTCTCACTGGATCACATCGCTGGTCGTGAAATACCTCGGGTGAATCGCCGCTTGCGGCGAGAGGGCAGAGCCCTTGGAGCAAGTGCTCCTATTTTTACACACCAAATTACATACCGTGTAAAAACTAAAAATGCCCCAAAAGCCTTTGCTTATGGGGCATTCACTCACTCACCAACAGAAGTACACAAAATTCACTATATACTCACGAATGGAGCCCCTTTTCTATTGTTAGCCACGAAAACCACGAAAGCACACGAAAAGAGCTTCGCTCTAACCAGTCTTTTTCTTTTACCTTTCGTGTTCTTTCGTGGATTTCGTGGCAAAAAAATCAGTTTGTTAGAGGCCCACTGTGGAACCGGAACTCGGTATCCGGCGCTTCGATCAGTTCCTTTTCGATCGCCAGGAATTCCGCCACGCGCTGATCCACCGGGCCACCGTGGGCCTGTTCGGCGAGTTTCAGGTAATCCTGGTAATGGCGGGCTTCGGATTTGAGCAGGCTGTTGTAGAAATCCGCCAGTTTTTCGTCCAGATAGGGTGCCAGTGCCGCGAAGCGTTCGCAGGAACGGGCCTCGATAATGGCGCCGACAATCAGGACGTCCACCAGCCGCCCGGGGTCCTCGCCCCGGACTTCCGCCCGCAGGCCGGCGGCATAACGGGCGGGGGACAGGTGAATGTACTCCACGCCGCGTTTTTGCATGATCGCCAGCACCTGCTCAAAGTGGCGCAGTTCTTCCCGGGCCAGGCGTGACATCTTGTTCAGCAGGTCCACGTTGTCCAGATACCGGTACATCAGGCTGAGTGCCGTGGAGGCAGCTTTCTTTTCACAGTGAGCGTGATCGATCAGCAGAAGATCCTGGTTTGCCAGGGCGTTTTCGATCCAGGCCTGAGGTGTTCGGCAGGGCAGGAAATCGTGAATCTCTTGCAGGGCGTCGGTCATGGTTCTAACCCGGTTAAATGGTAAAGCTTGCGAGTATATCGCAGCTAACATCTTACTCCGACCTCTGTCCAACTTAACTTTATACGGGTTTTCCTATAGAATGCAGCGCCAGTTAATGGGAGTCTCTGAATAAATCCTGAAATCAGTGGTTGGTTTGAGGTGTTATTCAGAGGCTCCCGCGGCCTTTACCGCCAAAAACTTCCCGCAGGCTGATGCCTATAACGCGGGACATTCCAACTGATGAGGGTCCATATCGTGTTAGAAGCCTATCGTGAACACGTTGCCGAACGTGAAGCTCTGGGTATTCCCCCGAAGCCGCTGAATCCTGAGCAGGTTGCCGGTCTGGTAGAACTGCTGAAAAACCCGCCTGCCGGTGAAGAAGAAACCCTGGTTTACCTGCTGGAAAACCGTGTTCCGCCGGGGGTAGACGAAGCCGCTTACGTAAAAGCCGCCTTCCTGTCTGCCATCGTTAAGGGCGAAGCCTCTTCTCCGCTGATCAGCAAAGAGAAAGCCGTGCAACTGCTGGGCATGATGCAGGGCGGTTACAACATCGAGACTCTGGTTGATCTGCTGGATGACAGCGAGCTGGCCAAGCTGGCCGGTGAAGAACTGAAGCACACCCTGCTGATGTTCGATGCCTTCAACGACGTGAAGGAAAAGATGGACGCGGGCAATGCCGTGGCCAAGGAAGTGATCGAGTCCTGGGCCAACGCCGAGTGGTTCACCAGCAAGAAGAAGGTTCCGGAAAGCACCAAGATGGTGGTTTTCAAGGTAACCGGCGAAACCAACACTGACGACCTGTCTCCGGCTCCGGATGCCTGGTCCCGTCCGGACATCCCGCTGCACGCCCGCGCCGCCTATAAAATGGAACGCGACGGCCTGAAGCCGGAAGAGCCGGGTGTCACTGGCCCGATGAGCCAGATCGACGAAATCAAATCCAAGGGCCTGCCGGTTGCCTTCGTGGGTGACGTGGTAGGTACCGGTTCTTCCCGTAAGTCCGCCACCAACTCTGTTCTGTGGTTCTTCGGTGAAGACATCCCAGGCGTGCCGAACAAGCGTGCCGGCGGTGTGTGTATCGGTAACAAGGTTGCCCCGATCTTCTTCAACACCATGGAAGACGCCGGCGCCCTGGTATTCGAGGCACCGGTTGACAACATGAACATGGGCGACGTAATCGAAATCCGCCCGTACGAAGGCAAGATCCTGAACGAAGCCGGCGAGACCATCTCCGAGTTCTCCCTGAAGTCCGACGTGATCCTGGACGAAGTTCAGGCCGGCGGTCGTATCCCGCTGATCATCGGTCGTGGTCTGACCAACAAGGCCCGTGAAGCACTGGGTCTGGGCGCTACCGATATCTTCCGCCTTCCGAGCGATCCGGAAGCCGGTACCAAGGGCTTCACCCTGGCGCAGAAGATGGTTGGCAAGGCCTGCGGTCTGGAAGAAGGCCAGGGCGTTCGTCCGGGCACCTACTGCGAGCCGGAGATGACCACCGTTGGTTCCCAGGACACCACTGGTCCGATGACCCGTGACGAGCTGAAAGATCTGGCGTGTCTGGGCTTCCAGGCGGACCTGGTGATGCAGTCATTCTGTCACACCGCCGCTTATCCGAAGCCGGTTGACGTTGAAATGCAGCACACCATGCCGGACTTCATCCGCAACCGTGGCGGTGTTTCCCTGCGTCCGGGCGACGGTATCATCCACTCCTGGCTGAACCGCATGCTGCTGCCGGACACCGTGGGTACCGGTGGTGACTCCCACACCCGTTTCCCGATGGGCATTTCCTTCCCGGCCGGTTCTGGCCTGGTAGCCTTCGCCGCTGCCGCTGGCGTTATGCCGCTGGACATGCCGGAATCCGTGCTGGTTCGCTTCAAAGGCGAAATGCAGCCGGGTATCACCCTGCGTGACCTGGTACACGCCATTCCGCTGTACGGCATCAAGCAGGGCATGCTGACCGTTGAGAAGAAGGGCAAGATCAACGAATTCTCCGGTCGCATCCTGGAAATCGAAGGTCTGGAGCACCTGACCGTTGAGCAGGCGTTCGAACTGTCTGACGCCTCCGCCGAGCGTTCCGCCGCTGGTTGTACCATCAACCTGTCCGAAGAGTCGGTTGCCGAGTACCTGCGTTCCAACATCACCATGCTGCGCTGGATGATTGCCGAAGGTTACGGCGATCCGCGTACTCTGGAGCGTCGTGCCCAGAAGATGGAAGAGTGGCTGAAAGATCCGAAGCTCATGCGTGCTGACAAAGACGCCGAGTACTCCCACGTGGTTGAAATCGATCTGGCCGACATCAAGGAGCCGATCGTGTGCTGCCCGAACGACCCGGACGACGCCAAGTTCCTGTCCGAAGTGGCTGGCGACAAGGTGGACGAAGTGTTCATCGGCTCCTGCATGACCAACATCGGTCACTTCCGTGCCGCTGGTAAGCTGCTGGAGCAACACAAGGGCGCCCTGAGCACCCGTCTGTGGATGTCTCCGCCGACCAAGATGGACCAGGAGCAGCTGATGGAAGAAGGCTACTTCAACACCTACGGCACTGCCGGTGTGCGCACCGAGATGCCGGGCTGTTCACTGTGCATGGGTAACCAGGCGCGGGTAGCTCCGAAGTCGACTGTGCTGTCTACCTCCACCCGTAACTTCCCGAACCGTCTGGGCGATGGTGCCAATGTGTACCTGACCTCCGCGGAACTGGCGGCCGTGGGTGCGGTACTGGGTAAACTGCCGTCTCCGGCGGAGTACATGGAGTACGCCAAGGACCTGAACAGCATGTCGAAAGAGATCTACAAGTATCTCAACTTCGACCAGATGGAGGAGTACACCAAGAAAGCAGCTGAGGCGAACGTTGCCTGAAGCGCTTCTTGAGTAAGCTCTGACAAAAACGCCAGCCTCCGGGCTGGCGTTTTTTTATGTCTGAAACAAGGTTGACACGTTAAAGAGCGCGGCACAGCTCCATCCAGCGGTCAATGCCGGCACTGCGGTATTTCTGTTTGTGCAGGATGAAATAGAACTGGCGCTCAAAAGTGCGGTGTTCCGGCAGCGGCAGGGGAACCAGGCTCCCCCGTTTGAATGCGTCCGCCAGTACCACTTCCGACAGGCAACCGATGCCGAGGTTGGTCTCCACGGCACGCTTGATGGCTTCGGTGTGTTCCAGTTCCAGCAGGATATTGAGATCCGGAAGCAGACCCTGCATGCCGCGCTCAAAACTCTGGCGTGTGCCGGAACCCTGTTCCCGCATGATCCAGGTGGCGCGGCGCAGGTCGTCGTCGGTCAACTGCTTTCGCCGGGCCAGGGGGTGTTCCGGCGCACAGAACGGTACCAGGCGGTCATGGCGCCAGGGGATCACCTCCAGCTCGGAGGATTGCAGCTCACCTTCAATCATGCCGATGTCAAGTTCAAATGCTCTTACCCGGTTGGCAATGCTGTGGGTATTGGCCACTTCCAGTGCCACCTTCGGGCGGGTAGGGGTATTCATGTATTGGGCCATCACGCCCACGGCCAGATAGTTACCAATGGTTAAAGTGGCGCCGACTTTCAGGGCCCCAACCTCGGAATGCCGGCTCAGGGTCTGTTCCAGCTCCTGCGCCTGCGCCAGCAGGGCTTCCGCTTTCGGGCGGTACAGGCGCCCCAGTTCGTTCAATTGCAGGCGTTTGCCAACGCGGTCAAACAGCTGGATATCGAACTGGTTCTCGAGCTCCTTCAGGGCGCTGCTGGCGGCGGACTGGGACATGGCCAGGTATTCCGAGGCGCGGGTGATGTTCTGGAAGCGGGCGGCGGCCAGAAAAACTTCGAGTTGGCGAAAACTGAATCTCATGAGCGGGCCTTTAAAATCGATTCTCTCGAATAAGGTTATGGGGATATCCCATTTCATCGATAGGTTAGCTTCAGGTTATACTTAACGCAATTGATATTCACTTTTTGCAATTTCCGTTCTTTCGGATGAGGTCAGTATGAGCAACCTGATTACAGAAACCGTAACAAGCGTGCATCACTGGAACGACACCCTGTTCAGCTTCAAGACCAGCCGCGACCCAGGCTTCCGGTTCAAGAATGGGCATTTCGTGATGATCGGTCTGGAGACGGACGGCAAGCCGCTGATGCGCGCCTACAGTATTGCCAGCGCCAACTACGAGGAAGAGTTGGAGTTCTTCTCCATCAAGGTGCCGGATGGTCCGCTGACGTCCCGCCTGCAGAAAATTCAGCCGGGCGACGAGATTCTGCTCAGCAAGAAGCCCACCGGCACCCTGGTCATGGATCATCTGTTGCCGGGTCGTAATCTGTGGCTCATCAGTACCGGCACCGGTCTGGCGCCGTTCATGAGCATTATCAAAGACCCGGAAGTGTACGAAACCTATGACAAGGTCATCCTGACGCACGGCGTGCGTTACGTCTCCGAGCTGGCCTATCAGGAAGAAATCGAAGCGTTACCTAAAAATGAATACTTCGGCGAGATGGTTGAAGGCAAGCTGCATTATTACCCGACGGTCACCCGCGAGCCGTTTCGTAATGAAGGCCGGCTGACCGATGCCATGAAATCCGGTAAGATTACCCGCGATCTGGGCATGCCGGATTTTGATATCGAACAGGATCGTTTCATGATCTGCGGTAGTCCGAGCATGCTGAAAGATACCTGCTCTATCTTGAACAACATGGGCTTCAAGGAAGCCCGTGGTGGTGATCTGGGCCACTATGTGATCGAGAGGGCCTTCGTGGAACAGTAAGGACAACCGCTTTGCCGCGATTATTGCTGTCAGGATTATTGATTGTTCCGCTGTTTCTGGCGGGGTGTGGTTCGGGCGCGTTCAAGCAGGACGCGCCCGATGTCGTTGTGGTGGACTCTCGCGACGGACAAACACCTGGTCCAGAGTCCGGCGCGGATGAGTCCCGCCAGGAGCAGCCTGAGTCCACCGGGAAGCCGGCAGAAACCGGGGTGGACGAACCTCGCCCTCCCGCCGGGCCTGCCATTGAGCTGTCGCTGACCGCGGAACAGCTGCGCTGGGTGGGAACCCAGATTTACCTGAACGAATGCGCCGGGCGCTTCCGCTGTCTGGTGCACTGGAACGAAAACGAAGCCTTTCCCTCACTGGGTATCGGGCATTTCATCTGGTACCCGGAGGGTGTGGATGAGCCATACCAGGAGAGCTTTCCCGCCCTGATTGATTTCATGGTCGACAATGGTACCCAGGTGCCCGGTTGGCTGACCGAGCTGGAGCCCTTTGAAGCACCCTGGCCGAACCGCGCTGCCTTTATTGAAAAAGAGAGTGGCGGGCAGGTGCAGGCGTTGCGGGACTTTCTTTCCAGTACCCGAGGCCAACAGGTACGCTTTATTTTCCAGCGGGCCAGTGCGTCCCTTGGAAAGGTGCTGGAAGCGGCCCCGGCTGCGGAGCGCGAACGTGTGGCCGGCTACCTCGAGGCCCTTGCTGAAACCCCGGGTGGCACCTACGCGCTGATGGATTATGTGAACTTCAAGGGTGAGGGGCTGGAGCCTTCGGAGCGTTACCAGGGGCAAGGATGGGGCTTGCTGCAGGTACTGCTCGCCATGGAGCCAGAGCCGGAGCAGGCGGTGCTGGACGCCTTTCGGGATGCTGCCGGCCGGGTGCTGACCAGCCGGGCGGAGAATGCCGACAATCCGGTTGAACGGGAGCGCTGGTTGCAAGGCTGGCTGGTGCGCCTGGAGACCTACCGCGAGCCTCCCCAGGCGCCTTTGCTGTAAGCGCCGGGCTTACAGCGGCTGCTTGTGCAGTTCCGGCTCTTTGCCGGGCTCTGCCGTCAGCCACCAGATGTTTTCGTCCCAATCACCGAGAACAATCCGTTTGGCCGGCTGGCCATTGGCCGTCAGGTCATGGATGGCGGGGCGGTGGGTGTGGCCGTGAATCATCCGCTGAACGCCGTGGGCTTCCATCTCCCGCACCACTTCTTCCGGTGTCACATCCATGATGGCTTCCGCCTTGCCTTGGTTTTTTGCCATGGACATGTCCCGCAGTTGGCGGGCCATCTTCTGGCGGTCTTCCAGCGGCCGGGCCAGCATCATTTTCTGCATTTGTGGATTGCGCATGTTGGCTCGGAACTTCTGGTACTCCTCATCGGCGGTGCACAGGCTGTCGCCGTGCATCAGCAGGGTGGGCGTGCCGTATAGATCAATCACCGTCGGATCATCCAGCAGGGTGGCGCCGGCGCGCTGACAGTAATCCTCTCCAATGAGGAAATCCCGGTTGCCGTGCATCAGGAATATCTCCGTGCCACGGTCACAGACGGCTTTCAGCGCCGAGGCGACCTGCTCCTGCAGCGGCGTGCGCTCGTCGTCGCCAATCCAGGCTTCAAAGAAATCACCCAGTATGTACAGGCGCTCGGTGCCCGGCGTTTTTTCGTCCAGAAAGCGCAGAAACGCGCCGGTGATGTCCGGGCGCGTTTCTTCCAGGTGCAAATCCGAGATAAACAGCGTGCTCACGCGTCCTCCAGAACCTCGGCTTTTTCGATCACGATGTCATTCTGCGGGACATCCTGGTGGCCGGCGTTCATGGTGGTGCGGGTGGCGCGGATCTTGTTCACGGTATCCATGCCTTCAACCACCTTGCCGAATACGCAATAGCCCCAGCCTTCTGCGTTTTTCGCGGTGTGATCGAGAAAACCGTTGTCTTCAACATTAATGAAGAACTGGGCAGTGGCCGAGTGCGGGTCCATGGTGCGGGCCATGGCAATGGTGCCGGCCTTGTTGCTCAAGCCGTTGTCGGCTTCGTTCTGGATAGGCTCGCGGGTCTTGCGCGGTTGCATGCCTGGCTCAAAACCGCCGCCCTGGACCATGAAGTTGCTGATCACGCGGTGGAAGATCAGACCGTCATAGAAGCCGTCACGAACGTACTGTTCGAAGTTTTTCGCGGTTTCCGGGGCCTTGTCGTAATCGAGTTCCAGTTTGATATCACCGAGATTGGTTTGCAGCAGAATCATCAGGGGTTCCTGTGGTGTGAGTGCCTGTTATTTGGATGAAGGCCGCCATTGTACTGAAGAGTTTCTGGTGATGCATGAGTCTGGCGCCATTTTGTGAGTATAATGGATGGTTTCACGGAGCCTCCGGATAAGCTCCCTTGATCCATTCCCTGTTGACAGAGATTGTATGAGCGCCGAGTCGAAGAAAGCCCATAACTTTATCCAGAGCCTGATCGAAGACGCCATTGCCAAGGGTGAGCACGCCGGCAAGGTGGTCACCCGTTTCCCGCCGGAGCCGAACGGCTACCTGCATATTGGTCACGCCAAGTCCATTTGCCTGAATTTCGGTATCGCCGAAACCTTTGGTGGCGAATGTAACCTGCGCTTTGACGACACCAATCCGGAGAAAGAGAGCCTGGAGTACATCAACGCCATCAAGCAGGACGTTGAGTGGCTGGGCTACGAATGGGCCGGCGAGGTGTGCTACGCCTCCGATTACTTTGACCAGTTGTATGCGTTTGCCGAAGAGCTGATCGAAAACGGCAAGGCCTACGTGTGCGCCCTGGGCGCTGATGAAATGGCCGAATACCGGGGTACCCTGAAAGAGCCGGGTAAAAACAGCCCCTACCGGGACCGCCCGGTGGAAGAAAACCTGCAACTGTTCCGTGACATGCGCGCTGGTAAATACCAGAATGGCGAGCTGGTGCTCCGGGCAAAGATTGACATGGCCTCGCCCAACATCAACCTGCGTGACCCGATTCTTTACCGCATTCGCTACGCCGATCACCACCAGACCGGCGACAAGTGGTGCATCTATCCGATGTATGACTTCACCCACCCGATTTCCGACGCACTGGAAGGCATTACCCATTCCCTGTGCACGCTGGAGTTTGAAGACCACCGCCCGCTGTACGACTGGGTGCTGGACAACATTTCCGTGCCCTGCCATCCGCGCCAGATTGAATTCGCCCGGCTGAACCTGAACTACACCATCACCTCCAAGCGTAAACTCAAGCGCCTGGTGGACGAGGGCGTGGTGGAAGGCTGGAACGATCCGCGCATGCCCACCATCTCGGGCATGCGTCATCGTGGCTACACGCCCGAATCCATTCGCAACTTCTGCGACATGATTGGCGTGAACAAGGCCGGCGGCACGGTCGACGTGGGCATGCTGGAACACGCCATTCGCGAAGATCTGAACACCCGCGCCCCGCGCGCCATGTGTGTGATGCGGCCACTGAAAGTGACCCTCACCAACTATCCCGAAGGCCAGACCGAAACCCTGAGCCTGCCGGTACACCCGCAAAACCCGGACATGGGCCAGCGGGAAGTGCCCTGGAGTCGCGAGCTGTACATTGACAGGGAGGACTTCGCCGAAGAGCCGCCGCGCAAATGGAAGCGTCTGGCGCCGGATCAGGCGGTGCGCCTGCGTGGTGGTTATGTGATGACCTGCCGTGAGATTGTTCGTGATGACAGCGGCGAGATTGTCGAGCTCAAGTGTGAGTACGATCCGGACACCCTGGGTGTGAACCCCGAGGGCTACAAGCCCAACGGCGTGATTCACTGGGTGTCGGCGGCCGACAGCGTGGAGGCGGACATTAACGTGTATGACCGGCTGTTCAACCACGAGTCACCAGACAGCGACAAGGAAGGCGATTTCATGGATCACCTCAATCCCGAATCCCTGGTGGTTCTGGAAGGTGCCCGTGTCGAGCAAAGCCTGGCCGAGCCACGCACCGACCTGCCATATCAGTTCGAGCGTGAAGGTTATTTCTTCTGCGATCCGGTCAAAACCGAAAAAGCCGGCAAGCCGGTGTTCAACCGTACCGTGACCCTGCGCGATTCCTGGGGCAAGGGAGGCAAGTAATGCGCATCTACAACACGCTCACGCGCCAGAAAGAAGAATTCAAACCGATGGAGCCGCGCAGGGTGCGCATGTACGTGTGCGGCATGACCGTGTACGACTACTGCCACCTGGGCCATGCCCGGGTGCTGGTGGCCTTCGATGTGATTACCCGTTACCTGCGCCATCGGGGTTACGATGTGCACTATGTGCGCAACATCACCGATATTGATGACAAGATCCTGGCCCGCGCCGAAGAAAACGGTGAAGTGTACAGTGATCTGACCGGGCGCATGATCAGGGCCATGCACGAGGACGAAGCCAGGCTTGGTGTTTTGTCGCCTGATGAAGAGCCACGGGCCACCGCCTACATTGACGATATTATCGCCATGATTCACCGGCTGATTGCCTCGGGCCACGCTTATGAGGCGGCCAACGGTGATGTCTATTTTGCCGTGGAGTCTTTCCCGGATTACGGCAAGCTCAGCAAGAAAAAGCTGGATGACCTGCTGGCCGGCGCCCGGGTCGATGTGCAGGAAGCCAAGCGCAGCCCGGCGGACTTCGCCCTCTGGAAAGCCGCCAAACCGGGTGAGGTCAGTTGGGATTCACCCTGGGGGGAGGGGCGTCCTGGCTGGCACATCGAGTGTTCCGCCATGTCCACCAAGTGCCTGGGTGACACCTTTGACATTCACGGCGGCGGGCCGGACCTGATGTTCCCGCACCACGAAAACGAGATTGCCCAGTCCGAATGTGCCACCGGCCACAAGTTCGTGCACACCTGGATGCACGCCGGGGCCATTCGGGTGAACAAAGAGAAGATGTCCAAATCCCTCGGCAACTTCTTCACCATCCGCGAAATCCTGGAGAAATACCCGGCCGAGGTGGTGCGCTACTTCCTGGTGTCCAGCCATTATCGCAGTCAGGTGGATTACTCAGAGGACAATCTGGAGGAAGCCGGTCGCACCCTTAGCCGTCTTTACCATGCTCTGCGTGGGATTACCCCGGCCAAGGAAGGTGCCGTGCCGGAAACCGAGTTTGACCGGCAATTTGCCGAAGCCATGGACGACGATTTCAACACCGCTGGCGCTATCGCTGTGCTGCACCAGGTGGCGAATGAAATCAACCAGTTCCGTCGTGACGGCGATACCGAGCAGGCCCATCGCAGTGCCGCTGTGCTGGTGCGCCTGGGTGGCATTCTCGGGCTTTTGCAGCAATCACCGGATGCCTTTTTCCAGGCGGATACCGGCGAGCTGAGTGCGGCCGACATCGAGGCCATGATTCAGGCCAGGGCCGATGCCCGTAAGGCGAAAAACTTTGCTGAAGCCGACCGCATCCGGGATGAGCTGCTGGAAAAAGGCATCATCCTCGATGATTCCCGCGAGGGTACCAGCTGGCGCCGGGCCTGATCGGCAGCATGGCAATTCGCACCAGGCTGGTGCGTCAAGAATGTGTACGGGAATGACCTTGTAAGGAAATTCCCGTACAATATGCGCTCGAATGATAACGCCCCCGTGCCGAGTGGTTTGGCAGGGGATAGGGAACACGAACCCATTGAGGCAGATAACGATGACAGAACGCGTAGAAATCGGCGGCATCAAGGTCGCAAAGAATCTCTATGATTTTGTGAATAATCAAGCGATTCCGGGTACCGGCATCGATCCTGACAAATTCTGGGCAGAATTCGACAAGATCGTAAACGAGCTGGCCCCGCGCAACCGTGAGCTGCTGGCCAAGCGTGACGAAATTCAGGAAAAAATGGACAGCTGGAACCGAGAGCACAAAGGTCAGAAGCTGGACATGGCCGAGTACAAGGCCTTCCTGAAGGAAATCGGCTATCTGGTTGATGAACCGGAAGACTTCAAGATTTCCACTGCCAATGTAGACCCGGAAATTGCCACCATGGCCGGCCCGCAGCTGGTTGTGCCGGTGATGAACGCCCGTTTCGCCCTGAACGCAGCCAATGCCCGCTGGGGTAGTCTGTACGACGCACTGTACGGCACCGACGCCATCTCCGAAGAAGACGGCGCCGAAAAAGGCAAGGGCTACAACCCGGTACGCGGCGCCAAGGTTATCGAGTGGGCCCGCAAGTTCCTGGATAACTCCGCTCCGCTGGCTTCCGGCAGCCACACCGATGCTGCCAAATACTATGTCGATGGCGGCAAGCTGGCGGTTAAGCTGCAGAATGGCGAGGTAACCGGCCTGCAGGATGAAGACGGTTTTGTTGGTTACACCGGTGCTGCCGATGAGCCGACCGGCGTTCTGCTGGTCAAGAACGGCATGCACTTCGAAATCCAGATCGATGCCAGCCATCCGATCGGTAAGGACGACGGTGCCAACGTCAAGGACGTGGTGCTGGAATCCGCCCTGACCACCATCATGGACTGCGAAGACTCCGTCGCCGCCGTTGATGCCGAAGACAAGGAACTGGCCTACAGCAACTGGCTGGGCCTGATGAAGGGCAATCTGGAAGAAACCTTCGAGAAAGGCGGCAAGACCATGACCCGCCGCATGAATCCGGACCGCGTATACACCGCCAAAGACGGCAGCGAAATGAGCCTGAAAGGCCGCAGCCTGATGTTCGTGCGTAACGTGGGTCATTTGATGACCAACCCTGCGGTCCTGCTGAAGGATGACAGCGAAGTGCCGGAAGGCCTGATGGACGGCCTGATCACCTCCCTGATCGCCATCCACGACCTGAAGAACGACGGCGACTACCAGAACAGCACCAAGGGTTCTGTGTACATTGTTAAGCCGAAGATGCACGGCCCTGAAGAGGTGGCCTTCACCAACGAATTCTTTGGCCGTGTGGAAGATGCGCTGGAGCTGCCGCGCAACACCCTGAAAGTCGGCATCATGGACGAAGAGCGTCGCACCACGGTGAACCTGAAAGCTTGTATCCACGCTGCCAAGGAGCGTGCCGTGTTTATCAACACCGGCTTCCTGGACCGCACCGGCGACGAGATCCACACCTCCATGGAGCTGGGTCCGTTCATCCGTAAAGGACCGATGAAGCAGGCTACCTGGATCAACGCCTACGAGCAGTGGAACGTGGACATTGGCCTGGAAACCGGTTTCTCCGGCGTTGCCCAGATCGGTAAAGGCATGTGGGCCATGCCGGACCTGATGGCAGGCATGCTGGAAGCGAAAATCGGCCATCCGAAAGCCGGTGCCAACACTGCCTGGGTTCCGTCTCCGACCGCCGCCACCCTGCACGCCACCCACTACCATCAGGTGAATGTATTTGAGGTGCAGAAAGAGCTGGCCAACCGTCAGCGCGCGGCTCTGGAAGACATTCTGACCGTGCCGGTGATGGACGATCCGTCCAAGCTGACCGCCGAGGAAATCCAGGAAGAGCTGGACAACGACGCGCAGGGTATCCTGGGCTACGTGGTTCGCTGGGTAGAGCAGGGCGTTGGTTGCTCCAAAGTGCCGGACATCAACGATATCGCCCTGATGGAAGACCGCGCGACACTGCGCATCTCCTCCCAGCTGCTGTGCAACTGGCTGCACCACGGTATCTGCACCGAAGAGCAGATCATGGAAACCATGAAGCGCATGGCCGCGATCGTGGACAAGCAGAACGAAGGTGACCCGGCGTACCGCAACATGGCGCCGAACTTCGATGACAGTATTGCCTTCCAGGCCGCTGTTGATCTGGTTCTGAAGGGTCGCGAGCAGCCGGCGGGTTACACCGAGCCGCTTCTGCACGCTTACCGTCAGAAGGCGAAAGCCAAGTACGGCCAATAATAGTTTGGTCAATAGCCGGTCGGAAAATCGACCGGACACAAAAAACCCCGCCTTGGCGGGGTTTTTTAATGCTTAAAGACTTCTTTGCCACTAAATCCACGAAAGAACACGAAAGTTAAAGGCGGACATTCCCTCTCCCCTTTGCGGGAGGGGGGGTTAGTGTTCTTTCGTGGATTTAGTGGCTAAACACTTCTGTTTATCAGTGTACTACTGGTTGGCGTGCAGCTCATTCGCTGAGTACAGCGTGTTCTCCAGCAGCGTGGCAATGGTCATCGGCCCCACACCACCCGGTACCGGCGTGATGTAGGCCGCCCGCTCTGCCGCTGCCTCAAAATCCACATCGCCGCACAGCTTGCCGTCGTCCTGCCGGTTGATGCCCACATCAATCACCGTGGCGCCGGGTTTAACCCATTCGCCCTTGATGATGCCTGGCTTGCCCACGGCGGCAATCAGGATATCCGCTTCACCCACGAATTTCTCCAGGTTGTCGGTAAACCGGTGGCACACGGTGGTGGTGGCGCCTTTAAGCAGCAGCTCCATACTCATGGGGCGGCCGACGATGTTGGAAGCGCCCACAATCACCGCGTGCTGGCCCTTGTAGGGGGTGTTGATGGAGTCGAGCAGGGTGATCACGCCGGCTGGTGTACACGGGCGCAGGGTGGGCTTGCGCTGCATGAGCCGGCCAATGTTGTAGGGGTGAAAGCCGTCAACGTCTTTGTCCGGGCGAATCTTTACCAGAATCGGGTCCGCGTCCAGGTGCCCGGGCAGCGGCAACTGCACCAGAATGCCATCGATGGCCGGGTTTTCGTTGAGCTCGTCAATCAGCGCTTCCAGGGCTTCCTGGGAGGTGTCCGCCGGCAGGTCATAGGCCAGTGACATGATGCCGGCCTCTTCACAGGCCTCGCGCTTTTTGCGCACATACACCTGTGAGGCGGCATCGTTGCCCACCAGCACCACCGCCAGTCCCGGGGCTCGAAGTCCTTTCTGTTTTCTGGCTTCAACGCCGGCCGCGACCTGCTGCCGGACCCGGGCGGCAATCTCTTTTCCGTTAATCAGTTTGGCGCTCATGTTCGTGTCTTGTCTGTTAGGCATGAATAAAAAAGAAGGTGCGGTATTGTCTCATGGTTCGGCGGGCAGGCCAATGTGGCGGATTTTCCGGTGATTTTTTAAAAGCAGGTTGACGAACGCCCCGGGCGCCGGTAATATGCGCGCCAACTTTGCTGAGGCACTTGTTGTTCAGTAACGGGGTATAGCGCAGTCTGGTAGCGCGCCTGCTTTGGGAGCAGGATGTCGGGAGTTCGAATCTCTCTACCCCGACCAATTTCTGGATATTCAGGTGGGCGAACGGTCAAGCGCCCGTAGCTCAGCTGGATAGAGCATCCGCCTTCTAAGCGGATGGTCGCAGGTTCGAGTCCTGCCGGGCGCGCCATACCCCGTATGGTTTGTACCGGACTCGCTTAAACAGCAAAGTTGATAGCAAAATATCAGAGTGTACCGATCGGTGCCTTGTCGATATGGTGGACGTAGCTCAGCTGGTAGAGCTCAGGATTGTGACTCCTGCGGTCGAGGGTTCGAACCCCTTCGTCCACCCCATTTTCCCCTTCATCCCATTCAGGCACCACGCTTGGCTGTGCGATGAATAGGCTGCTCGGGTGGCGAAATTGGTAGACGCGCCAGATTTAGGTTCTGGTTCCGAGAGGAGTGGGAGTTCGATTCTCCCCCCGAGCACCATTTTCGGTTTCTTTTCTGTGTTCCCCTTTTAATTGTCCCGCTCGTCCCCATCATCTGCTTTAGCTTTTTATTGCCAGTGATAAACCGGTGTTCCTGCATTCCGGGTGATTCTCTCCGCAGGGCAAACCGTGATAAACTATCGCCTTTTAATTTTGCATCCCTTTGGGGTAAAACGCCTCTTCCGGGATTTTGTTTTAATTTTCATTCACATACAGAATCTGTAATTTGAGGATCTTCCATGCAAGTGTCTGTTGAAACGACCTCCAACATCGAACGTCGGATGACGATTGGTGTGCCCGCCCAGGAAATTGACCAGGCGGTCCAGAAACGCCTGCAGGAAACAGCTCGTACTGTTCGCTTGAACGGCTTCCGTCCTGGCAAGGTGCCCATGAGCGTGGTGAAGCGTCGTTTCGGTGCCAGCGTTCGCCAGGAAGTGGTTGGCGAGGTTATGCGCGACAACTACATCAAGGCACTGCAGGAGCAGGACATCAATCCGGCGGGCTGGCCGCAGCTTGAGCCGAAAGTGATGGAAGAAGGCAAGGACCTCGAGTTCGTGGCGACTTTCGAAGTGCTGCCGGAAATCGAGCTGGGCGATCTGAGCAAGATCAATGTCGAGAAGCCGGTGTCCGAAGTGACTGACAAAGACATCGACAAGATGATCGACAATCTGCGTCGTCAGCAGGCCACCATGAAAGAAGTGAAGCGCAAGTCCAAGAACAAGGACATCGTGACCATCGACTTCAAGGGCTATGTTGACGGTGAAGAGTTTGAAGGCGGATCCGCAGAAGGCCATCGCCTGACTCTGGGCTCCGGCCAGATGATCCCGGGCTTCGAGAAGGCCATCGTGGGTGGCAAGGCTGGTGAAGAATTCCCGATCGAAGTGACTTTCCCGGAAGACTACCAGAGTGAAGATCTGGCGGGTAAAGACGCCAAGTTCGACATCAAGATCCACAAAGTCGAAGAACCGCAGCTGCCGGAAATGACGCCGGAATTCTTCAAGCAGTTCGGTATCGAAGCCGAAGACGAAGAAACCTTCCGCGAGGAAGTGAAAAAGAACATGGAGCGCGAGCTCAAGCAGGCGGTATCCAACAAGGTCAAGAACGACGTGGTTGAAGGCCTGCTGGAAGTGACCGAGCTGGAAGTGCCGAATGCACTGGTTGACCAGGAAATCGACCGTCTGCGTCAGGACGCGGTGCAGCGTTTCGGTGGCCAGGTGGACTTCCAGCAGTTGCCGAAGGAAATTTTCCAGGATCAGGCAACCCGTCGCGTGAAGACTGGTCTGCTGTTCCAGGAAGTGGTCAAGGCCAACGACCTGAAAGCCGAGCCGGAGCAGGTAGACGCGAAGATCCAGGAAATTGCGTCTACGTATGAACAGCCGGAAGAAGTGATTGAGCACTTCAACAACAACGCCGAGCAGAAGGCGCAGATCGAATCTGCGGTTCTGGAAGATGCGGTGGTTGACCATGTGCTGGAGCAGGCCAAGGTCAAGGAAAAGAAAATGAAGTACGAGGAAGCGGTTCAGGCCGGTCAGCCCCAGCGCTGATGGTCTCCGGGCATTGACGCCCGGGATCCGTTTTCAGGAAACAGCCGGTGTGTCCGGCTGTTTTCATCTGGGCTCAGTGGTGGCAAAGTACTGAAAAAGTATCTTCACGGCCTCCCGGGCCCCAGACCAATGTCCACGAGGAGTTCAGGCGCACATGACGCAGAAACCGATTGACGGCCCCACCATGATCACCAATTCCGGCCTGGTGCCGATGGTTATCGAGCAAACAGCACGCGGCGAGCGTTCTTTCGATATTTATTCTCGTCTGCTCAAGGAACGGGTAATTTTTCTGGTAGGCCCGGTCGAGGATCACATGGCCAACCTGGTGGTTGCCCAGCTGCTGTTCCTGGAATCCGAAAACCCGGACAAGGACATTCACCTGTACATTAACAGCCCGGGTGGCTCCGTGACTGCCGGTATGTCCATCTACGACACCATGCAGTTTATCAAGCCGGATGTTGCCACCTTGTGCGTGGGCCAGGCGGCCAGCATGGGCGCGTTCCTGCTTGCCGGTGGCGCGGAAGGCAAGCGGGCCTGCCTGCCGCATTCGCGGGTAATGATTCACCAGCCGCTTGGCGGCTATCAGGGGCAGGCCACGGACATCGAGATTCACACCCGTGAAATCCTGAAAATCCGTAACACCCTGAATACCCTGTTGGCGCACCATACCGGCCAGGACCTTGAAACCATCGCCCGGGATACCGATCGCGACAACTTCATGGATGCCACGCAGGCGAAGGATTACGGGTTGGTAGATACCGTACTTGATAAACGGGTATCGAATACTTAATACTGAAAATCATCGCACCATTCCTGGCCGGCATGAATTTTTAATCAGGGCCGGCCAATGAAGAACAGAGGTATTTCAATGGCAGATGAAAGAAACGGCAGCGGCGACGATAACGGCAAGTTGCTGTACTGCTCGTTTTGTGGAAAGAGCCAGCATGAAGTCCGTAAGCTCATTGCAGGGCCCTCGGTGTTCATCTGCGACGAGTGTGTCGACCTGTGCAATGACATTATTCGCGAGGAAATCCAGGAAAGCGCTCAGGAAGAGGCCAGTGATCGTCTGCCGACACCAGCCGAAATCCGCGACACCCTGAACGAATATGTTATTGGCCAGGACCGCGCCAAGATCGTGTTGTCGGTTGCCGTGTACAATCACTACAAGCGATTGCGTTACGGTGAGGGCAAAACCGATGTGGAGCTCGGCAAGAGTAACATTCTGCTGATTGGTCCCACCGGTAGCGGTAAGACCCTGCTCGCCGAGACCCTGGCGCGCATGCTCAATGTGCCGTTTACCATTGCCGATGCCACCACGCTGACCGAAGCGGGTTACGTGGGTGAGGATGTTGAAAACATCATCCAGAAGCTGCTGCAGAAATGCGATTATGATGTCGACAAGGCCCAGCGTGGCATTGTCTACATTGACGAAATCGACAAGATTTCACGCAAATCCGACAATCCGTCCATCACCCGTGATGTGTCTGGTGAGGGTGTGCAGCAGGCATTGCTGAAGCTGATCGAGGGCACGGTGGCGTCAGTTCCGCCACAGGGTGGTCGCAAACACCCGCAGCAGGAGTTCCTGCAGGTGGACACCACCAATATGTTGTTCATTTGTGGCGGCGCCTTCGCTGGCCTGGAGAAGGTCATTCAGGAGCGCTCCGACCGCAGTTCCATTGGCTTCTCGGCCACGGTCAAGAGCCAGGATGACAGCAAGAGCATTGGCGATATTGTTCAGCACGTGGAAACCGAGGATCTGGTTAAGTTCGGCCTGATACCGGAATTTGTCGGTCGCCTGCCGGTGGTGGCAACACTGACCGAGCTGGACGAAGCGGCTCTGGTCCAGATACTGACCGAACCCAAGAATGCGCTGACCAAACAGTATCAACAGCTGTTTGATATGGAAGGCGTGGAACTGGATTTCCGTGAAGAAGCATTGCGAGCCGTGGCACGCAAGGCGATGGAGCGGAAAACCGGCGCCCGTGGTTTGCGTTCGATTATGGAAGGCACCTTGCTGGACACCATGTACCAGATTCCGTCTGAACCGGATGTGACCAAGGTGGTGATTGACGAGAGCGTCATTCGGGGCGAATCCGAGCCGTTCAAGATCTACGCCAACAACGATCACGCCAAAGCGGTTCCGGATGACTGATTTCAATCCGGAATGAGCGTGATCAGAAAAGGGGCGGCAACGCCCCTTTTTGTTGTGACACCTGAAATGACCCTCCCGATTTTCCTGTCTCAGACGATTGCAATTTTTGTCAGCGCCCCAACAAAGGGTGATATGCTCAACGAAAGACCGTCAGAGGATTTCCTATGACCCGTACACCTGAACAACCCGTGCACGAATACCCGCTGTTGCCCCTGCGCGACGTGGTGGTGTTCCCGCACATGGTGGTGCCGCTGTTTGTGGGCCGCGACAAATCCATCCAGGCGCTGGAAGCCGCGATGGAGGGCAGCAAGGAGATTCTGCTGGTCGCCCAGAAAGACCCGGCCACCGATGAGCCGGGCCCGAAAGATGTTTTCTCCATGGGTACACTGGCCACGGTACTGCAGATGTTGCGGTTGCCGGACGGTACCGTGAAAGTGCTGGTGGAAGGCAATGCCCGGGCCAGTATTGATGAGATCGAGGAAGGGGAGTACCTGACTTCCCGGGCGGTGGTGCTGGATGACGAGCCGCTTCAGGAGCAGGAGGAAGAGGTACTGACCCGCACATTGATGGATGAGTTCGAGAAGTACGTGAAGCTCTCGAAAAAAGTCCCGTCGGAGGTCTCCAACGCGTTGACCGGCATTGAAGAGCTGGATCGCCTGGTGGACACCATGGCCTCGCACCTGGAAATGCGTATTCCCGAAAAGCAGGAACTGCTGGAAGCGATGGATCTGCGTACCCGGGTGGACCTGCTGATGGGCAAGCTCGACGGCGAGATTGACCTGATCGAGGTGGAAAAGCGCATCCGTGGCCGCGTGAAGAAGCAGATGGAGCGCAGCCAGCGCGAGTACTACCTGAACGAACAGATGAAGGCTATCCAGAAGGAAATGGGTAACCTGGGCGAAGGCAGTAACGACTTCGAAGAGCTGGAGCAGAAGCTTGAGGAAGC
This sequence comes from Marinobacter persicus, assembly GCF_900114155.1. Lineage (GTDB taxonomy): Bacteria > Pseudomonadota > Gammaproteobacteria > Pseudomonadales > Oleiphilaceae > Marinobacter > Marinobacter persicus. The sequence continues at coordinate 23,010 of NZ_FOSC01000005.1, forward strand.
CAAGCTGCCCGAAGAAGCCAAAAAGAAAACCGAGGCGGAACTGAACAAGCTGAAAATGATGTCTCCCATGTCCGCCGAAGCCACGGTGGTCAGGGGCTACATTGACTGGATGCTGTCCATTCCGTGGAAGAAGCGCAGCCGAGTCCGGCACGATCTGGACAAGGCGCGGGAGATCCTCGACGAAGACCACTACGGTCTGGACGAGGTCAAAACCCGCATCCTCGAATACCTGGCGGTTCAGAGCCGGGTGAAGAAGATCAAGGGGCCGGTGCTCTGTCTGGTTGGCCCTCCTGGTGTGGGTAAAACCTCCCTGGGCCAGTCCATCGCACGGGCCACCAACCGCAAATACACCCGCATGGCCCTGGGTGGCGTGCGCGATGAAGCGGAAATCCGGGGTCACCGTAAAACCTATATCGGTGCTTTGCCGGGCAAGCTGATTCAGAAACTGTCCAAGGTGGGCGTGAAAAACCCGCTGTTCCTGTTTGATGAAATCGACAAGATGGGCATGGATCATCGGGGCGATCCGGCTTCCGCCTTGCTGGAAGTGCTGGACCCTGAGCAGAACCACACCTTCAACGATCATTATCTGGAAGTGGATTATGATCTTTCGGACGTGATGTTCGTGTGTACTTCCAACTCCATGAACATCCCGCCGGCCTTGCTGGACCGGATGGAGATTATCCGTATTCCGGGTTATACCGAAGACGAGAAGGTGAACATCGCCCTGCGTTACCTGCTGCCCAAGCAGATCAAGGCCAACGGCCTGCGCAAGGACGAGCTGGAGATGCCGGAAAGCACCGTGCGTGACCTGATTCGCTACTACACACGGGAAGCCGGTGTGCGGGGCCTGGAGCGCGAGATCGCCAAGATCTGCCGCAAGGTGGTGCGTGAGAACGTGGAGAAGAAAGAGCAGTCCACACTGGTGCTCAAGCCCGAGATGCTGGAAGACTATTCCGGTGTTAAGCGCTTCAACTTCGGCCTGGCGGAAGAAAAGAACCAGATCGGGCAGGTAACCGGTCTGGCCTGGACCTCGGTGGGTGGTGAGCTGCTGACCATCGAGGCGGCACTGACCCCGGGCAAGGGCCGGGTGGTGAAAACCGGTTCGCTGGGTGATGTCATGCAGGAGTCCATCCAGACCGCCCTGACGGTGGTGCGTAGCCGGGCCGCTGGCCTGGGTATTGCCGATGATTTCCATGAAAAGCATGACCTGCACATCCACGTACCGGAGGGTGCGACCCCGAAAGATGGCCCGAGTGCCGGTATTGGCATGTGTACCGCTCTGGTTTCGGCCTTGACCCGGATTCCCATCCGGGCAGACGTGGCCATGACCGGTGAAATCACCTTGCGTGGTCGCGTTCTGGCCATTGGCGGGCTCAAGGAGAAGCTGCTGGCGGCCCACCGTGGCGGCATCAAGACCGTTCTGATTCCGGATGAAAATGTTCGTGATCTCAAGGAGATACCGGCGAACGTCAAGGAGTCGCTGGAAATACGGCCAGTGAAGTGGATTGACGAGGTGTTGGATATCGCACTGGAATATCCCCCCGAGCCAAGCGCGGTGGAAGCGGCTTCGGATTCCGGCTCTTCCAAACCCGGTGACGAGTCCACAGATGCGGCAGAGCGCATAAATACGCACTGATACCACCGCCAATTGTTGACATGCCTGAGAGCCCGTTGGTATAACTGTTTCGCCGTGAAACAGCCAGTACCAAGGGCTCCCGCGCATTTTGTGCCTATTCCGATCACCGGTGCTCAGCCGAAAGGAATAAGAAAACAGAAGAATGGAATTCTCCGACCGCTTATGCGATAGTCGAGAACGTCCGCGAAAAATAATCCGACCCATAACATCTTCAACCTGAAATCGAAGGGGTTTAGTGTGAACAAGTCCGAACTTATCGATGCCATTGCCGAGTCTGCCGACATTTCCAAAGCCGCCGCTGGTCGCGCTCTGGATGCCATGACCGACTCAATCACCGGTGCTCTGAAAGAAGGCGATCAGGTAACCCTGATTGGCTTTGGTACCTTTTCTGTAAAAGAGCGTGCTGCCCGCACCGGTCGCAACCCGCAGACCGGCGCAGAAATCCAGATTCCGGCTTCCAAAGTGCCGGGATTCAAGGCAGGCAAGGCCCTGAAAGACGCCGTTAAGTAAAGGCTCTTTGACAGTTCTCTTCAGCGGGGGCTGTTGCAGGAATTCAAGGCGCATACCGTAACCGGGTGCGCCTTTTTGCGTTACATAGACGCCACCCCTGGAACGCCTCCAGGACCTTGAACAGGAATTCGGGAACAACATGCTTCAAGATATTCGGGCGAACGCCCAAGGTACCATTGCCAAGATTATCGTTGGCCTTCTGATTATCTCGCTGTCGATCTGGGGGATGGACGCCATTATTGGCGGCTTCTCCGGAGAGCCCTCCGTGGCATCGGTGAACGGTAACGACATCACGGAGCGTGAATTCCTGCGCACGGTTCAGATGGAAAGCCAGCAGCGTTTGCAGCAAATGGACAATCCCGATCCGTCTCTGCTGGATGATGACCAGATCCGCCAGGATGTCCTGGAGGGGCTGATTATTGAAGCCGTCCTGGCCCAGGACGCGCAGAATCAGGGCCTGGAGCTGACCGAGCAGGATATTGATGCACTGATCACCCAGATGCCTCAATTCCAGGTTGACGGACAGTTCAATCGTGATCGCTTCGTATCGGCCGTTCGCAATGCCGGTATGGGTGTCGCGGAATTCCGGGAAATGATGCGCAAGAGCTATGTCGTGAATCAGATTCGCACGGCTATTGCCCAGAGCGCGCTGGTTGCGCCCCAGAATGCCGAGCAGTTGCTGGCGATTCAGGATCAGACCCGTGATTTCCGGATTCTGACGGTCTCTGCGGATAGCGTTGCCGACGACGTCGAGGTCACCGAAGCCGACATCGAAAGTTATTATCAGGAGCATCGCGATGAATTCCGTTTGCCGGAACAGATCGATGCTGCCTACATCACCCTGTCCCAGGAGGCGCTGGCCAAGGCCGTGGATGTCTCAGAGGCAGAGGTTCGCGAGTACTATAACCAGCAGGCCGAGGAGTACGCCCGTGAAGAACGCCGCGCTTCCCATATCCTGATCGAGGCCGGTGACCAGGCGGACGAAACCATCACTACCATCCAGCAGCGTCTGGAGGAGGGTGATTCTTTTGCGGAGTTGGCGGAAGAGTATTCCACCGATACCGTTTCGGCCCGTGAAGGCGGTGATCTGGGCTTCGCCGGTCGTGGCGTGTTTGACGAAACGTTTGAAAACGCGCTGTTTGAACTTGAACAGGGTGAGGTGTCGGGACCGGTGGAAACCGCGTTTGGCGTGCATCTGATCAAGCTTGAAGAGATTCGTCGTACCGATCCGCCCTCCTTCGATGACCTCAAAGAAGAGCTTCGGCGGGAACTGGCGCGCTCAAAAGCCAAAGACCGCTTCGCCGAAGCCCGGTCACAGCTGGCGGATGCCGCCTATGCGGCAGACGACCTGCAAGGCCCCGCGGAGGAACTCGGGCTGCAGGTGCAGACGGTTGACGGAGTGACCCGTGACGGCGGTCCGGAGCCATTTGACCATGCCGGTCTGGTTCGTCAGCTCTATTCCGACGATGTGCTGGAAGGTGGTTACAACACCGAACTGGTGGACGTGGCCGACAATGTGTCTGTTGTCGCCCGAGTGCGCGAGTATCAGGAACCCAAGCAGCAGGAGCTGGCGGAAGTTCGCGAGGAAATTCGCGACATTGTAAGGGCACGGAAAGTGCGTGAGGCGCTGTCCGAACGGGCGCAGGTACTCGCCGATCGTGTTGAGGCCGGTGAGCAACCGATGGAGGACCAGTGGCAGCGCTTTGAAGATCAGGGGCGTAGTGGTATCCAGCTGGATACCAGCGTGGTGCAGAAGGTGTTTTCCATGAAGCGGCCGGAACAGGGTGAGTCGGTGGTTGATACTGCCGTAACCGACAGTCAGGCAACCGTAATTGCCCTGGAAGCGGTAAATCAGCCAGAGGTCGAGCGGGATGACCAGCAGTACCGCCAGCTAAGGGACTTTCTGGCACAAATGGAAGGCCAGCGTGAGTATCAGGCGTACCAGCAGTATCTGCGGGACAACGCCGAAATCGAGCGTAACTGATTACCGGCCATACCAGGCTAATCACCGTGAAACAAAAAAGGGTGCCCGATGCAGGCACCCTTTTTTTATGCAAGTTCGAGTTCTGTGCGAGTCCGAAGCCCCATGGAGGGCTGAGTGTTTGTCCCTCGCGGCCAGCGGCTGCCGGGTGTGGTTATTGCAAGGGAAAGCGGGTGGGCTTCAGGCTTTCCTTGATTTTGCGCAGGTGCTCGAGAAAATCCGGCCCGCGTTTGAGTGTGACTCCGGTGGCCAGCACATCAATGACGGCCAGTTGAATAATGCGCGAGGTCATGGGCATATAGACCTCGGTATCTTCCGGGGCGGTCACTCCGAGCACCGCCGTACAGGCTTCAGCCAGGGGCGAATCCGGGTTGGTGATGCCGATTACCGTGGCGCCGTTACTGCGGGCCAGGTGGGCGATCTCAACGGTTTCCCGGGTGCGGCCGGTGTAGGAGATCAGCACAATCGCATCCCCCACGCTGGCGCCCGCCGCCAGCATGCGCTGCATGAGCGTGTCATCGTAGAACGACACCGGGATGTTGAAGCGGAAAAACTTGTGCTGGGCATCCATGGCCACAGAGGCGGAACCGCCGGTACCGAAAAAGCTGATCTGTTTGGCCTGGATGAGGTAATCAACCACCGTGGCAATCGCTTCCGGGTCCAGTGACTGGCGGGCCTTGTCCAGGCTGGCGATGGTGGTCAACATGATTTTATCGGTAAATTCAGCGGCGGTGTCATCCGGCTCAATGTTCTGCCCCACGTAGGGTGTGCCGGTGGCAATGCTCTGGGCCAGGCGTATCTTGAAGTCGGGGAAGCCGGTGGCGGAGAAGCCACGGCAGAACCGGTTCACCGTTGGCTCGCTGACATCGGCGGCCCGGGCCAGGGCCGCGATACTGTACCGGGTGGCGGCACTGGGGTCCCTGAGAATGGCCTCGGCCACCTTGCGTTCGGATTTGTTCAGGCGCGGCAGTCGCTCCTGAATCTGATCGATCAGGTTATCGTCTCTGCGGCCGGTGTGATCCACCATGAGGCGTGAACTCCTGTTATGTTGTACTCACGTAGGAACAGTATACCTTGTTGAGGGTGTCCTTTGGGTAGTAAAACCATCAAATGTTGGTTGTTGCTCTCAGATAATGAGAATTCCGGAAAAAATTTAGCTAAAGTTACAACATGAGCAGTGGCGTGACGGGCACCACACAGGATCCCAAGGTCACCGGCTCCGTTGGCACAACAGAGGGAAAACCATGGCAGCTAAGCATACGGCCTCCTGCGATCTGATGGTGTTCGGGGCCTTGGGCAACCTGGCGCGCCGCAAGCTGTTCCCGGCCCTGTTCCAGTTGGACAAAGCCGGTCTGCTGGCGCCGGAGAACCGCATCCTGGCGATTGCCCGGCGTGATCTCGACACCAGCGAGTTGCGTGCGGAGCTGGTGCGTGAGCTGCGGGCGCAACACGAGCCTGAAACCGACGAAGTGGATGATGCAGCGCTGGATGCCTTCGTCCGCCGGGTGGATTATTGCCGGCTGGATTTTACCGAAACCGAAAGCTTCAACCGCCTGAACGACTGGCACAATACTGAGCATGAACTGATTGTCTATATGGCCACTCCTCCGTCCATGTACGGGGTGATTGCCCGCAACCTGCGCGCCCGGGACTGTTGCACCGAGCGCACCCGGGTTGTCGTGGAGAAGCCTATCGGCCATGACCTGGAGTCTTCCCGGGTGATCAATGACGAGCTGGCGGAGGTCTACCGGGAAAACCAGCTGTTTCGCATTGACCATTATCTGGGCAAGGAAACCGTTCAGAATCTGATCGCCTTGCGTTTTGCCAATAACCTGTTTGCTTCCCAGTGGGACCAGAACCACATCTCCCATGTAGAGATCACCGTGGCTGAAAGCGTGGGTATTGAGGGTCGCTGGGGCTATTTTGACCAGGCCGGGCAGCTGCGGGACATGGTCCAGAGTCATTTGCTGCAGTTGCTGTGCCTGATTGCCATGGATCCGCCGTCGGATTTGTCTGCCGACAGCATCCGTGACGAAAAGGTAAAAGTGCTCAAGGCCCTCAAACGCATTACGCCGGACATGATGGAACAGTATGTGGTGCGTGGGCAGTATACCGCTGGCACCAGCGAAGGCAGGCCGGTGCCGGGGTATCTGCAGGAGGAAGGAGCTGATCACCGCAGCAGCACGGAAACGTTTGTGGCCCTGAAAGTGGAAATTGATAACTGGCGCTGGGCGGGCGTGCCTTTTTATATAAGGACCGGCAAGCGCCTGCCGGAGAAATATTCGCAGATTGTTATCCACTTCAAGCCGGCACCGCACTATATCTTTGATCCGGACCAGAAGCATCTGGCCAATAATAAACTGATTATTCGCCTGCAGCCGGATGAAGGCATGTCGTTGCGCATACTCACCAAGGATCAGGGCCTGGACAAGGGCATGCGGCTACGCCAGGGCCCACTGGAGCTGACATTTTCAGAAACGTTTGAAACCGGCCGCATTCCCGACGCCTACGAACGTCTGCTATGGGAGATTTTCCGGGGCAACCAGTATCTGTTCGTGCGCCGTGACGAGGTGGAGCACGCCTGGCGCTGGGTCGATCAGATAATCCGCAATTGGCGTGACAGCGGGGACGCACCCAAGCGTTATGCCGCCGGCACCTGGGGTCCGGTGGCCTCGATTGCCATGATTACCCGTGATGGCCGGAGCTGGTATGAAGAAGCCTGAGCTCAAGCTTCCGGAGGGTGTGTCGTTCCTGCCGGCCACCAATGCCCGGGAAGCGGCCAATGCATTGGCAGAGGAGGTCGCTGCCGTCTTGTCGTCACGCCTGGCCCTGGCTGGCACTGCGTCGCTGGTGGTCTCCGGCGGCACTACGCCGGTACCTTTTTTCCAGGCACTGGCCCGCAAGGAGTTGGACTGGTCCCGGGTGACTGTACTTCTGGCCGACGAACGCTGGGTACCGGAATCCGATGAAGCCAGTAACACGGCATTGGTGAAGCGTCATTTACTACAGCATCATGCCAGTGCCGCCCGTTATCTGAGCCTGACCGAGCCCGGGGAAGGGCTGGATCAGGCGCTGCCTGTGATTGAACAACGCCTTGAACGGTTGGCGCTGCCCCTGGATGTGCTGGTTTTGGGCATGGGCAATGACGGCCATACGGCGTCGTTGTTTCCGACGGCACAGGAGCTGCCCCATGCTCTCTCGCCGCCGGCCAACCAGAGGGTAATGGCCATGAGGCCATCCGGGCAGCCGTACGAGCGTATCACCCTGACGCTGCCGGTCCTGCAGAATGCCGGCTACACGGCCTTACTGGTTAAAGGGCCGGACAAGCTGGCGACGCTGGAGCAAGCCGCCAGGGCGTGTGACCAGGTTGCAGCAATGCCCGTTCGGGCTTTTATCAAGCCAGGCCTCAAGGTTTATTGGAGCCCCTAGTTTCTATCCGGAGAGCGGTTATGTCCAAGGTTTGTCACGAACACCAGCAGCGGATTCACCAGATCCTGTCGACCTGTCCCCTGCTGCCGGTCATCACCATTCACGATCCGGAAACAGCGGTGCCTTTGTGCCGTGCACTGGTGGAAGGTGGGGTAAGGACATTGGAAATCACCTTGCGCACCTGTCACGGGTTGCAGGCCATTCGTGAGGTTCGCCAGGCATTGCCACAAGCCATCGTTGGCGCCGGCACGGTCACCTGCACCCAGCAGTACCGGCAGGCAGAGCTGGCCGGAGCTCAGTTTGTCATTACCCCCGGAGTTACCGAAGCAGTGCTGGATTTCGCCATCACCGCACCGGTGCCGTTGTTGCCGGGGGTCGCCACGCCATCCGATCTGATGCTGGGGTACAGCCGTGGCTACCGACAGTTCAAGTTTTTCCCGGCGGAAGTGGCGGGTGGCACGGCGGCGCTCAAAGCGTTTGCCGGCCCGTTCCCCGATGTGGGGTTCTGCCCGACCGGGGGCATCAGGCAGAGCACAGCGGGGGATTACCTGGCGCTGAGTAATGTGGCTGCGGTGGGAGGCAGTTGGCTGACACCGGCAGAACTGATCGCCGAACACAACTGGCAGGGTATTGCCGAACTGGCAAAAGCCAGTCTGGCGGGCCTGGAGCCCGCCGGATGAACCCTTAGCTGATCGGGCTGCCCACGCGCACAATCTTCATGCTGTTGGTGCCGCCCTGGGCGTTGGCATAGTCGCCCTTGGTGATAATCACCAGGTCGCCATCCTGCACCACGCCCTGTTCCCTGAGTTTCTCCACGGCCAGGGTGTTCACCTGTTCATTGGCCAGGGTGGCCGTGTCGAAGGGGATGGTTTGCACGCCCCGGTACAGCACAACCCGGTGCTGGGTGGTGTGGTTCCGCGAGTAGGCGAAAATTGGCAGACTGGACTTGATCCGTGACATCAGCCTGGGTGTGGAGCCCGTCTCGGTCAGACAGATGATGGCGGATACGCCCTGGAGGTGGTTGGCGGCATACATGGCAGACAGGGCAATGGCTTCGTCCACCTGCACCATGTCCTGGTGAATCCGGTGCTTGGACTGGTGCATGGACGGGTGGCGCTCGGCCCCCACACAAATACGCACCATGGCCTCCACGGCTTCACGGGGGTAGTCACCCACGGCGGTTTCCGCCGACAGCATGACCGCATCGGTATAATCCATCACTGCGTTGGCGACGTCCGACACCTCCGCCCGGGTAGGCATGGGGTTGGTGATCATGGATTCCATCATCTGTGTGGCGGTAATGACCGCCCGGTTCAGTACCCGTGCACGGGCAATGATGTGTTTCTGTACCGCCACCAGTTCCGCATCACCGATTTCCACCGCAAGATCACCACGGGCGACCATGACCGCATCCGAAGCCCGGATGACATCGTCCAGTGCTTCATTGTCGTGAGCCAGTTCGGCCCGCTCGATCTTTGCCACCAGACCGGCTTCGGAACCGGCTTCCCGTAGCAACTGGCGGGCCGTGTGCATGTCGTCAGCAGTGCGCACAAAGGAAACGGCCACATAATCGGCACCCAGGCGGGCCGCGGTGACAATGTCGCGCTTGTCTTTGTCGGTCAGGGCGTTGGCTGACAGGCCGCCGCCACGCTTGTTCAGGCCCTTGTTGTTCGACAGAGGACCACCGATCAGCACCCTGGAGGTGATGCTGTGGTCATCCACCCCGGTGACTTCCATTTCGATGCGGCCGTCGTCCAGCACCAGAACGTCACCCGGGCTGACGTCGTTAATGAGGTTTTCGTAATCGATGCCAACCCGCTCTTCGGTACCTGCATCTTTGTCCATGCTGGCGTCGAGAACAAAACTCTGGCCACGGGTCAGGTTGATCTTGTTATTGGCGAATCGGGCAATGCGCAGCTTAGGCCCCTGCAAATCCGCCAGCAGGGCAACAAAACGGCCTTGCCGGGCGGCGGTTTCACGCACCCGGCGGGCGCGTTCCATATGCTCTTCGGCACTGCCATGGGAAAAATTAAGTCGGGTTACATCAACGCCGGCGGCAATCACATTCTCCAGCATATCGGGGCTGTCGGTGGCCGGGCCCAGCGTGGCGACAATCTTGGTACGTCTGAGCATAGGTGGAATCCTTGAATCTATGTGTTATGAGTAATGGCAATGGCAGTAAACTGTCATCAATCATGATCACCGGAGACACTGCATGCATCCTACCGTAGAGCTGGTTACCCAACGGATTGTCGAACGCAGCCGGCGTACCCGGCAGGTCTATCTGAGCCGGATGAATGAACTGGCCGCCAGGGCGCCCCATCGTGGCACCTTGTCCTGCGGTAATCTCGCCCATGGTTTTGCAGCCTGCGGGCAGAGCGATAAAAATACCCTGAAACTGATGAGCAGCGCCAATGTGGCGATGGTGTCAGCATACAATGACATGCTCTCGGCTCACCAACCCTACCAGCGCTTTCCCGATGTTATCCGGGAGGCGGCTCACGGCATGGGCTCGGTGGCGCAATTCGCCGGTGGTACGCCGGCCATGTGCGATGGAGTGACCCAGGGGCAGCCGGGTATGGAACTGAGCCTCTTTTCCCGTGACACCATTGCCATGAGCACCGCCATAGCCCTGAGCCACAACATGTTCGATGCCGTCATGCTACTGGGCATTTGTGACAAAATTGTGCCCGGGCTGTTGATTGGTGCCCTGAGTTTCGGCCACCTGCCAACCATTCTGGTGCCGTCCGGTCCCATGCCCTCGGGGTTGCCCAACAAGGAAAAACAGCGCATTCGCCAGCTTTACGCGGAAGGCAAGATTGGCCGGGACGAGCTGCTGGAAGCCGAGAGTCAATCCTATCACAGCCCAGGCACCTGCACGTTCTATGGCACGGCCAACAGCAACCAGTTACTGGTGGAAGTCATGGGCTTGCACCTGCCGGGCGCCGCGTTTGTGCATCCCGACACGCCGTTACGGGATGCTTTGACCCGTGCCGCCACCGAGCAGGTCATTCGCCTTTCACGTCCCCAGGGTGGCCAGTTGGGGCTGGGCCACATGGTCGATGAGAAGTCGATCGTCAACGCTCTGGTGGCACTGCTGGTGACCGGCGGCTCCACCAACCACACCATCCACTGGATCGCCATTGCCCGGGCCGCCGGTATCCTCATTGACTGGGATGACTACGCCGAGCTGTCGGCGGTGGTGCCGGCCATGACCCGCATCTACCCGAATGGCGAGGAGGATGTAAATGCGTTTCACCAGGCCGGTGGCACCGGTTTTCTGATCCGTGAGCTGTTGAATGAAGGCTTCCTGCATAACGATGTGCAGACGGTGGTCGGGCAGGGACTGGATCGCTATGCCCGCATGCCGGTGTTGCAGGAAGGGCATCTGGTCTGGCAGCCAGCCAGTGAAACCAGCGGCAACCGGGGTGTTCTCAGAAGTGCTGCCGAACCGTTTGCGCATAATGGAGGCTTGAGAGTGCTTGAAGGCAACCTGGGACGGGGGGTGATCAAGGTCTCGGCCGTGGTACCTGAACACCGCACGGTTAGGGCTCCGGCACGGGTGTTTGAGGATCAGCACAGTGTGAAAGAGGCGTTTGAAGCCGGCGAGCTTGACCGGGACTGTGTGGTGGTGGTGCGTTTTCAGGGCCCGAAAGCCAATGGCATGCCGGAGCTGCACAAGCTGACTCCCTACCTGGGTGTCCTGCAGGACCGGGGTTACCGGGTGGCTCTGGTAACCGACGGGCGGATGTCCGGTGCATCCGGTAAGGTGCCGGCGGCGATTCACGTTTACCCTGAGGCATTTGATGGCGGCCCGTTGGCCAGGGTGTGTGACGGCGATGTCATCACGATGGACGCCGACAGAGGGCTGCTGGCGGTGGAAGTGCCTGAATCCCAGTGGTCAGCCCGGGAATCCGCCCGGCCGGATTTGTCGGATTGCTGGCACGGTTACGGGCGGGAGCTGTTTGCCGGTTTCCGCCGTTCTGTCGGTCACCCGGAGGCCGGAGCCAGCTTTTTCTGGAACGATGAAGGTGGCGTGTGATGTCACAATCGTTATCCGACTTGTCTTTTGATGAGCTGGTGCGACAGGTTCGCGCCTGCCGGATCTGCGAGCAGGCCTTGCCCCATGAACCCCGCCCCGTGGTGCAATTGAGCGAATCGTCCCGGATCCTGGTCGTTGGGCAGGCACCGGGCCGGCGGGTGCATGAAACCGGCTTGCCGTTTAATGACCCCAGCGGTGACCGACTGCGGGACTGGATGGGCGTTACCCGGGATACCTTTTATGATGAACAGCAGATGGCGATTTTGCCCATGGGTTTTTGTTATCCCGGTACAGGCAAGTCCGGTGACCTGCCACCTCGCCCGGAATGTGCGCCCGCCTGGCGCGAGGCGCTGCTGGCCAGGCTGGAAAAGATTGAGCTGACACTGGTGATTGGACGTTACGCCCATGACTGGCATTTGCCGGGTAAAGGCAGGCCGTTAACCGATAACGTCCGCAACTGGCGCGAGTTCTGGCCGAAGCTGGTGCCCATGCCGCATCCGAGCCCGCGCAACAATCTCTGGCTCCGCAAGAACCCCTGGTTCGAGCAGGAGGTGGTGCCGGCACTGCGGGAGCGTGTGCGGGCCCTGCTGGCAAGCTGACTCCCCCGGAATGTTCTCCCATAAAAAAAGCACCCCGAGGGGTGCTTTTGAGGTTTTCTGCGTGCCGGTTTCGGGCTTACAGGGTCAGGGGCTTGCCGGCTTCACGGCGCCGCTGCTCCCACTCCTCGCGGGTCTGGGCGGCTTCATCGCCCGGCATGGAGTGAATGATGTCGAAGTAATCGGCGGCGTACTCATCTTCGACAATGGTGTTGCGTGGTTTGATTTTTACCACATGCACCGTCTGGACGTTCTGGTGGTCAAACTCGCGCCAGTATTGCTCGTCCTTCAGGAATGAGTAACGGTGGCCTTCCAGAGCCTTGATGACTGCCTGGGTGTTGGTCGTGCCGGCGCGTTCCACGGCATCCTTGTACTGATAGAGAATGCTGTAGGCCGAGGCCCCCGAGGAAGACGGGCGCATGGAATAACGCTCGGAGAACGCCTCCACAAATTGCTGGCCGCGCGGATAATCATGCTCGTAGGGCAGGTTCCAGACCCACGGGGTGCCGCCGATAATGCCTTCCATGATCGTTGGGCCGACCTGCGCCGCCATGCCGAGGGTCAGGTTCGGCACCACTACCTGCATGCGTTTGGTCAGGCCCATGTCGTAGGCCACATCCAGTGCGCGCACCATATCATCGCCAAACAGCACCAGTACCAGTACCTTGGCATCGCTCTGTTCGGCTTCCTCCAGCGCCCGCCGGAAATCGGTAATCAGGGCACGGGGGAAGGGGGTTTTCACCCCTTTGTGCTGCTCCGTGTCCTGGGTATCCGAGAAACGGCGCACGGACTCTTCCACGGACCAGCCCCAGGTGTAATCGGCGGTCACGTAGAAATATTCTTCATCGGCGTGGTTTTCTTTCAGGTAACCGCTGAGCGCCTTGGCGGTCATCCAGGCGTTGTATGGCTCCCGGAACATGTGGGTGTGGCCTTCACTCCCCGTGGTGGCGTTGGAGTAGGTCAGGGTGCCGAAGTAAAGCCGGTTCCGGTCCCGGGCGGCCTTGCCGGAGGAAATGGCCACGGCACTGGAAACACCGCCAAAAACCATACTGACGCCATGGCGGTCAATCAGCTCGGCGGTATTCCGGGCGCCACGCTCGGGTTCGCCCCGGCTGTTGCGAATGACCAGTTCCACTTCCCGGCCCAGGATGCCGCCGGCCTTGTTGATCTCGTCAACAGCCAGGAAGGCAGCCAGTCGCTGCTGCAGGCCCTGTTCTTTATAGCGCCCCGTTTGCGGGTAGTTCAGTCCGATCTTGAGTGTTTCCGCGGACACAGTTGTACAACTCAGCAGTACCAGGCATGCCGAGAGCAGGATTTTCCTGAAAGTCATTACGGTTGGCCTCCGATGTCATTAAAACCGCTTTAGCGGGCTCTTATTATTATTTCCCGGGTAGCTAGCTAGTGTCCGCCGAAGGGTAGCACGCAACAATGGGACTAAAGTGTGAGGGCTGTCAGGAATCTGCGCACTCTTGATGCATGTCATCGCACCGTTGCACCCAATCGGTGCGTTTGCCCCTGGTGTGGTGTTCCAGCCGGCGGGTGAGGGTTTCCAAAACTGTCTGCAGCCATGGATGGCTGCAGTCAAGCCCTACACGGATGTACTTGCGCGGCGTGTTTTGGAAACCCTCACCCGCCGACTGGAACGATCCCCCAATTTTAAAACGGCCCGATAATTGCTGGTCAGGTGCTATTTGAGACTGAGTGCGCGTTTTCGATGTACTCCGGTGAAAGCAGCCAGGAGAGGAAAAATGGCCCTGAAAAGCGATCTGATGAACCTGACCGACAAAGAACGGCGCTGGTTACCCTGGTGGGGCGGCACTGGCAAGCTGGCCATGGGCTGGTCGTGTTATCTGAACCGTGGCATGTATGAAACCAATGAACAGATTTTCGAGAATCTGGCGCGTACCCGCCGTGACGCACTCATCGATTGGGCCGACCACAAGTGGTCGTTTCTCCAGACCCTTGCTGACAAACTTGCTAATGCCTCTGAACAGACCGCAACGGCTGAAATAAAACGCAGCAGCGCACGTTTGCGGGAGATTTCCGAACTGTTTCTGGTCAGTGTCGAGGGGCAGGTGATCGCCTCCTCGGCGTCCGGGCGTGTGGGTAAAAACGATGTGCCTGAACCTGCGGTACGCCGGGGCGTGGGTGAACGTTTTCTGCATGGCCCATACCGTGATCCGGTGACCCTGGCGCTGGGCAAGACCACCAGCCGTTTCCACGACGCGGTTACGCTGATGTTCTATCAGCCGGTAACCCTGGCCGAAGGTGCGCAGGCGGCTATTTGTGCCCGCATTCCCAATGATGTGATGAGTGATCTGATTCAGCGTGAAGCCGGCCATGTGTTCGAGGAATCCGGCGACAATTACCTGTTCATGATCGAAAGCCACTTTGACGGTTCCATCCAGACCGGCACGGCGTTGTCGCGCTCACGCTTTGAAGATTCCACGTTCAGCCACGGTGACAACCTCAAACAGGGCATTGATACCGGTTATGGCACCGTGGGTATTCGCGAGCACACCGAGTTTGAGATCCGCTTTACCGATCCGGCCACCGGGCAGTTGCATCCGGGGGTCCGGGAAACCATTGCCAAGGGCGAAAACCTGTATGTGAAGTATCCGGGCTACTCGGACTATCGGCATATTCCGGTCATCGGCAAGGGGCTGACCTTTCAGATGCCCGGCTCGCCGGATGTCTGGGGCATGATGTGCGAGGGTGATCTGGAAGAAGTCTACCGTCGCCGGTCCATCAGCTGGCGGCTGTCCAGCCGGTTGACCATCCTGGCCGGTATGCTCTGGGCGATTAACCTGGCTCTGGCGCTCAGCGGGGTGCCCCTATGGGCTGAGGCGGCGACGAACGGCGTGGCAATCATGGCCCTGGTGGGCTTTTTCCGGACCACCGGTGTGAAGCCCATATCAAGGGAACTTGGGCAAATGGCGGAGGTGATCCGGGACATTGCCGAGGGTGGTGGCAATCTGAGCCAGCGCATTGACCTGGCCCATACCCGCCGGGACGAAAGCGGTGACCTGGCCCGCTGGATCAACAGTTTTATTGACAGTCTGGATGGCATGGTGGGCAAGGTGCTGGCACTGGCCAACGATTCCGGCCAGACCAGCGAGCAGATGATGAAACACAACCTGCTGGCCTATGACCGGGTGCATGCGGTGTTGGCCCAGATTGATGACATGGTGCAGGGGGCACGGGCGCAGGAGCAGGAAATTGGTAATGCCTCCACCACCGCCCGGGAAATGCGCGCAGGCATGGAAGAGGTTGTGGAAAAGGCCCGCGCCCAGTTTGCGCGGGTCAGCGAGGAGGCGCGCAGTATCCGGGATGTGATTAACCGCTCGGCCGACGGTATTCGGGCCGCGGACGAACGTACCGGAGAAATTGACAAGACCGCATCCGTGATCAACGACATCGCGGCGCAAACCAACTTGCTGGCCCTGAATGCGGCTATTGAAGCGGCCCGGGCCGGAGAATCCGGGCGGGGCTTTGCGGTTGTGGCCGATGAGGTGCGTCAACTGGCTACCCGCACGGCGCAGGCGACCGAGGACATTGGCGCGCGGCTGAACGGCGTGCGTGAGGAAACCCGCCGGGCGGTAACGGTGATGGAAGCCGGTATGTCGGAGATGGAAGAACGTTTGCAGAGCGCCGAGCTGGCGGCGGACGACAATGAGGAACTGTACACCATGGTTGAAAAACTGTTCCGCGCGATTTCCGGTATTGAACAAAGCAACCGGGACCAGAGCGAGCAGACCGCGGGTGTGGCCGACAGCGCCGGCGCCATGCGTGATGTGGTGGAGCAATTGGTGGACAGTGCCGAGCGCAGCCGTGGCGCGGCCAACAAGCTGCAACGGTTGACCGGCCAGTTTGAAGTGTCAGCGGAGGTGGCCTGAGCGATGTCGCTGGCGAGCTCAGGCGGTGCTGGAGACCTTCGGGTTGAACAGGTGGTAGCGGTTGCGGCCGTCCCGCTTGGAGCGGTACATGGCCACGTCCGCGCCGTTGATCAGCTCGCGCACGGTCTGGCCGTCTTCCGGGTACAGGCTGACGCCAATACTGGTGCCCACTTTCAAGGTGTTGCCATCAACCTGGTAGGGTTTGTCATTGGCGGTGATTAACCGGTCAATCACCGCAATAACATGGTCCATATTTTCCATTTCCGGCAACAGTACTATGAACTCGTCGCCCCCGAGGCGGGCCAGGGTGTCGTCTTCACGCAGGCAGGAACGAACCCGTTTGGTGAACTGCAACAACAACTCGTCACCCACCGAGTGGCCCAGGGAGTCGTTCACGTCCTTGAACTCGTCCAGATCCATGAAAATCACGGCCAATAACATGCCGGTGCGGTGGGCGTGCCGAATGGCGTGGTCCAGCCGGTCTTCCAGCAGACGGCGGTTGGGAACGCCGGTGAGCGCATCGTAATAGGCGAGCTGTCGAATCTGTTCCTCGTTCCGGCGGTCCTGGGTTATGTCGGTGAACAGGCCGGCGTAGTGGGTGACCTTGCCCTCATCGTCAGTGATGGCGGTAATGGTCAGCAATTCCAGGTACAGCTCGCCGGTTTTGCGCCGGTTCCAGATCTCTCCGCGCCAGTAGCCGTGATTCTTCAGCGATTGCCACATGCGCTGGTAGAACTCGGCATCGTGTCGGCCGGAAGACAGGATTTCCGGAGTCCGGCCGATGACCTCATCGGCGGTGTAGCCGGTCAGTTGGGTGAAGGCCGGATTGACGAATTCGATCCGTACGTTCTCGTCGGTGACGATGATCCCTTCAAACGACGATTCGATCACTCTCTCGGCCAGTTGCAGGGTCTGGCGTGACTTCGCGAGCGCCTGGTCTCGCTGTTCCAGGGCTTGCCGCAAATCTTCCACGTACAGTTGCTCGGCACCGGCGAGCATGTCGCTGTAGCCGATCAGGCCGGTGACCTCGCCAGTGCTGTCCACCACCGCCAGATGGCGGATATGATGATCAATTAACAGGTCCCGGGCGTGGATCAGCGGGTCTTCCTCGCTGACGGTGAGCAGGGGCCGGGTTGCCAGGTCTTTCACCAGAGTGTTGCTGGTGTGGCGGGCAATAAAGCGCACCATATCCCGCTCCGTGAGAATGCCCAGCTCTCCGTTACCGCAATCCACCACGGTAGCATCGGCGTGCTGGCGGTGCATGCAGACCGCCACCTCGGCCAGTGACTGGTTACCATCCACCAGCAGTGGCGGGCGGGGCACGGCGGCCCTGACTTCCCGCAGGCGCAGGTAGGGCTCAAGGCCCTGGTTCAGGGCGAGATCGGTTTGCGAGAGAATGCCGATGGGTTTGTTGCCGTCGCCGGTCACCAGGAAATGCCGCTTGCCCGTGGCCCGTAGCTTCATGGCCGCTTCGCCTACATCGGTGTTGCCGGGCAGCGACAGAACCGGGGCACTCATGACCGTGCCCACGGGTTTGTTAAATTCGTCCGGATCGGCGAAATTGATTGCCAGGGCGTCGTGTTCCGTCCAGATTCCGATGACATCGTCGCCATCTGTAATCAGGATCGAGCTGACCGATGTTTCCGACATTCGTGCAGCGGCTTCGGCAATGGTGGTGCCCGGGCTGCAGGTCAGTAGTAACCCGCCGTGCATGATGCGGGAAATCGGAAGCGGTTGCCCCATGGAGGCTCCTGTCGTTGGTTCGGCTATTGTGGCTTTATGGGCAATTCTAACAAGGGAAAGCCGCCGATGCCTCTATTACCGTTGTGCCTATTCTGGAAAACTAGCAGACACGGAGACGGCGGCCATTATATCCGGCTGGTTTTTGACAGGCGTCAAGCACTGTTGCAGCGTAGAATCTATGGTATCCGCTCACCGAAAACAGGATGGACTATTCATGAGTGATCGCAAATCCGAACTGGAAACCCTGAAGGCCGAACTGGAATCCCGGTTGAATCGTTATCACGCCCACCAGCACCGTGAAAACGGCCCGCTGGAGAAGGATTTTGAGGAGCAGGCCTCGCAGACCCAGAACGACGAGGTGGTCGATTCGCTGGAAAACGAAGCCCGGGAAGAACTGGCACAGGTGAACCATGCGCTGGAACGGATTACCGCCGGCGAGGGAAACGAGTGCGAAAAATGCGGGGAGCCGATTGATCCCCGGCGCCTGCAGGTGTTGCCTTATACCACGGTCTGTGTAAATTGCGCGACTGATTGATTTTTTACCGATACAGGGCGCCGAATGACCTCGCCGCAGGCAAACGGGACGGAAAAGCGTGGGTTGCCCAAAAGCCGGATGATTGGCCTGGCGCTGGGTTTCGGCTTTCTTTTGATGCCCCTGCTTTTACCGCCTCCCGGAACCATGGGTGAGCAGGCCTGGGCAGCCCTTGGTCTGATGTTGATCATGGCCTCCTGGTGGGCCACCGAAGCCATCCCCATTCCCGCAACTGCGTTACTCCCCATTGTGTTAATACCCGCGTTGGGACTTGGCGACATTGCCGGAGCCACCACGGCCTATGGTCATCCGATCGTGTTTCTTTTCCTTGGCGGTTTTACCCTGGGGCTGGCCATGCAGCGCTGGAACCTGCACCGCCGCATTGCGCTTCTGACCCTGCGCACGGTGGGCAGTAATCCCAAGCGACAGATCGCCGGTTTTATGGCCGCCACCGCCTTCTTGAGCATGTGGGTGAGCAATACGGCAACCACCATCATGATGCTGCCGATCGGTTTGTCGGTGGTCGCCATGATGGAAGGCGAAGATCCCGACAGCGTGCACCGCTATGCGATTTCCCTGCTGTTGGCCATTGCCTATTCCGCCAGTATTGGTGGCATTGCAACTTTGATCGGTACGCCGCCCAACGCCTTGCTGGCCGCTTACCTGAGCGAGAACCAGGGTATTGAGGTGTGCTTTGCCCAGTGGATGCTTCTGGGCGTGCCGGTGACTGCTGTGCTGTTGACGCTGGCCTGGTGGAGACTTACCCGGCGGGAGTTCGGCATCATCGGCTCCGGAGACGGTGGCCGGATGATCAGCAACGAACTGGCCCGCCTGGGCCCGATGAGCCGGGGCGAGAAACTGGTGCTGTTGGTGTTCGTGGTGACCGCCATTGCCTGGGTTTGTCGGCCATTGCTGTCGGCCACCCTCATGCCCTGGCTTACCGATACCGGCATTGCTATCGCTGCGGCACTGGCCATGTTCCTGATACCGGTTAATCTGGCGGAGCGTTCGTTTGTCATGGACTGGGAGTCGGCCAGCCGACTGCCCTGGGGAGTGCTTCTGCTGTTCGGTGGCGGCTTGTCCATGGCTGGCGTGATTGGCAGCTCCGGACTGGCGGACTGGATTGCCGGGAATCTGTCCTTCATCGGCACACTGCCATTGCTTGTGATGATGGCCCTGGCCGCGGCTGCGGTGATCTACCTGACCGAGGTGACCAGCAATACCGCAACGGCGGCGGCGTTCTTGCCTTTGTTGGGTGCGCTGGCGGTTTCACAGGGCGTATCGCCGCTGTTACTGACGGTGCCGGCAGCAATTGTTGCCAGCTGTGCATTCATGATGCCGGTGGCCACCCCGCCCAATGCCATTGTCTTTTCCAGTGGGCACTTGCAGGTATCGGATATGATCCGTGCCGGTTTTCCGCTCAGCCTGGCCAGCATTGTGATCGTCTCACTGCTGACCTACGGGCTGATCGGGCTGGTATTCAGCGTCTGAATCAGTCTTCCGGTGCGTCCAGATTGAGCCACTGCTGGGACAGCCAGTAGAAGCTGCCGTTGCCGGCGGGATGGGTGCAGTTATAGCGAAAACGCCGGCTGGTGATTTCGTCCGGCGCCTGCACGGACACCTCGTCTCCGTTGATCTGCGTGTCAATGCGGCCGAAACCGGAAGCGAAGCAGGTCAGTCGGTTGGCGGACAGCTTGTCGCCCAACGGGAACCGAAGTTCGGGTGGATTGCGGTCGATGACGCCGTCCGGCAAATCGGCCGCAGGCACCGGAAAAGCCTTGCTCATAAGCTTGTCGCGCAGGCCTTTAATCTGTCCATAGGCGTCTGCCATGGGGAAGCGGGGGAGCCGGGTTTCATGGGAATATCGGCCGATGGCACCGGAATGCTGGCCAAAACCCAGCCACCCCCGACGTTCCAGTTTCTGTTCCAGTGCCCGGTCAAATTCCCCGTAAGGATAGGCGAACATGGGTACGTCCTGACCCAGTTCCCGCTCCAGAGTTTCCTGGGCCTGGTCCAGGCTGGCGTTAATGCGCGCCTGCCACGCCGCTTTCTCTTCGTCCGGTTTCCTGGCCAGATGGCCGTGATCTGCACTGTGGTTGGCGATGGTCACCCGTTGGTTATTGGCAAGTGTGTCCAGCTGTTTCCAGGTCATATAGCCGCTACGACCCACGGCGTCGGTATTGACGAAAATGGTGTAGGGCATGTCCCGATCAGCCAGCAGCGGCGCAGCCGTGTGGTAAACCGATTCGTAGGCGTCATCAAAGGTAATGGCAACTCGGTTGCGTTCAGCCTCGGCACCGTCCAGCGCGTCGCGGGTGCTTTCCAGCAGGGGAGTGACCGGCAGGTCCAGCTCCTCGAGATAGTCCAGTTGTTGCTCAAACAATTCCGGCGAGGTGCTGGTTGCACGGGGGGTGTCGTTGGCAACGTGGTGGTATTGCAGCACCACCAGGTCGGCACTGGCGGCAGCGGGCCAGGCCAGCAAGCTGGCAACTGTCAACGCTGTCAGAGTTTGGGTCAAACGGGGCATAGGCGAAGTTCCACAGGTTGTTATGGATCGGGCTGTTGATGGGCGGTCAGGCGTAATGGGCTTTGAGTACCGAGAAGGCTTCATTGAGCTTCTGTACTTCTTCGGTGCTGCCACCCCGGTCTGGGTGGGCCCGCATGATTTGCCGGCGAAAGCCCTGCTTAACCGCCGTGAAAGTCTCTGGCAGGGCCTCGAACCCGAGTGTTTCAGCGGCGAGGGCTGCGTCGTCCATGTCCGGGCGCTCCGGAGGCAGGCCGGCCCAGAAGTTGTCCATCATGTCCTGAATGTCACCGTTTGACATGAAATACTGGGACAGATCCAGGTAAAAGGCCCTGAGTTTGTCCTCGCTTGCCGGCAGGGTGGTTTCAGGACGCTGTGCGACTGGCAACAGCGTCAGGCGCAGTGGTGAGATCAGCAGGGTTTCATTGGTCTCGGCCAGTTGGTCCCGAAGCCGGTAAAGGGTATGGAACAACAGGAAGTGAACCGGGTAGAGCTGGTCCGGTTCGGTAAAATTGACCTCACCGAGCAGTTGCCACCGTTCGCCTTGCAGGGCTCGTATCAGGTCCAGTTCGCTGAGCCCCAGCGGGCCCCGGGCGCGCAGTTCGTGCTCCGTGGCGATCAGCAGGTGTTGTACCTGCTGTTCCAGCCACTGGTGCCTGGCCTTGTCTTTATCGAGGGAGGTGATGGATGAATCGGTCATGATGTGCATGGTATGTCAGCCGGCAGCGGCTTGAAAGGGCAGGCTGGTTGAATAATCGTCAATGTTCGCCGGTGTTCCTGTTCCCGGGCGCCTTGCCCGCGTATAATTGCCGCCCGAATTTTCCATGCACGCAGGAGCCGAGCGCCAGCAATGACAGCCAATGCCCAAGCCACGCCACAAGCCGACCAGGACCGCCGCCAGAAACTGGAGCTGAACAAGCTGCAGAAACGTTTGCGCCGGGAGGTCGGGCAGGTGATTGCCGACTTTTCCATGATCGAGGCCGGCGACAAGGTGATGTGCTGTCTGTCCGGTGGCAAGGATTCCTACGCCATGCTGGATATCCTGCTGAACCTCCAGAAAAGCGCACCGGTGGACTTCGAGTTGATCGCCGTGAACCTGGACCAGAAACAACCGGGCTTCCCGGAGGAAGTGCTGCCCGGGTATCTGGCCTCCATGGGCATTGAATACCACATCATCGAAAAAGATACCTACAGCATCGTCAAGGACAAGGTGCCGGAGGGCAAAACCACCTGCGGCCTGTGTTCCCGTCTGCGCCGGGGCATTCTGTACAATTTCGCCGAAGAGCACGGAGTGACCAAAATTGCCCTGGGCCATCACCGGGACGATCTGCTGGAAACCCTGTTTCTGAACATGTTCTACGGCGGAAAGCTGAAGTCCATGCCCCCGGTCTTGCACAGTGACGACGGCCGTAATACGGTCATCCGTCCGCTGGCTTACGCCCGGGAAAAAGACATTGCCCGCTATGCGGCGCTGAGGGAGTTTCCGATCATTCCCTGCAACCTGTGTGGATCCCAGGAGAACCTGCAACGGCAGGTGATCAAGGATATGTTCCAGAGCTGGGACAAACAGCATCCTGGCCGACTGGAAACCATGTTCCGCGCATTGTGCAATGTGGAGCCTTCGCACCTGGCAGACCCGGAATTGTACGATTTCAAGGAAGGAAAGCGCCTGGGGGGCAGGCGCCAGGCGGTGGTGCAGTCTGCGGAACCGGCACCGGATTTCGAACGCCTGGACGTGTTGAATATCTGAGTCGTGGCCGGTTCAGCCCATCAACAGGGCCTGCCAGGGTAATGTCCAGAGCCCAAACAGAACCAGCAGAATGCCACTGAGTTTGCGAAACTGCCGGTTGCTTTTCAGGTCGCGAATCCAGTTGGCGGCGTAACCGGTAGCCAGCATCGAAGGCAGTGTTCCCAGGCCGAAGAAGACCATGGTCAGGGCCGCCGATGGCACGGTGGGTTGTAATGCGGCCCAGCCCAGGGTGCTGTACACCAGGCCGCAGGGCAGCCAACCCCACAGGGCGCCGAGGGCCAGTGCCTGCCAGAGATGGTTGACGGGCAACAGGCCTTTGGTCAGCGGTGATAGTCTGCGCCAGACCGGTGCACCCACCTTTTCCACAAACCGGATACCCTGCCACCACTGTCCCATGGACAGCCCCATGAAAATCAGCAGCAGGCCCGCCAAAGTCATCAGGGCCATGCCGGCCATTTTCGAGTGTTGGGCAGCGCTGGTACTGACCAGTGCAACCAGTGCGGCGATCAGGGCGTAGCTGGCGATGCGCCCGAAGTTGAAGCCGAGCAGCAGCAGGCTCTGGCGGAAGCGGAACCCCCTGCCTACCGGTAGCGCCATGGAAAGCGAGGCGCTGATGCCGCCACACATGCCCAGGCAGTGGGTGCTGCCCAGCAGACCAATGACGAACGCGCTTGAATAACTGAGATAGAGTTCCGGTTGCACGACCTGTCAGCCCGTTTCGTCAGACTTTTTTTCTTCGTTGCGCTCGGTTGCCATGTTATCCGGGTTTTTCTTTTTGTCGGTACGGGCCTCGTCGGGAATCATATCCTTGTCGTCATCGTAGAGGATACGGTGCGCGGGACCGTCGAGGTCGTCGTACTGGCCGTTGCGAACGGCCCATGAAAACAGTACCAGCCCCAGTGCGACAAGAATCAGCATCAGTGGGACCAGAATAAAGACGATTTTCACGCTACCTCCTCAAAACAGGGTGGTTGTGTGTCAGGTTGCTGGTGCCTGTTGTACCTGACTGGAGCCGCTCGTGCCAGAGGGCTTGCTGAGGCGCAGTGCATTAAGCACAACAATGAGCGAACTGGCCGACATGCCGATGGCGGCCAGCCAGGGCGTGACCAGTCCAGCAGCCGCCAGTGGCAGGGCCAGCAGATTATAAACCAGTGCCCAGGCCATGTTCTGGCGGATAATATCCCGGGTCTGCCGGCTTGTTTTCATGGCTTCTAGCAGTTGCATTAACTGCCCGTTGAGCAGAACCGCATCGGCTTTCAACTGGGTCAGGTCGGCGGCGGTACCCATGGCAACGGATATACCCGCACCGGCCATGGATGGCAGGTCATTCAGCCCGTCACCCACCATCATAACCCGGTGGCCCTGGTCTCTTAATTCTTCCAGCACTGACAGTTTATGCTCGGGGGATGCCTCGCCAATGGCCCGGTCAATGCCCAGTTGTCCGGCTACCTGCTGGACATGGCCAGATCGGTCGCCACTGAGCAGAATGGTCTGTATACCGGCCTGTTGCAGGGCCTGAATGGTCTCGGCGGCGTCGTCCCGAATCCGGTCATCAAGGCGGAAGCTGGCCAGCCACTGCTCGTCATCCGCCAGCCAGATTTCCATGCCCGGAGGCGTATCAGTCTCGGGTGGCGCCGCTTTCGTCAGGCTGGCAACGAAGGCCTTGTGACCAATATAGAAATTCCTGCCTTCCAGTTTGCCGCACAAGCCCCCGCCCAGGTGGTTACTGACTCCGGTAACCGGTACCGATGGCTGCTCATGGAACACCCTGGCAATGGGGTGTTCGGAATGTTTTTCCAGGCCGGCGGCTATCTTGTGGCAGGTCTCGTTATCCAGATCGCCATAGGTGTGGATATCGGTCAGCGACAACTCGCCACGGGTGAGGGTGCCGGTTTTATCGAACACCACGGTGTCGATGGTTTTCATGGATTCAAGCGTGTGGCCCCGGGTGGGCAGGAACCCGAGTTTGCGCAACCGGACCGTGGCTGCGGTGATGGCAGTGGGCGTGGCCAGTGACAGGGCGCAGGGGCAGGTGACCACCAGCACCGCAAGGGCGATGTCGAAGGCATTGTCGGCGCCGGCCAGCCACCAGCCGCCCCAGACAATCGGGGCCAGGATCAGTACCTGTTTGATGAATTTCCCGGCAATTCGGTCGGCCAGGCGTGCCACCGGTGGTTTCTCAGCCTGGACCCGGTCGAGCACCCGCAGGATACCGGACAGGCGGGTCTGGGCACCGGCGCGCACCACCCGAACGCTGAGCGGATTCTCGCCGTTCACGCTGCCGGCGTGAACGGTTGCACCGGGCCCGCGGGTTTCAGGCAGGTACTCGCCGGTGAGGGCGGCCTCGTTCAGTGTGGACTCACCGGAAACAATTTCTCCGTCCACCGGCAGGGTTTCCCCGGGGCGAATCCGGACAATGTCGCCGGGCTTGATGTCATGGATGGGCACGATGTCGGTTTCACCGTCACGCATCAGTGCCGCCACCGAGGGCTGGAAACCGGCCAGGGCATTGCCGGTGAGGCCGGCCCGGTACCGTGCCTGCACTTCCACATAGCGGCCCAGCAACAGGAAGAAGGTGAACATGCACACCGATTCAAAATAGACTTCGTCGCCACCGAACACGGTCACCCAGGCACTGGCGACGTAGGCGATACCAATGGCAATGGCCACGGGCAGGTCCATGGTGAACTGGCGGGAGGTGATGTCACGCAGGGCATTGCGGAAAAACGGCCGGGCGCTGTAGAGCACCACTGGCGTGGCCACCAGCAGGCTGAACCAGCGAAAGAAACCGATGAAATCGTCGGACAGGTTGTTGATCAGCTCAAAATACAGCGGAAAGGCCAGCATCATGCTCTGGAATGAACCAATGCCGGCTACCGCGAGGCGAATCAGCATGGATCGGTGTTCGGCCTTCAGTGCCTGTTCAGCTTCGTCGGCCTGATAAGGGCGAGCGGTGTAGCCCAGTTCGTGTATGGCGATGAGCAGATCACTCAGGCGGGCCTGATCTTTGGCCCAGACCAGTCGTGCCCGCTGGGTGGTGTGGTTGACGGTAAAGCTCAACACACCCGGCTGCTGTTTCATGTGGTTTTCAAGTAGCCAGATGCAGGCGGCGCAGGTAATGCCGCCAATGAGAAGCTGGGCTTCTTCGCCGCCCTTGACCGGGGCGACAAACGATTGCTGGACCAGGGGGTGGTCCAGCTCCCGCAAGCGCTCGAGTTCCGACCGGGTCAGTTCTCTTGGCGTCACCGCCGGTTCGGTCCGGAAATCATAAAAGCCGGTCAGACCCTCCTGGTGGATGGTCTGGCAAACGGCTTTGCACCCCTGGCAGCAGAAATGCTGCTGTTGTCCGTCCAGCTCAAGGGTGATCGGGGGATCGCCATCCGCTGGCTCCCCGCAGTGAAAGCAGTTCAGGGAAGTCACTCTTTCTCGGTGTCTTGGGCCTTAATGGCGATCGCGTCCCTGGATGGCAAATACAGCTCACCTTTCACCCGCCATTCATTGGTGGGGCCCTTCAGGTCGTAGTACCAGCGCCCGTCCAGGTTGCCGTGGATCTGGCCAGTATATTCACCGTTGGCCAGCTTCTGGAACTGGATGGTGCGGTCTTTATCCGACAGGGTCGGGTGGTAAAGATGCAGCACTAGGTAAGGGAAGTCGGCCGGGCCCTCTTTGGTTTCCAGTGACAGCTCGGCGTCGCGACCACGGAAGTCGAGCATGCCAGCGAGCTCCATGTCCTGGGCTCGCTGGTCCCGGGCGATGGCCATATTGATTGCCCGTCCTTCCTTGGAGTAGCTGTCAGAGACCATGGAATCGTCGATGCTGCTGGCAACGATGATAAAGAAAATGCCATAGATGATGGTTGCAATCGGGGCAATGGTCAGAAACCAGAACCAGGGCTGACGATACCATGGCGCAACGGGTGCGTTTTCACTCATTACTACTCAATCTCTGTTAGTGACTTTGAATCCGGTTAACGTGCCCTTGGACCAACAAACCGGCTTTCAGTTTCCAGAATCAGTGAAGAATCGGTTTGTGATGTGGCAATAAAGCGAATATCGCTGTTGGTGCTCTGGATTGACTCTGGCGGCACATCGACAACCGTCGGCAAGGAGCGGTTCTCGCCACTCACGACCTTGACCGTGGTATCGGTGATAATTCTCATGTCTTCCAGGCCTTCAACAGACAGTACAAAGGTTTGTGGAACCTCTGACATATTCTGAATCTTGACGGTGTAGGAGTTCTCGATTCGGCCTTCACCGTTAAAGCTGTACAGTGCGCCTCGATCACGCAACACGTCCATCTGCGCGGGAACCCGGCTGGCGACGATGAAGATAACCGCGCCAATCATGGCGGTAAGTACCGCACCGTAACCAAAGGTCCTGGGGCGCAACAGCTTGGAGGTTTTGCCCTCCAGCTCGTTTTCGGTGGTATAGCGGATCAGGCCGCGAGGATAATCCATTTTATCCATCACCTGATCGCAGGCGTCAATACACAGGGCGCAGCCAATACACTCGTATTGCAGGCCGTCGCGGATATCGATGCCGGTCGGGCAGACCTGGACGCACTGCTCGCAGTCGATGCAATCGCCTAGGCCGACCTGAGCGGGATCAATGCCTTTCTTGCGCTTGCCACGGGGCTCGCCCCGGTTCGGATCGTAGGAGACGATACGGGTATTCGGGTCGAACATGACCGACTGGAAGCGGGCATACGGGCACATGTACAGGCAGACCTGCTCGCGCATCCAGCCGGCATTCAGGTAGGTGGCGACGGTGAAAAAACCGACCCAGAAATAGGCCCAGCCGTTGGCGTCCAGAGTGGCGATATCCCCAATCAGTTCGCGGATTGGGTAGAAATAACCGACAAATGTCAGGCCCGTGGCTAGGGCGACAAGCAGCCATAGTGCATGCTTGATGCCTTTCTTGGTGATTTTTTCGCGGGTGTTGGGGCTCTTGTCGAGCTTCATGCGCTTGTTGCGGCTGCCCTCGACCTTTTCCTCGATCCACATGTAGACGAAGGTCCAGACGGTTTGTGGGCAGGTATAGCCACACCACACACGGCCAAACAGGGTGGTGATGAAGAACAGGCCGAAAGCCGAGATAATCAGCATACCCGAGAGCAGGAAGAAGTCTTTCGGGAAAAAAGTCATGCCATACAGGTGGAATTCCCGTTCCGGCAGGTCAAAGTGAATCAGGGGCTGGCCATCGAGCGTCAGCCAGACGAACAAGAAGTACATGCCCATGAGCACCATGAGGCTGACATTCCTGATTCGCTGGAAAAAGCCTTTGATTTCTTTAACGTAGATTTTCTTGCGGCTGGCGTAGAGGTCGACGGTTTCTGTCTGTTTTTTATTGTTGGAAGGATCGGAACCCGGATCAACTTGCTTGACCGGTATCTCTTTGCTCATGGGTACCTCCCGGAGAGTGGTAATGCTGGGAGCGGGCCTCGATGGGTCTGCTTGATCCCCTCAAGCCTGTACCCGCAAGGGCAGATACAGGGTTGAGAAGACCAGGCCGGAAACGTTCCGGCCGGGTCTGATCCGTTAATCGTTGGACAGGCTGTAAACGTAAGCCGCCACAATCTGGATCTGGTCTTCTGACAACAGGCGGTCCTGCGCCGGCATCTGGTTCTGACGACCGTTTACCACGGTCTCCTTGATCCAGTCATAGGTGGAACCGTACAGCCAGGTATCGTCGGTCAGGTTCGGAGCGCCCATGGCCTCCATTCCCTTGCCTTCAGGACCGTGACATGCGGTACACGCCTGGGCAAAGACCTGCTCGCCGGCTTTGGCTGCTTCGGCGTCGCGTTCGCGACCGCTGAAGCTCAGTACGTAGTTCACCACCTGGTCAACCTGTTCGTTGGTCATGTTCGGCATGGTGCCCATGGGCGTCATATTACCCTGGCGACCGTTGGCGATGGTATGCAGGATCTGATCCGGCTCGCCGCCCCACAGCCAGTCGTCGTCGGTCAGGTTGGGGAAGCCCACCTGGCCGCGCGCCGCCGTACCGTGACAGACAGAACAGTTGTTGGCGAACAGACGCTGACCGATCTTCATGGCGTCTTCATTCTGGGCCAGTTCCGGAATCGGAGTGTCACCGTACTGCGCGTAGATCTCGCCGTACTTTTCTTCCGCTTCCGCAACTTCCGCTTCCCATTGATTGGTCGATGTCCATCCCAGCAAGCCCTTGTAGTTGCCCAGGCCCGGATACAGTGCCAGGTAACCCAGTGCGAATACGCAGGTTGCCACGAACAGATAGAACCACCACTTGGGCAGCGGGTTATCGTATTCCTCAATGCCATCGAAGGAATGGCCCATGGTGCGATCAGTTTCGCTATCGGTTGTCTGGCTCTTGCGGGTTGCCCAAAGCAGCCACCAGCACCCGAAAACGGTACCGAGCACGATCACACTGATCCAGATGCTCCAGAAGGTACTCATTGTTTCTTCTCCGTTTTTTCCTGTTCGAGAGTACGCTTTTCCACGTCGTCGTCATCGAAAGGCAGGTGCGCTGCCTCATCGTTGGCTTTCTTGCGGTGGGCGCTGTAGGCCCACCAGACGATTCCAAGGAAGATCGCCATTACAAGAAGTGTGTGAATTCCGCGTAGCTCATTGATATCCATGGGATCACCGTTTCTCTGAAATCACAGTACCCAGCTGTTGCAGGTACGCGACCAGTGCTTCGATCTCGAATTTGCCGCGAATCTCTTCGGAGGCGTTGGCGATCTGTTCGTCTGTGTAGGGCACACCCAGGGTTTGCAGGGTTTGCATGCGATCGTCGATGGAATCGGCGTCTACACGGTTATCGAACAGCCATGGGAATGCCGGCATGTTGGACTCAGGCACCACGCTGCGCGGGTCGTACAGATGCTGGCGCTGCCAGGCACCGGAATAACGACCGCCCACACGGGCCAGGTCCGGACCGGTACGCTTGGAACCCCACAGGAACGGGCGGTCGTAAACGAACTCACCCGCAACGGAGTAGTGGCCGTAGCGCTCGGTTTCCGCCCGGAACGGGCGGATCTGCTGGGTGTGGCATACGTGACAGCCTTCACGGATGTAGATGTCCCGGCCTTCCAGTTCCAGAGCGGACAGGGGCTCGAGGCCTTCAACCGGCTCATTCACATCTTTCTGGAAGAACAGGGGTACTACTTCTGCCAGGAAACCACCGGAGATGGTCAGGACGATCAGAACGATCATCAGACCAAGGTTCTTTTCAACAATTTCGTGTTTCATCTGGTTCTCTCTCCCCTTACGCCGCCTGGACCGCTGCGCTGTCTTCAGCAACGGCATCCTTCTGGCGCACGGTCATGTACACGTTGTAAGCCATGAGCAGCATGCCTGCCACGAAGATCACGCCGCCGATGAAGCGCACGAAGTAGCCCGGGTAGGACGCTTCCAGGGCTTCCACGAAGCTGTAGGTCAGGGTGCCGTCGTCGTTAACCGCGCGCCACATCAGGCCCTGCATGATGCCGTTTACCCACATCGCGGCAATGTACAGTACGGTACCGGCAGTCGCCAGCCAGAAGTGAACGTTGATCAGCGAGGTGCTGTACATTTCTTTCAGGCCCCAGAGTTTCGGAACCAGGTGATAAATCGCGCCGATACTGATCATGGCTACCCAGCCCAGGGCACCGGAGTGCACGTGACCGATGGTCCAGTCGGTGTTGTGGGACAGGGCGTTAACCGTTTTGATGGACATCATCGGGCCTTCGAAGGTGGACATGCCGTAGAAGGACAGGGAAACCACCAGGAAGCGCAGGATCGGGTCGGTGCGCAGTTTGTGCCAGGCACCGGACAGGGTCATCATGCCGTTGATCATACCACCCCAGGACGGAGCCAGCAGGATCAGGGACATGATCATGCCCGCGGTCTGAGCCCAGTCAGGCAGGGCGGAGTAGTGCAGGTGGTGACCACCGGCCCATACGTAGGTGGCGATCAGTGCCCAGAAGTGCACGATGGACAGACGGTAGGAGTATACCGGACGGTTGGCCTGCTTGGGTACGAAGTAGTACATCATGCCCAGGAAGCCGGCGGTCAGGAAGAAGCCAACGGCGTTGTGGCCATACCACCACTGCATCATGGCGTCGGTTACACCGGCGTAAGCCGAGTAGGACTTGAATGCGCCGGCCGGCAACGCCAGGTTGTTACCAATGTGCAGAACAGCCACAGTGATGATGAAGGCGCCATAGAACCAGTTAGCCACATAGATGTGCGGCGTGCTGCGCTTCATGATGGTGCCGAAGAACACGACCGCGTAGGCTACCCAGACAACCGCGATGGCGATGTCGATCGGCCATTCCAGCTCGGCGTATTCCTTAGAGGTCGTCAGACCCATCGGCAGGGTAATGGCGGCGGCCACGATAATGGCTTGCCAGCCCCAGAATGTGAACTGTGCGAGACCATCGGAGAACAGGCGGGCCTGACAGGTCCGCTGGACTGCGTAGTACGCGGTAGCAAACAGGGCGCTACCACCAAAGCCGAAAATAACGGCGTTGGTATGCAACGGCCGCAAACGGCCGAAATGGGTAAAGGGAAGGTCGAGGTTGAGGGATGGCCAAACCAGCTGTGCCGCGATCAGCACACCCAGAGCCATGCCGACAATACCCCATACCACTGTCATGATGGCGAACTGTCTCACCACCTTGTAGTTGTATGTCAGGTTTGCATTTACTGTGCTCATAGCCTTACCAATGGGTTCAGGATGGGGAATTATGCGGGGACAAGTATGGAGAAACCATTAGGTGTTTGCAATGATTCAGGTCAACTCCTGACATCTGTCAATTTCGCCGGAATCAGCAACCTGGCCAGCAACTTGCAAGCGATACTCAATCCCGTGTGAGTGGTTGCAGAAGGGTTGCATAATGGGCGCGGGTTACCAATCATATCGCCCCCTTTGAATCGACTGGTGCCAGGCAATGTACAGAATCAACAGCCCGCGTTACACCCAGGACCCGTCCTGTGTGCTGATCCTGGCTCACGGCGCAGGTGCACCCATGGATTCGTCGTTCATGGAGACACTGGCCGGGGCTCTGGACCAGCAGGGAGTTGCCTGTGTGCGCTTCGAGTTTCCTTATATGGCCAGACGGCGGTCGGATGGCCGGAAGCGCCCACCTGATCGCCAGCCGGTTCTGCTGGAACAATTTGGCGACATCCTCCGGGAGGTCCGCTCAGAGCTTGGCCCGGGTTTGCCGGTGCTGGTTGGCGGCAAATCCATGGGAGGCCGGATGGCCAGCCTGCTGGTTACCGATCCTGACCTGCAGGCGGATGGCGTTGCCTGTTTTGGTTACCCTTTCCATCTCCCGGGCAAGCCGGACAAGTGGCGTGTTGAGCATTTTCCGGAACTGCGCTGCCCGCTGCTGATTGTTCAGGGTACTCGGGACCCTTTTGGCAAGGCGCAGGAAGTTGAAGCAAAAGGCGGCATTGACGGTGTGAGCCAATGGCAGTGGCTGGAAGGTGGCAATCATGACTTTCAGCCCCTTAAGAAACAGCCGGAAACGCAACAGCAGTTGATTGAACAGGCAGCCCGGGCAACGCGGACTTTTATTGACCAACAGGTGGCCGCCCAGAGCACGGCGACCGGAGTGGAGGAACAATGCAGCAGATCATGCTGATGTGCAGGCCCGGTTTCGAAACTGAAGCCGGTCAGGAGTTGACCGACCGAGCCGCGGAAGTGGGTATGTTCGGTTATTTTCTGCCTGGCAAGGACAACGGACTGGTGCGGTTTGTTATTGGCAGCGGGGAAACCGGGGAAGAGCTGATGCAGCGCCTGAACCTCGGGCAACTGGTGTTCACCCGCGACTGGTTCGTGGTGCTGGGGGATTGCCCCTTGCCCGCCGAAGACCGGGTTGGTGCCGTCATTCACTTTTTAAGGGAGCTTGGCTGGTCGGATGATAACGTGGTCCGGCTGGAAGTGCGGTTGCCGGAAACCAATGAGGACCGGGATCTGGGTAACTTTGGCCGCAAATGGGTGGCACCGCTTTCCAAAGGCCTGCGTGGCGCCGGTTTGATGGGGAGTGGCAGTGATGCTCCAGTGCAACTGGAGATACTGCTGCTGGATTTCACCACGGCGGTGGTGGGCGTCAGCCTGAAAGGAAACCGCTCGTCCTTTGATGGTGGCGTGCCACGTTTACGCCTGCCGGCTACCGCTCCGAGCCGTTCAGCTCTGAAGCTGGAAGAAGCCTGGGAAACGTTTATTCCCCCTGAACAATGGCTGGATTACCTGGGGGGTGGCAAGAAGGCGGTCGACCTGGGAGCAGCGCCAGGTGGCTGGACCTGGCAACTGGTGAACGAGGGCATGCTGGTGACCGCCGTGGACAACGGCCCGATGAACGGGGAGTTGATGGCTTCGGGCCAGGTGGAGCATGTGCGTGCCGACGGATACAGCTGGCAGCCCAGGCGAGGCGTTGACTGGATGGTATGCGACATCGTTGACCAGCCCCGTAAAACCGCGAAGATGGTGGTCCACTGGCTGACGGGGAAGCTGTGCCGCTACACAGTGTTTAACCTGAAATTGCCGATGAAAAAACGCTACGAGGAATGGCTGGTGTGCCGGGATATTCTGGAAGAGGGGCTGCAGGAGGCGGGCATTGACTACCGATTGCATGCCCGCCACCTGTATCATGACCGGGAAGAGATCACCTGCTTCATCGAGAGGCTGGTCTGAGCCAGGGTCAGACCGCGTTCTGTTCCAGTACCGTGACGGCCTCTTCCTTGTCCATCATCGGGATGAGGGGGGCCATCAGCTCACGCCGCTCAGGAGACTGGTACCAGCGTTTCCAGTCGGCTTCGGAGCGCCAGTTGGAAAGCGTGATACGGTGGTTGCGGTCGTGCCGGTCGACCAGGGTTTCACCGGAAATAAAGCCCGGTTGGGCCACGGAATGCTGCAGGACCTTCCGGGACTGCTGTTCATAGGCCGCTTCCAGCGATTCAGCGATGTGACGCTCGATCAAAACACGTATCATTGTCTGTCTCCAATGGTTTTAACTGCTATAAACAATAAGTTACCACGAATTAACCGAAATAACCTCAACGACCGCGGAGATCCTGTTTGAGCAAACCTGATCATGATGCTGAACTTGACGCCAGAGGCCTGTTCTGCCCGGAGCCGGTGATGATGCTGCATAATCGGATCAACGATGTAGAACCCGGCGGCCTGCTGAGAGTCGTGGCCACCGACCCTTCCACAACCCGCGATATTCCCCGTTTTTGCCAGTTCCTCGGGCACGAACTGGTGAGCGAGCAGGAGAAGGATGGCGAATTTATCTATGTGATACGACGGGGCGAATAACGAACGGCGGAGGCCGGGTGTTAACCCGGCACCGGAATCTGCTCGAGGTGAGCGAGAAACTCAGCCTTATCCATTTCCCCCAGAACGCGGTGATCGGTGAATTCCTCGCCGTAACGGTTGTAGAAGAGAATCGCCGGTGGTCCGAACAGGCCCAGTTCGTCCAGCAGTGCCTGCTGTTCCGGCGTGTTGTCGGTCATGTCGATCTGCAGCAAGGTGTAGCCTGCCAGGGCCGCCCCCACATCCGGTTTGCTGAATACATTCCGCTCCATCACTTTGCAGGAAATACACCAGTCCGCATAGAAATCCAGCATCACCGGCTGGCCCTGTTGTCGGGCATCGGCCAGAAGCTGCCGGATTTCATCCGGTTGCTCGACCCGTTTGAATGCCGCATGTTCGGCTCCGGCATTACCGGTTGAGCTGACAGACGCCTGGCTGGCGGTAAACGGTGCCAGAGGCTGAAGCGGATCCTGGGCGCCACTGACAGCGCCGGCCAGCAGTGCGAGGCCATAGGCAAACAGCACCAGACCGAGCCCCTTGCGCGTCCGTTGCCAGCCCGCCTTTGCGGCGTCAAAAGCCCCGAGTTGAACGCCGGTAATGGCCACCAGAAGCCCCCACAGGGTGAGGCTGGCCCAGGCCGGGATCATTCGTTCCACCAGCCAGATGGCGACGGCCATCAGCATCACGCCGTAAAAATGCTTGACCGTTGTCATCCACAGGCCGGATGTGGGCAGCAACTTGCGCCCGCCAACGGCGACCAGTATCAACGGCACGCCCATGCCCAGGCCCAGCGACAGCAAGGCAAAGCCACCGACCACGGCGTCCTGGGTCGTGGAGATATACAGAAGG
The DNA here is from genome assembly GCF_900114155.1 of Marinobacter persicus. GTDB lineage: Bacteria > Pseudomonadota > Gammaproteobacteria > Pseudomonadales > Oleiphilaceae > Marinobacter > Marinobacter persicus. The sequence continues at coordinate 57,774 of NZ_FOSC01000005.1, forward strand.
CTGCCAGCCAGCGGGGCCGACACACAGGGTGAGACAATCAGCGATGACAGGGCGCCAATGCCGAAAATGCTGGCGACCCGGCCGCCTGTCAGTTTATGGCTGGCATTATCCAGTGGTTCCCGGATGAAACGGGGCAGCTGGATTTCAAACAGATCAAACATCGACAGGGCGAAGAGCACAAAGAACGTGGCAAAAATGCCCAGCACCCAGGGAGACTGCAGTTGTGCCTGCAGGTTGAAGCTGGCCCCCAGCAGGCCCGTGATCACCCCGGCTGCTGCATAGGTTACCGCCATTCCGAGCACGTAACTGCCCGAAAGCAACAGGGCATGGCCGGTGGATTGGGTGTTTCGACCGGAGACCATGCTGGAGATGATCGGCACCATGGGCAGGACGCAGGGCGTGAAGGTCAGCCCCAGGCCAAGCAGGAAAAACACGCCGGCAATGGCCAGGGTGGACTGGCTGGACAGAAAGCCGGCCAGGCCGGTGGCACTGGACGTGTCCGGAGAGCCGGCGTTGCCGGAATCCGGAATGCTGGCAGATGAACCGCCCTCGGGTGACGCTGACTCATTGCCGGCCGGGGCGTCACCACCAGGGTAATACAGCACTGTCTGGGTCTGGGGCGGATAACACAGGCCGGCTTCGGCACAACCCTGGTAAGTTACCTGCAATTCCGCTTCTTTGGTGCCCTCCGGCAGGGTGACCGGTACCCGGGCGTCCACCGGTTCGAAAAAAGCCGTGATCTCCCCGAAAAACTCGTCTTCAGTGACCTCGCCGGACCGGGAAAATTCCGGATCGCCGAGGGTCACGCCCTGGGTATCGGAACTGATCCGGATACGACTTTTGTAAAGATAGTGTTCCGGTGCGATGTTCCAGGACAGAATCACCGCGCCGTTGTCTGTGGTGTAACTGAAGGGCAGGGCCTCATCCACCGGCAGGAAATCGCCCTGGCCGCCCAGGGGCGAGCTGCCGCTACCAAACGCATGGAGATGAGTGGGCAGGAGGGCCAGCATTAACAGGCCGGCAAACATCAAGGCTATCGAATACCAGCGTGGGTTGGGTCGGGAAAGCTCAGAAGCGGTCATGAATCCTTCGTTATCCTGAATCCGGAATGCATGGAAAGTCGTTGCAGGCAGTGGACACGACCGGCGTGGCAAAGTTCCCACTGGAATTGCCGGCACTAAAGTCGCACAATAGCCAACCGATGACGCACAATCCAGACGATCTTATCACGCTGTTCAACAACCTGTTCCGGGAAAGTTACCGGACCGTGCTGGTGCGTGGTGGTGATGAACCTGAATACCTGCCGGCCAGTACTGCCAACGGTCTGGCACAGGTGGTGTTTGCCCGTGGTTTCTTTGCCAGCGCCCTGCATGAAATTTCCCACTGGTGCATTGCCGGTGAACACCGCCGCACGCTCTATGATTATGGTTACTGGTATTGCCCGGACGGCAGAACACACGAGCAACAACAGGCCTTCGAGCAGGTGGAAGTAAAGCCACAGGCGCTTGAGTGGCTGTTTGCACTGGCCGCCGGTTCCAGTTTCCACATCAGTGTCGACAACCTGGCCGGCGATGGCGCGGCGGATGAACATGGCTTCCGCCGGCGCGTCAACAGGCAGGTGGCGCAATACCTGGAGCAGGGCCTGCCAAAACGGGCACAGATGTTTTTCGACTCACTGGCCGACTTTTATGGAACCCGGGGCAGAATCCGGGAAAACTGGCAGCGGGACAAACAGCGCATCCTGCCAGCCGAGGCCGAGCTTCAATAACAAGGATTACCCGAATTTTATGACTTCCGAAAAGACCCACACCAGCGAATTGCGTTTTTCCGAACTGCATCTGGACCAACGCCTGCTGGATGCCATCAGCAAAATCGGTTTTGAATACTGCACTCCGATTCAGGCCGAGACACTGCCCTGGACACTCGCCTGTGAGGATTTGATCGGGCAGGCCCAGACCGGTACCGGCAAAACAGCAGCCTTCCTGATTACCGCCATCCAGTCCATGCTGGAAACGCCGATCGACGAGAAAGACCGGTTTGCCTCCGAGCCCAGGGTGCTGGCCCTGGCGCCTACCCGCGAGCTGGCCATGCAGATCGCCAAGGACGCCGAGCAGCTCTGCCACTTTACCGGCCACAATGTGGTCACCGTGGTGGGCGGCATGAACTACGACAAACAGCGCGAACAGCTGCAGAACGAGATTGTTGATATCCTGGTTGCCACCCCGGGCCGTCTGATCGATTTCCTCGGCTCCCAGGACGTGTTCCTGGACCAGCTCGACATCCTCATCCTGGATGAAGCTGACCGCATGCTCGACATGGGCTTTATTCCGGACGTCAAACGCATCATCCGCAAGTGCACGCCCAAGGATGATCGCCAGACCCTGCTGTTCAGTGCCACCTTTAACCAGGACGTTCTCAACCTGGCCTCCATGTGGACCCGCAACGCCGAGTTTGTGGAAATCGAGCCGGAACAGAAAACCGCCGAGCGTGTCCAGCAGACCGTCTACCTGGTCTCCGACGACGACAAGCTGCAGGTGTTGACCAACTACCTGAAACGCCCGGAAGTGGAAAAGGCCATTGTGTTCGCCAATCGCCGGGACCAGTGCCGGGACCTGGAAGAAGACCTGAAAAACCAGGGCGTGAAGGTGGCCCTGATGTCCGGTGAAATTGCCCAGAATAAACGGCTTAAAACCCTCGATCAGTTCAAGAAAGGCGAGATCCAGGTGCTGGTGGCCACCGACGTGGCTGGCAGGGGCATCCACGTGACCGGTGTGACCCACGTATTCAACTACAACCTGCCGGACAACGCCGAAGATTACGTACACCGCATTGGTCGTACCGGCCGGGCGGGCAGCACCGGGGTTTCGGTCAGCTTTGCTGGCGAGGACGATTCCTTCGCCTTACCGGCGATTGAAACCTACATCAGCCAGAAACTGAAAACCGAAGTGCCCGAAGAAGCCTTGATGGCGCCGTTGGAGCAACCCGCCATCCAGCGCAAGCGCCGCAGCCGGCCTTCCGGCGGTCAGCGCTCTGGTGGTCGCCGCCCCCAGGGCAATCGTGGTGGATCACGGCAACGCCGCAATTAAAGGAGCCCTTGCCATGCTGATTGTTGCTGATGAAAACATTCCGCTACTGGATGCTTTTTTCGCGGACATGGGCGACATTCGCCGGGTTTCCGGTCGGCACATGAGTCGGAAAGACGTACGCGATGCCGATGTGCTGCTGGTGCGCTCGGTCACCCGGGTTGACCGCGACTTGCTGGCTGGCAGCCGGGTAAAATTCGTCGGTACCGCCACCATCGGCACCGACCACATTGATCAGCAATGGCTTGCCGACAACGGCATCGGTTTCTCGGCCGCACCCGGCTGTAACGCCAACAGCGTGGTTGAATATGTGCTTGCGGTGCTGTCTTTACATGCAGAGCGATGCGGGTTTGCCAACGGTAACGAATTGAGCGTCGGCGTCGTGGGTGCCGGCAACGTGGGCAGCCGCCTGGCTGAGAAGCTGCAACGCCTCGGTTTCAAAGTTCTGTTGTGTGACCCGCCCAGAGCGGAAGCCGAAGGTGACCAGGGCCCCGAATTCGTCAGTCTGGAACAGGCACTGCAATGCGATGTAGTAACCCTGCACACGCCACTCACGGATCAGGGCCGCCACCCGACCCATCACCTGATTGGCGAAAAACAGCTGGCGCCGCTCAATGCCGGCCAACTGCTCATCAACTCGGGCCGTGGTGAAGTCATCGATACCGAAGCGCTGAAGGCACGGTTAAAGCAAGATGACGCACCTCTGGTTGCGCTGGATGTGTGGGAAAACGAACCGGCCATCGATCCCGAGCTGGTCGGTCTGGTCTGGCTTGCCACCCCGCACATCGCCGGCTACAGCCTGGAAGGCAAGGTGCGCGGCACGGAAATGATTTACCAGGCGCTCAGCAAACATCTGGGCCTGCCGGTCCGCAAAAAGGCCGGTCAGTTTCTCCCTGAGCCGCCGCTGAGCAAGCTTACGTTCACTTCCACAGCCGATGAGCAAAAAGCGCTGAGAACCGCTTTGCGGGTTTGTTATGACCCAAGAGCCGATGATGTGCAGCTGCGCTTGGCTATGAATGGTGATGCGGGAGAAAGGGCTGAAGCTTTTGATGGTTTGAGGAAAAACTACCCGGTACGCCGGGAATGCTCCAGCCTGAAGGTTCAGTTAAAAGGGGCTGGCCGCTCAATGCAGGAAAGCTTCAAGGCGGTTGGCTTCAAACTGAAGCTTTGATGGTATAGCTAAATCAGCACCAGGGCCGGGAGGGGTTCCCGAAAATTTGCGGAGCCAGGGATGGCGGAGCATAAGCGCCACAGGGACGTGCCGAAGGAGCGCTTTTCGGGAACCTCTCCCGGCCCTGGTGCGTCTGTTCAAGCAACCAAAGCCGGAAGTACCCCCGATAATGGCCCGCTTAAAGCTGCGCCTCCTGCAACGCCTTGATACGATCTTCCAGCGGCGGGTGAGTCATGAACAGGCTGGCCAGCCCCTGCCGGGCACCACGGTTGATACCGAACGCCTGCAGGGTATCGGGCATCTGATCCGGCACTTCACTCTCTTTCTTCAGGTGCGCCAACGCACTGATCATCGCCCCACGGCCGGCCAATTGGGCACCGGCGATATCCGCCCGGAATTCACGGCGGCGGGAGAACCAGAACACGATGGTACTGGCCAGAATGCCAAGTACAATCTCGGCAATGATACTCACCACGAAAAAGCCGATGCCGTGGCCTTCCTCGTTTTTGAACACCACCCGGTCAACAAACGAGCCGATCACCCGTGATGCAAAGATCACGAAGGTGTTGACCACCCCCTGAATCAGGGTCAGTGTCACCATGTCACCGTTGGCCACGTGGCCGATTTCATGGCCCAGAACCGCCCGGATTTCCTCTTTGTCAAAACGCGATAGCAGCCCTTCACTGACCGCCACCAAAGAATCGTTCTTGTTCCAGCCCGTGGCAAAGGCGTTGGATTGGGTGGCCGGGAATATCGCCACTTCCGGCATGCCGATACCGGCTTTTTTGGCAAGCTCGGCCACGGTATCCACCAGCCACCGTTCAGCCGGTGTGCGCGGTTTTTCGATGATTTTGGCTTTGGTGCTCCACTTGGCCATGGTTTTGGACAGGAACAGCGAAATGAACGCACCGGCAAAGCCGAAGACCGCCGCAAAGGCCAGCAGAGAACCATACTGGATGCCGTTTTGCGCCAGATAACTGTCCACGCCCAGCAGGCGCAGGGTGAAACTGGCTACCAGAATGACGGCCAGGTTGGTGGCCAGAAACAACAGAATACGCATGGTTATTTTCCTTTTAACCGCCAGGGAATTCAGTGGATTATCTGACCGGGATATAGGGGCCGGGTTCTCTGGTTCAAGCGTCTTTCGTTAATTTAATGAAAGTGTCCGGCCAGGGTCTCGGCAAAAAATGCCGATTGCACCGTCAGGCTGATCCTGTCCGAGTTGCCGCTTTTGATCGCGTTTTTGAGCAAATGTGCGTAAGAAGACAGGTCCCGCCTGATCGAGGAGGGCAGCGACTCATCGCCGGGCGGCGGGCTGATCCGCTCAACAATGGCGGCAGGCGCCGGCGTGCTCAGTCGAACGAATGCCTGCTGGGTCAGCACGGCCTGGTCCAGCGCCTCCTGGCGTATGGTGTCGACGTAGCGCAACAAGCCCTCTTCTTCGAGCCAGAGCAGCGCACCAAAACAGGCCATGTGGCGAGGGCTGTGCAGGCCGAACTCATCGGGTTCGTCCGGCCCGGCGATGTCTTCAACAAACAGGTTGGTGCGCCGGGGAAATACCGAATACAGCTGAACCAGTGCCACGGCAACGTCCTTGTAAAAATCCTCGACGTGGATGTCGGCCATGAAAAGCTCCCGATTACTGGCGGTAGTGTTCCAGGAAATTGCCCAGCCGGCCCATGGCGTCGGCCATGGTGTCCTGGCGAGGCAGAAATACCACCCGCAGGTGTTGCTTGTCGTCGATGTTGAAGGCCGAGCCCTGTACCAGCAGGATTTTTTCCTGCAGCAGCAGATCAAGCACCAGCTTTTCGTCATTGACGATCGGGAAATGCTTCGGGTCCAGCTTCGGGAACAGGTACAGGGCGCCCTTGGGCTTGACGCAACTGACCCCCGGAATGTCGTTGAGCATTTTCCAGGCGGTTTCCCGCTGTTCGTACAGTCGGCCACCGGGCGCCACCAGGTCATTGATGGACTGGTAGCCGCCCAGGGAGGTCTGGATCGCCAGCTGTGCCGGCACGTTGGCGCACAGGCGCATGTTCGACAGCATTTCAATGCCTTCGATCAGATCCTGGGCCTTGTGCTTGGCGCCGCTGATGATCATCCAGCCGGAACGGTAGCCGGCGGCCCGGTAGTTTTTCGACAGGCCGTTGTAGGTGAAAAACAGCACGTCGTCGGCCATGGAGGCGATGGAGGTGTGCACAGTGCCGTCGTACAGGATCTTGTCGTAGATCTCGTCGGACAGGATGATCAGGTTGTGCTTGCGTGCCAGCTCGATTACCTGTTGCAGCAGTTCTTCGGAATACACCGCGCCGGTGGGGTTGTTGGGGTTGATCAGTACAATCGCCCGGGTGCGGCGGGTGATCTTCTGTTTGATGTCATCAATGTCCGGGAACCAGTCCTGCTGTTCGTCACAGCGGTAGTGCACCGGCTTGCCGCTGGAGAGGGTTACGGCTGCGGTCCAGAGAGGATAGTCCGGTGCAGGAATCAGCACTTCATCGCCGGTGTTCAGCATGGCCTGCATGGACATGACGATCAGCTCGCTGACGCCGTTACCCAGATAGATGTCGTCGATATCGACCCGGTCGATGCCCCGCTGCTGGCAATAGTGCATGACCGCCTTGCGGGCGGAGAACAGGCCCTTGGACTCCACGTAACCCTGGGCCTGGTGCATGTTATAGATGACGTCCTGCTGGATTTCTTCCGGCACATCCAGTTCGAAGGCGGCGGGGTTGCCGATGTTGAGTTTCAATACCCGATGGCCTTCCTCTTCCAGCCGGCGCGCCTCGCGCAGAACCACGCCACGGATTTCGTAACACACATTATCGAGCTTGGCGGATTTGAAATAGTTCTGCATGGGTGTCTGATTTCCTTGAAAAACAGTCTGGTTAGGTCAGCAGGTGCGTCGAGCGGCAACCTTGTCACGAATCCTCCATTCTAGCGGACGGAAGGGGGCGGGCAACAGGGCCCGGTCGTGATTTACTCGGATTGGGTGTTGATCCAGCGGGCGATGACGGTCTCCAGCTGTTCCCGGCTGTAGGGTTTGGTGATGTAATCGTTCATGCCGGCATCCAGGCAGGCCTGTTTGTCGCCCTCCATGACATTGCCGGTAACCGCAATGACCGGCAGCGACTGCCAGCGAGGATCGCGCCGCAGGGCGCGGGTGGCCTGATAGCCGTCCAGCACCGGCATCTGGCAATCCATCAGAACCAGATCATAGTGTTGGGATTCCAGCGCTTCGAGCGCCCGCTTGCCATTGTCCGCGTGGCCGACCCGGTGCCCCAGCTTTTTCAGAATGCCGCTGGCCACCAATTGGTTTACCTGGTTGTCTTCCACCAGCAGAATATCGAGCCCATCTCGGTCGCGCGTTTCCCGGCGCACGTCATTCCTGCCTGCTGCCATGCCCCTGGCCGGCGAGGCTTCGCCCAGAGCCAGTCTCAGGCATTCGAACAATTCGCCCCGGCGCAGGGGTAACGAGAGCACACAGGTCCCCGGCCGATCTTCAATTGCGGTACCGTGACGGTCGGCGATTATGACCCCGGTACCCTGCCATTGCCGTGCCTGGGTTTCATCGGTCGTCAGCAGAATGGCACCGGGCGTGCGTGCCGGCGAGCGTACCGGAATGCTCCAGGCCCGCAATTGCGATTCAATGGCCAGCCGGTGCGGGTCGGAATCCGGAATGGCGAGGGCCACGCCGATTACCTGCAGAAGGCTGAGGGTTTTTTCCGGCCAGGGCAGTTTCTCCTGCTGGTAGACTTCCAGGGGCAGGGTAACGGTGAAATGGCTACCCTGGCCCTGCCGGGACTGCACGTCAATCCTGCCGCCCATCCTGTCAACCAGTTGCCGGCAAAGGGTCAGGCCCAGGCCCGTGCCACCATAGCGCCGCGTGGTATCCGGGTCGGCCTGGGAGAAGGGCGAGAAGATGTGTTCCTGGGCCTGTTTCGACATGCCGATGCCGGTATCGACAACGTCCAGCTGCACCCGGTCGCCAGTGTAATCAGCGCGGACCCGGATGGTGCCCCGTTCGGTGAATTTGATGGCGTTGCTCAGCAGGTTGTTGAGAATCTGGCGGGTGCGGGTCGGGTCACCCAGAAAGCAGTCAGGCAGATCCGGCACGGTCTCGTTGACCAGATCAATGTGCTTGCGATGGGCCTGCTGGGCGTGGAGGGTGGCGGTTTCCTCCACCAGTGCCCGCAAATCGAACGGAATGATCTCCAGGCTCAGTTTGCCCGCTTCCACCTTGGAGACATCCAGTATGTCGTTGAGCAGTGCCAGCAGGCTGCGGCCGGCCTGGTGAGCGATTTCCAGCCGGTTGCGCTGGGCCTGTTCGCGGGTGTTGTCCAGGGCCACATCCAGCATCCCCATCAGACCATTGAGCGGGGTGCGTATTTCGTGACTCATGCTGGCCAGGAAATCCGCCCGGGAGCGGGCCCGGCGTACCGCGTCCTCCTTGGCCCGCACCAGCGCCCGGTTACCCTGTTGCAGGGCCCGGTTTTTCTCGGAAATTTCCCGGGTGCGGTCCTGAACTTCCTGCTCCAGTTGGCTGGAGTAGTTCTTCATGGCGTTTTCTGCAGCCTTGAAGCGAGCCAGGCTGCTTTCCATGTTGGCCAGGTGCTGGTTAACAATAGCGACCATGGCGCCAATTTCATCATGCTCGTGATTGGCGGGTGTCGGCAGGCGGGCTTTTTCGGGCATGTCGACGTTTACCCGGCTCAGGGCGTTAATCAGCCCTATCATCGGCCGGGTCAGAACCATGTAAAACACCACCAGCAGCACGATCGAGAGCGCCAGACTTTTCAGCAGGCCGATCAGCAGGGTATAACTGGCCCGCTCAAGAAATTCGGTGCCGTAATGGTAGGTATCAATTGTAACCTGCAGCCGGCCGAGTGGCAGGTTTTCCAGTTGTCGTACATTGAGTTCCGAGCTGAATACCCGGCTGGTCCCGAACAACTGGTCGCTCAGCCAGCGATAACGGGATGCCGGTTTGCTCTTGCTGGCGGAGGACATGGTGTTGCCCTCGGAGTCCAGAATGCGGGCATCGGTGGTGGCCGGGTGTTCCAGCAGGCCGTCAAGCAGTTCTTCGGCGAGGCGAATGTTGAGGTTGTAGGCGATCTGTGAAGCCGGGCTGTGGCTGATCCGCATCAGCGCACGGATGTCCTGCTCCATGTCGGTCTTGGCGGAAAAATAATCCTGGGTAATCTGCACCAGGTTCAGGGCCAGCCCCACCAGCATGGCGATCAGTACCGTATCGCGGGTCAGGCGCCAGGACAGCCGGCGTTTGAAGGGATCAAGCACCGTCATGGGTGAAAGGATGCTCGCTGGTTTGCTGGCTCATGACATCGGGCTGAGATTATGGGATTGCGCCGGACTCAGTTGTCGTAATCGGCTTTTTTCTTCCAGGATTCGTCTTCCTGCAGGAAGTTGTCCCACTCCTTGTCCAGCTTGTTGGCGCCCGGACTTTCTTCCACGTTGCCGGCGGCGATCTGTGCCTCAAGCTCCTTGATGCGGGAGCGGAAACTCTTCACGGCCTTCACCGCCAGCGGGTTGTCCTTGGATTTGCCCATCTCTGTGCTCGCCAGGTGATAGGCGTGGATGGCTTTGCGGGTTTCGTTCTTCTTCAGATGGTCCCGCGCCTGAAACACATACAGGTCGGCGTGGGTCTTGTGTACCAGAAATAACACGTGTTTGAGGTGTTTCTTTGCCGTGGGCGTGTCAAGCCGACCGGCTTTGTGCATGGCTTCGATCATGTTGAACAACGCCTGCAGCAGTTTCTTGATGTAATTGGCCTTGTCTGGCGAATCGATTTTCATGGACGGCCGCTGGTCGTTCTTTTCCTTGACCTTCTGCCGGGTCTGGCGAACGCTCTCCAGCCACTGGGTTACCGGCTGGTCGGATTTCAGCTGCAGCAGGCCGTTGCAGGCGTCTTCCATGCGCTTGAGCAGCACCAGTTTCAGTTCGTCGGTCAGATACTGGCCGGGCAGTTCGGAAAACAACCGGTTGGCGAGGTTGTAACTGTCTTCCAGCGCCGTCATCCGGCGGGCGCGTTCTATCCGGGCCTTTTCCCGCATCTGGCTGAGGAAAATGATAATCAGAGATACGCCGACAATCGCGGCAAGCAGCAGCACAATGGTAACGGTATCCATGGTGTCAGAGAGGCTCCGGGTCCGGTAATGCGTCAAACCGAAAGAATGTTAATGATATTGGCTAAACTTTTGAGAGCCTAGCAGATTTGTTCAGGCCCGTCCGTTTCCGGTTGTAATCGACCGGCGAATCATTCACCTTGTGAATTATAAATTTTTGTGTATTGTTCTGGTGAATGGTTGTTTGCCGGGTATGTGTGCCCGGCCTTGGTAAAACAGGAGATGATAGTGGACGTATCCCGTGTGGATCTCAACCTGCTGGTGTACCTGGATGTGCTGCTGCGTGAGCGCAATGTGACCAAGGCCGCCAATCACCTGGGCATTACCCAGCCGGCCATGAGTAACGGGTTACGCCGTTTGCGGGATCTGTTTGGTGATCCATTGCTGGTGCGCACCAGCGAGGGCATGAGCGCCACTGAACGGGCGCGGGAACTGCAGCCGATGGTGAGGACCATCTTGTCTGACATTGAGCTGGCGGTCCAGGAAAAAACGCCGTTTTCGGCCCGGGAAAGCCAGCGGGTGTTCCGGATTATGGCCAGTGATTACGCGGAATCCTGCCTGATGCCCCGGGTGCTGCGCCGGCTGCGCCAGGAAGCACCGGGCATTACCCTCGATGTGTTGACCCCCAGTGACGTCAGCTTCCTGGATGTGGAGCAGGGTCGTCTGGACATGGCCATTAACCGCTTCGACAAAATTCCTCAGTCGTTTCATCAGAAAACCCTGTGGACCGAGTATTTTGCCTGCTCGATGAATTCCCGGAACCCGATCCTCAAAGAACCTTTCACGCTCGAGACCTACCTGGCGGCCAGCCATATCTGGGTGAGTAAAACCGGTTTTGGCGTGGGCGTGGGGGTGAACCCGAAAGACGTCCAGCGCCTGGGCTGGGTAGACGAAGCCCTGGGCCGCATGGGTCGGAAACGCCAGATTTCCGTATTTACCCGCCACTACCAGGTGGCCATGCTGCTGGCTGAGCAGCACGATCTGATTGCCACGCTGCCGTCCCGGGCGGCCTGGTTACAGAAGGACAACCCGGATCTGGTGGTGAAGGTGCCGCCGTTCGAGATTCCGCCATTCGAGCTGAAGATGGCCTGGAGCCCGCTGCTGCAACACAATACCGACCATCAGTGGCTGCGCCGGCTGATCGTCGAGGTGGCCGAGGAAGTAGATGAGGAGTTTGCACCTTTCGGTGCCCGGTTCGAATCGCCCCAGAGTTTGCCGGGGCGGCATTCAGAGCGGTAGTTCACGCAGTTCCAGTGATGGACGGGCTGCGTCCCACATGCGTTGAAAAGACTCCTCCAGCGGTTTGACCCGGCCACCGGCGGTGAAGCCGGCAAACCCTTCGGGCCTGTCGAAGTTATGGCGGTAGAGCACCCCTTCGCGGTCGGCCAGCAGGAAAGGCTGATCCTCACTGGGGTAATCCGGATTAACCAGGCGCAGCTCCATCCGGCTGGGAAGCCTGCGCATCAGTTCGACTAACTGATGGCGTTTTTTGATCAGTGGCTTGTCATCGTGAATCAGCAGACGGATGTCGCTGAGCCGGTGGCGGCGGGCCAGCGCCGAAAGCAGTTCGCGCAGGTTGTGGCGGTCGTACAGGTTGTGGTCGAGCTCCCGGTCGTACAGCCACAGGCGCTGACGGGCCTGGCCGGCGAGCGAGTCCATCAGCGACAGCATGGGGGCTTCCTGAGCGAACAACCAGCTTTCGGTGTCTGCACCCAGAATCAGGGGGTTGAAGTGCCCGGCGGGTGATTGTGCGATTAACTCCGGCGCCAGGCAGCGCATGTCGAGGTGCGGGATGCCGGCGTCGTCGTAGACGTCCGAGCACACATGAAAACCGCTGCGCTGGTAAAAACCAACGGCATGCCGCTGGGCCGACAGGCGAAGCTCCTGATACCGGCCAGCCGCTTCGCTGATCAGGTGGCGTAGCAGAGCCTCGCCCACCCCCTGGCCCCGGTATTCCGGCAGTACCGCCATGCGCCCGATGTAGCCGGTTTCCTCCAGTGCGGAGAATAGCCGGGCGGTTGCGACCGGCCGGTTGTCGGTATCCACGGCCAGATAGTGGTCAGAAATTTCATCCGTGTCGTCCCACTCTAGTGCTTCCGGCACCTTCTGTTCGTTGATGAACACGGTTTGCCGTATGTCGCGAACGGAGTCGGGTGCCAGTTGCCAGGTATATTTCCGGAATCTCAGGTCCATGGTTTACTCGACGTAGATCGAGCCCTGGTTATAAAGATTGGTGAGCAGACCCAGCAGGGCCTCGTCGCCGGCGAACTCGGCCAGTTCGGCCATGTTAATTCGGGCCTGGGCGCACAACAGCGGCGCCAGTGGCCGGGCATCACCCTTGAGCAGATACTGCTCGCCATCAACAAACAGGGCGGTATCGGTGTCAAAGTCATGATAGGCGAAGCGGGAGCCTTCGTTCCAGCGCAGTTGCTCACCGGCCTCGATGGCTTCGGCCAGATCTGCCGGTGTGGCCGGTTCTTCCGCCGGCACCACGATATCCAGGCTCTTGGGGGCGGTGGTGAACTGGCCGAACCACAGGGCCATTTGCCGGCGGTCGCCCAGTTGTTCGCGGATCACCGCATCCACCCGGTTGATGACCTCGTTGCCGATGGTGCCCGGGTTGTCCTGCAGTTGCAGGTCCGGATCGTCCAGGTGTTCGGCGGCCTGGGGGCGCTGGGACAGAAAATCCGTGAAGCTGGTCAGCACATCGTCCACGGTGGGTGAACGGAAACCCACGGACAGGGTGATGCAGTCGTCCTCGGCCACCCCATGATGGCCCACGCCCGGTGGCAGGTAGAGCATGTCGCCGGGCTCCAGGGTGACGGTTTCCTCGCCTTCCCAGCTGCTCAGGATGCGTAGCGGGGTGCCTTCCACCCGTGGGCAGGTATGGTCGCATTTGCCGCCGAAGGTCCAGCGGCGATGGCCCTGGGCCTGCAGCAGGAAGACATCGTACATGTCGTAGTGGGGGCCGACGCTGCCGCCCTTGGGGGCGTAGCTGGCCATGATGTCGTCCAGGCGCCAGTTGGGGATGAAGCGGAAATGCTCTAGCAGATCGGCAACCTCCGGCACCCAGTGGTCCAGGCCCTGCACCAGCAGGGTCCAGTCCTGTTCGGGCATTTCACTGAAGCGCTCGGGGCTGAACGGGCCGTTGAACAACTGCCACGGCTTGCCGTTGTGTTCTTCCACCACGATGCGGGATTCCACCGCTTCCTCACAGGCCAGGCCGGCCAGTTCGTCCTGGCTGACCGGGCACTGGAAGCCGGGAAATGCCTGGCGGATGACCAGCGGCTTTTTCTGCCAGTAGTCCCTTAAGAATTCCGAGGGGCTGATGCCGCCAAGCATGTCCATGGTGCGTCTCCTGCTTTTAAATGTTGCGGGCCTGCTCGATGGCGTTGCCGATGTAGTTGTCCGGCGTCAGCGAACGCAGCTCGGCCTTGGCCTGCTCCGGGATATCCAGGGTTTCCACGAAATTCTTGATCACCTCGGGCGTCATCGCCTTGCCGCGAGTCAATTCCTTGAGTTTCTCGTAGGGCTTTTCGATGTTGTAGCGGCGCATGACGGTCTGGATCGGCTCGGCCAGAACTTCCCAGGCGTTGTTCAGATCTTCGTTCAGGCGAGCCGGGTTGATCTCCAGCTTGCCCAGACCCTTGAGGGTGGCTTCATAGGCAATCAGGCTGTGAGCGAAACCAACGCCCAGGTTGCGCAGCACGGTGGAGTCGGTCAGGTCACGCTGCCAGCGGGAAATCGGCAGCTTGGCCGCCAGGTGGTCCAGCAGGGCGTTGGCGATGCCCAGGTTGCCTTCGGAGTTCTCGAAGTCGATCGGGTTGACCTTGTGGGGCATGGTGGAGGAGCCCACTTCGCCGGCAATGGTCTTCTGCTTGAAGTAACCCAGGGAGATGTAGCCCCAGATGTCCCGGTCCAGGTCGATCAGGATGGTGTTGAAGCGGGCGATGGCGTTGTACAGCTCGGCGATGTAGTCGTGGGGTTCGATCTGGGTAGTGTACGGGTTCCAGTCCAGACCCAGGCTTTCAATGAACTCCTCGGCGTTGGCGGCCCAGTCCACGTCCGGGTAGGCGGACAGGTGGGCGTTGTAGTTGCCAACGGCACCATTGATCTTGCCCATGATTTCCACTTCGCGGATCTGCATCAGCTGGCGGCGCAGGCGGTAGACCACGTTGGCCAGTTCCTTGCCCACAGTGGTGGGGGAAGCGGTCTGGCCGTGGGTGCGGGACAGCATGGGCTGCTCGGCGTGCTCTTTCGCCAGCTCGGTCAGCTTGTCGATGACCTTTTCCATGCCCGGCAGCAGGCCGTGGTCCAGGCCCTCGCGCAGCATCAGGCCGTGGGACAGGTTGTTGATGTCCTCGGAGGTGCAGGCGAAGTGGACAAATTCGGTGACCGCGTGCAGTTCGGGCACGTCGGCGATTTTTTCCTTGATGAAATACTCGACCGCTTTCACATCGTGGTTGGTGGTGCGCTCGATTTCCTTGATGCGCTCGGCGTCTTCCAGGCTGAACTCGCTGACCAGCTTGTCCAGTGCCGCGTTGGCCTCATCGGAGAAGGCCGGCACTTCGGTGATGGCCGGGTGGTTGGCCAGCTGCTGCAACCAGCGGATTTCGACGGTTACCCGGTTACGGATCAGGCCGTATTCACTGAAGATGCTGCGAAATACGCTGACTTTGCTGCCGTAGCGGCCATCGACCGGGGAAATAGCGGTCAGGGCGGTGAGTTCCATCGAAAACCTCTCAGTTGTTCAAAGATGCGGATCGGTAAAATTTGAAGATGCGTATGATACACCAGCGCGCGACGTGAATCAGCGCAGCAGCTCCCGGGCGTGGTGAATCACTTTCTTGCGGGTAAAAATCAGCTGCCAGCGCTGACCGCCGCACTGGCGCCAGAGCACCGCGGAGCGGATGCCGGCCAGCAGAAGTGCCCGGACTTTCTCGGCGTTTTCCTCACGCTGCAGTACTTGCGGGTTGCCGCTGACCTGTATGCGTAAACGGAAGGTGCTGATGGTGTCGGTGTAGATGGACGCCAGATTGCCCACCAGGTTGGGGTGGGTGTAGCCAAAGTGCGCGGCTGTATGCCGGGCCTGCTCGATACGGTTGCCGATCACCTCCAGCATGTCTTTCTGGCGCTTGAGCTTGGACTCCAGATTGATCAGGTTCAGCACGTAGCGCAGGATCTCCATGTCCTGGGGGCGGGATTGCTGGGCCAGGGAGGTGGATACTGCCTGCAGGCCTTCGCGGATATCACTGATCTCGCCGCCGTAAACATCCAGCGTGGAATCCGGGTTGGTGGCGAACAGGGAACGCAGGGAGCTTTCCAGTGAGGCCTGGTCGCACATGCCGCGGTGGGCGATCTGGTGCACCAGGGAGGCAGCCTGGAAGATGCCCGCCAGGGCCAGGGTCTGGTCGTGCAGGGAACGGCTCATGATCGGACTTCCATTTCCGGGTTAATGCGCGCGGGCAGGGGTTCGCCGTCGCGCCAGGTCTGCTCGATCACGCCGCCGCCCAGGCAGACGTCATCGATGTAGAACACGACTGATTGCCCGGGGGTGACGGCTCGCTGGGCTTCATTAAAGACCACTTTTACGCCGCCATCGATAACCGTGACCTTGCAGTCCTGGTCCGGTTGGCGATAACGGGTCTTGGCCTTGCAATGGAATTGGCCGGAGGGTGCCTCACCGGCGATCCAGTCAATGGGGCCGGAGACCAGGCCTCGGGAGAACAGCAGTGGATGATGTTTGCCCTGAACCGCAACCAGAACGTTACGGGTCAGATCTTTTTCCGCCACGTACCAGGGCTCGTCACCGAATTCGCTCAGGCCACCAATGCCCAGACCCTGGCGCTGGCCAATGGTGTGGTACATCAGGCCCTGGTGCTTGCCGATCACCTGGCCGTCGGGTGTTTCAATGTCACCGGGCTGGGCCGGCAGGTATTGCTTGAGGAAATCCCGGAACTTGCGCTCGCCGATGAAGCAGATGCCGGTGGAGTCTTTCTTGTCATGGGTGACAAAACCCTGCTCCTCGGCAATGCGCCGGACCTCGGGCTTTTCCAGCTCCCCGACCGGGAACAGGGTGCGGGCAATGCGCTCGCCGGAGACCGCGTGCAGGAAGTAGCTCTGGTCCTTGTTCGGGTCCAGGCCCTTGAGCAGCTGTGCCTTGCCGCTGCCATCCTTCAACGGGCGCTGGCGGGCGTAATGGCCGGTGGCGATGTAGTCGGCGCCCAGGGTAATGGCGTAATCCAGGAAGGCGCGGAATTTCACTTCCTTGTTGCACAGGATGTCCGGGTTGGGAGTGCGCCCGGCGCTGTACTCGGCCAGGAAGTGTTCGAATACCCGGTCCCAGTACTCGGCGGCGAAGCTGGCGGTGTGCAGGGTAATGCCTATGGCATCGGCCACGGCCCGGGCGTCGGCCAGGTCGTCCATGGCGGTGCAGTATTCGGTGCCGTCGTCTTCATCCCAGTTTTTCATGAACAGGCCTTCAACCTGATAGCCCTGGTCCTTCAGCAGCCAGGCGGCAACGGAGGAGTCCACACCGCCGGACATGCCGACGATCACGCGGGTGTTTTGCGGAGCTTGGGTTTCAGGTGTCTGGGTCATGGGTCTCTGGGTGTTGGTTAGCCAAAGTGGAGCGCGGATTTTAACAGCTTGCCGCCCTCACGTCTGCGCGTCGACCACAACATCCAGCGGGAATTGCCGGCCGTTGCGGTAATCCT
This sequence comes from Marinobacter persicus, assembly GCF_900114155.1. Taxonomy (GTDB): domain Bacteria; phylum Pseudomonadota; class Gammaproteobacteria; order Pseudomonadales; family Oleiphilaceae; genus Marinobacter; species Marinobacter persicus. The sequence continues at coordinate 74,881 of NZ_FOSC01000005.1, forward strand.
CGATGCATTGCAGCACCATGGGGCTGCGCAGTTTGTCGCCCAGGGCGCGCACCTCGTCGATGCTCAGCCAGTGCGGGGCAATGATCTCGTCGTCAAGCTGGGCGGTTACCTGCTCAAGCGCCCGGGCTGCGTAGCAGAAGCGGTAGTAAGTCACGCCATTGGCGGGCGCCTTGTAGGTGTACACGCCGATAAAATGCGTCGGTTCGATGGTCCAGCCGGTCTCCTCCAGAGTTTCCCGATGCACGGCGCTCAGTACAGGCTCGTCTTCTTCAATGTGGCCGGCCGGCTGGTTGAACACGACCTTGCCCCGGCTGACTTCCTCCACCAGCAGAAAGCGGCCCCGGGTGTCTTCAACAATTACGGCAACAGTGGCGTGGGGTGTCCAGGTCATGGTTTAACGGGCCTCGTTTTGCGGGTTGGGCGGCGCTTGCCGGCGGATTTGGGGCGAGTCCCGGCCGGCTGGGGCAAGTGGACGGTTTCCAGCCGGGATTCCCCGGGCTGGAGGTCATCCAGGTGCCATTCGCCAATGCGGCAGCGCACCAGGCGCAGGGTTGGGTGGCCAACCGCTGCGGTCATGCGCCTTACCTGGCGATTACGGCCTTCGGTAATGGTCAGCTCCAGCCAGGACGTGGGCACGGATTCCCGGTAGCGCACCGGCGGATTGCGAGGCCAGAGCTGTGGTTCTGCAATGCGCTGGACCGCAGCCGGCCGGGTGGGGCCATCCTTGAGTTCCACGCCCTGGCGAAGCCGGCTGATGGCTTCGTCGGCCACATCGCCTTCCACCTGCACCCAGTAGGTTTTCGGCATCTTGTTGCGGGGCGAGGCAATCCGGTGTTGCAGGGCTCCCTCACTGGTCAACAGCAACAGGCCTTCGGAGTCGTAGTCCAGTCGTCCGGCCGGGTAAAACCCGGGCTGGTCGATCCAGTCGGCCAGGGTGGCGCGGCGCTCACCGGCACGGTCATCGGTGAACTGGCTCAGCACCTGGAAAGGTTTGTTGAAGATCAGTAATTGCGCCATATTGGTTCCTGTGGTTTGCCGCCCCGATGGTACCTGAAAAGTTATTGGCGCAGCCAACACGCGGTGCACCGGGGGGACTGGTTCGGAACTGCACCTTGTTGTGCCCCGACTTATTGGGTAATTTCACGACATGTCTTTCAACTCGCCGGAACTTCATTTTGCCTGAAATCCGTCTGCGTTTGCGCCGGGCCGTGTTAGCACTGGTCTCGGTTATCATCGGTTTCATCCTGGCGTTCGGCAGCCTGGCATCGGTCGTGGCAGAGGGGCCGGGGTTCGAGACGGTGTTTGCGGATTTTGATATTCCCATGCTGTTGATCGAGCCCGATACGGGCCGGATTGTCGAGGCCAACCCGGCCGCGGTGGATTTTTACGGCTATCCCGAACGGTCACTGATGCGGATGACCATTCAGCAGATCAACACCTTCACTGCCGAACAGGTTGCCGAGGAACGGCAACTGGCTGAAGAGCAGGGGCGCAACTATTTTATCTTCCGACATCAACGGGCCAATGGAGATGTCCGGACGGTGGAGGTTCATTCCCGGCCCTATGACTTTGACGGCCGCAGGTTACTGTTCTCAGTAATCAACGATATTACCCCTGGCCGGCACGAATCGCAGGATTTGTGGCACTACCAGAGCCGGCTGGAGGAAATGGTGGACGAGCAGGTGGCTGAGCTTGAACAGACCCGCTTGCAGCAAATCTGGCTGTTGGCGGTGGTCCTGGTCGCGCAGGCCCTGGCCATAGGTGTTCTGGTGCTGAATATCCGCCGCCGCCGGCAACTTGAAGCTGAACGCAAGCAGGTGACCGATGCGCTGCGGTACAACGAGGGAGAGTTGAGGCGCTACGCCAGTACGCTCAAGCACCAGCAGAAACAGTTGGAACGCATTGCCCATTTTGATCCGCTGACCGGCCTGCCCAACCGAACCCTGCTGGCCGACCGTCTGCAGCAGGCCATGGCGCGGTGTGTCCGTAATGGCTCGAGCGTTGCCCTGGTCTTTATCGACCTGGACGGTTTCAAGGCGATCAACGATACCCACAGCCATGCCGTTGGTGATCAGTTACTGGTGCAGGTCGCGCGCCAGATGAAGCGGGTCATGCGTGCCGAAGATACCCTGGCCCGGCTTGGGGGAGATGAGTTTGTGGCGGTGTTGCTGGATCTTGATGCCCAGCAGGACAGTATTGAAGCCATCAATCGTTTGCTGGAAGCGGCGGCCGAACCGATCACCCTCGATGACCTGGATCTGTCCGTCTCGGCCAGTATCGGCGTGGCCTTTTATCCGCAAAGCGAACCTCTGGATCCCGATCAGTTGCTGCGCCAGGCCGATCAGGCCATGTACCAGGCCAAACAGGCGGGCAAGAATCGCTATTGCCTGTTCGACGCTGAGCAGGAGCGGGCCGTGCGGGATCAGCTCGATAGCCTCGAGCGTATCCGTGTGGCCCTGGAGAATGAAGAACTGGTGCTGCACTATCAGCCGAAAATCAACATGCGCACCGGTGAGGTGCTGGGCGCCGAAGCACTGGTGCGCTGGCAACATCCCGAGAGGGGCCTGTTGCCGCCCGGACAGTTCCTGCCGGTGATCGAGAATACGGCGGTGGCCATCGAGCTGGGTAACTGGGTAATGCGTACCGCGCTGGCGCAGGTGGTCAGTTGGAAAAGCCAGGGATTGCGGATTCCGGTCAGCATCAATATTGATGCCATTCACCTGCAGCATCCGGATTTCATGAAATGGCTGACCGAGGCTCTGGATGAACACCCTGGCACCGAGCCTGGAGACCTGGAGCTGGAAATTCTGGAAACCGCCGCCCTTGATGATGTGGTGCAGGTGTCCGGGATCATCAAGGACTGCGATAAGCTGGGCGTCGTGTTCTCGCTGGACGATTTCGGTACCGGCTATTCGTCCCTGACTTATTTGAAGCGCCTGCCCGCCCGCGTGCTGAAAATTGACCGCAGTTTTGTCCGTGACATGCTGGAGGACCCGGATGATCTGGCCATTCTGCAGGGGGTGATCCGCCTGGCCGACGCTTTCGGGCGACGTGTTATTGCCGAAGGGGTGGAAAGCCAGGCTCATTGCCGGGCTTTGCTGGAATTGGGCTGTGATTGGGGCCAGGGCTATGCCATAGCCAAACCGATGTCGGCGAGAGCCTTGCAGGGGTGGGTTATTGGCCGACCGGAATAATTGCCCGGGGTGTGGTTAACCCATGGCTCTGGGTGGTGTTTCCGGAATAATGTTCACGGCATGCACACCGCGTTCGCTCGGCTTTTTGTCGAAGGTGACCGGCTGGCCGGCTTTCAGGGTTTTGTAGCCTTCCATCTGCACCGAAGAGAAGTGGGCGAACAGGTCGTCACTGCAGCCATCCTCGATGATAAAACCGTAACCTTTGGCGTTATTGAACCATTTGACCTTTCCTCGCGGCATGACGAACTCCCTTGTTGTTGTTTTAATGGTGCAGCCCTAAATGTTGTTCAGGATGGGCGAGGTGTCAAGGCGGCGTGGGTAAACCCGCGGTTTGGGGAATTCGGTGGTTGAGCCGGGGTCGGACGCGGTATGATGGTAGACTCGCACCCGCGAGCGCCAGACCCGGGCTGCGCTTGAAAACCCGACAGCGGGCAACCACATTCTATTCAGGCAAGAGACCAAACCGGCTAACTGAACCATGCGGACAATCGACAATTCTCTACTAGTATTTAATCAGGGGGAAGACGATCAGCCCGAGCGCCATGACGGCGTGAGTGTTGCACCTGAAAAGCCTGCTCTGAAGCGGCCGGCACGCTACCGTGTCGTGTTACTCAACGACGATTACACACCGATGGATTTTGTGGTAGAGGTGTTAATGACGTTCTTCGCAATGAACGAAGAAAAGGCGACGCAGGTGATGCTGCTCGTCCATACGCAGGGAAAAGCCGTATGTGGGGTATATACCCGTGACATCGCGGAAACAAAAGCAGCACAGGTGAACCAGTATTCCTCGGAATGCGATCACCCGCTCCTTTGTGAGATTGAACGTGCGGACTGACAGACGTTGGGGTGCCCATGCTGAGCAAAGATCTTGAAATTACGCTGAATACGGCCTTCAAAAATGCCCGCGACAAGCGTCATGAATTCATGACCGTGGAGCATCTGCTGCTGGCCCTGCTCGATAACGACTCGGCTGTGGGTGTACTCAAAGCCTGTGGCGCCGATCTGGAAGGGCTCGAAGACGAGCTCATTGAATTCGTCGATTCCACCACCCCGCTGATTCCGAGTACCGACAGCGAGCGGGAAACCCAGCCCACTCTGGGCTTCCAGCGGGTGCTGCAGCGGGCTGTATTCCATGTACAGTCCTCCGGCAAGAAAGAGGTGACCGGCGCCAATGTGCTGGTGGCCATCTACAGTGAGCAGGAGAGCCAGGCGGTTTACCTGCTTAAAAAACAGAACATCAACCGCATTGACGTGGTGAACTTCGTCTCCCACGGCATTTCCCGCGTGCAGGGTGCCGAGGACGAAGAAAATGTGGACCACGCCCAGGAAGAAATGGCGGAGGAAGGCACACAGTCCCGTCCGCTGGACAACTACGCCACCAACCTGAACGAACAGGCCCGCCAGGGCCGCATTGACCCGCTGATTGGCCGTGAGCACGAGGTTGAGCGGGTAGTGCAGATTCTGGTGCGCCGGCGCAAGAACAACCCCCTGCTGGTGGGCGAGGCCGGTGTTGGTAAAACCGCCATCGCCGAAGGTCTGGCCAAGCGCATTGTTGATGGTCAGGTGCCGGAAGTGATCTCCGATGCGGTGGTCTACTCGCTGGACATGGGTGCCTTGCTGGCCGGCACCAAATACCGGGGCGATTTCGAAAAACGCCTCAAGGGCCTGCTGGCGGACCTGAAAAAGCAGAATCACGCCATTCTGTTTATCGACGAGATTCACACCATTATTGGCGCCGGCTCGGCCTCCGGTGGCGTGATGGATGCCTCCAACCTGCTCAAGCCCATGCTCAGTTCCGGCGAGCTGCGTTGTATTGGCTCCACCACCTTCCAGGAGTTCCGTGGCATTTTCGAAAAAGACAGCGCCCTGGCCCGTCGTTTCCAGAAGATCGATGTGAACGAGCCGAGCGTGGAAGACACTTACCAGATCCTCAAGGGCCTGAAGAGTACCTTCGAGAAACACCACGACCTGGAGTACACCGACCAGGCCCTGCGTGTGGCGTCGGAATTGTCGGACCGTTACATCACCGACCGGCACCTGCCCGATAAAGCCATCGACGTGATTGATGAGGCCGGTGCCCGGCAGCGTCTGCAGCCTGAAGGCAAACGCAAGAAGGTAATAGACGTGTCGGAAATCGAGGACGTGGTGGCGAACATTGCCCGTATTCCGCCGAAGAACGTGTCCACCAGTGACAAGGATCTGCTGCGCAACCTGGAGCGGGACCTGAAAATGGTGGTGTTTGGTCAGGATCCGGCCATCGAGTCGCTGTCCACCGCCATCAAGCTGGCCCGTGCCGGCCTGAAGGCACCGGAGAAGCCGGAAGGCGCCTTCCTGTTCGCTGGCCCCACCGGTGTCGGCAAGACCGAAGTGACCAAGCAGCTTGCCAAGGTACTGGGTATTGAGCTGGTGCGCTTCGATATGTCCGAATACATGGAACGGCATACCGTTTCACGGCTGATCGGCGCGCCTCCGGGCTATGTCGGCTACGACCAGGGTGGTCTGTTGACCGAGGCGGTGAGCAAACAGCCGCACTGTGTGCTGCTGCTGGATGAAATCGAGAAGGCGCATCCGGAAGTGTTCAACCTGCTGCTGCAGGTGATGGACCACGGTACCCTGACCGACAATAACGGCCGCAAGGCGGACTTCCGCCATGTAATTCTGGTGATGACCACCAACGCTGGTGCCGAGAGCATGGCGCGGCGCTCCATCGGCTTCAGTGAGCAGGATCACAGTACCGACGGCATGGAGGTGATCAACAAGACCTTCACACCGGAATTCCGCAACCGGCTGGACGGCATCATCCAGTTCCGGGATCTGGAGAAGGGCACCATCACCCATGTGGTGGACAAGTTCCTTACCGAGCTGCAGGCGCAGCTGGACGAGAAGCGGGTAGTGCTGCACGTGGACGAAGACGCCAAGGTGTGGCTGGCCGAGCGTGGTTACGATGTGACCATGGGCGCACGGCCCATGGCCCGCCTTATCCAGGACAAGATCAAGCGGCCGCTGGCCGAGCAGATCCTGTTCGGACGCCTTTCGGACCACGGCGGCGACGTGTTTGTGCACTTGCGGGACGACGAGCTGGTGTTCGAATACGAAGACGAACCGGCCGAAGCGGTGTAACAGCCGCTTCGCCACAAAAAAGCCCCGCTTTTGCGGGGCTTTTTTAATGCTCAGATGCCACGGCGCTGATTAACGGGCGCGGTACACAATGCGGCCCTTGCTCAGGTCGTACGGGGTCAGCTCAACCTTGACCTTGTCGCCGGTCAGGATGCGGATGTAGTTCTTGCGCATCTTGCCGGAGATGTGGGCTGTCACAACGTGGCCGTTGGAGAGCTCGACACGGAACATGGTATTGGGAAGGGTGTCGATAATAACGCCTTCCATTTCAATAGCATCTGACTTCGCCATTCAGTAGAAACCTCTTTGGTATACTTTCGTGTGATTTTAAATGGCGCAATTCTGCCTGAAATCTTACCGTTTGGCAAAATTCAGTCAGTGATCATTTCGCGCCAGTGGCCATCTCGCAGGGCTTCGATGGGCCGGAAACGGGTTTTGTAGTTCATCTTTCGACACTCGCTGATCCAGTAGCCCAGGTACAGGTGCGGAAGGCCACGGCGCTGCGCCTCCCCGATTTGCCAGAGTATGGCAAAGGTGCCCAGGCTTCGGTGTTCCATCTCCGGACAGAATACGGTGTAGATGGCAGACAGCCCGTCGTCCAGCAGGTCCAGTGCCGCCAGGCCGATCAGCTCGCCATCCAGGGTCATTTCCACAAAACGGGAATCAGTGGCGCCTTCCACCAGGAACGAGCTGAACTGGTCCCGTGAGGGCGGATACATGTCTCCGTCCCAGTGACGCTCCTCAATGTAATGAGCGTAGAGCTGGTAATAGCGCTCGTTGAATTCGGCAGGCACAATCCGGCACTGGATATCACTGTTCTTGCGCAGCACCCGGCGCTGGTTGCGGTCGGGCCGGAACTCGTTGACCTTGAGCCGGACCGGCACACAGGCGTTGCAGTGCTCGCAGTGGGGGCGGTAATAATGGGAGCCACTGCGGCGGAAACCCAGCGCGGTCAGTTGGCTGTACAGCTTTTTATCGACCTCGGCCCGCGGGTCCACAAACATGGTGGTGGCCTCACGGTCCGGTAAATAGCTGCACTCATGCGGGGGCGTGGCGAAGAACACCAGGGTTCTGAGGTTGCTCATTCAAGCCTCCGGGCCTGGCCACTGCCAGGTGATATTCCATTCCTGCACCGACGGTTCGCGATTCACGCTTGCCCTGAGTATAGACAGAAACTCGGCTCGCGGTATGGAGCGAGCGCCCATCGATAGCAGATGGGCGCTCTCCACCTGGCAGTCCATAAGCCGGTAGCCCCAGTTGATCAGTTGGCGGGCCAGATGCACCATCAGCACCTTGGATGCGTTGGTTTCCATCGAAAACATGGATTCACCGAAAAAACAGCGGCCGATGGCCAGGCCATACATGCCGCCGGCCAGTTCGCCGTCGCGGTTCCAGGCTTCGATGGAGTGAGCGTAGCCCAGCCGGTGGAGCTCGGTATAGGCGGCGATCATGTCATCGGTAATCCAGGTACCTTCCGCGCGGGTTGTGGCACACAGCCGGATAACCCGGCCAAAACACTGGTCCGAGGTGATGCGAAAACGCTGCTGGTTAAGCACCCGGCGCAGGCTGCGGGATACGTGGATTTCAGACGGCGGCAATACACAGCGTGGATTGGGTGACCACCAGAGAATGGGCTGGTCATCGCTGAACCAGGGAAAAATACCGTTGCGGTAGGCCAGCAAAAGACGTTCGGGATGCAGGTCGCCCCCCAGCGCCAGCAGACCGTCCGGGTCGTCCAGCGCTTCTTCGACCGGGGGGAACCAGAGCTGGTTCGGGTCAAGCCAGGGTAGCGACGTCATGATATCCCGGTTTCAGTCCTGCTGGTCCAGGAACTTTTCCGCATCCAGGGCGGCCATGCAGCCGAAACCGGCCGAGGTGACCGCCTGGCGGTATACGTGGTCGGCCACATCGCCGGCAGCGAATACACCAGGAATGCTGGTTTCTGTTGCCATGCCGTTCAGGCCGGAGCGGATTTTGATGTAGCCGTTGTTCATGTCCAGCTGGCCTTCAAACAGCCCGGTGTTGGGTTTGTGGCCGATGGCAATGAATACGCCGGCCAGCGCCAGTTCCCGGGTGCTGTCGTCCTTGGTGCTTTTGATGCGCATGCCGGTTACACCGGTGCCATCGCCCAGGACTTCGTCAAGGGTGTGATCCCAGATGATATTGATGTTGCCGTTTTCGGCCTTTTCGAACAGCTTGTCCTGCAGGATCTTCTCCGCCCGCAGGCTGTCACGGCGGTGTACCAGCGTCACTTCGTCGGCGATGTTGGACAGGTAAAGGGCTTCTTCCACGGCGGTATTGCCACCGCCAATCACCGCGACTTTCTGCTTCTTGTAGAAGAAACCGTCGCAGGTGGCACAGGCGGAGACGCCCTGGCCCTTGAATTTTTCTTCGGACTCCAGGCCCAGATACATGGCCGACGCGCCGGTGGCGATGATCAGTGAATCGCAGGTGTAGGTGCCGCTGTCGCCTTTCAGAACAAACGGGCGCTGGTTCAGGTCGGTTTCGTTGATGGTGTCGTAAACGATCTCGGTTTCAAAACGCTCGGCATGCTGCTGCATGCGCTGCATCAGTTCCGGGCCCTGAACGCCGTCGTTATCGCCTGGCCAGTTGTCCACATCGGTGGTGGTGGTCAACTGGCCGCCCACCTCAATGCCGGTGATCAGTGTCGGCTTCAGGTTGGCACGGGCTGCGTAGACAGCAGCGGTATAACCGGCCGGGCCGGAACCGAGAATGATCAGTCGGGAGTGTTTGGTTTCGCTCATGGGTGTCTCCAACCAGAAAAAAGTGTTGAAAGGCTATCACGAATGGTCGCGGCTGCCATTCGTTTGAAGCAATGCCATTTATAAAGTTGTGCTATATGGTCAGTTGGCCGTCATTCAAGGACGGATACCGTGGTCAGCAGTTGCCGGACCCGCTCTGCGCTCTTGCCGGATTCCCCCTGTTCCAGCCGGTGTTCGGCGATGGCAGGGAACACCGCCTGCAGGTCATCCGGCAGCACGTGGTTTCGACCGGCCATCATTGCCCAGGCCTTGGCCGCGCGCAGCAGACCAAGCCCCGCCCGGGGAGATAAACCATACATCAGGCCGGGTAGACGCCGGCTTTCAGCCAGCAGGCGTTGCAGGTAGTCCAGCAGGGCCGGGCTGGCACTGACTGTCTCCACGGCCGCCTGCAGGGTTTGCAGCTGTTTCCGGGGCAAGAGGGTGGGCAGACGATCGGTGATGGCGCGGCGGTCTTCACCTTCCAGCAGCTCCCGTTCGGCCTTGGGGTCGGGATAACCGAGCCGCAGGCGCATCAGAAACCGGTCCAGCTGGGATTCCGGCAGCGGGAAAGTGCCACCCTGTTCGATGGGATTTTGCGTGGCGATGACAAAAAATGGCGAGGGCAGTGGGCGGGTTTCGCCTTCTATTGATACCTGCCGCTCTTCCATTGCCTCGAGCAGGGCGCTCTGGGTGCGCGGGGAAGCGCGATTGATCTCGTCCGCCAGAACCACCTGGGAGAAGATCGGCCCGGGATGGAACACCAGATCACCGGCCTGTTTGTCGAACATGGCGTAGCCGAGCAGGTCAGCCGGTAACAGGTCGTTGGTGAACTGAATGCGACGGTAACTCAGGCCCATGACTTTGGCCAGCGCATGGGACAGGGTGGTTTTGCCCATGCCCGGAATGTCCTCAATCAGCAAGTGGCCGCGTGCCAGCAGCCCACACACGGCCAGGCGAACCTGTGGTTCCTTGCCCAGCAGTACGCTGTTCAGTTCGTTGACCAGTTGGTCGATGGTTTGCTGCATGCGGTTTTAATCCCTTACCCGCTTGAGAATGTCGCCGTAGGCGTCGATGCGCCGGTCCCTGAAGTACGGCCAGATGCGCCGTATGGATTCAGTACGCCGGCAATCTAAAGTGGCGGTCAGAACGGTCTGGCTGTGTTCGTCGGCCCGGGCCAGGAATTCGCCCTGGGGGCCGCAGATAAAACTGTTGCCCCAGAACCGGATGCCGTTGGTCTGGTCGGACGGGTCTGGTTCGGTTCCTACCCGGTTGGGAGCAATTACCGGCAGGTTGTTGGCAATGGCATGACCGCGTTGAACGGTAACCCATGCGTCAAGCTGACGGGCCTGTTCGTCCGGGTCGTCGGTGGTGTCCCAGCCGATGGCAGTGGGGTAGATCAGCAGTTCGGCACCGGCCAGGGCCATGAGCCTGGCGGATTCCGGGTACCATTGGTCCCAGCACACCAGTACGCCCAGTTTGCCGACAGACGTGTGGATGGGGGTAAAGCCGCTCTGTCCGCCATTAAAGGTGGCGTCGCCCGGCGTGAAGTAGAATTTCTCATAGAAGCCTGGGTCATCCGGGATGTGCATTTTCCGGTACAGGCCAGCGATGCTGCCGTCGGTTTCGAAGACCACGGCGGTGTTGTGGTACACCCCGTTCATCCGCCGTTCAAAGATGGAACCCACCAGCACGATACCCAGCTCTGCCGCCAGCGCCGACAGCCGTTCGCTGGTCGGGCCGGGAATGGGTTCGGCCAGCTCGAATACGCCGGTGTCCTCGGTCTGGCAGAAGTACAGGGTGGCATGCAGCTCCTGCAGGATAACCAGCTCGGCACCGCCGGCGGCCGCTTCGCGCACGAGGGCTTCGGATGTGGCCAGGCTGGTTTGTTTGTCGTTGCTGCAGGTCTGCTGAATGGCGGCCACCTGCAGTTGGCGGCGGTTGGCCTGGCTCATACTTCAAGCACTCCTTCAGGGAATTGCATGGTCAGGCAGTGCAGGCTGCCGTGCTGGTGAACCAATGCCCGGCAATTGACGGGAATGATTTCCCGTTCCGGGAATAATCCGGCCAACACCCGGATGGCTTCATTGTCCTGGGGTACGCCATACACGGGCAGCAACACGGCACCATTGATGATCAGGAAGTTGGCATAGGTGGCCGGCAGGCGCTGGCCGTCGGCGTCATAAATGGGGTCGGGCCAGGGCAGGGCAGTCAGCTGATAGGGCTCGCCGTTGGCCTGGCGAAACTCCCGCAGCTCTTCCTGCATTGCCTGCAGGGCATCGTAATGTTCGTCGGTCGGGTCCGGGCAGGCGATGTAACAGATGTGGTCCGGGGCGCAGAAGCGGGCCAGTGTATCTATATGACTGTCGGTGTCGTCGCCGGCGAGGTAGCCGTGATTGAGCCAGAGCACCCGTTCTGCGCCGAGTTGTTCACGCAGTTGCTGTTCAATGCCGGTGCGGTCCAGATCTGGATTGCGTGACGGAGTCAGCAGGCATTCGCTGGTGGTCATCAGTGTGCCTTCACCGTCCGATTCGATGGAGCCACCTTCGAGCACCATGTCCACCTGTTGCAGGCGGTGTTTGCCGAAAACCCCAGCGCCGGCGAGGTGGCTGTTCAGGGCGTTATCTTTCTCCCACGAGAACTTGTTGCCCCAGGCATTGAAGCGGAAATCCAGTACGGCATAGCCGTCATCGGTTTTTACCGTGATCGGGCCGTGGTCCCGCGCCCAGGTGTCGTCTGCCGGAGCAGGGACTGTGATTACGCGGCCGGGCAGCCGGTCTGCCTCGGCCCACTGGTTGAGTTGCTCACCCAGTTTTTGCAGACGGGAGACAAACTCGCAACTGATCACAAGATGCTCGAAGCGAAGAATGTTTTTGGCAATCTCCAGAAACACCGGTTCAACGTCGTCCATCATCCGCACCCAGTCGGTACCCGGGTGTGGCCAGGTCAGCATGACCCCGCTCTGGGGTGCCCATTCGGCCGGCAGTATTGGTCTGGAAGTCACTGGTTTCGCCCCCTGCAGATCAAAAGCGGTCATTCTATCTGACCGCCGGGGCGGCGTCAGGTGTCCGTGTCATAAAATCCGCTTTTACAGACAGCCCGTCACTATTTTCGTTTCATTACGGTGTGCAGTACCCGCTCTCCCTCGAAATACACCACGAATTCCTTGTAATACCACTGGCTTATGGGCGGTTGGCCAACAGGCTCGCGTATTTCTTCCGGCGAGCCCCAACGCTCGCGTACTGCATCCTGGGTGATGCCGTTGGCTGGCAGACTGATCTGGCTGTGATCACCCTGGGCACCCACCGGAATGGTCACTTGTTCGGCGTAGGCGGGGACGGCGCCCATCAGACAGGTTGCCAGGGCCAGGGCGGCCAACCGGATTCCTTTTTTGTTCATGCTGCTCTCCATTGTCAGTGCCGGGGGGCGATTTTTCCGAGGTGACGTAAAGGTAATATCCCGTAATTTTGCGCAAAAGTGCAAGGCTGTCCGGAAGTCTAGCGGTTTTGCCGCTGGCGTACCTGCCACTTCATCACATGCCGGGCAATTTGCTGGCGGTCGCCATCGTCAATCCGGATGAAAGCCGTGTGAACCCGCGCCCGGCCTTGCCTGGCGGCCTCTACCTCAAAGACTTCCGCCATTGCCTGCGGCTGATATAGCTCCGGTGGCAGGGTCATGCGCACGGCCATCCGGTCGCCTTTTTGCCACGCGTGGGCCCGGTCGTCAAAGGACAGGCCACCTTCGCTCAGGGTGACATCCTGCCAGTCCTCCGGTTGCAACGGATTTTGCTCAAAGGCGATAATGCGCGCCAGCGTGTCGATCTTGCTGTTCAGTGACTTGATCAGCCCGGCCAGATTGCGGTCGTGTTCGGCTAGTGTTACCAACTGGCCTTTAACGTCTTGGTCGAGCCGGCGGAATTCGGCTTGCAGGGCCTGCTCTGGTGAGTCAGCGAAGAAATCGGCATCCAGGCTCTCGTCGGCGTCAAGGCGGCGCATTTCCAGACCGATGTGATCATCAATGCGGAAAAATTCCCGGCGGTCACCGGTTGATGGGTGGGTCGGGGCTTTGTGGTCGGTGCCTGGCATCCTGTCTCCGGGAGGCTGGGTTTCTATGTACGTGAGACAAGTCTAGCAGTTTTCCAGAGGCGACAGACCTAACGGTAGCAACAGGCACCCCAATCCTATGTTCAGACCCCTATCCTTTTACATTGGCCTGCGGTACACCGCCGCCAAGCGCCGTAACCACTTCATTTCCTTCATATCACTGACCTCCATGATCGGGCTGATGCTCGGTGTGGCGGTGTTGATTATCGTGCTGTCGGTCATGAACGGCTTTGATCGAGAGCTGAAGCAGAGAATTCTGGGCATGGTGCCCCATGCCACGGTGCAGGGCGCCGACGGGCCGCTGGATGATTGGCAAAGCATTGATGAGCGTGCGCAGCTGCATCCGAGAGTGGAAGCGGCCGCGCCGTTCATTCAGGGTCAGGGCATGGTCACCGGTGGGGGCAATGTGCGTGGCGTCATGCTCAACGGTGTGGTGCCGGAGCAGGAGGCATCGGTGTCTATCATCCAGGACCATTTTGTCCAGGGCTCGCTGGATGAGCTCAAATCCGGCGAGTTCGGCATTATTATCGGCCGGCTGATGGCTAACAGTCTGGGGCTGGGTATTGGTGACCGGCTGACCGTGGTGCTGCCGGAGGCATCGGTGACGCCGGCGGGGGTGCTGCCACGGCTGAAGCGCTTCACGGTGAAGGGGATTTTCAGTGTCGGGGCCGAGCTTGATGGCAACTATGCCCTGGTGCATATGGACGACGCAGCCCGGTTGATGCGCACCGGTGGCCGTGCCGAAGGGGTGCGACTGCTGGTGGATGATCTGTTTGCCGCGCCGAAAGTGGCCCATGAGGTGGCCCGGACCCTGGACGGGCGCTACTACGTATCGGACTGGACCCGCACCCACGGTAATCTTTTCCAGGCAATCCGCATGGAAAAGACCATGATCGGCCTGTTGCTGATGTTTATTGTCGCGGTGGCCGCCTTCAATATTGTCTCCACACTGGTGATGGTGGTTACCGACAAGACCGCGGACATCGCCATTTTGCGTACCATGGGCGCCACGCCGGGCAAGATTATGCGCATCTTTATTGTTCAGGGTGCTGTTATTGGCATCTTCGGCACGCTGGTCGGCACCGCTCTGGGTATTCTTGGCGCTGTTTACATCTCCGACATTATTGCCTGGATCGAAACGTTGCTGGGGCAGCAGTTCCTCAGCGCCGATGTCTATTTCATCAGTTATCTGCCCTCGCAGTTGCAGTGGAAGGATGTGCTGATCATAAGCGGCTCCGGGCTGACCATGAGCCTGCTGGCCACTATTTATCCCGCCTGGCGGGCGTCCAGGGTAGAACCGGCAGAGGCCTTGCGTTATGAATGATGCTTCCGCTCCGGCAAGCGTGCCGGTTATCGAGTGCAGCCAACTGACCCGTACCTACAGTGAGGGGCCGGAAACGCTGACTATTTTCTCGGACATTTCCCTGCGGGTTGAGCCGGGCGAAACCGTGGCTATCGTTGGCAGCAGCGGAGCCGGCAAGACCACTCTGCTTAACCTGCTGGGGGGGCTGGACAGGCCCACCTCAGGCCATATCCGTATCTGTGGGCAGGATATCCATCGCCTGTCGGAAGCGGGACGGGCGAAGTTCCGTAGCCGGAACCTGGGATTTGTCTATCAGTTTCATCACCTGTTGCCGGAGTTCTCAGCATTGGAGAACGTGATGATGCCCTGCGCCCTGGCGGGCATGAAGCCGTCTCAGGCGGCGGTGAAGGCGGAATCTTTACTGGCCCGGGTAGGTCTGGCGGAGCGGCTGAAACACAAGCCGGGCGAACTGTCCGGCGGCGAGCGCCAGCGGGTGGCGATTGCCCGGGCTCTGGTTAATGAGCCCCAATGCGTTCTCATGGATGAACCCACCGGTAATCTGGACGAGCAGACTGGGGCGGGTATTCGTGCCCTGATTGAGGATTTGCGGGACCAGTCCGGCACTGCGTTCGTCATGGTGACCCATGACATGACCATGGCGCGAAGCCTGGGGCGGGTGCTTCGGCTGGAACAGGGGCGCCTGGTTCAGGAACTGTGAGGCCCGCCGGTGGCCGGTCGTGAATGAGTGCGCCGGCGTTGGCGCCAGTCGGTGCGGATCTTGCGCCGCCAGATATACTGAATAATCAGGTAGGCCAGGCAGGCCACTACCGTGGCGGTGATCAGAGAGCCCAGGTAGAGCGGTATGCCGATATCCACCAGTCGGTGGCCCAGCCATTCCCGGGAAACCTGGAACTCGAACGCCAGTAACGGCCGGTCCAGAATCCATGCGCCCAGGCGGTAATTGAAATAGAAGATGGGTGGCATGGTCAGTGGGTTGCTGATCCAGACCAGGGCGACCGAGAGCGGCAGGTTGGCGTTCAGCCAGATGGCACAGAGCGCAGCGCCCAGCATCTGGAACGGCATGGGGATGAAGCTGAACCAGACGCCCACCAGAAACGCCCTGGCAACCGAGTGCCGGTTTATATGCCACAGGTTGGGTTCATGAAGGACATCCCCGAGAAAGTGCAGCGACCGGATCGAACGCACTTTTTCCGGAGTGGGCAAATACCGCTTCATGAACTTCTTCGGCATTGGAAGTCCGGCCTGTGATCTGATGTCAGGATGATAACCGGCCAGTTGTTCTGCCGGTTTGCCAAATGTAAGGAGGACAGGGAATGTCCCGCTTTAACGGCGCCGCACCGGTGCCCCGGGTACGGATTCTGAGCAATGCCAATCTGCTGGCATTCTGCAGTGGTGCAATCTTACTGTATCGGTTGACGCCGTGGCCAGCCTTCAGCGTCATGCTGTTGGCCGTTATTCTGGTCAGCGTCGCACTCTGGTACCGGCTCCGATCTTCTCCCGCAGCCTGCTTGCCGGCCTTGCTCTGCTGCCTGGCGCTGGGGCTGGCGTGGACATACTGGCAGGCGGATAACCGCTTGCAACAACGCTTGCCGGAGGCAGCACAGGGCAGGGAGCTGGCCGTATCCGGGTACCTGTGCAGTTTGCCCAGGCCGGGCAGCTTTGACAGTCTGCGCTTCAATTTCTGCGTGGAAAGCTGGCATACCGCCTTCAACAGCGACTGGCAGGCGCCGGAAACGCTGCGGCTGGCCTGGTACGGACGGGATGGCGGTGTGTTACCGGGCCAGCGCTTGCGCCTGAACGTGGTCCTGAAACGACCGCACGGCTATCTGAACTCCGCCGGTTTCCGCTATGAAGACTGGTTGTTCCGCCACGCCATCAGGGCCACGGGCAGCATTCGCTCCGTGGCCCATGCGCCGGACGTCCGTTGTGGCTGGCATTGCCGTTACCATGCCTGGTATCGCCAGATTGCCGGGCAGGTTGAGCGCCTGTTCGGTAACGCTCGCTATTATCCGTTGGTTGCCTCGCTGTTGATAGGCAACCGCAACGGATTGACTGATGCCCACTGGCAGACCCTGCAGGCCACCGGCACCATTCACCTGGTGGCCATCTCCGGCCTGCATTTGGGGCTGGTGGCAATGCTGGCTGCCGTGGTACTGCGCAAGACCCTGCTGTTGCTGCCCGTGGGGCACATTCAGGAACGACGGGTTCGCCAACTGGTGTTTGCCGGTCTGGTTTCCATCTGTGTGTCATACGCCTTGCTGGCCGGCTTTGGGGTGCCCACGCGCCGGGCGCTGATCATGGTGATCATTGGCGGCTGGTATCTGTTACTGGCCCGGGAATTCAGTCCCTGGCGGCCGTTTGTGCTGGCATTGACCCTGGTGTTGCTGACAGACCCTTTCGCGCCACTGGACCAGGGGTTCTGGTTGTCGTTTGGCGCGGTGGCCATTCTGTTGCTGGCGTTTGCGGGGCGGCTGGGGCCACCCGGTTGGTTCAAGGGGCTGGTCATCGCCCAGTTGGCGATTTTTGCCGGACTTTGGCCGATTCTGGCGCAATTCGAGCAGCAACAGCCGCTGGCTGGCATAGTGGCCAACCTGGTCGCCATTCCCTGGCTGTCCGTGGTGGTGATGCCGGTATTGCTCATCGGTGGCGTGGTGGCTGGCCTGGCGGGGAGTGCCGTGCTTGTCTGGCTGTTGCCCCTGTTTGATGGGGTGTTGGCGGTGTTATGGCGCTGGCTGGTGTTTGTCGAAACCCTTCCCTGGCCGCCGATCGCCGAACCTCACTGGGCGGTGATTGCGCTGCTGGCGGTTTGCGTGCTGGTGTTATTGCGTTTCCCTTTTCCGGGGTTCCGGCTGACCGGTGGGCTGGTTCTGTTTGCGTGGGCGATTTCGGTTGTGGTGCCCGCATCCGCGCCCGGGAATCCGGTAGTCAGTGAACCGGAGCTGGTGGTGTGGGATGTCGGCCAGGGTCTCTCCGTGATGATTCGTGCCCGGAACCGGGTGCTGGTTTACGACACGGGCCCGGGGGTGCCGGGGGTCTATTCTGCGGCCGATTCGGTGTTGATTCCCGGGCTGGCCGAAAGAGGCGTGCATCGGCTGGACCGGCTGGTGATCAGTCACGGGGATAATGACCACGCCGGCGGTTTGCCCGAGCTGTTTGGCCGGTTCCGGGTGGGCCGGGTGACGGCCGGGGAAATCCAGGAATGGCCGGATGACTCGTACGCCGGGTTCACGGGTGGGGTTGATGCCTGCCGGCCGGGTATTGAAACGTGGGCAGGCCTGGAGCTGGGTTTCTGGCAATCGGCAGGGGAGCAGTCCGGAAATGCGGCATCCTGTGTGGTGCAGGTGTTCCACCGGCCTTCGCAAACGCTGATCTGGCTGACCGGTGATATAACCCACGCGGTTGAACGGGAAATGCTGGAGGCCGGGGTGCACCGGTGGTTTCCCGCCAAAGCAGGCCGGCGCTGGGTGATTGCGCCGCATCATGGCAGCAAGACCTCGTCATCCCCGGAGTGGGTTAGGGCGGTGGCACCGGACCGGGTCATTTACACGGCGGGTTTCCGGCACCGATACGGTCATCCCCATGCCGATGTCACCGCCCGTTACCGTCAGGCCGGGGCTCGCGCACTGAGCACGGCGTGTTCGGGGCAGATTGTCCTGGCGTTGTCGGGTGAAGGGCCACGGGTGAGTGAGCAGCGCAGCGTTGCGCCTTTCTGGATAGCGGCAGATGGCCTGGCCCGTGATCAATGTCAGATCCCGTAAGGTTGCGGGTGTGGCTCGGTGATACAGCTATGCTAAAGTAGCGCCCGCTCGTTATTAATCAGGGAGATCAAGCGTGTTCGAGCTTTTGAAAGCCGGTGGCATCCTGATGGTGCCCATTGTTGCCTGTTCCGTTCTGGCTCTGGCCATTATCCTGGAGCGATTCTGGTCGTTGCGGCCGTCGAGGGTTGCCCCGCCGCAAACCGTGAATGAACTGTGGCGCTGGATCAAGAAGAAGGATCTGAACAGCAAGAAACTCAAAGCCCTGCAGGCGTCCTCGCCACTTGGTCGGGTGCTGGCGGGTGGTTTGATGAATGCCAAGCACGGCCGTGAAATCATGAAGGAAAGTATCGAGCAGGAGGCCAGCCAGGTCATTCATCAGCTTGAGCGCTTTCTCAATCCGCTCGGTACCATTGCCACCATCACCCCGCTGCTCGGTTTGCTGGGCACGGTGGTCGGCATGATCAAGGTGTTTGCTGAAATTCAGCTGGCCGGCGTCGGTAATGCCGGCAACCTGGCGGGTGGTATCTCCGAGGCTCTGATGACCACGGCGGCCGGTCTGAGCGTGGCTATTCCGGCGCTGATTGCCCACCGCTATTTCATTCGCCGTGTGGATGAGCTGGTGGTCAACATGGAGCAGGAAGCCATCAAGCTGGTTGAAGTGGTCCACGGTGACCGCGAAATCGACGTGGAAGGAGCCTGAACGTCGTGAAGTTCAAACGCCAGAGAAGCAAGGAGGTCGGGGTCGACCTGACGCCACTGATTGACGTGGTCTTCCTGCTGCTGATCTTTTTCATGGTGTCCACCACATTTACCCGGGAAAGTCATCTGCAGGTGGAGCTGCCCGAGGCCAATGGCGAGCCGGCCACGCCTGCCGAAGTACAGCAGATTGATGTGGTGATCAACGCCGATGGCCAGTACATCCTGAACGACAGGACGCTGGTCAATAACCGCCGCGAGACCCTGGAGCGGGGTGTCCGGGAACTGTCGGAAGGTGATAATACCTTGCCCTTCATTATTACCGCAGACGCCCGTACCCCCCACGAGTTCGTTGTCCGTGCCATGGATGTCGCCGGCCGCCTCGGGTTCGCAAAACTGAGCATAACCACCGAACGAGAGGCTGAAAGCCAGTGATGAATACAAGGCCGGAGCCGCTGCAGGCACCGCCAACCACCGGTTGGGCCACCTACAAACGCCTGCTTCGGTACGTGAAGCCGTTCTGGCTGGCGTTTGCCCTGGCTATATTTGGCAATGTGGTCTATGCCGCCGCATCCACCGGCATGGCGGCAGCAATGGAGTATGTCATTGCAGCCATCGAAAACCCGACCGATGAAAACCGTGTGCTGCTGACCAGCATGATTGTGGGTGTGTTCGCCATGCGTGGCGTTGGCACTTTTTTCAGTCAGTACTTCATCAGCTACGTGGGCCGTAACGTGATTAACGCCCTGCGTAACGACGTGTTCGACCGCTTGATGACCCTCCCATCCCGGTACTTCGACGACAACGCAGCCGGCCGGCTGGTTTCCAAGCTTACCTTCAACGTGGAGCAGGTGGCGGAGGCCACCACCAACGCGGTGACCATCACCCTGCGGGAAGGCCTCACCATCGTCGGCCTGCTCGGTTTCATGATCTACACCAACTGGAAACTGACCCTGGTGTTTCTCGTGGTCGGGCCGATCATCGGCCTGGTGGTGAATTACGCCAGCAAGCGATTCCGCAGGATCAGCCAGCGCATCCAGGGCTCCATGGGTGATATCACCCATGTGGCCTCCGAATCCATCAGTGGCTACCGGGTGGTACGAACCTTTGGTGGTGAGGACTATGAGCGCGCCCGTTTCCGGGACGTCAGTGCCCGCAATCTCAAGCAAAGCCTGAAAATGGCCTCTACCCAGGCCATCAGCGTGCCGGTCATCCAGGTGCTGGTCGCGTTTGCCATTGCGACGCTGGTCTGGACCATGCTGTCGCCGGAAATCCGTGGCGAAATGTCCACCGGCCAGCTGGTGGCCTTTATTACCGCTGCTGCCACCATGGCCAAGCCGATCCGGCAGATTACCTCGGTGCATTCCAAGATCCAGAAAGGGGTGGCGGCTGCCTACGATGTGTTTGAGACCATGGACGAGGAGCCGGAGCACGACAAAGGCACCTACGCACCGGAGCGGGTTGAGGGGCACATCGAGTTTGATCACATGGCGTTTCGTTACCGGGATCAGCTCGACAACGTGCTTGAAGACATCTCACTGGAGATTCCCGCTGGCCAGAGTGTCGCGCTGGTGGGTCGTTCGGGCAGCGGCAAATCCACGATGGTGAGCCTGTTGCCCCGTTTCTATGAATTCACCGACGGTGATATCCGCATTGATGGTCATTCACTGAAGGAATATTCCCTGGCGGCATTGCGGGCTCAGATTGCCCTGGTCAACCAGAACGTGGTGCTGTTCAACGACACCATTGCCGCCAACATTGCCTACGGTGCTTTGCGCCACTGTACTCGCGAAGAGATTCGCGAGGCGGCGGAGAAAGCCCACGCCCTGGAATTTATCGAGCGCATGCCCGACGGCATGGATACCCTGATTGGCGATAACGGCCTGATGCTTTCCGGCGGACAGCGCCAGCGCCTGGCCATTGCCCGGGCGATTCTCAAAGACGCGCCGGTACTTATCCTTGATGAAGCCACCTCGGCGCTGGATACCGAGTCTGAGCGCCATATCCAGGAAGCTCTGGAAACGGTGATGAAAGGGCGTACCACACTGGTGATCGCCCACCGGTTATCAACCATCGAGAAAGCTGACCGCATATTGGTCATGGATAATGGCCGGATTGTTGAGTCCGGTACCCACGATGAGCTTCTGGCCAAAGACGGTGCTTACGCCCAGTTACACCAGATCCAGTTCAGTGAGCATGCATGAGTAAGGACCTGGTTGAAACGCTTTGGTACGGCAAGCGCCGGCCTTTGTGGCCGCTGACACCACTGGCCTGGCTTTACCGTGCGGTGGCGGAAACAAAGCGCAAAAAAACAAGCGTGGATGGCACCGAAGAACTGGCCTTGCCGGTGGTGGTGGTGGGCAACATTACCGCCGGTGGCACCGGTAAATCGCCTCTGACCGCCCGCCTGGTGCAGTTGATGAAAAGCCGGGGCTGGCACCCGGTGATACTCAGCCGCGGTTACGGCGGCAAAAGCGACACCTACCCCCTGGAAGTTGTGGATAGCACGCCTGCGGGCGTTTGCGGCGATGAGCCACTGATGCTGGCGCGAGCCACTGGTTGCCCGGTGGTGGTGGACCCGGACCGTTTGCGGGGCGCCCGGTACGCTATTGACCGGCAACTGGGTGACGTACTGATTTGTGATGATGGGCTGCAGCACTACCGGCTGCCCCGGGATATTGAGCTGGCGGTCTTTGATGCCCGGCGGGGCGTTGGCAACGGTGCACTGATTCCTGTTGGCCCGTTAAGAGAACCGGTTGGGCGGATAGCAAACGTCGATTTTGTTGTCGTTAACGGACTGTCGTCCTCGGGTAGCGAACCGGCTCCGCAAGCCTATGCCGGCGTCACGCATGGTGACGTGCACGGCATGACACTCAGGCCCGCCGCTCTGGTCAACCTCACTACCGGTGAAACGCGGCCACCCGAGGCATTGGAAAACCGGGGCGTTCGGGCGGTCGCCGGTATCGGTAACCCAGGCCGGTTTTTCGATACACTGCGCGCGCTTGGTGCCCGGGTCACGGAAAGACCCTTTCCGGACCACCACCATTTCCGCCCCGAGGATCTGGGCTTTCATCGCGGTGAATGGCTGGTGATGACCGCCAAGGATGCGGTTAAATGCCGGGGGATTGCTCCGGACAACGCCTGGATGTTGACGGTGGAGGCCGAATTGTCGGAATCTTTTGAACGACGCTTCCTGGAACGGCTGGCGGCGTGTGCGCCTGCCAGCGGATCACCAGACTGATTATCAGACACAGAGACATGATCATGGATAAAAAACTGTTAGCCATGCTGGCCTGCCCGGTGTGCAAGGGCGAGCTCAAACTGACCGAGGATCGCAGCGAACTGATCTGTTACCAGGATGCCATGGCGTTCCCGATTCGCGAGGGCATTCCGGTTATGTTGTCGAGTGAGGCCAGAACCCTCAGCACCGACGAACGCCTGGACAAACACTGACCGCGCACGGGTGCAAGCAGATATGTCGTTTACCGTTGTTATTCCCGCCCGTTACGCGTCCAGCCGTTTGCCGGGCAAGCCGCTGGCCGATATTGCCGGCAAGCCCATGATCCAGCATGTGTGTGAGAGGGCAGAAGAAAGCCGCGCCCAGCGGGTTGTTGTGGCCACCGATGATGCCCGTATTGAGCAGGCCTGCCGGGGCTTCGGGGCCGAAGTGGTGATGACGTCACCGTACCATGCCAGTGGCACCGACCGGCTGGAAGAGGTCGCCCGCAAGCTGGACCTTGAGCCGGACCACCGGGTGGTCAATGTTCAGGGAGACGAGCCAATGATTGCCCCGGCCCTGATAAACCAGGTGGCCGATAATCTGGAGCAATACCCGGATGCCTCGATTGCCACTTTGTGTGAGCGCCTGCACGACGTACACCAGGTATTCAACCCGAACGTGGTGAAGGTGGTGTGTGATGCCCGGGGCATGGCCCATTATTTCAGCCGCTCCCCGATTCCCTGGGCGCGGGACTTCTGGCCGGAAGGTGCACACCCGGATGAGCTGGACCTGCCCGACAACATTGGCTATTTCCGCCACATTGGCATCTATGGCTACCGGGCCAGTGTGCTAAGCGAGTTTGTCCAGTGGCCACCGGCGCCCACCGAGCGCATTGAGTCCCTGGAACAGTTGCGGGCGCTGTACAACGGCGCGCTGATTCACGTGGATATTGCCGACCAGCCGCCTGCCCCGGGTGTTGATACCGAGGCGGATCTGGAGCGGGTTCGTGCCCTGTTGGGCGAGGGAGGTCAGCATGGCTGACGGCAAGATCGGGGTTCTGTTCGTTTGCCTGGGCAATATTTGCCGATCGCCCAGTGCCGAGGGCGTGTTCCGTCAGCTGGCGGAGCAGGCGGGATTGCTTGAGGCGCTGGAGATAGATTCCTGTGGCACCGGCGGCTGGCACGTCGGCAAGCAGCCAGACAGTCGCGCGATGGCCGCGGCCGCCCGCCGCGGGATCGACTTGAGCGGGTTGCGCGCACGTCAGTTCGAACCGGCAGACCTGGACCGCTTCGATTATATTGTCACCATGGACCGGGCCAACCTGGCAGATGTCCGGGATGTCTGGCGGCAGAATGGCGGCACCGAACCGCGCCTGTTTCTGGAATTTGGCCGGGCGGGTGCCGGGGAAGTGCCGGACCCGTACTACGGCGGTGAAGACGGTTTCGAGCAGGTACTGGATCTGATTCAGGATGCCAGCGAAGGGCTGCTCCGGGACATTCGGGAGCGCCTGGCTTGACTGCCCCGGCCACACAGTGGGCTCCCCGTGAACAGGCAGACCTGACGGCGCTCAACACCCTGGCGGTTCCAGCCAGGGCCCGCTACCTGGCCGATGTCCGGTCCGTGGATGAGCTGCAGCAGGCGCTGGACTGGGCGGCCGAGCACCAACTGCCCCTGCAGCTTCTGGGCGGTGGCAGCAATCTGGTCTTTGCCGGTGATTTTCCAGGCCTGGTGATACACATTGCGCTGCGTGGTCGCAGGCTGGAACCGTTGGATGACAACAGCGCGGAACTGGTTCTTCAGGCCGGTGAAAACTGGCACGAAGCGGTGCTGTTTGCCGCCCGCGCCGGTTATCGCGGTATCGAGAACCTGGCGCTGATTCCCGGCACCGCTGGTGCCGCGCCGGTACAGAATATTGGCGCCTACGGTGTCGAGCTGTGCGATACCCTGGTGTCAGTCACCGCCCTTGATCGCCGGCAAGGCCGGGTGGTGGTGCTGGATGCCGACGACTGTTGCTTCGGCTACCGAGACAGCCTGTTCAAACACCAACCGGGGCGATACATCATCCTGGAAATCCGTTTGCGGTTGTCACGCTGTGCGCCATTCAAGCTTGGCTATGGTGATTTGCAGCAGACCCTGGGCGTGACTGGTGATGATGGCGGCCTGACCCCCCTGCAGGTTGCCCAGGCTGTTATGTCCGTGCGCCAGCAAAAGCTGCCGGACCCATCAAACTTGCCCAATGCGGGCAGCTTTTTCAAAAATCCGGTGGTGCCCCTTGAGCAATACCGACAATTGCGCGAGCGTTTTTCGGAGCTGGTTTCCTATCCGGTCGAAGGTGGGGTGAAGCTGGCCGCCGGCTGGCTGATTGATCAGGCTGGCTGGAAGGGCTTTCGCAACGAGAAGGTTGGGGTGCATGACCGCCAGGCACTGGTACTGGTGAATCACGGTAGCGGCTCGGGAGCGGATATTCTGGCCCTGGCTGAGCAGGTGCAGGCGTCGGTGCTGGAGAAATTCGGAGTGGCGCTGGAGATGGAGCCCGGCATTGTAGGTGCCCGGGCGTAAAACCATTCAGCGACAGCCATCCCGTTCAGTGCCCGGGATGGCTGTTGGTTACCCTTTACAGGCTGTTTTTCGGTGAAGCCTTGACCAGGAACGACAGGGCTTCCTCCAGGGGGACATCCTGCTTGTCCGCATCCCGCCGGCCTTTGTATTCCAGCGTTCCCGCCTCCAGCCCGCGCTCAGACACCACGAAGCGGTGCGGCAGGCCCATCAGCTCCATATCGGCAAATTTCACGCCCGGGCGTTCCTTGCGGTCATCAAGCAGCACGTCGTAGCCGGCCTGGCGCAGTTGCGCGTACAGCTTCTCGCCGGCCTCGGCAACGGCTTCGGATTTGTGGCCGTTGAGGGTGACAATGGCCACTTCGAACGGGGCAATGGCGTCCGGCCAGATGATGCCCCTGTCGTCGTGGTTTTGTTCAATGGCGGCGGCGACGATCCGGGATACACCAATGCCGTAGCAGCCCATCTCCAGAGTGACCGCCTTGCCGTTTTCATCCAGCACGTTGGCGTTCATGGCCTCGCTGTACTTGTTGCCCAGCTTGAAGATGTGGCCCACTTCGATGCCTCGGCGGATTTCGAGGGTGCCCTTGCCGTCCGGGCTCGGGTCGCCTTCCACCACATCGCGCAGGTCTTCCACGCGGCCCAGGGCGACGTCGCGTTCCCAGTTCACGCCGGTCAGGTGGTAGTCGTCCCTGTTGGCGCCGCAGACAAAGTCCGCCAGATGAGCGGCGCTGCGGTCAACAATCATGGGCACTGGCAGATCCACCGGGCCGATGGAGCCGGGCTTGCAGCCGATTGCTTTCTCGATCTCCTCATCGGTGGCCATGGTCAGCGGCTCGGCGATGCCGTCCAGCTTCTCCGCCTTGATCTCGTTCAGGTTGTGGTCACCGCGCAGGATCAGGGCCACCAGACCGGACTTGCCGTCTTCATCGGGTTCGCCGTGGACCAGCAGGGTTTTCACGCTGTTTTCCGCCGGCAGGCCCAGGAATTCGGAGACGGCCGCGATGGTTTTCTGGCCAGGGGTGTGCACTTCGGTCATGGCCTGTGAGGGCGCCGGGCGATCACCGGCCGGGGCCACGGCCTCGGCTTTCTCGATGTTGGCGGCGTAATCGCTGTCGGTGGAGAATACGATGTCGTCTTCACCGGAGGAGGCCAGCACGTGGAACTCGTGGGAAGCACTGCCACCAATGGCGCCGGAGTCGGCCTGCACCGGGCGATAGTTCAGACCCAGACGGTCGAAGATGTTGCAGTAGGTCTGGTGTATGAGCTGATAGGTTTCATCCAGGGATTCCCGGTTGATGTGGAACGAGTAGGCGTCCTTCATCAGGAATTCCCGGGCGCGCATCACGCCAAAGCGGGGGCGGCGCTCGTCCCGGAACTTGGTCTGGATCTGGTAGAAGTTGGCCGGCAATTCCTTGTAGCTTTTCAGCTCGTTGCGGATCAGGTCGGTGATCACCTCTTCGTGGGTGGGGCCGAAGCAGAAGTCGCGGCCGTGGCGGTCGTTCAGGCGCAGCAGCTCGCCGCCGTACTGTTCCCAGCGACCGGATTCCTGCCAGAGCTCGGCGGGTTGCACGGCCGGCATCAGCACTTCCTGGGCGCCACTCTTGTCCATTTCCTCGCGAACAATCCGCTCCACCTTGCGCAGTGTGCGAAGGCCCATGGGTAGCCAGGTGTAAAGGCCGGCGGCCAGTTTGCGGATCATGCCGGCACGCAGCATCAGCTGGTGGCTGATAATTTCGGCGTCGGCCGGGGTCTCTTTCTGGGTGGCAATCAGATAACGGCTTGCTCGCATGGTGTTTTCCGCTTTCCTGCAAAAATAAACGTGGGATGAAAAATTGCCTTGTATTGTACGGAGCCCGCCCGGTCAGGTACAGCCAGACAAAGGGCGGTTACGAGAGATAACCCAGGGGCAGGGCGGTGCTGTCCAGTACCCGGCGCAACACAAAGCTGGAATGCACGCCACTGACCCCGGGAATGCGGGTAATGTGATTGAGCAGGAACTGGTGGTAATGGTCCATGTCCGGTACCACCACTTTCAGCATGTAGTCAGCGCTCTGGCCGGTGATCAGGTAGCACTCCTGCACTTCCGGGTAGCCGGACACCTGCTCTTCGAAGGCGGCGAAGCGTTCGGGGGTATGCCTGTCCATGCCGATCAGGATGATGGCGGTGAGCGACAGGCCGAGCTTTTTGTGATCCAGGATCGTGGCGGTACGCAGAATGATGCCGGCTTCTTCCAGCGCACGCACCCGCCGCAGGCAGGGGGAGGGAGATAAGCCCACTTTTTCCGCCAACTGCTGGTTGGTCAGCGAGCCATCCTTCTGCAAGTGTTCGAGGATTTTCCGGTCTGTGCGGTCGATTTTTGCCAGGGTGCTTTCTTTTTCGGCCATTATGTATCCCGTATTGTTTAATGAGAGCAATATAATAGTTAAAAGTATCCGTAGGCGGTCAAAAACGCAAACAAATAGCGCGAATCCAGCGTTACACTGTTGGCAAGTCGACGTTTCATTAAAAGGAAGGTTTCACCATGGCTTTTGATCATCGTAAATATGCTCCGTTCAAGCCGATTGCAAAGAAAGACCGTCGTTGGCCAGACCAGACCATCGACAAGGCGCCGGACTGGTGCGCGGTGGATCTGCGTGATGGCAATCAGGCGCTGGTCAAACCCATGACGGTTGCGCAGAAGCAGCGCCTGTTTGATCTGCTGGTGAAACTGGGTTTCAAGGAGATCGAAATCGGCTTTCCCGCAGCCAGCCAGCCGGATTTCGATTTCTGCCGGAAACTGATCGAGGAAGACCGGATCCCGGGAGATGTGAAAATCCAGGTACTGACCCAGGCGCGGCCGGAATTGATCGAACGTACCTATGAGGCCCTTGCCGGAGCCAAGCAGGCCATCGTGCATGTGTATAACTCCACCTCCACGGTGCAGCGCGAACAGGTGTTTGGTCTGGACCGCGCCGGCATCCGCGACATTGCCATTCGTGGTGCGAAAGTAGTGCAGGACTTTGCCGCGAAATACCCGGATACCGACTGGAGCTTCCAGTATTCGCCCGAAAGCTTCACCGGCACCGAGCTGGATTTCGCCGCCGAGGTGATTGACGCGGTGAACGACGTCTGGCGTCCGGACCAGGGCCAGAAGGTGATCATCAATCTGCCGGCCACGGTGGAAATGGCCATGCCCAACGTGTTTGCAGACCAGGTGGAGTGGATCTGTGACAACATCCGTTACCGGGATGACATTCGCATCAGCCTGCATACCCACAATGACCGTGGCTGCGCCGTGGCGGCCGCGGAGCTGGGTGTGATGGCCGGCGCCGATCGGATTGAGGGCACCCTGATGGGTAACGGTGAGCGCACCGGCAACATGGATCTGGTGACCATGGCCATGAACCTGTACTCCCAGGGCGTGGACCCGGAAGTGGACCTGTCCGGCATGGCCGAGATTACCGAAGTGGTGGAAGCCTGCACCGAGATTTCCACCCATCCGCGTCATCCTTACGCTGGCGAACTGGTTTTCACCGCGTTCTCCGGCAGCCACCAGGATGCCATCCGCAAGTGCCTGGCGCGTCGCAAAGAGGGCGAGACCTGGAATGTGGCGTATCTGCCTATTGATCCGTCGGATGTCGGGCGTCGTTACGAGGAAGTGGTTCGCATCAACAGCCAGTCCGGCAAGGGCGGTGTGGCCTACGTGCTGGAGCGGGATTACCGGATTACCCTGCCGCGCTGGTTGCAGATCGAGTTTGCCAAGGTGGTTCAGCGTGAAGCGGAAACTAACGGCGGTGAAATTGATTCAGACACCATTCACCGGTTGTTCGAAGAGCGTTACCTGAAAGTACCGGCCGGTTGGGCACTGCGTTCCTACGACCTGCATCGCAACGAAGAGGGTGTGGGCGCCATGGTCTCCATGGGCCCGGACGGCGACGTTGTTGAGCTTCAGGGGCACGGCCTGGGTGCCGTGGAGGCGGTCAGTGACGCCTTGAACAAACGATTTGGTGTGGCCATTGCCGTTGAGGCTTACGACGAGTTTGCGCTGGGCGAAGGTACCAACGCCAATGCCCTGGCGTGCATCCGGTTGACCGCCAATGGCCAGCACTGCAGTGCCGCGGCATTGGCTGAAGATACAACGTCCGCCACGCTGCAGGCCCTTTTCTCTGCGGTGGCCCAGGCTGTTGGTGCAGCGGCGCAGGCAAAAGCCGAGGAGGCTGCGGAAGTCTGAGTGTAACGGTGGCTGGATAAAACAAAGGCCGGCAAAACTGCCGGCCTTTGTTTTTCAGTTCTGTTATCCACCCGTTTGCCCGTGAGGGGCATCCGGCAGATGACATAACCGCTTACAGCGGGGTTACGTTTTCCGCTTGTGGGCCTTTCGGTCCCTGGGTCACGGTGAATTCCACCTTCTGTCCCTCTGCCAGAGTGCGGAAACCGCTGGCATTGATTGCGCTGTAGTGAACGAATACGTCACTGCCGCCTTCCTGCTCGATAAAGCCAAAGCCTTTGGCTTCGTTAAACCATTTAACCTGGCCGGTTTTTTTATCAGACATCGATCTATCCTGTGGTACTAAAGCATTTGCCCTCACGGGACCTTCGGGTGCTGGTTATCGCAGCAGTTTCAGTATAGACCGAGTTCAGGGGGCGTCAATACAAACCAGGCGCCTGAGAGGATGAAAAACCCGGCGTTTAGTGATTGATTTTTATCATTTTGTCATCATCCTCGTGTACGCCGGTCACCTCTGCCACCACGCTGCCCCGGCCGAGGCGGGCGCTGATGCTCTGGCCCTGGCTCAGCTCGCCGGCCCGGCGGATAATCCGTCCGTGCTCGTCCCGGACAATCGCGTAGCCCCGCTCCAGTGTGGCCAGTGGGCTGACCAGGTGCAGGCTCTGGGCCGAGTGTTGCAGTCGCTCACGGTTCTGTCGCAGGTTTTGTTGTACCGCGCTGTCCAGCCGTCGCCGCAGAAGTGCCACCTGCTCGCTGGCCCGCACCAGTGTTTGCTGCGGTGACTGGGCGGCCAGGCGGCGCTCCAGGTGTTCGGTCCGGACGCCATACTGTTCCAGCTTTTGGGTGATGACCCGGTTCAGGCGCAGGTCCAGTTCATCCATGCGCTGGGCTTTTTCCTGCAGCTCCCGGCGAGGGTCTCGCAGGCGCGCCGTCAGGTGGCTTAGCTGGGTTTGCAGGCGTTGCAGCTGGCGTCTGGCCGACTGGGCAAGGCGCAGTTGTTGATCATTCAGGCGACGCAGCCAGTCTTGCTGGTCCGGTGAGATTTTTTCCGCGGCGGCCGAGGGTGTGGGAGCGCGCAAATCGGCGACAAAGTCGGCAATGGTGACATCCACCTCGTGGCCCACGGCGCTGACAGTTGGAATGCTACAGGCGGCGATGGCCCGGGCCACGGCTTCTTCGTTGAAACACCACAGATCTTCCAGCGAGCCGCCACCCCGGCCGATGATCAGCACGTCAGCCACGTTATGCCTCTGCGCCCGCTCGATTGCCTGAACAATGTCGGCAGTGGCTGCCTGGCCCTGAACGGCGGTGGGATAGAGGGTGACCGGGATCGCCGGGCAACGCCGGGCCAGCACCGTCAGAATGTCGTGAATGGCGGCGCCGGTGGGGGATGTGACCACGCCAATGTGGCGGGGCGTGGCGGGCAGTGGCTTCTTGCGTGCCGGGTCGAACAGCCCCTCGGCCTGCAGTTTCATTTTCAGGGCGTCGAACGCCTGCTGTAGAGGGCCCAGGCCCGCCGGTTCCAGGTGTTCGACAATAATCTGGAAGTCGCCCCGGTTCTCGTACAGGGTCACCTTGCCGCGAATGCGGATCTGGTCGCCCTCTTTCGGCAGGGTGCGGATGCGCTGGTTCGCGCCCCTGAACATGGCGCATCGTATCTGGCACTTCTTGTCTTTCAGGGAGAAATACCAGTGCCCGGACGAGGGGCGTGCGAAGCCTGAAATCTCACCTTCCACCCACACCTGCATGAACGAGGCTTCCAGCAACTGCTTGGCCTGGTGATTCAGCTCGCTGACGGTGAGCGCTCTGGGGCGGGAGTCCGGGTAGGCGGTTGTCAAGGTGTGCACTCCGTAGTGGTTCGTACGCAATAGCCGAAGTTGACGGTTAAAAATAAAGGAAATTCAAAAAGATGCAATAATCCGGAAAAAATCGCGCGGTTTACTGCAGGCGATCACGACTTTATAATAGATCGATTAAGGATTTTGCTTTGCTGTGCCGGCTCCGGCGCAGTGCAGAAATCTCAACTTAGCACGTTCAAAAGGCGGATCCCAATGCTGCGTATTGCCGAAGAAGCCCTCACGTTTGACGACGTTCTGCTCGTTCCCGGATATTCCGAAGTCCTGCCTCACCAGGTTGACCTCAAAACCCAGCTGACCAAGGGAATTACGCTCAATATCCCGCTGATTTCGTCAGCCATGGATACCGTGACCGAAGCGGAACTGGCCATCGCCATGGCCCAGGAAGGCGGCGTTGGCATCATGCACAAGAACATGACCGTTGAGCAACAGGCCGCTGCCGTGCGCAAGGTCAAGAAATTCGAAAGCGGCGTGGTGAAAGACCCCATCACCGTCAGCCCCGATACCACCGTGCGCGAGCTGGTGGATATTACCATGGCCAACAACATCTCCGGTCTGCCGGTTGTCGATGGCAATGACCTGGTTGGTATTGTCACCGGCCGCGACATTCGCTTCGAAAGCCGCATGGATACGCTCGTTCGGGACATCATGACCCCGAAGGACAAGCTGGTAACCGTTAAAGAAGGCGCTGACGTTGAGGAAGTCAAAGAGTTGCTGCACCGCCATCGCATTGAAAAAGTGCTGGTGGTTAACGATGATTTCCAGCTGCGTGGTCTGATCACGGTCAAAGACATCCAGAAGGCCAAAGATTATCCGCTGGCCTGTAAAGACGACCAGGGTCGTCTGCGGGTGGGCGCGGCTGTTTCCACCGGTGGCGATACCGAAGCCCGTATTACCGCGCTGGCCGAGGCTGGTGTGGATGTGCTGGTTGTCGACACCGCCCACGGCCACTCCAAAGGCGTGATTGACCGTGTTCGCTGGGTGAAGGAAAACTTCCCGGAAGTGCAGGTTATCGGCGGTAACATCGCCACCTCCGACGCGGCCATCGCGCTGGCCGATGCCGGCGCTGATGCTGTCAAGGTGGGTATTGGCCCTGGTTCCATCTGTACCACCCGCATCGTGGCCGGTATTGGCGTGCCCCAGATCTCTGCCGTTTCCAACGTGGCAGCCGCCCTGAAAGACCGTGGTGTTCCGCTGATTGCGGATGGCGGTATCCGTTTCTCCGGTGACATCGCCAAGGCGCTGGCCGCTGGCGCCCATTGTGTGATGATCGGCAGCCTGCTGGCGGGCACCGATGAAGCTCCGGGTGAAGTGGAGCTGTTCCAGGGCCGTAGCTACAAGGCCTACCGTGGCATGGGGTCGCTCGGCGCCATGGGGCAGGGCTCCAGTGACCGTTACTTCCAGGACGCCAGCAAGGGTGTCGACAAGCTGGTGCCGGAAGGCATCGAGGGCCGGGTTGCCTGCAAGGGCCCGATGCGCAACATCGTCCACCAGTTGGTGGGTGGTATTCGTGCGGCAATGGGCTACACAGGTTGCGCCACCATGGAGCAAATGCGGAACAAGCCGGAATTTGTGCGCATTACCAACGCCGGCATGCGTGAGAGCCACGTACACGATGTGACCATCACCAAGGAAGCACCCAACTATCGAGTTGGTTAATCACCCCGCCTGATTTGACCCGGCCCGTTTAGGGCCGGGTTTGTTGTTTAATAGCCAGAGGACACCATGGCCCAGAATATCCACGACCACCGCATCCTGATTCTCGATTTCGGTTCCCAGTACACCCAATTGATCGCCCGCCGTGTGCGTGAGATTGGTGTTTACTGTGAGGTTAAGGCTTTCGATATCACCGACGAAGAGCTGGCCGCCTTCAATCCCAAGGGTATTATCCTTGCCGGTGGCCCGGAATCGGTCACCCAGCTCGGTGGCCCGCGAGCGCCGGAAGGCCTGTTCGAGCGCGGCATTCCCATTCTGGGCATTTGCTACGGCATGCAGACCATGGCCGAGCAGCTCGGTGGTCGCGTGGCCAGTTCGGAGAAGCGCGAATTCGGCTACGCTCAGGTGAAAGTGCGGGCCAAGGGGCCGCTGCTGGCCGACATTACCGATCACCTGACGCCGGCCGGCGATTCCCTGCTGGATGTCTGGATGAGTCATGGCGACAAGGTGGTGGCGATGCCGGAAGGCTTCGAGCTGCTGGCCTCCACCGAGAGCGCGCCGATTGCTGCCATGCAGGATTTGAGCCGCAACCTGTACGGCGTGCAGTTCCACCCGGAGGTGACTCATACCCTGCAGGGCAAGCGCATTCTGGAGCACTTTGTTCTGAACATCTGCCAGTGCGAGGCACTGTGGACGCCGGCCAAGATTGTTGACGACGCAGTTCGACAAATTCGCGAACAGGTGGGCAACGATAAAGTACTGCTGGGCCTGTCCGGCGGTGTCGATTCCTCGGTCACGGCAGCGCTGCTGCACAAGGCCATCGGCGACCAGCTGACCTGCGTGTTCGTGGACAACGGCCTGCTGCGCCTGCACGAAGGCGATCAGGTGATGGACATGTTCGCCAACAACATGGGCGTCAAGGTCATCCGTGTCGACGCCGAAGACCTGTTCCTGGCCAAGCTCAAGGGCGTGGACGACCCGGAACAGAAGCGCAAGATCATCGGTAACACCTTCATCGATGTGTTCGATGACGAAGCGGCCAAAATCACCGATGTGAACTGGCTGGCCCAGGGCACGATCTACCCGGACGTGATCGAATCCGCTGCCTCCAAAACCGGCAAGGCACATGTGATCAAATCCCACCACAACGTGGGTGGCCTGCCGGAAACCATGAAAATGAAACTGGTGGAGCCGCTGCGCGAGCTGTTCAAGGACGAAGTGCGCCGGATTGGTCTGGAACTTGGCCTGCCGTACGACATGGTGTATCGCCACCCATTCCCGGGGCCGGGTCTGGGCGTGCGTATCCTGGGAGAGGTGAAGAAAGAATACGCTGATATCCTGCGCCGCGCCGATGCCATCTTCCTGGAAGAACTGCACCGGGCCGACCTGTACCACAAGACCAGTCAGGCCTTTGCCGTGTTCCTGCCGGTCAAATCCGTGGGCGTGGTGGGCGATGCCCGCCGCTACGAGTACGTCATTGCCGTGCGTGCGGTGGAAACCGTGGACTTCATGACCGCCCGCTGGGCGCGCCTGCCGTATGAGCTGCTGGAAACCGTATCCAACCGGATCATCAACGAGATTACCGGCGTGTCCCGGGTGACCTACGACATTTCCTCGAAGCCGCCTGCCACCATCGAGTGGGAATAAAGTCCGGTCAATATGGTGCTTGACGCAGAGCATCCAGACGACGAAGTCTGGATGAACCGGGCCCTGCAACTGGCCGCCCAGGCGGCCGAGCTGGGCGAAGTGCCGGTGGGCGCCGTGGTGGTGCTGGATGGCCGGGAGATCGGCGCGGGCTTCAATGCGCCCATCTCCGGTTGTGACCCCACCGCCCACGCTGAAATTCGTGCCCTGCGGGATGCCGCCGCCCGAGTGGGAAATTACCGCCTGTCCGGAGCCACCCTGTACGTGACCCTGGAGCCCTGCACCATGTGTGTGGGGGCCATTGTCCATGGTCGCATCAGCCGGCTGGTGTATGGCGCCACCGAGCCCAAGGCCGGTGCTATTGAGTCGGCTCGGGCTACACTGGAAGAACCCCATCTCAACTGGCAGGTAACGCCAGTCGGTGGCGTGCTGCAGACTCGTTGCAGTCAGATCATCAGTGATTTTTTCAGCCGGCGGCGCCGGGAAATCCGTCAGCGTCGTCAACAGCCTTCAGGGAAGGGGAGTGAGAATTCATGAAAGTACTGGTCACCGGCGGTGCCGGCTACATTGGCAGTCACGTGGTGCGTCAGCTGGCCGAAGCCGGTCACGACATTGTGGTTTTTGATAACCTTTCCACCGGCTACCGCTGGGCGGTCACCGCCGGCGAACTGGTGGTGGGCGACCTGGCAGACGAAGAAGCCATTGAATACTTGTTTTCCCGGCACAAGTTTGAAGCAGTATTGCATTTCGCCGCCAACATCGTGGTGCCGGAATCGGTCGCCAATCCGTTGAAGTATTACAGCAACAACACCCGCAACACCCTGAACCTGTTGAAAGCAGTGGAGCGCCACCAGGTGCCCTACATGGTGTTCTCGTCCACTGCGGCGGTGTACGGCATGCCCGAGCAAACCGTGCTGACCGAAGACTTGCCGCTGGCGCCGATCAACCCCTACGGTGCCTCCAAGATGATGAGCGAGCGCATGATCATGGATCTGGCGGATACCGGTGATCTGAACTACGTGATCCTGCGTTACTTCAACGTGGCGGGCGCCAACCCGGACGGCCTGCTGGGACAGGCTACCCCGGAAGCCACCCACCTGATCAAAGTGGCCAGTGAATGCGTCACCGGTCAACGGCATGGCATGAGTGTGTTTGGCACGGATTACGACACCCGTGACGGCACCTGCATTCGCGATTACATCCACGTGGAAGACCTTGCCAAGGCCCATGTCATGGCGCTGGAGTACATGGCCGGCGGCGGTGAATCGCAGGTATTGAACTGCGGTTATGGCCGGGGCTTTACCGTGCGCGAAGTGATTGATGTGGTAAAACGGGAGTCGGGCGTGGATTTCCCGGTTCAGGAAACCGGCCGTCGTGCCTGCGATCCCGCCGCGCTGATGGCCGACAATACTCGCATAAAACAGATACTGGGCTGGCAGCCGGATTACGATGACCTGACCACCATCGTGCGCACCGCGCTGGCCTGGGAAAAAATCTGGCAGGAGAAAAAGACACAGAATGTTTGAACTGCACCCCAAGTTGGCAGCCGATACCCATCATCTGGGCAAATTTGGCCTGAGTGAGGTATTACTGATGAACGACAGCACCTGGCCATGGGTGATCCTGGTGCCGGCCGTGCCTGACATCCGGGAGATCTACGAGCTGTCAAAAATTCAGCGAATCCGGTTGCTGGAAAGTTCCTCGATTCTCAGCAAGGGCATGATGGATGTGTTTCGGGGCGACAAAATGAACGTGGCGGCGCTGGGTAACATGGTGCCACAGTTGCATTTGCATCACATTGTGCGTTTTGAAAACGACCCGGCCTGGCCGGCCCCCGTGTGGGGTAAGCAGGCGCCCGTTCCCTATACGGACGAAGCACTGGAGAAAATGCGCGAAAAACTCAGGCCTGTGCTGGAAAAACTGGTTTGATCGGCGATTATTCCAGGCCCTGCTGCCATTGAGCCAGGGTCTGGGAGCCCACCAGGATCATTCTCAGCTCGGTTTTCAGTTTTACCTTCAGCTCCTCCCGTTCCCGTGGCGTGGCATCCAGCGCCTCGGCCCCCTGATTGAACACCAGGGTGACCATGGATTCGGCCACCAGCCGGGCATCGGACAGCGGCTTGTCCTGTTGCTCGGCAAACAATTCCAGATCATCCGCCAGTTCAGCCACCACGTGGTCAATCTCCGCCTTGACGGCCGTCCGGAAGGTTTTTGATACGCCGGTCCGCTCGCGCAGCATCAGCCGGAACAGGTTGGCGTTGTCGCCCAGATACTCCATGAACGTATCCACCGACGTGGCAATGGCGCTGCCGTCCCGGGCAATCCGCTTGCGGGCCTGGCGCATCAACTGGCGCAGGGCTACGCCACCTTCATCCACCAGTGCCAGCCCCAGCTCATCCAGATCGGCGAAATGCCGGTAAAACGAGGTCGGCGCAATGCCCGCCTCCCGGGCCACTTCCCGCAAACTCAGGCTGCCAAACCCCCGGTCGGCGCTGAGCTGGCTCAAAGCCGCATCCATCAACGCCCGCCGGGTCCTTAGTTTCTGTTCTGCCCTGGTGGTCAAACCTGACTCCGTTTACCGCTGAAAACGGCCATTCTAGCGGGCAGTGCCGCTAACGTCATCCGCAGACCGGATTTGCCGTGCGGTACACCTGATTTCCAGTCTTATTGTGTTTATAATAGGCGGCTTTCTTTTGAGGTCGAACTCAGTGCTTGCGGCCAATAAACAGGTAGCGCCGGGCAGGGGAATGGCTTTCCGAAAATTTGTGGAGCCACGGATGGCGGAACATAAGCGCCCAGGGATGGCTAGAGCGCTTTTCGGAAAGCCATTCCCCTGCTCGGTGCGGGCGGGCCATCAGGCTGCCCAGGCGAGGCAAGCAATCAGGCAGCAGCAAACTTTCCGGGACACGCTGTGAATACGTCCCTGTACGCTTGACTGCAGCATCCATGCTGCAGACAGTCCCGGAAAGTTCGCTTCTGCCTGCTTGCCCAGACAACACAGTTAAACGTAAACGCACACATTAAACGTAACGGGAACCGGTATGCGCAGTCATTATTGCGGTGGGATCAACGAATCCCACATTGATCAGGAAGTCACACTCTGCGGTTGGG
Organism: Marinobacter persicus; assembly: GCF_900114155.1. Taxonomy (GTDB): domain Bacteria; phylum Pseudomonadota; class Gammaproteobacteria; order Pseudomonadales; family Oleiphilaceae; genus Marinobacter; species Marinobacter persicus. The sequence continues at coordinate 112,088 of NZ_FOSC01000005.1, forward strand.
TACACCGCCGCCGCGATCACGGCGGGGTTATCTTCCTGGATCTGCGGGATCGGGACGGCATGTCCCAGGTCGTGGTTGACCCAGACACCCCCGAAAGCTTTGCCCTGGCCGAGAAAGTCCGCAGCGAATACGTCATCAAGGTCACCGGCCGTGTGCGTCGCCGCCCCGCCGGCACCGAGAACAACAACATGCCCACCGGTCAGGTGGAGTTGTTGGGCAAACAACTGGAAATCCTGAACGCCGCCGCCACGCCGCCGTTCCCTCTGGACGAGCACGTGGACGTGGGCGAGGACGTGCGTCTGCGCTACCGCTTTGTGGACCTGCGCCGCCCGGAAATGATCAACCGCCTGCGCTTCCGTTCGCGGGTGACCAGCTACATCCGCAACTTCCTGGACAGCCGCGGCTTCATGGATGTGGAAACCCCCATCCTGACCCGGGCCACCCCGGAAGGCGCCCGTGATTACCTGGTGCCTAGCCGCACCCACGAAGGCTCCTTCTTCGCGCTGCCGCAGTCGCCCCAGTTGTTCAAACAGCTGCTGATGGTGTCCGGGGTGGACCGCTACTACCAGATCGCCAAGTGCTTCCGCGACGAAGACCTGCGCGCCGATCGTCAGCCGGAGTTCACCCAGGTGGACATCGAGGCCTCCTTCATTGATGAAGAGACCCTGATGGGCCTGAACGAAGAGATGGTTCGCTCCCTGTTCAAAGACGTGCTGGAAGTGGACCTGCCGGAATTTCCGCGCATGCCGTACTCCGAGGCCATGCGTCGTTACGGCAGCGACAAGCCGGACCTGCGTATCCCGCTTGAGCTGCAGGATGTGAACGATCTGGTCGAAAATGTTGACTTCAAGGTGTTTGCCGGCCCAGCGAAAGACCCGAAAGGCCGTGTAGCAGCGCTGCGTGTACCAGGCGGTGGCAAGCTGACCCGCAAGCAGATTGACGACTACACCAAGTTTGTCGGCATCTATGGCGCCAAGGGGCTGGCTTACATCAAGGTTAACGAGCTGGCCAAGGGCATTGAAGGCTTGCAGTCTCCGATCATCAAGTTCCTGGGCGATGAGGCCGTGATGGCCATCATGGAGCGCGTGGGTGCCGAAGACGGCGATATCGTGTTCTTTGGCGCGGACAAGACCATGGTGGTCAACGAAGCCCTGGGCGCGCTGCGTATCAGGATCGGTCACGATCTGGACATGCTGACTTGCCAGTGGGCGCCGCTATGGGTGGTCGACTTTCCGATGTTCGAGGAAACCCCGGATGGCAGCCTGACCGCCATTCACCACCCGTTCACCGCGCCGTCCTGCAGCCCCGAAGAGCTGGCGGCCGATCCGGCCAACGCCCTGTCCCGCGCCTACGACATGGTGCTGAACGGTACCGAGCTGGGTGGTGGTTCCATCCGTATCCACAGCGAGCAGATGCAGGAAGCGGTATTCCGCATCCTGGGCATTGGTGAAGAAGAGGCTCGCGCCAAGTTTGGCTTCCTGCTGGACGCCCTCAAGTACGGCTGCCCGCCGCACGGTGGCCTGGCCTTCGGTCTGGACCGTCTGGTGATGCTGATGACTGGTTCCAGCTCCATCCGTGACGTGATTGCTTTCCCGAAAACCCAGAGCGCTACTTGTCTGATGACCCAGGCGCCGGGCGAAGTGGATGAGAAACAGCTCAAAGAGCTGAACATCCGCCTGCGTCGCTCGGCCAAGGCTGCCGATGGCAACAAGAGTGAGGACAAGGCGTAAATTCTGTTCACCGGGGCGGCTTTGCTGCCCCGGTTAACCGAAAGGAGTTTTGATAATGGCTGGACACAGTAAATGGGCCAATATCAAGCACCGCAAAGCGGCCCAGGATGCCAAGCGCGGCAAGATTTTCACCAAGATCATCCGTGAGCTGGTTGTGGCCGCGCGCCTCGGCGGGGGAGACCCGAACGATAACCCCCGGTTGCGGGCGGTGGTCGACAAGGCCCTGACCGCCAACATGAAAAAAGACACCATCGAGCGGGCCATTGAACGGGGCGCCGGCGGTGGTGATGACAACAACTACGAAGAGCTCACCTACGAGGGCTACGGCCCCGGTGGCGTAGCATTCTTCGTGGAAGTCATGACCGACAACAAAAACCGCACCGTGGCCGAGGTTCGCAACGCCTTCAATAAATCCGGCGGCAACCTGGGCACCGACGGCTCGGTGGCCTACCTGTTCACCAAACAGGGCATTATCAGTTACGGCCCGGAAGTGGACGGCGACAAGCTGATGGAGGCGGCGCTGGAAGCTGGCGCCGAGGATCTGCAGGAGCAGGAAGATGGCTCCTATGAGATTGTCACCACGCCCGAAGAATACCTGGATGTGAAAGAATCCCTGGTCAAATCCGGGCTCAAGCCCGATAACTCGGAAGTGACCATGGTGCCAGCCACCCGTGTGGAATTGGACCGGGAAGGCGCCGAGAAGATTCTGAAGTTGATTGATACCCTGGAAGATCTGGACGATGTCCAGAACGTGTACCACAACGCGGAAATTTCCGCTGAGATCATGGAATCCCTCTGAGGTGGTTCCTCCAACCGGGAGCAGGGCAGTCTGATGGCCATTATTCTGGGCGTGGACCCCGGTTCCCGCATCACTGGCTACGGTATTATCCGTGTGGAAGGCCGTACCACCGAGTACATCGACAGCGGCTGCATCCGCGTGGGCGACAAGCCCTGGGCCGAGCGCCTGCAAACCATCTTTCACAGTCTGGCTTTGCTGATTGGCGAGTACCGGCCCGAAGAGTTTGCCATCGAACAGGTGTTCATGGCCCGCAACCCGGATTCCGCGCTCAAACTGGGTCAGGCCCGGGGCGCCGCTATTGTCAGCGCCGCCAACAGCGGCTTGCCCGTCCACGAGTACTCGGCTCGCCAGGTCAAGCAGGCGGTGGTGGGTACTGGTGGCGCCGATAAGGCCCAGGTTCAGCACATGGTGCAAACGCTGCTGAAGTTGTCCCGCAAACCCCAGGCCGATGCCGCCGATGCCCTGGCCATCGCCCTGTGTCACGCCCACATGAACCAGAGTGTACTGCGGCTGGCCAGCTCCGGCGGGAAAGTCAGAAGCGGTCGGGTGCGCCGCCAATAACCGGCTCCCGGGAGCCAAAGGAGACCTTTCTTGATTGGTCGTATTCGAGGATTGCTGATTGAAAAAACGCCGGGCCATGCGCTGGTGGAATGCGCCGGGCTGGGTTATGAAATCGATATTCCCTACACCACCTTCTTTCACTTGCCCGATACCGGCCAGGAAGTGACCCTGCATACCCATTTCGCCGTTCGCGAGGATGCCCAGAGCCTGTTCGGCTTTGCCTCCAGGCTGGACCGGGATCTGTTCCGGCTGCTGATCAAAGTCAACGGGGTTGGCCCCAAGCTGGCCGTGGGCATTCTGTCGGGACTGGATGCCCAGCAGTTCATCCGCTGCGTGGAAACCCGCGATGTCAATGCCCTGGTCAAGCTGCCCGGGGTGGGCAAGAAAACCGCCGAGCGCCTGCTGATCGACATGGCCGACCGAATTGGTCAACTCGAAGGCCAGTTCGTGCCCGGCGAACCGGTGGCCGCAAAGCCTGGAGAACCCGCCCCGGAACCGTCCGCTCCGGACCCCGGCGAAGAGGCGGAAGCAGCGTTGATCGCCCTTGGCTACAAGCCCCAGGAAGCCGCCAAGGCCATCAGCAAGGTGGCCGAGCCGGGCATGAACAGCGAGGCGCTGATACGCCTGGCGCTGAAAAACATGATTCCTACCCGTTAAAGGTGTGCCGGGCGCTGATGTTGGTCCGGTTTGCTGTTAAGGTTTATGACAGCAATCTGTAGAGAGCGTAACGTGACTCACACACTTCCCCTTGTAGAATTGGCGCCAGCAAACGAGCCAGCCCGGACAAACCGGGCATGGTCAGGTGCCAGCAACCGGATGTCGCCATGATCGAATCGGATCGACTGATCACCCCCAATGCGGGGGATTACGAAGAAGTCCAGGATCGCGCCATACGCCCGAGCCTGCTGGCCGACTATGTGGGCCAGCCCACCGTGCGTGAGCAAATGGAGATCTTTATCTCCGCTGCCCGTGGCCGGGAAGAGGCACTGGACCATACGCTGATTTTTGGCCCGCCCGGCCTTGGCAAAACCACCCTGGCCAACATCATCGCCAATGAAATGGGCGTGTCGATCAAGACCACGTCAGGGCCGGTCCTGGAAAAGGCGGGAGATCTGGCCGCGCTGCTGACCAACCTGGAAGAGGGCGATGTTCTCTTCATCGATGAAATTCATCGCCTGAGCGCGGCGGTGGAGGAAGTGCTTTATCCGGCCATGGAAGACTATCAGCTGGATATCATGATCGGCGAGGGGCCGGCCGCCCGCTCCATCAAACTGGATTTGCCTCCATTCACCCTGGTGGGAGCCACCACCCGGGCCGGGCTGCTGACCTCGCCGCTGCGCGACCGTTTCGGCATTGTCCAGCGCCTCGAGTTTTATAACACCTCGGATCTGACGCACATTATTATGCGCTCGGCCCGTTTGTCCTCGGTGGACATCGACGAGCAGGGCGCCTTTGAAATTGCCCGTCGCTCCCGGGGCACGCCCCGGATCGCCAACCGGCTGTTGCGCCGGGTCCGGGATTTTGCCGAAGTACGCAGCAATGGCCATATCAGTTCGGATATTGCCGATCAGGCCCTGAACATGCTGAAGGTGGACAACCAGGGTTTTGATCACATGGACCGCCGGTTACTGTTGGCAATGATTGAAAAGTTCGACGGCGGTCCGGTGGGCGTGGAAAGTCTGGCGGCGGCCATCAGCGAAGAGCGGGGCACCATCGAAGACGTGCTGGAGCCCTTCCTGATCCAGCAAGGGTTCATGATCCGCACGCCCCGGGGCCGGATGGTGACCTCCCACGCCTATCAGCATTTTGGAGTCAGATTGCCGAAATCCGCCCAGGAGGAAGACCTTTTTGACTGAGCAGACGCCGGAAGCCCGTTTTGAGTTGCCCATTCGCGTTTACATTGAAGACACCGATGCCGGCGGCATTGTGTTTCACGCGAAATACCTGCATTACATGGAGCGAGCCCGCACCGAGTGGATTCGCAGCCGGGGCGTGAGCCTGCGGGCGGGGCTGGAGCACAACATCAGTTACGTGGTGCAGCGGATGGATATCAATTACCGTGCCCCGGCCAGGCTGGATGACCAGTTGCTGGCGACGGCCGAGCCAATCGCGTTCTCCAGGGTCTGGATGAACTTCCGGCAACAGGTGCTTCGCGCCTCCGATCGGACCCTGTTGTGTGAAGCCGAGGTGCGTGTGGCCTGCATCTCGCTTGACACTGGCAAGCCGAGGCGCTTGCCGGAAGACATGCAGAATCTTTTGAAGAACGCCATTTAACCTATTAATAACACGATCTATCTTTGCAGGAGTATACAGTGGAAGCGGAACTGTCGGTCTGGCATCTGATTGCGAACGCGGGGATTCTGGTACAGCTGGTAATGTTGTTGCTGGTACTGGCTTCGGTGATCTCCTGGGCGCTTATTTTTCAGCGTATCCAGGTTTTCCGTAAGGCCAGACAGGCGCAGCTGGACTTTGAAAGCCGTTTCTGGTCGGGCATGGATCTGGGGCAGCTTTACAAAGAGGTGAATGACAACCCAACCCCATACTCCGGACTGGAATCGGTCTTCCGGGCCGGCTTCAAGGAATTCTCCCGTCTGCGTCAGCAAAGCCGGGATGCCGACGCGGTCATGGAAGGCAGTCAGCGGGCCATGCGCGTGGCGTTCTCCCGCGAGCAGGAGCGGCTGGAAACCCACTTGCCGTTTCTGGCCACCGTTGGTTCCACCAGCCCCTACGTTGGTCTGTTCGGCACTGTCTGGGGCATCATGAACTCGTTCCGCGGCCTGGCGCAGGTGCAGCAAGCCACCCTGGCGACGGTAGCGCCGGGCATTTCCGAAGCCCTGATTGCCACGGCCATGGGCCTGTTTGCCGCCATTCCGGCGGTGGTGGCCTATAACCGTTTCGCCGCCCGCTCCGAATCGCTGCTGAAAAACTACGAAACCTTTGCCGAAGAGTTTTCCAGTATTCTGCATCGGCGCGTACACAGCAGTGAGCAGGCCTCATGATTGAACGTTTATCCGTTGGGAGAAGCGCACTATGAAAGGCATGGGAATGATGTCGCAGCAGCGGCGCAAGCCAATGGCGGAAATCAACGTGGTGCCCTATATCGACGTGATGCTGGTGTTGCTGGTGATCTTCATGGTGACCGCCCCAATGCTCACTCAGGGGGTGAAAGTCGATTTGCCGGAAACCACCTCCGATCCCATCCAGCAGGATAAGGACGTGGAACCGATTACCGTTTCCGTGGACAGCAACGGTGCCTATTATCTGGAGGTGGGCGATGACCGGGGCAACGCCATTTCCCTGGAACAGGTGCGTGAACAGGTGGCCAAGATCCTGTCCCAGCGTACAAGCGCCGAAGTGCTGGTGCGGGGCGACGAATATGTGGATTACGGGCAGGTGGTCCGGTTGATGGCGGAGCTGAAATCAGCGGGCGCCACCGGTATCGGGCTGATTACCGATGCACCTGACGACAATCGGTAACGCTGCGGTGGAGATGCTGTGACAGGTCACGAACGTGAAAGCATCAGCACCGGAACCGCGCCCTGGCTGTCGGGCGTGGCATTTTCGGTGATTCTGCATGGGCTGATTGCCGTGCTTGCCCTTGTCGGTTGGAGTTGGTCAGGCTCCACGCCGCCGGAGCCGCAGCCCAACGCCATTTCGGCCCGGCTGGTCAGTCCCGAGCCGAAACCCTCGCCAGTGGTCGAGGAGCAGGATCGGGAAGAGCAGAGACAAAAGGAGCGGGAGCGCCAGAAGCGGGAAGAGGAGCGCCAGGAGGCTGAACGCCAACGGCAGCAGGAAGAACAGGCCCGACGGGAAGCCGAACGTCAGGCAGAAGCGCAAAAACAGCGTGAAGCTGAGCGGCAGCGTCAGGAAGCCCAGGCGAAAGAGCGTGCCGAGCAGAAAGCCCGTGAGGAAGAGGCCGCCCGCAAGAAAGCCGAAGCCGAGGCAAAGGAGCGTGAGCGCCGCCGTCAGGAGGAAGAGCGCAAACGCCAGGAAGAGGCCCGCCGCAAGGCCGAAGAGGAAAAACGGCGTCAGGAGGAGCAGCGCAGAAAAGAAGAGGCTGAGCGCAAGCGCCAGGCTGAAGAGGAAGCCGAACGTAAACGCCGGGAGGCCGAGCGCAGGCTCCGGGAGCAGCAGTTGGAAGCCCTGGCGGAGAAGCAGGAACAGGAAGCAAGGGAAGCCGAGCGCCGTCGCCGGGAAGCCGAGGCTGCGCGGGCCCGTGAAGCGCAGATGCTGTCGGAAAGCCAGAAGTACCAGGGGCTGATTCGCGAGCGGTTGAGCCAGGCCTGGTATCCGCCGTCGTCAGCCACGGAGGACATGACAGCCCGCTTGCAGATTACCCTGTTGCCCACCGGTGAACTGGCCAGCGTTAAACTGGTCAACAGCAGTGGCAACACAGCGTTTGATAACTCGGCACTGGGCGCGGTGCGCTCGTTAAGCCGATATCCGGTGCCGGATAACCGTGACACGTTCGAACGGTATTTCCGGCAATTTACCATTGAGTTCAATCCCGAGCGATTGCGATGAAGCGGATAAAATCCATGACAGCAAAGCGAGCTTATCCACGCAGTTATGCCAATCCAGTGCTGACACTGGCTGTTGCATTTTTGATGCTTGCGGCCACCGGCAGTGCCCGCGCGGAGCTGCTTATTCGCATTACCGAAGGGGCGAATGCGGCCATTCCGGTCGCGGTTGTGCCCTTTGCCGAAAGCGGCACCATGCCGGCGGGGGACAAAATCGGCAGCATTGTGCGATCGGATCTGACCATGAGTGGCCAGTTTAATCTGCTGGCGCCCGAAAAAATGCTCAGTTTGCCGTCGCAGCGTTCAGACGTGTATTTCCGGGACTGGCGCATGCTCGGTCAGCGCTATCTGCTGGTAGGACAGGTGTCGCGGGAAGGAGACCAGTTGCGTGCCCGATACGAGTTGTTCGACGTCAATCGTGAACAGCGCATCCTGGGGGAGACAGCGTCGGCCCCGGCCAGCAGAGCCCGCTCACTGGGCCATCACATCAGCGACAAGGTTTATGAAGCCATTACCGGTGAACCGGGTGTGTTCTCAACACGACTGGCTTATGTCACCGTCGCCGGTCAGGGGGAGGATATTCGCTATCGGCTGCAGGTCAGTGACGTGGATGGCAAACGCTCGAAAGTCCGGCTGGAGAGTGGCGAGCCGATACTGTCGCCAGCGTGGTCGCCGGATGGCAAGAAACTGGCTTATGTGTCGTTTGAAACCGGCAAGCCGGTTATCTTTGTTCACGAGCTGGCCACCGGAGAGCGGCGGAAAGTGGCGGACTTCCGTGGTCTGAATTCGGCACCGGCATGGTCACCCGATGGAAAGTCGTTGTTGATGACTCTGTCGCGGGACGGCAACGCCGAAGTCTATAAAATGGAGCTGGCCAGCGGTGATCTGACCCGTCTGACCCATCACTGGGCGATCGATACCGAAGGTAGTTGGGACCATTCGGGAAGGGGGATTTTCTTCACCTCTGACCGGTCCGGTGGGCCGCAGATTTACCATATGGAGCGTCTGGGAGGCGAGGCCCGACGGATCACCTTTGGTGGTCGCTACAACGCCCGGCCCAGACCGGACGCCAACGGGGAGTACGTGTACTACGTGCATCAGCGGGAAGGGGAGTTTGTTATCGCCCGCACCCATCTGGATAACGGGCAGGAAAGTATTGTGACCCGTACCGGCGCGGACGAATCGCCCAGCCTTTCTCCCAACGGCCGGCTTCTGATCTATGCCACCGAGCAGGATGGCGACAGCGTTCTGAGCGTGGTGTCCACCGAGGGCGGCGCCGCCTACAGCCTGCCAGCCGCGGAGGGCGAAGTTCGTGACCCGGCCTGGGGGCCGATCACCCGATAGTGCAAACCGAAAACCATTGTTAACCGGATGTCAAAAGAGGAAACCTGACTATGAAAGCGTCTCTGTCACCAAAAGTAATTGCCCTGCTGATGGCCGCCGGGCTGTTTGCCGGTTGTAGTTCCACCGGCGAGAAAATGGATGAGGAAAGCTACGGCTCCGATGTTGAAGCGATTGACCAGGACGGTGGTGCTACCGTGTATGACGGTACCGATGAAGAAGGCGGTATTTCCTCCTCGGCAATGACCGAAGAAGAGCGCAGGGAGGCCCGCGAACAACAGCAGCAGGCCGAGCAGGAAGCGCTGCGGGATATCACCACCTTCTACTTTGATTTCGATACCTCGGAAATCAAACCCGAAGCCCGCGATGTGCTGGTTGCCCATGCCCGCTATCTGGCCGACAACCCCCGTGTGCAGGTACGCGCTGAAGGCCACGCCGACGAGCGCGGCAGCAAGGAGTACAACCTGGCCCTGGGTGAACGCCGGGCGAAGGCGGTGGAACGTTTCCTGATTGTTAATGGCGCCTCCCGTGGCCAGATCGAGACCATCAGCTATGGTGAGGAAAAGCCGGCGGTGCGCGGCTCCGGCGAGGAAGCCTGGGCACAGAATCGTCGTGTTGAGCTGAAGTTTGACTAACACCTGAATAACCGGATATCACCATGAGAAAGCAACTCATGGCGACCGTGCTGCTCCCGCTGGGCCTGGGCCTGGCGGGGGTTGCCGAAGCACAGTCGTCTGCCCCCGTTTTCCAGAATGCCGAATCCGAGGCCCGGCGCAAGTCCGGTGACAATCAGGCTACGGCCGAGCTGTTCTACATGATCCAGCAACTGCAAAGCACGGTGCGCCGGCTTGAAGGGCAGGTTGAGGAGCAGCAGCACCAGATTGAGCGTTTGCAGTCCCAGGGCCGTGATCGCTATGTGGATCTGGACCAGCGCCTTCTGGATTTGTCCGGGAAAGTGGAGGAGAGCGTCCAGCGCTCATCGACCGGTGACTCCGCGACGCAGCAGGAAAATGACGAGGGCGAGCTTCAGCCGGCCCGTGTGTACCGTGCTCCTGGCGAGGCAGAGAAAGAAACCTACAACGAAATTATCCGCCTGATCCGTGAGGACAAGGATTTTGATACGGCGATTGGTCGCCTGTACGAGTTTATTGATGAGTATCCGGAGGGGGATTTGACAGTTAACGCCTACTACTGGCTGGGCGAAGTGTACCTGGCAGTGCCGCAGCTTGAGCAGGCGAAGCAGGCGTTTACGATTGTCGCTACCCGTTATGCGGACCACCGGAAAGCGCCGGATGCCATTTACAAGCTGGGTGTCACACTGGATCGTATGGGCGAGACAGAGGAAGCCCGGCGGCGTATGCAGGTTGTGGTGGACGATTACCCCGAATCGGATCCGGCTGACATGGCGCGGAAATACCTTGAGGACAATAAAAGCTGATCACCGGCCAGACAAATCGCCTAATCACTGATCAGTCAGAAAAAAACTGTCTTGAAAGTGAAAAAAAGGGGTTGAACCGGGAAAAAATATCAGTACTATATGCGCCTCGTTTGGGTCGTTAGCTCAGTTGGTAGAGCAGTTGGCTTTTAACCAATTGGTCGAAGGTTCGAATCCTTCACGACCCACCAAATTCAGAACGGCAGCCCCAGGCTGTTGTTCGCCGGATGAAAAGCCGGCACACAAGTTACGGGTCGTTAGCTCAGTTGGTAGAGCAGTTGGCTTTTAACCAATTGGTCGAAGGTTCGAATCCTTCACGACCCACCAATAAGTAGAAGCCGCAAGCAGCGGTTTTTGCAGAAAAAAAGAGCCTAAGGGCTCTTTTTTTTTGGCCGAAAGAACCCATATAGTCAGGCATCAGCGTAAATAGCTTCACCCGTTACCGGAGTTTGCTGCAACCCACTGAAGTTACATGGGGAAATGGTATACTCCGCCGGTAAATGCACTTCAGAGATCCCGTGATGACACGATCGCAAGACCGTATCCTTGTTCAGGAACACCTGGCCCATCAGGCGGAGCCTCAGCCTTTGAGTGCCGAGGAGAAAGCCGAACTCGAAAGCCGTATCAAGGATGTCTTGAAACGAGAAGACGCTGTGTTGGTGGCCCATTACTACACAGATCCCGATATTCAGCGTCTGGCGGAAGAAACCGGGGGCTGCGTGGCAGACTCGCTGGAAATGGCTCGCTTTGGCAACCAGCATCCGGCTTCCACGGTGGTGGTGGCCGGTGTGCGTTTCATGGGCGAAACGGCGAAGATTCTCAACCCGGAAAAGCGGGTGTTGATGCCCACGCTGGAGGCAACCTGCTCTCTGGACGTCGGTTGTCCGGCGGATGAGTTCTCCGAATTCTGCGATCAGCATCCGGACCGCACGGTAGTGGTCTATGCCAATACCTCCGCCGCAGTGAAGGCTCGTGCGGACTGGGTGGTGACCTCCAGTTGCGCCCAGGCCATCGTCGAGCACCTGGACAGCAAGGGTGAAAAGCTGATCTGGGCACCAGACAAGCACCTGGGCAGTTACGTGCAGAAGAAAACCGGCGCCGACATGTTGCTGTGGGACGGTTCCTGCATTGTGCACGAAGAGTTCAAGTTCCGGGGCCTGGAGGATCTCCAGGCGCTTTATCCGGAGGCAGCAGTGCTGGTGCACCCGGAATCACCGGACGCCGTTGTTGAGCGCGCGGATGTGGTGGGTTCCACCTCGCAGTTGATTCACGCGGTACAGACCTTGCCCAATCAGGAATTTATTGTTGCCACCGACAATGGCATTTTTTACAAGATGCAGCAGCTGGCGCCCAACAAGACCTTGATCGAGGCACCGACAGCCGGCAATGGTGCCACCTGTCGCAGTTGCGCCCATTGCCCCTGGATGGCCATGAACGGCCTGCAAAACCTGCTGCAGGTGCTTGAACGTGGTGATCAGGAGGTTCAGGTGGATGCCGGCCAGAGAGAGGCCGCACTGCGCCCGCTTCGCCGGATGCTGGATTTCACCGCCCACATGAACCTGCAGGCCGCCGGCAACGCCTGAACGGGGCCGCTTCAATTGGGCTAACGCTGCTGCTGTTGCTGCTGGCGTAAACGGGTGATGTCATCCAGTCGTTCATTGACGACCTGTCGTTCTGCGGAGCCGGCCGGCAGGATTTGCTGGGCCTGGCGTAGTTGCCGCTGGGCCGATTCCAGATCCCCCATCAACTCATAATATTCCGCTCTTGCCCGGTGTACGCCGACAATATTGCGTGCAATTCCCTGGGCTTCGGCCAGCCGAAGCCAGAGTTGTTCCTGGTTCGGGTGCCTGCGGGTGAGGTCGCGCCAGAGGTCGGCGGCTTTGGCTCCATTCCCGTCCCGGGTTTCGAGCAGCGCCAGGGCATAGGTGAGCGGGTAATTGCCGGGATTGCGGTCCAGTGCCTGTGACAGTATTTCCCGCGCCGCGCCATATTGTTGTTCGTCCATGAGGATGTCGGCCAGGGTGGCCTGGAAGGTGATGCGTCCAGGGTTGTCAGCCAGCAGTTGCTCGAGTATTTCCCGTGCCTGATCGTATTGCCGGTTTTCCTGATAAGCCACCGCCAGGCCGTAACGGATGGCCTCACTGTGGACCGCGTCGTCCTGTTCGAGATACGACTCGAACGTTTCCACCGCCAGTTCCGGTGAACGGGCGTAATGCACCTGCAAGCGGCTGCGTACCAGGTGATATTCCTGGCCGTCACGGACACGCTCATCCGGGTACTGCTCTGCCCGGGCGCGGGTGTCTGCCACGCGGCTGCGGGTCAGCGGGTGAGTGGACAGGTATTCCGGTAGCCGGTTTCCCTGCAGGCGGTTCTCGCGCATCATAATCTCGAACATTTCCGGCATGCCCCTGGGGTCCATGCCCGAATTGGCCAGTATTTCCATGCCGATGCTGTCGGCTTCCTGCTCATGGGCGCGGCTGTAGGCCAGCATGTTCTGGATCGACAGTGCCTGAGTGCCGGCAATGGCGGCAATGCCCACATCCGATTGAGTGACGGCGCTGAGGATAATGCCGGCAATCATGCCGGCTACGGTCAGTGGTGTGCTGGCCTCCTGCTGTTGCATGCGCCGGGCAAAATGGCGCTGGCTGAGATGAGCCAGTTCGTGCGCCAGCACCGAGGCAAACTGCTGTTCCGTGGCGGCGTCGAGGAACAGCCCGCCATTGACGCCAACGATGCCCCCGGGCACGGCGAAGGCGTTGAGCGCCGGGCTGTCGATAATCACCATCTGCAAGTCCCGGTTGTCCAGGGGAGCCGAGGGCACCAGGCGATAGATAATGTTGCTCAGGTAATCGTAAACCAGTGGATCCTGGATACGCGGAGCGGACCGGCGTAAGGATGTCATGACCTGCCGGCCAATATCCGCTTCCTGCTGGCCGGCGATCAGTCCACCACCCACGCCGCCAATGGTCGGCAGGGAGGATTCCTGTGCATGGCCTGGTTTCGGGCTGCAAAGGGCCAGGAGCAGCAACGCCAGGGTAACGGCCCGTGGTGAAGCGGTGAAAAGCTTGAATCTTTGCGTCATGGAATCCGATAATGCCCTGATTGTCGGGATGTCTTTACGACTAACGTTAACAGGTTTTGTGGTGCATTAGAGTAACACCCTCGGCATAATGCCTGCCTGAATACTGTCTGAATCTTAATGGTTATTCCCTCTGAGGCTGAACGAAGGTATGGCTGATCGAACACTGGACGCCAGCGGTTTGCGCTGCCCCATGCCGTTGCTGAAAACCAAGCTGGCTTTGAATGATATGGCCGCCGGCGAGGTTCTGGCGGTCACCGCGACCGATCCGGGTTCGGCAAAAGACATCCCGGCGTGGCTGGGTATGACCAGTCACATTCTGGTCAGCCAGACTGAAACCCAGGAAGCCTGGTATTTCGAGATCAAGTGCGGCGGCTAACGCCCGGAGTTGTTGATGGTCAGAATTCTGCAGGGCCTCGCCCATAAATATTTCTCCGACGAGGAAGCGATTATCCTGCTTCTGCTGTTGGTGGTCGGTACCGGATTTATCATCTTTTTCGGGGCCATGCTGGCGCCTGCCATTGCCTCTGTCATTATCGCCTTCATCCTGCAGGGTCTGGTTGCCAAACTGAGAAGCCTTGGCGTGCCCGAGATTGTTGCGATTCTTGGTGTGTTCCTGGTGTTTATGGGGATTCTGGTCGGGTTTATTTTTGGCCTGTTGCCGTTGATCTGGACTCAGGTCAGTGCGCTGGCCAGCGAGGCACCGCGGATTATCCGTGAGCTGCAAAGCTACCTTGAACTGTTGCCAGACCAGTACCCACACCTGGTATCAGCCGAGGCGGTTAACACGGTGTATCAGCAAGTATCGGCGGAAGTGGGGCAGATCACCCAGTGGCTGGTGTCTTTCTCGCTGTCGAGTATTCCGGACCTGGTGGCATTGCTGATCTATGTGGTACTGGTGCCCATTCTGGTGTTTTTCTTCCTCAAGGACCGGCGCGTGCTCATTTCATCCATTGGCCGGCTGCTGCCTCCCCAGCGGCCGATGATGGCGCGCATCTGGCACGAAGTGAACCTGCAGTGTGCCAATTACGTGCGGGGCAAGGCCGTTGAAATCCTGATCGTTGGCAGCGTCACCTACGTGGCTTTCAAGCTGTTGGGCATGCCTTACGCGGCGTTGCTGGCGATGCTGGTGGGGCTCAGTGTGGTGATTCCGTACATCGGTGCGGCGGTAGTGACTATCCCGGTGGCCGTGATCGGCCTGTTTGCCTTCGGTTGGGGCACCCATTTTATCTGGGTCATGGTGGCGTACGGCATCATCCAGGCGCTGGATGGTAATGTGCTGGTGCCAATCCTGTTTTCCGAGGTGAATAACCTGCACCCGGTGGCCATTATTGTCGCTGTTCTGTTCTTTGGCGGAATCTGGGGGATGTGGGGGGTGTTTTTTGCCATCCCGCTGGCAACCATGCTCAAGGCGGTGTTTGCCGCGTGGCCGGTGAAAACCCTGGAAAGATCACCGGCCAGCGAAGAGGAATAGCCTAAAGGGCTTTGGTGGCTTCCAGCACCTCATCAACATGGCCCGGCACTTTCACGCCGCGCCACTCCTGACGCAGCACACCGTCCTTGTCGATCAGGAACGTGCTGCGTTCAATGCCCATGTGTTCCTTGCCGTAGAGCTTTTTCAGCTTGATGACGTCGAACAGGTTGCACAGCTGCTCGCTCTTGTCGGAAATGAGGTGAAAGGGAAACTCGTGCTTGGCACGGAAGTTTTCATGGGCGCGCAGGCCATCGCGAGAGACGCCAAAAATTACCGTATCCTGCGCTTCAAAATCGGCCATCCGGTCACGGAAGTCCTGGCCTTCGGTGGTGCAGCCGGGCGTGTTGTCTTTCGGGTAGAAATAAATCACCACGTTTTTGCCGCGCAAATCGGACGGGCGAACGGTCTGCTCACCGGTCGCCTCGGCCTCGAATTCGGGAATCGGCTGGTTTAACTCAACAGAAGGCATGACATCTCCTTTAATTCTCTTGTGTCAGTTGAAACCCAACATTACCATATCGGTTTTATTCGGACGGAGCTTTTATGATTACGGGTAGCCTTGTCGCACTGGTCACGCCCATGCACCCCAATGGTGACATCCACTGGGAGCATCTGGACCGGCTGGTGGAATTTCATATTGAAAACGGCACCAATGGTATTGTCGCTGTTGGCACCACTGGTGAATCCGCAACCCTGGACCCGGATGAGCACATCCGTACCATCGGGCACATCATGAAACGCGTGAACGGCCGCATTCCGGTCATTGCCGGCACCGGTGGCAACAGTACCCGCGAAGCCATCGAGCTGACCAGCGAAGCCGAAAAGCTGGGGGCGGATGCCTGCCTGCTGGTGGTGCCTTATTACAACAAGCCCACCCAGGAAGGTCTGTACCAGCACTTCAAGGCCATCGCCGAAGCGGTGCCGGGCATGAACCAGATGCTGTACAACGTGCCCGGCCGCACCGCCTGTGACATGCTGAACGAAACCGTCCTGCGCCTGGCTGACATTCCCAACATTGTAGCCATCAAGGACGCCACCGGTAACATACCCCGCGGTGCCGAGCTGATCGAAGCCCTGGATGGCCGGCTGGCGGTGTACTCCGGTGATGACGCCACTGCGGCGGGTCTGATGCTGGCCGGCGGCAAAGGCAATGTGTCCGTGACCGCCAATGTGGCGCCCAAGGCCATGGCCGAGTTGTGTGCCGCCGCCATTGCCGGTGACGAAGCCGAAACCGAACGCCTGAATGAGTTGCTGATGCCCCTGAACCGCAAGTTGTTCCTGGAGGCTAACCCGATTCCGGTGAAATGGGCACTGCAGCGCATGGGCATGATTGGCGAAGGCATTCGGCTGCCCCTGACCCCGCTCAGTGAAAAATTCCACAGCGAAGTGGAAGAAGCCCTCAAGGCCTCAGGTGTACTCTGAGCCCCCGCAATCACCCGTAAACGGGAGTAACCCGATGCCGGTTCTTGCAAGAGCCCGAATTCAAGTCCTGAAAGCATCCCGGCCTCTGGCCGGGATATTGTTTGTGACCACCCTGGCCGGCTGCAGCCTGGTGGAAGACCGTTCAGAGCGCTATGTGAACGCCCCGGAAGGCAAACCGATCCAGTTACCGGAAGGTGCAGACAGTGACCGCCTGGCCGAAGCCATGCCGATTCGCAGTATAAACACCGACGATAGCCGCCGGCTGTATCCCTCATCGGTACCCAGGCCACCGGACATGACCTCCGATATTCTTGACGAGAACTACGTCATTGAAGAGCTGGATGGCCGGGTATGGTTGCTGGTCAACGAAGTGCCCGGTCGCCTTTGGCCGGCGGTCCAGGGCTGGATGAACGAATCCGGTTTGGGCGTGGCCCATGACAGCCCGCAACTGGGCCTTCAGCAAAGTGAGCTGGCCAACTTCAGCAAACGCAGCCGGCAATTGGTTGGGTTGTCTGACGATGCGACGGCAGACGAGCCCAGAATCATCGTGCAAACCCGTCTGGCCCCGGGCATTCGCCGCAAGACCACGGAAATCCGGGTTCGCCAGCTCGAGCTTGAGCAATCTCCGGATGGCCTGATGTCCTGGCAGGACCAGCAGGCCAGTGCCGAGGCCCGTAAACAGCAAAAAGCATTGCTGGCGGATCTGGGGGCTTACCTGCAAGGCCGCGAGGAGACCCAGTCTGTTTCCCGGGCGGCGTCTGGGATGGTGGCTGAGCCTCTTGTGCGTCTGCTATCAAACGACAATGACGTGGCCCAGGCCATCACCATTGAGCTGGATTACGGCCGCAGCTGGGCGGAAGTGAATCGCTCACTGGAGGAAATTGGTGCCAGCGTGCAGGACCTGAACCGCAGCGAAGGCTGGTTGGAGGTGGACTTCCGCAACCAGGATGAACGGACCCCGGGCTGGTTTGCCTGGTTCAGCAACAAAGCCGAGCCCATGCACACCCACACGGTTCGTATCGAGCAGGGCGATGATGTCCAGCGGGTGACTGTCGAACAGGTCGAAAACTACGAGGGTGAAATGACCCCTTCGGATCTGTTGACGCAATTATTCGATCATTTGTATTAAGTCGGCGCGGCGCGAGCCGTTTCCGGTCAGGAGAATTTCATGGAAAAGCGCGAAGAGCTTTATGCCGGCAAGGCCAAGTCGGTCTATTACACCGATGATCCCGAACGCTTTGTTCTGGTCTTCCGGGACGACACCTCGGCCTTTGATGGCGAGAAAAAAGAGCAGCTGAACCGTAAAGGCATGGTGAACAACAAGTTCAATGCGTTCATCATGGAAAAGCTGGAGCAGGCCGGTGTTCCCACCCATTTTGACAAACTGCTGTCTGACACCGAATCACTGGTGAAAAAGCTGGATATGATTCCGGTGGAGTGCGTGGTGCGCAACGTATCGGCCGGCAGTCTGTGCCGCCGGATCGGGGTTGAGGAAGGCCAGGACCTGAATCCGCCTACGTTTGAATTGTTCCTCAAGAACGACGAGCTGCACGATCCGATGATCAACGAATCCCTGGCGGTGACCTTCGGCTGGGCGAAGCAAGAAGAACTGGCGCGCATGAAAGAGTTGACCTACAAGGTCAATGAAGTGCTGCGCAAGCTGTTTGCCGATGCCGGCATGCTGCTGGTGGATTACAAGCTGGAATTCGGTCGTTGTGGCGGCGAGATTGTTCTGGGCGACGAGTTCAGCCCGGACGGCTGCCGTATCTGGGACAAGGAGACCCGCAAGAAAATGGACAAGGACCGCTTCCGCCAGGGCCTGGGCGATGTGATCGAGACCTACGAAGAAGTGGGTCGCCGCCTGGGTATCAAGTTTGACTGAAACCGGATGTAGGGAAGGGTATTGGTATGCGTAAACTGATATGGTTGCCGTAGCCGGTTCGCTGGCTCTGGCCGCACCTTTGGCCAACGCGGATGTCGTTGGTCTGGGTGCCAGTGTGAATTACTGGGATTCGGAATTGTCCGGCGATGCAGGCACCAATGGTGACGTTGTCGATCTGGAAAACACCCTGAACCTGGACAGTGATACCAACGCCAATGCCTCGGTTTATTTCGAGCATCCGGTGCCGGTGCTGCCGAACGTCAAGCTGAACTACACGTTGATTGAGCAGAGCGGGCGTGGAGAGTTGGGCCTTAGCGATTTCGATAATGTGCCGGCCGGTGTTCCCGTACAGTCTGAGCTGGATTTGGAGCAACTGGACCTCACGCTTTACTACGAGATTCTGGATAACTGGGTGAACCTTGGCCTGACCGCAAGGGATGTCGATGGTGAGCTGATTGTTCGTGAAAGTGCCGCGAACGGTGCGGTTTCACAAACCGACATTGATGGTGTCATCCCCATGGGCTATCTGGCCGCCCGCTTTGACCTGCCGTTCAGTGGCGTTTCAGTCGGTGGTGAAGGCAACTTCGTCAGCTACGACGGGGACTCCATCAACGACTACAGCCTCTACGGCCAGTACGAATTCGCCATGCTGCAGGTACGCGCCGGCTATCGCCAGCTGGCGATTGATTACGAAGACGACGATGATCGTCTGGATGTGGACATCGACGACCCCTTCATCAGTGCCGGCGTGGCTTTCTAAGGAGTTGGAATCTTGAAAATCCTGGTGACCGGAACCGCCGGTTTTATCGGCTCGCATCTGGCCCATCGTCTGCTGGACCGTGGCGACGACGTCATCGGCGTGGACAATGTTAACGACTACTACGACGTTAACCTCAAGGAGGCGCGCCTTGCCCGGTTGCTGGACAAGCCGGGCTTCACCGAAGTGCGCCAGGACGTGGCCGACCGTGAAGCCATGGCCGAACTGTTCCGCGAGCACCAGCCCGAGCGGGTAGTGCACCTGGCCGCCCAGGCCGGCGTTCGCTATTCCATCCAGAACCCCAACGCCTACGTGGATGCCAACCTGGTTGGCTTCATGAACATTCTGGAAGGCTGCCGCCACAACAACGTGAAGCACCTGGTGTACGCTTCCAGCAGCTCGGTGTATGGCGCCAACGAAACCATGCCGTTCTCCGTGCATGACAACGTGGACCATCCGCTGAGCCTGTACGCAGCGTCCAAGAAAGCCAACGAGCTGATGGCGCATACCTACAGCCATCTGTACAACCTGCCCACCACCGGCCTTCGGTTCTTCACCGTGTACGGTCCCTGGGGGCGCCCGGACATGGCGCTGTTTATCTTCACCAAAAAGATTCTGGCCGGCGAGCCCATTGATGTGTTCAACCACGGCCATCACAAGCGCGACTTTACCTACATCGATGACATTGTCGAAGGCGTGGTGCGCACTCTGGACAACGTCGCTGAGCCGAATCCGGACTGGAGTGGTGAAAACCCGGACCCTGGCACCGGCAAAGGGCCCTACCGGATTTACAACATCGGCAGCAACAATCCGGTGGAGTTGTCCCGCTTTATTGAAATCATCGAAGAGCGGACCGGTAAAAAGGCCCGAAAGAACCTCCTGCCCATGCAGCCGGGCGATGTACCGGCCACCTACGCCAACGTGGATGACCTGATCAACGACGTGGGCTACAAGCCGTCCACCGGTGTGGAAGAAGGTATCGCCAACTTTGTGGACTGGTACCGGGACTTCTACAACGTCTGAATGGGGTCGGGTACAGTACCCGACCCCGTTCATGCGGTGGGCTGTGTGCCAAAGGCCTGTGGCGCCCTTGTCAGCGGGCAGTGGAAGGCGAGGTACATCGCTTCAAGCTGTAACCCCGTCTTGTCTACCTTTCCATAAAGCCTGTCACCGATAATCGGATGACCAATACCTGCCAGGTGGCGCCGGATCTGGTGCTTACGGCCGGTTTCTATGCGGACCGACACGGTCGTGGTGTTGGTTTCGCTGTCCGTGGCCAGTGTCGTTACCCGGCTGATCGACGGCTTGCCGTCCAGTTCCGCATCCACTGTCTGATTGTTGGCGTTCAGTATTCCCGTCACCCTGGCGCGGTAAACCTTGGTTACCTCGCGCCCCGAGAACAGCGCCGACAATGCACCGGCGGCTTTGCTGTCGTGTGCCACCAGCATCAGCCCGGCGGCATCACCATCCAGGCGGTGCACCAGATAACAGGGCCGGTTGAGCTCTGTTTCCGCCAGTCGTAGCAGGCTGCAATGATCTCCCCACTGGGAGCCCTGTGACAGTAAACCGTGGGGCTTGTGCCACACGCTGTACCGTCCTTTATCTTCCACCAACTCCGGTGCTTGCGGTTTGCGGGCAAGTACATGATCATCGTAGAAAAGCTGGATGCGGGTCCCGGGTTTCAGCAGCCGCTTGGCTTTGCGCAGGCGAACCTGTTTGCCTTTCTGGCTCCACCAGCAGGCGCCCCTGGCCATGGCATCCTTGATCCGCTGTTTTGACAGGCCGGAGGCTTCAGCCAGCAGATCAACCGCCGGTTGTTCCGTTTGGGCAGTCAGATCCAGCGTTTTCTTTACGGGAACGGTTTCCATGGGGCAGGGCTCGTCGGGTTACTGGTGAAAGCGGTGATTATACCGGAAGCAGGCCCCCTCCCCAGCATTTCGAAAAGGTAGGAAAACCATGCACTCACCCTGGCTGATCGGCATTGATCTGGGCGGGACCAAAATCGAAGTCATCCTGCTGGACCAGGGCCGCCGGGAACATTTCCGGCATCGCGTGCCGACCCCGCAAGGCGATTATCCGGCGATCCTGGCAACGATTCAGCAATTGGTTCGGAGCGCTGAGCAACTGGCCGGTTATCCGGGTGTTCCCGTGGGGGTGGGCATACCCGGCAGCGTGTCCGGTGTGACAGGAAAGGTGAAGAACTCCAATTCCTTGTGCCTGAATGGCCAGAACCTGCCGGCGGATTTGTCATCGTCCCTGGGACGGAAGGTCACGGTCACCAATGACGCCGACTGCCTGGCGCTGTCGGAAGCCATGGATGGTGCCGGGCGGGGCGAGGGAGTGGTGTTCGCCGCCATTCTGGGTACCGGCTGTGGCTCTGGCATCAGTGTGGACGGTCGCCTCCTGAGCGGGCCCAATGGCGTGGCCGGTGAGTGGGGGCACAACCCATTACCCTGGACGCCCCAGCATGAACTGGATCAGAGGCCCTGTTTTTGTGGCCAGACGGGGTGCAACGAAACCTTCCTGTCCGGTACCGGTCTGGCACGGACTCATCAGCTATTATGGAATCAGGTGTTAACCGCACCGGAGATTGCCCGGGCAGCCCGAGCCGGTGACCGGCAGGCGGGAGATACCATGGAAACGTACCTGGAGCATCTGGCCCGGGGGCTGGCAGGCGTGATCAATTTGCTGGACCCGGATGTCATTGTGCTGGGCGGAGGGGTGAGCAACCTGCCGGAGCTCTACCATCGGTTACCGGAACGGCTGCCCTGCTATGTGTTTGGCGGCGAATGCAGCACCCCCATTCGTCAGGCCGTGCACGGTGATTCCAGCGGCGTACGCGGGGCTGCCTGGCTGGCAGCCGGTTCTGAAACTGGTAACGGAGGTTCTTCATGCCCCTGATTGGTTGGCTGTTTATTATTGGCGCCCTGGCAATGATTATCGGTAGCCTGTTGCTGTTGCGCGACAACGCCAACAGCAAAATTCCCCCGGATAAGCTTGAGAAAATCCGGGAGCGCAAGGCTGAGGCCGAGCAGGAGGATGAACGGGAAAAACGCGAACAAGACGACTGGTGAAAGGTTTTCCCATGTTTTGCAAAGCCAACACCTCGCCATTTCCGGACGCGCTGGAGCGAGAGGCGGAAGGGCTCCGGCTGTTACGTTCAGCACTGACAAAAATCGACTGTCCGCGCGTCGGTGTGCCGGAGGTGGTCTCCGTGAATCGCCAGGAACTGGTTCTACCGGAAATTGACGCGCGCGCGGCGACGCCTTCGCTGATGGCGGCCCTGGGGGAGGGGCTGGCGTATCTGCATCGGTTACCCGGGCAGCAATACGGTTTCGGGCGTGATAACTATATTGGCCTGTCGCCCCAGAAAAACCGCTGGAGTGACAACTGGGGTGAATTTTTCCGGCATGATCGCCTTGAGTACCAGATAAGCCGCATACAGAACGATCCGGTACGAAAGGAGTTCGAACAGGTACTGGCCCGCAGTGGTGACAGGTTGGAAGCGTTTCTGAACCAGGAATGTGATCGGCCCAGCCTGTTGCATGGCGACTTATGGGCGGGCAATGCGTTGTTCGATGATCAGAAAGCCTGGCTGATTGATCCTGCGGTGTATTATGGAGACCGGGAAGCGGACCTGGCGATGACCGAATTCTTCGGCGGCTTCAGTCCGTCGTTCTACCAGGCTTACGACAACATCTGGCCACGAACCCCTTTCTATCCCCGGAAGCGGGATATCTACAACCTGTACCACGCCCTGAACCATTACAACCTGTTTGGTGGTGGCTATCTTGGCCAATGCCGACAACTGCTGCTAAATTTGGAAGCCACGCTCACTTCGACGTAATCTCATACCTACCCAGGCAATCAGGAGCCGCCATGATCAAGGATCTGACCCTTCATAATCGCCGGCACCAGATCATTCGCGCGATCGAACACAACGACCGTGATCTGAGCACTGCCGACCGGCAACAGAAATACGACATCATGGCCGAGTCTCCCTATGACTTTTTCCGTGGGACGAGCCACCTGTTCTGGCGGGACATGTTCCATGACTGGCGTTTTTCGCTGTTTGGCGGCGTGCCGGGCAGCCAGACCTGGATACAGGGCGATGCGCACCTTTACAACTTCGGTGCCTTTGCCAATCGTGACGGAGACGTGATCTACGGGCTGGATGATTTTGACGATGCCGTGGTCAGCGACTACCAGTATGACCTTTGGCGGCTGGCTGTCAGCCTTGTACTGGACACCCGGGCCAACGGTCACTTTGAGGATTCTGACTGCCTGGATGCGCTGGAGGTCATGGCGGAAGCCTATTTGTCCGCCGCCACCAGCTATCAGGAAAACGACCTGGACAAGGAGGTGCATTTCACCCGGAAAACCGCTGAAAAGCCGCTTAAAAAATTCCTGAAAAAAGTGGATAAAAAGAAAGGCCGGGACCAAATGCTGGGCAAGTGGACCCGTGTCCAGAAAAACGGTAAGCGGGTCTTTGAGACAAGCCTGTCTGAATTACGTCGTCTGTCACCACAGGGACGCAAACGTTTTATCGAGGCTTTCGACACCTATCGTGCCGCCAGGGAGGAAGCGGGCAACGGGGTTTTCCAGCTCAAGGATGTGGCTCGCCGGTTAGGCGCCGGCACCGGTTCGTTTGGCACCTTACGCTATTACGCTTTGATCGAAGACGGGGAGAATAACGCGGAGGACGATATCATTCTGGACATCAAGGAGCAGGGCGGCCCGGCCCTGTTGCTGGCCATGTCGGAAGAAGAGCGGGAAGCCTACCGCAACGCCTACCCGAACGAGGGTGAGCGGCATGCCCAGGCGTTCCGAGCCCTGGCCGAACATCCGGACCAGTACCTCGGCTGGCTGGAGCTGGATGGCAAGGTATTTTCCGTGCGTGAACGTTCTCCGTTCAAGGACGACTTCGACACCACCCGGCTCACCAAGAAAGGTCATCTGAAGAAAATGGCCACAACCTGGGGGGAAGTGCTGGCTACCGAACACAAGCGCGCCAGCCGCTGCCTGAATCCTGAAAATGCCTTCCTGTTCGAGGAAACCCTCGCCCGTCTGACTTTCAAGCGTGAAGGTGAGTTTGCCCGCCTCATTCAGGCCATCGCCATACACTACAGTGAGTGTGTGGAGCGGGATTATCAGTGCTTTGTCGAGGCGTTCATGAACCCGGTTTGACGGTCGTTGCCAAACGAAAAAAGCCAGCTCTTTGCGGTTTCCCGTAAGTGGCTGGCTTCTCTCACAAATTCTGGTAGGACCAGGCAGATTCGAACTGCCGACCTCTGCCATGTCAAGGCAGCGCTCTAACCAACTGAGCTATGGTCCTGTGTTTCAACGGGGTGGAAATATACGGATTTCGGCTGGGGTGGTCAACTGTTGGCGTGGAAATTTTTACAGGCGGCTGATCAAGTGGCGCGCAGGGTGTAGGATAGCCTCATTCACTTTCCGTCGAGCGACTTCAACAGGGACTTTGCAGCATGCGCTATCTGCAGTTTTTCAATCGCCGTTTGCGCCGGGTTCGGGAAATCTCCCGCTTATCGGTAGCGGATGTGGCCGAGATGTGCGCAGTGGATGAAGCGCAGGTGCGTAGCTGGGAGGCGCTGGACGCCCGCCAGCGAACTTATCCCGGTGTGGGTGAGTTGCTGGACCTGTGCCTGAAGACGGATACACCCCTTGAATACCTGCTCGACGTGGATGCCGATGTGGAAACCGGGCAGCTGGAATTGCCCGGGCTGGCATTCAGTCGCAGTGATGATCTGTCGGTGGCGCTCAGCGAGCTGGAGCAGGAAATTGATCGGGTCAGGCTGACCGAGGAGGAAACGGAACTGTTACGCCGGTTCCGCCGCAGTGACAGCGATAACCGGCGCATGGTGTTGCAGTTGCTCAGGCGCTGAAAAGGCCTCTCTTATTTGCCTTTCTTGTAAACATTCTCATAGACGTAATTGGTGGCTTCCACAAAGCCGTCAATGCTACCGCAGTCAAACCGCTGTCCCTTGAACTGGTAAGCGAGCACGCAGCCGTTTTTCGCCTGTTCAAGCAGGGCGTCGGTGATCTGAACCTCACCATTTTTGCCCGGCGGCGTGTTTTCGATGATGTCGAAAATATCCGGTGTCAGGATGTAGCGGCCAATGATCGCCAGGTTGCTGGGCGCGTCTTCCGGGGCCGGTTTCTCCACCATGTCGGTGATCCGGTACAGGCCGTCTTTCATGGACTCGCCGGCAATCACGCCGTATTTGTGGGTTTCATTTTCAGGTACTTCTTCAATCGCGACAATGGAGCAGCGGAACTGGTTATACAGTTTCACCATTTGTGTCAGAACACCGTCTTCCCCCTCCGGCGCCACGCAGAAGTCGTCTGCCAGCACGACCGCGAACGGGCTGTCGCCCATCAGGTTACGGCCGGTGAGGATGGCATGGCCCAGGCCTTTCATTTCGTTCTGACGAGTGAAGGCGAAGGTGTTGTTGTCGATCAGTTCGCGGATGGAGGTCAGAAGGCCTTCCTTGCCGGTGCCATCAATCTGGTGCTCAAGCTCATAACTGATGTCAAAGTGATCTTCGATCGCACGCTTGCCCCGGCCGGTCACAAAACCGAATTCGTGAATGCCGGCTTCCGCCGCTTCCTCAACGCCGTATTGCACCAGGGGCTTGTTAACAATAGGCAGGATTTCCTTGGGCATGGCCTTGGTAGCGGGCAGAAAACGGGTGCCGTAGCCGGCAACAGGGAACAGACACTTCCTGATCATGTAAGAGTCCTTGGTTTTTGATTCGTCGTTACTGAATTTACGCAGTTTACCGGAGATGCCTGTCCAGTGGGAGGGGCAGGGGCTTTTGTTGGTTATCGCACCTCTATTGTTAGCAAATGGTCCAATCGGGATTTGCATATTGTTGACAATCGGATGATGGGCGAGTAATTTTCGATCTATTACAGGACGAATTGTTGACAACTTTATGAACCAACCCTTCACTCCATCTTCCACCCGCGCAGACGAAGCCTTTGATTGTCTGCAAACGGCGATTGTCACCGGCGAGCTGGCTCCCGGCGAGAAAATCGGCGAACTGGAGCTGTGCACCCGCTTTAACCTGACCCGTGGCCCGCTGCGCGAGGCACTGGGGCGTCTGGAGTCCCGTGGGCTTCTGGTGCGCCGGCCCCATGCCGGTGTGAAAGTGGTGTCGGTCAGCGCCGAGGAGCTGATGGAGCTGTACCGTATTCGCGAAGTGATGGAGGGGCTGGCTGCCCGCCAGGCCGCCGAGCGGATGACCGATCAGGAAATCCGGGATCTTCAGATTACCCTCGATAGCCACGAGAAAATGATTGAAGAGGTAAAAGGCCAGGCCTATTACCAGGCCGAGGGTGACTACGACTTTCATCACCGCATTGCCACCGGCAGCCGCAACACCAAACTGGCCCAGATGCTGTTGGGCGATCTGTATTACATGGTGCGCATGTACCGCTACCGCCTGAGCACCTCGGCGGGCCGGCCACACATGGCACTGGGCGAACACCGTCATATTGTCGAGGCCCTGGCCCGGCGCGACGGTGAACTCGCGGAATTTCTGATGAAGCGGCACATCAACGCCGCCCGCCAGAACATCGAGAAAAAATTCAAAGAAGGCGTTTTAACCATTTAGGTTAACCATTTACTTGGGAGGTAATAAACCATGGCGAACAAACTGTCTCCGGGCGCGCGTTTCCGCAAAGCCCTGCAGGAAAACCAGCCGCTGCAGATTGTCGGCACCATTAATGCCTACTCTGCCATGATGGCCGAGCGTGTCGGGCACCAGGCCATTTACCTGTCCGGTGGTGGTGTGGCTAACGCCTCCTACGGCCTGCCGGACCTGGGCAT
The DNA here is from genome assembly GCF_900114155.1 of Marinobacter persicus. Taxonomy (GTDB): domain Bacteria; phylum Pseudomonadota; class Gammaproteobacteria; order Pseudomonadales; family Oleiphilaceae; genus Marinobacter; species Marinobacter persicus. Next base: position 138,940 of record NZ_FOSC01000005.1, read on the forward strand.
GACCACCATGAACGACGTGGTCGAAGACGTGCGTCGTATCTGCGCGGCGACCGATCTGCCGCTGCTGGTGGATATCGATACCGGCTGGGGCGGCGCCTTCAACATCGCCCGCACCATCCGTGAAATGGAGCGTGCCGGTGCCGCTGCCGTTCATATTGAAGACCAGGTTGCCCAGAAGCGCTGTGGTCACCGCCCGAACAAGGAAATCGTTTCCAAGGAAGAAATGGTTGATCGCGTGAAGGCGGCCGCCGACGCCCGTGAAGACAAAGACTTCTTCATCATGGCCCGCACCGATGCGTTCCAGAAAGAAGGCCTGGAAGCCGCCATTGATCGCGCCAAGGCCTGTATCGAAGCCGGTGCCGACGGCATCTTTGCCGAAGCCGTGCACGAACTGTCTGACTACAAGGCGTTCGCCGAAGCCATCGATGCCCCCCTGCTGGCCAACATCACCGAATTCGGTGCCACTCCGCTGTACAACAAGAAGGAACTGGCCGAAGCCGGTGCCTCCATGGTTCTGTACCCGCTGAGCGCGTTCCGCGCCATGAACAAGGCGGCTTTGACCGTGTACCAGAGCATTCTGGACAAGGGTGACCAGAAAGACGTGGTTGACATGATGCAGACCCGTGCAGAATTGTACGATTTCCTGAATTACCACGATTTCGAGCAGAAACTGGACGAACTGTTCGCCCAGAAAAAAGACTGAACCGATGAAAGGGGGAGGCTCCGCAGAGGGCACCCCTGGTAACCAAACCCAAGCCAACTTTAACAACACCAAAAACTGCATTAATGGGAGATGATCATGGCTGAAGCAAAAAAACTCGGTGGTGCTGGTCTGCGTGGCCAGGTAGCTGGTGAAACGGCCCTGTGTACCGTGGGTAAAACCGGTGCCGGCCTGACCTACCGTGGATATGACATCAACGTACTGGCTGACAATGCCCAGTTCGAAGAAGTGGCTTACCTGCTGCTGCGCGGCAAACTGCCGAACCGTCAGGAACTGGACGAGTACAAGGCAAAGCTGAAGGCGAACCGCGAGCTGCCGGAAGCCCTGCGTACCGTTCTGGAGCAGATTCCCAAAAACGCCCATCCGATGGACGTGATGCGTACCGGTTGCTCCATGCTGGGTAACCTGGAAACCGAGGAAGATTTCAGCCAGCAGGACGACAAGATCGACCGTATGCTGGCGGTATTCCCGGCCATCATTACCTACTGGTACCGCTTCGCCAACGAAGGCGTGCGTATCGATACCGCCAACACTGAGTGTGATTCCATCGGCGGCGTGTTCCTCGAGCTGCTGCACGGCAAGAAGCCGAACGAGCTGCACGAGCAGGTGATGAACGTATCCCTGATCCTGTACGCGGAGCACGAGTTCAACGCCTCTACCTTCACCGCTCGCGTGTGTGCTTCCACCCTGTCTGACATCCACAGCTGCGTGACCGGCGCCATTGGCTCCCTGCGTGGCCCGCTGCACGGCGGCGCCAACGAAATGGCCATGGAGCTGATCCAGAAGTTCAACAGCCCGGAAGAGGCCGAAGAAGGCCTGATGGGCATGCTGGAGCGCAAGGAAAAGATCATGGGCTTCGGCCACGCGATCTACAGCGAATCCGATCCGCGCAACGCCATCATCAAGAAGTGGGCCGAGAAGCTGTCCCAGGAAGTGGGCGACACCGTGCTGTACCCGGTTTCCGTTCGCTGCGAGGAAGTCATGTGGCGCGAGAAGAAGCTGTTCTGTAACGCCGACTTCTTCCACGCTTCTGCCTATCACTTCATGGGCATCCCGACCCAGCTGTTTACACCCATCTTCGTGATGTCCCGTGTATCCGGCTGGACTGCCCACGTGAAAGAGCAGCGCGCCAACAACCGCATCATCCGCCCGAGCGCCGACTACACCGGCCCGGACCACGCGGAATGGCAGCCGATTGACGAGCGTTCTTAAGACGTTCTTTTAGCCACGGAATCCGCATCCCCTGTGGATTCCGTGGCAAATTAAGCCTTCCAAGAGATTTCTAAACCATGAATACTCAGTACAGAAAATCCCTCCCGGGCACCAGCCTGGAATACTACGATACCCGCCAGGCGGTGGAAGAAATCCAGCCGGGTTCTTACGACAAACTGCCATACACCTCCAAAATCCTGGCGGAACAGCTGGTTCGCCGTTGCGATGCGGAGTCTCTGACTGATTCACTCAAGCAGCTTATTGAGCGCAAGCGCGAGAAGGATTTCCCCTGGTATCCCGCGCGCGTTGTGTGTCACGACATCCTGGGCCAGACCGCACTGGTTGACCTGGCCGGCCTGCGTGACGCCATTGCCGAAAAAGGCGGCGATCCCGCCAAGGTAAACCCCGTTGTTCCCACCCAGCTGATCGTGGACCACTCCCTGGCCGTGGAACACGCCGGTTTTGAAGAAGACGCGTTTGACCAGAACCGCGCCATTGAAGACCGCCGTAACGAAGACCGTTTTCACTTTATCGACTGGACCCGCACCGCGTTCAAGAACGTGGACGTGATTCCGGCCGGTAACGGCATCATGCACCAGATCAACCTGGAAAAGATGTCTCCCGTTATCCAGCACCGTCCGGACGAAGATGGCCATCAGATTGCCTTCCCGGACACCTGTGTGGGCACCGACAGCCACACCCCGCACATTGATGCCCTGGGCGTTATCGCCGTGGGTGTGGGCGGCCTGGAAGCCGAAACCGTTATGCTCGGCCAGCCCTCCATGATGCGCCTGCCGGACATCGTGGGTGTGAAACTGACCGGCGAACGCCAGCCGGGCATCACCGCCACCGACATCGTCCTGGCCATTACCGAATTCCTGCGCAAAGAGCGCGTGGTTGGCGCCTACCTCGAATTCTTCGGTGAAGGTGCTTCCAGCCTGACCATCGGCGACCGTGCCACCATCTCCAACATGACACCGGAGTACGGTGCCACCGCCGCGATGTTCTACATCGACGAGCAGACCACCGACTACCTGAAGCTGACCGGTCGTGAGCCGGAGCAGGTGGACCTGGTCGAGAAGTACGCCAAGGAAACCGGCCTGTGGGCCGACCAGATGACCGGCGCCGAGTACGAGCGCGTGCTGGAATTTGATCTCTCCACCGTGGTGCGCAACGTGGCTGGTCCGTCCAACCCGCACCGCCGTGTGGCCACCTCTGATCTGCACGACCAGGGCATTGCCGTGAATCTGGACAAGGCGCTGGAAGAAGAGAAGAAGGGTCTGATGCCGGACGGCGCGGTGATCATCGCCGCCATCACTTCCTGCACCAACACCTCCAACCCGCGTAACGTGGTGGCCGCCGGCCTGCTGGCCAAGAAAGCCAACGAGCTGGGCCTGATCCGCAAGCCCTGGGTGAAATCCTCTTTCGCGCCGGGTTCCAAGGTGGCGCGCCTATACCTGGAAGAAGCCGGCCTGCTGCCGGAGCTGGAAAAGCTCGGCTTTGGCATCGTGGCTTATGCCTGCACCACCTGTAACGGTATGTCCGGCGCGCTGGACCCGAAAATCCAGCAGGAAATCATCGACCGCGACCTGTACTCCACAGCCGTGCTTTCCGGTAACCGTAACTTCGACGGCCGGATTCACCCCTACGCCAAGCAGGCGTTCCTGGCCTCGCCGCCGCTGGTCGTGGCCTACGCCATTGCCGGCACCATCCGCTTCGATATCGAGCAGGATGCCCTGGCGTATGACAAGGATGGCAATCCGGTGACCCTCAAGGACATCTGGCCGTCCGACGAGGAAATCGACCGCATCGTGGGTGAGTTCGTGAAGCCGGAGCAGTTCAAGTCCGTCTACATCCCGATGTTCAACCTGGACGAAGCTGAGCAGGCCGAAAGCCCGCTGTACGACTGGCGCCCGATGTCCACCTACATCCGTCGCCCGCCGTACTGGGAAGGTGCACTGGCGGCCGAGCGCACCATGACCGGCATGCGTCCGCTGGCGGTGCTGGGTGACAACATCACCACCGACCACCTGTCGCCGTCCAACGCCATCATGATGGACTCGGCAGCCGGTGAGTACCTGCACAAGATGGGCCTGCCGGAGGAGGACTTTAACTCCTACGCAACCCACCGGGGCGATCACCTGACTGCCCAGCGCGCGACTCTGGCCAACCCGAAACTGCTGAACGAAATGGTTCGGGACGAAAACGGCGAGATCATCCAGGGCTCCCTGGCGCGCCTGGAGCCGGAAGGCGACGTGAAGCGCATGTGGGACGTGATCGAAACCTACATGGACCGCAAACAGCCGCTGATCATCGTTGCCGGTGCCGACTACGGCCAGGGCTCATCCCGTGACTGGGCCGCCAAGGGCGTTCGCCTGGCGGGTGTGGAAGTGATCGTGGCCGAAGGCTTCGAGCGTATCCACCGCACCAACCTGGTGGGCATGGGCGTACTGCCGCTGCAGTTCAGGGAAGGCGAAACCCGCCACACCTACAACATCGACGGCACCGAGACTTTCGATGTGAAGGGTGAGATCGCGCCGGGCGCCGAACTGACCCTGGTGATTCATCGCAAGAACGGCGAGAGCGTGGAAGTACCGGTGATTTGTCGCCTGGACACCGAAGCGGAGCTGAATATCTACTCCGCCGGTGGTGTACTGCAGCGCTTCGCCCAGGACTTCCTGGAAGCCGAAGGCGCGGCTTAAGGGCTTAATTGGCCACGGAATCCACGGAAGAATACGGAAAAAAGAAAAGACAAAAAGATTGAGGATTGGCCACGAAACCCACTAAATCCACGAAAAAAAGCATTAAAGCTGTTTTTCATTTCGTGTTCTTTCGTGGGTTTCGTGGCTAAAAATGTCTTTGTTTTTGTCTTTTCCTTCCGTGGTTTCCGTGGATTCCGTGGCAAAAAAAATGCTTTAAAACAGAGGCATTCCCATGAGTTTCCCGAAGCAAATCAAAGTACCCGCCACCTACATGCGTGGCGGTACCAGTAAGGGCGTGTTTTTCCGCCTGCAGGATCTCCCGGAGCCGTGCCAGGTGCCGGGCGAGGCCCGCGACAAGCTGCTGCTGCGGGTGATCGGCAGCCCCGATCCCTACCAGAAGCAGATCGACGGCCTGGGTAACGCCACCTCCAGCACCAGTAAATCGGTGATCCTGGCCGAGCCAACCCAGCCGGATCACGACGTGGATTACCTGTTCGGCCAGGTGTCCATCGATAAGCCGTTTGTGGACTGGAGCGGTAACTGTGGCAACCTGACTGCCGCCGTTGGCGCCTTTGCCATTCATGGCGGCTTTGTGCCGAAAGAGCGGATTCCGGAAAACGGCGTCTGCACCGTGCGCATCTGGCAGGCCAACATCAAGAAAACCATCGTGGCACACGTGCCCATTACCGATGGTGAAGTCCAGGAAACCGGCGATTTCGAGCTGGACGGGGTGACCTTCCCGGCGGCCGAGATCGAAGTGGAATTCATGGACCCGGCCGATGGCGACGGCGCCATGTTCCCCACCGGCAACGTGGTGGACGACCTGGAAGTCCCGGGCGTTGGCACCCTGAAAGCTTCCATAATCAATGCCGGCATTCCCACCATCTTCCTTAACGCCGAGGACATTGGCTACAAGGGCACCGAATTGCAGGAAGACATCAACAGCGATCCGAAAGCGCTGGAAATGTTCGAAACCATCCGTGCCCACGGTGCCGTGAAAATGGGCCTGATCAAGGACATCAGTGAGGCCGCCAATCGCCAGCACACCCCGAAAGTGGCGTTTGTCGCCAAGCCGGTGGAGTATGTGGCGTCCAGCGGTAAAACCATTACGCCGGACGACGTGGACGTACTGGTGCGGGCGCTGTCCATGGGCAAACTGCACCATGCCATGATGGGCACCGCCGCAGTGGCCATTGCCACTGCCTCTGCGGTACCCGGAACGCTGGTGAACCTGGCCGCCGGTGGTGGCGAGCGCAAGCATGTGACCTTTGGCCACCCCTCCGGCACACTGCGTGTGGGTGCCGAAGCCTCGCAGGTGAACGGCGAATGGACGGCCACCAAGGCGATCATGAGCCGCAGTGCACGGATCATTATGGAAGGTAACGTTCGGGTGCCCGGCGATACCTTCTGAGTAATTGAATCGGTTGGCTGTGACCGATTGTGCCCCTGAGCCACAAACCGACTATCTTTTGATAGAAGGGGAGTCGCCAGGGGCTTTTTTGTTTCCAATGCGTCCGAAAGGAGGCCAGCTATGTCAGCAACCTTTGATGTCAACGAACGCCCGGATTACGACGACGTACTGCAGCAGATTGCAGACTACGTGCTGAATTACCGGATCGACAGCGATGAGGCCTGGAACACTGCCCGCAACTGCCTGATCGACACCCTGGGCTGCGGCCTGCTGGCGTTGCGTTTTCCCGAATGTACCAAGCATCTGGGGCCACTGGTGGAAGGCACCACGGTGCCCAATGGTGCGCGCGTGCCGGGTACGCCCTTCCGGCTGGATCCGGTGAAAGCCGCCTGGGACATTGGCTGTATCGTGCGCTGGCTGGACTACAACGACACCTGGCTGGCGGCCGAGTGGGGCCACCCTTCCGACAACCTGGGCGCGATCCTGGCGGTGGCCGACCACCTGTCCCAGAAGCGCATCGCCGAGGGCAAATCGCCGCTGGTGATGAAAGACGTGCTGGAAGCCATGATCATGGCCCACGAAATTCAGGGCGTGCTGGCGCTGGAGAACTCCTTCAACCGGGTGGGTCTGGACCACGTGGTGCTGGTGAAAGTCGCCTCCACCGCCGTGGCCGCCAAGCTGATGGGCGCCAACCGGGAGCAGATGCTGTCGGCGCTCTCCCATGCCTGGGTGGATGGCCAGGCCCTGCGTACCTATCGCCATGCCCCCAACGCCGGTTCCCGGAAATCCTGGGCTGCCGGTGATGCCAGCAGCCGGGGGGTAAGACTGGCGGATATGGCCATGCGCGGGGAAATGGGCATTCCCGGCGTGTTGACCGCGCCCCAGTGGGGCTTCTATGACGTGCTGTTCAGCAAGACCAACAAGGACCAGAAACTCAAGCCGGAAGACCAGCGTCGGTTCTCGCTGCCGCAGCCGTTTGGCAGCTACGTGATGGAAAACGTGCTGTTCAAGATTTCCTTCCCGGCCGAGTTCCACGCCCAGACTGCCGCCGAGGCTGCGGTAACGTTGCACCCGGAGGTGAAGGACCGGTTGGCGGATATCGACAAAATCGTGATCACCACCCACGAATCCGCCATTCGTATCATCTCCAAGGTGGGCAAACTGGCCAACCCGGCGGACCGGGACCACTGCCTGCAATACATGACTGCCGTACCGCTGATCTTCGGTAGCCTGACCGCCGAGCATTACGAAGACGGCTTTCACAACGCCCATCCGGAAATCGACGAGCTGCGCGACAAGATGGAAGTGGTGGAAGACGAGCGTTACACCCGGGAATATCTGGAAGAAGACAAGCGCTCGATCGCCAACGCCATTCAGGTGTTTTTCAAGGACGGTTCCAGTACCGACAAGGTGGCCGTGGAATACCCGATTGGCCACCGGCGCCGTCGGGAAGAGGGGATTCCGCTGCTGGAAGACAAGTTCCGGGCCAATCTGGCAACCCGGTTCCCGGCGCATCGCTGTGACACCATTTTCGAGTTGTGTCGTGACCAGAAGGCCCTGGAAGACACTCCGGTCTCCGAGTTTTCAGCGCTGTTCGTGATCTGACCGGTCGCGATTGGATCACAAAGTCTCCGAATCCCGTACCGACAGGCGGGATTCGATTCGTTCCAGCGCACTGGCAATACGCTCCAGGCTGCCGGCTACCGAGCGCCATTGCCGCTCGGAAACCGTCGTGGCCTGTTCCGGTTCCAGTGTTGGAATCCTGTCCTGCGGTGTCGCACGGCTACCGGGGGCGGGCCGTTTCTTCCGATCCAGTTCCGGCTCTTCTCCGAGCAGCTCCATGCGGATCGACTCAAGATCGTAGGGATCGATAAACGGCCGGTCACGGATGAAGTCGTCGCTCATGCCGCACCCGCTGTCCTGGATAAACAGCACCGCCTGTTCCGGGGATACTTTCAGGCTCAGGGTAACCTCGCCATCGGCCGGGGTTGCATCCTGGGCGTTCCGGATCAGGTGCTCCAGGGCGGCTCGCAGCTTTTCCGCGTTGGCGCACAGCAGCAGGCGTTCGGGGTATTCCACCAGTCGGGGCGCCGGTTGGTGTTTGCCGGACCGTTCCAGCAGCTCATGCAACACGGTTACCAGATCGGTCTGCGTGCGTGGTGCCGGTTCTTTTCCATTCGGGTTTTGCAGGTGTTCCAGCAGGTTGGACATCTTGCGCACCGCGTGATCGGTGGTGGTGATCATGTCATTGATGAACTCCGGGTTGTCCCGGTGCCGGGGCGCGTTCTTTACCAGCAACGACAGCTGGGCGATCAGTGTTTTCAAATCGTGGACCATGAACGCCGACACCTTGTTGACCGCCTCGAACTGTCTTGCCTGCAACAAACGGTTCTGCGCATCCTCCTGGGCCAGGAGGTTGCATGCCTGGCGGGCCACTACCTTGATCAGGTCAAAATTCTCCCAGTTGAGATCAACCCGGGTATCCGGGGCGCTGATCAGTGCAATCCCGTAAAGGTCATTACCCAGGTAAAGGGGAATCAACAGCCATGGGCGCTCGAATGCTTCAATGGTTTCGGGCAGCTCCAGAAAATCGTACCGGGCGGGGTCTGCCCGGTATTCCCCCAGGTCGATAATCCATTCATGTTGCTGGAAATAGGTGGCCAGGGGACCGTGGGCGTCGAGGTTGCCATACTTTCGGGCTTCCAGGTTCAGGGTCGCTTTCAGCGCATAATGGTTTGTGTCATCTTTCAGCCAGAGCGCGCCCCGGCTGCTTTCCACCAGCCCGGCCAGGATGCTGATCGCCCGCTCAGCCAGGGGCGGGCCCTGTTCCAGGTTGGCCAACTCCCGGGTCATCTTCAGCCACTCTTCCCGGTAGTCGTATTTGTAATCAAAAAAGTTCTGGCCGATGAACACCATCATGCGGGCCCGTACCCGGCGCGAGACCAGAACCGTGATCAGGAACACCAGGGCAATGCTGATGAAGACCACCTGCAGTGCCTCGCCCCAGTCACCGCCCAGAACCCGCACGTAGTAGCCGCCGATGGCCAGAAACAACAGATAACCGCCACCGAGAACCAGCGTGCCCGCGTGGAACGCCGCTGTGCGGGATAGCCGGAAATCCACCGGCTGGCGACGGGTATTGATGATGTTCACGGCAAACAGGGGGACCAGTGCGGCATTCACCAGACCCCTGGCCTGCCAGAAAGGGTCGGCAATGCGCCCGAATAACAGCGCATCGGCATACATCAGAAAATCGTAGGCAAAGATAGACGCCACGCCGATGCACAGGTATTTCAGCGCGGAGCGGCCAAAACTTGGGGAATTGCGCCAGATCTGTTCCACCAGGGACAGGGCCAGCAGGGAGAGGGCAATCTGGCCGATCAAACGTCCTTTACCATTCACCAGGCCGTGGGTGATCAGCCACTCGAGAACCGCCAGTATGGCCAGGGCTGAAGCCAGTGTGACCAGCCCAATAAGGGCGATGCGACGGACACGGTTGCCGGTTGGCATCTGGTTGGCGGCCGTGCGAAGTATGGCCACCAGCAGCAGAATCCAGGCGCCATCGCGCAGTACTTCCAGCAGATAGCGAAGCGTGAAGTTTGCCTGGCCGGTCAGCGGCTGCAGGGCCAGCACCAGAGCCCAAAGGCAACTGATCACGGCTGCGATCAGTAATACACGGTCAATATTCCGCCGTAGATAGCGGGCCGCCACCATGGCCGAAAGCATGGCGTAAAGAGCGGCGGCCAGACCGTAACTGATGATGCCTGGGTCCTTGAGCATCGGGCTGTCCTTACGTGTATTTGCTTAGCGGCAGTGTGAAGAAAAACCGCCGGACGGGCGCATTTGAATTTACAATAGCCCAAAATTCCGGAGACCCGCCAATGCAATCCAACAATGCCAAAGCCGTTATCGTTCCCCTGCCTGATCCCCTGCTGGCATCGGCCAGCGAGCAACTGGACAGGGCCGCTGGTACCGGGGCGGGCGTTTCCGGGCCTTCGGGTGCCGCAACCATGCCCCTGGCCGAAGAATGGCTCGATTCCCTGGCCGAAGGTCTTGGCGAGAAAGGCTGGCTGGAGTTGGATCTGAACGACTACCTGCCCGCCGGACTGCTGCCGGCACTGGCGAACGAAGTGGCGATCCTGCACCAGACCGAGGCCATGGCCCGTGCCGGTATCGGGCGTGGGACTGATCTGGTGAAAGACCGCAGCGTGCGCCGCGACAGGATTGCCTGGCTGGAAGGTTTCACCGAGGCCCAGGCCATGCTGTTCACCTTTCTGGATGCGCTGCGTGACGGGTTGAATCGCCGCCTGTTCCTGAACCTCAAAAGGTTCGAAGCGCATTACGCCACCTATCAGCCTGGTGATTTCTACAAAAGGCATCTGGACAGTTTCCGGGGCAGGGCGTCGCGGGTGGTCAGCCTGGTGTTGTACCTGAACGAGAACTGGGGGCTGGAAGATGGCGGTGAGCTCCGGGTTTTCGACAGCCAGGATCACCAGCAGGCCGTGGGAATGGTGCGACCAACCGCTGGCCGCGCCGTGCTGTTTCTCAGTGAGGAAGTACCGCACGAGGTGCTGCCGGCCAACCGGACCCGCTTCAGCATTGCCTGCTGGTTCCGGCAGGACGAAGTGCCACTGCCACTGTAAAGCGTTGTAGAGTCTGAAACCTTCTGTTACTATGCGCGCCGCTTTCAGGGAAAAATCCTGAAACGCCGTTATGGTGGCCCCATTGGTGCCTCCGCAACATGAAACCGTGAACCCGGTCAGGCCCGGAAGGGAGCAGCCGCAGCGGTGGATTTGTGTGCCGGAGGATTGCTGGTGGGGTCACCCCCAGACTTCCCCCTTCCGATCCCTTGTCTTCATTCGTCTTACTAACTTCTGTCTGTGTCCGGTCCGTGCTAAAGTTGGGCCCATTTTTCACGGCAGTTGACGGACTATGAGCTATCAGGTTTTAGCCAGAAAATGGCGCCCCCGTACTTTCGAAGACATGGTTGGTCAGGAGCATGTGCTCCAGGCGCTGGTTCATGCTCTCGAACATGAACGGTTGCACCATGCGTACCTGTTTACCGGTACCCGGGGTGTGGGTAAAACCACCATCGGCCGACTGCTGGCACGTTGCCTGAACTGTGAAACCGGCATCACACCCAATCCCTGCGGTGAGTGCGACAGCTGCCGGGAGATTCTGGAAGGACGGTTCGTTGACCTGATCGAGATCGACGCTGCTTCGCGCACCGGTGTGGACGACATGCGTGAACTCACCGACAACGTTCAGTATTCACCGACCCGTGGCCGCTACAAGGTGTACCTGATCGACGAGGTGCACATGCTCACCAACCAGTCGTTCAACGCCTTTCTGAAAACGCTGGAAGAGCCACCGGAGCACGTCAAATTCCTGCTGGCCACCACGGACCCGCAAAAACTGCCGGTTACGGTGTTGTCCCGCTGCCTGCAGTTCAATCTCAAGCGCATGACGCCCGAGCACATCGTCAGCCATTTGCGCCATGTACTGACAGAAGAACAGGTCCCGTTTGAAGACCCCGCATTGTGGCTGTTGGCCCGGGCCGCCGACGGCAGTATGCGCGATGCCCTGAGTTTGACCGACCAGGCGATTGCCTTCGGCAACCAGAACCTGGCAGCCAGTGATGTCAGCAACATGCTGGGTACCATTGACCAGCGCGATATCGAGCGCATTGTAAATGCCCTGGTAGAGCGTGACGGCCCCGGCCTGCTTTCAGAAATTCAGCGTATTTCCGAATTCGCGCCGGATTACAGCGTGATCCTGTCGGACATGTTGTCTCTGTTCCATCGGGTCACCATGGAACAAGTGGTCCCCGGCAGCGCCGATAACGCCATGGGTGACGCGGCGCAGGTTCAGACCCTGGCCCGTCAGCTCAGCGCCGAAGATGCCCAGCTGTTCTACCAGACCGCGCTGATCGGCCGTAAAGACCTGGCGGTCACGCCGGATGCCCGCATGGGGTTTGAAATGACTCTGTTGCGGATGCTGGCATTCCGGCCCGGCACAGACAGGCGTGAGCCACCGGCAGTGTCTTCCGTCAACCACGGCCGGGAAAGTGGCACCGATGCCGAATCCGACCCCGCACCAGCCCAGGCTCCGGATCCAGCGCCGCAAGCGTCGCCTGAACCGCCGGCAAATACAGAGCCGGAAGCGGTAGTGCCCGGGCCGGAACCGACGCCTGAAATGGACCCTCCACCGTGGGATACCGGGCCGGACGCCGCGCCCCAGGCACCTGAGCAGGGGGTAGCGGTGGAGCCAGAGCCCGCACCAGAACCTGAGCCGGTTCCCGAACCGGAAGTCCGGCCGGAACCGGCGCCCCGATCGGACCCAGAGCGGAAGCCGGAGCCGCAAGTTCCGGAGGCTGAAGTTCCGGCTCAGGAACAGGCCGGGGGAGAGTTTGTCTGGGAACGGGATTTTCGCCAGCTTGGTATCAAGGGCATGCCCGGTAACCTGGCCGGGCATTCGTCCATGCGGCGGGATGGCGACAGCATCCATCTGACCATGGACGAGGGCCACGCGCGGCTGCTGAACGCCCGGCACGAAGAGAAAATCCTGGCCGCCTTGAGATCGTACTTTGGCGACTCCATTAAACTGAAGATAGAGCAGGGCGAAGCCGGGCCGAATACCCCCGCCGCCTATGAAGAGCGCCAGCGCCAGGCCAGGCAACAGGCTGCGGAAGAAGCCATTCGCCAGGACCCGTTGGTGCAGCGCATTGTTGAACAATTTGAAGGGCGGGTCATCGAAGACAGTATCCGCCCGGCAGATTCAGGCAGGAGATAGAGCCATGATGAACAATATGGGCGATCTGATGAAAAAGGCCCAGCAGATGCAGGAAGACATGCAAAAGGCCCAGGAAGAAATCGCCAAGGCCGAAGTGACCGGCGAAGCAGGCGCGGGGCTGGTGAAAGTCACCATGAATGGTCGGCACGACGTGCGCAAGGTGGACATAGACCCGTCCCTGCTGTCTGAAGAGAAAGAAATTCTCGAAGACCTGCTGGCGGCTGCGGTGAATGATGCCGTGCGCCGGGTGGAAGCCAATCAGAAAGAAAAAATGTCAGGCATGATGTCTGGCATGGGCATGCCTCCGGGCTTCAAGATGCCGTTTTAACACCGTTTTTTGCTGTCTTTCGAGGAGTCTGCATGGCGTTCAGCCCGCTGGTTGATGAGTTGGTGGAATCACTGCGTTGCCTGCCCGGTGTTGGTCAGAAAACCGCCCAGCGCATGGCTTTTCATCTGCTGGAGCGGGGGCGTTCCGGCGGTGTTCGCCTGGCCGGTTCACTGAATCGCGCCATGGAAGGTGTCCGACGCTGCGACAGCTGCCAGAACTTCGCCGACACCGAGTTGTGCCCGATCTGTGAAAAACCCGAACGCCGCAACGGTACCCTGTGTGTGGTGGAAAGCCCGTCTGACCTGCTGGCCATCGAACAGGCCGGTGACTACAAGGGCAGTTACTTCGTGCTCATGGGCCATCTGTCACCGATAGACGGTGTGGGCCCCGAAGAGATCGGCATTGAACGGCTACTCCGGCGAGTGGAAGAGGAAGGTGTCACGGAAATGATCCTGGCCACCAACCCCACCGTGGAAGGCGAAGCCACGGCCCATTACATTGCCGACCGCCTGGATGGCAAAAACGTACTCATCACCCGCCTGGCCCACGGCATACCGGTCGGTGGCGAACTGGGGTACGTTGACGGCTTCACCCTGACCCACGCATTCCGCGGCCGCAAACCCCTGGCCGATTAGACAACTGGCTTTTTATGATGGATACCAATACGGCCGTGACCGTGCCACCGTCGCCTGAAACGGTACGTTGGCTGGAAAACACCGAGGCGCTGGACACCTGGTTGACTGGCCTGGCGCCGGAGCTGCCGCTGGCCCTGGATACCGAGTTTGAACGGGTCTCCACCTTCTATCCCATTCCGGGCCTGGTGCAATTGGGCGCCGGCGAAGAATTGTGGCTGGTGGAGCCGGATGTGGTGGCGGCATCGGAGCCCTTTCGCCAGCTTCTTGCCGATCCCCGGCGCCCGAAACTGCTGTACGCCATGAGTGAAGACCTGGAATTGTTCCGCCACTGGCTGAATGTGGCACCGGCCGGTGTACTGGACCTGCAACTGGGCGCGGCCCTGGCCGGCGCGGGATTCTCGGTTGGTTATGCGCGTCTGGTGGAATCCCTGTTTGGCGAAACCCTCGACAAGTCCGCCACCCGCTCGGACTGGCTGGCCCGTCCGCTGACCCCCGAACAGCAACGCTACGCCCTGGAGGACATCCGCTTTCTTGCGCCCTTGTATCAATGGGTAAAAGAGCGATTACAGGCCCGTGGTCTGGAGCAGGCGCTGGAGGAAGAGTCCGCACGCTTCGCCGGAGACGGCGCCGATACCGAAGACTTTGACCAGTATTACCTGAAACTGCGCGGTGGCTGGACTCTGAGCCCCGAACAGCAAAGCGTGCTACAGGCCCTGGTGGCCTGGCGCGAAGGCGAATGCCGCCGGCTCGACCGGCCCCGTAACCGGGTGCTTAACGATGGTCTGTTGATTGCCGTGGCGGAGCGCCAGCCCGGATCCCTGGCGGAATTGAAGGATGTCCAGGGCGTGCCTGGTGGCTTTGTGCGCCGTTATGGTGAGCAGGTGCTGGCGCTGATTCGTGACGCCCGGAAAGCCGACTTTTCCCGCCTCGAGCCTATCCCCGGGCCATTGACCCGGGAGCAGCAGGGCATTTACCGATCGGCAAAAAAGTACATTAAGAAAGTGGCGGAAGATAATGATATTCCGATAGAAATTCTTGCGCCTAGAAAGCGGCTGGAAAAAGCCGTCAAACAGAAAAGCCTGGCAAATGACCCATTTTTTGAAGGCTGGCGCCTGGCCCTGTTGGAGCCGGTGCGCGCCGATATTGAGGAAACCCTGAAACAATGAAAGATCGTCAATTCGTTTCGGTCTTCCGAAGCAGCAAGAAAGCCGACACCTACATCTACGTGCGCCGTGGCCAGAAATGGGACGACCTGCCCGAAGGCCTGCGCAGCATTTTCGGCCAGCCGGCCCACGCCATGGACCTGCTGCTCGAGCCAGAGAAAAAACTGGCGCGCACCACCGGCAAGGAAGTGCTCGAGGCACTGGCGGAAAAGGATTTTTACCTGCAAATGCCCGAAGAGCAGGAAACCTATATCGTTGATTTCAAGCGCAAGATCGAGAAGCAGCGCCAATGATTGCCGAGATTCCCTTCTGGCAGCGGAAAAAGCTGAATGAAATGTCGCAGGCGGAATGGGAATCCCTGTGTGACGGTTGCGGGCAGTGCTGTCTGCACAAGCTGGAAGACGAGGACACCGGCGAGGTTTTCAACACGGAACTGACGTGCCGCTTCATGAATACCGATAGCTGCCGATGTACGGTATATCCGCAGAGATTGCAGAAGGTGCCCGGCTGTACTGTCCTCACACCGGAGACCGTGGCTGATTATCCCTGGCTGCCGGCTACCTGCGCCTACCGGACACTGGCTGAAGGACGGCCCTTGCCGGACTGGCATCCGTTGCGCAGCGGGGACCCGGATTCCGTGCACCGGGCGGGTGTATCGGTGCGGGGCAAGGTGATCAGCGAAGATCAGGTGCCGGAAGAAGACTGGCAGGAACACATCATTCACTGGGTTTTGTAATGTTTGATACCGAAACAACCTTGGCCTATGGCATTTTCTGGATAGCCTACTGTGTGGGCTTTGTCCTGTTTTTCTACATGATGAAGGCACTATTCCGGTTTTTGCCGTTCTACGGGCTCCGCACCCTGTTGCTTTCGGTGCTGGTGGTATTGCTACTGACACCGGTGGAGTCACCGGAAGTGGCGGGCTGGTGGATCCCGGCCTGGCTCTTCAGCGGGTATGAACTGGTGCTGGGTGACACCCGTGCCGCCGCCGACGGTCTGTTCAACTTTGCCGTGGCCTCGGTGGTCATGCTGCTGGTCTGGCTGCTGGATCTGGTGCGGTATCGTCTGACCCGGAAATAGCCCGACATCCCCAAATCAATAACAACGGATAAGGTGGGTAGCAATGAAGAAACAGCTTGAGTGTATCGGCCTGGTGGTGTGCTTGCTGGCTGCCTCGCTGCCGGTGGCCGTCAGCGCCCAGACCACGCCACCTCTGACTCTGCCGCAGGAAGCGGATGTGCGTGTGGTGGTTGACATATCCGGCTCCATGAAAGAGACGGATCCCGATAACCTTCGCCGCCCGGCGGTTCGCCTGCTCGCCAGGATGCTTCCGGAACAGGCGACCTCGGGGCTGTGGACCTTTGGTCAGTACGTCAACATGCTTGTCCCCCATGGCCGGGTGGATGACGCCTGGCGCGAGCGTATGATTGAGGGGTCGGAGCAGATCAACTCCGTGGCACTGCACACCAACCTGGGGCTGGCTATTGAAAAAGCCTCCGACGACTGGTTATCCGGCGGCACTCTCGAGAACACCCATCTGATCGTACTGAGTGATGGCAAGGTAGACCTCCCCGGTGATGACGAAGCCGACCTCGCTGAAGAAAACCGCATACTTGACGAGGTCATTCCCAGGCTGGAACAGCAGGGTGCCACGGTGCACACCGTTGGCTTGTCCGAACTGGCCGATATTGAATTTCTGCGCAAGCTGGCGAGCGAGACCGACGGCAGTTTTCGGCTGGCACAATCCGCCGAGGCGCTTAACCTTGCCTTTGCCAATGCCCTGAACGCCGCCGTGCCCCAGGAGCAACTGCCCCTTGAAGGGCAGAGCTTCACCGTGGATGAAGGCGTTGAGGAATTTACTGCGTTGATTTTCTCCGCCGGGGATTCCAGTGACGCCACACGGCTTGCGCTTTCCGCGCCCGGCTCGGATCCTTTTACCAACGAAAACCTGCCCGAAAATGCCCGCTGGGCGGTTGAACCTGGCTACAACCTGATCACTGTCAGCGATCCCGAACCCGGCGAATGGACATTTGATGGTGACCTGGGCCAGGGCAGCCGCGTGACCGTTGTCAGCGACATGCGCATGGCGGTGGCCGACATTCCCCCTGAATTCTCCGAAGAAGAGCCATTCCAGGTGGAAGTGGCTTTCTATGAAGACTCCGAGAAACTGCAGGATCCGGACTTCCTTGGCGTCATGGAGGTTGTCCTGGCCATCACCGCCAGTGATGGCCGACAGGGTCGTAAACAACTGGAGCCAGACGGGCCGCCGGAAGATGGTGTCTACCGTGACGAGGTCGGCCAGTTGCCGGAGCCGGGTGAGTACACGGTGGAAGTGATCGCCAAAGCCGAAACATTTTCGCGCAAGTTCAGTGCCACCACGAGTTTTCAGGTGCCTGGTGAAGATACCCCGGTACCGGTGGTTTCCGAACCCATGGTGCCGGACCTGAGTCAGCAGGTGGAATCGCCTGAACTGGTTGGTGAGCCTGAGACAACGCAGGAACCCGAGCCTGTCGCTGAACCCGAGCCGGAGCCAGAACCAGAACCAGAACCAGAACCAGAACCAGAACCAGAACCGGCTCCGAAGCCAGAGACGGAACCCGCTTCCGAACCTGAACCCCCGGTTCAGGAGTCGGAGCCAGAGCAGGGCGTGTTTGACCTGCCGGTCTGGATGGTGGCCGCGGGCGGGGCGGTGATAGCTGGCGCACTGGGTTTTGGTGTGTTCGCCGCCTATCGCAAGAAAAAAGCCCAGGCGGAAGCGGAAAAAGCCGCCGCCGCTGAAAGGGAAACCGTGGAAGACCTGCCACCCGAGGAGCTGGAAGAACAGACCCCACCGGTTGTTGAACCGGAGCCCGAACCGGAAAACGAGGCAGACCCTGAGCTCGAACCCGAGCCCGAACCCGAGCCTGAGCCTGAACCTGAACCGGAGCCAGAACCGGAACCGGAACCCGAGCCCGAGCCAGAGGCGGAACCGGACAAGGAACCGGAAGCGCCCGAGGAGCCGGACACCCCGGAAGAGGAAATACCGGAGCTGACGCCGGAACCGGAAGCCGAGCCGGAATCAGAACCGGAGCCGAAACCGGAAGAAGAACCGGAAGAAGAACCGGAAGAAGAAAAGGCCTTTGACGATTCGCTCACCGAAGAGGACATTCCGGAGGAGGACGAGTTCGGCCTGGAAGATTTCGACCTGTCGGAGTTTGATGACCTGCCGGATTACGAGAGCGAATTCGAGAAGCTCGATGAACAGGCCGCCGGCGAGGCTGACGAGAACAGGTCCGCGGAACAAGGCCAGGAAGAGTCTGCCCGGCCCGAAAGGGACGAAAGCGAAGACGAGGACCCCGACAACAAGGACGATGGCAAACAGTAACCGACAGGATACGAACCGATGAAATTTACCGGTACCGACAACTACGTCGCCACCGACGATCTGCAAATGGCCGTGAACGCGGCCATTTCCCTGCAGCGGCCGTTGCTGATCAAGGGTGAACCTGGCACCGGCAAAACCCTGTTGGCCGAAGAAATGGCGCAGGCCCTGGGCATGCGCCTGATTCCCTGGCACATCAAGTCCACCACCAAGGCCCAGCAGGGACTGTATGAGTACGATGCGGTTTCCCGTCTGCGTGATTCCCAGCTCGGTGACGAGCGAGTGCACGATATCAGCAACTACATCGTTAAAGGTAAGCTCTGGGAAGCCTTTGAAGCCGACGAGCCGGTAGTATTGCTGATCGATGAAATCGACAAGGCGGATATCGAATTCCCCAATGATTTGCTGTTGGAACTCGACCGCATGGAGTTCTTTGTCTACGAGACCCAGCAGACAGTCAGGGCCAAACACCGCCCGGTGGTGGTGATTACCAGCAATAACGAAAAAGAACTGCCGGATGCCTTCCTGCGCCGGTGTTTCTTCCACTACATTCGCTTCCCGGACCACGACACCATGCAACACATCGTGGATGTCCATTTTCCGGGTATCCAACAGCAGCTGGTGCGGGATTCACTGGAGGTCTTTTTCGATGTGCGCAAGGTGCCGGGCCTGAAGAAAAAGCCCTCCACCTCGGAGCTGATTGACTGGCTCAAACTGCTGATGGCAGACGAACTGTCCGCCCAATCCCTGCAGGACAAAGACCAGAGCTCGGCCTTGCCGCCATTGTACGGGGCCCTGGTGAAAAATGAGCAGGATGTGCACCTGCTGCAGAAACTGGCGTTCATGGTCCGTCGCCGAAACTGATTCCGGGCACAGGCTGGCTTTATGCTGATCGACTTTTTTCTGGAGGTTCGCCGTGTGGGCGTGCCGGCGAGTCTGCGGGAGTTTCTGGATTTGCTGGAGGCCCTGCAAAAACGTCTGGCATTTGCCGATGTCCAGGAATTTTACTACCTGGCCCGGCTGTGTCTGGTCAAGGATGAACGCCACTTCGACAAGTTCGACCGTGCCTTTCAGGTGTATTTCCAGGGTATCGAGGATCTGGATGAACTGCTGGAAACGCTCATCCCGGATGAGTGGCTTCGCAAAGAGTTCGAAAAGCATCTGAGCGCCGATGAAAAAGCGAAGATCGACTCCCTCGGCGGCCTGGAAGAGTTGATCAAAACCTTCCAGGAGCGGCTGAAAGAGCAGAAAGAGCGGCATGCCGGCGGCAACAAGTGGATCGGCACTGGCGGTACCTCGCCTTTCGGTGCTTATGGTTATAACCCCGAGGGCTACCGGATTGGCCAGGATGGCGGTCGCCAGGGTCGGGCGGTGAAAGTGTGGGAGAAGCGTGAGTTTCGGGATCTGGACGACAGCGTGACGCTGGGGGTTCGCAACATCAAGCTGGCATTACGCCGTTTGCGCCAGTTTGCCCGCGAGGGCGCAGCTGACCAGCTGGACCTGGAAGACACCATCCGCTCCACAGCCAGAAACGCCGGCTACCTTGACCTGAAAATGGTGCCTGAGCGCCATAACGCCGCCAAAGTGCTGATCTTTTTCGATGTGGGCGGGTCCATGGACCCGCACGTTCAGGTGTGTGAAGAGCTGTTCTCCGCCGCACGGCTGGAGTTCAAGCACATGGAGTACTTCTACTTCCACAATTTCATCTATGAAAGCGTGTGGCAGCACAATCTGCGGCGAATGAATGAAACCGTGGATACCCGGGATATCCTTCATACCTACGGCCCGGACTACAAGGTGATTTTCGTGGGCGATGCCACCATGGCGCCCTATGAAATCACCCACCCCGGTGGCTCCATCGAACACTGGAACGAGGAAGCCGGTGCCACCTGGTTCC
Source organism: Marinobacter persicus (assembly GCF_900114155.1). Taxonomy (GTDB): domain Bacteria; phylum Pseudomonadota; class Gammaproteobacteria; order Pseudomonadales; family Oleiphilaceae; genus Marinobacter; species Marinobacter persicus. The sequence continues at coordinate 159,162 of NZ_FOSC01000005.1, forward strand.
AGCGCATTACCGATCATTTTGACAAGGTGGTCTGGCTCAACCCCTTGCCGGAGGCCTTCTGGAACCCGGGTGGTTCATTGGCGATCACGCGTCAGCTGGTCAACGACCAGATGTACCCGTTGACCAACGAAGGCCTGGAATCGGCCATGCATGAGCTCAGCAAATAACCGTGCCCATAAAAAAAGCCGATGCGGGTGAGGGCATCGGCAAGGCTCGGCGTGTCCGGCGGGGGCCGGAAGCTCCCCGCCAACCATTTCTACGCAAACCCGGGGCCAGCCCCTCAATTTCCCAGTGAAAACAAGGCGTCGCAGATCATTAGCACGACCGTCCCGAGGTTCCGCAAGCGGGCTGGGAGGATAAGTGTCAAGCAGGCTGACACCCGTTAACGGTTTTCGATCGTGATCTTCGGCAGCCTGGGTTTGCGCAGGGAAATTTTTTCGGTGGGGGCGACCACTTTTGCCTCACCGGTAACCACTTTGTCACCGGCCTGGTTGCTCACCTCGCACTGGAATACCACCCGGTTACGGCGCTCCTTGCGGGCGACGGTAAGAGTGACGGTCAGCGTGTCATCCAACCTGACAGGGCGCTTGAAGGCCAGGCTCTGCTCCAGATAAATGGTGCCGGGCCCGGGCATGACCGTCGCCAGCGCGGCGGAAATCAGCGAACCACTCCACATGCCATGGGCGATACGCTCCTTGAACATGGATTCAGCGGCAAACTCGGAGTCCAGGTGCACCGGGTTCACATCACCCGACACAGCGGCAAACAACACCAGCTCGTCTTCGGTGAGCGTGCGGGTAAAGGTGGCGGAATCGCCTTCGTTCAGTTCCTGGTAGGTGATGTTTTCCAGGATATCCAGAGTATCGCTCATCAACCGCTCCGAATTGGCTGTGTTTCATGTAAGTTACAGAAGGTTGGGCAGAAAACTACCTCATCAGGAATAAAACTGCTATTCTCAGATCGTCTTCAAAGGTTGATACCTTTGTAGGGTTGATTTTTTAACCAATTAGACCTTCGAACAATATAATAATCAGGGAGTCACCGCGCCCGTCCGGTCCACTCCCAAAAGCGTTAACCAGACAGGAGAGCATGATGGATCTCAAGCAGTTCTATCAAGATAAATACCCCGCCGGCGTACCTCTCGAGGTCGACCTCAAACAATACAAAAACATGGTGGATGTTCTTGAGCAGGCCGTCAAAAAGTATGCAGACAAGCCTGCATTCTCCGCGGTTGGCGCAACCCTGACCTATCGGGACCTGGACATTCAGAGCCGTAATTTTGCCGCCTGGCTGCAGAACCACACCGATCTGGAACCCGGCGACCGTATTGCCGTGCAAATGCCCAACGTCAGCCAGTACCCGGTGGTGGTTTACGGTGCCATGCGGGCCGGCCTGATTGTGGTTAACACCAACCCGCTTTACACCAAGCGGGAAATGGAGCATCAGTTCAATGACTCCGGTGCGCGGGCCCTGGTGGTGCTGGCCAACATGGCGGAAAACGCTGAAAAGGTGGTGCCCAACACCAGCATAGAGCATGTCATTGTCACCGAAGTGGCCGACATGCACTCGCCGTTCAAGCGCACACTGATGAACGCAGCGATCAAGTACCTGAAAAAGATGGTGCCACCGTTCAATATTCCGGGAGCCTACAAGCTGCCGGCGGTTCTGGCCGCCGGGGAAAAGGAAAAATTCACGCCGGTTGAAATCAAGGCGGATGACCTGGCGGTGCTCCAGTACACTGGCGGCACCACCGGTGTGGCCAAGGGTGCCATGCTGACCCACGCCAACCTGATGGCCAACCTCATCCAGGTGCGCCCGATGCTTGAGGGCCTCATTGTCGACGGCGAAGAAACCATCATCGCCCCCCTGCCGCTGTACCATATTTATTCGTTTACCCTGAACTGCGGCATCATGCTGGAAGCCGGCGCCCATAACGTGTTGATCCCCAACCCGCGCGACATTCCGGGCTTCGCCAAGGAACTGAAGAATCACAAGTTCTCGGCATTCATGGGCCTCAATACCCTGTTTGTGGCACTGTGCAACAACGAGGATTTCCAGGATCTGGATTTCTCCGGTCTCAAGCTGACCGCGTCCGGTGGCATGGCGCTGACCAGCGACACCGCAAAAACCTGGAAGCGCGTGACGGGCACGGAAATTTGTGAGGGCTACGGCCTGACCGAAACCTCACCGGTGGTGACCTTCAACCCGCCCAGCGCCATCCAGATCGGTACCATCGGCTTGCCGGTGCCCAATACACTGGTAAAAACCCTGGACGACGAGGGCAACGAAACCTCCATCGGTGAGCCTGGCGAGCTGTGCGTGAAAGGCCCACAGGTCATGCGTGGTTACTGGCAGCGGCCGGAAGATACCCGCAAGTCCTTCACCGACGATGGTTATTTCAAGACCGGTGACATTGCCCTGATCCAGGAAGACGGTTACCTGCGCATTGTTGACCGCAAGAAGGACATGATCATTGTCTCCGGCTTCAACGTGTACCCGAACGAAGTGGAAGACGTGGTGATCAGCCACCCCAATGTCGTGGAGTGTGCGGCCGTGGGCATTGCCGATCCCAAGAGTGGCGAAGCGGTGAAGGTCTACGTGGTTGCCAACAAGGAAGGCGTGAGTGCCAACGAGCTTAAAGAGTATTGCCGCGAGCGGCTGACCGCCTACAAGGTGCCCAAGCATTTTGAATTCCGCGATGAGCTGCCGAAAACCAACGTCGGCAAAATCCTGCGCCGGGAGCTGCGGGATGAGGCCAATAAGGAAAGCAAAGGCTGACCCCGGACAGTCTTCGCCTGTTCAATACCCTCGTGAGACCCCGCTTCGGCGGGGTTTCGTGTTTCTAAGGTTCGGTTTTCCCGCTAGACTGTGGCGCGCCTTGCCACGGAAAGCCTGGGCAAAGCCCAATCGTTGACATCATTGAGCCAGGAGCCCCTGCATCATTAATGACTGACACTGCCCCGACAAAACGCACCGACGCCCCCAAGGCCACCGTTGCCGAAATAATGAACCAGCTGGATGCCTGCAACCAGCAGGAAGCCGCGCGGATCATTCGCACGGCCAGCCGTCATAAAGGCAAACCAGGCCAGAGAGACCTGGTTAAAATGGCTGACTGGCTGGAGCGGGGTAAAGAGAAGGTCCGGTTGCGCCAGGCCCGGCACAAGCCCGCCCGTTTTCCCGAAGGCCTGCCGGTCAGTGACCGGGTGGACGACATCAGCGAGGCCATTGAAAAGCACCAGGTGGTGATCATTGCCGGCGAGACCGGCTCGGGCAAGACCACCCAGATTCCGAAAATCTGCCTGAATCTGGGCCGGGGCATTCGTGGCCTGATTGGGCATACCCAGCCCCGCCGTATTGCCGCCCGCAGTGTCTCCAGCCGCATTGCCGAGGAGCTGGGTGAGCAGGTTGGCCAGCAGATTGGCTATCAGGTGCGTTTTACCGACAACACCTCGGAAAGCTCCCGGGTGAAGGTGATGACCGACGGCATCCTGCTGGCCGAGATCCAGCACGACCGCTTCCTGGACCGCTACGACACACTGATTATCGATGAGGCCCACGAGCGCAGCCTGAACATCGACTTCCTGCTCGGTTACCTGAAGCAGCTGCTGCCCAAGCGCCCGGACCTGAAAGTGATCATCACCTCCGCCACCATCGAGGTGGATCGTTTCAGCGAATTCTTTGGCGAGGCGCCCGTCATTGAGGTGAGTGGGCGCACCTACCCGGTGGACGTTCGCTATCGCCCACTGGCCGGCGACGAGGACGACCGGGACCAGAGCTGGACCGACGGCGTACTGTCGGCCATGGAGGAAATCGAGCAGCACGAGCGCCAGGAGAAAAAGCCGCCGGGTGATGTGCTGGTGTTTCTGCCCGGTGAGCGGGAAATTCGCGCCCTGAGCAAGGTTCTGCGCCACGCCGACCTACGCCACACCGAAGTGCTGCCGCTGTACTCGCGGTTAAGCAACCAGGAGCAGAACCGGGTATTCCAGGCCCACAAGGGCCGGCGCATTGTGCTCTCCACCAACGTGGCAGAAACCTCGTTGACGGTGCCGGGCATCCGCTACGTGATCGACACCGGCGTGGCGCGCATCAGCCGCTACAGTGTGCGCTCGAAAATCCAGCGCCTGCCCATCGAGCCCATTTCCCAGGCCAGCGCCAACCAGCGGGCAGGGCGCTGCGGCCGGGTGGCTCCGGGTATCTGTTTCCGCCTGTACGACGAAACCGACTTCATCAATCGCCCGGAATACACCGACCCGGAAATTCTGAGAACCAACCTGGCCTCGGTCATCCTGCAAATGGCCACCTCCGGGTTGGGGGAGATCCGCCACTTCCCCTTCCTTGAGGCGCCGGAGCGCAAGCAGATCAACGACGGCTATAAACTGCTGGAAGAATTGAGCGCCGTTGATAGCAAGCGCCGGGTGACCAAACTCGGCCGCACCATGGCCCGCCTGCCGCTGGACCCGAGGCTGGCCCGTATGCTGGTGACCTCCGCCGACCAGGGCAGTCTCGCTGAAGTGCTGATCGTCATCGCCGGGCTCAGCATCCAGGACCCCCGGGAGCGGCCCCAGGAAAAACAGCAGGCCGCCGACCAGGCCCATGCGCCGTTCAACGACAAGGAATCGGACTTCGCCACGCTCCTCAATATCTGGAACTGGTTCGAGGAGCAGCGCCAGGAGATGTCCCAGAACCAGCTGAAAAAACTGTGCCAGAAAACCTTCCTGAGCTGGATGCGCATGCGCGAGTGGCGGGATATCCATCGCCAGTTGACCCTGATCTGTCGCGAACAGAAACTGGCACTGAACAAGGAACCGGCCGGCTACGATGCCATCCACAAGGCTATCCTGGCCGGTTTGCTGGGCCAGGTGGCGGTGAAAGTGGAAAAACGCGAATACCTGGCCACCCGGAACCGCAAGGTGATGATCTTTCCCGGCTCCAAAGTGGCGAAAAGTGGCCCCAAGTGGATTGTCGCGGCGGAAATCGTGGAAACCAGCAAGGTCTTTGCCCGCATGGTAGCCGGTATCCAGCCGGAATGGATCGAACCCCTGGCGGGGCACGTGGTGAAGCACCATTACTTCGAGCCGCACTGGGAGCAGAAGCGCGCCCAGGTGATGGGCTACGAGAAGGTAACCCTGTACGGTCTGGACGTGGTGCCCAAACGCCGGATTCCCTACGCCAAGGTGGACCCGAAGGAGTGCCGTGACCTGTTCATCCGCCGGGCCCTGGTGGAAGGCGACTACCGCTCAAAGGCACCCTTCATTGCCCGCAACCGGGAGATGCTCGACACCGTTGAAAACCTGGAGAAGAAAACCCGGCGCCGGGACCTGCTGGTGGACGACGAAGTGCTGGTGGCCTTCTACGACGAGCGCCTGCCCGACGACATCGTCAGCGGGCGGCATTTTGAAAGCTGGTGGAAAGGGCTGTCGGCCGGGGAACTGAAGAAACTCGAGCTGACCGAAGCGGATGTACTGCAGCGCCCGGTGGACCAGTCCGCCGCCGAACTGTACCCGGACTACCTGGAATGGCAGGGCGTGAAATACCCGCTCAGTTATGAATTCGAGCCCACCAGCGAGCGTGATGGTGTCACACTGAAAGTACCGCTGATGGCCCTGAAGCAGATTCCCGAGCGCCGGCTGGAATGGCTGGTGCCCGGCCTGCTGCGGGAGAAGTGCATTGCCCTGGTCAAGGGCCTGCCCAAATCCCTGCGCCGTAACTTTGTGCCGGTGCCGGATTTCGTCGACGCCGCCCTGGAAAACATGCAGCCGGACAATGAACCCCTGGCCCTGAAGCTGGGCGAACAGCTGCGCCGCATGACCGGCGTGCAGATTGACCCGGACGCCTGGCCCCAGGACGAGTTGCCCCGGCACCTGCGCATGAACCTGCGAGTGACCGGCGACAAGGGCAAGACCATCGCCGAGAGCCGCGATGCCGGTGAACTTCAGGATAAGCTGGAGGGCAGGGCGGAACAGGCCCTGGCCTCGGCCACCGATCAGGAGACCGACGATAGCGAACCGGCGGAATACACCGACTGGCAGTTCGGCAAGCTGCCCGAACAGGTGCAGACCGAGAAAGGCGGCATGCAGGTCACCGTTTACCCCGCGCTGGAAGATCAGGGCCAAACCGTGCGCACCACCCGCTGTTTGGACCGTCTGACGGCTGAAGACACCACTCGAAGGGGCATCGCCCGCCTGATCATCCATCGATTCGGCAACACCCTCAGCGATCTTGAGCGCAAGCTGCCGAAATTCCGCCAGTCAGCGCTGATGTTTGCGCCTGTCGGCAAAGCAAAGGTGCTTCTGGACGACCTGCTGCTGTCCACGGTGATGCAGCATTTCCTGGCGGAAGAGCTGCCACGGAACCGCGACAGCTTCTTGCAATGCTTTGATCAGCATCGAGGGGATTTCATCCCGGCCCTGGAGGAAGCTGACGAACGCTTGTACCAGGCCATGACCGGCTACCAGAAAATAGCCAAACAGCTAAAGGGCAAAATCAGCCTGGCCCAGGCCAACAGCATGGCGGACCTGAAATTCCAGATGCAGAATCTGGTGTACCCGGGCTTCCTGGTGGACACGCCCGCACAATGGCTCGCCCGTTTCGGTGTCTACTTCGAGGCAGCGGATATCCGGCTGGAGAAGATGCCCCGGGAAATGGGCCGCGAGCGGGAATTCCTGCACACCATCGAGCCGTTGTGGGCCCGCTACGCCTCCAAGCGAGACCAGCACAAACGCCAGGGTGTGAAAGACCCGGAGCTGGAGTTGTACCGCTGGATGCTGGAGGAATTCCGCGTCTCGTTCTTTGCCCAACAGTTGGGCACGGCAATGACCGTTTCGGTTAAACGCCTGGATAAGCAGTGGCAGAAAACCCGGGTTTAATGATTGTGTTAGTATTTGCGACATAAGGGTGCGGGCGCACCACTCAATAACCATAGCGTGGGGTGATTGTGATGAAAGCCGTCATCAGTGGAACCGGTCTGTATACACCGCCGGCCACCATAACCAACGACGAACTGGTCGAAGCCTTCAACCAGTTCGTAGAGCTGTTCAACGAAGAACACGCAGAGGCCATTGCCCGCGGCGAAGTCACCGCCCTGCAGCCTTCGTCCACGGAATTTATTGAAAAGGCTTCCGGCATCAAATGCCGACACGTGGTGGACAGGGAGGGCATTCTCGATCCACGGCGGATGAAGCCCTACATCCCCGAGCGCAGCAACGACGAGCCCTCTGTGCAGTGCGAAATGGCCGTCTCAGCCGCGAAACAGGCGCTGGAACAGGCCGGCAAAACCGCCGCCGATGTGGACGCCGTGATTGTTGCCTGTTCGAACCTGCAGCGTGCCTATCCCGCCGTGGCCATTGAAGTGCAGAGTGCCCTGGGTATTGACGGCTTTGCCTACGACATGAACGTGGCCTGCAGCTCTGCCACCTTTGGCTTGCAGGCGGCGGTGAACTCGGTTGAGAATGGTGCAGCCCGCGCCGTACTGGTGATCAGCCCGGAGATCTGTTCCGCGCACCTGAATTTCCGGGACCGCGACAGCCACTTCATCTTTGGTGACGCCTGCACCGCCATACTGGTTGAAAGGGAAGAGCAGACCCGCCCGGGACAGGGCTTCGAGATTCTGGGCACCCGCCTGAAAACCGAGTTTTCCAACAACATCCGCAACAACTTCGGCTTTTTGAACCGTACTGACGAATCCGGCGTAGGTAAGCCTGACAAACTGTTCATCCAGCAGGGGCGCAAGGTGTTCAAGGAAGTGTCACCGCTGGTGGCTCAGACCATCCAGGCGCATCTTGAGTCTTTGTCTCTGTCGCCCAACGACCTGTCCCGCCTGTGGCTGCACCAGGCCAACCTGAACATGAATCAGTTGATCGCCAAAAAGGTCCTGGGCCGCGAAGCCAGCCTGCAGGAAGCGCCGGTCATTCTGGATGAATACGCCAACACCAGCTCCGCCGGTTCCGTGATCGCTTTCCACAAGCATCAGGATGATTTGCAAACCGGTGATCTGGGTGTGATCTGCTCCTTCGGGGCCGGATATTCCATTGGCAGCGTGGTCGTAAGACACCGCTGACCCTGTACCGATTCACAGCGTTACCGCTTTAACAGACCGAGATTGAACATGGAAAAGACGTACTTCTCGTGCCGGGCGGGGCTGGCTGCGGCTGGCCTCGCCTTAACTCTTGCGTACCACCCCGCCGTATTTGCCCAGAACATGCAGGAACCGGTGCCCGAAGGCTCGCCGGAAATCTCTTCCACGAGTGCCTACGATGATCCGCTGGAAGGTTGGAACCGCAAGGTATTCGCCTTTAACGATGGCATAGACCGATGGGTGCTGCGCCCGACCGCCAAGGCCTATCGAACCGTTACCCCGGATGTGGTGGACACCGGGGTAACCAATTTCTTCAGCAACATTGGCGAGATCGGCAACTTTGCCAACAGCGTGCTGCAGGGCAAGGGCGAATCGGCGGTGGTGGCGTTTGGCCGGTTCACCTTCAATACCGTGTTTGGTCTGGGTGGCCTGTTTGACGTGGCCACCAGCTTTGATTTGCCGGAACGCCAGGAAGATTTCGGCCAGACCCTGGCCACCTGGGGTGTCGGTTCAGGGCCCTATCTGGTCATGCCGCTTCTTGGCCCGTCAACTCCCCGTCACACCACCGGTTTTCTGACCGATGGCTTCGTGCTGCCGTCGCCCTGGGACGCCGTGGACGAGCCGGACTGGTATTACCTGCGTGCGCTGCAGGTGGTGGATAAGCGGGCGGACCTGATTCCGGCCGAGCGCTTTATTTCAGGGGACCGCTATACTTTCATGCGTAATGCGTTTCTTCAGCGCCGTGAATTCCTGATCAATGATGGTAAAATTACCAATGACCCGTTCGCCGCTGATAACGACGAAGACCTGATGCTCGAGGATTTCTGAGCAACCACCCGGGCGGGGCCCTGAGCGCACATGTACTACGATTTTTTCGGCTTTCGGGAAGCGCCTTTCTCGATCGCCCCAGACCCCCGCTATCTGTACCTGAGCGGGCGCCACAAGGAGGCGCTCGCCCATCTGATGTATGGCGTGCAGGGGCAGGGTGGTTTTATCGTGATCACCGGCGAGGTGGGCACGGGTAAGACCACGGTATGCCGCTGTTTTATCGAGAATGCACCAGAGCACGTCGACATCGCTCTTGTGCTCAACCCCCGCCTGTCCGCCCGCGAGTTGTTGTCCTCCATCTGTGATGAGCTGGGCATTGATCACTCCCCGGACGCCAGCATCAAGTTGCTGGTGGACGCTATCAATCAGGACCTTCTGAAAGCTCACGCCGAGGGCCGGCACAAAGTGCTGGTGATTGATGAGGCGCAGAACCTGTCCGCCGACGTGCTCGAACAGCTGCGCCTGCTGACCAATCTGGAAACCGCCGAGAAAAAGCTCCTGCAGATTGTCCTGCTTGGGCAGCCGGAACTACAGCGGCTGCTGGCCTTGCCGGAACTGCGCCAGCTTAATCAGCGGGTGACCGCCCGCTACCATCTGGATGCGCTGGAGCGCGCCGAGCTGCCCGAATACCTGCATTACCGCCTGTCGGTGGCTGGCCTGCGCGGGGAAGTGTTCACGCGCGGGGGTATTCGCCAGTTGTATCGTGCCAGTGGCGGTATTCCACGGCTCATTAACCTGATTGCCGACCGGGCCTTGCTTGGCGCCTACGCCGAGGGCGAGCGTCGGGTGGGCAAAGCCCAGATACGTCAGGCGGCCAGGGAAGTGCTGGGAGGAGCCGGCCCCGGCCGGATTGGTGGCCATGGGCTGCTTGTGGCTGCCTCGGTGGTGCTGGCTGTGCTTGCCACCGGCTGGCTGGCCATGGAGCAAAGCCCCGGCTTGCCCGGGGTTGCCTCACTGGTGCCCCCGGCCCTGTCACCCGCCGGGGAGGCTACCGTCGAGCCAACCGGGGAGTCGACGCCGGAACCGCCGGCACCGCAGGCCCTGCCGGACCTGGAATTGGCCCGGCACACGCTGGATCGCGCCGCTGCCTTCCAGCAACTCTTTCAGGTCTGGGGGCGGGAGTTTGATGCCGCCGCCGGCGGGCTTGCCTGCGACCACGCCCGGGAGGTTGGCCTGTCCTGCCTTGAACAGCGTGGCAGTCGCCGTAGCCTCGAGTTTCTGGACCGGCCGGTCATACTGACTCTTGAAATGCCCCGGGGCGAGCCACGCTATGCCGTGTTGCGCTCACTCAAGGGTGAGCGGGCGGTGCTGGCAACCCAGTCCGGCCCGCGCGAGGTGTCGTTTGAACAACTGGAGCGGCACTGGTTTGGAAATTTCCTGTTGCTGTGGCGGCCACCGGAGTATGTGGATTCGGACAATCTGTATACCGATTCCACGGAACAGGAATTGTGGCTGGGCGCGCGCATGATGCAACTGGCAGAGAAACTGGCAGGCACCGATACGGAAATCGCCCGGATCAAGGCGTTGCCCGTGGATCAGCAGGTGCAGTGGTATCAGCAACAAAGTGGCCTGACGGTTGACGGCATTCCCGGAGCCCGCACCCTGATCCGGATCAACAATGATCTGGCCGCGGATGTCCCGACCCTGCAGGGGGAGGGTTAAGCCCATGTCCTACATTCTCGAAGCACTGAGAAAGTCTGAAGCGGAACGCCGTCAGGGCAAGGCGCCGGATCTCGGTCAGCCTGTGCAGATGATTTACCGGCCCCGTAAAAAGCCGGTGGCCGCCATGGTTTGGGTCGGGCTGGCGCTGCTGTTGAATGCAGTGGTGTTGGGCACGGTTTTCTGGCCAGAGCTTCGGTCCGTGTTGGCAGGCGTCGCGCCCGCCGGTGAACCGGTTTCCCCGACGGTGCCGGTTATTGCGGAGCCAGCCGTGCAACCGGAAGAAGCTCCGGTGGTGCTGTCGCCAGACACGCCGGATTATGGCGAGCCCACCATCATTGTTCCGAGAACCGGCGGTCAAAACGCCGCATTGACAGACACTTCACCTCCGGGCAGGGTGCCGCATCTGGTAGAATTGCCACTTTCCTTTCAGAAGAGTGTCCCGGATTTGACCTTCAACAGCCATATTGTCTCTTCCAATCCCTCCGCCAGCAGCGTCATGGTGAACAACCAGTACCTGCGTGCCGGTGACCGCCTTGGCGCGTTGCTGTTGGAGAACATCGGTGATGATGCCGTGGTTTTCCGCAAGGATGACCAGCGTTTTCGCGTGGGCACCCAACGAAACTGGGTGAGTCCGGACTGATGGCTCTGAGTGAAGAGGTCAAACAACAAATCCAGCAAGCCTACCGGGATGTCCTGGCTGGCAAGGATATTCGTGCCCGTTACGGCCAGCGGTTAATGATTGCCGAAATCGCCAAGTACATGGGCGATATTGACGAAAACGACGGTCAGCGCACGTCGCCGCCCGCCACCTGTGTGGTAGAGGCGGGTACCGGCACCGGGAAAACCCTGGCCTACCTGATTGCCGCCATCCCGGTGGCCAGGGCCCTCGGTAAAACGTTGGTGATCTCAACCGCCACTGTCGCCCTGCAGGACCAGATTGTCCTGAAGGACCTGCCGGATCTGCGCAAGCACAGCAAACTGGATTTCAGCTGGACCCTGGCCAAGGGCCGGGGCCGCTACCTGTGCATGTCGCGCCTGGAGAGCCGCCTGCACGATGAAGGTCACGGCGACAGCGACACCATGCCCCTGTTCTTGCTGGACAGTCCGCAGGACGGCGACGCCGCCGACAAGGCCACGTTTGAGCGGATGCTGGCGGCTTACGGCTCCCGTGAATGGGACGGCGACCGGGACCACTGGCCGGAACAGATTCCCGATGACACCTGGCGCCAGGTGACCACCGACCACCGCCAGTGCACCAACCGCCACTGTGCGTATTTTGACAGCTGTGCCTTCTTTGATGCCCGCAAGGAGCTGGATGAAGCCGAGGTGGTGGTCGCCAACCACGATCTGGTGTTGGCGGATCTGGCTCTGGGTGGTGGTGCCATTTTGCCCGAACCCGAAAATGCCCTGTTCATTTTTGACGAGGCCCATCATCTGCCGGACAAGGCGCTGAACCACTTTGCCGCCTCGGTTCCCCTGAACAGCACCCGGCAATGGCTGAAACAGCTGTCCCAGGGGCTCAGCAAAATGCAGCCCTGGGTGCCCGGTGGCTCCCAGGCCGCCAAAGCCATCGAAAAAATCAGCACAGCGGGTCGCGATCTGGACCAGGAACTGGCCAAAGTTTACGAGGAAGTGGAGCAAAACACTGGCTGGGACTTCAACGAAGAACGGCGCAGTGCGCAATGGCGATACCCGGAAGGGGAGTTGCCCGAAGACCTGGCCGCACTGGCGGCCGACACCCGCATTGTCACCGCCGGCCTGGTGCGCCAGCTGGGCGCACTGGTGGATGAGCTGCAGACCGCGTTTGACGAACGCAAGGACCCGGAACTGGACCGCGATACCGCTGAATCCTGGTTTCCTGTGATTGGCAGCTTTCACAGCCGGGCGGAAGACCAGTTGCGGCTCTGGGCCGCCTGGTGTGAAGGCGTGAATCAATCAGACACCGGCAGTGAATCCGGCGATCAGGCGAAAACAGAAGAAGGCGCGAAAAAACCGCGCTACGGCCCGCCACCGGCCCGCTGGGCAATTCGCCAGCGCTGGGACCATGCCGAAGATATCACCCTGTACAGCTCGCCGGTGCTGGCGGACAACCTGTTGTATGCGCGGCTTTGGTCCCGGACTTATGGCGCGGTGCTGACCAGTGCCACATTGACGGCGCTAGGGCGTTTTGACCGGCTGCGTTCCCGTGCCGGTCTGCCCGAAGCCAGCCGGTACATGGTGGTGCCCAGCTCTTTCCGCTATGCCGAAATGGCCACCGTGGAAGTGCCGTTCATGGCCGCCATGCCCACCGACGACGGCTTCGCCGACGCCATCATCCAGCGCTTGCCGGACCTGTGGGCGGGCGAAAAGGCCACGCTGGTGCTGTTCACCTCACGTCGCCAGATGCAGCAAGTGCGGGATGCGTTAGCACCCAATCATCCGGAATTGATCCTGACCCAGGACGACATGGCCCGGAATGAAGTGCTGCGCCAGCACTGCAGTCGTATTGATGAGGGCAAACCCAGCGTGCTGTTCGGCGTGGCCAGTTTTGCCGAGGGCATCGATTTGCCGGGCAAATACCTGCACCACGTGGTAATCACCCGCCTGCCGTTCTCGGTGCCGGACGATCCCATCGAAGCCAGCCTGGCCGAATGGGTAACCCAGCGAGGGGGCAATCCGTTCATGGAAATCACCGTACCGGACGCCTCCGTGAAGCTGGTCCAGGCCGTGGGTCGGCTATTGCGCACCGAACAGGACACCGGCCGGGTGACGATCCTCGACCGGCGCATCATCGCACGCCGTTATGGTCAGCTGCTGCTTGATGCCTTGCCGCCGTTTCGGCGTGTTATCGAATATAGTTGAGAGCTGTCGTTGAAAAGTGGCACTTGGTCTACACTAATGACAGTGTGATAATGTATACCGAAAAAGAATGAAAATCGCTGCCGTTATGCGTAGTATTTGCTCGTTGACTGAATCACGGAGCACCAGATCCCCATGAAATTACAACAATTGCGATACATCTGGGAAGTCGCCCACCACGACCTGAACGTTTCGGCCACGGCCCAGAGCCTGTTTACTTCCCAGCCCGGCATCTCCAAACAGATCCGCCTGCTGGAAGACGAGCTTGGCCTGGAAGTGTTTGCCCGCAGTGGCAAACACCTGACCCGAATCACCCCGGGTGGCGAGATTATCATCCGTGAGGCCGGCGAGATCCTGCGCCGGGTTGAAGGCATCAAAAAAATTGCCCAGGAGTTCAGCAACCAGCGCAAGGGCGATCTCAGTCTCGCCACTACGCACACGCAGGCCCGTTACGCATTGCCACCAGTGATTCGGGGATTCATTGAAGAATACCCGGATGTGTCGCTGCACATGCATCAGGGTACGCCGACTCAGATTTCCGAGATGGCGGCCAGTGGCGCTGCTGATTTTGCCATCGCCACTGAAGGCATGGACCTGTTCAATGACCTGATCATGATGCCGTGCTACAAGTGGAACCGGTGTGTGATCGTGCCCAAGGATCATCCGTTGGCCCAGGGCCAGGAACTGGCCCTCGAAGAGCTGGCCAAGTTCCCGCTGGTCACCTATGTGTTTGGTTTCACCGGCCGTTCAAAGCTGGACGAAGCTTTCCAGAGCAAGGGTCTGGAGCCGAAAGTGGTGTTCACCGCCGCCGATGCCGACGTGATCAAAACCTATGTGCGCCTGGGTCTTGGCGTGGGCATCATCGCCAGCATGGCGTTTGATCCGGAAGTGGACACCGACCTGGTGGCACTGGATGCCAGCAAACTGTTCCGGCCGTCCATTACCCGTATCGGTTTCCGCAAGGGCACCTTCCTGCGCGGTTACATGTACGATTTCATGCACCGCTTTGCGCCCCATCTCACCAAGGAAATGGTGGATCAGGCGGTGGCCCGGCAGGGCAGCCGGGCGGAGATCGAGGAACTGTTCAAGAACGTGGAACTTCCGACGTACTGATCAGATTGCCGGCATGGAGGCCGCACTCCTTGTGAGTGGCTTCTTCCCACCACCAGCGTCCCTCACGTTCATGCTGACCCGGCAACACCGGCCGGGTGCACGGTTGGCAGCCAATGCTGACATACCCTTGCTCGTGCAATTCGTTGTAGGGCGCCTCGGACATGCGGATGTAATCCCAGACCTCTTTTGAGGACCAGTTCGCCAGCGGGTTGAATTTCACCAGGGTTTTACCGGGCGCTGAAAACGTGGTGTCGGCCTGCACCACCGGTACGTCATTGCGGGTGCCGGGGCTCTGGTCCTTGCGCTGGCCGGTAATCCAGGCGTCAACCGTGGCCAGCTTGCGCTTCAGCGGATTGACCTTGCGAATGCCACAGCACTCGGAGTGGCCATCTTTATAGAAGCTGAACAGGCCCTTTTCACTGACCAGTTGCTGGACTTCCCCGGCATCCGGGAACAGGATGTCGATATCAATCCCGTAGTGTTCCCGTACCCGTTCGATAAAGGCATAGGTTTCCGGATGCAGCCGGCCGGTGTCCAGGGTGAAAACCTGCAAGTTGTCGGTGAGCTTGTGAGCCATTTCGATCAGTACCACGTCCTCGGCACCGCTGAAGGAAATGGCAATGTTGTCATACCTGGCCAAAGCCTCTTTCAGGATGGCTCTCGGGCTTTGGCTTTCCAGTTCTGTACGCAGTGTTTCGATATCAGTCATGGTTATCCAGGGGTTGGGATCAAGTGACTCAAGGCTAACACCAAACCTGATATGTTATTAAGAAATCAATAACTATAACTTTATGCGCTTAACCTTGTCGGTTATGGTGGATTTCAATGCATTCCGGCGCTGTTTTTCATATCATACGCGCCATAAATCGGGGATGCCGACCCGCATCCCGAACTTTTCATCATTTTTCAGGAGACCGTTGTGGAACTCGCATGTCTTGACCTTGAAGGAGTATTGATTCCCGAAATCTGGATCGCTTTCGCGGAGAAAACCGGCATTGAAGAACTCAAGGCAACCACCCGGGACATTCCTGATTATGATGTATTGATGCAGCAGCGTCTGCGTCTTCTGGATGAGCATGGCTACGGTCTGCCCGAGATTCAGGAAGTGATCGGCACGCTGGACCCGCTGCCGGGCGCCGCAGAGTTTCTGAACTGGCTGCGTGAGCGCTTCCAGGTGGTGATCCTGTCCGACACCTTCTACGAATTCGCCATGCCGTTGATGAAAAAGCTGGGTTATCCGACACTGCTGTGCCATAAGCTGGAAGTGGCTGAAAACGGCCAGATTACCGACTACCTGCTGCGCCAGCGTGACCCGAAGCGCCAGTCCGTGCGAGCCTTCCAATTGCTGAACTACCGGGTCATCGCGGCGGGGGATTCCTATAACGACACCACTATGCTGGGTCAGGCGGAGGCCGGCATTCTGTTCCATGCCCCGCAGAACGTCATCGACGAATTTCCACAGTTCCCGGCAGTGCACAATTTTGATGATCTCCGGAAGGAATTCCTCAAGGCCAGCGCGGTTCACTCCGAGTAGGCTCCAGTAATCGGGTAGGCCTTTCCAGAACACGCTGTAAAGACATCCATGTCCCGCTCGAGCTCCGCCATCCATGGCTCCGCACGGTTCTGGAAAGGCCTACCCGATCACTTCCGCGTTGAACTCGGTGTTTCCAGAAACCGCATTAACGGCTGCACCTTGGCCAGCGTTTCCTGATATTCGGCTTCAGGGTCGGAGTCGGTAACAATGCCGCCTCCGCCCCAGCAATGAATGCTGCCATCTTCCTCGCATAACAGGGTGCGGATGGCGATATTGCTGTCCAGGTGTCCGTCCAACCCGTAATAAAACACCGAGCCGCAGTAGGGCCCTCGCCAGTGGGGTTCAAGTTCCCGGATAATCTCCATCGCCCGGATTTTCGGGGCGCCGGTAATGGAGCCGCCGGGGAACGCATCAAACAGTGCCTGCAAGGGTGTAACATCGTCCCTGAGTGTGCACCGGATATGACTCACCAGATGGTGAACGTTGCGGTAGGATTCCAGTGCAAACAGCCGGTCCACCGCCACACTGCCTGTCCGGGCATGAAGGCCCAGGTCATTTCTCAGTAAATCGACAATCATCAGGTTTTCAGCGCGGTCTTTCTCTGAAGCCTGCAGGTCCGCTGCCAGTTGTGCGTCTTCCTCCGGCGTTTGTCCCCGTGGGCGGGTGCCCTTGATCGGGCTGGTGATCACCGTCCGGTGGCGTATGTCCAGAAAACGCTCGGGTGAAACCGAGATGACCGCGCGGCCACCCATGCGGATAAAGGCGCTGTAAGGCGTCGGGTTTTGCGCCGTCAGTGCCCGAAACGCGCACCATGGGGCGCCCGTGAATGTTCCTGTAAACGCCTGCGACAGGTTGGCCTGATAACAATCCCCGGCCAGAATGTAGTCCTTCACCCGACCGACTCCGGCTCGAAAGGCCTCGGGAGTTTGTTCCGGCGCAAAGGGGGAGGGCATTTGCCAGCGATCGTGCTGAGGCGTGGCGTCTGCTGACAGCCAGGCCTCAAGGGTTTTCCGGACCGGGGAAGGGCATTGCGGGTGGACCCACAGCCAGTAATCATCCGTTGTCCGGTCATGACTGGCTGTCCAGAGATAGAAGCCGGCATGGATGACCGGAAACGGGCAATCCGGCGTAAGGTTTACCAGGCGCCTTTCCCGTCGATAACCAAATTCGTAGCCCATTACCCCGAGCCAGCCGCCGGGGAACAGCGGTTTGATGTCACCGGGCAACGGGTACTGGCGTCGCAGGTTTTCCATGCGCTCGGCCAGTTCGCGGGTATCGAGTGGCGAACGCTCCGCCGGACATTCGATCTGCTCGATTGCCAGGGCGCTGAAACCGGACAGTTGACCGCGGGCCGCTTCGTTGCCCTCGCTGCCGAGATAGGCAAAATCAGGAGCCTGGCACGCGTGGGCCAGCAGTCTCTGGTAACGTGTTCTATCCAGTTGTCTCAGGCTCGAATGCACGCGGTCACCTTTTGGTTCAGCGAGAACTCCAAGGCGCTTGCCTGGAGGATTCAGCGGGAAATTTCGGGTGGCATTATAACGGATATCGCAGCTGAACTTTTTGCTATTTCAGGGGCCATAACGGCATGCTCAAAAAAACACTGGCCGGCCGTATCCGGCGATGGATCAACCGTCGGCTTCCCCGCGCTGATCGCCAGACCTTCACCCAGAAGACCATCTTCATTCTGCCGACCGGCGCGGGTGTGGTCTTCGGATTGCTGCTGCTGATCATGCTGGTGACCGGCATCAACTACCAGAACAGTCTGATCTATCTGCTGGTGTTTCTGCTCGGTGCCCTGTTTGTCGCGGCCATGCACCAGACCCACCGCAATCTGTCGGGCCTGACCCTGGCCCTGGTGTCGGCAGGAGAAGGCGAGGCGGGTGAGGGAGTCCCCTTTCGTTTCCGGATCACCAGTACCACCGCTGACAGCCTGGCCTTGGCGTTGTCAGTGGCCGATGAGCAGGGTCGTCCGGGGGCCGTCATTGAGGGTGTGCATGTGCCGGCTGGTGAAACCCGCGACGTGACGCTCACTCTACCCACTGCCAGGCGGGGCTACGTGCGACCCGAGCGTGTACGCATCGAAACCCGGTTTCCGTTCGGGCTGCTCAAGGCCTGGTCCTGGCTGCGGCCGGTATCTGCGGGGGTGGCTTATCCCCGCCCGTTACCGGCACCGGATACGGTGAGCACGGTGCAGGAGACAGACAATAACGATACCCCGGTGCGGGTGGCCGGTCAGGACGAGGCGGACCTGAGGCCCTGGCGCGAGGGCGATCTGACTCCACGGGTGATGTGGAAGCGCTACGCCCGAACCGGACAAATGGTGGTGGCCGACTGGCAGGCCAGTGGCGGCAGTCCGCACTGGCTGGATTTTTCCGCGTTTCCCGGTGCTGATACGGAATTGCGCCTGAGTTATCTGGCTTGGCAGGTACGCGACCGGGCTGCGAAAGGCGCCCGTTTTGGTTTGACACTGCCGGGTGAGGTGATCGATCCGGATGCGGGTAATCCGCATGCCCTCCGCTGTCTGCATGCCCTGGCCGTGTGGGGGCAGGAAAAGCCCCGTGATGATGATGCACATGTGCATGGTACGCGGGCTGGCGTGGACAGCGCCGGTGCAGGGAGGGCCGCATGATAAAGGCACTTTTCACACGCAAAGCAGCTTGCCAGGGCGCCCGCACAGACACCGTGCTGCCCGGTTCGGCCCTGAACTGGCTGCTGGTCAGCTTCGCCATACTGCTGGTACCCCAGTGGAACCGTTTACCGATCTGGTTGATCGGTGCCTGCGCGGGCCTCGCCGGCTGGCGCTGGCTGGCGCAAACGGGCCGGGTCCGTCTGCCGGGGCGCTGGTTGCGGGTCGGCATCATGCTGGTATTGATGGCGATCTACATTGCCACCGTGCGAGGGCACTTCTCGGTGGATACGGCTTCGTCTTTCTTTGTCCTGGCGGTGGGGCTGAAATGGCTGGAAACCCGTACGCAACGTGATTTCTACGTGGTGTTTTTTATTCTGGTGTATCTGGCCGCGGTGAACTTTCTGTTCCGCCAGGACATTCTCTGGGCGTTGATGAACTTTTCAGCGATCGGTCTGCTGCTGGCGGGCCTGCAGACTCTCAACGCGCCGGATTTGCCGCCTTCGGCGCGCAGAGGCTGGAAGCGCCTGGCGGGGATGGTGCTGAAAACCCTGCCGGTGGTCATTCTGTTGTTTGTGTTTTTTCCGCGCATGGCACCGCTGTGGAGCGTGCCCATGGTGTCTGACCAGGCGCGCACCGGTTTGTCGGACACCATGACCCCGGGGGACATTTCCAGCCTGGCCCAGAACAGCGAACGGGCTTTTCGAGTCAGTTTTGGTGGTCAGGTGCCGGCTTACCGGGACCGCTACTGGCGCGGCCTGATTCTGGACTACCTGGATGGCGAAACCTGGCGCCGCCGGGAGCAGGACGATTTCACCCGGCCGGGCCGGATTGACCTTGATGGTGGAGTCGGGGAGCTCGAACCGAATCAATACGATGTTCTTCTCGAGCCCACCGACCGTAAATGGGCCTTCACCCTGGAAAATTCCAGGGCTGTGTCGGATAACCTGGTGGAGACGCCACAGGCGCTGTTTGAGTTTCGCCGCCCGGCAGACACGTCGGTGCGCTACCGGATGGCATTGGAGCCTTCCGTCCGGATTGTGTCCGGCAGTCCGGAGACCCTGTCGTCAGCACAAAAACGCCGATACCTGCAGTTGCCCGGCGAAGGCAACCCGCAAGCCCGGGCTCTGGCCCGGGAGCTGGCAACCCAGGGTTCCGATGAGCAGGTGATCCGCAGACTGCTGGAGCGTTTCCGCGAGCAGGAGTATTACTACACCCTGCGACCGCCACGTATGCCGGAAAACGGCATTGACCGTTTGCTGTTCGAGGAAAAACGGGGGTTCTGTGCCCATTATGCCGGCGCCGCCACGTTTGTTTACCGGGCAGCCGGCATTCCGGCCCGGGTGGTCACCGGTTACCAGGGGGGTGAGCCCGGGGCCGGCGGGGAGTACCTGATCGTTCGCCAGTACGACGCCCATGCCTGGGTGGAAGTCTGGCTGGAAGGCCGGGGCTGGGTAAGAGTGGACCCGACGGCGGCCATCGCCCCTGACCGGATCGAGTCGGGCCTGCGCGATGCCATGGCCGAGGAGGGCTCGTTTCTGGAGGATGACCCTCTGTCACCCCAGCGCTACGGTGATCTCCCACTGGTTCAGTGGGCGTCCCTGCAACTGGACCGCATCAACTATCAATGGCAGCGCTGGGTGGTCGGTTACCAGGGGCAGAGCCAGATGGACCTGATGTCGCGCCTGCCCGGTGGGCTTGGACTCAAGGAACTGGGGTATCTGACGGCCGGGATTGTCGGTGCGGCCCTGCTGTTTGCTGGCGTGATCTCCGGGTGGAAGCGCCGTGGCGGGCCGAAACAGGACCGTTTCCGTCGGTTGGTGGCTGCCTGGCATCGCTTCTGCGAGCAATCGGGTGTACCGGTTCGGGCCGGGGAAACACCGGACTTTCTGGCGGGCCGTCTGGCCCGGGCCCTGCCGGAAGTTGCCGACACTGCCGCAAGCTTTGCCCGCCAGGTTAACAGGCATTACTATAGCCGGCCGGAAGGCGTGGCCACGGAACAGGAACTCCGGCATCTGAAACACTTGCTGCGCACCATGAAACGCCAGCGCCGCCAACGGCAGACCTCATCAATACGGACCCGGAACCCATGACTGACATCGCCCGCAACATGCCCTGGTTGGCCAAAGCCTGGTCAGCGGTCCAGCACCGTCTGGCGGCTGACCGGTTGCCCCACGCCTTGCTGGTAACCGGTGAATGCGGCGTGGGAAAGCGGGCCTGGGCCGAGGCAGTTGGCCAGTTGCTGCTGTGTGAACATCGCCTTGAAACCGTCTCCGGCGAGCCTGTTCCCTGCGGCCAGTGCAAGCAGTGCGAACTGATCGCCGCTGGCAGTCATCCGGATTTGCGCATTTACGCGCCGGAAAAATCCCGAATGGTTCGGGTGGACCAGATCCGGGCGCTGTCCACCTTTGCGGTAGCCTCGCCCCAGGTGGCACATCACAAAGTTGCGATCGTTGACCGGGCGGACCAACTCAATATCAATGCGGCCAATGCCCTGTTGAAAACCCTGGAAGAGCCGTTGGCGGACGTTACCTTGCTGTTACTCCAGGAGAGTGGTCGGCCGGTGTTGCCAACCATTCGCTCCCGTTGCCAGGCCCTGACCATCCCTTTGCCAAATCGCGAGCAGGCGGAAGCCTGGCTGACCGCTCAGGCGGCAAAACTGCCCGAGGAGACCCGTCCGGACAGCCAGCTTCTGGCCAAAAGCCTGATGCTGGCGGGCAACGCCCCCAGGCTGGCGCTGGAGTACGCGACGGGTGAGTTTCCGGCTCTGCGGGACAAGGCGTTCGACGCCTTCCGGCAGTTCATGAAAGGTCGGATCACGGTTGGCGAGGCTGCCCGGGAATTCAAGGCCATTGGCCTGGAAGACAGCCTGTGGCTGTTTGAATCCTGGGCAGCGGACCTCGCCCGTTGCTGTGCGGGTGGGCAGCCGAATGACGAAGAAGCCCGGGACATGCTGGCCTTTCTGGCTCGCAGTAATCCGCCGTGGCGAGCCCATGAACTGCTTCAGAAAATTCGTGAGAGCCGGGAAGCGCTGGTTTACAACGCCAGTGCCGAACTGGAGGCCAGCCACCTGTTGATGGCCTGGCAGGCGTTGATGCCACGAAAGCGGCCCGCGGGTGCTTGAGCTTTCCGGGGCAACAGCTGCTATCATTGTGAAATATCCAAGAAATCAAGGTGTTTGATATGGGGCCCGGATTCGGAGCGCGCAGCGGTATTCTTACCCTGACCATCAAGGACAAGGCTGTTCTGTATGCGGCTTACATGCCGTTCATTCGCCAGGGCGGGATGTTCATTCCGACCCAGAAGCAGTACCAGCTTGGTGACGAAGTCTTTCTGTTGCTCAACCTGATGGACGAGCCGGAAAAAATACCGGTTGCCGGCAAAGTCGTGTGGATAACCCCCAAAGGTGCCCAGGGCAACCGTGCCGCCGGCATTGGCGTGCAGTTCAATGGGGACGACGAAACCGCCCGCACCAAAATCGAGTCCTACTTGGCCGGGTCTCTCAGCTCCGATCGCCCAACCCATACGATGTAGAGTTTCCGCACCATGACAGACGCTGTGTTGGCGGCCGGAGAAGACAGCGAACTGGCTGGTGGCCGGGAAACCCGTTGGACTTTGAAGGCAATTACCCTGGCCGGCATTCACTGGCGCTGTGTCACTCAACAGCGGGTACAGCCGCCGGTTCTGATGCTGCACGGCTGGCTCGATAACGCCATGAGTTTCGTGCATCTGGGGCCGCAACTGGCGGGTTCCCGGGAGGTATACGCCCTCGATATGGCCGGCCACGGCTTCTCCGGGCACCGGCCTGAAGGGTACAGCTACTGGTTGATGGATTACGTGGCCGATCTGGCCGAATGCATTGACCGGTACTTTTACAGCAGCGGTCAGCGAACCGTCGACCTGGTCGGCCATTCACTGGGAGGGATTGTCTGCGCGCTATACGCAGCGGCATTTCCCGAGCGGGTGCGCCGGTTGGTGATGATCGACAGCCTGGGCGCCCTGAGCCGTTCGGCAGACGAAACCATTCCCCAGTTGCGCAAGGCCATCCGAAAACGTTTGAGAGGTTCGTCACCGTCGGCGGTGTATCCGGACCTGGCCACCGCCGCGCGTATCCGTGAGCGGGGATTCAGTCCATTGAGTGCCGAAGCCGCCTTGACGCTGGTGTCCCGTAGTATGCGCCGCGAGGGTGACGGATGGGTCTGGCGCACCGACCCAAGGCTTCGCCACCCCTCGGCCCTGATGATGACAGAGGAACAGGTGCAGGCATCGCTGGCTGCCGTGAAAACCCCGGCTCTGTTCATCAAGGGCGAAGATGGCCTGTTGTCTGAACGACAGAACCTGTCGGGCCGTGAACACCTGATTCCCGGGTTAACGATTGCCGAGGTTCCCGGCGGTCATCACTGCCACCTGGATGGCGACCCGCTATCCGTTGCCACCGCTATCGAGAGGTTTTTCGCCGATGCCTGAGTGCACCCGCATGTTTGTGTTCGCACCGTTGTTGTGGGCGTTGTCCCTGTTGATGGCGGCGCCGGCCATGGCCAATCCGTATGCCGAGCCACCGGAGCCTTTCAGGCAATCCAGCCTGGAAAAGTCCACGGAAATTGAGTCATCCGGCCACCTGGTTCTGTTCAGTCCGTTGCGTGAGATTCGCAGTGAGATTCGTTCCGAGGTCATGGCCCGGTTGCCGGTCAGTGGTACCGGTCAGTTGTTTGAAGTATCCGCCGATGCCAGCCGGGAAGAAGCCCGTGACCATTACCTGCAAGTTCTTGGAGAGCGTGGCGCCGCCATTCTGTTTCAGTGTGAGGGCATTGCCTGCGGACGCAGTAATGTCTGGGCCAACCAGGTGTTTCAGCAATCGGAACTCCTGGGCCGGGATACCAACCAGGATTACCTGGTGGCCGGGGCAATGGATTCCACGGGAAAACGCTGGCTGACACTGGTTTATACTGTTACCAGGGGCAACCGCCGGGAATACGTCTGGGTCGAACACCTGGGCGTCAGTGCCGGGGCGGTGGTGCCGGGCATGTCCGGCATGCCGGAGCGGATCAGTGGGCCGTTAATCGTACCCTGGGAGGGGGGCATCACTTTCCGGTTCGATCTGCCCAGCACCGAGCGCAGGCGCCTGCAGCAGTGGGCGGAAGACGAGCAGACCGAGGTTATCCTGGCCGGCTTCAGCCGTCTTGAAGACGATGAAACCTTCGGGCAGGCCCGGGCGCGGGCGGCAGACGCGGTGGATTCACTGACCGAGTTGCTGGCCAAAACCGGCGTTCCACGGGATCAGATCCGTAAACTGCCGGTTGGTCCCGGGGTGCAGGTACCAGGGCCGGACAGGCAGGGTAATCGCATTGAGATTCTGGTCATAAGGAGGTAGAGCAGATTATGTCCGGAAAACAGGAGAACACCGACACTTCCCGGGATTCGGCCGCTTCCGACGCGCCCGAGCACGGCATGGATACGGTATTGCACAGCTCCGACATCACGTCGGCACAATCGCCGGCCAGGCGGCGTAAGCCGGGCAAGGGTAAAACGGTAGCACTGACACTGGGCAGCGGCGGCGCCCGGGGCTATGCGCACATCGGCGCCATTGAAGTGCTCGAAGAACGGGGCTACGACATCATTGCCATTTCAGGCTGCTCGATGGGCGCGGTCATCGGCGGCATGTTTGCGGCTGGCAAAATGCAGGAATACAAGGACTGGGTGACAGGCCTTGGTCAGTTTGATGTGCTGAAACTGCTGGATGTCACCTTCAGCTCGGTGGGTGCCATCCGGGGCGAAAAAGTGTTTTCCGTGGTGCGGGATATTCTGGGCAAGACCCGCATTGAGGACCTGCCGCTCGCCTATACCGCAGTGGCGACCGACCTGCTGGCCCACAAGGAAATCTGGTTCCAGGAAGGTCCGCTGGACCGGGCCATTCGCGCATCCATTGCCATTCCCGGCCTGGTGACCCCCCTGATCATGGGCAACCGGGTGTTGGTGGATGGCGCCTTGCTCAACCCACTGCCGATTATCCCCACCATCTCCGCCCATGCCGATATGGTCGTGGCCGTTAATCTGGCGGGTGAGGATGAAGACATGCGCCGGTTGCCGGACGCCGTGTTTCAGGAAGAAGAGGAAGGCGCCGGCGACATGGAGGAACTGGTGGATACCCTGCGCAGCAAGGCTTCGCACTGGTTCGACTGGGACACCCTCAAGTCTCTGGCCACCCGCAAACCGGATAATGGCGACACACCCGAGGAAAAAATCACCCGCGAGGTGGCCAGAAAAGCCCAGGAGAAAGACAAGCGTCCGGTGAATGGGCCGTCTGCGGCGGACGACCATGAAACCATTGACTGGGACAAGCTGGGGATTGGCAAATTCGACGCCATGAACCTGGCCATCGAGACCATGCAGAGTGCGCTGGTGCAGTACAAGATTGCCGGTTACCCGCCGGATCTTCTTGTCAACGTGCCGAAGAATGTTTGTCGCAGCTACGATTACCACAAGGCACCAGAGCTGATTCAGCTTGGCCGCGAGCGTATGGCCCATGCACTGGATCGCTACGAGCAAAAACAGGGCGGCACCGGCGTCCATTCGCTGTGAAGCCGGGCTGCAGGTTGGCCGCCGGGTGCGTATAATGCCCGCTTCCACTTTTGTTGAATCAGGACAATCCATTGTGACCAGCCCTGTCGAAGATTTGCACACCATACGTGATCTGCTGCGCTATGCCGCGTCCCGGTTTGCCGCCTCACCCCTGTATTTCGGCCATGGCACTGACAATGTCTGGGACGAGGCCGTGCAGCTGGTGCTACGCAGCGTGCACCTGCCGCTGGAGAACAACCAGATTTTCCTGGACGCCCGGCTGACTCACGCCGAGCGGAAAACCATTATTGAACGCATCGAACGCCGCATTGATGAACGCGTGCCCATTGCCTACCTGCTTGGTGAAGGCTGGTTCATGGGCATGCCCTTCAACATTGATGAGCGTGTACTGGTGCCCCGCTCGCCGCTGGGCGAGCTCCTGGAAAACGGCCTGCAGCCCTGGATTGGCGGTACCGAGGTGACCCGCATTCTGGATCTCTGTACCGGCAGTGGCTGTATTGGCATCGGTGCTGCCTCGGTGTTCGACCAGGCCGAAGTGGATTTGTCGGACGTGTCGGAAGACGCATTGGCCGTGGCTGAATCGAATATTGAATTACACGGTCTGGAAGGGCGGGTACGAACCGTGCGTTCCGATGTCTTTGAAAGCATTGAAGGGCGCTACGATGTCATACTGAGCAATCCGCCTTATGTCGATGCCGAAGACCTGGCCGACATGCCGCCGGAGTACCATCACGAACCGGCCCTGGGGCTGGCTGCGGGGAACGATGGCCTGGACATTGCCCATCGCATCATCGCCGGCGCGGCCGACCACCTGAGTGAGGACGGTTTGTTGATTGTCGAGGTTGGCAACTCCTGGGGTGCGATGGACGACGCCTACCCGGACTTGCCCCTGACCTGGCTGGAATTTGAAAACGGCGGTGACGGCGTGTTTCTGATCACCGCCCGTGATTTGCGCGAATGGCAGGCTGAAAACGTTAAGGCCTGATCTTACAAAAACTGGTTAAAGTGCTGAAATATGTCGGGAAATACCTTTGGTAAGCTCTTCTCTGTGACCACCTTCGGTGAAAGCCACGGCGCTGCTCTGGGGTGCATTATTGACGGTTGTCCTCCGGGGCTTGAACTGTCTGAAGCCGACATGCAGCGGGATCTGGATCGCCGCAAGCCCGGCACCTCCCGTCACACCACCCAGCGCCGGGAAGCGGACGAAGTGCGCATTCTCTCTGGTGTGTTCGAGGGCAAGACCACGGGCACGCCCATCGGCCTGATCATCGAGAACACCGACCAGCGCTCCAAGGATTACTCGAAAATCGCCGAGCAGTTCCGCCCGGCCCACGCCGATTACACCTACATGCACAAGTACGGCACCCGGGATTATCGTGGCGGTGGCCGGTCCTCCGCCCGTGAGACGGCCATGCGCGTGGCCGCCGGTGCCGTCGCCCGCAAGTTCCTGGAACAGCGCCTGGGCATCCGGATTCGTGGCTACCTGTCCCAACTGGGCCCCATCAAAGCTGAAAAGCTGGATTGGAACCAGGTGCATGAAAACCCCTTTTTCTGTCCGGACGCCGACAAGGTGGCAGAAATGGAAGCCTACATGGACGCCCTGCGTAAAGAAGGCGATTCCATTGGTGCCCGCATCAACGTGGTGGCCGACGGCGTGCCCCCGGGCCTGGGCGAGCCGATTTTTGACCGGCTGGATGCCGACCTGGCCCATGCCCTGATGAGCATCAACGCCGTCAAAGGCGTGGAAATTGGCGCCGGATTTGAATGCATCGAGCAAAAAGGCACCGAACACCGGGACGAGATGACCCCGGACGGCTTTTTATCCAACAACGCCGGCGGCGTGCTGGGCGGTATTTCCTCCGGCCAGCCGATTGTTGCCAGCATTGCCCTGAAACCGACCTCCAGCCTGCGTATTCCCGGAAAGGGTATCGACGTTCACGGCAATGCCACCGAGGTGATTACCACCGGTCGTCACGACCCCTGCGTGGGTATCCGGGCCACACCAATTGCCGAGGCCATGATGGCCATCACCCTGATGGACCACTACCTGCGCCACCGGGGGCAGAACGGCGACGTTCAGGTAAGCACGCCCGTTCTCGGCCAGCTTTAAGCAAGGGGAGGAGGCAGCATCTACTGGCGGCTTTCCAACCTCTACTTCTGGTTCTTTGCCCTCCTTGGAGGGCTTTTGCCTTACTGGTCCCTTTACCTGGAGGGCCAGGGCTTTTCCTACCTGCAAATCGCCACCCTGATGGCCACTATCCAGCTCACCAAGGTAGTGGCCCCCAGTGTCTGGGGCTGGCTGGGTGACCGCAGCGGCCAGCGCGTGCGGCTGGTGCGTTTCGGCGCCATCACCGGTTCGCTGTTTTTCGCCGGCGTGTTCCTCGAACCCGGCTTTTATGGCCTGTTGCTGGTCATGCTGGCCTTCACCTTTTTCTGGAACGCCATACTCCCGCTGTATGAAGTGATCACCCTGCGCGCCCTGGGCAAGCGCAGGGACAAGTACGGCAAGGTGCGGCTGTGGGGCTCGGTGGGGTTTATCGGATCAGTGGCGTTGATTGGTGGTTTGCTGGAATTCGTGCCCATCCAGTCCTTGCCCTGGTTGCTGTTGCCGGTATTTGCGGGCATTGCGCTGTCGGCGTTTCTGGTGCCATCGGAGCGGGGCGAGCGTAAACCGCCGGCGCCCAAGGGCAGCCTGAAAGCCATCGTCACCCATCCCTCGGTGGTGGCGTTTTTCCTGATGAATTTCCTGTTGCAGGTGTCCCACGGGGCTTACTACACCTTCTTCAGCATTCATCTGGAGCAACACGGCTATGGCAAACTGGCCATTGGCCTGTTGTGGTCACTGGGTGTGATTGCGGAAATCGGGCTGTTTCTGGTGATGCACCGACTCACGGCCCGATTCACCGTGCGCCAGATTGTCATTGGTGCGCTGACCCTGACCATGATCCGCTGGATGCTGATTGCCGAAATGACCGGCCTGTTGCCGGTATTGCTGTTCGCGCAGCTTTTGCACGCGGCCTCCTACGGCGCCTTGCATGCGGTGTCCGTGCAATACATCCAGGGCTTCTTCGGCAAACATCACCACGGCCAGGGACAGGCGCTATACAGCGGCCTGACCTTCGGTGCGGGTGGAGCGCTTGGCGCCTGGTTGTCAGGCTTTCTGGTGGATGGATTCAGCACATCCGCCGCCTTCTGGGGCGGTGCTATGGCCATGGCGATTGCGACGGTGATCACCTGGCGAAAACTCCAGCCGCCACCGGCAGAAACCGCTGACGCCTGATCAGCCCCGGGTTTCCTCGGCTTCAATAATCGCCAGCATGGCCCGGGCACTGTTACTCAACTGTCGGCCGGAAAGCGCAATCGCCCCCAATACCCGGGTGACCGGATGCCCAACCTCCAACACGGTCAGACTGCTGTCCAGCATACTCACCGGCAGCACGCTCCAGCCCAGTCCCACGCTGGTCATCATCTTGATGGTTTCCAGGTAATTGGTGGGCATCAGCGGCGCCAGCGGCAGATTGGCTTCCAGGAACAGCCGGCTGACCACCCGGTAAGTGGCCGTGCTGGTATCCGGCAGCAGCGCCGGATGCCCGGCCAGATCGGCCAGTGCTGGTTTCTTCAGTCTGGCCAGTGGATGATCCGAGCCCACCACAAACGCCATCGGATCCGGCCACTGGGCGTGAATCCGGAAATCCGGGTTCATGCTGTCACTCAGGGTGACAAAGGCCAGCTCGGCATGGCGTTTGTTCATCTGATGGTAGGCGGCGTCAGACTCCATGAATTGCAGGTCCAGTGTGACTTGCGGATAAGCCTTGCGGAATCGCCGCAGCCAGTTAGGCAGGTGATGCAGACCAATGTGGTGGCTGGCAATCACTGAAAGCTCGCCTTCCACAGTGTCGGCATCTGGTGACAATGCCAGCCGGGCATTGTGGATCTCATCCAGAATCCGGCGGGCGTGTGGCATGAGCCTGGCTCCGGCATCCGTCAGGCGGATATCCCGGTTGCTGCGGTCGATCAACCGGGCGCCCAGCTGCGTTTCCAGGGCGGCCAGGCGTTTACTGATCGCCGGCTGCGTCAGGTGCAGGATCTCGGCCGCTTCCGAGAATGAGCCCTGGTCCACGATGGTGAGGAACGCTTTTAGCGAGTTTGAGTCCATGGTTTATGCCTGTGAGTTGCCTACTTCGTTTTAGCCTGCTCAGTTATGGCGGTTGTCGTGGTTTCAGGACCCTCCTCCCAAAAACCGCTACGAGCACCCGCAAGCGGGTCCGGCCAGCAATCATAGATTGCTGTCGTTCGGCTGCACATGAAGCTTCGCTTCATAAACGCTTGCCTCACCCATGTGCGCTTCTCTCAGGCCATCCATGGCCTTCGAAATTTTTGGGAGAAGGCCCCTGAAGCCGCTTTGCGGAATTGGGCGTTTCGCACTGATATCTAACAGCGGGGTGGCGGGGAACGCTTTCCAAAAGTATCGAGGGCCAAGGATGGCCCGAGTTAAGCGCATAGGGACATGCTTGTAGCGTCTTTTGGAAAGCGTTCCCCGCCGCCGCGCGTCCGGCACTTAGTCGAAAGCCAATGATTTAGGATTCCTTAATGGAATTCAATGAATAAAAAACATGAATTGAGGTTATTCAGTAACAAAGGGTAAACTCTTCGGAAAGCGTCATAAAACAGAAACCCCCAAAGAGTGAGAGAGAACCATGGCGGGCAAGACCTTATACGACAAATTGTGGGACGACCACTTGGTCAAACAGCGGGACGACGGCTCCGCGTTGATCTACATCGACCGGCAATTGCTGCACGAAGTGACCTCCCCGCAGGCGTTTGAAGGCCTGCGCCTGGCTGGTCGCAAGCCGTGGCGTCTCGACGCCAACATCGCCACCCCGGACCACAACGTACCGACCACCGATCGCGACAAGGGCGTGGAAGGCATTGTTGATCCGGTATCGCGCATCCAGGTGGAAACCCTGGACAAGAACTGCGACGAGTTTGGCATCCTCGAATTCAAGATCAAGGACCAGCGCCAGGGCATCGTGCACGTGATCGGCCCTGAGCAGGGCGCCACTCTGCCGGGTATGAGCATTGTCTGTGGTGACTCCCACACTTCGACCCACGGCGCGTTTGGCTGTCTGGCCCATGGCATCGGCACCTCCGAGGTGGAGCATGTGCTGGCCACCCAGTGCCTGGTGCAGAAGAAGATGAAAAACATGCTGGTCAAGGTCAACGGCAAGCTCGGTCCCGGGGTCACCGGCAAAGACGTGGTGCTGGCGATTATCGGCAAGATCGGCACTGCCGGCGGCACCGGTTACGCCGTTGAATTCGGTGGCGAAGCCATTCGCGGCTTGAGCATGGAAGCGCGGATGAGTATCTGCAATATGTCCATCGAAGCGGGTGCCCGTGTGGGCATGGTGGCGGTGGACGACACCACGATTGATTACGTAAAAGGCCGTCCGTTCGCGCCGAAAGGCGAGACCTGGGACAAGGCCGTGGACTACTGGCGCACTCTGCACAGCGATGACGACGCCGAGTTCGATAAGGTTGTGGAGCTGGATGGTTCCGCCATCAAGCCGCAGGTAAGCTGGGGTACCTCTCCTGAAATGGTGACCGGCATTGACGGCAGCGTGCCCGATCCCGACCGGGAAGCGGATCCCATCAAGCGTGAAGGCATTGTGCGCGCCCTGAAATACATGGGCCTCAAGCCGAATCAGAAGATCACCGACATCCAGCTGGACCGTGTGTTCATTGGTTCCTGCACCAACAGCCGGATTGAAGATCTGCGCGAGGCGGCCGCCGTGGTTAAGGGTCGCAAGGTATCCCCAAGCCTCAAGCAGGCGATGGTGGTGCCGGGTTCCGGCCTGGTGAAGGCCCAGGCGGAGCAGGAAGGCCTGGACAAGATCTTCATCGAAGCCGGTCTGGAATGGCGCGACCCGGGTTGCTCCATGTGTCTGGCCATGAACGCCGACAAGCTGGGGCAGGGCGAGCATTGTGCCTCTACCTCCAACCGGAATTTCGAGGGGCGTCAGGGCTTTGGTGGTCGTACCCACCTGGTGAGCCCGGCCATGGCGGCGGCCGCGGCGGTCACCGGCCATTTTGTTGATGTCCGCGAATTGATGCACTGATCCACAGGAGAGACACCATGCGCGCATTCACGCAACACCAGGGCGTTGTCGCCCCCATGGACCGGTCCAATGTGGATACGGACATGATCATTCCCAAGCAGTTTCTGAAGTCGATCAAGCGCACCGGCTTCGGCCCGAACCTGTTCGACGAGCTGCGCTATCTGGACGAGGGCAAGCCGGACCAGGATTGTTCCCAGCGCCCGATCAACCCGGATTTTGTCCTGAACCAGGACCGCTACAAGAACGCCAGTGTGCTGCTGGCCCGGGCCAACTTTGGTTGTGGTTCCAGCCGCGAGCATGCCCCCTGGGCGCTGGATGATTTCGGCTTCCGGGTGATTATTGCCCCGAGCTTTGCCGACATTTTCTACAACAACTGCTTCAAGAATGGCCTGTTACCCATTGTTCTTCCTGAAGAAGTGGTTGACCAGCTGTTCCGTGAAACCGAAGAGAGCAAAGGCTACCAGCTGTCGGTGGACCTGGAAGCAAAAACCGTTACCACGCCGTCGGGCGAGGTGTTCAGCTTTGAGGTGGACGACTTCCGCCGGCACTGCCTGCTCAACGGTCTGGACGATATCGGTGTCACCCTCGAGGACGCCGACCTGATCAGAGATTACGAAGAAAAGCGCAAGCAAACCGCGCCCTGGCTGTTTAACGCCGGACACTAATCAACAAGGACAAGAGACTATGCCCCGTAATATTTTGTTGCTGCCGGGTGACGGCATTGGCCCGGAAATCGTTGCCGAAGCCGAAAAGGTGCTGAGAAAGGTTAACGACGATTTCAAACTGGACCTGCACTTCGAATCTGCCCTGGTGGGCGGTGCGGCTCTGGACGAGCACGACGATCCGCTGCCGGACGAAACCCTGGACAAGGGCCGCAAGGCCGACGCCATCCTGCTGGGCGCCGTGGGTGGCCCGAAGTGGGACAGCCTGCCCATGGCAAAGCGTCCGGAAAAGGGCCTGCTGGGCCTGCGCTCCAACCTGGAGCTGTTCGCCAACCTGCGCCCGGCCATCCTGTATCCGCAGCTGGCTTCGGCTTCATCGCTCAAGCCGGAAGTGGTATCAGGCCTGGACATCATGATCGTCCGTGAACTGACCGGCGGTATCTACTTCGGCCAGCCTCGCGGCATTCGCAATCTGGAGCACGGTGAGCGTCAGGGCTACAACACCTACGCCTACACCGAATCGGAAATTCGTCGTATTGGTCGTGTGGCCTTCGAAACCGCCCAGCAGCGCGGCAAGAAGCTGTGCTCCGTGGATAAGGCCAATGTGCTGGAAGTCACTGTTATGTGGCGGGAAATCATGGAAGACCTGAAGCGCGAATACCCGGATGTGGAACTCACCCACATGTACGTGGATAACGCCGCCATGCAGCTGGTTCGTGCCCCCAAGCAGTTCGACGTGATTGTGACTGGCAACATGTTTGGTGATATTCTTTCTGACGAAGCGGCAATGTTGACCGGTTCCATCGGCATGCTGCCGTCGGCGTCACTGAACTCCGACAAGCAGGGCATGTACGAGCCGTGTCACGGTTCTGCACCGGATATCGCCGGGCAGGGCATTGCCAATCCGCTGGCCACCATTCTGAGTGCTGCAATGATGTTGCGCTACAGTCTGGATGAGGAAGAGGCTGCCAAAGCGATCGAGGCAGCGGTCAGCAAGGTGCTGGATCAGGGGCTGCGCACCGCCGACATCATGTCTGAAGGCGGCCAGAAAGTATCCACCCGCGAGATGGGTGAAGCGGTACTGAACGCCCTTTAAAACCGGTCCGGCACTACCAGCAACAACCAAGACCCGACAGTGGCGGGATGCAGCCACTGCGGGATCATCCATCCGGTCCCAGCCAGCGATAACGGCAAGGGGTCGGCACAAAAGAGGTTCAAAGGTCGCACATGAAGCGAGTTGGACTTGTAGGTTGGCGCGGCATGGTGGGCTCGGTCCTCATGCAGCGCATGCGTGAAGAAAACGATTTTGCCGATATCGATCCGGTGTTTTTCTCCACTTCCCAGACCGGGAAGCCGGCCCCGGACGTTGGCAAGGATGGCGTTCCGCCTCTGCAGGACGCCTTCGATATCGACACTCTCAAAACCATGGATGTGATTGTCACCTGTCAGGGTGGCGACTACACCGGCGAGGTTTACCAGAAACTGCGCGATGCAGGCTGGGACGGCTACTGGATTGACGCC
The DNA here is from genome assembly GCF_900114155.1 of Marinobacter persicus. Lineage (GTDB taxonomy): Bacteria > Pseudomonadota > Gammaproteobacteria > Pseudomonadales > Oleiphilaceae > Marinobacter > Marinobacter persicus. The sequence continues at coordinate 192,715 of NZ_FOSC01000005.1, forward strand.
GCCTCCACGCTGCGCATGGTGGACCATTCCGTGATCGTGCTCGATCCGGTGAACCGCAATGTGATCGACGAAGCGCTCGACAAGGGCGTGAAGGATTATATTGGCGGCAACTGCACCGTCAGCCTGATGATGCTGGCCCTTGGCGGCCTGCTGGAGCAGGATCTGATTGAGTGGGTCTCTCCGATGACCTATCAGGCGGCTTCCGGTTCCGGTGCCAAGCACATGCGTGAGCTGCTGGACCAGATGGGCGCCCTGAACGGCGCGGTGAAGCCCGAGCTGGAAGACCCGTCTTCCGCTATTCTGGAAATTGACCGCAAGGTGACCGACACCATGCGTTCAGGCGATTTCCCGACCGCCAACTTCGAGGTGCCCCTGGCCGGCAGTCTGATTCCGTTCATCGACAAGCAGCTCGACAACGGCATGAGCAAGGAAGAGTGGAAAGCGGGCGTTGAGACCAACAAGATCCTGGGCCGCAGCGATAACCCGATTCCCATTGACGGTATCTGTGTTCGTATCGGTGCCATGCGTTCCCACAGTCAGGCCCTGACCATCAAGCTCAAGAAAGACATTCCGGTGTCTGAGATCGAGAGCATCCTGGCCAAGGCCAATGACTGGGTGAAAGTGATCCCGAACGAAAAAGAAGCCACCATGCGCGAACTGACACCGGCGAAAGTCACCGGCACGCTCAGTGTGCCGATTGGCCGTATCCGCAAGCTGTCCATGGGTCCGGAATACATTTCCGCCTTCACCGTGGGTGACCAGCTGCTGTGGGGTGCTGCTGAGCCCCTGCGCCGCATGTTGCGGATTCTGCAGGAACGTTAACAGTCGGCAATTAATGCCAACTGTGTCCGGTTTTTTAAAACCGATCAGGGGCGGGTGCTGCTTTCAGTGCTCGCCCCTGTTATTTTTCAGCGAGGTTAACAAGTTCCGTCTGATATATCTCAAAACAGTGCAAGGAATGCGTCTGATTGATTGATAAAAGGGAATTAATCAACAATACTTGCTTGATCTAACAATATTTAACCTCGTCCGATTCTGTTGATATTCAGCAGTGAAGAATAACGGAGACTGGAAAGGAAAAAGCATGAAGGTACGCAAGCTTGCGGTTGCCCTGGCGCTGGCGGGAGGGCTTGGCTCCGGGATGGCAAATGCCCTGGGACTGGGCGAAATTGAACTCCAGTCATGGCTGAATGAACCCCTGGATGCGGAAATTACGCTCCGACAAAGCCAGGGCGTCAATCCTGCCGATGTGTACGTCAACGTGGCGCCGGAAGAAGCTTACGAGCGGGTCGGCCTTGATCGTGACGCCTTTCTGAGCAAACTGAAATTCAATGTGGTCACCGGCCCTGATGGTGGCCTTCGCATCGATGTGACCTCCCGCGAACCCCTTCGCGAACCCTACCTGAACTTCCTGCTGGAATTGACCTGGCCGAATGGCCGGCTGATGCGCGAATACGCGGTACTCGTGGACCCGCCGGTTTACGCGGAAGAATCCGGCATGGAGGAGTCCGTGGCCGCACCGACTGCTTCCGCAAGGGAACCGGAGCCCCGGCGCAGTGAGGAATCTCGCCGTCGTCAGGCTGAGGCCGAGAGCTCCCTGTCGCGCGGTTACGGTGATGGTGAGGCAGACAGTTACGGGCCGACCCGGGCATCGGATACCCTGTGGTCCATTGCCAGGGAGATGCGCCCCGATTCGTCCGTGTCCATGCACCAGATGATGCTGGCCATTCAGGACGAGAACCCCAATGCGTTCATGGGCGGCAACATTAACCGGCTGATGCAGGGGCAGGTTCTGCGCGCTCCGTCCGAGGAACAGATTCGCAGCCGCAGCCGTGCCGAGGCTGACCGCCTGGTAGCCCGCCAGAACCAAGAGTTCCGCGCTCCCGCACAGGAGGCCACACCGGAATCTGCTCCGGAAGGGGAAACCCAGCAAGCAGCCGGCGGGGCGGGTGAGGCCGCAGCCCAGGACAGCGAACTGAAGCTGCTGGTTGCGGAAGAGACCGAAACCGAGGCCCGCGATACGGAAGACGGTGCTTCTGCCGGTGGTGATGGTGAACAGGCCGGCGGACAGGACGCCGGTGCTGCCGTGGCGGCGGAAGAAATGGACGCTTTGCGCCGGGAAAACCAGGAGCTGGACAGTCGCCTGCAGGATTTGCAGGAGCAGGTCCAGACCCTGCAACGCCTGCTTGAGCTGAAAGATAACCAGTTGGCTGATTTGCAGGGCATGACGGCGGAAGAAGCCGAGCAAGCTGAACAGGCTGCTGCGCCTTCCGGCGCAACGGAAGAAGACACTTCCGGGCAGGCTGGGGTGTCCGGCGATGACAGCGAACAGCCGAGTGCCGACCAGCCGACCGCCGGTGAGGACGAATCTTCAGAGGCGGAAGGCCAGCCGACCCAATCCGGGGACGAGTCAGCCGCTCAGCAGGCGGATGATCAGGAAACCTTCGCTGATGAGTCTGACGCTGCAGCAGAACCTCAGGCCCAGGAGCAGCAGGCAGCTCCTGAAACCGCGCCGGAACCGGCCCAGCCCGCAGCACCGGCCCAGAAGCCATTCCCGGGCAACATTATTGACGCCATCATGACCAACCCCATGTACCAGATGGCGCTGGGTGGTGTTCTGGTGCTGCTGCTTCTGGTGTTGCTGTTGCTGCGTCGCCGGCAGGCCGCCAAGGAAAAGGAGTTCTTCGAGCAGTTTGCTGACGAGGAAGCCCAGGATACCGGTGAAGGCAATATTGATCTGGAATCCGGACAGGAAGCGGCGCCGGCGGTTGCCGAAGAGCAGCCGGATGCAATGGCGGAGGCCGACAAGTACCTGGGCTTTGGGCAGTACCCGCAGGCTGCCCAGGTGCTGGAAAACGCCATCTCCCGTGAACCGAGCCGCAGCGATCTGCGCCTGAAACTGCTCGGTGTTTACGCCGACAGCCAGGACGCCGAGTCGTTCGACAAGCAGTACAACGAACTGGCAGCGCTGGAGGATGAAGAGGCCACGGCCCGTGCTGACGAGCTGCGCAATCGCATGGAAGAGGACGAGGCAGGTCCCAGCATTGATGACCTGGAGTCCCAGCTTCGTTCGGAAAATGTATTTGAAGGTGAAGAAGAGCAGGCCCCGGAGCCGAGCCTCGAAAACGAATCCGCCGAAAGCTTTGAGAAAGATCTGGAAGAACGTACCGATGCCTCTGAGGAGTCGATGGAGTTTGATCTTTCTCTGGATGAGCTGGAGGACGAAACCTCGAAAGAAGAGGCCGAAGATTCCGATCTGGAGGAGCCGGACTTCGGTTCACTGGATTTTGATCTGAGTGACGAGGAAAGCTCTGAGAAGCCGAATGAAGGAACGGAAGCCACTGAAACGCAAGTGGCTGACGACAACGCTCTGGAATTCGAGCAGAGCTCCGAATTTGAGCTGGATGAATCGCCCGAATTGCAGGACCTGGCGTCGGAATTCGAAGAAACTGAATCGGAAAAGCCGGAGGCCGCAGAAGCCGACTCCCTTGAAGACGAGCTCTCCGTTGGTCCGCAAACCCTGGACGACTCCTTCCTGGATGAACTGGATGCGGAAATCGACAAAGTATCCGGCGAGGACGATCAGCCCTCAGGCGCCGAAGAAGTGTCGGGGTTGACACCGGAGCAGGACCAGCACGAGGAACCGGAACAGGCTGTTGAGTCCCTCGAAGACGAGTTTGACAGTCTGGACATGGATCTGTCCGAGGAAGACCTGGCAATCATGGACGAACTCTCCGACGAAGACGATATTCCGTCTCTTGATGAAGAGGTGGCAGCATCCGACGAAGGATCTGGTCAGGCCGAAGCGGAACCCGGGGAAACTGAAGAGAGCGACAACGGTGATCAGGAATCGCCTGAATCACCGGTCGAAGCCGGCTCTGAATCCGGGGAAGGTGAGCCGGCATCTCCGCTTGACCTGGATGAAAGCGATCTCGGCGACGATGACGACTTTGACTTCCTGGCTGGTACCGATGAAGCCGCCACCAAACTGGACCTGGCCCGTGCCTATGTCGAAATGGGTGACAGCGAGGGTGCCCGTGATATCCTTGAGGAAGTCGCGCTGGAAGGTAATGACGAGCAGAAAGCCGAAGCCCAGGAGCTTCTTAAAAATCTTTCCTGATTCGTTATAATCCTTCTCAGCAGGCAAAGCGCCGGCCATGGGCCGGCGCTTTGTGTTTCTGAATTTACATTTTCCGGGTCAAAATTTGTTTCTTACCCCTCAGCCCCTGATATCCGATCACGACATTGGTAATGGCCGCGTTGCGATTGCCTTCGAGTACGACGGCCGCGCTTTCCATGGCTGGCAACAGCAGAAAAGCGGCGTGCGCTCCGTTGAAGCGGAATTGTCCAAGGCCGTCGCCAGGGTGGCAGACCATCCGGTGGATCTGGTCTGTGCAGGGCGCACCGATGCCGGTGTGCATGCCAGCTTTCAGGTAGCTCACTTCGACACCCCGTCGGTGCGCACGCTGCGCTCCTGGGTGATGGGCATAAACACAGCACTGCCGGACGATATTGCGGTACACTGGGCCGGTAACGGTGTTGATGACTTCCACGCGCGTTTTTCCGCCATTTACCGCCGGTACCGATACGTTATCTACAACCATCCGGTGCGCCCGGGCATACAGCGCGGCCAGGTGAGCTGGACCTTCCGCCCGCTCGACGAGGATAAAATGCACCGCGCCGCCCAGGCGCTGCTGGGTGAGCATGATTTCTCTTCTTTTCAGGCGGCCGGCTGCCAGTCCCGGACACCGGTCCGGTATATGGAGAAGATAACGGTAACCCGTTGTGGCAGTTTTGTCGTAATAGATGTGCAGGCCAACGCCTTCCTGCACCACATGGTACGCAATATCGCCGGTGCCCTGATGGCGGTTGGTTCCGGCAAGCAGCCCGAAAGCTGGGTCGCAGAGGTGCTGGAAACCAGGGATCGGCGCAAGGCAGGGGTGACTGCGCCGGCGCCGGGTCTTTATCTGGTGGATGTTGGCTATCCCGAACAATACCGGATTCCCGCTGCTGCCTGCGGACCGGCTTTTGTTGCACCCTGGATGGGCGAGCAGGCCAATCGGCCGATTGCACCAACCCATATTCATCCCAAACGCAAGGTGACGGCGGAATGATCACACGGGTGAAAATCTGCGGGCTAACCCGCCCCGAAGACATTGATGCGGCCGTTGCAGCAGGTGCCGATGCCATCGGTCTGGTGTTTTACCAGCCCAGCCCGAGATCCGTGACTATCGATCAGGCTAAGGCGCTGGCCGCCCGCGTTCCGGCCTTTGTCACTCTGACCGGTCTGTTTGTCAATCCCCCGGTCGATGAGGTGCGGCAAGTGCTGGACCAGGTGCCACTGGATCTGCTGCAGTTCCATGGTGATGAATCCCCGCAGTTCTGTAACAGCTTTGGACGGCGCTGGATCAAAGCCGTCCGGGTGCGCGAGGCGGGCCAGATCGAGATGGCATTCGGGCAATATGCAAATGCCTCCGGTTTGCTTGTCGACGCCTGGGATCCGCAACGTTACGGCGGCACCGGGCAATCTTTCAACTGGGACCTGATACCGAAGGAAAGGCCCATTCCGCTGATATTGGCCGGTGGTTTGTCATCTGCTAACGTGGCCGGCGCCATCGGGCAGGTTCGCCCCTGGGCGGTTGATGTCAGCGGTGGAGTGGAATCCGCCAAGGGCAAGAAAGACGCCACCAAACTAACTGAATTTTTCAACGAGGTACGCCGTGTCTGTAAAACTGACTGAAGAAATGTTGAAGGCGTTTCCGGATGCCCGGGGCCACTTTGGTGACTTTGGTGGCCGTTTTGTCTCGGAAACCCTGATGGACTCGTTGATGACGCTGGAAAAAGAATACCTGCGTCTGAAAGAGGATCCCGACTTCCAGGCCGCATTCGACCAGGACCTGGCCGATTACGTGGGCCGGCCGAGCCCGCTTTATTTTGCCGAGCGACTGACCCGGGAAACCGGTGGTGCGCAAATCTGGCTCAAGCGGGAAGACCTCAACCACACGGGTGCCCACAAGGTGAACAACACCATTGGCCAGGCGCTGTTGGCCGCGTTCCTGGGCAAGAAACGTATCATTGCCGAAACCGGTGCGGGACAACATGGCGTGGCCACCGCCACCGTGTGTGCGCGATTGGGGCTGGAATGCCATGTGTTCATGGGTGCTTCCGATGTGAAGCGGCAATCCCTGAACGTGTTCCGCATGAAGTTGCTGGGCGCAACTGTTCATGCGGTTGAAAGCGGCACCAAAACCCTGAAAGATGCCATGAATGATGCCATGCGCGACTGGGTGGCGAACGTGGACGACACCTTCTACATCATCGGCACGGTCGCCGGCCCCCATCCGTATCCGCTGCTGGTGCGGGATTTCCAGTCGGTGATTGGCCGTGAAACCCGCCGCCAGTGCCTGGAGAAAACCGGCAAACTGCCGGACGCTCTGGTGGCCTGTGTGGGTGGCGGCTCCAACGCCATCGGTATGTTCTACCCGTTCCTTTCCGACGAAAGTGTTGAACTGTACGGCGTGGAAGCGGGCGGCCTGGGCATCGAAACCGGCCAGCACGCCGCGCCCCTGTGCGCCGGTCGCCCCGGTGTATTGCATGGCAACCGCACTTACCTGATGGAAGACGAGAACGGCCAGATTGCCGGCACCCATTCTGTCAGTGCCGGGCTGGACTATCCGGGGGTTGGTCCGGAGCACTCCTGGCTGAAAGACATCGGTCGTGCCAATTATGTGTCCGTGACCGACGACGAGGCCCTCGCTGGCTTCCGGACCCTGACCCGCGTGGAGGGCATCATGCCGGCACTGGAAACCTCACATGCCGTCGCTTATGCCCAGAAACTGGCCGCCGGCATGGACAAAGACCAGATCGTGGTGATCAATATCTCCGGCCGGGGTGACAAAGACATCCACACCGTCGCGGAACTCGATGGCATAGAGATCTGATTGCAACAGGAGCAGGCATGAGCCGTATTGAAGGCGTATTAAAATCCTTGAAAGAGCAGGGTCGCAAGGCCCTGATTCCCTATATCACCGCCGGTGACCCGCACCCCGATCAGACCGTTGAACTGATGCACACACTGGCGGCTGCCGGCGCGGATATTATCGAGCTGGGCGTACCATTTTCCGACCCCATGGCCGACGGCCCGGTGATCCAGCTGGCCTGTGAACGGGCCCTGAAGCATGGCACGTCGCTGCGGCAGGTGATCGGCATGGTCCGGGAGTTCCGCAAGACCGACACCAAGACGCCGGTCGTGCTGATGGGGTACCTGAACCCGATGGTGGCCATGGGGTATCGGGAGTTTGCCGATGCCGCTGCGCAGGCAGGCGTTGATGGTGTGTTGACCGTGGACTTGCCCCCGGAAGAGGCGGACGAAGTCGCGCCGCTGTTCGCCGAGCGTGACCTTGATCCCATTTTCCTGCTGGCACCGACCACCACCGACGATCGTATCCGCGCTATTGCTGAGCATTCCTCCGGATATGTGTATTATGTATCCATCAAGGGCGTGACCGGCTCCGCCAGCATTGATGTTGATGAAGTGGCCAGAAAAGTGGCCCATGTACACGAATTGACCGCCCTGCCGGTTGGCGTGGGTTTCGGTATTCGCGATGCAAAAACAGCCGCCGCTGTTGGCAAAGTATCCGATGGTGTAATTGTTGGCAGTGTTCTGGTGAATACAATAGCGGTACATCAGACAGATCCCGCAGCCCTGAATCAGGCGCTCACTGATCTGTTGCACCCGATGCGTGAAGCTCTGGACAACCAGGTCACCTGAGCAGACACCATCCAGGCTTCAAAGGACAGGATGAGAGCATGAGTAACTGGCTTGAAAAGATTATGCCGAGCAAGATTCGCTCGGAATCACGGCAACGTACCGGCGTACCTGAAGGTTTGTGGAAAAAGTGTCCCAAGTGTGGCGCGTTCCTTTACAAGCCCGAGCTGGAAAAGAACCTGGACGTGTGTCCGAAGTGTAATCATCACCTGCGCGTACCGGCCCGTCGCCGGCTGGATATATTCCTGGACGCTGATGGCCGGGAAGAAATCGGTGCAGAACTCGAGCCATACGACCGCCTGAAGTTCAAGGACAGCAAGCGCTATAAAGACCGACTGTCCGCGGCCCAGAAGGCCACCGGTGAGAAAGACGCGCTGGTTGCCATGCGCGGCACCACCATGGGTGTGCCGCTGGTGGCATGCGCGTTCGAATTCAACTTCCTGGGTGGTTCCATGGGCCAGGTCGTGGGCGAGAAATTCGTTCAGGCCGCCAACGTGGCCCTCGAACACCGCATTCCGCTGGTTTGCTTCTCCGCCAGTGGTGGCGCGCGTATGCAGGAAGCAATCCTGTCGCTGATGCAAATGGCCAAGACCTCCGCTGTCCTGGAGCGCTTGAAGGAAGAAGGTATTCCTTATGTGTCGGTGATGACCGATCCGGTGTTCGGTGGCGTGTCCGCCAGTCTCGCCATGCTGGGTGATCTCAATATTGCCGAGCCCTACGCACTGATCGGCTTTGCCGGTCCGCGGGTGATCGAGCAAACCGTTCGCGAGAAACTGCCGGAAGGCTTCCAGCGCGCTGAATTCCTGCTGGAACATGGTGCCATCGACATGATCCTGCACCGCCACCAGATGCGCGAGCGCATTGCCCACCTGCTGGCCAAGTTCAACAACCAGGAAAAGCCGGGCACTGAAGAACCCATCGAATTTGAAGTTTCCGAAAAACCGGAATCCGATGAATCCGAAGGGCAGTGAGTCCCGGGAGGCGTCGGTGTCCCGTCCGGGGGCCGGCGCTTCCGTCGATCAATGGCTTCAGTATCTTGAAGCCATCCATCCCGCCGAAATTGAGCTTGGCCTGGACCGGGTGCTGGTTGTCTTGCGCCGGTTATTCCCCCGCAATCCCGGCGCCCGGATCATCACCGTGGCAGGCACCAACGGTAAAGGTACGGCGGTAACCACACTCGAGCGGTTACTGCTGGCCGCCGGCCGAACAACCGGTGCCTATACCTCTCCCCATCTTGAGCGATACAACGAACGGGTTCGCCTGAATGGCGCTGATATTGACGACGCGTCACTGATTCGTGCCTTCGGGCAGGTTGAGGAGGCCCGGGGCAGCGTTCCATTAACCTATTTTGAATTTGGCACACTGGCGGCGTTCGTGGCATTTGCCGAGGCCGGTGTGCAGGACTGGATCCTCGAAGTAGGCCTGGGCGGCCGGCTGGACGCGGTGAACGTACTGGACGCCAACTACGCCATGATCACGGCGGTGGATATAGATCATATCGGGTTCCTTGGCGATAACCGGAACGTTATCGGCTTCGAAAAGGCCGGTATTCTGCGCCCGGGTATTGATGCAGTGTGTGCGGACCCGTCCCCGCCGCCATCGGTGCTCCAGCAGGCTTCGGCCCAGAAAGTGCAACTGCAGCTCACGGGCCGTGATTACCAGATACAGCCCCTGCCCGAGCGGGACCGGGTGGCGCTGGTGCTTGGCTCTGAGAGTTACCGGCTGCCGGCCGGCCCGCTGCCGGTCGAAAGCGTGGCCGGTGCTGTTGTGCTGGCCAGAAAACTTGTACCGCAGTTGTCGGCTGAACAGATAGAAGCCACCCTGGCCGGTATCCGTGTGCCCGGACGCTTCGAGCAGTTGCAAAACTCGCCGCTGGTGGTGCTGGATGTGGGGCACAATCCTCATGCAGCCCGATGGCTGGCCGGTAAGCTGGAAGCATTACGTGCTGATTACGGTACCGTTCGGGGTGTTTACGGTGCGCTCGCCGACAAGGATACTGCGGGAGTGATGGCCGCCATGAAGCCGGTGGTGGACATCTGGTACTTTGCTGGTCTGGATGTGCCCAGGGGGCTGAGTGCCGATGAGCTGCAGGCCAGGGCAGCCCAGTCTGAAATCGGGCCCGGTCATGCTTTTGTCAGCGTGGCGGAGGCGCTTGATCAGGCCAGACGCGATGCAGCTCCGGAAGACATTGTGATTGTCTTCGGATCGTTTTTCACCGTGGCGGAGGCCAGGGCGCTTTGCCAGCATCACGCTGAAATCTGCTAGTATCATACTGAAACAGGTTACCGACGGGAGTCTTCCTGGTGGACGGATTAAAGCAACGCATCATTGGCGCGCTGGTTCTGGTGTGTCTGGCGGTGATTTTCGTACCCATGATTTTCGATGAGCCGCATTCCGAGCGGCAGTCTACACCCATCACCATCCCCGAGGAGCCGCCTTTCCCGGAAGTGGATATGCCCGAGGAGCCCGCATCGGAGACCAGGGATTACGGCCTGGACAATGAGCCGGCAACCGTTCAGCAGAGCGGTCAGCAGCGGGACAGTGACCTTGCGGAAGCCACGGAACAAGCGCCTGTGGTCGAGACCGAAGGAGCGCCGGCCGGGCAGGAGGGCTCCGGCGACTACCGCCTGATTGAAGACCCGGAACAACTGGAAGATGCCACCGAAATGGTGGAGGAAACTCCGGCCGAAGCGCCCGGTTCCGCCGAATTTACCCGCTCGCTGGAAGGTGCCTGGGTGGTCCAGCTCGGCAGTTTTGGTAATGCTGACAACGCGCGCAACCTTCGTGATGAAGTGATTGAGCTGGGCTACGACGCCCACCTTCAGGTGAGCAATCGGGGGGATAAGCAGCTTACCCGCGTGTTCAGCGGCCCATTCGCCGATAAAGCTGACGCCGAGAAGGCCAAGAAACGCCTGGACGATGCCTTCAAGCTCGACAGCCTGGTCACTCGGGGTGGCAAATAACGGGAAATCGGCCCCGCCGCACTGCCGACAGTTTGGTGTGACCCGGTTTCCTGTTAAAATCCGCGTCTTCTCAATGCCACCAGGATTCTCATGCAAGCGCTGATCTGGATTGACTGGGTCATAATCACCCTCATTACCGTTTCCACCCTCATCAGTCTGAAGCGGGGTTTCGTCAAGGAAGCGCTGTCGCTGGTGACCTGGATTGGCGCTTTTATCATTGCCCGTGCCTTTCACCCGCAGATGCAGGGCCTGCTGGCAAGCACCGTGGAGACCCCGCTGGTGCGGTTGGTGGCGGCGTTCGCCATTCTGTTCTTCGGAACCCTGATTGTCGGCGCCATCATCAACAACATGATCGGTACGCTGGTAAAGGCCACCGGCCTGTCGCCCACCGATCGTGTTCTGGGGATGGGGTTCGGCCTGTTGCGGGGCGTGGTGGTAGTGGTTGTGGCCATTGCCTTCACCCGTTATACACCGCTGTCGGAAGATACCTGGTGGCGGACGTCGGTTATGATCAATCATCTGTCGGTGGTCGAGGATTGGTCACGCCGCACCTTCGGTGACGAGTTTGGTCGCTGGCTTGCGCCGGCGCCGGAAAGCGCCGAAGGCTAGTGGAAGTTCAGAAATAACGGGTACGTACGGCGTGCCCGCAAGCCGTTAACATTCAGTTTTACACTCGGAGATTTGTCCAGCCATGTGTGGCATTGTCGGTATTGTCAGCAGTTCCAACGTCAACCAGCTTCTCTATGATGCACTGACTGTGCTTCAACACCGTGGCCAGGACGCAGCGGGTATCGTTACCTATCAGGATAACCGCTTTTTTCTGCGCAAGGACAACGGCCTGGTTCGGGACGTGTTCCATACTCGCCACATGCGCCGGCTGGTGGGCAATGTTGGTATCGGTCATGTGCGTTACCCGACAGCCGGCAGCTCCAGCTCCGCCGAGGCCCAGCCGTTTTACGTCAACAGCCCCTATGGCATCACACTGGCCCATAACGGCAACCTGACCAATGCCGACGAGTTGAGCAGTGACCTGTTCCGCACCGATCTGCGGCACATCAATACCAATTCCGACTCCGAGGTGCTGCTCAATGTCTTCGCACACGAGCTGCAGAAACAGGGCAAGCTGAACCCCACCAAAGACGAGATTTTTACCGCGGTTCGCGCTGTCCACAAGCGTTGTCGTGGCGCCTACGGCGTGATTGCCATGATCACCGGTTACGGCATTGTCGGTTTCCGTGATCCGAACGGCATTCGCCCGGCCTGTTATGGTGTCCGGGAAGACGAGAATGGCCAGAAGGAGTACATGATCGCCTCGGAAAGCGTTGCCCTGAACGCTGCCGGTTTCACTCTGGTCCGTGATATCGCGCCGGGCGAAGCGGTCTACATCGAAACGGATGGCACCCTTTACACCGAACAGTGCGCCGAAAACCCCAAGCTGTATCCCTGCATTTTCGAGCACGTGTATTTTGCCCGGCCGGACTCCATCATGGACAAGGTGTCGGTGTACAAGGCACGGCTGCGCATGGGTGAAACCCTGGCAGAGAAGATCCAGCGTGAGCGGCCGGAACACGACATCGACGTGATCATGCCCATCCCCGACACCAGCCGCACCTCCGCTATGCAGATGGCCCATGAGCTGGGCGTAAAATATCGCGAAGGGTTTATCAAGAACCGGTACATCGGCCGCACCTTTATCATGCCGGGCCAGAAAATGCGCAAGAAGTCGGTGCGCCAGAAGCTGAACCCGATCGACCTGGAATTCCGGGGCAAGAATGTGATGCTGGTGGACGACTCCATCGTGCGTGGCACCACCTGTAAGGAAATCGTGCAGATGGCCCGGGATGCCGGTGCCCGCAAGGTGTACTTCGCCTCCGCCGCGCCCCCCGTGCGTTACCCGAACGTGTATGGCATCGACATGCCGTCCGCCAATGAGCTGATTGCCCATGGCCGCACCGTTGAGGAAGTGGGTGAGCTGATTGGTGCCGACTGGCTGGTGTATCAGGACCTGGAGGACCTGATTACCTGTGTGAACGATGTCAATGACGACATCGATGGCTGGGAATGTTCGGTTTTCACCGGCAACTACGTCACCGGCGATGTGAACGAGGCCTATCTGGGCAAGCTGGAAGACATGCGCAATGATGAGAAGCGCTCTTCCGGGCAGATGATGGATTCGGATAACGGCATCATTGACCTGCACAACGATGAAAACTGATCCGGTAACCAGCGGGAGCCTTGTATGACCTTTGGCCGTGATGAACACCAGTGGATTCCCGAATCCGACCTGGAAGATATGTCCCTGGATACCCTGGCTGTAAGGGCGGGACAGATCCGCACCGCGCAGCTCGAGCACAGTGATGCCATCTTTCCCACATCAAGCTTTGTCTATGGCAGTGCGGCCCAGGCAGCCGCGCGTTTTGGTGGCGACGAGCCGGGAAATATCTACTCCCGCTTTACCAACCCCACGGTGCAGGCTTTTGAAGGCCGCATAGCGGCGATGGAAGGCGGAGAAAAAGCCGTGGCCACGGCTTCTGGTATGGCCGCCATCCTGAGTACCTGCATGGCGTTGCTGCAGGCCGGTGATCATGTGGTCTGCTCCCGGGGCGTTTTTGGTACCACCAACGTCCTGTTCCAGAAATACATGGCCCGTTTCGGAGTGGAAACCACTTTCGTCAGCCTGACGAACATGGACGAGTGGCAGGCCTCGGTGAGACCTGAAACCCGTATGCTGTTCCTGGAAACACCCTCAAACCCGCTGTGCGAAGTCGCCGATATGGCGGCGCTGTCGGCGCTGGCAAAAGCCAGCGATGCCTTGCTGGTGGTCGACAACTGCTTCTGCACGCCAGTGTTGCAGCGGCCACTGGAGCTGGGGGCGGATCTGGTGATTCATTCCGCCACCAAGTATCTGGATGGCCAGGGCCGCTGCGTGGGCGGCGTGGTGGTGGGCCCGGCCCGCTACCTGGATGAGATCTACGGCTTTATCCGTTCCGCCGGTCCGACCATGAGTCCGTTCAACGCCTGGGTGTTCCAGAAGGGCCTGGAAACCTTACCGATCCGTATGCGCGCCCACTGCGACAATGCGTTAGAGTTGGCCCAATGGCTCGAACAGCAACCCGAGGTGGCACGTGTTTATTACGCAGGCTTGCCAAGCCACCCCCAGCACGACCTGGCCAAACGCCAGCAAAGCGGTTTTGGCGGAATAGTGTCGTTCGAGCTGGCCGGTGGTCGCGAACCGGCCTGGTGTTTTATCGACGCCACCCGGATGATATCGATAACCGCTAACCTGGGGGATGTGAAAACCACCATCACCCATCCGGCGACCACCACGCATGGCCGTCTGTCGCCCGAAGACAAAGACAAGGCGGGCATTACCGAGGGCCTGATCCGGCTGTCGGTGGGCATAGAGGCAATTGACGACCTGAAAACCGATTTGCAACGGGGCTTTCAGGCACTGCAAGACGAAACCCATTAACCAATAGAGCATCCATGGCGGAATCCGGCAAAGCGAACCAGGCAGACGCTGAACAGAACCACAAGCAGCTGCGCTTTCGCCGCCTTATGACACAGGGCGCAAGGGAAGGCGCGGTTATTGCCTTGATTGTACTGGCTATTTACCTGGTGATGGCCCTGTTCACCTTCAGCCCATCCGATCCGGGCTGGGCCAGCGTGGGTCACGAAACCCAGGTGTCCAACCACGCCGGGCGTTCCGGTGCCTGGCTGGCCAGCCTTCTCATGGACCTCTTTGGCCATGTGGCCTGGCTGTTCCCCCTCACCATTGCCGGTTGGGCCGTGGCCCTGATCCGCCTGCGCACCCGTCCGCTGGATATCCACTGGCCGCTGGTGATGGTGCGTTTTGGTGGTTTCGTGCTCATTCTGCTTTCAGCCACCAGCCTGTTGTCCTTGTATTCCGTATTTGGATTGGGTGTATCTTCCGGAGGCGTACTGGGCACCGCCGTGTCCGAATCCATGATCCGGTTTTTCAACCTTCCGGCCACCACGCTCCTGCTGATCGCTATTTTCCTGTTCGCCCTGACGGTCACCACTGGTTTGTCCTGGTTCTGGCTCATGGACAGGATCGGTGCGCTGACGCTGGCCGCCGGCAAGCGCCTCAAGGCGCTCACCGAGCGCCGGGAAACCGATGGCGAACGGCCGGAAAAGCCGATGACTCAGGAGCGCCTGGGGGTCGACCAGCCCGGAGACAGTGCCCGGGCTCTGCGCTGGTGGCAGCGTCTCCTGCGCCGGGACAGTGCTCACGGGGGGAATGACAAAACCGGCAACGAGCGTAAAGAACCGGCGTTCGGAGCCGAGGCGCCGGAACCGCCCCTGCTCGAGCGCTTCAGCGCCGTAGACATTTCCGCGGACAGTGCCGGGCACAGCACCGTGGATGATGAAGGGGCCCGAGAGGAACCGTCGACCGACAGCGCCAAAAAAGCCGGCCGTTCACTGAAGATCTCGCCATTCAAAAAAGACGACGACAAGACCTCGGCCAGGCCTGACAAGAAATCGAAAAGCCGGCAGGGGTCCCTGCTGGAAGACGTGGAGTCCACCATTCCGCCGCTGTCCTTGCTGGACCCGCCGGAACAGAACAAGCAGATGGGCTATTCCGAGGAGTCGCTCGAACACATGTCGCGGCTGCTGGAAGAAAAACTGGCGGACTTCGGGGTGTCCGTGGAAGTGGTGGAAGTCAACCCGGGCCCGGTCATCACCCGGTTCGAAATCAAGCCCGCGCCGGGGGTGAAAGTCAGCAAAATCTCCAACCTGGCGAAGGATCTGGCGCGCTCACTGGCGGTACTGAGCGTGCGGGTGGTGGAAGTGATCCCCGGCAAGTCCGTGGTGGGTATCGAAATTCCCAATGAGCAGCGGGACATGGTGCGCCTGAGCGAGGTGCTGGGCGCCCGGGTGTTCACCGAGTCCGCCTCGCCACTGACCCTGGCGCTGGGTAACGACATCGGCGGTAACCCGATGGTGGCCAACCTGGCGAAAATGCCGCATTTGCTGGTGGCCGGTACCACCGGTTCCGGTAAATCGGTGGGCGTGAATGCCATGATTCTGAGCATGCTGCTGAAAAGCACGCCGGATGAGGTGCGCTTCATCATGGTCGACCCGAAAATGCTGGAACTGAGCATTTACGAGGGCATCCCGCACCTGCTGGCGCCGGTGGTGACCGACATGAAGGAAGCCGCCAACGCCCTGCGCTGGTGTGTGGCGGAAATGGAGCGGCGCTACCGGCTGCTGGCCAGTCTGGGGGTGCGGAACATAGCCGGCTATAACAAGAAGGTCCGGGATGCGCGGGCCGAGGGCGAGCCGCTTCTGGACCCCTTGTGGAAGCCGGATGACCACCTGGCCAATGACGAACAGGAACGCCCGGAACTCGATACCCTGCCGTTCATCGTGGTGGTGATTGATGAATTCGCCGACATGATGATGATCGTCGGCAAAAAAGTGGAAGAGCTGATTGCCCGAATCGCCCAGAAGGCGAGGGCGGCCGGCATTCACCTGATCCTGGCCACCCAGCGGCCGTCCGTGGATGTCATCACCGGTTTGATCAAGGCCAATATCCCGACCCGCATCTCGTTCCAGGTGTCGTCCAAGATCGACTCCCGGACAGTCCTGGACCAGGGCGGCGCCGAACAGTTGCTGGGGCATGGTGACATGCTTTACCTGCCGCCGGGTTCCGGACTGCCGGTGCGTGTACACGGCGCATTTGTGGACGACGATGAAGTGCATCGCGTGGTCAGCGCCTGGAAAGCCCGGGGCGAACCGGAATACGTTGACGACGTGCTCAACGGGGCCGAGAGTGAGCATCTGCCGGGCGTGCCGACCCTCACCGAGGGTGGTGGTGGCGATGAAGGCGATGCCCTGTTCGATGAAGCGGTGGCGTTTGTCACCGAAGGGCGTCGGGTCTCCATCTCCTCGGTCCAGCGAAAATTCAAAATCGGCTACAACCGCGCGGCCAACCTGGTGGATGCCATGGAAGCCGCCGGCGTTGTCAGCCCCGCGGGCCACAATGGCGCCAGAGAAGTACTGGCGCCACCGCCTCCCAAAAACTAGGAGCCGAACGACCATGATTCGACGTTTCACTGCCGTGTTTGCCTGGATGCTGGTAATGCTGTCCCCGATGGCGGTTGCCGCGGAAAACGAAGCCTCCAGGGCTTCCGCCGGCCAGCTTGCCGAGATGCTCCGCGATTATGAAAGCTATCAGGCGGACTTTATCCAGATCGTTGTGGACGACAGCGGCTCCCAGGTACAGGAAACCCGGGGTGAGCTGAAAGCCAGCCGGCCGGGCCGCTTCTACTGGGAAACCGGCGCCCCACTGAAACAGTTTATTGTCAGCAATGGCGATACGGTGGAAGTGTACGACCCCGACCTGGAGCAGGTAACCATCCACCAACTGGACGACCAGGTGCAAAGCACCCCGGCGCTGCTGTTGAGTGGCGAGGTTGACAACCTGCACGAGACCTATGAAGTTTACCAGCGCGGTGTTGGCAGCCAGGTCCGGGAATTCCGCCTGGTGCCCCGTTCGGCGGATTCACTGTTTACCTCGCTTCGCCTGAGTTTCAGCGACGGCGTCTTGCAGGAAATGCGCATGGAAGACTCACTCGGTCAGCTCAGTATTCTCAGCTTCGAGAACGTCACCCTGAACGAGGCCATTGATAACGACGTGTTCCGCCTGGATTACCCGGAGGGCGTTGACGTTATCCGGGACAACCCCTGATGCAGGACAGCCTGTTCGCCCCGGACACCGGCTTCCAGCCGCTGGCAGCCCGCATGCGGCCTGCCACCCTGGACGATTATGTCGGTCAGACTCACCTCGTGGGCCCGGGCAAACCACTGCGCAAGGCCGTGGAACAGGGCCAACTGCATTCCATGATCCTGTGGGGGCCGCCGGGGGTAGGTAAAACCACCTTCGCCCGCCTGTTGGCGAATGTCGGCAACCTGTCGTACGAGACGCTCTCGGCCGTGCTCAGTGGCGTCAAGGACATTCGCGAGGTGGTCGAGCGGGCCCGCAACCGCAAGCAGTCCCACGGCCAGGACACCCTGTTGTTTGTTGACGAGGTGCACCGCTTCAACAAAAGCCAGCAGGACGCCTTCCTGCCGCACATTGAAGACGGCACCTTCATCTTCGTGGGCGCCACCACCGAAAATCCGTCGTTCGAGCTGAACAGCGCACTCCTGTCCCGAACCCGCGTGTACGTGCTGAAGAACCTGGAGCGGGACGACATCCTGCGCCTGCTGGACCGGGCGCTGAACGACCCGAACGGCTTTAACGGCAGCCTGGCCGTGGAGCAGGAGGTTCTTGAAACCATTGCCGAAGCCTCCGGTGGCGATGCCCGCCGCGCGCTGAATATCCTGGAGATCTCCGCCGACCTTGCCGAGCCGGACGAGCAGGGCCTGAACCGGGTCACCGCCCACACCCTCGAGCAGGTGCTGCAAACCAGCCTGCGGCGCTTCGACAAGGGCGGTGACGTGTTCTACGACCAGATCTCCGCCCTGCACAAATCCGTGCGCGGCTCCAGCGCCGACGGCTCCCTGTACTGGCTGTGCCGGATGCTTGATGGCGGTTGTGATCCGCTTTACATCGCCCGCCGGCTGGTACGCATCGCCAGCGAAGACATCGGCAACGCCGACCCCCGTGCCCTGCAAATCACCCTGCAGGCCTGGGACGCCCAGGAACGCCTGGGCTCCCCGGAAGGCGAACTGGCGCTGGCCCAGGCGGTCACCTACATCGCCCTGGCGCCAAAAAGCAATGCCGTCTACAAAGCCTTCAACCAGACCATGGCCGATGTACGCCTGGATCCGGATTACGAAGTCCCGGTACACCTGCGCAACGCCCCCACCAAACTGCTGAAAACCCTGGGTCACGGCGACGAATACCGCTACGCCCACGACGAGCCGGACGCCTACGCCGCCGGCGAATGCTACCTACCGGAAGCCATTCACCAGCGCCGCTATTACCAGCCGGTGAAACGGGGGCTGGAAATCAAACTGGCGGAGAAGCGCGAGCGTTTGGAAGCGATGGATGCTAAAAGTGCCAGACGGCGGTACTCCTAGGTCAGGAGGCGGTGGGTAGCGCTTTCCAAAACCGTGCGGAGCCATGGATGGCGGAGCTCGAGCGCTACAGGGATGTATTCACAGCGTGTTTTGGAAAGCGCTACCCACCGACTCCGTGCGGGCAACTCCATTGGTGAATTCAGACTCCCGCCCCCCACAGGTGGTGTTCAGGCCGTTCCGTGCAGGTATAATGCGCCTTTAACCTTACATTCGCTCACCGGAAAGTCAGGAACACCATGCTCGATCCGAAACGTGTCCGCAGCCAGACCGAAGAAATCGCCCGCCGCCTGGCCATCAAGCATTACACCTTTGAAACCGAAACTTTCGAGAAGCTGGAAGAACGTCGCCGTGCTATTCAGGTGCGCACGGAAACCCTGCAGAGTGAGCAAAACAAACGGTCCAAGTCCATCGGCAAGGCCAAAGCCGCCGGGGAAGACATCCAGCCGTTGCTGCAGGAAGTGGAAGACCTGAAGCGCCAGCGGGGCGAAGCGGAGGACGAGCTGCGCTCCGTTCAAGAATCCCTGAACGCCTTCTTTGCCGGTATTCCGAATGTTCCCGACGAAGACGTGCCGCCGGGTGAGAGCGAAGACGACAACGTGGAAATCCGCAAATGGGGTACGCCGAAGGAATTCAGCTTTGAACCCAAGGATCACGTGACTCTGGGCGAGCAGCTCAAGGGGCTGGATTTCGAGAAGGCCACCCATCTGGCCCATTCCCGCTTTGCCGTTATGCAGGGGCAAATCGCCCGCCTGCATCGGGCCCTGGCGCAGTTCATGCTGAACCTGCACACCGGTGAGCACGCCTATACCGAGGCCTACGTGCCTTACCTGGTTAATGCCAATACTCTCTTCGGTACCGGCCAGTTGCCCAAGTTCGAGGCCGACCTGTTCCGTACCGCCGGCGATAACCCGCTGTACCTGATTCCCACCGCGGAAGTGCCAGCAACCAACCTGGTGGCCGACACCATTCTGGATGATGCGGAACTGCCACTGCGCCTGGTTTGCCACACCCCGTGCTTCCGCAGCGAAGCCGGCTCTTACGGCCGCGATGTGCGGGGTATGATTCGCCAGCACCAGTTCGACAAGGTGGAGCTGGTGCACGTGGTGCGTCCTCAAGACTCCGAACAGGCACTGGAAGAACTCACCGGCCACGCAGAGAAAGTGCTGCAGATGCTGGAATTGCCTTACCGCGTCATGACCCTGTGCGGCGGCGACATCGGCTTCTCGGCCGCCAAGACCTACGACCTGGAAGTGTGGCTGCCGGGGCAGGGCAAGTACCGCGAGATTTCCTCCTGCTCCAACACCCGTGATTTCCAGGCCCGGCGCATGCAGGCACGCTGGCGTAACCCGGAAACCGGCAAGCCGGAACCGGTGCACACCCTGAACGGTTCTGGTCTGGCCGTTGGCCGAGCCATGATCGCCGTGATGGAAAACTACCAGCAGGAAGACGGCAGCATTCTGGTGCCGGAAGTTCTCAAGCCCTACATGGGCGGCATTGAGCGCATCCAATGAGCAAAAAGCCGACCCCTCCGGAGGACATTCAGTCCGGCCCTGTGGCACCCCCCAAGGGGCAGAGCAACCCGGTGACCGGCAACGCCAACGATTCCGCCGGTGAAGTGGCGTTGGTGGGGGCCGGTCCTGGTGATCCTGAATTGCTGACGCTCAAAGCCTGGCGGTTGATCAATGCCGCCGACGTCATCCTGCATGACAACCTGGTGTCAGCGGAAATCATGGCGCTGATTCCTGAACATATTGAAACCATCCATGTGGGCAAGAAGCGTTCTCACCACACCTTGCCCCAGGAACAACTGAACCAGCGGCTGGTGGAGTTGGCCCGGGAGGGTCGGAAGGTTGTCCGGCTGAAGGGCGGAGACCCGTTCATCTTCGGCCGGGGTGGCGAGGAAATTGAAACCCTGGCCGAGGCGGGTGTGCGCTTTCAGGTGGTGCCGGGCATTACTGCTGCATCCGGCTGTGCCGCTTACGCCGGCATTCCGCTCACACACCGGGACCATGCTCAGTCGGTGCGATTTATTACCGGTCACCTCAAGAACGATAGCTGCGATCTGCCCTGGTCCGATTTCGTCCAGAACAATCAGACTCTGGTGTTTTACATGGGCCTGGTGGGGCTGCCCATTATCTGTCGGCAGCTGATTGCCAGCGGCATGACGGAAGACATGCCGGTTGCACTGGTGTCCAAGGGGACAACGCCGGAGCAGCAGGTGGTTACCGGTACCCTGAAGACAATCGTCGGGAAGGTGGAAAGCGGTGGCGTGAAGGCGCCGACGCTGGTGATTATCGGGCAGGTGGTCACCTTGCGCAGCAAGCTGGACTGGCTGGGGGTCGAGCCTGCGAATTATTGATGCCAGCGCACCCTGAGGTCCTGGCCCGTGCCGGTGGACGGCCCGGGCCAGTTGCGCATCACTGGTTGCGCTTGGGCAGCACGTCTTTCAGCTTGGCGCGCATATCACGGATGGCCTTTTCCGTGGTTTCCCAGTTGATACAGGCGTCGGTAATGGATACGCCGTATTTCAGGTCTTCCAGATTTTCCGGAATCTTCTGATTGCCTTCGTTGATATGACTTTCCACCATCAGGCTCTGGATGGAGGTGTTGCCTTCCAGAATCTGGTGAGTCACATCCTGCATGACCAGCGGCTGAATGGCCGGATCCTTGTTGGAATTGGCGTGGCTGCAGTCCACCATAATGGACTTGCGCAGGCCGGCTTTCTCCAGTGCCTGTTCACACAGCGCCACACTGACCGAGTCGTAGTTAGGCTTGCCGCCACCACCACGCAGCACCGCGTGACCGTACTGGTTACCCTTGGTGCGGATAATCGCGCCTTTGCCCTGCTGGTCAATGCCCAGGAAACTGTGCGGGTGGGAGGCGGATTTCATGGCGTTGATGGTCACGTCCAGGCTGCCGTCGGTGCCGTTCTTGAAGCCGATGGCCATGGACAGGCCGCTGCTCATTTCCCGATGGGTCTGGGATTCGGTGGTGCGGGCGCCGATGGCGGACCAGGCAATGGTGTCCTGCAGGTACTGGGGGGAGATCGGGTCCAGCGCCTCGGTGGCGGCCGGCAGGCCCATCTCGTTAATGTCCAGCAGCAGGCGACGGCCAATGTGCAGGCCTTCCTCGATATCGAAGGTGTCGTTCAGGTGCGGGTCGTTGATCAAACCTTTCCAGCCGACCGTGGTGCGGGGCTTTTCAAAGTAAACACGCATCACCAGCAGCAGGGTGTCGCTCACTTCATCGGCCAGTTTTTTCAGACGCTGGGCGTAATCCCTGGCGGCTTCCACATCGTGGATTGAGCAGGGGCCAACCACAACAAACAGACGATGGTCCTTGCGATCCAGAATGTCATAAATGGCCTGGCGACCATTGGCGACGGTTTCGGCGGCCTTGTCTGACAACGGCATCTGCTCTTTCAGAGCTTCCGGCGTAATCAGTGATTCCTGACTGGCCACATTCAGGTTTTCCAGTTTCTTCCCGGACATCTAAACTCACCCGATGGATATTTGAAGACTTTTGTTGGTGGCGCCGGCGCGCAGTTGCGGCAGACCCCGGCGAGTTGGTTATACTGCGTCATTTACAGCGCCTTTTCAACGCTTCCACAGAACGGGGCCCGGATGTCATCAGCTCAAACGAAACCGCCACGCACCCGTGCAACAAGGGCGCAGGTTTCTTCCTGTATAAACAAGATACTGGCCTGTATCCGGGTGCCGGATTTGCCCTATCCGGCCGGAAAGGTGCCGCCGGAAGCCGAGCCTGAATGGCATTCCTTACTGTTGTCATGCTGGACAGAGCAGCGGGACGAGCGGGTCACCGACGTGCTCGGGTCGGTCAACGTGATCTGGACCACCCGACAGGTAAACGCGGCGTACCTTTCCGATCGCATTATGGACCTGTTTCTGAAATCCAGTGGCCTGCATGCCACACTGGTGGGACGTATCGCGCGGCTTCGTTTCTGGCTGGCCTGGCGACTGGATGTGGCCGAATCCGCCGCGTTTACGCCCGTGCTGCTCGACTGGCTGGACCACCTGCAGGAGTGGCGGGGCTGGAGCGATACCGGTGGCCGCTCCGCACGGGCCTTACTCGATCAGCTGGACGCCATGAAACACGCGGTGGCGGACAGCTTTCTGCACCAGACCGCCGAACCGGTAGACCAGTTCTGTGAACACTGGCTGATTGATTCGGAAAAGCGCATGGGCCAGGTCAGCCGTTTGCGCGAGCGTCTGCTGGAAACCGAGCAGGGAGCCGCGCGTCAGCGCCTGGCTGATCAGGTGGCCCGGGCACTCATTGGCCGGGCACTGGCCGGTCGGCACCTGCCAGTGTCCATTAGCCGGTTTGTACTGGACCATTGGTACAACGTGCTCAAACAGAGCGTGTGGCTGGAAGGCACGGAAGGCGAATTGCATCGCCATGCCAACAAGTTGATGGAATGGCTGGTGTGGGCCGGTGATCCGGAACTGTCGAAAAACGATCGTAGCCGGCTCTATCACGTGGGTGAACAGATAGAAGAGCGCATTCGCGATGTCTGGGCCCGGGCACTGGGCTCGGAGCCGCCTTCCGGCATTGTTGAGCCGGTGCAGGCGGAGATTGTCGCCCGGGTGCGGGGAGACGAGCCGGTGCTGGAACCGGCTCTGCCGGAAAACGGCGGATTCACCTGGGATGCCAGCTGGCTGTCGATGGCGCCGGTGGACCCGGCATCTGCAAAGCCGTTCACCCAGCACTGGTACGTGGAGGGAGAAGGCGCCAGGGAGCAGAGACGTTTTTTCTTCGCCCTGCTGGAACCCACCAACGAGATTCTCTGGACCAATGGCGTCGGGGCCAGGCTGGGGCTGCAATTCTGGCACAGTTTTGCCCGCAGCCTTGAGCAGGGCACCCTGAAGGCGCTACCAGAGCCCACGCCGTTTGGCGAGGTGCTGGAAGAGTCTGTCCTGGTACTGGCGCGGGTTTGCAGCAAGCAGAAAAAACAACGGGAAGCGGCCGCGGCCCAGGCCCGGGAGAGGGCAGACACCCTGCGCCGGCAAAAGGAGCAGGAAGAACAGGAGCGGCAGCAGGCTGAAGCCCGCCGTCAGGCGGAGCTGGCCGAACAGAAAGCCAATGCCGAACGCCAGCGCCTGGAAGACGAACAGGCCAGACAGGCCGAGCAACTGCGGCAGCAGGAGCAGGAGGTCGGCAAACTGGTGGGCAGCCTGGGACTGGGCGGATGGATCGCGGTTACCCGCGACACCGGTGAAGAACCGGTTCGCCTGAAACTGGCGGTCAAGATTGCCGCCTCCAACAAATTCGTATTTGTTGACAGACTCGGGCTCAACCGGACCGAATACCTCTTTGATGAGCTGGTGAGCGGAATTATTGACGGCTCCATTCGCCTGCTCGGGAAATCCGCGGAATTTGATGACACCCTCAGCCGCGTCGTCGGCCGTATTCGCGTGGGGCGAAGCTGAACCATTAGGGAAGAACCATGACGGACCAGAATTACACCTTTGGCACCGGGCCGGAGTTGCCCAGAGGACACGACGACCGTGCCTCCTACCGGCTGACGGCTCGTGCCGTTGCCGGAATTCAACTGGAAGCGCCGGAGCCTTCCTCCGTGCCTCTGGCCGGCGCAGATAAACCCCGGATTGCCCAGTGCCGGATTCGCGATATTTCCACGGATGGCTT
This sequence comes from Marinobacter persicus, assembly GCF_900114155.1. Classification (GTDB taxonomy): domain Bacteria; phylum Pseudomonadota; class Gammaproteobacteria; order Pseudomonadales; family Oleiphilaceae; genus Marinobacter; species Marinobacter persicus. Next base: position 217,162 of record NZ_FOSC01000005.1, read on the forward strand.
CAGCCTGTTGGCACGGGAGCCATTAATGGCGGATTCCATCCTGGGCGCCAGCATTGATCTGGGTAACGGCAGGGCGCCGTTTCAGCTGATGATCGAAGTGGTCTGGTGCCGTCCGGTGAAGGAGGGGTACCTGGTGGGGGTGCGGGTGCTGGAATCAGACGAGACCGATTATCTGGAATGGATGGACGCGGTGGCGCAAGCACTGGCCGAAAGCTGACGCACCCGGCTCTGAAAACGACCGGATCAACCCCCGTCTCCAATAAAAAAGGGCCGGCGCTGACGCCGGCCCTTTCGGTATTGGCAGCATGAACACAGGCTGCGTATCAGTCTTCCAGCTCGCCCATGCCGGTGATGTTGAAACCACCATCCACGTACATGATCTCACCGGTGATACCGGAGGCCAGGTCGGAACCCAGGAAGGCGGCCGCGTTGCCCACTTCCTCGGTGGTCACGTTACGACGCAGCGGTGCGCGCTTGGCGTTCTCGGCCAGCATGCGACGGAAGCTGGCAATACCGGAAGCGGCCAGGGTCTTGATCGGGCCGGCGGAAATGCCGTTCACGCGGATACCGTCTTTGCCCAGGCTGGCTGCCATGTAACGAACGTTGGCTTCCAGGGAAGCCTTGGCCAGGCCCATCACGTTGTAGTTCTGCAGGACACGCTCGGCGCCCAGGTAGCTCAGGGTGACCAGGCTGCTGCCTTCGTGCATCATGTCGCGGGCACCCTTGGCCAGCGCCACGAAGCTGTAGGAGCTGATGTCGTGGGCGATCTTGAAGCCTTCCCGGGTGGTCACGTCCACGTAGTTGCCATTCAGCTCGTGGGCCGGGGCATAACCGACTGCGTGGATGATGATGTCGATGTTGTCCCAGTGCTTCTTCAGCTCGGTAAAGACGTTATCGATCTCTTCATCGCTGGCCACGTCGCACGGGAAAGTCAGCTTGCTGCCCCACTGGTCCGCGAACTTCTCAACGCGGGATTGCAGTTTTTCATTCTGGTAGGTGAAGGCCATTTCGGCGCCTTCACGGGCAAAAGCCTCGGCAATGCCGTAGGCAATGGAGTGTTTACTGGCAACGCCAACAATCAGTGCTTTCTTGCCACTGAGCATACCCATGGGTTCGAACTCCCTATGTTCTTTGGTTTCAATAAATTATCCCGGACCACCGGGGCCCGGGTAACGATCAATTGGTCGTAGACTGATGAAACAACGCCGCGCTGAGCAGATCCCGCGTATAGGCCTGCTCAGGGTTCCGGAAAATGGTCTCGGCGGTGCCATATTCGACAATCCGACCCTGCTTCAATACCAGCAGTTTGTGACTGAGGGCCCGGACCACAGCCAGATCGTGACTGATAAAGATATAGGATAACCCATATCGGGCCTGAATATCGCGTAGCAGTTCAATAACCTGCTTCTGAACCGTGCGGTCGAGCGCCGAGGTTGGTTCGTCCAACACGATGATGTCCGGCTGCAGGACCAGTGCGCGGGCAATGGCGATGCGCTGGCGCTGGCCGCCGGAAAACTCGTGGGGGTAGCGGTGCCGGGCTCCCGGGTCCAGACCGACGTCGGTGAGGGCCCGGATAACCATCGCCTCGTGTTCCGCAAGCTTGTCGGGCGAGTGAATCGCCAGCCCCTCGCCGATAATCTCGGCCACCGACATGCGCGGGCTCAGGCTGCCGAACGGATCCTGGAAGACGATCTGGATTCGCCGGCGCCACGGCCGGAACTGTTTCTGGCTCATGCTGCCCAGATCCGTGCCATCCAGGCTAATATTGCCGGTGGCGCCGGTCAGTTTCAGCAGGGCATGGCCGATGGTGGTCTTGCCGCTGCCGCTTTCACCGACAATGCCCAGGGTTTCCCCTTTGCGCACGGTAAAACTGACGTCCTGCACCGCGTGGAAGGCTTCCCTGACCCGCCCCAGCAGGTTTTTACGGATCGGAAAGCGCACGTTCAGGGTGTCGACCGTCAGCAGCTCCGAATGGCTTCCTGCAATGGTTTCCGGGCTTTCCGGCGGCTCGGCATCGATCAGTTTGCGGGTGTAGGGGTGTTGCGGGTTGCGGAACAGCGCTTCGCAGTCACCGGCCTCCACGGCTTTGCCTTTTTCCATCACCACCACCTGATCGGCGTAGCGCCGCACCAGCGTGAGGTCGTGGGTGATCAGCAGAAGGGCCATGCCCATTTTGTGCTGAAGGGATTCGAGCAGCTCCAGCACCTGCTTTTGCACCGTTACATCCAGCGCGGTGGTGGGTTCGTCGGCAATCAACAGTTCCGGTTCGTTGGCCAGGGCCATGGCAATCATCACCCGTTGCTTCTGCCCGCCGGAGAGCTGGTGAGGGTAGCTCTTCAGCCGCCGTTCCGGTTCGGGAATGCCCACAAGGTCGAGCAGTTCCAAGCAACGCTCGCGGGCCTGGGGCCCACGCAGGCCCTTGTGCAGCTCCAGGGTTTCGGTAATCTGCTTCTCCACCGTGTGCAGTGGATTGAGCGAGGTCATCGGTTCCTGGAAGATCATGCTGATTTTCCAGCCCCGGATCTGGCGCAGGCGCTTCTCGGAGGCTTTGAGCAGGTCCTCGCCGTGATACTCGATTCTGCCGGACGGATACCCGGCGTGGCGTTCATCCAGCAGGCGCAGCACTGACAACGCCGAGATGGACTTGCCAGAGCCGCTTTCACCGACCAGCGCCAGGGTCTGTCCGGGTTGCAGGGCAAACGACAGGCCGTCGACCACCGGTGGGCCGTTGTCAAAACAGATGGAAAGATCCGAGACGGTCAGCAGGTCACTCATATCAGCTCTTTCTCGGGTCGAAGGCATCACGAACCGCTTCGCCCACAAACACCAGCAGGGTCAGCATGATCGACAGGGACACAAACGCGGAAATCCCCAGCCAGGGCGCGTGCAGGTTGGCCTTGCCCTGGGCGATCAGTTCGCCTAGCGAGGGCGAGCCGGAGGGCAGGCCAAAGCCCAGGAAATCCAGCGAGGTCAGGCCGGTAATGGCGCCGGTGAGGATAAACGGCAAAAAGGTGAGGGTGGCCACCATGGCGTTGGGCAGAATGTGCCGGAACATGATGCGCCGGTTATCCAGCCCCAGGGCCCGGGCCGCTTTCACGTATTCAAAGTTGCGGGCACGCAGAAACTCGGCGCGTACCACATCCACCAGCCCCATCCAGCTGAACAGCAGCATGATGCCCAGCAGCCACCAGAAGTTGGGCTGAACGATGGCCGACAGGATGATCAGCAGGTACAGCATGGGCAGCCCGGACCAGACCTCGATAAAGCGCTGGCCGAACAGGTCCACCTTGCCACCGTAGTAGCCCTGGATGGCGCCCACGGTGACCCCCACCACGCAGCTGGCGAGAGTCAGGGTCAGGCCAAAGAGCACGGAAATACGGAAGCCGTAAATCACCCGGGCGGCCACATCCCGGCCCTGGTCGTCGGTGCCGAGCCAGTTTTCGGCGCTGGGTGGGGCCGGCGAGGGTACGTCCAGGTCGTAGTTGATGGTGTCGTAGCTGAAACGGATGGGTGGCCAGAGCATCCAGCCGTTGGCCTGGATTTCCCCGGCGATAAAGCTGTCCCGGTAGTCCGCCTCGGTGGGGAGGAAACCACCAAAGGTTTCCTCCGGGATGGTTTCCACGACAGGAAAGTAGATCTCATCCTGATAGGAGACCACCAGCGGTTTGTCGTTGGCGATCAGTTCGGCGCACAGGGACAGGCCAAACAGGATCAGGAACAGCCAAAGGCTCCAGTAACCCCGGCGGTTATTGCGGAAATTGCGCAGGCGACGTTGCTGGATTGGCGAGAGGTCAAGCAGGCTCACGCGCCCTCCCGGCTTTCAAAATCGATACGCGGGTCCACCAGCACGTAGGTGATGTCGCTGATCAGCTTCAGCACCAGCCCCATCAGGGTGAAGATGAACAGGGTGCCGAAAATCACCGGATAGTCGCGGTTCAGTGCTGCTTCAAAGCCCAATAGTCCCAGGCCGTCCAGCGAGAAAATAACCTCGATCAAAAGCGAACCGGTGAAGAACAGGGACACCAGCACGCCGGGCAGGCTGGCGATGACAATCAGCATGGCGTTGCGGAAGACATGGCCGTACAGCACCTGTTTTTCTTCCAGGCCCTTGGCCCTGGCGGTGACCACGTACTGCTTGCCAATTTCATCCAGGAACGAGTTCTTGGTGAGCAGGGTGAGGGTGGCAAAGCCGCCGATTACGTTGGCGGTTACCGGCAACGCCAGGTGCCAGAAATAATCCGCGACTTTCTGGTACCAGTTCAGCTCTTCAAAATTGGATGAGGTCAGCCCCCGTAGCGGGAACCAGTCAAAGTAGCTGCCGCCGGCAAACAGCACGATCAGCAGAATGGCGAACAGGAAGCCGGGAATGGCGTAACCCACCACAATGGCCGAGCTGGTCCAGACATCGAAACGGGACCCGTCGTGCACCGCCTTGCGGATGCCCAGCGGTATGGAAATCAGGTAGATAATTAGGGTGGACCAGAGCCCGAGGGAGATGGAGACCGGCATTTTGTCGATGATCAGCTCCACCACGGAGCGGTCGCGGAAAAACGAGTCGCCAAAATCGAAGGTGGCGTAGTCCTTGAGCATCTTCAGGAAGCGTTCATGGGCAGGCTTGTCAAAGCCGTACATCTTCTCGATTTCTTCCAGCATTTCCGGCGGCAGCCCGCGTGAACCCCGGCTGTCACCGGAGGTGGAAGCCACCTCGCCGCCGGTATCGCCGCCGCTGGCCCGGGCCAGTGCGCTGCCGCCATGGCCCTCCATTTCAGCGATCAGCTGCTCAACCGGCCCGCCGGGAGCGGCCTGCACAATGATGAAATTGAGCAGCATGATTCCCACCAGGGTGGGAATAATCAGTGCCAGCCGCCGGAGTATGTAGATGCCCATTCAGGGGGTGATCCACCAGTTATTCAGGTCAATACCGTTTTTCGGTGTGACCTCGGGGCGTTTGAGTTTGTTCCAGTAGGCAATCCGGTCCTTGCTCAGGTGCCAGTGGGGGATCACGTAGTGGCCATGCAGCAGAACACGGTCCAGTGCCCGAACCCGGTGAATGAGTGCCTGGCGATCCGGTGCCTGAATAACCTGGCTGACCAGCTCGTCAACCACCGGATCTTCAATGCCCATGTAGTTGCGTGAACCAACCACGTCGGCGTTGTCGGAGTGCCAGTATTCGCGCTGCTCGTTGCCCGGGGAATCGGATTGCGGCAGCACCTGGGTAATCATGTCGAAATCAAAATTACGCACACGCTGCACGTACTGGTTGCTGTCCACCAGCCGCACGGTTACCTCGATTCCCAAACGCTCAAGGTTACGTTTAAACGGCAAAACGACCCGTTCAAAACTCTTCTGGAACAGCAAGACCTCGAACGACAGCGGTTCGCCGGTGGCCTGGTGCACCATCCGGCCATCTTTGATGCCATATCCGGCTTCGCGCAGCAGGCTCAGCGCCTGGCGCAGATTGTCCCGGAGGGTGTTGCTGTCGCCGGTGCTTGGGGGCGAGTAGGGTTCGTTGAATACATCGGAACTCAGCTGGTCGCGGAATGGCTGGAGAATTTCCAGTTCCCGGCCTTCCGGCAAACCGGAGGATGCCAGTTCGCTGTTCTCGAAATAACTTTTGGTGCGGGTGTACTGGTCAAAGAACAGGTTGCGGTTGGCCCATTCAAAATCGAAGCCGTAGCTGAGTGCTTCGCGCACCCGCCGGTCCTGGAAGACCTTTTTGCGGGTGTTGAAAACAAAGCCCTGCATGCCAGCGGGTCGGTGGTGTTCCACGGCTTCACGGGTAATATTGCCCTGGTCAAAGGCATTGCCGGTGTAGGCGGTGGCCCAGTTCTTGGCCGAGGTTTCCTGGCGGAAATCAAAGTTGCCGGCTTTGAAGGATTCCAGCGCCACGGTGTCGTCGTTGTAGTACTCGTAGCGGATCTCGTCGAAATTGAATCGCCCCTTGCGCACGCCCAGGTCCCTGGCCCAGTAGTCGTCCACTCGATGATAGGTCACCGAGCGGCCGGCTTCGTAATCACCAATACGGTACGGGCCGCTGCCGACGGGAACGTCCAGCCCGTTGCTGCTGAAGTCACGATCCTGCCAGTAATGGGCGGGCAAAATTGGCATCTGACCGAGAATCAGGGGCAGCTCACGGTTCTCGGTGTCGCCAAAATCAAAGCGGACCCGGTGGCTGTCCTCAACGGTGACGTCACTGACTTCCGCATAATAATTGCGGTAAAACGGATGGCCCTCGGTGGTCAGGATGCGGTAGGAAAACGCCACATCCTCCGCGGTAATCGGCTCGCCATCCTGGAACCGGGCCTCTTCACGCAGGTTGAAGATGACATAGCTGCGGTCTTCGGGAACCTCAAGGCTTTCGGCGATCAGGCCGTACTCGGAAAACGGTTCGTCCGCTGAGGGCTCCAGAAGGCTGTCGTACAGATAACTTGAAACCCCGGCGGCGGCCACTCCACGCACCACGTACGGGTTGAAACTGTCGAAGCCGTTGGCCACCACGGACAGCCGCAGGGTGCCTCCCTTCGGCGCCTCCGGGTTTACATAGTCAAAATGACTGAAATCCGGCGGGTATTTCACCTCACCGTGCATGGCAATGCCATGCACCGGTTCCGGGGTGGCCAGGGCGGGAGCCGAGGAGAGCGACAGCGCCAGGGCGCCGACCAGGCCAGCGGCTGCCTGAAGCAGGGTGAGCGACGGAGCGGTCCGTTTTTTTGTCATGATTCTCGCACGTTAGGGACTGTTTCTCACATCCACGTAGAGTACCAGACTTTCACCCGGTTGCAGGTAGCGGTCGGTATTAAGATCGTTCCATGAAGCGATGTCCTGAACGTTAACGGCAAAACGATCGGCGATGGCATACAGCGAATCCCCGCTGCGAACCCGGTAGCCAACCTTCCGCACCATGTTATCGCGACCGGACGAGCGGCTGGCGACGGAGGCGTTGCTATTTTTCGACCAGATCACCAGCTCCTTGCCGGGGATCAGCGGGTCGCCTGGGGCCATGCCGTTCCAGGCCGCCACTTGCCGTACCGATACCTTGTGTTCGCGGGCAATGTCCCAGAAGGTGTCGCCACTGCGGACCACATGGCGCAGTTTGTTGCCCTCGCGCTGGCGGTTCTGTTTGCGCTGCAGGCGTTGTGACTGGCTGAGGGCATAGGCGGCATCGCCCCGGGCGGCGGATGGAATCAGCAGTTGCTGGCCCACGCGAATCAGGTCGCCATCAAGCTTGTTAACCTCGCGGATGACGCTGGCCCTGGTGGAGAAACGCTGGGCAATCGCGCCGAGATTGTCACCGGGTTTGACTGTGTAATCCTGCCAGGACACCCGCTGTGATGTCGGGAAATTGGCCAGAGCGGTACGGAAAGTGTCGGCATTCTTCGCCGGCACCAGCAGCCGGTGCGGGCCGGCCGGCCGGGTGGCCCAGCGGTTATAGGAGGGGTTCAGCAGGTAGATTTCGTCAATATCCACGCCGGCCAGCTCGGCGGCCTGGGCCAGATCCAGCTGGGAGCCGGTTTCCACCACCTCGAAGTAGGGCTTGTTGGGCAGCGCCGGCAGTTCGATGTCGTAGGCCTCCGGGTTGTCGAAGATTTTCGCCAGAGCGATCAGCTTGGGCACGTAATGGCGGGTTTCTTTTGGCAGGGACAGAGACCAGAAATCCGTCGGCCGGTTGGCGTTGCGGTTTCTGCGCATCGCGATGGACACTGTGCCGCCGCCGGCGTTGTAGGCGGCCAGCGCCAGCGTGTAATCGCCGTCAAATCGCTTGGTCAGGCGCTCCAGATAGGTGAGGGCGGCATCGGTGGCGGCCAGAACGTCCCGGCGGTCATCGTGCCACCAGCTCTGGGTCAGGCCGAAGTACTTGCCGGTGGACGGAATAAACTGCCAGAGGCCGGCTGCCCGCCCGTGGGAATAGGCGAAAGGATCAAACGCACTTTCCACGATCGGAAGCAGTGCCAGCTCCGTGGGCAGGTCACGGGCCTCAGTCTGTTCGATGATGTAATGCAGGTATCGGGCGCCCCGTTCGGCCACGCGATCAATGTAGCGTGGGTGTTTGGTGTACCAGTTCAGCTGGGCCTGTACTCGCGGGTCGTCAATATCGTGATCCATGGCAAAGCCCGCTCGCAGGCGGGCCCACAGATCGTTCTGGCTTTCGGCTTCCGCGTCGTCGGCTTTGGGCTTTTCCAGGTTTTGCCGGGCGTCTTTCGCACGGGCCCTGAGCTCCGGCGATATGGCATCGTCAAGGGGCGCCTCAACACTGTTGTCGGCATTGTTGTTCTCGACAACCGATGCTTTCAGGTTGTCGTCACCACTGGCGACCATCACTTCTCTGGAGTCCATGGGGTTGCCGGAGGCATGGTCGCTGTCGTTCTGCTGCAGGCCGGCGCAGCCGGCCAACAGGCCAGACGTGAGCACCAGCGTGGAAAAATATTTGACCGACATGATGATAGGGGTCCTCAGAAATTGTCCTTACCGTGCCTGATTGCGGCGAAAATATCGGCATCGGATGCTACCGGTAAACCGTGTTCGGCGCCATAACGCCGGGCAACGGCCATCACGGCCGGATCGTCCCAGCGCAGGAAAGGGTTCAGTGCCTTTTCTTCGGCAAGGGTGGTCGGAATGGTGGGGAGATCCTGCTCACGCATTTGCTGGCAGCGCTGCTCGAATTCGCGCAGGCCCTCGTCGTCCGGCAGCCAGCTACGGGCGAAACGCAGGTTGGCCAGGGTGTATTCGTGGGCACAGTAAACAGCGGTTTCCTCAGGCAGTTCGCGCAGGGTGGCCAGCGACCGGTGCATCTGCTCGGCGCTGCCCTCGAACAACCGACCGCAGCCGCAGGCGAACAGGGTGTCGCCGGCAAACAGTAGCGGCCGGCCACTGATCAGGTTGTCCGTGAAGTAGGCGATATGGTCCAGCGTGTGCCCCGGTACGGCCATGACGTTGAACGTCAGCCCTTGCCAGACCACTTCATCACCCGGATGCACCACATGATTCACTCCCTTGAACGGAGAATCAGCCGGGCCGGTAATGCGCACGTCCGGGAATGCCTGCTCAAGCTCCCCGACGCCGCCGGTGTGGTCAGGGTGGTGATGGGTGACCAGAATGGTGTCGGCGGTCAGCTGCTGGTCTTTCAGATATTGCAGGACCGGCCCGGCCTGGCCGGGGTCAACAATCAGCGCCCGGCCAGAGTCGTCGTGAGACAGGCACCAGATATAGTTATCGTTGAACGCTGGTATGGCACGAATGCTGAACATCGAAACCCCATGTGATCGTCGAGTGTGGCTGGTATCATAAAACATCATAGTGGCTATCCCAAGAAAGGGACGTGTGGCTAACCGCCACAAGGGGGAAATACCTGTGACCGGCTCGCTCGATAACGAATACAAAGCCCGCCACGAAAGCTTTGAACGCTGGTTTCAGAGCTCACTGGGGCGCGCCATGCTGGCCAACCAGCGCCATGTGCTGGATCAGGCAACGGCCCCGCTTACCGGCGCCCGGCAATTGCAGGTAGGGTTGAGCCACCGGCTGCCGCTGGCCAGCGGTTCGGATTTCGTCCAGAAAATCATCACCACGCCGGGCTGGCACGCCCACATGCCGGATAGTGTGGCGGTGGCCGACGCCGACGAACTGCCATTTCCCGGCGATTCCATGGACCTGGTGATACTGCACCACACCGCGGATTTCTCGCCCGACCCTCATCAGGTTCTGCGGGAATCCGCCCGTGTGCTGAGGGGGGAGGGCAAGATTGCCCTGATCGGCTTTAACCCGGTGAGTCTGTGGGGATTACGGAAGCTGGTGTCGCGGCACCACGAGGGCCCCTGGGGCGGGCGTTTCCTGTTCCGCAAACGCATGGAAGACTGGCTGCGGCTGCTGGGATTCCAGATAGACGACTCGGCCACCCATTTCTGCGCCCTGCCGCTGCAGAATAACCGTGGCCATCGCCGGACCCGGCAGAGGAATCGCGACTGGCTGCCGATCGGCGCGTATTACTGTATCCTCGCCCGCAAACGGGTGGTCGGGCGCGTGCCACCGCGCGCGCGCTGGCAGAAAGCCAAGGTGATGCCCATTCCCGGCACCCTTGGCGCGCCGGGCGGCTGTGCCAGCCGCAGTGGCACCATGAGCAACAACCGGAAACAACAGGAGAAGCAATGGCCGGCAAGGTGATCATGTATACCGATGGGGCCTGCAAGGGTAATCCCGGGCCGGGCGGCTGGGGTGTGGTGCTGCGTTACGGTGATGCCTGCAAGACCCTGCACGGGGGCGAAGCGCAAACCACCAACAACCGCATGGAACTGATGGCGGCCATTCGCGGCCTTCGAGCCCTCAGCCGGCCGTGCCAGGTGGAACTGTTCACGGATTCCCAATACGTGCGCAAGGGCATCACAGAGTGGATGGACGGCTGGAAACGCAAAGGCTGGAAAACCGCGGCCAAAAAGCCGGTCAAAAATGCCGATCTCTGGAAGGAGCTCGACGCCGAAACCGCTCGCCACCAGATCAACTGGCACTGGGTGAAAGGCCATTCCGGCGAGCCGGATAACGAACTGGCCGACGAACTGGCCAACCGGGGCGTAACCGAGCTGGCCACCTCCTGAATCCTGCAGCGTAAAAAGACACTGGAAAGGCAATGCGACAGATAGTACTGGATACCGAAACCACCGGCATCGACCCGAACGATGGCCACCGGATTATCGAAATTGGTTGTGTGGAAGTGGTGGAGCGGGAGCTCACCGGCCGCAACTACCACGTGTACATCAACCCCGAACGGGAAGTGGAAGCCGAGGCGATCTCGGTACACGGCATTACCAACGAATTCCTGGCCGACAAGCCAAAATTCTCCGAAGTGGCGGACGAGTTCTTCGAGTTCATCAAGGGCGCCGAGCTGGTCATCCATAACGCCGCGTTCGACGTTGGCTTCATGGATGCCGAATTCGCGCGCCTGAAACCGGTACGCAAAACCGCCGACCATTGCGGTATTGTCGATTCCCTGGCCATCGCCCGTGCCAAGCACCCGGGCCAGAAAAACAGCCTGGATGCCCTGTGTAAGCGCTACGGGGTGGACAACAGCAACCGGGAACTGCACGGCGCCTTGCTGGATGCCGAGATCCTGGCCGATGTCTACCTGCTGATGACCGGTGGCCAGACCGCGCTTTCCCTGGATGCCGACGGCGGCGAAGCCGGTGGTGCCGGCCGCATCCGGCGGGCCAGTAGTGACCGCCCGGCCCTGGCCGTGGTGCGGGCCAGCGAAGAGGAGGATTCGGCCCACCGGGAGTTTATGGATATGATGGCCAAACAGGCCGGTGAAACCGTTTGGGCACGCCTGGAAAACGGGGAATGAGAACCAGATCAGAGTCTGTTGTTTTTCCGGTTGCCGTTTGTTGAGCAACTTCAATAATATGTTATAAATACTGGCTAGCTAATCAGTTTTTGCACACTGGAGTAACGCCGGCACCGGTTTTTTCCAGCGCAGGGAAGGCTCGGGCCCGACAGGGTCATCAACAGGACGCGGTAGTTTCCGCAAATTAACAGGAAGCGTTTATGGTTCAAGCATCTCTGGCGACGAGATCTCACTCGTTTGATCTGGTCCGGAATGAAATCGATCAGACCATCAAGCAGGCGGAAACCAGTCTTGAGCGCTTCCAGGAAAACCGCGATCAGCCGGAAGAGCTGCAAAACTGCGCAGACTACCTCAACCAGCTGCGTGGTATTTTCATTCTGGTGGAACTCAAAGGCGCCAGCCGTCTGTGCCAGGAAACCCTGGCGCTGACGGAGGACATGCCGGCAGGGGCGGAGGCCGACACCCGCCTGACCGCCATGAACAGTGCGTTGTTCACCCTGCGCCGTTACACCGAGTATTACCACCAGCAGCGGGAAGACCACCCGGAACTTCTGTTGCCGGCCATCAATGACCTGCGTGAGGCCCGGCAGGAGAAACCCTACCCGGAATCCTGGTTCTTCAACCCGGGCGTGGGTGAACACCCCAATTTCTGCGCCGATCTGCCCCTGGCTCCGCTGGCGGACAAGGACGGCGAACAGGAAGCCTTCACCCGCCGCATGCGCCTGACCTTCCAGATTGCCTTGCTGGGCATTCTCAAAGACCGTAACCCGGAAATCAGCAAAAAGCTGATGGCCCGTGCCGCCCGGGGGTTTGCCCGCCTGACCCAGGGCACCCCAAAAGGCCAGTTATGGTGCCTGTTCACCATTGTTGCCAATACCATGCTTGACCGGGCAATGGGCTTTACCAAGGCCCGCAAGCGCCTGCTGATGCAACTGGAAAGACAGGCCCGGGACATCGTTTATGTGGGCAAGCCGGCCATGGACAAACCAGCACCCGACAGCCTGCTGATGGAACTGGTTTACCTGCTGTATCGCTCCGGCTCCGGCAACCCGGAAGTAGTGCGTGTGCTGTCCGCCTACCAGCTGGCTCCGTCGAAGTTCCCCGACAGCATGATGGAGGCCCACGCCCGCCGGCTCTATGGCCTCGGAGCCGATGTGCTGAAATCCCTGTCCCAGGCCCTGCAGGAAGAGCTGAACCAGCTCAAGGACCGGCTGGATATCATTGAACGTGGCCTGGAGCCGGATCTTGCCGAACTCTCGGCCATTGGCGAAGGGCTGGACCGCGTGGCCAACACCCTTCGAATGCTCGATCTGGACCAGCTGGCCCGCCTGTCGGCTGACGAAGCATCCCGGTTGCGCCAGTGGGAAGAGGAAGACCGTCTGCCGGGCGAAGACGAGCTGTACCGGCTGGCCGGCTCGGTGCTGGCGATCGAAGATGCCGTCATGCAGTTTGTGCATCGTGGTATCACACCGGAAACCGATGCCATGGCGGCGGCTGCCAACACCGGCGAGGCGTCGGTGTACCTGCAGGAAGCCATCTGGGTGGTCGCCGATGAAGCACGCAGTGCGCTTACCCTGGCCAAACGCGCCATTACCGCCTTCCTGGAATCGGATTACGACAAGCTTCACCTGGCCAACCTGCCGGGCACCTTGCACAGCATCTGGGGCGGGCTGGAACTGATCAGCGATTCCCAGGCGGCGCAGGTCATCGCCCGGATTGCCGGCTCCATTCAGCAACAGTTGCTGGACGCCCGCGAAGCGCCCAGTGAACAGGTGCTGGAAGCCCTGGCTGATGCCCTGACATCCCTGGAGTACTACATTGAAAGCATTGGCCGGAACGAAGAGCGCAACCCGGACCTGCTAAGGCTGGCGGAAAGCTCCCTGGACGGCGTCGGCCTCTAGAGCCGCTGATCTCCACACACAAAAAAACCTGCGCCGAAACGCAGGTTTTTTGCATCCAACGGGCAGTGCTCAGCCCATATTGAACAGCTCGCCCAACTTGGTGGCCAGCATCATGTCGCCCTCGGCCCGCAGCTGCCCGGCCATAAACGCCTGCATGCCGTCGGTCTCGCCGGAAACAATGCCCTTGAGCGTTTCAGAGTTCATGATCAGGGTAACTGAAGGATCGTCATGGGCGCCTTCAACCAGCTTGCAGGTACCATCCTTGACCACCAGGTGGTAGGTCTTGTCGTCTTCCACATCGAACTGGAAAACCAGATCGAGACCCTGGGCGGCTTCTGCGTTAAAGTTGTTTTCCAGTTTTTCAAAAACCTGATCTACAGACATTGTTATACCTTTGCTGCTGTGAGTGTTCTTGTGCTTCGACTTTATGGTGACTGTCAGGTTGGTGTCAAGAACAATCAAACGTGTGTTTTAAATTTCAGCGGACGGCTTTGTGGCGCCTTTACCGACAAGGTACACTGCCATGTTCGCAAATGACCCTGTGGAGAGCATAGCTTGGAATTTCTGACTGAATACGGCCTGTTTCTGGCCAAAATCGCCACCTTCGTCATCGCCGCCGTTGTACTCGCGTCGGTTGTCGTGTCCCTGACCCGAAAAGAGTCGGACGAACACGGTGACGACGGCGAGCTGAAAATCGGCAAGCTCAACGACCAGTACCGCAAACTCCGCGAATCCATCCAGAGCCGCCTGATGTCCGAAGGCGAGCGCAAGGCCTGGCAGAAACAGAAGAAGAAAGAAAAGAAAGCGGAGAAAAAAGCCGCCAAACAGGGCAGCGACACCGAAGAAAAAGACAGCAAAGGGCGCATCTTTGTCATCGACTTCGATGGCGACATCAAAGCCAGCGACACCACCACACTGCGCCGCTCCGTCTCCGCCATCCTCAGCGTGGCCGACCCGGACACCGACGAAGTGGTCATCCGCCTGGAAAGCGGCGGCGGTTTGGTCCACGCCTACGGCCTGGCCGCCGCCCAGCTTGACCGCATCCGCAGCAAAGGCATCAAACTCACCGCCTGCGTCGACAAAGTCGCCGCCAGCGGCGGTTACATGATGGCCTGCGTGGCCGACCGCATCATCGCCTCACCGTTCGCCGTGCTCGGCTCCATCGGCGTCGTTGCCCAACTGCCCAACTTCCACCGGGTACTGAAAAAGAACGACATCGACTTCGAAGTACTCACCGCCGGCGAACACAAACGCACCATGACCATCTTCGGCGAAAACACCGAAGGCGGCCGTAAGAAATTCCTCGAAGACCTGGAAGACACCCACACCCTGTTCAAAGACTACGTCAGCGAACGCCGCCCGAACCTGGACATCAAAGCCGTGTCCAACGGCGACATCTGGTTCGGCAAACGTGCCCTGGAAGTCAACCTGATTGACGAGGTGAAAACCTCCGACGAATACCTGATCGAAGCCTGTGACCGGGGAGAAGTAGTTTCAGTGTCCTATCAGCGCAAACGCACGCTGCCGGAGAAACTCGGCCTGGCGACCAGTGCCGCTGTAGAACACAGTATCTGGAAAGTTCTGAGCGTGTTCCGGAATCAGAAGATGCAGTGATAGGCGAGTCAGATTTCGAAGCGGGTGCCCCTTAACGGAGGGTGCCCGTTTAAGCCGGCGTATTGAGTGAAGTGTTGCTTTAGGCGGGCGAACAAAAAGTCTGAATAGAAGGGCGGGAATGGCCTTTCCAAAAATTTCGAAGGCCAAGGATGGCCTGAGAGAACGCACGACCGCCATGGATGGCGGAAGTGCAGATTTTGCAGGAGCAAAAATCTGCCATGGATGTGCTCGTAGCGGTTTTTGGAAAGGCCATTTCCGCCCTTCGTACCCCGAGCTTGAGGTACGAAGGGCCAGAGGCGAACTCTAAGAAGCCCGCCGCCGAAACAACGGCAAGTCGGTATCCCAAGCTGCCTGATAAGTCTGGCTGAAGAAATCCAGATACCGTGCCGCCTGTGAGGCATCCTTATCCGCCCGCAGCACAAACGTGCTGAAACCACAACGCTTCATAAACTGAAGCTGATCCAGCAGCACATCACCAATGGCCCGCAGATCGCCCTCATAGCCAAAACGCTCCCGCAGCAGCCGGCCAATGCTGTAACCACGGCCATCCACAAAACGCGGGAAATTCACCGCAATCAGCGGTACCTCGTTAACCTTACCGGCAAGAATCTCCGGCTCGTCGTGGCTGTCGAACCACACGCCAATATCGGCACGGTTGGCAAAAGTGGATTCGTTTTCCAGCCACAGATCCGCCGGCACCAGCGCCGGCTTGTCATCGGGCAGGGCCAGGGCCTCGCCCTCTTCAGGGCGGGGCACCACAACCCAGTCATCCTGGCGCAACGCGCCGTCCGCAGTAATTAACTCAGGCATAAACCCGCTCCTTGAAAGGCTTGATACCGATCCGGCGATAGGTATCCAGGAAACTCTCTTCACTGGTACGTTGCTCAACGTACACATTCACAATGTTCGAAATCACATCCGGCACTTCCTCGCGGGCAAACGACGGCCCCAGGATCTTGCCGATCTGTGCATCGTGGTGGGACGAGCCGCCCAGACTGATCTGGTAGAACTCATCGCCTTTCTTGTCCACGCCCAGCACGCCGATGTTGCCCACGTGGTGGTGACCACAGGCGTTCATGCAGCCGGAGATGTTCAGGTCGATCTCACCCAGGTCATACAGGTAATCCATGTCGTCAAAGCGACGCTGGATGGCTTCCGCCACCGGAATGGATTTGGCGTTGGCCAGGTTGCAGTAATCGCCACCCGGGCAGCAGATGATGTCGTTCAGGGTGTGCAGGTTGGCGGTGGCAAAACCCTTCGGCTTGAGGGACTGCCAAAGCTCGAACAGGCGGTCCTGGCGCACATCGGCCAGCACCACGTTCTGGTGGTGCGTCACCCGCGCCTCGCCAAAGCTGTACTCATCGGCCAGGTCGGCAATCTGGTCCAGCTGCTCATCGCTCACATCGCCCGGCGGTGTGCCGGTCTGCTTGAGCGTCAGCGTAACAATCGCGTAGCCCGGCTTCTTGTGGGTGTCCACGTTATGGGCCAGCCACTGGTCAAACTCGCGATTTTCGAAACGCTGGCTGGCCAGCAGATCGGTGGCGTTTTCCAGCTGCTCGTAGGCCGGCTCGGTGAAGAAGCCCTTGATGTGCTCAATGGCCTCCGGAGTCAGGCGAGTCGGGGAATCCTTGATGTGGGCCCACTCGGCTTCCACCTTCTCGGCAAAGCCTTCCGGGGTCAGCGCCTTCACCAGAATCTTGATACGGGCCTTGAACTTGTTGTCCCGGCGGCCATAGCGGTTATACACCCGCAGCACCGCTTCCAGGTACGTCAGCAGGTCCAGCTCCGGCAGGAATTCCCGGATCACCGGCCCCACCATGGGCGTGCGGCCCAGACCACCGCCCACGTGAACGCGGAAACCCAGCTCACCGGCGTCATTGCGCACCAGCTGCAGGCCAATGTCGTGCACCTGGATGGCGGCCCTGTCGGTCTTCTCGGAGGCGTTCACCGCCACCTTGAATTTACGGGGCAGGAACGCGAATTCCGGATGGAAGGTGGACCACTGGCGAATCAGCTCGCAATAGGGGCGCGGGTCGGCGATTTCATCGGACTGAACGCCGGCGAACTGGTCAGTGGTGGTGTTACGGATGCAGTTACCGCTGGTCTGGTTGGCGTGCATTTCCACTTCCGCCAGTTCCGCCAGAATATCCGGCACCTGTTCCAGCTCCGGCCAGTTCAGTTGCAGGTTCTGGCGGGTGGTGAAGTGGGCAAAGCGCTTGTCGTAATCGCGGGTAATGCGCGCCAGGCGGCGCAGCTGGTCGGAACGCAGCATGCCGTAAGGAACACAAATCCGCAGCATGGGTGCGTGGCGCTGAACATAGAGCCCGTTCTGCAGGCGCAGCGGCAAATACTCTTCTTCTGCCAGCTCACCGGCCAGCCGGCGGCGTGTCTGGTCGCGGAATTGTTCGACCCGCTCGGCGGCCATTTTTCGATCGTGTTCGTCGTATACGTACATGGAGTAAAAATCCTGCCTGTTATTACTGAAATGCAGGATACCACTGTGTTTTTATTCTCAAAATGATTATTTCAACATAACATTATCGATTCAGGCGATAAGTAGCCCCGCACCGTTATTGGACGAAAAGCACTCTGGCGGCTTAAATGAGAATGAGACCGGTCACAACAAGAACTTTACCGGAGCGACCGGAAGGAGAGGTGTTATGAAGAAGTCCATGCGTTCAGACAGCCAGGCGGATGCCGTAGCCGCTGTTTTACTGGTGGTACTGGCGGTGGCATTTGCCGTGGTGTGGGTGTCGGGCCAGTGAGGGCGCGTTTGAAGCCTACTGGCTCGCCAGCACGAGTTTGACAATCACGATCAGCGACACCACAAACACGGTGGTGAACAACAGCCCGGCAATAATGTAAGGCACCGGGCTGTGGCTGGAAAAATCTTCCTGCCGGCGTTTTTCCGATTGAACACCCAGCGCGCCGGCCAGCACGCTCTGCAGGATTTTGCCCACCCCGGGTTTGCGGGGTGGACCATCTTCGCGGTTATCCGGGTTGCTCATTGAACGCCCCTTGTTGAACCCATGCCGGCCCGGTTGTTACTCCGCCGGGTCGTAAGCCAGGCTTGGCATCAGCCAGCGCTCGGCCTCGGCTTTGGACCAGCCTTTACGTTCAGCATAGTCCTCAACCTGGTCAACGCCAATCTTGCCCACGGCAAAGTATTTTGACTCCGGATGGGCGAAGTACCAGCCGGACACCGCTGCCGTCGGGTACATGGCAAAGTGCTCGGTCAGCTCAAGGCTGGTATTGGCCGTGGCATCCAGCAACTTGAACAGCGTGGCCTTTTCCGTGTGGTCCGGGCAGGCCGGGTAGCCGGGAGCCGGGCGAATGCCGCGATAGCGTTCCTTGATCAGGTCTTCGTTTTCCATCTGTTCGTCGGTGGCATAGCCCCAGAATTCCTTGCGCACGCGCTCATGCATGCGCTCGGCAAAGGCTTCCGCCAACCGGTCGGCCAGGGCCTGGACCATGATGGCACTGTAATCGTCGTTGGCGGCCTTGAACTCTTCAGTCAACTCGTCCACGCCAATGCCGGTGGTCACGGCAAAGCCGCCCACGTAATCCCCCAGGTGTGAGCTCTCCGGTGCGACAAAGTCGGACAGCGCCATCATTGGCTTGCCCGGTGCCTTGTCATCCTGTTGGCGCAGGTGGTGCAGGGTGGTCAGCTCCTCGGTGCGGGACTCGTCGGTATACACCACAATGTCGTCGCCCCGGCGATTGGCCGGCCAGAAACCGATCACGCCCCTGGCGGTGACCCGTTTCTCCTCGATCATGCGCTTGAGCAGCTTCTGGGCATCGTCGAACAGGTTCCGGGCCGCTTCCCCCCGTTTGGGATCGTCGAAAATCGCCGGATATTTGCCGGCAATGTCCCAGGAGATGAAAAACGGTGTCCAGTCGATGTAATCCACCAGCTCCTCGAGCTTGTAGTCGTCGAACACCCGCACACCGGTAAACGCCGGCTGAACCGGCTGATAGCCGTCGAAGTCGATTTCCGGTGCCCGCTGGCGCGCTTCCTCCAGGCTGACCAGCTTGGTGCGGTCGCCCCGGTTCTTGCGGCGCTCGCGGATCTCGTCGTATTCGGTGCGGGCCGCCGCCACGAACTCGTCCTTGGTTTTGCGGCTCAGTAGCTGCGAAGCCACGTTCACGCAGCGGGAGGCGTCCGACACGTACAGGGCGATGTCGTTCTTGTACTGGGGCTCGATCTTCACCGCCGTGTGGGCCTTGGAGGTGGTGGCGCCGCCGATCATCAGCGGGATGTTGAAGTCCAGGCGCTGCATTTCGCGGGCCACGTGCACCATTTCATCCAGCGACGGGGTAATCAGGCCACTCAGGCCGATGAGATCAACGTTTTCTTCCTTCGCCTTTTCCAGGATCTTGTCGCAGGGCACCATCACGCCCATGTCGATCACTTCGTAGTTGTTGCACTGCAGCACCACGCCCACGATGTTCTTGCCGATGTCGTGCACATCGCCCTTGACCGTGGCCATCAGGATCTTGCCCTTGGCCTGCTGGCCTTCGGACTTCTCCGCCTCGATGTAGGGGATCAGGTGCGCCACGGCCTGCTTCATAACCCGGGCGCTTTTTACCACCTGGGGCAGGAACATCTTGCCGTCGCCGAACAGGTCGCCGACCACATTCATGCCAGCCATCAGCGGGCCTTCGATCACCTCGATGGGGTGCTCGGCGTTCTGGCGGCAGGCTTCGGTGTCGTCAATGATGTAGCTGGTAATGCCTTTGACCAGGGCATGCTCCAGGCGCTTCTCCACCGGCCATTCGCGCCAGGCCAGGTCTTCTTCCTTTGCCTGGCCGCCCTTGCCCTTGAACTTCTCGGCCGCCTCCAGCAGGCGGTCGGTGGAATCCTCGCGGCGGTTGAGCACTACGTCTTCCACCAGTTCTTTCAGATCCGGCTCGATTTCGTCGTAAATCACCAGCTGGCCGGGGTTCACGATGCCCATGTTCATGCCGGCCTTGATGGCGTGGTACAGGAACACCGAGTGGATGGCCTCGCGCACCGCGTCGTTGCCCCGGAAGGAGAAGGACACGTTACTCACGCCGCCGGAGATGGAGGCGTGCGGGCAGTGCTCCCGAATCCAGCGGGTGGCGTTGATGAAGTCCACCGCGTAGTTGTTGTGCTCCTCGATGCCGGTGGCAATGGCAAAGATGTTTGGGTCGAAAATGATGTCGGCCGGGTTGAAGCCGATGCCCACCAGCACGTCGTAGGAGCGTTTGCAGATTTCGGTCTTGCGCTCGAAGGTGTCGGCCTGGCCGTCCTCGTCAAAGGCCATGACCACCACGGCGGCGCCGTAGCGCATGCAGTCTTTCGCGCGCTTGATGAACTCTTCCTCGCCTTCCTTCAGACTGATGGAGTTCACCACCGCCTTGCCCTGGATGCAGCGCAGGCCGGCTTCGATCACGTCCCACTTGGACGAATCGATCATCAGTGGCACGCGGGAAATGTCCGGCTCCGAGGCCACCAGGTTCAGGAAGGTGACCATCACCTCTTTCGACTCCAACATGCCCTCGTCCATGTTGATGTCGATGATCTGGGCGCCGTTTTCCACCTGGTCCCGGGCCACGCTCAGGGCCTCTTCGTACTGCTCTTCCTTGATCAGGCGCAGGAAGCGCTTGGAGCCCGTAACGTTGGTGCGCTCGCCCACGTTGATGAACAGGGTGTTCTCATCCCCGGTGAACGGCTCCAGGCCGGACAGCCGCAGCGCCTTCGGGCGCTCGGGAATCTGGCGGGGCGGGTATTTGGAAACCGCCTTGGCAATGGCTTCAATGTGGTCCGGGCGGGAGCCACAGCAGCCGCCGATGATGTTCAGAAAACCATCGCGGGCAAAGCCTTCGATGATCTCGGCCATTTCCTCGGGGGTCTGGTCGTATTCGCCAAACTCGTTGGGCAGCCCCGCGTTGGGGTGGGCGGAGACGTAGGTTTCCGCCTTGTTGGACAGTTCTTCCACGTACGGGCGCAGTGCGTCGGCACCCAGGGCGCAGTTCAGGCCCACGGAAATGGGCTTGGCGTGGGCAATGGAATTGTAGAAGGCCTCGGTGGTCTGGCCGGACAGGGTGCGGCCGGAGGCATCGGTAATGGTGCCGGAAATCATGATCGGCAGTTCGAAGCCTTCATCCTCGAAGAACTGCTGGATGGCGTAAATGGCCGCCTTGGCGTTGAGCGTGTCGAAAATGGTTTCGATCAGGATCAGATCAACGCCACCCTCAACCAAACCGGACACCGCTTCGTAGTAGTTATCCACCAGCGTCTGAAAGTCGATGTTGCGGTAGCCGGGGTTGTTTACGTCCGGCGACAGAGACGCGGTGCGGGACGTGGGGCCAACGGCGCCGGCAACAAAACGGGGCTTGTCCGGGTTCTTTGCGGTAAACTCGTCGGCGATTTCACGGGCGAGCTTTGCGGAAGCCACGTTCAGCTCCCGGGCCAGGTCCTCCATGCCGTAATCTGCCTGGGACAACCGGGTGGAGTTGAAGGTGTTGGTTTCGATGATGTCGGCGCCGGCATCCAGATAGTCGGCGTGGATGTTTTTCAGCAGCGCCGGCTGGGTGAGGTTGAGCAGGTCATTGTTGCCCTGAACCTCACGCTCGTAGTCTTTGAACCGATCGCCACGGAACGCCGCTTCATCCAGTTTCTGGTTCTGGATCATGGTGCCCATGCCGCCATCAAGAATCACAATGCGTTCTTTGAGGGCCGTGTGCAGTTGTTGCAGGCGGGTTGTGCGATCGGTCATAAGGAAATTCCAGAAATCGTTAGTAAAAAGGTGTTTCAGAACCGGCGCCGGATCATAGCAAAAAAGGCCGGAAAGGTCTCAGGCATGTTGACGAACGTCATTTCGCCGGCTGGTTGATACGTAAAACTCATTAGGCAGTTAATGCCCGACTATTTTACTTGGTCTTTCAAGTTACCGCCAAGTCTCTTAAAATGGTCTCAACACTTGATAACAGGTAGGTCGTATGGCTTTGGTAACAGTAACTGATTCAGCAAGGGACTATCTTGCACAACTGATCGAAAAACAGGACGTTGAAGGCATGGGCGTGCGTATTTTCGTGACCCAGCCGGGCACTCGAAACGCAGAAACCTGCCTCGCCTATTGCCCGCCGAACGAGATCGTGCCGACCGACGAGCAGGTGGACCTTGAGAAATTCACCCTGTACCTGGACCACAACTCGGTGCCGTTCCTGGAGGATGCCTACGTGGACTACTCCAAGGACCAGATGGGCGGCCAGCTGACCATCAAGGCGCCGAACGCCAAGGTACCCCAGGTGTCTGACGACGCACCGCTGCCAGACCGCGTGAACTACGTGCTGGCCACTGAAATCAACCCGAACCTGGCGGCCCACGGTGGTGATGTGCAACTGGTGGAGATTGTTGACGAGTCGGTTGCGGTACTGCGCTTTGGCGGTGGTTGCCAGGGTTGCTCCGCCGTCAGCCTGACCCTGAAGCAGGGCGTTGAGAAAACCCTGAAGGAAGTGGTGCCGGAAATCACCGAAGTGCGTGATGTGACCGACCATTCCTACACCGAGAACGCTTACTACCAGTAAGGTTTACCCGCACTGGTACGCAAAAGCCCGCAGAGCCTGTGCGCCCTGCGGGCTTTTTTGTGCCCGGATAATTCCCGGGGGATTTACAGGCAGTTGGTCGGGCGGGGCAGGCCGGCAATGCGGCAGGCGGTTTTGGCTGGGGTGCCGGGGAACAGCTGCATCAGGTAGATGCTGTTGCCCTTGTCTTCGCCCAGGCTTTCCTTCACGGCTTTGACAAACAGCCGGTTCGACGGCGGCGACATTTCATGTTCGCTGTAAAAATCCCTCAGAAACTCTATGATTTCCCAGTGTTTTTCGTCCAGCTTGATGCCGTCTTCACCGGCAATGGCAACGGCGACATCTCGGTTCCAGTCGCCGGCGTTTTCCAGAAAACCTTCGTTGTTGCGCAGTGGCAGGGTGGTGTCTGTCATGGTTTTACCAGCTGATGATGCGTGGGTTGTCGGCGGTCAGTTGAACCAGTTCCTGATAATCAATCAGGGTATGCCGGCCGTTCAGTGTGCTCAGCCCCCGGGCCCGGACATCGGCCTGCAGCGCATAACACGGCTCTGGCAGGGACAGGCCTGAGTTCGCCAGTGCCAGAACGGCGTTTTCCATCAACACCAGGCTGTCGCCGGGCTGCAGGCTTTGCAGGCAACGGGCAAAGCGTGAATGTTCGGGCGCCTTGTTCAGCAAGTGCAGGGTATGAGTATTCGGTGTGTCCGTCATGGGTTCCTCGCGGGGTTAGCCGGCAAACAGCACGTCTGTGTGGCGGGCGATGATCGGTTCTACCGCTTCCACCCGGGTAACACCGGCCAGCAGGTTGCTGTCGTCCAGACCGTAGCGCTGGCAGGCGGGGCCATCGGCCAGAATGGCTTCCACACCGAACATGGGCGCGGCCGCCAGGTTTTTCTCCACGGTTTTCTGGCCCAGCTCCGTGGCCTGCTGGCCCTGGCGCAGCCAGTTCACCCCGGCGTCGCAGAACAGCAGGCTGACGGGCTGGTCAAACGCCGCCAGGGAAAAAGCCATATCCAACGCTTCGCGGCCACTCCAGCTGCCGTAGGGCGCCTGGTCGATCACAATCAACGTAGTCATGCGCCGCTCCCGTGGAAATACACCGTACGATCAGTCTTTAGCCGGCCCTCGACCCACTCGCCCAGCCCGGCAATCTCAAACGGGGCGAGCAGGTTACTGGCCGGCAGTTCATAGCGCGCCTGCTCGGTTTCATTCACCAGCCCCCGGCGCAGGGTCGAGGCAATGCAGGCCACCGCCGGCACCTGGTGTGCCGCCAGAAACTCCGCCCACTGGCGCGGCCAGTTGGGCTCGTCAGACGGGGGCGTGGCCAGGGCGGAGGCCAGGTGAATGCCGTCGCCATACAGAAAAACGCGGTCCAGCCGGTGGCCGGCAGCCAACAGCGCGCGGGCAAACTCCAGAGCCGTTTGCGGCGCCTGCGAGGCCCAGGGTGCGCCGGTAATCACCAGTGTGTAACTCAAAGCCGTGGAAGACATGCGGGCAGGGTTCCCGGTAAGTTCAACAAAACCGTTTGAAAGAAAAAGCAGTGTACCGAACGAAGAAACCCCGGCAAAGGCCGGGGTTTCGGGAGTCCCGGGTTCAGGGAACCCGGTGAGGGCGGTTAACTCAGTCTTCGCCGCTGAACGCAGCCAGCAGGTGCAGCAGGCTTACAAACAGGTTGTAGATGGACACGTACAGGCCCACGGTGGCAATGATGTAGTTGCGCTCGCCGCCCTTGATGATCTGGCTGGTCTCAAACAGGATCATGATGGAGGCGAAGATGGTGAAGCCGGCAGACACCGCCAGGTGCAGCGCGGAGCTTTCCATAATGAACGCCAGAACCATGGCACCAATCAGCACGAATGCGCCAGCGGTCAGGAAGCTGGACATGAAGCTGAAGTCTTTCTTGGTGATGAGGGCGGTGGCAGACAGACCCACAAACGCCACGGCAGTCAGCGTTAGCGCCTGGGCAACAATTTGCGAAGCGCCGGCGGCCACAAACGCGCCGATGATCGGACCCAGGGTGTAACCCATGAAGCCGGTCAGAGCGAAGGTGGTCACAATGCCCCAGGGGCTGTTCTTCAGTTTATAGGTGGCAAACAGCAGGCCGATGTAACCGACGATGGTGATCAGAAAGCCGGGGTGAGTGCCGTTCATGTTCAGGAACGCAGTCACGGCAGAGAAGGCCAGGGTCATACCCAGCAGCATGTAAGTGTTGCGCAGAACCTTCTTGGCGTCATCGCTGATGCCAATGCCGGTACTGGCGCTTTCACTGGACGGCGAATAGGCCGCCTGGTTGTTCTGAACGCCGAAACGTTTGTCTTGCATGGTTCTCTCCGTTCAATGTAACTGGTTTCTGTGACTCATCATAAGGTCGAAACCGCAACTTTCAAACATTTACGACAGAAAAAGCGAGAATGGATTCCATTACACCGCAGTAATCCTTCGCCACAACCGCCCAACAGCGCCGAAACACCGGATTTGTCTTGTTTTTTTAGTCGGGGCGTTGACACGCCAAGCGATTCCGGTATGATTCTCACCGCTGTCGCAAGGCAGCACGGAAACGGGCTCCCGTTTCCATCAAAAAAGACGGTGGGCTGGCAGAGTGGCTGAATGCAGCGGTCTTGAAAACCGCCGAGGGTTAGTAGCCCTCCCGGGGTTCGAATCCCTGGCCCACCGCCATTTTCTTTTCTGATCTATCCCCTTGATTTTCCAGATTTAAATAGTGATTTTCCCGCGATGTCATGGTCGGCTGTTGACCGTTTTGTTGCTCCCACTTTATCTGATGCTGTCTCTTACCTCCGTTTCCGCGTTTTTTCCAAACTAGCTTTATTGGCTCAGGTCAAATTTGAGCGGAGTTATACGAACGGATTCGCAACAGGCCCGGGAAATCGCGATAACCTTCTGATAAGGTTGATAACAGCAAAGGACATGGGCGGAGTTATACGCCCACGATAGTGAGCAGGGGTGGCTCAGAACAGGGCGCATAACTCCTGCGGTAGCCGTGGTGGATTGGGGTTAGCTGCTTGTTTCCCTTCAGGAATTCCCTTCTTATTCTCCCCGGAAAATTGCGGAATTATGCGAATGCGTGAAAGGCGAATGGGTTCGTATAATTCACTGTTATGAGTAAAAAGGAGCCACAACTTGGGCCTCAGTGAATTTTTAGCTCTGATGCTAGGCTGGTTACTTGGGCTCCTAGCCCCAGCAATTCAGCAGCATATCTCGGTAAAACGGAAACTTCCGGCGGTTGAGCAACAGGTCGCGGTTGAGATGAGAGAGCTCTCCCGGCAGTTAGTAATTATCTCTTTCCTTTGTGCGAGTCGCTCATTGAACTTGTCGAAAGACATGGTGGTCTGGTGCCGAGATGAATTTGAACGGCTTGGAGATAATGGCGACAACTACTTCCAAGAACTAGCCGCCCAGATCGGTGAAACAGCTGAATTGTCATCGGCTCAGATCGATCAGCGGAATACTAGGGAAGCGCAAAAAAACTTTGTCGGGCTGAGTCTCAAAAAGTATGAATTGCCATATACGGCAGCTAACGCTCAATTCATCTTGAACTTTGATAGCGATACTCAAACAGTAATTTGGGAAATATCAAATAGAATCAATACGCTGAACCAAGAGATCGACTTGGTCAGGCAGTATCAGATGATGACCTTTGACGAGTCGATAAGTGCTCAGAATCATCGAATTATTATTGACCAGATAAAAGAAAAATATCGGTTCATCTCAACGTATAGTAGGCAGCTCGTTGAGAGGGCATCACTCATAACCAGTGCAGGCAAGGGACGCTCCTGACGTCGCGCCCCTGCTGCTGGCGTTATACGTCATGGCGGAAATATAGCACGGTGGATCAAGGGGGGGCTGCATGGCTAGCGAGCTAGGGAAAATATCAATATATTTAGCAAAGGAGGGGAAGACCTTTGCTGATGTTATAGATGAAGCCAAGCTACCAAATGAGAGCGATCATTTTAAAATCAGAGATTTTGAAGTCGATGGGTATCCGGTTAGGTTTTTCTGCAAACATGCCACCACTGTCAAACCAGAAAACCCCCCGTGGCTAGATTTCGTAAATAGTAAACTGAATGAAGATGGCCAAAAAATATACTTTGATTCATATTCAAAGCGGCCGAGCGGGCTATTACTGATTAATATCGAAGCCAGAATATTGGCTGCTTCTTTTGGAATAGGAGGAGGCACCCTTCTAAGGAAGTTTCAATTTCTTGATGATTTCGGCATTAAGGCCGCAATGAATATGTGCGGCAATAAAGAGCTGAGGCAAACCAAAAGCAGCACGCACGCCATAACTACTCAAAATATTGATCGACAACTTAGCAAGCCGTCCGACTCATTTTCTTTTGGTTTAAATGAAACCGAATTTCTGCAATATATATCCGCACACCTTCCGGATAATAGCAAAGCGACACTGCAGGGAAAAGACAGTTTAACTCTTAAGATAATAGGTGATGAAAAGCTGTCTTGGGATAAACTTATTGAGTATGGAAAGATTTTTATAGAGGAATATGGAATCGAAAAATATAAGGAGCTTTTCCCGAATTATCCGAATCTTCAGAATATAGAAAAAGAAAAATCAGAAGAGCTTGATTTAATGCTCGCCGAGAAGATTAAAGCTGAAGAGTACGACCGAATTCACTTATCTATTCCAGAGTTTGTCGCCGACGATGAATTTAGCTTTTCCTACACAAACTACAACAAAAAAGAAAACAAAATATACTCCCATATAGACGTTTCTCAACTAAATACCAATAACGTACTGGATTTCAATGCTCTCACGCCAGACGATATCAAGAAAAAGTATATTTATGCGTATTCCCATGAGCAAGACCAAATCCTTGGTTATAAAAAATGGGAGTTATATCGTTGCATGGTCGCGGAGATTGAGTGTGAAGGAGAATATTTTGTATTGTCAAACGGTGTTTGGAGGAAAGTTGATGATGAGTTCTATAACCTAATTACTAGCTTTATAGATGACGTCATCGAAGAAGAAGATATTTCTGATCAATTTAAGAACATTAGCATTGCAGATCGTGAAAGAAACCAAAACAGGGAGGAGGTTTTCAATAAAAAATACTGTGAAATGAATGACAACGCCATTCTATTTGATCAGGCAAAGTTGCGCATAGGTCAAGGATCTAAAGATAAAGAGTTTTGTGATATTTTTGAGTATAGGGAAAATGATCCTGCGTGGATTATTCATGTAAAAAAGCATGGTGGCGCGGATGCGATAAACTACCTATTTTCCCAAGCACGGTTCTATTGTGAATTTTTCCTAGGAGACGAAGTTTTTCTGAAGGAAATACGAGATCACATTAGTAATTCCGGTAACGGTAATGCGGGTGCTGTTCTTCAGCATGTTAAAGAAAACCAGCCTGAGGTTATTGGAAAAGATTATTCAGTTAAAATGTGGATTTTGTTCGACAACAAAAAGCCGGCTCCAAAAAAGGCTGATTTGCCTCTGATGGCAAAATATGATTTGAAGCTGACTTATGAGCGGCTAAGGAATGTTTTGAAATACAACGATATAAAGCTTAGCATGGTCCCTGTTGAGCTCATTAACTTTACAATATCAAAAAATAAAAACGGTGATAAATAAGTGGATATAAGATGGTGGTAGGATTCTTTCACTGCATACAGAAAGTCACGTATAACAATCGCAGTCACAGCGACGTCTTTGCCATTGCGGCTTCGCCTTCATTCCAAAGCCGCGCGTGCTGCGGGCGTTAGAAGCTCGATGTAGGGAGATATCTTTGATTACAGAGCTTCGCGGTTGGTTGATGTTGGGGCTTGGCGTGATTGGTGGGGTAGTCGCACTACTCACCTACTCCCGGGGGCAGAGCCAGCGCAGGCTTGAAAACAGCTTCCGTATGATCCAGCTTTTCCGAGATAGCATACCAACACAGGATTTTGAGCAGTGGATTAAGCTATTCCATGCTGCATCTGAGCCAGCGGGTGCCAAGCCGGGCCATTTTGTTTCTGAAGATGGACGTCAAATCCCATTTTCAGCCTTGTACACGGAAGGGCCACCCGATGATGGGGCGATAGACCGAATAGCTCAGGTTTTAGATTTAGTTTCTGAGCAAGCTCTAAAACGTACGCTCGATCTCAGAATTTTCTACCATGAGTATGGCCAGCTGATGGATACCATTCATTCATGTCTTTCTGCAGACGTCGGTTCAGATGGGAGGACCTTGCTTGAAGACCTCTATCCAAACTTCAGATTGCTATATGAAAAAAACAAAATCGCCACGGATTGGAATTGTCGCAGGTATGTCTATTACGGCTAGCAACAGTGCTTCTAACCAGTAGTTCCAGTTCGTTCCGGGCCTCGCGGCCCTCCACCGGATGCCCTTTTCGCTGCGCTACAAGGGCACCGCTGAACAAAAGCGTTATGTTTTAGGAGTATGTGATTGAGAATTTTAGGTATCACTTTTTTCTTGGCTCTACTAATTCCCGTTTATCTTTACGTAAGCCAATTCGGAATCGGATTGTGGAGCGATCATACAAAATGGGCTGAAATGGGAAGTTTCTTTGGTGGCATTTTAGGTCCAATAATTACTGTTATATCTGTTAGCTTTCTATATTTTCAGCTCAGAGATCATCAAAAGCAGCAGCAATACACACTCGACACTTTAAAGTTACAAAAATTGAATCTGATATCGAGTTTTTTGCATCGGTGATTAAGTCTGAGTTAAAACGTGAAATACCGACAATGGATGGTAGGACGCTGAATAGTATTTTAAGTCATCATGCTGCTGAGTTTTGTTCAGTTCATACTCATTATCAAGGCAACGAAGACCCGAACCTGATCATCAAAGAATTTGGTCGCCGGTCTTTTGATTTTTTGGTGTGCTATGAGAGTCTTTTTGCATCTTGGCGCGCCATAAATGCACATCTTCACTCATTAAAAGTGCTCGATGAGCTTTTGGGTATGGAGAATTATAAATCACAGATTGCTCGTGTCTTTACTACTCTGGACAGCTACATATGCTCTCATTTAGACACCATATCGATGACATTAGAGCAAGAGTTTGAGCCACATTTTCGATCATCGTTTGAAGAGTCTCGTGCTAAAGTTCAGGCGACAATGGATACGCCAACATAACAAGTGGCTGTTGGCGGACGCACCTGCGCTGGCGCTCCGCTGCGCCGCAAAGCCAAGACGTTAGGCTGTAGAAAAACTCCGAATCAGAGGGTCAGTTTGGTAGGATCAGGCAAACGGACAAGGAGCTGTCAGATGCCTCGCTTCAAGCACTACAACTACGACCAGGATGCCATGGTCGTGATCAACTACCAGGAACAGCTGCAGCCCGGCACCTTTGAACACGCGGTGCATTACCTGATCGAGCACAAGCTGGACCTGTCGGTGTTTCACCCCAAGTATCGCAACGAAGACACGGGCCGCTTGGCCTACGACCCGGCCATCCTCCTGAAGATCATCCTGTTCGCCTATTCCAAGGGCATCACCTCCAGCCGCGAGATGCAGTGGTGTTGCGAGACCAACATCATCTTCAAGGCACTGTCCTGCGATACCGTTCCGCACTTCACCACCCTGGCCAAATTCGTCAGCAGCCATGCTGACGAAATCGAAGAGCTGTTCGAGCAGATTCTGCTGGTGTGTCACGAGCAAGGTCTGTTGGGCAATGAGCTTTTCGCCATCGACGGCTGCAAAATGTCCTCGAACGCCGCCAAGGAATGGTCTGGCACCTTCAAGGAACTGGGCGAAAAACGAGATAAGCTGCGGCGCTTGATCCGCCACCATCTAAAGGAACACTACGAAAAGGACGAGGCGGAAACCGAAGCCGAACTGGATCGCGATATCCGCTGTCAACAACGGTGAGTTTTGACCGCATTTTATCAGTTTAGATTGTCCGGTTTTCATCAGTTTTCAGTGACCGCTTTTTGATTGTCTGTGTCGTCAGATTCCTCCTGTTGTTGAGTAGTACCGGGAACGAGTCCGGCTTTCCGTTTGTCCTTCAACCGGTAGCTTTCGCCCTTGATGTTCAGTGTCGTTGAGTGGTGCAGCAGCCGGTCCAGTATTGCGGTGGCGATGACCTGATCCCCGAACACCTCGCCCCAGTCCATAAAACTCTTGTTCGAGGTCAGGATGGTGCAGGCGCGCTCATAACGACGATTGATCAGCCGGAAGAACAGGCTGGCTTCCTCCCGGGTCATGGGCAGGTAGCCGATCTCGTCCAGGATCAGGACCTTCGGGTAGCTCAGTTGCTGCAATTGCCGGTCTAGCCGGTTTTCCTGCCGCGCTTTCATTAGGGTGCTGACCAGGCGGTCCAGAGTCATAAACAGAACGCGATGCCCCGCTTCGGCAGCCTTCACGCCAAGTGCGACAGCCAGGTGGGTTTTACCCACCCCGGGCGGGCCCAGTAATACAACGTTCTCATTGCGCTCCACGAACCCCAGCCCTGACAGGTCCCGGATCAGCTTGCGGTCGATGCTCGGCTGGAAGCTGAAGTCGAACTGCTCCAGGGTTTTGATCCAGGGCAGACGGGCCTGTTTCAGGCGGGTATCCAGGCCTTTCTGGTGGCGACCACCCCATTCCTGGGCCAGGGCCTGTTCCAGGAACTCCCGGTAGTTCAGGTCTTTCTTGCTGGCGTGTTCACAGAGACTGTCCAGCGTGGCTTGCAGGTGGTCCATCTTGAGCCGGTCGAGGAGTTGGTCAAGGTTCATTGCAGTACCTCCTCATACACCGCCAGGCTTCGGTGCTGCACCGGCATCACGTCCTGCCACAAGGGACTATGGTGGTCCTCAATGGCCTGCCAGCCGTCCTTGCGATCCGTGAGTCGGTGGCGAGCCATTTACTGGCCACGGATGTCGTAGACGGTCAGTTCATCGTCCAGGCTGATGCGGATCGTGACCTGCTGCCCACAGCACTGAGCGGGCACACTGTACCGATTTCCCCGCACATCGATGTAGGCATCCCAACTAACATGGCGGACATCGTAATATCGGGTGTCGAAGTCCGTTGCTGGCCTTGCCAGCAGGTGTGGCTTCTCGGCGTCGAACCGCTCCAGCGGTGTTTGCTGGAACTGCCGCAGCAGACGTTGATGGGCACAGGTTGTTAACCATTGCTCCAGCAACTGGTTCAGGTGTGCGTAGCTGTCGAAGCTGCGGTACCGCTGGAAGAAGTGGTGCTTTACGTAGCCCACCATCCGCTCGGTCTTGCCTTTGGTTCTGGGGCGCTGAGGGCGACAGGCTTTGGCAACGAACCCATAATGATTGGCCAGCTCCAGGAAGCCGGTATTGAACGTGACCTTGCCATCACGGTCGTGACGAACCACCGCCGCCTTCTGGTTATCCACCAGAACACTGGCCGGGACGCCATCAAAGTACCGGAAGGCCTGCACCAGGGACTCGTAGGTGTGTTCGGCATCCTGGCGCGGGCCAGCCCAGACGTGAAGGTATCGGGAGTAGCCCAACACGTTCACCGCGATGTTGACGGTACAGATCCGGCCACCGACTTCGGTCCGGATCTGGCCCCAGTCATGCTGTAGCTGCTTGCCCGGCTGCGTCTCGTATCGAACCGTTTGCTTACTGGCCCGCAGGGGACGCTTGGGTTGGATGTACTCGCGAACCAGGGTCGAGGAACCGCTGTACCCTTGTTCCCGCAACTGCTGGAAAATGACCTCGGCGTTCCAGACCTCGTTAGCCAACTGCTGATCGATAAATGGCTTGAAGGGGTCCAGCTTGCTGGGCCGACGCGTTTTGGGCTTGCCCGTAGGCGGTGCCGGTAGAGCCAGATACCGGCGCACCGTGCGCTCTGAACAGCCAATCCGATGGGCAATGTCCACGATGTGTGCCCCTTGTACCCGTAGTTGCTTTATCATGAGAAAGTCCTCTCGGCTTTGCATGAGTCTTTTCCTTTCAGGTTTCGTCACCTTCAAGAAAAGGCCATGCGGGTCGGGAGGACAATCTATCCTGACAATTTACGGACTTTTAGCACTGTTACTGACACCGCCGGGCGAAAACGATCCTCTCGCTGGATGAGTCCCTGAACAAAGTGGACCGCTTCCTAAAGACGAACCGCCCAAGGATGGGCCGGGGGAAGCCGAGCAAGGAAGTGAAGAGCAACCTCACCGATAACGAAAGCGCCAAGATGACCACCAGCAAGGGCACGATCCAGGGCTATAACGGCGTGGCCACGGTGGACAAGAAACACCAGATCATCATTGATGCCCAGGCCTTCGGGGAAGGGCAGGAGCACCACACCCTGCAGCCGGTGTTGGAAACCGTTGAAACCCGCTTCAAGAAGTTGGGCATTGCCGAAAACATCTACCAGCAAGGCGCCATCGTTACGGCGGATACCGGCTTCGCGAATGACAAATTTGATGGGAGCAAATTTGAACAGCCGCAGGCTGGCCCGCAGGGCGAGTCTCATGGAAGAGACGAGTAACCCAATATGAAGTACCTGCATGAGCGCCAGATCAATGGCTACGTGCCGGACAACAAATTCCGGAGCCGGGACCCAAAGTTCGCACAACAGAAAGACAAGTACGGCAAGCGGCACCAGAACCTGCCGAGCACAGGTTGGAAAGAAACCATTCCGGCCGGTGAGTTCCAATTCGATCCGGTAAGCCTGACCTGTATTTGCCCAAGCGGCGAAACTCTTACTTACCGCGGCCAGCGGGAAGCCGAGAATGGTAAGACCCGCGTTCACTTCGAAGGTCGCCTGCTCCAGTCCCGGTATTGCCCGAAGAAACAACGATGCATGCAAAACCCGGCCTCCGCCAATCACCGTAAGGGCTCCGGACGCCAGGTGTCATTCACCATCGAAAAGAAGCGGTCTCCGAACTACACCGACTGGATGAAGCACCGGGTGGATAGCCCGAGAGGCAAAGAGATCTACAGTCACCGAATGTCAGTGGTAGAACCCGTGTTCGGCAACATCGGCACAACCAAGCGCCTGAATCGCTTCAGTCTGCGCGGTAAGAAAAAAATACAGGGCCAGTGGCAGCTGTATTGCCTAGTGCACAACATCGAGAAACTGGCGAATTACGGACAGTTGGCGGCATGAATGCGCGAAAAAGGCCGATAATTAGCCCCATTTAGGGACAAAATCTGCTCTTGGTCATTGCTGATGCAATGATTTAGCTGATCGAATGAGCAAAACACGATGGCCAGACTGATTACTGGCCGGGTCGAATAAACGAACAAGAGGGCAGTAGAGCTGGCTCGGAAATGAGTTTTTCTACAGCCTCGTTAGAGCGCTATAAATATATTAATTAGTTGAGATCTAAAATGGGTTTCAGAATAAATAGTTTTTCGGTTGAAGGGGAAAGCCTTAAAACTCCCTCGGTATCATTATTTAAGAACAGCAAAAATACTACAGGTAATTATTTTACTGTAATAATAGGCAACAACGGGACAGGAAAAAGCAGGTTTGTTTCAAGTCTCGTCGAAGCCTTTAGAGATATAGGTGAAGGAAAAAGACGAGCGCGAATTTATTATAATTTAAACTATTTAGTTGGAGATAAAAACCACATTGTTGAGAGAAAGATTGGTCAAAAAGTACTTGACAGAAAACTAAACAAGAGCCTATGGCCTGAAGATAATATCGAGATTCCGTCCAAGGTTATAGCCATTACTACAAGCATATCCGATAAGTTTTCAGTTGACGACTATAATAGGCGTAGACAGCTAGAAAGAAGCTCTCCAAAAAAAAGGGATTACTATACATATTTAGGTCCGAAGTTTATGAGCGGGGCATCAAACAGAGCTCTTATGGATCGAGCAGTTACGACGTTTCTCTCTCATGTGGGTGATTACGGCCACAACGAAAGCTTTAGACACATTTTTGATTATCTCAACTACGAGCCAGTAATGAAGCTCGCTTACGAAGTGAGGAAGCCTAGGATTATTCAAAACGAAAGTCAGGATCTAACAGGGGCATCATTCAAAGAACACATAGTTGAGTATGCTCTGAGGCGGGGAGGGTTTAGGGAGAGCTCTATTTATAAATTAATTGAAGAACAAGATGATTCATATTGGTCCCAGATGGCTGAGACTTATAACTTAATTTTAGCTCATTCAGATATTCCCAAGAAGAGATTGGAGTTTTCTTTCTTGGTGAATTTTTCAGAAGAGAATGAAATTAGAGAAAAAGGCAAACTAGGCTCTCAACAAGCTCGACTATATTCTTTATTGGAAGACCTTAGGCGATTTGAGTTAGTAAGAGGTCCTCAGATCAGGTTATACAAAAAAGGCGGCGGAGAATTTGATTTTTCAGATGCAAGCTCTGGTGAAGCGAGTATATTATCTACATTGATAGCTCTAGTGCCAAATCTAGAAGACAACTCATTAGTTGTTATTGATGAGCCGGAGATTAGCTTGCACCCTTCGTGGCAATATAGATATATAGAGTTAATAGATAGAATTATAAGTCTGAGAAAGGGGTGCCATGTTGTAATAGCAACGCACTCTCATTTTCTTGTTTCTGATCTGCCGTTGGAGCGCTCAAGTGTCGTTCATTTCAAGGAAGGAAAGCACTCTTCAATAGCTGTAGATTATATAAATGGAGAGACACAAGGCTTGTCAGCCGAAGATGTTCTTCTTAACGTATTTGATCTACCATCTACTAGAAATTATTACCTTTCAAAAAATATTTCTGAAGCTTTGGAGCTTGTGGCTGAGGGGAAGCTGAGTAGCGATAGATTTTCACATCTACTGTCAATATTAAAAAAGCATTTGCCAAACCTTAAAAAAGTTGATCCTCTTAAGGACGTGATTGTGACGTTGATTGATTTGAAGGGTAGCTAGATGTATACAAAAATATCCGAACCTTATTTGCTCTCTAAATGGGAGGCTGATATTGTTAAAAATCACTTTAGATTCCACAAGGACTGGGATAAAGTAACGTTTGAATCAATTAAGAAAAATATTATTAAACACCTGAGAGTGAAGCAAGACAATCAGTGTTGCTACTGTAGAGGGGTTCTTGGCTTTGATATAAAAGAGGTCGATATTGAACATGTGATTCCAAAGTCAAAATACCCAGCGTTTACCTTCCATGCAAAAAATCTTGCGCTTTCCTGTCCTGGCTGCAATACATCCAAGGGTACTAAAAACGTCTTACGTAAGGAAATAAAGTATTATCCAAGAACGGGGTCAAATATTACAATTATTCACCCTCATTTTGATGATTATTTTGTTAGCATAAATATACATGAAGGAGTTATTTTTGAAGGTCGGGACGATAAAGGCTGTGAAACTATTAAGTTGTGCAAGCTATACAGGTTGAAAGATGTGCTTGAAAAGAAAAAGAAAATCTCTACGAGTGTGTCGCCGATTCAAAAGTTAATAGAAGATATTAGAAATGCGGATGAGTCTGAAAAAAATCAACTTTTAGAAGAAATTCAAGCTCTAACAAGTGACTGTGGTGTCAATTCCATAAATTAAGCCATTTCAGCCCGCCATGGTTCCTGGTTTTTGATCATGGTATTGAGCACCACAATCAT
>NZ_FOSC01000019.1 GCF_900114155.1 Marinobacter persicus
GTATCTGCTCTATTGACCTTATAGTGGCTATATGGTTTTAAATCATAATCCGACAATACTCAAGTGGAGCCGTATCATGAGTAAATCCTGTGAAGACGCCTGTGGCTGCGGACTGAATTGAGCGGAGCAAAAAAGCATGAGCCACAGGGTTGATACTGGCTTCGGAGGCGAGAGCATTGGGTGATAAGTACGCGCTACCCTCCACGGGCATGCGCCACAAGGAGCTTCTAACAAGGGGGATAGCTCTACTTGCCGGAGGCGCCATGCCGCTTGCCTTTGCCCCTGTGGGCTGGGCATGGCTTGCAATGATCGCTCTGGCTGCATTTTTTGCCCTGACCGCGCAATCTTCAAAGCGTCAGGTGCTATGGTCGGCCTACCTCTTTGGCCTTGGTTACTTCGGCGTAGGTGTCTCCTGGGTCTTCATCAGCATCAGCCAGTACGGCAATGGCCCTGTGGTGGCGGGGTTAGCCACAGCGGCCTTTGTCTCGCTGCTCGCCCTCTTCCCATGGGGCGTCGCCTATCTCGTGCGCCGCCTGAGACCTGAGATGGATGCGATGGCGCTCTGGCTAGGACTACCGGCGGCATGGGTGTTGAGTGAATGGATGCGCACCTGGTTCTTGACCGGCTTTCCCTGGCTCTTTATCGGCTACAGCCAGACCGACACCACACTCGCCACTATCGCTCCTGTCTTTGGTGTGCTTGGCGTGAGTTTTCTGGTGGCACTGTTCGCCGGCGGTCTTGCGTGGGTTATCTTAGGCCCAAGCCTGCGCCGTGCAGCGGTAGCCGGTGCCGTGTTAATCGTTACTCTCGCTGGCTTGCAGCTCCTGGACCGCGAGTGGACGCAGCCAGCCGCTGACCCTATCGATGTCGCCCTCTTGCAAGGAAACATCGCGCAAGACAAGAAATGGGACCCGGATTACCGGGAAATCACAATTGAGCGCTATCAGGCGCTTACGAAGCAGCATCTCGGGGCCGACATCGTGATCTGGCCAGAAGCGGCAATCCCGATGTGGCATGACCAGGCCAAAGAATATCTTGCTGAGCTTGAGGCGTTAGCCGATCAGGCAGGCACCTTGTTAATGATTGGCGTCCCGGTACGCGAGGCGGATGGCCGCGCCTATAATGCAGTGGTAAGCCTCTCCGATCCCTCAGGCTTCTACTACAAACGCCACCTGGTGCCCTTCGGTGAATATGTTCCGTTTCGGGAGTTTTTGGGTTCGGCCCTCGACGTGCTCGGGGCGCCCATGTCCGATTTTACACCGGGACGGGACGCGCACGTCCTGAATGCAGCAGGGGTGCCCGTAGGGGCACTCATCTGCTACGAGGCGGTCTTTGGTGCTGAAGTCACGGAACTTCTGCCCGAAGCGCAGGTGCTGGTGAATGTCAGTAATGATGCCTGGTTCGGCAGCTCGCTCGGCCCTCTCCAGCACTTCCAGATGGCCCGCATGCGTGCCATCGAAACCGGACGTGACCTACTGCGAGCCACGAACACGGGTATCACAGCAGCTGTCAGCTACGAGGGAAAGATCCTCAAGCGCGCTCCTCAGTTCCGCGTAGCCAGCCTCAGCGTCGAGGTGACACCGCGAACTGGTGCGACCCCTTATGTGCGCTGGAGGGATTGGCCTGTCCTTGGTGTGATCGCACTCGGACTCGGCTTGCTCCTGCTTCTTCGAATTCGCCAGTATCATCGGCTGGGTACATGACGCCCGCCACTCTATAGCGAGCAGATTTTCAATTGGGTGAGGAGGAAGGAATTTGTCTACTTATGGCAATTGGCTCGCAGAGAAAGCCCACGAGCCGAGAAAAACGATGCGCTGGCTGTGGCTCTCGCTCCTGTTACTGCTGGCGGATCAGGCTAGCAAGTACCTTGCCAGTACCATGCTTATGTATGGAGAAAGTGTATCGGTCACGCCCTTCTTCAATTGGGTCCACCGCCACAATACGGGGGCGGCGTTCAGCTTTCTAGCGGATGCCGGCGGTTGGCAGTAGCCGCTTTTCATCGGGCTGGCCTTGGTTATCTCGACGTTACTGGTGTACTGGCTTTGGCGTTCACCGAGCGTACTGAGTTATCGGCTCGCACTCAGCGCTATCCTCGGCGGTGCGTTGGGCAATGTCGCAGATCGCTTACGCTTGGGCTACGTCGAGGATCTTCTCGATTTTCATTATGCCCAGTGGCACTGGCCATCGTTCAACCTGGCGGACGTATGGATCGTCCTCGGTGCTGCCCTCTTTATCTGGGCCGAAATACGACATCAGCCAGGCAGCCGTCGCCGCGGAATCGGCTAGAGTTTTCGCTGACGCACGCTTGGATCCTATCCCAGATATACGCAGCTTCTTTCTCATAAAGCACACAGCAAGCCGGGTTGGTTGCCCATGCAGCATGCAGGTTGATGGTAGCATTTGCGGATGGAAGCGCCGACGCAGACAGGGAACAACACATGATCTTTCGACAACTGTATGAACCCGTATCCAGCACTTACACCTATCTTCTGGGCTGCGAGGAAACCGGACGAGCGGTCCTGATTGATCCGGTTATCAACTCGGTCGAGCGCGACCTGGCAGAGGTATCAAAGCTGGGGCTCAAGCTGGAATACACTCTGGATACCCATATCCACGCCGATCACATCACTTCCGCCCGCGAGCTAAAGCAGAAAGCGGGCAGTAAAATCGCGGCGCCTGCCATGGATTGCCTGCCCTGCACGGACGTAGGAGTTGAGGAGGGGAGGCCCTTTCAGGTCGGTCGGCTCAGCTTCCAGCCGATTCACACGCCGGGCCATACCGATGGCCATTTCGCATACCGTCTGGACGACCGTATTTTCACCGACGACGCTCTTCTGATCGAAGACAGTGCTATTTTTCCTGTACTTGCTGATCTCATAGCGTTTCTGATGCACGACTGCTGCGATGGGCACTGTGCTTATTGCGACAAAGCCATCGAGTTGTTCGCGCAGTGTGAAGGTCGCCCAACCTCATCGGGCACGGTGGACTCCAAGATATGATCAGATTCATCTATTTTGTGGAGTCTAATCTTGTTTGGTTCGTTATCACTTTAGCTGGTTTGGTCTTAGTATTCCCAGGGTTAGGAACGCACCTAGAGCCCTTTATCGGTCCACTGCTCGCGCTGCTGATGCTTGTCATCAGTCTTACCTTCGACGCACATGCCGTTCGAGTGGTCTTTCGCAAACCTTCAAGGCAATTTTTAGCACTAGGTCTGGTCTATGGTCCGATGTCGATTGCCGGTTTTCTGACTGGCCGTTTATTTTTCGGGAACGGACCTCTTGCAGCAGGTCAAACGTTGCTTGGCACATTGCCGACAGATGTTTCGTCTCCGCTGCTGGTATTAATGGCGCGGGGGAATGTTGCCTTAGCAGCCGTTTTTAATGCGGTCAATACAGCACTATCGCCATTCATTGTTCCATTCGTTTTTTTATGGCTGACTGGAATACAGCTGGAAGTTCCTCTCGGGGCAATCATCTTTGAATTAGCCTTGATCGTTCTCGTTCCCACTGTTGTTGGAGTGAGCTTACGCACAGGATTTCCAGATTTTTTTGCACGCCATGATTCAACGTACGCGGGAATTGGATCAATCATATATCTTCTGATACTACTGGCTGTAGTAGGCCCAAACGCAGAAACTATCATTGGTTATGGCTGGTACGCTTTTTTGATTGCTGGAGCAGCCCTGAGTCTTAATCTGATTGGCTACCTGATAGGAATGTCCTCACGGTTGCTAACCTCTGACCGGAAAGAAGTGATTACCTATCTCTTCACCGTGAGCAAAAAAGAATTTAGCATTGCTGCTGCTTTTGTCGCCGCATCTGGCTTACCTTCAGAAATTGCGATTCCTGCCGCATTCTTTGCAGTGATACAAATGATCACTTCACCCATTGCCGCTAAGATCCTTGCACGGCACGGCTTACTACGATTCCGAGCGAGCGATCAGCACTAAGGATCTTGGTATTGTTTCAGCGCCGAATTACCAATGAACTACTGGCAACAGTTGATGCAGCCTTTTCAACGAAACAAGACATGATGAAGTGCTTGCTCTATCTGCCGACTACTCAGGCTCCGTGTTGTCGAAAAACTCCGCCAGGGAGCGGATGTTCAGCACCTACGCAAGTATATTGATCTTTCCACGCTGGCTACCCTAATACTGAGCATACCTGCTTCAGGCTACTACTGCATGCTTCCTTCGCTGAGCCCTTCGAGAACCCCACAGGCCTCAATTTCCCGATCATCGTTACAACTTGCTCGCAGCGACACAAGTTGTTTCTCCAGTACCTGCAGATCGGTTATCTGAGACCGTACCTGAGCGATGTGATCATCAAGCAAGGTGTTGATGGCCCTGCAAGGCTGATGGGGCGCGCCCTGATAACGCTGTAACTCGTGAATTTCAGCGAGTGA